>CAWFEF010000005.1:0-750339 GCA_963814825.1 uncultured Gammaproteobacteria bacterium | reverse complement strand
GGGTTGTAAAGCACTTTCAATTGGGAGGAAAACCTACCGGTCAATACCCGGTAGCTTGACATTACCTTTAGAAGAAGCACCGGCTAACTCCGTGCCAGCAGCCGCGGTAATACGGAGGGTGCAAGCGTTAATCGGAATTACTGGGCGTAAAGCGTGCGTAGGCGGTTCGTTAAGTCAGATGTGAAAGCCCTGGGCTCAACCTGGGAACGGCATTTGAAACTGGCGGACTAGAGTTTAGTAGAGGGGAGTGGAATTTCAGGTGTAGCGGTGAAATGCGTAGATATCTGAAGGAACACCAGTGGCGAAGGCGACTCCCTGGACTAGAACTGACGCTGAGGTACGAAAGCGTGGGTAGCAAACAGGATTAGATACCCTGGTAGTCCACGCCGTAAACGATGTCGACTAGCCGTTGGTCCTATTTACAGGATTAGTGGCGCAGCTAACGCATTAAGTCGACCGCCTGGGGAGTACGGCCGCAAGGTTAAAACTCAAATGAATTGACGGGGGCCCGCACAAGCGGTGGAGCATGTGGTTTAATTCGATGCAACGCGAAGAACCTTACCTACCCTTGACATCCAGAGAATCTGTTAGAGATAGTAGAGTGCCTTCGGGAACTCTGAGACAGGTGCTGCATGGCTGTCGTCAGCTCGTGTTGTGAAATGTTGGGTTAAGTCCCGTAACGAGCGCAACCCTTATCCTTAGTTGCCAGCGGGTCATGTCGGGAACTCTAGGGAGACTGCCGGTGATAAACCGGAGGAAGGTGGGGACGACGTCAAGTCATCATGGCCCTTATGGGTAGGGCTACACACGTGCTACAATGGTCGGTACAGAGGGCTGCGAAACTGCGAAGTCAAGCAAATCCCAGAAAGCCGATCCTAGTCCGGATTGGAGTCTGCAACTCGACTCCATGAAGTCGGAATCGCTAGTAATCGCGAATCAGAATGTCGCGGTGAATACGTTCCCGGGCCTTGTACACACCGCCCGTCACACCATGGGAGTGGGTTGCAAAAGAAGTGGGTAGTCTAACCTTCGGGAGGGCGCTCACCACTTTGTGATTCATGACTGGGGTGAAGTCGTAACAAGGTAGCCCTAGGGGAACCTGGGGCTGGATCACCTCCTTACAAATTGCAGCTAAACGCTGTCATGAGTGCCCACAACAAATTATTTTGATCAAAAGCAGTATGAGCCTAGGGCCTGTAGCTCAGTTGGTTAGAGCGCACCCCTGATAAGGGTGAGGTCGGTGGTTCGAGTCCACCCAGGCCCACCACCTTGCCGCGAGGCAAAAGTGATGTGGCCTAGGGGACTGAAAAAGAAACACTGGGGCTATAGCTCAGCTGGGAGAGCACCTGCCTTGCACGCAGGGGGTCAGCGGTTCGATCCCGCTTAGCTCCACCAATTCTATAACGTCTCTATTCTGGGTGAGTTGATAAATCAACTAATAAAGAATCATCAAAGACCTTATAGAATTGGTGCATTAAATGCATTAATAGCTCTTTAACAATTTGGAAATCTGTAACACGTCATAACCTGGAAGAAAACCAGGAAGTGACGAAACGAGTTCGAGTGAACCGAGGTTACAACAGAAAGTCAACGAAGTCGAGCGTGTTAAGCAATTAACAGAAGAGACTGAGTCGATGGACGGTTGGAATCGACGAACACAAGAATGAGTTCTCAAAAAGCAGAAAAAAGCGATTAAGAAAGCTGATCGATATAACACAAGAAGCACTCGTTTACTTATTCAAGCGAATAGCAATATTCAACTGACTAAGTGAACAAGCAGACTTATTGGGGTTATATGGTCAAGTGAATAAGCGCATACGGTGGATGCCTAGGCAGTGAGAGGCGATGAAGGACGTTGTAGCATGCGATAAGTCTCGGGGAGTTTGCAAACTAACTTTGATCCGAGAATTTCCGAATGGGGGAACCCGGCCAGCATCAGCTGGTCACATTACAGTGAATACATAGCTGTATTGAGCGAACCTGGGGAACTGAAACATCTAAGTACCCAGAGGAAAAGAAATCAACCGAGATTCCCTTAGTAGCGGCGAGCGAACGGGGATTAGCCCTTAAGTTGTACAGTTGTTAGTGGAACAGTCTGGAAAGTCTGGCGATACAGGGTGATAGCCCCGTACACGAAAACGCTGTGCAGTGAAAACGAGTAGGTCGGAGCACGTGAAACTTTGACTGAACATGGGGGGACCATCCTCCAAGGCTAAATACTCCTTACTGACCGATAGTGAACCAGTACCGTGAGGGAAAGGCGAAAAGAACCCCGGAGAGGGGAGTGAAATAGATCCTGAAACCGTATGCGTACAAGCAGTAGGAGCGGACTTGTTCCGTGACTGCGTACCTTTTGTATAATGGGTCAGCGACTTAATCTCAGTGGCAAGCTTAACCGAATAGGGGAGGCGTAGCGAAAGCGAGTCTTAATAGGGCGTTTAGTCGCTGGGATTAGACCCGAAACCGGGCGATCTATCCATGACCAGGCTGAAGGTGGGGTAATACTCACTGGAGGGCCGAACCCACGTATGTTGAAAAATCCGGGGATGAGTTGTGGATCGGAGTGAAAGGCTAATCAAGCTCGGAGATAGCTGGTTCTCCTCGAAAGCTATTTAGGTAGCGCCTCGTGTATAACTGTTGGGGGTAGAGCACTGTTTCGGCTAGGGGGTCATCTCGACTTACCAACCCGATGCAAACTCCGAATACCAACAAGTTTGAGCACGGGAGACACACGGCGGGTGATAAGGTCCGTCGTGAAAAGGGAAACAGCCCAGACCGTCAGCTAAGGTCCCAAAATCTATGCTCAGTGGGAAACGATGTGAGAAGGCACAGACAGCCAGGAGGTTGGCTTAGAAGCAGCCATCCTTTAAAGAAAGCGTAATAGCTCACTGGTCGAGTCGGCTTGCGCGGAAGATTTACCGGGGCTAAGCATAGTACCGAAGCTACGGGTCACACTTTTAGTGTGGCGGTAGAGGAGCGTTCTGTACGCCTGCGAAGGTGAACTGAGAAGTTTGCTGGAGGTATCAGAAGTGCGAATGCTGACATGAGTAACGATAATGGGGGTGAAAAACCCCCACGCCGAAAATCCAAGGTTTCCTGCGCAACGCTAATCGACGCAGGGTTAGTCGGTACCTAAGGCGAGGCCGAAAGGCGTAGTCGATGGAAAACAGGTTAATATTCCTGTACCAGTTGTAACTGCGATGGGGTGACGGAGAAGGCTAGGTCAGCTGTCTGTTGGAATAGGCAGTTTAAGCGAGTAGGGAGGGTTCTTAGGCAAATCCGGGAACCTATATTCTGAGACGTGATGACGAGTTGCTCTTCGGAGCGACGAAGTGATTGATGCCATGCTTCCAAGAAAAACCTCTAAGCTTCAGGTTACAAGTGGCCGTACCCCAAACCGACACAGGTGGATGGGATGAGAATTCTAAGGCGCTTGAGAGAACTCGGCTGAAGGAACTAGGCAAAATGGTACCGTAACTTCGGGAGAAGGTACACCCCAAGTAAGTGAAGTCCCTCGCGGATGGAGCTGAAAGGGGTTGCAATAAAATGGTGGCTGCGACTGTTTAGCAAAAACATAGCACTCTGCAAACTCGAAAGAGGAAGTATAGGGTGTGACGCCTGCCCGGTGCTGGAAGGTTAATTGATGGGGTTATCTTCGGAGAAGCTCTTGATCGAAGCCCCAGTAAACGGCGGCCGTAACTATAACGGTCCTAAGGTAGCGAAATTCCTTGTCGGGTAAGTTCCGACCTGCACGAATGGCGTAACGATGGCCACACTGTCTCCAGCCGAGACTCAGTGAAATTGAAATTGCGGTGAAGATGCCGTATACCCGCGGCTAGACGGAAAGACCCCGTGAACCTTTACTATAGCTTTGCACTGGACTTTGAACCTATTTGTGTAGGATAGGTGGGAGGCTTTGAAGCAGGAACGCCAGTTCTTGTGGAGCCAACCTTGAAATACCACCCTGGTATGTTCGAAGTTCTAACCTAGGTCCGTTATCCGGATTGGGGACAGTGTATGGTGGGTAGTTTGACTGGGGCGGTCTCCTCCCAAAGAGTAACGGAGGAGCACGAAGGTACCCTCAGGCTGGTCGGAAATCAGCCAATGAGTGCAATGGCATAAGGGTGCTTGACTGCGAGACGTACAAGTCGAGCAGGTACGAAAGTAGGTCATAGTGATCCGGTGGTTCTGTATGGAAGGGCCATCGCTCAACGGATAAAAGGTACTCCGGGGATAACAGGCTGATACCGCCCAAGAGTTCATATCGACGGCGGTGTTTGGCACCTCGATGTCGGCTCATCACATCCTGGGGCTGAAGCAGGTCCCAAGGGTATGGCTGTTCGCCATTTAAAGTGGTACGCGAGCTGGGTTCAGAACGTCGTGAGACAGTTCGGTCCCTATCTGCCGTGGGCGTTTGAGATTTGAGGGAAGCTGCTCCTAGTACGAGAGGACCGGAGTGGACGAACCTCTGGTGTTCCGGTTGTCACGCCAGTGGCATTGCCGGGTAGCTATGTTCGGACAGGATAACCGCTGAAAGCATCTAAGCGGGAAGCCCCTCCCAAGATGAGATCTCACTGGGACTATAAGTCCCCTGAAGGGCCGTCGGAGACTACGACGTTGATAGGCACGGTGTGGAAGTCCAGTAATGGGCGTAGCTAACGTGTACTAATTGCCCGTGAGGCTTGACCATATAACACCCAATCAGTTTGGAAGTGTTGTAAAACTAAGTAAGCCTTAGTCACAGCTGAAAAATCGCGAACAAAGCAACAAAGAACACAAAAAACGAGAATACAACGTTACAGATTTCCAACACTCGGCATTAACCTGCCCAGTGAAGACGGTCGAATAAGCAACACTAGCCAGATGCGACAAGCAAAAGCTAGGCAAGCCAAACCGACCACACCAGTTTGCTTGGTGACCATAGCGAACGTGAACCACCCGATCCCATCCCGAACTCGGAAGTGAAACCGTTTAGCGCCGATGATAGTGTGACAGTTTGTCATGCGAAAGTAGGGAATTGCCAAGCTCTTAAATTAAAAACCCAAGCCGAAACGCTTGGGTTTTTTTTTGTATTTCGGAATATAACCCTTTATACGGCAGATAAATAGATCATGTTATTTAATTCATATCCCTTTATTTTTTTATTTTTGCCTATTGTTTTAATCGGTTTTTTTTATATCGGAAATCGAGGGCATCATAGAATTGCTGCTTCGTGGTTAATTGCAGCATCATTGTTTTTTTACGGTTGGTGGAATCCTGCTTATTTAGGGCTAATTCTAGGTTCAATTCTATTTAATTACTCGATTGGTCTTGCGATAACAAGTAATGAAATGAAAGAGCACTCAAGAAAGTTACTAATTCTTGGTCTTACTGGTGACTTGTTTTTACTTGGGTACTATAAATATACAAATTTTTTACTAGCAACTTCTAATTCGATTTTAAATACAAACTTTAATTTAGAGGCAATTATTTTACCACTTGGGATTTCATTTTTTACGTTTCAAAAAATTGCCTATTTGGTAGATGCTTATAAGGGAAAAACCAGAGAATATAGCTTTTTAAACTATTGTTTATTTGTAGTTTTTTTTCCTCAATTAATAGCGGGTCCTATTGTTCATCATAGAGAGATCATTGTTCAATTTTCTAGAGATCATATTTATAAGTTTAACTATAAAAGTTTTGTTATAGGGGTAACTATTTTTTCCATCGGCTTATTTAAAAAAGTAATATTAGCGGATGGAACTGTTGATTATGTTTCAAGTATATTTTCTAGGGCTGACGCTGGTTTTCCGTTAACTTTTATTTCTGCATGGGCCGGGGCGTTTTCTTATTCATTTCAATTATATTTTGATTTTTCTGGCTATTCTGATATGGCGGTTGGCATAGCTCATATGTTTGGTATACGTTTACCAATGAATTTTAATTCACCCTATAAATCAACTAGTATTATAGAGTTTTGGCGTCGATGGCATATGACGTTATCTCGTTTTTTACGGGATTATATTTATATTCCGCTAGGGGGCAGTAGAAATGGATCGATTAGACATTTATTGAATTTATTGTTGACCATGTTTGTTGGCGGATTATGGCATGGCGCAGGTTGGACTTTTGTTTTATGGGGTTCAATGCATGGACTTTATTTGGTTATTAATACTGTTTGGCGTAAGTTGGTAGGAGTTTCTGATTATCATGGTTTTTTTGTAAGATTTTTTTCATGGTGTTTGACGTTTTGTGCAGTTATGATGGCTTGGGTTCCATTTAGAGCAAAAGATTTTGATTCGACAGTTATTATTTGGAAAGGTATGGTTGGAGTAAGTGGATTTACTTTGCCAGAGGGTCTTAGTGGTAAGTTAGGATATATTGGTGAGTGGTTAATTAGGCATAATGTTCGTTTTGTTGGGATATTTGATGGAATTGCGCCCCTTAAGGTTATTGATATTTTGTGGTTTGTATTATTAATTATTTGCACCTTCTTGATGCCAAATACACATCAATTCATGCGAAGATATAGACCTGTGCTTGATAGTAAAATAGTATTGCGCAATATGAATTCCGGTATGTCATGGCGTCCAACCTTTGGTTGGGCTATTTGCATTTCTTTTTTGTTGGTTTATGCAATTCTTGGGCTAGTCAGGCCGAGTGAATTTTTATATTTCCAATTTTGATTTTATGAATATGTATTTTCGTTCTTATAGTCGGTATGTGGTTTTTATTTGCGTCTCGTTTTTAATTTTTGTTATTTTTTTTTCTTACATTGTTGATCCATTTTCAATGTATGGGCGCATATATAATAAAAATGGACTTGAAGTTAACGGACATGGTTTCGCAAAGCACTTGCTAATGGCTCATCCCTATGGAGTTAAGAGACAAAAACCCGAAATTTTATTAATGGGTTCTTCTAGGGTGATTTTTGGTTTTAAATACGATGCAAAGAATAATAAATTTGCTTCAAATAATGTTTATAATCTAGGGCTATTGGGTATTACCGAATATGAGCTATTAAGGTACTTACAGCATACGGCAGCAGTTACGCAATTAAAGCAGGTAATTATTGGCGTTGATTTTTTTCAGTTTCATGCCGGATTAGAACCAAAAATTGAATTTGAAGAGGAGCGATTGGCTGTAAATGCAAACAATCAACCCAACCCTCTGTTTGTTAAAGATTACTTGCCTACTCTGTTATCAGTTGATTCGGCAGTTGAATCATTTGAGGAAGTTTTTAACTTAGGAAAAGATAAGGATATATATCTTACTAATGGATTTAAACTTGATACTTTTCATGGTGGTGATTTAGGCTCATTTAAGGGCATTGAGCGTGACTATGTAGAGCGAGTTTATAAAGGGTTTACCTTTGAAAAAGAGGAAATAAAAACGTTTGATTATTTTCGAAAAATAATCGAACTTTGTTATGAAAAAAACATAGATCTTCGTTTATTTATTCCTCCCGCTCATGCCAGGCAATGGGAAGTAATTAATGCGATGGGGCTTTGGCCTGATTGGGAGCTGTGGAAACGAAAAATGGTTGAAATTAATGAAGGAACGGCAATAAAACAACATAAGAAGCCGTTCCAACTTGTCGATTTTTCAGGCTATAGTTTGTATTCAACAGAGCCGGTTCCTCGTGAAGCAGGCAAGGCTGTGAAATGGTATCGTGATACCGCACACTTTTTGCCTTCTTTAGGGGATATTATTTTAGATCAACTATTTGGTAATGTAACATCAGAAGTAAACTGTAAAGAACAATTTGGCATTTTAATCTCATCAAAAAATATTAATGAACATTTGCAATGCATTAACCAAAAGCATGATCAATATGTCAGAACTCATCCACAAGATATTAAAGATATAGAAGCGTTAATTACGCATTAAAAACGGAGCTGGGCAAAGTCTTCAAAGCTAGTTCGGTCCTAGTCAATCCTTACTAATTTACTGTGCTGTACAGAATAAGAAAAATAAACAATCAAGCCAATAACCAGCCAGATCACAAAGCGCAGCCATGTTAGTGAAGGCAAAAATGCCATCAACGCAGCGCAGGACAGCATGCCCAGTACAGGAAACAATGGGCTGAACGGCGAGCGGAATGGGCGTTTCATGTCCGGTTTGGTGATGCGCAGCACCAACACACCTAAACACACCAGTACAAATGCCGCCAAAGTGCCGATGTTGACCAGTTCGGCCAAATCGCCGAGCGGGATGAAGCCTGCGGCTATCGACATGATGATGCCGCAGAGTACGATGACGCGTACCGGGGTTTGGGTTTTGGGATTCACTTCGCTAAAGAACGGCGAAAGCAGGCCATCACGGGACATCGCGAAGATGATGCGAGTCAGTCCGTAATACAGCACCAGCATGACGGTGGTAAGGCCTGCAATAACGCCAGTTGAGATCAGTGCCGACGCCCAGTTGTAACCGAGCAGATTCAGCGCGTGAGCGACGGGTGAGGATACATTCAGTTCGGTATAGTTGACGACGCCGGTCAGCAGTCCGGATACCAGAATGTAGATGACGGTGCAAAAAGCCAGCGAGGTGACGATGCCGAAAGGCAGGTCGCGTTGTGGATTGCTGGCTTCCTCGGCGGCGGTGGACACCGCATCGAAGCCGACGTAGGCGAAAAATACCAGCGATGCACCCGCCAGAACGCCGGTGGTTTTGCCGTCAGGCAGGGTTTGGAACCAGCCGAACGGCATGAACGGATGCCAGTTTTCCGGGTGGACGTTGAACGCGGCAACAGCGATAAAGACGGTGATGGTCAGCAGTTTGACAAACACCATTGCGTTGTTGACTTTAGCGCTGTGTTTTACGCCGATGATCAACAGCATCATCAATATCAAAATAATGGCGGTTGCGGGCAGGTTGATCAGGCCGCCGAGTTTGGGGGCTTTGGTCAGCATCTCCGGCAACGGTATGCCGATGGCTGTCAGTGCGTTGTTGAAATAGCCGGACCAGCCGTTGGCGACGGTCGCTACGGCAAGACTGTATTCCAGCAGCAAGTCCCAGCCGATAATAAAGGCGAATATTTCACCGAAAGCCACATAGCTGTAGCCATAAGCGCTGCCGCAGCCGCCGACCGAGGCGGATAATTCCGCATAAGACAAGGCGGCGAAAGCGCAGGCAAGTCCGGCGATTACGAATGACAGCATTACGGCAGGCCCGGACTGGGTGGCGGCGGCAACTGCCGGTTAGCACAAAAATGCCGGTGCCGATAATTGCGCCGATGCCGAGAAAGGCCAGATCCCATTTAGACAGGCAACGTTTTAGGCCGCTGCCTGCGTCATCATCCGAAGTAACGTGTTTGCTGCGAAAAATTTGCATGGACATGGGGAGGTCTCTTGTTATTAGGTTGAAATGGGTAATACGCTATATTCGCCAGAATTATAGGGGCAATAGCGATAATTCCCAAAATAAGTCCATGAAATCAGCAAAATTATGCTTGAGTTAGCCTTACATGATAGTATAAGAGGTTTTTTTAGATTGGTAGATCTTGAGTGATTGGCTTGGTATTGCCGACGGGTTGCGGATTTATCCATACCTACAACCAGAAAACATGCCGGTTGTTGAAAAAATAGTTATTATTTTTATATTGTGTTTCTGAGAAATTTATCGCAATGAATATTCGCGCTCTACTTGCTTTTACTATCTTATTGGCCTTCATTGGCGGTCATGCAAATGCTACGACCTATGCAATGCCGGAAAACAGTAGTGATAGCGTAATCACTCAATATCCTGACGGAATGGCGTTAACCCGCGCAGATCAGGACGAAACTTTATTGGATGTGGCGCGCCGCTTTCTTCTGGGGCAAACGGAAATCGTCAGGTTGAACCCGGATGTTGATCGCTGGCTGGTCAGAAAAGGTGAGATTGTTCGCTTATCCAACAAGACGTATTTTGCCGGATTCGCCTCATAATGGAATTACCTTAAATATTTCCGAATACCGCATGTATTATTACCCGCCGACTAAAAAGGGTGAGACGCCTCGGCAGGTTATGTCTTATGCGCATGGTGTTGGCAGGCAGGATTGGAAGACACCGCTGGGGAAAACCAAAGTTGCGCGAAAAATCATGAATCCTGCATGGCATCCGCCCGAATCAATCAGGCGCGAACATGCCGCCAATGGCGATCCTCTGCCGGTTATTGTTCCTCCAGGTCCGCATAATCCGTTGGGTTCACGCGCACTGTATCTGGATCTGCCCGGTGAATACCGGATACATGGCACCGATATTGATAAGATTAACGGTATCGGCATGCAGATTACTCATGGTTGTGTTCGTATGTATCCTGAAGATGTCGAGGAGTTATACGATTTGGTTTCGGTCGGAACGCCGGTCTATATTGTTAAGCAGCCGATCAAGGTTGGCTGGCTGGACAATGTGCTTTATGTCGAAGCGCATCCTGATCTGGAGGGTGAGGAAACAACGCTGGATCAGCGCTTTGCCGTGGCGCTAAGGTTGATTCAAAAAGCCAATAATAATCAGGAATTGCCTGATTTTGACCAACAGGCTTTAAATAAAGCGCTTAAGGAGCAGAGCGGCGATCCTGTGGCAATCTATGAACGCTTGCCGCCATTAGATGAGGCATCCGCATCTATACCGGAGCAAGCTCCTGCACCGGCAACCCCTCCAACGCCGAAATCGGTGGTAAGCAAAGCATCATCGTCAGCGCCGAAACCGGCACGCAAATCATCCCCGGATGGTTATTATCACGGCAGATAAGGCTGGAGATTGCAAAAAAGTTTTTTTATAACCGCAGGGTTCAACTGCCCTGCGCGTAAAGCTGTTAAACTAATCATTTTTAACGCATAACCTTTTCCCGGTGCATTCCTTTGAAAAAAATCCTTATTTCCGACAAATTAGCAGAAGCTGGCATCAATTATTTAAACGAACAGTCCGGCATACAAATACATATTGAGACCGGGCTCAATGAGGATCAGCTTGTGTAACATCATCGGCGATTACGATGCGTTATTGATTCGTAGCGATACCCAGGTGACCAAGAAAGTGTTGCAGGCGGCAAAGAATCTCAAGCTGATAGGACGTGCCGGTATTGGTGTCGATAATGTCGATATACCCGCGCAACGGAGTTGGGGATTATTGTGATGAATACGCCGGATGCCAATGCGACCACGACTGCCGAATTGGCGATTGCGCACATGATGTCGCTGAGCCGTCATTTGCCGACTGCAGATCGCTCGGTTCGCGCCGGCAAATGGGAGCGCTCCAAATTGATGGGGTCGGAAATTGCCCATAAAACGCTGGCGATACTCGGTTTCGGTACGATCGGACGGATCGTCTCGCAGCGCGGTTTGGGCCTGAAAATGCAGGTGATCGCTTATGATCCGTTTGTTGCGCCGGAAATATTCGAAGACCTGGGCGTTGAATCGGTCAGTCTGGATGAACTGGTAACCCGGGCGGATTATC
Organism: uncultured Gammaproteobacteria bacterium; assembly: GCA_963814825.1. Lineage (GTDB taxonomy): Bacteria > Pseudomonadota > Gammaproteobacteria > Methylococcales > Methylomonadaceae > Methylobacter_A. Next base: position 738,924 of record CAWFEF010000005.1, on the reverse strand, counting down.
TGACCTTGCATTGCCCGCTGATTGAAAAAACCCGCAATGTTATCGGCAGCGCGCAGCTGGCGAAGATGAAAAAAGAAGCGATGATTATCAACTGCGCCAGAGGCGGTTTGATTGACGAGGCCGCACTGTATGATGCGTTGAAAAACGGCCGGATTGCCGGTGCGGCGCTGGATGTTTACGAAAATGAACCGCCAGCCAATTCGCCGTTGCTGGAACTGGACAATATCGTTTTTACGCCGCATTTGGGCGCATCGACCAGTGAAGCGCAAGTGGCGGTGAGTGTCGAAATTGCCCGGCAGGCGGTCACGTTTTTAAAGACCGGTGAAGCGGTTAATGCCTTGAACCTGCCCAGAGTGTCGGCGGAAGAGTTGAAAAAATCGCACGAATTTATGAAGCTGGCCAATATTCTGGGCAAGGTATTGGTGGGTCTTGGCGACCCAGCCGATAGAAAAAATAGAAGTTGCGTTATTGGGCAGAGCGGCCGAAGTTGAGGTGCGTCCGGTTTCAGTCGCTGCGTTGATCGGCGTATTAAGCGGGCAATTTTCCACGCCGGTTAACCGGGTTAATGCCGAAAACATCGCCAAACGCCAGGGCATTGCGCTGGTTGAATCGAAAACCGAAGAATCTCAGGATTATTTGTCGCTGATCAAAGTGACCGGGCATTGTGCGGATCATACCATTACGTTGTCGGGAGCCTTATTGGGCGGCTGTCATCCGCGCCTGGTCTGTATCAATCAGTTCGATATTGAAGTGGTGCCGGAAGGAACCTTATTAGTGACCCAGCATGATGACAAGCCGGGCGTGATATCGGCAATCAGCAGCGTGTTGGGCAATGCCGAATATCAATATCACCAGGATGCAGGTGAGTACGGCGGATGATGCAGCAGCGGGCGATGGCGGTTATCAGTGTATCCGAACCTTTAACCGATGATTTGTTGCAGCAATTGTGTCATATTCCCGCCGTACATAAGGCTACCCAGATTAACTTATGAGTTTTGACGTCATCTGCTTTGATTGCGACAGTACCTTAAGCAGAATAGAAGGCATAGACGAGCTCGCCGGACGTGTCGGTTTGGGCGAGGAAATGTCCAAACTGACCGATGCGGCGATGAATGGCGAGGTGCCGTTGGAAGCGGTCTATGAGCGGCGTTTGTCGCTGATCAGGCCGGATCAGGACAGCATCGACTGGCTGGCTGATTTGTATATTGAGCAGATAGTCGATGGCGTTAAAGAAGTGTTTGAGACTTTAACTGCGTCAGGATAAGGAACTGCATATTATCAGCGGCGGATTCCGTCAGGCTATCCTGCCGCTGGCAAGATATTTGGGTTTGCCTGAAAGCCATGTTCATGCGGTCGATATTTATTTCAACGAAGACGGCAGTTACCGTGATTATGACCAGAACTCGCCGTTGGCCAGAACAGGCGGTAAAGCCGAGATTTGCAGGCGCTTGCTTAAAGCACAAGGTTCGCTGGTGATGATCGGCGACGGCAAGACCGACATGGAAGCCAAGCAGGCCGGAGCCGTTGTAATCGGTTTTGGCGGCGTGGTTGACAGGGCGATTGTCCGTGAACAAGCCGATTTTTACTGCGCCGAACCGAGTTTGGTTTCGGTTTTGGAGCATATTTTGTAGGGGCAATCCCTTGTGGTTGCCCTGATGTGGCAGATGTCAAAAGGGCAGGTACAAGACCTGCCGCCTGACGTTAACCGTTTTAAGAGAGAGACAATGGCTGGACATAGTAAATGGGCTAATATCAAGCATCGCAAGGCAGGACAGGATGCCAAGCGCGGCAAAATTTTTACCAAAATGCTGCGTGAAATTACCGTAGCGGTAAAAACCAGCGGCCCGGATGCGGCCAGCAATCCGGCCTTACGCACCGCGATTGATAAAGCCTTAGGTGCGAATATGCGCCGCGACACCATTGATAACGCGATCAAAAAAGCCTCCGGCGCGTTGGAAGGCGTTAATTACGAAGTCGTTCGTTATGAAGGCTACGGCCCCGGCGGTACAGCGGTCATGGTCGATTGTCTGACCGATAATCGTAACCGCACCGTCGGCGAAGTGCGTCATGCTTTTTCTAAAGCGGGCGGCAACTTGGGCACGGACGGCTCGGTTGCCTATCTGTTCAGCAAAGTCGGCATCCTCAGTTACGCGCCTTCCGTTGATGAAGACGCGCTGATGGAAGCGGCTCTGGAAGCCGGAGCGGAAGATGTTATCACTCAATGATGACGGCTCGGTCGATGTGATGACCACGCCGGAAAATTATCTGGCAGTAAAAGATGCCCTGATTGCCGCAGGCTTTGAGCCGGATAATGCCGAAGTCACGATGCAGGCGGCAACCATGGCTGAACTGGATGCCGAAGATGCGGAAAAAATGATGCGCTTGATAGACCGATTGGAAGATCTGGACGACGTGCAGAATGTTTATTCCAATGCGGATATCAGCGACGAAATTATGGAAGGGCTGGATTGATAGATTACTGTAGCTGATGCGAATTTTAGGGATAGATCCCGGCTCAAGAATAACCGGTTACGGCATTATAGAAGACTCGTCGCACGGTTATAAATACATAGCCAGCGGCAGTATTCGGATCAAAGCCGACTATTTTCCCGACCGGCTCAAGCAAATTTTTGACGGTATTGTGGAAGTTGTCGAGCGCTATCAACCTGAGCAAATGGCCATAGAACAAGTGTTTATGCATAAAAATGCCGACTCCGCGCTTAAACTGGGCCAGGCCCGCGGAGCGGCAATTTGCGCGGTTCAGACCGCCGGTTTGCCGGTGTTTGAATATGCGGCCCGGCAAGTCAAGCAGGCCGTGGTGGGCAAAGGCAGCGCCGAAAAAACTCAGGTTCAGCACATGGTGAAAATTCTGTTAAATATTCAAGGCGAGTTGCAAATCGATGCCAGCGATGCGCTGGGCATCAGCATTTGTCATGCCCATTATCAGCAGACTGCACAGCGTTTGCAGCAAGGCTTGTTGCGATGATCGGTTTTCTGCGCGGCAAACTGGCGTTTAAAGCGCCGCCGTTGTTGATGCTGGATGTGAACGGCGTCGGCTATGAAGTCGAAGCGCCGATGACGACTTTTTATAATCTGCCTGCCATCGGTTCCGAGGTCATACTGCATACCCATCTGGTGGTTCGCGAAGATGCGCATATTCTGTTCGGGTTTTCCACCGAAGCGGATCGCGCGATGTTCAGAACCCTGATCAAGGTCAATGGCGTCGGTCCCAAGCTGGCGTTGACGATTTTGTCGGGGCAGAGCGCCGAAGAATTCCATCGCTGCATTCATAATAACGATACGCAGGCCTTGGTGCGCTTGCCGGGAGTCGGCAAAAAGACGGCCGAGCGTCTGGTTATTGAAATGCGCGACCGGTTGCCGGACTTAGGTGATTCCATCGATTCATCAGTGACCAGTATCGATCATGTCCAGCCAGCCAACAATCCGAAACAGGAAGCGATCAGCGCCTTGTGCTCGCTGGGCTATAAACCGCTGGATGCCGGTAAAATGGTGCAAAATATCAGCGTCGAAGGTAAAAGCTGTGAAGACATTATCCGGCTTGGCGCTGCAAGGCACGGTTAGATGATCGAAAGTGATCGCATGGTGACTGCACACAGTCATTCGGATGAAGAGCGCCAGGATCGGGCTATCCGGCCCAAGCGCTTGGCCGATTATATCGGCCAGAAAGAGTTGCGCGAGCAAATGGAAATTTTTATTCAGGCGGCAACGGCGCGGCAGGAAGCGTTGGATCATGTGTTGATTTTCGGCCCTCCCGGTTTGGGCAAAACCACGCTGGCTAATATCATCGCCGCCGAAATGTGTGTTAAAATTCGTCAAACATCGGGCCCTGTGCTCGATAAAGCGGGCGATCTTGCGGCATTGCTGACCAATCTCGAACCCCATGACGTGCTGTTTATCGATGAAATACATCGCTTGAGTCCGGCGGTTGAAGAGATTTTATATCCGGCCATGGAAGATTATCAGCTTGATCTTATGATCGGCGAAGGCCCGGCCGCACGCTCGATCAAGCTGGATTTGCCGCCGTTTACGTTGGTTGGCGCGACCACCCGTGCCGGGTTGCTGACCTCGCCGCTGCGTGATCGCTTTGGCATTGTTCAGCGCTTGGAGTTTTATACGGTTGATGAACTGGCGAATATTGTGACGCGTTCAGCCAATGTGCTGGGTATTGCGATGGAACCGCGCGGCGCTTATGAAATCGCCCGCCGCTCTCGCGGTACGCCGCGAATTGCCAACAGATTGTTGCGCCGGGTGCGGGATTATGCCGAAGTAAAAGGCAACGGCACGATTACCGAAGAGCTGTCCTTTCAGGCTTTGGAAATGTTGAAAGTGGATCATAACGGTTTCGATTCATTGGACCGCAAACTGCTTATGGCGATGATTGAAAGTTTTGCCGGCGGTCCGGTAGGGCTGGATACGCTGGCCGCTGCGATCAGCGAAGAGCGGGGCACTATTGAAGATGTCGTGGAACCGTATTTGCTGCAACAGGGCTTTATTATGCGTACGCCCCGTGGCCGCGTGGTCACCCAGAATGCCTACTTGCATTTTGGCTTGACAGCCCCCAAAGCATTTGGGTGTGTCCGAGGATTTGTTTGAATAATTAAACGCTATATGAAAAATTTTATCTGGCCGGTACGGGTTTATTACGAAGACACCGATGCAGGCGGTGTGGTGTTTTACGCCAACTACCTGAAATTTTTCGAACGGGCCAGAACCGAAATGCTCAGGGCCATGGGTTATGAGCAGGATGAACTGATTGCTAATGAAGGCATTATTTTTGTGGTGCGTTCGGTGCAGGTCGATTATTTGAGTCCCGCCCGGTTTAATGAACAACTACAAGTGAGTGCGGAGGTGAGTCTGGCTAAAAAAGCCAGTCTTACATTTGAGCAAGTGATTACACGAGGCGATGATGTTTTATGCAAGGGCAGTGTTCGAATTGCCTGTTTGGATGCACAAACCATGCGTCCTAAAGCGATTCCTGAAACCTTATTTAGAGCAATTTTAGAGCATACAAGAAATGAACACTGATTTATCGATTTTCCATTTAGTTAAAGAAGCCAGCTTTGTTGTTCAATTCGTCATGATGATATTGCTAACCGCATCGGTGTCATCGTGGACATTTATTTTTACCAAGCGCAAAGAACTCAACCGGGCGGTTGAAATCACCGACGAATTTGAAGAGCAGTTTTGGTCCGGCGTGGTATTGGCCGATCTTTATAGAAAATTGGCGGCCAAGGATTTTGAGCCGGAAGGCATAGAGAAAATATTCCTGGCCGGATACAAAGAATTTTCCCGGATGCGGCAAGCCGGTAATGTAGAACCCGGCGTGCAGGTGGAAAGCGCGCAACGGGTCATGCGTATCGAATTGTCGCGCGAATTGGAACGGCTCGATGAGCATTTGGCATTTCTTGCCACGGTCGGTTCGATCAGTCCTTACATCGGTCTATTCGGCACGGTATGGGGCATCATGAATTCCTTCATGTCGCTGGGTAATGTCAAACAGGCGACTTTGGCGCAAGTCGCTCCGGGTATTGCCGAAGCATTGATTGCAACAGCCATCGGTCTGTTTGCCGCGATCCCCGCCGTTATTTCCTATAACCGCTTTTCCACTCGATTGGACAGATTGACCGGCCGATATGAACTGTTCGTTGAAGAGTTCGTCGTATTATTGCAAAGACAGGCACACCAAAAATGAGCGCGCCACAAATGGGCAGAAAAAATGGGCGCACGAAAGCCCATGGCGGAAATCAATGTGGTTCCCTACATTGACGTGACTTTAGTGCTGTTGATTATTTTCATGATCACCACGCCGATGTTGCAAACAGGCGTGCAAGTCGAGCTTCCGCAAGCCGAGTCCGCAACCGTGGAATCGGAAGGCGATAATTTGCCGGTTATTGTGTCGATTAATGAACAGAGCCAATATTTTATTACCATTGATGACAAAGAACCTGAACTGGTACAGCCTGAAGAGGTGGAAGGCCGGGTGATGGCGGTATTAAGCCAGAAACCGAAAACCCAGGTTCTAATCGGGGCTTATAAGGGCATTGATTATGGTGTCGTGGTTACGCTGATGGCGGGATTAAAAAATGCCGGCGTGTCCAGCGTGGGTTTAATGACCAAGTCGGGCGAACAATAGATTTCGATGGATAGTAATAAAAAGAAATTTTCATGGCCAATCATTCTGGCGCTGGCTTTACATATTACGATTTTAGGCCTGTTTGCCTTAAGCGCCTTATTCAAGCCTGATAAACCAGAATCGAATGCGGCGCCGGAAATTATTCATGCTGAAATTGTCGATGAAACCAAGGCTAAGAATCCGGCCGAAGCTAACGCAGAGCCGGTAAAGCCGGCTGAAACTCCAGTTGAAGAGAAAATAAAGCCGGAAGCAGAAACTAATCCGGAAGCCGAACGAGCAGTGCAGCAGGCAGAAGCAGAAAAAGCCAAGGCCGAAGCAAAGCAGGCCGAAATCGCCAAAGCAAAAGCCGAAGCCGCCGCACAAGCCAAGGCTGAAGCAAAACAGGCAGAAGCAGCCAAAGCAAAAGCCGAAGCAGCCGAGCAAGCCAAGGCCGAAGCAAAGCAGGCGGAAGCCGCCAAAGCAAAAGCGGAAGCCGCCGCACAAGCCAAGGCCGAAGCGAAGCAGGCCGAAATCGCCAAAGCAAAAGCCGAAGCCGCCGAACAAGCCAAGGCAGAAGCCAAAGCAAGCCGAAACGCCAAAGCAAAAGCCGAAGCCGCCGAGCAAGCCAAGGCCGAAGCAAAACAGGCTGAAGCGGCTAAAGCCAAAGCGGAAGCCGCCGAACAAGCCAAGGCCGAAGCAAAACAAGCCGAAGCCGCCAAAGCCAAAGCCGAAGCCGCCGAACAAGCCAAGGCCGAAGCGAAACAGGCCGAAGCCGCCAAGGCGAAAGCGAAGCCGCCGAGCAAGCCAAGGCCGAAGCCAAACAAGCTGAAATAGCCAAGGCAAAAGCAGCAGAAAAAGCTAAAGCCGAAGCTGCCGCACAAGCCAAGGCGGAAGCAGAACGGGCGGCGGAAGCCGCCAAAGCGAAAGCTGCGGCAGAAAAAGCCAAAGCCGAGGCTGCCGCAAAAGCCAAGGCCGAAGCAGAACGAGCTGAAGTCGCCAAAGCAAAAGCAGCGGCAGAAAAAGCCGCTGCTGAAAAAGCCAAAGCCGAGGCCGCCGCACAGGCCAAGGCCGAAGCGGAGCGGGCGGCAGCCGCCAAAGCGAAAGCCGAGGCAGAACAGGCTGAGGCAGCAAGGATGGCAGCAGAACAGGCGAGAATGGACGCAGAAGAAGATAAGCTGGCGATAAATACAGCAGCTTCAGCCATTCGGCAAAAAGTAGCTCATAGCTGGATTACGTCCGGTTTCTTCTACTGAGGGTTTAAAGTGTACACTTCAGGTTACATTGATGTCCGATGGCACAGTGATAGATGCCCATGTTGTTGGCTCTAGCGGTGATGAAATTTTTGATCGTTCAGCGGAAAATGCCGTACACAAAGCATCGCCGCTTCCGGTGCCTAAAGATAAAGAATTGGCCACTAAAGAATTTAAGTCATTTAAGTTTTTGTTTGATCCGGATCGTTCCAGATAATTTGAAACAGGGTATGATCAGCACGAAGATGAAGCTGATTAGTTAATGGTCTTTTTTCAGCAAGGGCGGCCAGTAGGGCGCCTTTTAAAGTTACTGAGGTATACATGAGTTTTTTTAGAAAAATTTTGTTGATTGGGCTGGTTAGTTGCTATATGCCAAGCAGCTATGCAGAAATGACGATCGAAATTACTGAAGGCGTTGAAAGTGCACTGCCTATTTCAGTGGTTCCTTTTGCGATGCAAGGAGCTGCGGGCGTTCCGGTTGATATCAGTTTTGTGGTTAATGCGGATTTAGGTCGTAGCGGCTATTTTAAAACGCTGGATAAACAAAGCATGCCGGGTCACCCCAGCACTGCGGAGGCGGTTCAGTTTAAGGACTGGCAGGCTATAGGCCAGAATTATCTGGTTATCGGTCAAGTGGTTGAAGATCATGGTCAGTACAATGTTCAGTTTCAATTGTTTGACGTCTATAAAGGGCAGCCATTGATGGGCTACCGGATGACTTCATCGGCAGGCGATTTGCGTAGAACGGCGCATCATATCAGCGACCTTATCTTTGAGAAATTAACCGGCAAAAAAGGCGTTTTCAGCGGCCGAATTGCTTACATTACCAGTAGTGGGCAAGGCAGAAAAAGCAACCATAAGCTGCAAATTTCAGATGCGGACGGCTTTAATGCGCAAACCATCGCTTCATCTGTGGAGCCGTTGATGTCCCCTGCATGGTCGCCTGACGGCAAAAAAATAGCCTACGTGTCGTTTGAGAAAAAATCAGCCGCCATTTATATCCAGACTTTGGCGTACTGGCGAGAGGGTCAGGGTTGCCGAATTCCCCGGCATCAATGGCGCGCCTTCCTGGTCGCCCGATGGAGCAAAATTGGCGTTGACCCTGTCCAAAGACGGCAGTCCCGATATTTACGTCTTAAATCTGAACACGCGTGCTTTAACCAAGTTGACCAGCAGTTTTTCGATTGATACCGAACCGACCTGGTCGCCTGACGGCAGTAGCATTGTCTTTACCTCGGATCGGGGCGGAAAGCCGCAGCTGTATATGATGTCCAGTCAAGGCGGACAGGAAAAAAGGCTGACATTTTCAGGAAATTATAATGCCAGAGCCAGCTTTTCACCGGACGGCAGAAGCATAGCCATGGTGCACGGCAACGGCAGTGATTATCGTATTGCCGTCATGGATCTGGCGACCAAGGCAGTTAATGTATTAACTGATGGCCGATCGGATGAATCCCCCAGTTTTGCACCGAATGGCAGCATGATTTTGTATGCTTCTCGAAAAGGCAATGCCGGTTACTTATCGGCCGTCTCATTAGATGGTAAAATGCAACAGAAGCTGGTGTTTGATAGCAGTGAAATTCGCGAACCTGCATGGTCACCCTAGTCCGGTTGGGTACAACACGATTTTTTTATAAAATTAATCTATTACTTTTTGGGAATTAAAATGAAATTGAATAAAACAGTATTGGCATTGGCAATAAGTGCGGTAATCCTATCAGGCTGTAGCGAAGATGAAAAAGACGCGAGTCTGACTGACGGCTCTCAAAATGCTGCCAGCGGCATCAACGATGCATCAACCAGTGGTTTAAATGGCGGCTCAGGCATGTCCGGTTCGGATATGTATCCCAATGCCGGAATCGGTCCTGAGTTCAGCGATCCAAACAATCCGCTGTCAAAAAGCACAATCTATTTTATGCTGGACAGCAGCCAGGTTCAGGACGATTTTGTTCCGGTTATTGCAGCTCATGCACAATATCTAATGGCGCATCCTGACCAACGCGTTGATCATGGAAGGTCATGGCGATGAGCGTGGTTCCCGCGAGTACAACATTGCACTGGGCGAGCAGCGCGCAAAATCCATAGTCAGTATGATGAAAGTTCAAGGTGTTTCGGAAAGCCAGTTACAAGTCGTCAGTTACGGCGAAGAAAAGCCCGCGTCAGCAGGTCATGATGAAGCATCCTGGGAACTTAATCGTCGCGTTGAGATAGTTTACCAAGGCAAATAAATGAAAGCTCGTTCTTATCTTGTTGCTGTGTTTTTGCAGCGCTGTCCAAGCGGAATCGTTGCCGCCCGTCGTTGATAATTCAATGTATCCAGCGGGTGAGACCAATGCGGCAAAGCCGTCATCATCCAATGCGAGTGTTTGAAATGATGCGGCGGCTGGAACAGTTGCAGACAGAAGTTCAGCAACTTACCGGCAAGGTAGAAGAGCAGGCCAATCTTATTGCCGAGATGAAAAAATCTCAAAGCACCATGTATTCCGATTTTGACGGGCGGATGCAAAGTCTTGAGAAAAAACCTGAAGGCGTTAAGTCACGGCTGCTGAAAGTCCCGCTATGCAGGAAGGTTCAGTTGCACCCGAAGCCAAGATGGCCGAACCTGTCCGTTGCGGCTGCTCCGAGGCTAAGCAGGCGCCAGCTCACAGACAGTGCCGCTAAGCAAGCTCCGGCGCAGCTAACGCACCTCGCTGCCTGCTGTCCGGCGACGAGAAACAGCAATATCAACAAGCGTATGAAGCACTTAGAAATGGGCATAACGCTCAGGCAATTGCTGAATTCAATGCATTGCTGGGTAAAAATCCGAAAGGTGAGTACGCAAATAATGCCCAATACTGGCTAGGTGAGGCCTATAGGGTTAATCAGGATACGGATTCGGCGCGTAAAGCCTTTAATAGCGTGATTGAAAATTATCCCGGCAGCTCAAAAGTGCCGGATGCTTTGTTGAAGCTGGGCACTATCGAGGTTGAGCAGAAAAATGCAGTCAAAGCGCGTGAATATTTGACGCGCGTCACAGCGGATTTTCCCAGCTCGACAGCGGCCCGTTTGGCGGCAAAGAAATTACTTCTGCTTGATGACGCAAAACAGTAGTTGTAAGCTTGTTACGCATTACTGAAATCTTTTATTCGTTGCAGGGCGAGTCGAACACGGTAGGCCTGCCCACCGTGTTTATTCGACTTACCGGCTGTCCATTAAGATGCGTCTATTGCGATACGGCCTATGCTTTTACCGGCGGTAAAAAAATAGCGATTGATGCCATTGTTGCCGAAGCTGAGCAGTACGGAACCCGGTATATTACCGTAACCGGCGGCGAACCTCTGGCACAGCCGGGCTGTCTTCGAGCTAATGACCAAAGTTGCTCGACAAAGGCTATGTGGTCTCGCTCGAAACCAGTGGGGCGCTTGACGTGTCGGAAGTCGATCCGCGCGTTGTCAAAGTCATGGATCTTAAAACACCCAGCTCCGGCGAATTAAGCAGAAACCTCTATCAAAATATCGACTATCTAAACCGTAAAAGACCAGGTTAAGTTTGTTATCGGCAATGATGAGGACTATGACTGGTCAAAAGCCGTTTTAAGCGAATATGACTTGCCCAATCGCTGCGAAATATTGTTTTCGCCGGTGATGGGACAGCAAAATCCGACCGAGCTGGCCGAAAAAATTCTAAAGGACAGATTGCCTGTCCGTTTTCAACTTCAACTCCATAAAATACTTTGGGATGATGCCCAAGGTAAGTAAACCGACCATTCGGCTAAGCTCATGACAAGCATGCAAAAAAAAGCCATCGTCCTGCTCTCCGGCGGATTAGATTCAATTACCGTACTTGCCCTTGCCAAAAAGCAGGGCTACAAATGTTACGCCCTAAGCTTCGATTACGGTCAACGCCATAATGCCGAGTTAACAGCGGCGGCGCAGATAGCCGCCGACTATCAAGTTGAAGACCATAAAATCATCAAGCTGGGATTAAGCTCGATTGGCGGTTCAGCACTGACCGATGAGCATATCGCCGTGCCAAATATGCCGCAAGAAGGCATACCGGTCACCTATGTACCGGCAAGAAACACCATATTCCTGTCCTTTGCCTTGGGCTGGGCGGAAGTTTTAAATCTGACCGACATATTTATCGGCGTTAATGCCGTCGATTATTCCGGCTACCCCGATTGCAGGCCTGAATTTATCCAAGCGTTCCAGCAATTGGCGAACCTTGCCACCAAAGCGGGTGTCGAAGGCGAGCATTTCGCCATACATACCCCGCTGATCGCGCTTAGCAAGGCGGAAATTATCAAGCAGGGCATTGAATTGGGCGTGGACTATCAGCGCACGGTTTCCTGTTATTCTGCCGATGAGCATGGCTATGCATGCGGGGTATGCGATGCCTGCCGCTTAAGAAAAATTGGGTTTGCCGAAGCGGGAGTACAAGACCCAACACGATACGTAAGTTAAAAAAAACGTTGCAGGAATCGGATAAATCATTATAATAGGCGATCTTTGTTGGGTCGTTAGCTCAGCCGGTAGAGCACCGCACTTTTAATGCGATGGTCGCGCGTTCGAATCGCGCACGACCCACCATCAAAGATATATAAATCAACCAGTTAGGCTTTTCGGTCAACTGGTTTTTTTGTGCCCGTTGGAAACTGACGGGAATATTCCAAACCACAATAAACAGTAACACAAAAGCCGTTTCATTCAATTGCCCGGCGTCAATTATCCTCACTAAAGTGCAGAAGTTAAGCATTAAACAGGTCACTTTGCGGCTGATTGAGAGTGTGTATAATTAATATTGATTTCATTGCAAATCAATCTTCCCCTTAGCAGACTGAAACAATAAAAATCCCCAGTGTTTGAGCAAACCTTTAAGAATATAGATGACATCCTGCATAAAGATGCCGGATGCGGTAGCGAACTGGATTACGTTGAACAGACCTCGTGGATATTGTTCCTTAAATACCTTGAAGATTTTGAGCGCGACAAACAGACCGCCGCCCAGCTTGCAGGCAAAACTTATCAGCCCATCATCCAAGAGCAATACAAATGGCATGTCTGGGCAGCACCTAAAACTCCCGACGGCAAGATTGACCATCACAAAGCGTTGAGCGGTGACGACCTCAAAGACTTCGTCGATCACAAACTTTTCCCTTACCTTAAAAAGTTCAAGGCCGATGCGACCAGCCCGGACACCATTGAATACAAGATTGGCGAGATTTTCAGCGAGCTGAAAAACAAGATTCAGAGTGGCTACAACCTGCGGGAAGTCCTCAACCTCGTTGACGGCTTGCGCTTCCGGTCGCAAGAAGAAAAGCACGAAATGTCGCATCTCTACGAAGACAAAATCAAGAACATGGGCAATGCCGGACGCAATGGCGGCGAGTATTACACTCCGCGCCCGCTGATTAAAACCATCGTCAAAGTCGTCGCCCCTGAAATCGGCAACAAGATTTATGACGGCGCGGTCGGTTCGGCGGGCTTCTTGGCGGAAGCGTTTGAATACCTCAAAGCATAGCCGCGAACTGACCACCAGGGACGCCGAGACCCTGCAAAAACGCACTTTTTACGGCAAGGAAAAGAAAGGCGCTGGCCTACATCATCGGCATCATGAACATGATTCTGCACGGCATTGAAGCCCCGAACATCGTCCATACCAACACCCTCGCCGAGAACCTAGCTGACATCCAGGAAAAAGACCGCTACGACATCGTACTGGCCAATCCGCCGTTCGGCGGCAAGGAACGGGCGGAGGTGCAGCAGAACTTCCCGATCAAGACCGGCGAAACGGCGTTCCTGTTCCTGCAGCATTTCATCAAGATACTCAAAGCGGGCGGCAAGGGCGGCGTTGTCATCAAGAACACCTTCCTGTCCAACACCGACAACGCCTCGGTCAGCCTGCGCAAGCTGCTGCTGGAAAGTTGTAACCTGCACACCGTGCTGGATATGCCGGGCGGCACCTTCACCGGTGCGGGCGTTAAAACCGTGGTGCTGTTCTTTGAGAAAGGCGCTCCGACCAAGGAAGTCTGGTTTTACCAGCTCAACCTTGACCGCAACCTGGGCAAGACCAACCCGCTTAATGAAGCCGACCTTGCCGAGTTTGTCGCCCTGCAAAAGACCAAAGAGGATTCTGCAAACTCATGGTCAGTGGATGTGGCGGACATAGACCAGAACACCTTTGACCTGTCGGTGAAAAATCCGAGTCGCAACGATGAGGTGCAGCACCGTAACCCACAGGACATCATGGCGGAAATAGCGGCTCTTGATGCGGAGAGTGCCGACATCATCCAGAAAATTCGGACACTGTTGTGAAAGCTGGATGGCAGATGACCACTCTTGATGAGGTGTGTGAATTCCAACGCGGATTGACTTACTCGAAAAGTGATGAGGTTGATGTATCTGACAACATCGTTCTGCGTGCAATGAACATTGATCTCACGACAAACCTTCTTAATTTTTCTGAACTAAAGTACATCAGCGACAATATTATTGTGTCGGATAGTAAGAAAGTGAAAAGGGATTCCCTGATAATTTGCACTGCCAGCGGTAGCAAAAGCCATCTCGGCAAGGTCGCTTATATCGACAATGACTACGACTATGCGTTTGGTGGTTTTATGGGCATGATAACGCCAAAAAAAGAGCTGCTCCCGAAATTTCTATTTCACCTGATGACATCTAATTCGTACAAAGACTTTATCGCGGAACTGTCTGATGGCGTGAATATCAATAACCTAAAGTTCGATGACCTGAAGCAGTTTGTAGTACCGCTTCCCCCTCTCGCTGAACAGCAACGCATCGTCGCCATTCTGGATGAGGTATTTGAAGCCATTGCCACAGCCGCAGCCAATGCCGAGAAAAACCTGAAAAATGCCCGTGAGCTTTTTCAAAGTACCGTGCAATCGGTTTTTACCACCAAGGGTAAAGGGTGGCTGGAGAAGCCGTTGTCAGAGTTGTGCGACATTAAACATGGTTTTGCCTTCAAAAGTGAGTTCTTCCGTAGCGAGGGCGATTATGTTCTTCTCACACCTGGCAATTTCTACGAATCGGGCGGCTATCGAAATAGAGGCGGGAAGCAAAAATATTACGTCGGCGAAATCCCACACGACTACGTGCTTAATGAGGGCGACTTGCTTGTGGCAATGACCGAACAGGCGGCTGGACTGCTTGGCAGTCCTATCCTCGTTCCCGAGTCAGGCAAGTTTTTACATAACCAGCGACTTGGATTAGTCACCAAGAAAGCCAATGTACAGTGGATTAATGAGTTCTTTTTTCACGCCTTAAATACTCAAAGCATACGAAAAGATATTCATGATAGCGCCTCGGGTGTAAAGGTTCGACACACATCACCAACGAAGATTGGTGGTGTGGTAGTTTCTTTCCCAATCTCGATTGTCGAGCAACGTGCCATTGTTTCGACACTGAAAGCTCTGCGCGAAGAAACGCAACGCCTGGAAGTCACCTATCAGAAAAAACTTACGCTACTTGCTGAGCTTAAAAATTCGCTGTTGCAGCAGGCTTTTTCCGGGGCTTTAACTCATTAATTTCACCTGCGTACAGTTGATGGCGGGTGTGATTAAAAGTGCAGTTTTTAGAAGATTATTCCCAGCACCTATTCTTTGAGTTCATAGGCATCTGCACAACACGTCATCCCGGCAGGGATTGCCGGGATCCAGGACACAGGGATGTGAACGGTTGTGAATTACGTAATACTTGTCTCTCACGTTGTATGCCATCCATGGCTTCTGGATTCCGGCAATCCCTGCCGGAATGACGATAATACGATTTGCGCAATATCTATTGAGTGATTGTTTACCTTGAGTTTAAACCGCTCTTTTAATCGCACCCGCTGATGGCATCATGATGGCGATGATCGAATAAACTGTGCAGAAAATTGCGGCTTCTATACGTCGCTGTTGCAACGTAATAAGAAAAGGCGATTTTTTATACAGGTTGTTATTGACCTGATAAGTTAATTCAAATTTCTTATCACGCTTTTATGAGGGACATGATGCAAACATAATTTCGTTCAATTTGACCGAATCGAACGATTTGTATAGACTGAATCCGGTTTATCCAGCCGATGAAGGAGTGATGTTATGCAAATTATTACCGCTAATGAAGCCAAAACCCGTTTTGGGGCGTTTCTTGATCAAGTGCAGCACGAGCCGGTGGCGGTGATGCGCCATGACCGTATCATGGGAGTCATGGTGAGCGCTAGAGATTTTGAGGCCATGCGTGCTTTTTACGCCAATCGGCTACAGCATTCTTTGGACGATGCGGCAGACGCTGCTGCGAGCGCCGGGCTAACGCCGCAAGCGCTGGACGATCTGCTGGCTGATGAAAGTTAACTTCCCCGGCAACACCCCGCAAAGCAGGATTAATCGTGTAGTGCTTGATACCAATATCTGGATCAGTGCGGCGCTCTCCAAAGACGGTGCACCTGCTCAAGTGGTGCGGCGGGTGTTGGCAAAGGGAGTGCCGGTGTTCTCAACGGATACTTTTGCCGAGCTTGAAGCGCGGATATGGAAGCCGAAATTCGACCGTTACCTCAGCATGGACATCCGCCGGGCAATTTTGCACGATGCCAACGCCAGCGCCCATTGGGTTGAAATCCCTGAGTCCATCGCGTCACTCCACTATTGCAGGGACGTCGATGATGATAAATTTATTCATACCGCGCTGGCGGCATCGGTACCTTGGTTGGTATCGGGTGACCGGGATTTACTGGATATTTCCGAGGAGCTGGCGGTGCGCATTGTTGCGCCCGCTCAAGCGCTACAAATGAGTGATTTTTGTCCATGAATGAAGCCGAAACCAGAGCCGAGCAAATAGACCCCAAGCTGACCGCCAGCGGCTGGGGCGTGGTGGAGGATTCAAGGGTTCTGCGCGAATTCCACATCACCGCCGGCAAAATCCAGGCAGGCGGCATGCGGGCAAAACCGATGATTGCTGATTACATTCTGGTCTACAAGCACCGCAAGATTGGCGTTATTGAAGCCAAGAGCGACGAACAGGAAGTGGGCGAGGGCGTTGCACAGGCTAAAACCTACGCCGAAAAGTTGCATATTGATTACACTTACGCCAGCAACGGCAAGGAGATTTACCAAATCTCCATGAGCTCGGGCAGTGAAAGGCGGGTTGCCGCATTCCCCACACCCGATGAACTTTGGCAACTTACCTTTTCCGACCAGAACGACTGGAAAGACCGGTTTGATGCGGTGCCTTTTGAAAGCATAGGCGGCACCAAAGGCGTTCGTTATTATCAGGAAATCGCCGTCGCCAACACGCTTAACGCCATCGCCGAAGAAAAGCAACGCATCCTGCTGACGCTGGCGACCGGCACCGGCAAAACCTTCATCGCCTTTCAGATTGCCTGGAAGCTGTTTCAGACCCGTTGGAATTTGAAACGTGACGGCAGCCGCCGCCCGAGAATATTGTTTCTAGCGGACAGGAACATTCTGGCAAACCAGGCCTTCAACGATTTTACGGCTTTCCCCGAAGATGCGCTGGTGAGGATTACGCCCAAGGAAATCAGCAAGAAGGGCAGCGTGCCAACCAATGGTAGTATCTTTTTTACTATCTTTCAGACCTTTATGGCGGGATCGGCCCTTCGACCGTTCGACAAGCTCACGGTTCAGGGCGAACGGGATTTATCTGTCGTTCGCAGAGAGTTTGGTTCACCCGCCGTTCGTGGTGAGCTTGTCGAACCACAATTAGCATACGAACAATCGTTCAATTTCGGCGAGTACCCTGCCGACTATTTCGACTTCATCATCATTGACGAATGCCACCGTGGCGGAGCCAATAACGAAGGCAACTGGCGCGGCATTCTGGAATACTTTGCCCCTGCGGTGCAGCTTGGATTGACCGCCACGCCCAAGCGTGTCGAGAATGTGGACACCTATAAGTATTTCGGCGAGCCGGTTTATATCTACTCGCTGAAAGAAGGCATTAACGACGGCTTTCTGACGCCGTTCAAGGTCAAGCGCATTAAGACCACGCTGGACGATTACATCTATACCTCGGACGACCAAGTCATTGAGGGTGAAATAGAGGAAGGCAAGATTTACCAAGAGGCGGACTTCAACCGCATCATCGTTATCAAGGAGCGTGAAGCCAAGCGGGTGCAGATTTTCCTGAACGAGATTAACCAGAAGGAAAAAACCATCGTCTTTTGTGCCACCCAAGACCATGCAGCCGCAGTGCGGGATTTGATTAACCAGTATTGCCAAAGCAAAGACCCGAAATACTGCGTGCGGGTAACGGCCAATGATGGCGAGATTGGCGAACAGTATCTTCGGGAGTTTCAGGACAATGAAAAAAACATCCCTACCATTTTGACCACATCGCAAAAGCTTTCCACCGGCGTGAATGCCCGCAATGTGCGGAATATCGTGTTGATGCGTCCGGTGAATTCAATGATTGAATTCAAGCAAATTGTCGGGCGCGGCACGCGGCTGTTTGACGGCAAGGAATACTTCACTATTTACGACTTCGTGGACGCCTATCATCATTTTGCCGACCCTGAATGGGATGGCGAGCCGATAGAGCCGGAGGTCTGTGCCAAGTGTGGTGAAGATCCTTGCGTATGCGAGAAGAAATCGCCGCAATCTTGCTCAGTCTGTGGCATGCGGCCATGCGAGTGTCTAAAAGAGCCTCAACCAGTTTGCTATGTCTGCGGCCAAGCCCCTTGCGTATGCAAGAAGAAAGTCAAAATCAAGTTGCGTGACGGCAAGGAGCGTGAAATTCAACACATGATTGCCACGTCGTTCTGGGGCGCAGATGGCAAACCTATCTCCGTTGAAGAATTCCTAAACAAACTCTATGGCGCGTTGCCTTCCTATTTCCAGAATGAGGAAGAGCTGCGGCAGATTTGGTCAAATCCTATCACCCGCAAAGCCTTGCTGGATAAATTGGCCGATGCCGGTTACGGGCAGTCTGAACTGGGTGAGCTGCAAAAGCTGGTTGATGCCGAAAAGAGCGATTTGTTTGATGTGCTGGAATACATTGCTTTCAATATCCAGCCGATGACCAGGGAGATACGGGTGTCACAGGCGAAGCCCAGAATTCTTGACGGCTTAAGTCTGGAGCACAGGGAGTTTCTTGAATTCGTGCTGTTCAAATACATCGACACGGGATTTGAGGAGCTGGACCAGTCCAGATTGCCGAATTTGATTGAATTGAAATACCACTCAATGACCGATGGCGCAGAAGCCCTCGGTGGCGTGGATGAAATCAGGAGCCTGTTTTTCAATTTTCAGCAACATTTGTACGAAAGGTCGGGTTTTAGGCCAATTTAATCTGTAGCCGGCTCCCAAGCTGGAGCTTGGGAAAGCATTTTCGAATATTATCGGCTATCGCAATTTCCCAGCAAAAATTCCGTTATCCGTTGTTCCAGCCAATACTTCGGCCTAAAAGGAATTGATCCTGAGACGAAGCCGACATGACCGCCGTGCCGGGTAAATTCCAGCTGCACATGCGGCGACAGCTCATCCCGGCCGGGCAGCACGTCTTTGGTCATAAACGGATCGTCTGCCGCTTGAATCAATAGCGTGGGTACGGCGATTGATTTGAGATATTGTCTTGAGCTGGAGCGCCGGTAATAGTCGTGTACATCGGCAAAACCATGCAATTTGGCTACGACCCGATCGTCATATTGCCAGAATGAACGGATGTTCGATAAATCGCCCAAGTTCCTTGATCTTCATGGCTTCTTCAGATTGGCCGGTACGTTCCAAGTGTTGCAGTTTGGTGCGCATATAGGCTTTTAACTCAGTCAGTAAATTGACGCGATAGAGCTTTGAAAGCCCGCTATCCAGTTTTGTCGCGCAAATTCCCAACAGCAACGGCACGGAAACCGCGACAGCGGCAAACAGTTTTACCTGATCGCCTTGTTCGCCCAGCCACTTTAACAGCACATTGCCGCCTAATGAAAAACCCACGGCGGCTAAAAGCGTGTCGGGTTCGCGTTGGCGCAAGGTTTGATAGAGAAAATCAATGTCCTCGGTTTCGCCTGAATGATAACTGCGCGCCCGGTTATTGGATGAACCGCTACAGCCGCGGAAATTAAGCGCGGCGCTGCGAAAGCCGTGTTTGAGCAAGGCGCTTTGCAAGCCTTTGATATAACCCGATTGCGAGCTGCCGGTTAAGCCGTGTATCAGCATAATCAGTGGTTGCTTGCCTGCTCCGCAATAATCGACATCGATAAAATCTTGGTCGGGTGTGGTCAGTCTTTCGCGGCGATATTCAGGCGGATTTGGCGCTTTTCTTAATAAGGCCGGATAAATAGTCTGTAAATGGCTGTTGCTTAACCACCAAGCGGGCTTGAATGTTGTTTTGGTCGGCATGGAGGATAGATTTCCGTAACAAGAATGCCTGATTGTAATACCATTCGCGAATAATTAATCAATGTCTGGGGTTAGCGATATGAAAAAGTTAGTCATTTATAATCACGGGAAAGACAGCTCGCCTTGGGGCGAAAAGACCATCGGCTTCGCCGAGGTTGCCCGGCGCTACGGCTATGCGTTTGAAAGCCCGGATTACCGGGAACTGCTCGACCCGGATGAGCGGGTCGGGCAACTGTTGGCGATGGATTTATCCGGCTACGATGAAATCGTATTAATCGGCTCCAGCATGGGCGCTTATGTTGCAACCGTGGCTTCGGAATCGATTAAACCCAAGGGGCTTGTTTTGCTGGCGCCTGCGTTTTATTTGCCCGGCTATAGGCAAACGGAGTTTACGCCGACGGCTGAGGCTATCCGGGTATTCCATGGCTGGCAGGACGATATTGTGCCGCCGGAAAATGCTTGGCGGTTTTGCCGAAAGTATCGCGTATGCTTGAATATGTACGATACCGATCACCGGATGCTCAGCGTTCTGCCTCAGTTGGTTGATGAATTCAGCCGGTTTTTGGCAGGGTTTAGTGGTGAGTGCGCCGAAAGCTGAGTTGAGATTTAGGCCTGATGACCTCATATCTTTAAAATATTGTTTGCACTTCAAAATTCGGTTTTTAGAATCTTCTCTCCCCAGCCCTCTCCAGCAGGAGAGGGAGTAAGGCGCTGAGTTTTGATCCACGATGAGTATAACTAAACCCTAACAATCAGGTCATCCCATGAGTACGTTGCATATTGTCTGTCCCCATTGCGATACGGTAAATCGTATAGCCGCCGAGCGCTTGACCCAGCATCCACGTTGCGGTCAATGTAAAGCGCCTTTGTTTACCGGGCATCCGCTGGAATTAACCGGCCGAAGTTTTCAGCAGCAAATCGCACGAAACGATATTCCTGTTGTTGTCGATTTCTGGGCGTCGTGGTGCGGGCCATGCAAAATGATGGCTCCCGCCTATGCCCAAGCGGCTGTTACGCTTGAACCGAGGGTGCGCCTTGCCAAACTCAATACTGAACAGGAACAGGGAATCGCAGGCCAATTTAACATTCGCAGCATTCCCACTATGGTCATATTCAAATCCGGTCGTGAAATAGCCCGCATGTCCGGTGCCATGAGCGCCGCGGATATCGTCCGCTGGATCAACAGTCATATTTGATGGCTACAAGAATTTCTTGGCAGACGCGGCGTGTGGAAACGGGGAAAATAGATAAATAAAACCAAAACTTAACAGGCATCATTTTTGTGAAAATTCCTTACCGCACCGCCCCTGTTCCATCCACTGAAATACCCGCCGGCATTCCCTTCATCATCGGCAACGAACTGGCGGAACGCTTCAGCTATTACGGCATGCGGGCGATTTTGGTCGTGTTCATGACCCAATACCTGATGGATGCTGCAGGCAACTTTGCGCCCATGTCGGCAAGCGAGGCCAAGGCGTATTTCCATTTATTCGTCTCCATTACTTATTTCACGCCGTTTTTTGGTGCGTTGCTGGCCGATGGCTTGTTGGGCAAGTACCGGACCATCATCTTGTTGTCGATCGTCTATTGCCTGGGACATTTTTGCCTGGCGCTGGATGATACCCGGACGGGGTTGTTAGTCGGGCAAGCCTTGATAGCGCTGGGAGCAGGCGGCATAAAACCCTGCGTATCCGCGCATGTCGGCGACCAGTTCGGTGCCGGCAACCGGCATTGGCTGAGCAAGGTATTCAGTTGGTTTTATTTGTCTGTCAACTTCGGCGCTTTTATCTCCATGCTGTTGGTGCCTTGGCTGCTCAAAACCTACGGTGCATCGGTTGCATTCCTGGTGCCGGGCTTGTTGATGCTGTTGGCGACGGTGATCTTCTGGTCGGGGCGATACCGGTTTGTCCACATACCCGCCGCCGGCATGGGTTTCGTGCGCGAGGCCTTGAGCGGGGAAGGCTTGCGTTGCTTGGGCCGGTTAAGCGGCATTTACCTGTTCATCGCGATGTTTTGGGCCTTGTTCGACCAAAACGGCTCGTCCTGGGTCTTGCAATCGCAGCAGATGGACAGGCTGGTATTCGGCGTAGAGATATTGCCCTCGCAGATTCAAGCCGCCAATCCGCTGTTGATCGTCCTGCTCACGCCATTGTTTTACCGGTTTTTATACCCGGCACTGGGCAAGTTTGTGCAGTTGGGTTACCTGAATAAAATCGCCATCGGTTTATTTATCACGGTCTTGTCGTTTGCGCTGGTCGCTGGTATCCAGATGCGCATCGATGCAGGATTTAATCCAAGTATTTGTTGGCAGTTGCTGGCTTACCTGTTGCTGACTTCCGCCGAGGTGATGGTGTCGATCACCTGCCTGGAGTTTTCCTATACCCAAGCGCCAAAATCGATGAAGTCCCTGGTGATGTCGCTGTATATGGCGGCAGTCGCGCTCGGTAACCTGTTCACCAGCGCGGTGAATTTTTTCATTGAAAACCCGGACGGTTCCAGCCGTCTTGCCGGGGCGAGTTATTTTTGGTTTTTCGCCGGATTGATGCTGGTGACAGCCTTGGGATTTGTTTGGCATAGTCGGCACTATCAGGAAAAGGCTTATCTGCAAGATGAGATGTAGGGCTAAAGCCTGACGATTTATGTTAAAGTAAATTCAGGAGCCATGATTATGAGCTTGGAGACCCGAATCACCCATAACCCCCTTCAATGCGGCGGTAAGCCTTGCATTCGCAACATGAGAATCCGTGTCAGCGATATTTTGCAAATGCTGGGCGAAGGCATCGGTAGCGAGGAAATTTTGCAGGACTTTCCCGATTTGGAGCAGTAAGATATTCAGGCTTGTTTGCTGTATGCTGCCCGCCGGGCAAATTTGGCACTGAGTTCGGCAATCCCTGCACATAAACGCATAAACATTTATAATCGCATTATCCAATCCTAATGTACTTTAAGGGCTCAAAATGAACAGAGTAAGATGGTCAGTTGTCGTTCCTGAATCCACGGATAAAGCGCTACGCACCTATTTGGCTGGAACGGGTATGAAAAAGGGCGATATTTCCCATTTTGTTGACGAAGCTGTGCAGTTGCATCTCTTTGATTTGGTTACCGACACAGTGAAAGCTCGTAATAAACAGTTCAATCAAGACGACATTCTTGCGGCTATTGATGAAGCGGTTTCTTCTCATTAACCTTCATGCGTGTTGTTTTAGACACCGGCATTTTGATTGCTGCGCTGATTACCGTCGACACGCCCCCCGATAAGATTTATCAGGCCTGGAAAAAGAAACGCTTCGAGCTATTTACATCGGAGTGGCAACTGGAAGAGTTTCGTCGTGTCAGTCGTTATCCAAAGTTGAAGCGCTTTATCAATCCAGTTGAAGCAGGGCAGATGGTTAATGGCCTCAAGCTTAATGCTTTTGTTTATGCGTCATTGCCCACCGTTGATTTATGTAAAGATCCTGACGACAACCCGGTCTTAGCGATGGCTTTGGAAAGTAAAGCTGATTTTCTTGTGACTGGCGATAAACGTGATCTGTTGTCAATGGATCGTATCGGCATGACGCCGATCGTCAGTGCTGCTGATTTTTTGGCGGCATTAGAAGGATTCTGATGATGTCTTCGACGGCAACCGCTAAGCGGCATCAAAAAAGTGTGATGGTTTTGGTGTAATCGGGGTCTCTTGAATTTCGCTGGATTAGCAATAATAACCAAGCTCAACCGCGTTTTTTAGGTAAAATTGGCTCAATTCATTATTACCTTAAAAACTCTAAAAAATACCCGTGACGACTTTATTCCCCATCCCTGAAAACCATCCGCAACGTTTTGTACTTCACAACGAAGTCCACGCCCGAGCGCCGTCTATCGGCAATCTGCCGGTTAGAGCGAGCCATCTTGCGTTATTGCTGTCTAGTGACGAAAAAATGCAGGAGCGTAAGCACTTGGCCGCGCTTTGCGAAAGATTCGGCGTCGCCTCGCCTGAAAAAGAGGTGGATCACTTCAGTGCGACCTTTAATTCCTTTCAAATACGTTGGGAGCAGCACGGCGAGTTCAGTACGTACAGTTTTTATGTGCATGACACCCCTAAAGAGCCTTTTGCGGATTCGGCGCTAAAAAAAGTGCCGGTGGATTGGATGTCGCAGTTGACCGGGCAAGTCATTGTTGCGGCTCACGCGACCATTGTCTCGGCTGCCGACATTAATTATCAAGAGAATGCCGATTTGGCGTCTCTGTCGGTCTACTTTGCAAACAACCCGGTCATCGGTTCCAAAGTGACCGGCGGCGCAGCCTCGGTATTCACAGACTTTCGCATTCATGTCGATGGTTTTAGCCGTTTTTTGATTATTAACCATGACCTAAGAACGGAACAGGCCGGGCGCTTGTTGCAGCGGCTGTTTGAAATTGAAGTGTATCGGGTTATGGCGCTGCTGGCTTTCCCCATCGCGCGCAAACTGCGCCCGGCATTAAACAAGTCCGACCGGCAGCTGTACAGCATCACCAACGCCATGACGCTGCCCGACAACAATGACGGCGAATTATTGGATGAGCTGACCACACTGGCCGCTGAAGTTGAAAATTACATCTCCAGCAATCACTTTCGCTTTGCGGCCGCCAGCGCTTATTATCAATTGGTGGAGCAACGCGTCAACGATTTGCGCGAAGTTCGGATTCAAGGCATTCAGACCTTGGGCGAATTTATCAAACGGCGGCTGGAACCGGCGATCAATACCTGCGAATCGATCTCGCACCGCTTTACCCTGCTTTCCGAACGGGTCAGTAACGCGAGCCAATTGCTGCGCACTCGTGTCGACATCATCATCGAGAAACAAAACCAGGGCTTGCTCACATCGATGGCCTTGCGCGCAAAGATGCAGCTGCGGATGCAACAAATGGTTGAAGGCATCTCGATGGTCGCTATTACCTATTATGCGGCCAGCCTTATCGGCACAATAGCCGAAGCGCTTCATATGATCGGCTGGAAAATCAATCCGGAAATCATTGAAGGCATTTCGATTCCCTTCATTTTGATCATTATCGCTATCAGCAGCAAACGGATTCATAAGATCATTGCCAATACCACTGAGTGACGAGATTCTGCAAAGGTGATCAGGACCGCCATCTACTTTCTCGGATAACCTACGCTCTGCGCCGCGACTATCCATTGGGTTGATTTGAGCTTCATCGCTTTCGCCAAGACGTCTTTATCAACCGAGCCTCGAACAACGGTTGCAAGTCCTGTAGAGGCGCAGTACAGGTAGACATTCTGGCCGATGAAACCGGTATCGATTGCCGCAGCGATTTTTTTATCTTCGTGGCTGGTGTCCGAGTCCATGCGGGTGAAGTCCGATACGTAAATCAAATTGACCGGCGCATCTCTCACAAAATCCTGCGTACCGGTCAGTGCTCGTATGTCTTTTGCCTGGATCAGTTTCAAGGCATGGTTCTTGGCGTCAAACAGGTAAAGACCGTCCGCAGTTGCCGCATAGATGTCGATGTCCTGCCAATTGCGTGTTGAAGGGGCAGTTCGGTCTCCCGTTTCCGGGCGGTTTACACCGAATGCCGCCCAAAGCAAATCGGAGAGCACTTGGTCCGGCAATTTCTCCGGGCTGAATTCCCTGGTGGATTTGCGGGCATGCAGGGCTTGCATCAGCGGCATTCCGGTTTCGAACTGAGGTTGCGGCAGTTTTATAGGCTGGACTTCCTGAGCTGCGGCGAGCGTGGCGACAAACATCAGCCCCACTATCAATGATTGTTGAATCATTACTGTGCTCATGGGCCGCTTCCCCTTGTTTCGAGACAAGATCGAAAAATGCGATTAAATCTTTAAAAGCCCCAATGGGCGACATCGTCCAGATTATTTTGGTGCTGCTCGGCTTCTAAACGGCGCTTGTATCGGTAAAAGGCTTTAAGTCCCAATGAATGCAAGCGCCTCCTATGGTCTGAACTCGCTGGGGCTCTATAGCTTTGAATTCGAATATTATCGTAGAGCTTGAAGGCTTGCTCGGTCAATTCTATTTGTGTCATGACGTCAGTTCCCGGTTTATAAGTCTTGAGTTGAACGTATATCGGCAGTGGCTACACACTAAATTAAATGATTGGACTTGGGTATATCGGAAAATACCTAGATGTTGATGAATCATTCGGCGGAATTATCAGCGCCAACCCTTTGTCGGATATGAAGTAAAAAATCCACCCGGAATGCCTACGCATTAGCACTTATTCCTTTGTTTTTGCAAAAAGCCTAACATCTGGCTTAGTCTGAAACTGCCCGAACGAATCCTGCATCCATAGATCGGCACGGGCTTAATGAAGCTAACACTAAGGGATTACATTATGAGCAACTTAATTCTGACAATAGCATTTCTGTTCCCAATATCGGCGCAAGCGAGTGAAGAAGGCTGTCTCGCCAAGATCATTTACGCCGAATCGAGAGGCGAGTCCATCGAAGGGGCTATTGCCGTGGGTGAGGCTACGGTTAATCGATCCAAACGTATCGGCAAGGCGATATGTCGGCTGACCGGCGTGTCGCGATTAACCCCGCCGAGCAACCTGATTTCTCACTACACGGCATTAGCCAAGTCAGTCATGGGCGGCACGGATTCCACCGTGCGAAACTCCGATAGCTGGAATACCGGCACTAAGCCGCGATATGCCGGGGAGGTTGTCAGGCAGATTGGCGGGCATGTTTTTTACGTGATGTCGGGGCTGTAAAAACCGTAAGACAGGACAAATGTGCTTAAACTACAATCGTTACTATCCTCTATCGCCGACCGGCCTTTCCATCACATACGAAAGCTGTACGGTACTTATTACTTTCCCCGATTTGAACTTGGCTTTATCAAAATACAAGGCAGCCCCGGCGCTAACCCGGCTTCCATTGCCTCGGTAAAAATAGCGCTACAGGACAGTAAAATCCCCAGTGAATTCTTGCAGGCCGGCGAATGCAAGCTGGCGGTCGCCGACTTCCTAATCCGGCGTTTTCGTCAGGGAATATCCCGGTTTGCGCTGCAAAATCGAGGCAAAGACGGCAGCGGTTCTTTTAGCACCATTGCCCTGAGCCAAAAGATGCTGGTCAGGGACAGCGTTTTGTTTGATGGCGATGCGGTTTGTTTGCGCTTTACCATCAGCCTGCCTGCCAAAGGGCAGGGCGGCGGCGTTTTTGACGCCGAGCAGGCCTGGATCATGTTGAATCAGGAGCTGGTTGCAATTGTTGACGACTGCTTTTTTTATCAGAACTACGACCGGCAATCCCGAACGCTGTTAGCCCAGTTTGTCGATGTGCAAAAAACACGCGCCGGGATTATTCGGTTTATGCAGCAACATGACCTGGTTGCTTTTATTGCCAATGATGCCAAGCTGTCGCGGCATAGCGGTGTCGATGATAGGCCTGCTGAGGGCGAACTGGTTAAACTCTTTCAATCTCCTCCCTCGCTACAAATAACCATCCCCTTGCCGGATAGCCGCAGCATTACCGGCATGGGCGTTAAGGAAGGCATCACCTGTATTACCGGCGGCGGCTATCACGGCAAATCGACCTTGATGCAGGCGATTTTAGCCGGGGTTTATGCGCATGTTCCGGGCGACGGCCGGGAATACGTGGTGACTCGCGAAGATGCTTTTTTCATCAGGGCGGAAGAAGGCCGCAGTATCTGCGATGTCGATATCAGCCCTTTTATCAGCAATCTGCCGAACGGCCTTAGAACCGGTCATTTCTCATCCGATAACGCCAGCGGCAGCACCTCGCAAGCCGCCAATATTGTCGAAGCCATCGAAAGCGGCAGCCGTTTGCTGCTGTTTGACGAAGACACCTGCGCAACCAATTTCCTGGTGCGCGACGAGCTGATCAAAAAAATCCTCGATGCCGCGCAAGAGCCGATCAAGCCGCTTTATTCGACGGTGCGGTCGCTGTGGAAAGAACATCATATCTCGATGATTTTTGTGGCTGGCGGCTTAGGTTATTTTTTGCAAAAAGCCGATACCTGCCTGTTGATGGATAATTACCGTTGCGAGGATATTACCGTTAAGGTGCGCGATAGGCTGGGGCCGATAGCGGAGGAGGGCACGCCAATTGCCGATTTTGCGGTATCGCGTCGGCTGGCAGCCGACAATTTCGATCCCGCTTATACCAATCAGCGCCTGAACAAAATACTGCCCAAGCGGATAAAGGATTTGCGCAAGGCGCCGAGGCAACTGGAATACGGCATGGATCTGATCAATTTGGAAGCGGTGGCGCAAATCGCAGAAGCGCCGCAGATTTTAGCCATCGGCTATTGCCTGCTGGCGCTGCGGGCCAGAATGCAGTCGGGCGAAGAACCGAAGACTCTCCGTTTCTGGGTAGACTGGTTGGAGGACGAAATTCGCCAACACGGCTTGGACGTGTTGGCGCCTGATTATCCCGGCACCCTTTCCATGCCGCGCAAATATGAACTGGCGGCTGCGATTAATAGAATCCGGTCGTTAAGGATTTTCCAGGGGTGATTTTGGAGAAAAGCAGTTTGTCCACGAAAAGCACATCTAGGCTGAACGGGGTTTGCAACCCCGTTCATAACGTTTCGGATGCTGATAAATGTAAACGGTGAGGTTGGGGTAACTATTCAACACAAACGAAACAAATCCAAGCTCTTCAATCAGTGTCCCCCCTACTTTCCTTAGGAGGATCTATTCGATTTCGCTCAGGAGAACCTTGTAAAAGTAAATCCGTTCGTCCTGAGCTTGTCGAAGGATGAGCGGATTTACTTTGGGCTAAATGAGATACTTCTGCCCAATCGCCACGCATCATGGCTTCTTTCTTTTTACGGCTCCAGCCCTTGATCTGTCTTTCAGCTGACAAGGCTTCATATCGAGTGGGGCAATCTTGCGACCAGACAAGCTCCAAAGGACGGCGCGTTAATGTATAACCAGCGCATTCTCCTGTTTGATGTTGAGCGATGCGCAGTTCAAGGTTGTCGGTGTGTCCTGTGTAATAGCTATCATCGGCACAGCGAAGAATATAAACCCAAAACATTTTTTATCCTTTTTTGTGAATTCTTCGACCCTGTTCAAGAGAGCCCCTTTTACTACGCTCGGGGGCAGGCCATCTTTCTCCATTCATCCTTCGACAAGCTCAGGACGAACGGAGAAAGATGGCGTCGTTAAGCTGAAGAAGTAGAATTAATGAAACCTTTCCTCCAGCGAGCTGCTGTCCGGCGCCTCACAATACATGACCATTGTTATCAGTTCGGCGACGTTGTCGGCCTGCATTTTTTCCATGATGCTTGCCCTGTGCACGTCTACGGTGCGATTGCTGATGTTGAGTATTTTGGCCGATTCCTTGTTGGAATGGCTTTTGACTATCAGGTTCAATACTTCTTTTTCCCTGGCGGTTAGGTGGTCGAGGCGGTCTTGTATGCGGCGTCTTTTGATAAACTCTCCCCTGAATGCCGCGTCCTTTTTAATGGCTTCATCGATTCGTTCCAGCAATATCTTCATTGTTAAACGGTTTTTCCAGAAAATCGACTGCGCCGGCCCTGAATGCTTTTGCCGAGTCGGGAATCTCGGCGTGACCGCTGATAAAGATAATCGGAATAATAATGGCCTCTTTTCGATAATTCCTTTTGAAGGTCGTGCCCGCTCATTAAAGGCATTCTAACATCCAATAGCAGGCAGCCCGGCTGATCAGGGTCATATTCGTTTAAAAAAGCCTCGGCAGATTCAAAGCTCCTGACTGGTTGCCCCGTTGATTCAATTAACATGGTTAGCGAGTCGCGTATTGCGAATTCATCGTCAACTATATAAACGAGAGATTTTGAGTTATTAGCGCTCATTAGATTTTCTCCGTACGGGTAAGGTGAAATAAAAAGTGGTACCTTTTCCAGGTTGGCTATTGAAATGCAATGTACCTTTATGGGCTTCGATAATTGAGCGGCTGATGGACAGTCCCATACCCATGCCGTCTGCCTTGGTGGTATAAAAAGGCGTCAATATTTTTTGTTGTTGCTCTTGATCAAGTCCAGAACCATTGTCCTTCACCCTGACCTGTATACTATTGCTATTGGGAGTCAAGTGAGCTATGGATGGTTAACTGGCGTTCTTGTTTTTCCGGCAAATTTTTTAAGGCATCAACGCTGTTCCGGATCAGGTTTATCAGAACCTGCTCTATTTGTATCTGATCGACATAGATAGGCGGCAGATTGCTTTCCAGTTCAAATATCAGCTTGATGTCGTTTTGTTTAAGTTCGGAAATGCACAAGTCGACGGCGTCATTAACCAAAGCATTAAGTTCGGTGGTTGAGCGGTGCTGTGAATGAGATTTAACAAACTCCCTCATGCGATGAATGATCCCTCCGGCTCTTAACGCCTGCTGCTGGGTTTTGTCTAAGATTTCCCTGAGCTTTGCCATATCAGGCTTTTCAGCGCTGATAAGGTTTAGACTGACTTGCGCATAGGTGGAAATCGCAGCCAGGGGCTGGTTGACTTCATGAGCGATGCCGGAAGCCATCTCCCCCATCAGCCCCAGGCGAGTGACATGAGCGAGTTCGTCCAAATGAGCTTTGTCTTGCTGTTCCTGATGTTTGCGTAAACTTACATCACGCACAATATGGGTAAAATAATATGCATTATCGACTGAAAATTCCGCTACGGACAGATCCAGGGGCACCGTAGAACCGTTTTTGTGTATGCCTTCAACTTCGCGGATTTGACCGGCAGCTTTTGCCGTGGGGGGCAAGCGGTGATGCTTTATTTCCCTTGGCGATGACGGTATGATTTTGTTGATATTGCAGCCTATCAGCTCTGCCGGTTTATAACCGAAAATGGTTTCGACCGCGGCATTGGCGGATACGATGATGTCGGACATATCAATGGTGATAATGCCTTCCACTGACGCATTAAAAATCGAGTTAAGTTTGGACTTCCCGTCTCCACTAATTGGTGCTTGGAGCGGCGGAGTTCTTCAACTTTTTTCATTAAACTCAGATTGGCTTGCGATCAGTGCATTGTTCTGCTTGCGAACCTTTTCTTCCAGCTTTTCATTAAGACAGGCAATAGTTTCTTGCGCTTGCTTACGTTCGGTTACGTTATTAATGGTTAGGCATATTTGCAACTCGTTTTTATCGTTGTAAATAATTCTTGCGTAGCATTCAACGTAAGTTAACGAGGTGTTTTTATCGTAGGGTTGCGGCGAGTTAACGCAAAATTGAAAGTACTGGCATTCCTGATTAGTCGATGGGCTATGCGCCTCCCTGATTATAGCGTTAAGGACATGACCGGTTTTTTGGGCTAAAAGGTTGCGGATAAACAAGTAATAATTATCCTGGTCCGAAGGTAGAATAAATTTCCCAAAGCGCTGGTTGATCAAGCTCCTGCTTTGAATAACCCAGCAGATTTGCGGCCGCCATATTGGCTTTTTGGATGATGCCCGGCTTCATTCAGCGTCAGGTAGCCGACAGGCGATGAATCATAAAGTTGCGCATAGCTGTCGCGGGATACAATCAACTCCTGATATGCTCTGTTTAACTCCTCATTCTGCATTTTCAGCTCTAGCTGTTGAACCTGAAATTCAAACAGCAGTTTTTGAATGTCCTCAGCGGACATTCGGGCAATATCAGCGCCGGAGTGAGAGAGCATGATTTCAGCCTGTTTTCGGATATCTTCACGGTGCTTAGCCAGCAACGTTTCTGCTTTGTCGTCAAGACTTTCAGAATTCAGGCATCTATTCGATAATTTTCTCATAACCTGTGTCTGTTTTTATGGGTTGGCGAAATAAGATGATTCCCAAGAAAAGCCATACCGTTCTCTCTCAGTATTGTCAGCTTACTTTGGTCGGTTCTTAATTGTAAATTGTAAGTATGTCAGGTTTTACGAGGTTAATCTGTTGTTTTACAGGCCTTTTGGAATATAGGCGAGAAAGTTTAAATTGTAATGTAGCTTGATAGACATGTTTTTCAATGACTTTTGCAATAACTAACATGTATAGCCAACTGTTTTTAATGACTTAGCATAATGTACGGCATTAGTCCGTGGAAATACATAGGTAAAATTACTTAGGTATGCGTACGAATTTTGCAGCTGTTTTCTTTGCTATAAGCTTTAGCCGTAAATCAATACTGACAGCTGGGTGAGTAATATGGTGACTTGTTTAGAAGATGATGGACAACAGTTGGATGCAAACTGGCGACATAAAATTCCCTGGATTGATATTGAACTAAAGGAAAAACAATTTATGCATGACGAGGTCGAATATTACAAAGAGGCAAAGACAAAATCAAAGAAAAATGCGCATGCCGAAACTAAAAAGCCCAGGATTTTTCGCTGAAGCGGGAAGTGTAAGAAGGACATAAATTGTTGTAAGACTGATAAATATAAGGCGGCGTAGGTTGGCTGTAGTGGCTGTTAAAAAGCCACAGTATCATTGCCACCGCCGGACGGGGCGTGTTGCTCATCCGAAACGTTTAGCGTCGGTCGGTATAGCCGCCTGGCTCAGACATCGCAAAAACGTTAGGAACTTGCTAATCAGGATACTTGATGACGACATAGCCTTCTAATAAAGATTATTAGAAATTACCCGATTAAATGCCGGATATTTTTGTTATCCAAGGAGTAAAGATGCAATGTTTGAAAAACTTAAGGAAGGTCTTGGAACATTTGGTTCGTGTTTTTTTCTATGCCGCAATTAACGAATCCTAAACTGGCTATTGATACCTTACGGATTAGTGAGGCCAAATATCGCAGCTTATTCGAAAATATTGATCAGGGCGTTATTTATCTGGATGCGACGGGCATTGTGATAGCGGTCAATCAGGCTGCCGAGCAGCTTCTTGGGCTTGCCCCGCGACATCATTATCGGGCGTAAGTTTGTCGACTCCTGCTTTGAAGGTTATCAAGGAAGACGGTTCGGTTTTTCCGGAAGAACAACAGCCTTCGGTGATGGCATTGAGTACAGGGAAGCCCGTGGAAGGCGTGGTGATGGGGCTGTTTAATGCTGAACGGCAAAATTATGTCTGGGTTGTCGTTCATGCAGTACCCGAATTCAGGGCGGGCGAACATCAGCCTTATCAGGTCTTAATGACCTTGACGGATATTACTCGGCAAAAGCATTCCGAAGGCAAGCTGAGCATGGCATCGGTGATTTTTAATAACATAGGGGAAGGCATCTTTGTTACCGATAAAGATAAAAAAATCATTTCGGTTAACGAGGCGTTTACCGCAATCACCGGCTTCACTCAGGAGGATGTTTTCGGGAAGAACACGCATTTTTTGCAAGCAAAGAAAAATAACCCAAAAAGCGATGACGAAGTAGGCAGTGTTATCGGGAATGTAACCAGCTGGCAGGGCGAGGTATGGCGTCGTCACAAGAGCAGCATGGATTTTCCTTCGTGGACTACCGTCAGCGAGGTTAGGGATGCAGAGGGCGAGGTAGCTCCATTATGTCCATGTGTTCATGGATATAACGCATTTTAAGAAAGCGCAGGATCATCTGGGTTTTCTGGCCTACCACGATCCGCTGACTAAGCTGCCGAACCGGCTGTTACTGAAGGATCGCATCGATCATTCCTTGCAAAATGCAATGCGGGAAGGCTCGCAGGCTGCGGTATTATTTCTTGATCTCGATCGCTTTAAGGGCATAAACGATACCTATGGCCATGCGGTCGGCGATGGCTTGTTAAGGGAGACCGCAAAACGCATAAAAAACCTGGTCAGAAAAGAAGACACGGTTTCGCGTTATGCCGGTGATGAGTTTGTCGGTGTTTATGGAAAATATTCCCGATGCTAAAAACCCTGCCAAGCTCGCACAAAAGCTGATCGATACCTTTAATGCTCCCGTTTATATTAAAGGATACCGGTTAAAAATATCGACCAGCGTCGGCATAAGCCTGTTTCCGCAGGATGGAAAGGATACGGATACATTGATTAGAAATGCCGATGCGGCCATGTACCGCGCCAAGAAAGAAGGGCGGAATAACTTTCAATATTACAGCCTGGAGTTAACCACTGAAGCTTTCGAGAAAATGTCGATGGAATGTGCGTTACGCCAGTCTATAGAGCAGCATGAGCTGATTTTGTATTACCAGCCGCAAGTCTGTCTTAAAACCGGAAAACTGGTAGGCGTTGAGTCCCTGGTGCGTTGGATGCATCCAACGCTGGGACTGATATCCCCCAATCAATTTATATCCCATAGCCGAGGAAAGCGGGTTTATTGTGGCGCTTGGTGAATGGGTCTTGCAAAACGCCTGCATGCAGATGAGCCGCTGGCTGGATGAGGGATTTGCATGATTAATAAAATGGTCGTTAATGTGTCGGCGATTCAGTTTTTACGCTCCGATTTTGTGGCGACGGTTGAGCGGATATTACATTCGACCGGGCTTGATCCGTCTTATCTTGAGCTGGAACTGACCGGTAGCAGCTTTTATGGATAATTCCGAACAAACCATCAAGGCGCTCAACCAGCTGGTTGCCGCTGGGAATAGATTTGACGATTGACGATTTTGGCGTGGGCTGTTTTTCATTTAACAACTTAAAACGCATTCCGGTAAAAAAATTGAAAATTAACAGTTCATTTGTCGTTGATGTGTTGAATAACGCCAACGATGAAGACATTACCCGTGCGGTGATAGCCTTGGGCCATGGTTTGCATTTACAGGTTATTGCGATGGGGATTGAGTCGAAGCTCAGCAAAACCGATTGATGGATTTAGGCTGCGATGAAGGGCAAGGCTATCTATACAGTTCCCCGGTATTACCTTGGTCAAATATTTTTCGAAAATTGTCTGATGTAGATAGAGCTTAACGGGTCAAGGCGTCTGAATTGCGCAAAAACACCTAGGCGATTGGAAATCGTATAATTGGAATTAGAATGGTACGTACTTATACCAATTGTTCCTCTATCCCGTTGTACATAGAATGAAAAATCGAAGGATGTTCCTTCGAGATGTGCAGAGGGGGTGAAATTGTGGCCGATTTTAATTCAGTGCAGAGTCAGAATAAGGAGGTTTTTGACAAGGACAAGTTTCAAAAAATGGTTGCAGAACGCGCTTACTGTAAAGCCGAAAAAAGGGGATTTGTCGGCGGACATGAAATGGAAGACTGGCTTGAAGCCGAAGTCGGAAATTAAAAATCAATACTTCTACTGGTTTCAGGATGCTGAGTGATTTTTATAGAGCGCAATGTTTTTTCTTGATTAGCAAGATGCTTCTGTCCGTGGCAAAAAAGACCGGTAGCTATACCGGTGCCGACTGAGGTTTTTTGCCAATCAAGATGGTTTTTGACTTAAAGCGATGGTGGTTAATATGAAACGAAACAAGATAATTGAGACTCTAAGTCAGGACAAATTAGTAGAGCATAAACAGCGTGTTGCTTTTCATGAAGCAGGACATGCGGCGGGTATTCATTTAAACAACAAAGCCAGACATTTGCCGCCGGCTTTTTTTAAGATTATTTTTAAAGAGATGAGCGGCGTGACAGCGGCGGATGTCATGGCTTATCAAACAACCCATGACGATTGCATTGC
Organism: uncultured Gammaproteobacteria bacterium; assembly: GCA_963814825.1. GTDB lineage: Bacteria > Pseudomonadota > Gammaproteobacteria > Methylococcales > Methylomonadaceae > Methylobacter_A. The sequence goes on along the minus strand of CAWFEF010000005.1, from coordinate 703,736 downwards.
ACGAGTGGAAGGCGGTCGGCTAATTGAATTATTGCCGCCGTCTATCGAAAGCCTGGTGCAGGAATTAGCGGAACAGAATGACGCACATGGTGGAATTGATAGAGGATTACATGATAGCCTTTGAGGCGGATATTATTAACCTACTGATTGGGCCATTGGCTGAAGCCAAGTATGTCGCGGACTACCGATGATGAACTGTTTAATCATCAGTTAGTCAACCTGAAAGCATTAAAGAATTATGGCGGCAGTTCCGATCTTGCCTTGGCTAATGAATATCTACAAAGTTACTCCGCCGATAAACAGCAAAGAGATGAAAAATTGGATGAGTTGTTTACCGTCGCATTTGACTTTGTAAATAACTGAGCGAACTGGGCGGCCATCAACCAAATTGGCTAATTATATTCTTAGCGGCAGTAAAAATATTATTGACTGTGAAGATATTGTTTCAATGCTTGATCAGTCGATAGAGTATTTTCAAAATCGTAGAGCTCAAGACAAGGTATCACCTTTATGGATGAGTCAAAAAACAACATTATTAAAACTGTGCTCACGTTGCTGGGTAATTTCTTCACGTACTGAAAAATTTATTGATGACTGGTTTAAGTTATTTATCCAAACAGGAGCCGAAGAGGGAGCTCAATAAACCGACGGAGACGGATAAAGATCCGGCCGACTCCAGATGGGGAAAAATCATTTTCTTTGGGCTGCTATTAATCCTGATGCTGACTTTTATCAGTAGCGTTGAAGAAGTGCAGCGCGACGAAATTCCCTTCAGCCAGTTTATCAAGCTGGTCAAAGAGGGAAAAATTGACAAGGCGGTGGTAACCGAGCGCTTATATTACCGGCGTTATCAAGTCTGACGATCCGACGAAGCCTGCCAAAAATTTCATGACGGTTCCGTTGTGGCAAAATGATCTTGCCCAAATGCTGGAGCAGAACAAGGTCGATTTTGTGGTCAGAAGCGGCGACAACTGGCTAAGCAATCTTTTTTTCAACTGGATTATCCCGATGTTGATCCTGGTGTTTATCTGGTCATGGGTTATGCGCCGCACCGCGGCCGGTGGCGCGCAGTCTTTTCTTAATTTGGGCGACAAAATCCATATCCATCAGGACACTCAAGCCAAGATCACCTTTAATGATGTGGCCGGTGTCGACAGCGCCAAACAGGAACTTAAAGAGTCCATCGATTTTTTAAAGATCGCCGGAAAAATTCCAGAGACTAGGCGGACGCATGCCCAAAGGCGTGCTGCTGGTCGGGCCGCCCGGAACCGGCAAAACCCTGCTGGCGCGCGCCGTTTCCGGGGAAGCGCAGGTGCCGTTCTTCAACATCAGCGGTTCGGAATTTATCGAGCTGTTTGTCGGCGTCGGCGCGGCCAGAGTGCGCGAGCTTTTTGTGCAGGCGCGGAATAAAGCGCCCTGCATCATATTCATCGATGAGCTCGACGCTATTGGCCGCACCCGTGGCGGCCCGGTGATGATCGGCGGCCATGACGAGCGCGAACAGACCCTGAATCAGCTGCTGACCGAAATGGACGGCTTCGATACCTCGGTCGGCGTGGTGGTGATGGCGGCAACCAATCGACCCGGAAGTGCTCGATAAAGCGCTGCTGCGCTCCGGGCGTTTCGACCGCCAGATTGTTGTCGATAAGCCGGATTTGCAAGACCGTATCGAGATTCTTAAATTGCATACCAAAGGCCTGACACTGGCTAAAAATATCGACCTGTCAATTATCGCCAGAGCGCACGCCGGGCCTGGTCGGTGCAGACCTTGCCAATATCGCCAATGAAGCGGCGATTATGGCGACGCGGGTCGGTCACGATAAAGTCGAAAAAGAAGACTTCGAGTCGGCTATCGACCGGATATTGGCCGGGCCGGAAAAGAAGAACCGGGTTTTAAATCCCGAAGAAAAACGCCGGGTGGCTTTCCACGAAGCAGGACACGCGATGGTCGCCGAACATGTGCCGACCGGCCAGCCGGTACATAAAATTTCCATCATTCCCCGCGGCGTGTCGGCATTGGGTTTTACCTTGCAATTGCCGGTAGAGGAAAAGTTCTTATCGACCGAAGATGAACTTAAAGATCAAATGGCCATTTTGCTGGGCGGGCGCATGGCCGAGGAGATTGTATTGGGAAACATCTCAACCGGCGCCCAGAACGACCTGGAAAAAGCCAGCGAGATTGCCCGCAACATGGTCTGCAATCTGGGCATGAGCAAAAAAATGGGGCCGTTGACTTACGGCAAACGCCAGCAGCTCCAGTTTCTGGAAACCGAAGTCTCAGAATATCGTAATTATTCCGATGAGACAGCCCGCCTGATTGATACCGAAATAATGGCGCTGGTCGAAGAGGCCGAAACACGCGCGCGTGAAATCATCACCGCAAACCGGACGGCATTGGAAAAACTGGCCGAATTGTTACAGGAAAAAGAAGTGATCAACAGGGATGAAATGTTGGCGTTGTTGGGGAGTTGAGAAGGGTTTTTCGTTGCTTTATTCTCGCGGTGTACTCACCTTTATACACAAATGTCAGTTATCACACCGTCATCCCGGCAGGGATTGCCGGGATCCACGACTGTATGGATGCAGGAGGTAGAGCAACGCAGGAGCAGTTGCCGAGGAGCCATGGATGGCAATGCCAAAACAGGCAATACGTTTCATCACCGGGAATTGTCCCGATACGCTGGTTCCCAAGCTCCAGCTTGGGAACCCAGTTGACGAAGCTCTAGCTTCGCAAGACAGGAAGCTGGAGCTTCCCGCACTGAATTCCCAAGCTGGAGCTTGGGAACTAGCAACGCGCGGGAACGCGAAAAAATGGAGTACAAGGCTGGCCTTGTAGTAACTGCTCCATACTGCAAGGCCAGCCTTGCACTCCAGTCGTTGAAACGCGCAGCCATTAACTTAATGGCAGTGACGTAGCGCCTCGGAACGAGTCCCCCATATTTTTCCCAGCTTGTCGAATAATGTAACGCCTCACGGTAAATTAAATTGACTTTGTCCCGGTAAAACACTATTAAATTAGCTGAACTCAAGATATTCGCATATGTGCCGCCTTAATGCCGCGCAAACTCAGCATCCTGCCATGACCCAGAATAAAACCTCATCAGCTAGATCGAAAAATCAGTCTCAACAAAATAACGGTTTCCCCATTGTCGGTTTGGGCGCTTCCGCCGGGGGGCTGGAGGCGTTCGAGCAGTTCTTCCGCCATGTCCCTGCCGATAGCGGCATGGCCTTTGTACTGGTCTCGCATCTCGATCCCAGCCATGCCAGCATCCTGACCGAAATCCTGCAACGCATCACGACCATGCCGGTGGTCGAAGCGGAGGATCAGATGCAGGTTATGCCTAACAGCGTCTATGTGATTCCTCCCAACCGCGACATGACCATCTTTCACGGCGCATTGCAACTAAGCTATACCGAGCAATGCCGCACGGGCAGCGCATGCCCATTGATGCGTTCCTGCGCTCCCTGGCGGAAGATCAGTCTGAAAAAGCCATCGGCATTATTCTGTCCGGCACCGGCACCGACGGCACACTGGGATTGCGCGCCATTCTCGGCGCCGGCGGCATCACGATGGTACAGGAGCCGACCACCGCCAAATTCGACGGCATGCCGATCAGCGCCATTCAGGCCGGCTATGTCACCCATGTTTTGCCGGTGGAGAAAATGCCGGAAGTACTGCTGTCCGGCACGCGCACACTGATCATCCCGTCACCCGCCGCTTCACCCAACGTCGCATTAAGCGGCATCAATCGCATCCTGATGCTGTTACGCACCAGCACCGGTCACGATTTCTCGCTATACAAAAAAAGCACCATCACCCGCCGCATCGAGCGGCGCATGTCGCAGCACGACATTGAGGACACCGAAGTCTATGCCCGCTACCTCAAGGAAAATCCATCCGAGGTATACTTCGCTGTTCAAGGAACTGCTGATCAATGTCACCAACTTCTTTCGCGACCCGGAGGCTTTCGTGGCGCTGAAGCAGGACATCCTGCCGGCACTGCTCGCGGACAAGCCGGATGACTATGTTTTTCGCGTCTGGGTGGCCGGCTGCGCCACCGGCGAGGAGGCCTATTCCATTGCCATCGTGTTGCGCGAACTAATGGACGAAAAACATTACGACTTTAAAGTGCAGCTCTACAGCACCGACCTCGACGACGACGCCATTGCCATCGCCCGCGCCGGGTTTTATCCGCCCAACATCGCCCAGGATATTTCGCCTGAGCGGCTGCGCCGTTTCTTCATCAAGGAAGAAGAACGGCTACCGGGTGAAGAAGGAAATTCGCGAGATGGTGGTGTTCGCCATCCAGAACGTCATCAAGGATCCGCCTTTCACCAAGCTCGATCTGCTCAGTTGCCGCAACCTGATGATTTATCTGGAACCGGAACTGCAAAACCGCCTGATCCCGGCCTTTCACTACGCGCTCAAGCCGGGCGGCGTGCTGTTTCTGTCGCCGTCGGAGAGCATCGGCAACCATACCGACCTGTTTACATCGCTCAACCGCAAGTGGAAATTCTACCGCGCCACCCCCACCGCTGCCTCAACCCGAGCTATGTTGACCAGCAACCTGAACTGGTCGACCGAACCGACTACACAGAGCACCGGAAGATGTCATAAAAACCGCCAAGGAGACCAACTTGGCCGAACTGACCCGGCGCATGCTGCTGCAATTCTATGCGCCCGCTTCGGTGGTGACCGATCTTAAAGGCAATATCCTCTACGTCTATGGCGAGACCGGCAAATATCTGCGCCCTGCGCCCGGCCAAGCCACCCTCAATGTGATTGACATGGCGCGGGAAGGCTTGCAACTGGAACTGCGCGCCGCCATTCAGGCCGTCAATCAGGGTACACCAGGCTCTAAGCCGGGAGCTGACGGTCAAGACCAACGGCGATTTTCAGCCGGTGCTGCTCAGCGTCACGAATGCTGTTTAACCCGAATGATCAGCAAAAGCTGCTGCTGATCAGCTTTCAAGACACTGGCGAAGCCGGCAGCCAGCAAACCGGCGCGCAAGCGCAGCTCCAAACCGGATGAACTGCGCCATATCGAGGAACTGGAGCGTGAGCTGGCCTACACCAAAGAAAACCTACAGGCCACCATTGAGGAACAGTATGCCTCCAACGAGGAACTCAAATGCACCAACGAAGAGATGCAATCCACCAACGAAGAGCTGCAATCCACCAACGAAGAGCTGGAAACCTCCAAAGAGGAACTGCAATCGATCAATGAAGAACTGGTCACCGTAAACTCCGAACTACAGGCCAAAATCGTGCAACTGGCCGACATGCAAAACGACATGAAGAACCTGCTCGACAATATCCATGTCGGCACCATCTTCCTCGACCAGCATCTGATCATCCGGCGTTTCACGCGCGATGCGACGCAAATCTATCGTCTGGTCGCCTCGGATGTGGGCCGCGCATTGAGCGACATCAAATCCGAACTGGAAACTGAAGAACTGCTGGATGCAGCCCAGGCCGTGCTCGACAACCTGGTGCCCATCGAACGTGAAATAAAGACCTTGAACGGCAACTGGTACCTGGCGCGCATCCAGCCCTACCGGACGCTGGACAACATGATCGACGGCGTGGTGCTGACCTTCACCAATATCACCGAACGCACCCGGGCCGTAGCGATACAGGAAGCGCGGCTATTGGCCGAAGGCATCGTCAATACGGTGCGCGAACCGCTGATTGTGCTCAATAGTGAATTGAAGGTCGTCACAGCCAGCCGCTCGTTTTACCAATGTTTTCAGGTAACTGTCGAAGAGACCGTGGGTCGCCCGATCTACGAACTGGGCGACGGCCATCAATGGAATATTCCCGCCTTGCGCGAGCTGCTGGATGGTGTTTTGCCGCATAACCAGACTTTTGACGACTATCTGGTGGAACATGATTTCCCCCTCATCGGTCACCGCAAAATGCTGCTTAACGCCCGCGGCATCATCGGCCAAACCGGCGAGGCGCAATTGATCCTGCTGGCGATGGAGGATGTTACCGGTAAGGGGTAGGTGGTATTTGTTGTTTTCATTCCGGGGACTTTCATCGTTATACACAACATTGTCTCGGAGTCGTCATACCGGCATCCCTGCCAGTATGACGACTCCGACCGGAATACGGGAGCGATGTAATACACTCACCCAACAACTCACTTTACCTGCTAAGTAATAGCACTAATTGATTGAAGACGCCGAACTCCCTATTCTACGGGCACTTGTATACCGCTTACCGAACTACCTTAAATAACAGTAAGGAGTTTATGTGCCCAACGACCCCGCCAAACCGGATCAGCAATCTACGCTACGCTCCGAGGCTGAGGAGCTGCTTGCTCTTACCCCGGCACCGCCATCGCCTTCTATGGAAGAACTGCTGCACGAGCTTCGGGTGCACCAGATCGAGCTGGAGATGCAAAATGAGGAACTACAGCGCGCCCGTACTGCTCTGGAGGCATCCCATGACCGTTATCTTAATTTGTATGAATTTGCTCCCGTTGGTTACTTTACCCTTACACTCGAGGGCGAGATTGTCGAGACCAATCTTACCGCAGCCGCGCTGCTCGGGGTGGAGCGCGATAATCTGCTAAATCGTCATTTCACCAACTGGGTCGCGCCCGAAGATTGCGACCGCTGGTATCTTCTGATCAAAAGCGCGCTGGAGGGCGAAAAAGAGCAGAAGAACTTCGAACTGAGGCTCATACGCGGCGACAGTTATTTTCCTGCCCGGCTGGATTGTTTGCCGGTAATGACCGACGATCAAACTACGGCGTTGCGCATCACCCTCACCGACATCACCGAAAGCAAGCGCGCCGAAGAGGAGTTGCGCATTGCCGCAGTGGCCTTTGAGGCTCAGGAAGGCATCATGATCACTAATGCCGATAGGGTGATTTTACGCGTCAACCGGGCCTTTTCCGAGATTACCGGCTACAGCGTCGAAGAACTTGTTGGCCGGACGCCCTATCTGTTCCAGTCGGGACGCCACAAAGCGGATTTTTACGCTGATATGTGGGAGAGCATTAACCGCACCGGATCCTGGCATGGCGAAATTTGGGATCAACGGAAAAATGGCGAAATCTTTCCCAAATGGGTGACCATCACTGCCGTGAAGGACAACGCAGGGACTGTCACGCACTATGTCGGCTTACATACCGATATATCCGAACGCAAGGCTTCGGAAGAAGAAATCAAACAGCTGGCCTATTACGATCCATTGACTTCGCTGCCTAACCGGAGATTGCTGCTGGACAGGTTGCAACAAGCGCTGGCAGCCAGCGCGCGCAGCGAGAAATACGGAGCATTGCTATTCATCGATTTGGATAACTTTAAGGCCCTTAATGACAATCTGGGCCACGACATGGGGGACATCTTGTTGCAGCAGGCGGCACAGCGTCTTATTGGCTGCGTGCGGGAAGGCGATACCGTGTCTCGCCAGGGCGGCGACGAATTTGTCATCATGCTGGAAGAGTTGAGCGAGGATACTGAAGAAGCCGCAGCCAAGGCTAAAACCATCGGCGAGAAAATTATTGCTTCACTGAACCAAGCCTACCAGCTCACCTGCCATGAGTATCAAAATACCCCGAGCATCGGCATCACCCTGTTCGTTAATCACCATCATACTATCAGGGCTCTACTGAAGCGGGCCGATATCGCCATGTATGAAGCCAAGGCCGCAGGCCGCAATACGCTGCGCTTCTTTGATCAGGATATGCAAAAGGCGGTGATGGCGCGCGCTGCATTGGAAACCGACCTGCGCAGTGCGCTGGCGAAAGATCAATTTGAGCTTTATTTTCAGCGGCAGGCGCGCCAGGACGGTCAAGTCATTGGCGCTGAAGCGCTGTTGCGCTGGGATCACCCGGAACGCGGCTTGGTCTTGCCGCTTGAATTCATTTCGCTGGCCGAAGAAATCGGACTGATAGTGCCCATTGGTCAGTGGGTGCTGGAAAACGCCTGCGCCCAACTTAAACGATGGGAAGGCCACGCACAAACACGGAATTTGCAGCTTGCCGTTAATGTCAGTCCGCGTCAGTTCCATCAACCCGACTTTACCGAGCAAGTGTTTGCGATGCTGAAAAAAACCGCCATCAAAGGGGATAGGCTCAAGCTCGAATTTACCGAGAATCTGGTATTCGAAGACATCGACGACACCATTGCCAAAATGGAGATACTCAAAAGAATCAGCGTCAGTTTTTCTATGGATGATTTCGGTACCGGTTATTCATCGCTGGCTTACCTGACGCAACTGCCGTTCGACCAACTCAAGATCGACCAGTCATTCATCCACAACCTCGGATTGAAACCGACTGATGCCGTGATTGTACAAACCATCATTGGCATGGCCAAGAATTTGGGCATGGAAGTTATCGCAGAAGGCGTGGAAACGGAAGAGCAACGCGTATTCCTGGAGCAGCACAGCTGTCCGCTCTATCAGGGTTTTTTGTTCAGTGAGCCGCTGCCGCTGGCGGAGTTTGAACATTCATTGGGGATTTGAAGTCATACGCCTTCTCATTAATAAAAATATAAAACCGGTCACCACGAAGACACGAAGAAATACAACTTCGTGTCCTTCGTGCCTTCGTGGTGATAGTTTTTTATTAATGAGGCATCATCATGCTGCTTAGCTTGATGCATAGGGATTTAAAACGGTGCGACAGGCAAAGTAATTGCTGCGCTAAAAAATGAACGGGATAAGCCGATGACGAGCTTTAAGCATGTATTCGCAATAAAGGGGATCAAGGGCAAGGTGCTTTTCTTCCCGGAAGATTCTTAGGCAAAGAAATCCCATCGCCACCAGATAAATAAAGACATTCATTGGCGTGGTGTTGGTCAACACATAGCCAATGAATACCAGGCAGTAACTGGCATAGAGCGGATGGCGCACGATGCGGTACATCCAGCCGGTCTTGATTTCCCGATTTGCCGCGACCAGCGCAAAACTGCGGTTAAGGGAAATGATGCTCAATGTCTGAAAAAACGCGCCGACAATAATTACAATCTTTGCCTCGGGGAGTATTCCCCACAATGCAGGCCGAAAAAACAGCGGTGCAAACGTGCCGCAGATAGCAACGGTCCAGTCAAAGGGGTTAACCGAAATGGTCTTGGGCTTGCTTCGAAAAATATAGAATCCCACAACCAGTGTTTCAGAAAAACCAAACAATAATAGCGACCAGTCCTGTGTTTTTAAGAACTTCAGCAGGTGCGCATAAGCAAAGAATCCCCAGATCAGAGCAAGAAAAACGCTGCTGCATATATGGGCCTGTCTCGATTTTAATAGTGCGGTTAAGGTCGTCATATCATGTACTCCCTGAGTGATGTTTTGAATTTAGGGCCATCTGTAGGGGCGAATTCATTCGCTCAGGGCGGATAAATCCGCCCCTACAGGGTCGTGCAGTAAAGAGGGCAATGTACTCTATCCAGAATCAAGATAAAAAAGTCCTAAATCGACTCAGCAAGTTTCTTCTTTCTGCTTCAAGTTCAACGTTCCCCAGGTTTTTGGCAAGCGACTTTAGATCATGAGCGATTTTTGAATTAGATGATGATTCACAGAGCGGAACACCCAGGTTCGATGCGCTTGCAACCCGTTCATAATCATTGGCAATCGTATAAACCTTGTCGTGATTAACCATGTTTTTCAAATCTTCTATCCGTAAGCTGTTTTTGGGATCGTACCGATTAGCCACAATGGATATCCTATCCAAAGGAATATCCAGGTCTTTGTTTAGAATCTGGATTAATCTCCGGCCATCCCTGAATTGGGCCAAACTCTGTTGAATAACCAGCGTAATCTGATCCGCGTGTTCCATAATCATGCTGGAAACCGGATCGATTAATCTTGGCAAATCAACGACTATCTGGCTGTAATTAATTTGCAGCAATTCCAACAACTTCTTTAAATTAGAGACGTTAATTTCGCCGGGCAGTAAAATATCCGATGGCGACGGCAACAGCAGGCTCAAATTTTCATTATATTTCGACATATAAGCTTCTAATGAAACTGAGTCCAAATCTTCTACGGCATTTAACGCTTCTGTGATCGTATATTTTGGAACCTTATCAAAATTGAGTCCAATTGAGCCGAATTGAAAATCAAGATCAACCAACGCCACTTTTAGACCGGTGTCTTTTGATAAAATATAAGCCACATTACTTGCTATAAAACTGGCTCCGCTACCGCCTTTAGCATTGATAATTGCATTTAAGCGTTTAACATTGTTGTCGTTATAAACATGCGTCATATTTTTTTTGATATTACAAAATACGCCATCCAGCTTGTCTTCATAATCCTTACAATCAACAAAGTCTTTAACCCCGGCACGGATTGCCTGGCTTAATAATTCGACATTTTTCTGATCGCCGATAATGATGATAGAGGCTTTCTTGCCGCTAATGTCATTTAGAACCTGCAATTCTTTCAAGCCATTTTCGGTTAAATTGATAATGACGATGCTGTTTTCATCCTGAGTATGTTTACTGATGGAATCAATGATTGCCTTGCTACAGATTACCTTGCTTTTAATATCGCCTGAGTAAGAAAGAATAGATAGCTGTTTTTTAAGTTGCAAGCTCATCAGCACCGATTAATACCAAATTTATTTTATTTTCAGTTATTTTGTTCATCTGCTATCTTCTTAAGAAAATTAAGTTAAAAGAATGCCAAAATAGTAATTATTAAAATTGTGCGAGGGGCTAGTTGCCAAGCTCCCGCTACATCAGTGTTTATTTGTCTAGGCTGTATCATCGGTGTTCCTTCCTCTGTGTTGAATGGTTACCAATAATCAAAAATTACACTGCGGCGCAATCAAAGGATCACCCGGATAGGTAGGAACAGCACCCAGGCTTTCAGTCGGCAAGGTCGTCGTGAATGTAGGAACCGTTACCGCTCTGCCCCAGAGAGGAATAATTAAATTGTGTGCATAACCCGTGATTGCTTACCTCGGCAAACCTTATCTAGCGTTTGATCGGTCTCAACAGTGCCCGCCAGATTCAAATAGCGGACACTCACCATGGCTGGCGTCAAGCCGCCAATAATCGGACTGGTTCCTAATGAGCCGGCAATAATCATCAAAAATGGCAACTTGCTTTGGAATAGGGCTTTGATAGGGACAAATAACCGCCATCCTCGCGCCTCGCGGGTTGCTTCCGTCAATGCATTCCAGACAAACAAAGCCCTGCTGAACTCTATGATGGCAAACAGCACTGCAAAGAACAGCAATGCAATCATTGCAAATTCTACTGTTTCAGCGCCTTTCTGTTTATGTTTGTTTATCATTGGGCTGAACCTCATTACGCTGCTGGCATGAAGCGTCATAAAATTAGTGGCGGCACTGCCCCCGGTCGCCAATCCCATCAGTGCATTCAGGCTATTGCCTAATATAAGACTAGAGTTATACGTTGCAACGACCTGGACATGCTGGGGATTTGGGTTTGTTACGGTTAAATTGGCTACAGCAAAGCTCGGGTACTATCGGTGTACCCGTGCCTAAGCTATTGCCGTAAACAGCCAGATTTTTGGCTGTGGTCACTGTCAGGTGGCGGTATTGTGTTCGTTATCAGACAAATAACGGGCAGCAATTTGTACCGATTTGGTCACTGCGTTCAGCCGGTAAAACATGATTCCAAATTCAGATACCATGACGACCAGCAATAACAGCAGCGGAAGTACAATTGCAAACTCTACAGTTGATGAACCTTGTTGTTTAATGATGCTCATGAGTCGCCACTCCCCGGACTTTTAAATAAAACGATTTTGTGAGGGCCAAATAACGTAGGACTGATTGGACTAAAAGCGCCAGGTCCTGGGCAAACCTCAGTTAATTCGCCGATGACTTCATTTACAGTGCCTTTATGGGTAGCTTGTTGTGTCATTAAAAAGCAGCTGGCAGCGATAATGCTAACGGGCGATTTAGTGCAATCATCAACAACCGGAACTGCCATAACTCTTTTATTAGCGGTGCCTGCCGGTATTGGCTTTTTAGCAAGTTGTGTGTTGGTATCTGTTACATACTGTGGATAGTAGCCCCCCGGTGGAAACGGGCTTTGATATGTTGGGGGTATATATTCTGTTTGCACCAGATCCGCTGCAAACCTATCGGCTATGCCTTGACTTACCGGGCCTACCTTATTGCCGTTTTCCCATGTAGGGGAGTTGGTACAAATATCGACAGTGCCGGCTAACAGCGCTCTTATGTCAGCGCCGCCGGCAAAGCCATCGAAGCGCAATAGCCCAAAATTTCCGGTGGGCAAACTTGCATCCTGGCACGTAGCCTGTTTACTGGCGTCGGTTCCCCCCTTCAGGCAAGTTTTTGCATGAAAAAGTATGCCGTTACAACCATAACTATTGCATCCTACTTGCGGCGTTCCATTTGTTGGCGCAGTCGTGGCGGGACAAATTACCAGCGGCACCAGCGAGCAGTTTTGCCCTACCGGTCCAGCAGTAGCAATGGCCGGAACCGGTATATCGCTCTTGAACTGGTTTAAAACCCTTATTAACGCAGGCTTTACCGTCAACATGCCGGTCGATGTAACTCTCACAAACGCAGGTGGAGTTGTTCCGGGAGTAAAAGGAACTAATTTTTTGGAATATTCAAATACCAAAGCGGCCCCATTCAAGCTGGCTAATTCATTATTACCCGATGTTGCTTTGAGCAGATTAAACGTTGCTATCCCAGCAGTTGTTGCCGCTGCTGTGTTCTTAGTACTATCTTTATCAATGGTTATCGCAGCGCTTAATGCGGTGGCATCAAGCGCATTCTGCAAGCGTGTTTTGTTGACAAATGTATGTCCTAAATCCAATGCCAGACCCGCAGCAAGCAGCAATACCGGCAAAGCAATAGTTACCAATGGAACTACGGCACCACGCTGTTTCTTTGAACAATTTATTTTCATTATCTTGTTCCTGTTAACTGTTGAGTACGCATGTCTAAGCTATCCGGCTTTTGGTTATCATTAAACTGCGGCCAGATATTCATATCTAATCAGCGCCGACTTGTCTAACATCTAGAATTACGCCTTTCTTCGCGTCTTCCAGTCTCCCATCCCTGATACTGTTTGGGGTTTTCCGATAGGCATCGATGACTGCTTGAGCTTTTTGCCCGTCCACTCCCAGAATAGGGTTGTCATTCTGGCCATGCTCGGGATACAAAGTCTGATTTTGGACCATGTTGTTGACTGCTCGGCCGAAATTTTGTTCGACAACAACCGGATGTGAATTCCACTCGGCGCATCCCGGTATCAATGCTAAAAACAATAAGCCTGCCGCTGCCCGTAAGGTATTACTTTTATTTAACGTTTTCATTATTGACCGCCTTTCATTAATTGCTGACCATACTCACCATCAAGACCGCCCTTGTTACCCATAGGACTGGCATCATTTTTTTCCCAGCGGTTTCTGGTTTTTCTTGATTCAGTTCTGCCTAACACATAAAAATCGACATCATCCGGAGCAACAAAACTGTCGGTCGGCAATTGTGCATTTTGTGCCAGTACCGGTTTAGCCAGACGGGGGGTGACGAAAATCACCAGTTCCGATTGATCATTCTGGAACTTTGAACTCCGAAATAGCGCACCCAAGCCCGGTATATCTCCCAGTCCTGGAAACTTGTTTACATTTTCGCGTAATTTATCGCTGATTAATCCGGCAATACTCATGGTTTGCCCATCCGCCAATTCCAGCGTGCTGCTGGCTTCCCGTTTAGTCAGCGACGGAATGGAAAATTGGGTATTGCTATTTCCTGCCTGAGCAATAACAGCAGCGTCTTGGGATAGTTCGCTGACACTGACATTCATGTTCAGATTAATTCGCCCTGAATCAAGCACCACCGGGACAAATTTTAAGCCGATACCGAATTCTTTAAATTGAATGGTAATTGTCCCGCTACCTGAACCGGTACTTTGCGGTACAGGAATAGGGAATTCGCCGCCCGAAATGAAGGTTGCCGGTTGCCCTGACAAGGTCGTTAACGTAGGTTGGGCTAGAATTTTCGCCAATTGCTGATCATTGGCCGCATCGATGGTCAGGTTAAACAGAAATCCACCGCTGAGCGCCTGCAAAAAGACCGCGCCGGCATCAAAGCTGTGGCGATTAAGCAATCCACCAATGCCCACGGAATCTAAACTCCCACCGCCGTTAATAGCCCCGACAGAAAAAGAGTTGGAAACTTGCAACGCGCTAAATTTGACGTTCAGGCCCTTGATCAGCGTTCTGTCAATCTCAGCTACTTTTACATCCAGCATAACCTGCTGTGCGCCGCCGACACTCATCAGATTTATAACCGATGGGGTGCTGCTTTTGCTTGGATCGACTTTGGGCTGCGTCGTATTTGTTGTCACATTGGTGTTACCGGTTCCTCCGGGACTAACACCACTGCCCGCGCCAAGAGTTGTTGATGAGCCTAAATAACCTTGCGCTAAATCGATTGCCGCCTGCATATTAGCCAAGGTGCTGACTTCACCGCTTAACACGATATTTTTCTGCGATGACCGGACCGCTATATTTTCATTAGGGAGTAACTCATTTACCTTGGCTTTTAATGAATCCAGGTCATGCGTCACTTCAATATCCAGAATTTGTATGACTTTCTGGTTCGGTCCCCACAGATACAAATTCGTTGTCCCTAACGATTTTCCCCGGATTAATATCTGGTTCGGCGGCATAAAACTGGTCTCCGCAGCCTCAGTGTCCACCGGGAAATCCGCAACTGTTGAATTGCCTTGCGATATTTCAACGATATTCTTGTCCAGCGTGATCAGCCTGGATTTATTTAACCCAATTTGCACCGTGGTGGATTTAATGTCTGCGCTCTTCACCGCTGCAACTGATTGATAAGCAGCACATAGCGTGATAATTGAGAAAATACCGATTATGGTTTTATTTGTTTTTATATTCATGGCGAACTCATTTGGTAATAACAAGCGTTAATTTTTACTAAATTCGATTACCCACTTACCTCAACATGAGGAATCCTGTAGGCCGGAATAAGACCATCCAAGCGCGTAGCGCTAGGTGGCGTTTCCGGTGAATCCGGATGGTGTTTGCCGGAAATACCGGTTCTCGCTGTCGCTCGAACCGGCTTATTCCGGCCTACGGGATTAAATCCGTTCGTCCATAAAACCGGCAAATTCACCTTAAGTCAGCAATCTTTAATTCCATTCTTCCAGCACATCTCACGACCATGGAATTACCTTTAGTAGACGTTTTTTACCTCGTGTTTTCTCAACCGATTTCGGTTGAACTTCAGCTACTTCGACAACCCTGTCTTCCATATCGCTATCCAGCGGATTTCTTAAGGTCAGCTGTATCGTCCCTTCCTGCATGGCCTGCACCATTATTTCGGCCTGATCCGGCCTTAATTCCAGCGTAACGGCCCGGACTATGGCCGGTTTTTCTTTTTCCTGGGAAGCTTCCTGATCTACCGCCAATACTTTGATGTTCTGCAACAGCGTTCGCGTAGTCGCTTTATTGGTGGGTCGGTCCATTTTCGTGGACAAAATATCGATCTTGTTTCCAGGTAAAATAAAACCGGCCACACCAACCACATCATCAACCCGCACCGATATTGCGCGATACTCTTTGGTAATCATTGCGGAAAGCGTACTGCCGCCCAAATACTCTGAAATTCTTTTATCCGTGATGATTTCATCAGGATAGAATTTGTTCATCGCAACTTTGTTGACGACTTGATCTTTTGATGAGTATGCGCCCTGCGGCGGCGCAGAATTGCCCGGCCAAGCGATCAGCTTGATTTGTGCTTCTTCTATCTTGACGCCAAAGGGTATTTCAACTGCGGCGACAACAACAGACCCGGCAGAATCGGGTGCTGCCCGGCCCTGTACCCAACTGTTGGCAACCCATGCTGCAAGCAGTGCCAGAAGCAAGGCAATACTCAGCATAATAATAAAACGTCTGTTCATTTACTCACCCCTTCCTGATATGTCAATAAAGTAGGTATCCCACGCGAGCCTGATGTTTTCTTTGCTTAGGTGTCCCCGGTTATTTTTAAATGCTGCCATGTCAAGTCCAATGCCAATCAAATCCCGAGGCTGGCACGGCAAAAAAGACCGCTTGGTCTGGTCATACAATTCGAAAACGCAATCCAGTACGCCTTCTTCCATCACTATATTTTGTTCCCTGCACACATTCCCCCAAATCAAAGTGAATTGCTCTTTAGTAATATCAGTGAATTGTATTTTGTAGCCCAATCGCCTTAAAAAAGCCTCATCGGCCAAGTCCAGGGGGTGTAAATTGGTTGAAAACATCAGCACGGTGTCGAACGGCACGGGGAAATGCTGGCCCGTTCCCACCGTCAAATAATCGGTGTGCTCTTCCATCGGCACAATCCAGCGGTTTAATAATTCAATTGGCGGCATACGCTGCCGCCCCATATCGTCAACGATATAAATGCCGTTATTGGCTTTTAACTGGATGGGCGCATGGTTTAACCGGGTGACAGGGTCGTAACGCAATTCGAGCCTGTCCATGGTCAACTCGCCGCCGCTGATGGCGACCGGCCGTTCGCAAAAAATCAAGCGTTGATCGGTACGTGTATCGAAATGAAAGCCGACTTTTTCGTCGACTTTATAAGCAGGGATATGTATTAGCGGATCAAAAAACTGGATGATTTCCCTGCCCACAGCAATAGCGTAGGGTAGATGTATCGGGCCGCCTAAACAACGTGCCAGGCACTTGCAAATATAGGTCTTGCCGCTACCCGCCGGGCCATAAACCAATATGGCGCGACCGGAATGCAAAGCCGGTCCCAGTTGGTCGTACAAATGCTTTTCTAGCACGGCACCGGCAAAGGCCTCTATTAAATCCGCTTTGCGAGCAGTGCAATTGAATACGGATTGCGCTTCAACCAACTGCCTGTAATGATCGATTGCAATCGGGGCGCGGCCAATGTAGCCGCTACGTAAATAGGCATTTTTCGCTTCGGAGCGGCCTAAATCGGTTAACTGATAGCGTACTCCGGCGCTATTTTCTTTTGCTGCTAACACCTCAATCCGGGAGTCTTTACGCAAGGTAATCAAAATCCCTTCTATCAGGTTTCCCGTCAGTGCCATCCTGTCGGCCAACTGCTGCAAATCCAGAACGCCGCCGTCGTAAAGATGCTTCAGCGTTAAATCAAGCAATAACTCAGCATCGAGAGCGGTCTCGTCAATCGTGCGGGGTTGTTTAATTAGCTCTAAAAGTGACATAAATTAACCATAAGTCCCATGTTGCAAAATTTCGGATATAAAACATAAAAAGTAGATAATGCAATTGCCGGTGCCAGTGGCAATGGATAGCTTGCAATATCCGAGTTGTCCGGCTTTTGGTAAGACCATTTCCCGGCAAACAAACCATAAATAAGTGCTTTGTATCTAAGCAGCAATTTAACCAAGCCTCCCTTCACGGTGATAAACACAACTGCCATGACAAGGATCGCAATATAACTGTAGAGAGCAACATTCAACACGGAATCAACGCCGACCACACTCCCTATTGCTGCCATGAGTTTTACATCGCCTGCACCCATACCAGTAAAAACGTAACCAGGTAACATTAAAAATAAGCCGACAATAAGGCCGGTACTACTTTCCAGCAAACTTAGTCCATCAGCAAAAAAATAATTCCAACTCAAGCCTGACACGGTAATAACAAACAAACTCCAGTTAGGTATTTTTTGTGTGGCAATATCAGCGCCGGCGGCAATCAATATAAATACTATAAGTATAAAATAAATGATATTCATGAATGTGCTGTAAATATATTGTCATGTTATTAAATATGAAATGCCATGGTATTCAATATGTTCTTATATAATGGCGTTTCGTAATTGTCTTTCTAATATTATTTTTTATTATAAATTCTTAGGGAAGGCCAAGTTTTTATAATGAAAAATGTCTTCTCCTTCAATGGCAAGGTCAAGAGGAGAAGACTTATTTTCTAACGCACCAACGGACTAACCGGCTATGGCAGTGCTAACCGCGCCAACAACCGTACCTATAGCTGCCCCTAATCCTCCAGTAGGCCCATAAACTGCGACCCCAATGGCAACCAGGATGCCTACAATAACCGCCCATTCTGCGGTTTCGCCGCCTTGTTGGTTAACAAGAAATGCTTTTATTTTGTATGTTATGTTTCTCATGATTATTTCCTCAATCAAAATTTAAAATATTTGTTATACGATTTGTTTCCGCATAACAAATCACCTGATTACAGATCCATCTCTAAAAAAACCATCCTGCTTTTAGTCTACCGGGCAAAATCAGTCGCACGGCTATTAATGCTTTGTAATGAATTTACCCTGCTATAGGTATACAGTTTGTTATTTTAATGAACAATATGCTTTACCAGTGCATGATTTAATATTTAGTATTATTAATTGGCTTATTGCCAGTCTTAAATAGTCAGCTAAAAAACTTAAGATTATTTTAAGTTTAAAAAGAGATAAAAAACATTGGTACGAATACCTAAAAACCAAGTCGGTTGCATAAAAGTTACCTACTTATTAATTAATAATAAACCCATTTGTAGTGGTGTTAATATTATTAATGGGCTTATTTCCAGTCTTAAATAATCAGTTATAAAATAGCTTAAAATTATTTTAAGTTTAAAAAGAGATAAAAAACATTGGTACGAATACTTACAAACCAGGTCAGTTGCATCTAAATTATTTCCTGATTAGTAATATGCTGTAGCGAGTAGCAGCGAAAGCGAAGGAGTAGGAAGCGTGACGCTAGTGGAGTGATGTACGACGTCCCCCGCGTAGCCGTATCGGCCGGGCGTTTTGACGAAGTTGTAGCGATAGCGGAAGCGTAGTCAAAATGTAAGGCCATTCGACACGGCGTCAAGTCATTGCGGGAGTCATGGCGCACAGCGTAGCAACGCGAAGTTGTGCGTCGTGACGAACGGAGGACGAACGCGGGCCGCCGAAGGCGTTTACTGCCAGGATTTTTGGATGATGGGTTGTGAGCCAACGAAAGAGATGTTGTAGGGGGCGGATTTATCCGCTCAGGGAGAATGAATTCGCCCCTACATATGTTGTTTACATGTTCCTAAGGTCGATTTTCATGCCTGTAGATTTGATAGCATAAAAATGATGTATCAGGCTTACTGTTTTTCCAGCATATCCAGCCGCATTAAATTATCATTGGCTTTTTTATAAAACCGTGGCGATGCATTGATGGCTTCTTGCAAATAATTGTTTGCTTCGGCGTAATCGCCATTCATCATCGCAATATAGCCGGTATTGTTACTTGCTTCCGCTGGTGATGACACTTTGGCAAAGGCGCTATGGGCCTGTTCATAGTTGCTTAAACGCGCTTGCAGCAACGCGTAGTTATAGATCGCCTTTTTAAAGCCGGGATTGATTTGCAGGGCTTTAATATAATAGGGCGCTGCTTCGGCCAGTTTGTCGGCTGAATAGAGCGCAAAGCCGATATTATTAAGTAGCTCGGGCGAGTTCGGTAAAATGCCGTCAGCCTTCTTGAAAAAGTCTTCAGCCTTCAGATAGTCGCCCTGCAAGGTGGCAATAATCCCTAAGCCGTTAAAAGCAGACCAGCTTTGCTGCATGGCGACAACCCGACCGAGGTTTTCTTTTGCTTCCGGGTAATTCCTCAATTTAATCAACAGCAGTCCGTATTGTTCTGTTGTCTTTAAATTATTCGGTTGTTGTTTTAATATTAATTTGAGGCTGACTTCCGCCAGATCGTATTTTTTTAGCTCGGTATATAAGTCAGCCATTTTTTGCAAGACCTGAACATTGGTTGGTTCCAGATCGTAGGCTTTTATATAATAAAGCTGAGCCAGATCCATCTTGCCGCTCTGCGCCGCTTTTTCCGCTTTTAACACGGCATCTTCAACCGAATTGACATCAAGCCCGGCGCTTTGCAAAATATCTTTGGTTCCCTGTTCGACGCTACTGTTCTCCGCTTCACTAATGTTGCCGGGATTGCAGGCTGTAAGCAGCGCAAGACTTAAAATAGCCAAAAAAATGAGGTTTGTTAGTTTCTTTATGTTATTCATCATATTCATCCGGTAATGAAACCCCCTGTGTTTATATTGGGAAAACAGGGGATTTCGGTAGCTATAGAGGTAACATTTTTATTACTGCGAATGGTAAAAACATCGTTATCCAGAAATCCGCATATTGGCTGCAATTCTTTTAAAGATTTTTAAAAATAATCACCGCAGGCAACATAACGACTATCATGAACGCCGGCAATAAACAGGTACCCAATGGGAAAATCAGTTTTACGCCAATTTTCGCAGCCATTTCCTCGGCTGCTTGCGTTCTTTTATCTCTGAGTTCTTCTGAATAAACCTTTAGTGTCTCGGCAATACTTGTTCCAAAACGCATACTTTGTGACAGCGTTGATACCAATCCTTTGATGTCTTCTATTCCGGTTCGTTCAACCAGTCTTTGCAAGGCTTTATGCCGATCAATGCCGGCGCGGGTTTCGGCGATAACAGTATTCAGTTCATTCGCCAATACGGGCTGACTGATGTTAATTTCGGCAGCTACTTTTTGTATTGCAGCATCCAGACTCAAGCCTGCTTCGGAACATACGACCAACAAATCAAGTGCATCGGGAAAAGCTCTGCGAATAATTTTTTGTCTGTTGGTAATGAGTCTATCTAAGACAAAACTGGGCCCTACATAACCTAAAGCTATTGCTCCCAGTGCGGATTGAAATATTGTTTCGCCTTTCATGCCGGGAATGAGTCCCATGACTATCAACACCAACAAAGGCAACATAATCATTAATAACATTCTTAAGGCATAGTAATGCAATAAACTGTTCCTTCCATGAAATCCTCCATAATGAAGACGCATGGTTGATCTTTGTAATAGCGACTTATTGGTAGGGGTAAATATATTATTATGTTTACGAAGCTTTTCCGATATGGCATTGGATTCAAGTATCGAAATCGCATCGGTATCTATTTCCCGTTTAAAACGGGAACGCACCGGGTCAAAAAAGTCATCAAATAGTGACATAAATGCTAAAGCCAAAATAAAAACCGCCGCGGCTATCATTAAGATAACGCTCCATTGACTTCCCATTAGCCCTATCAATAATTGCATTAAAAAGTCCATTTGCTTTACCTCACGCGTCAATATTAATAATGGTCCGTATCCAGAAAGCAGCGATCAACTCCAGCCCCATAAAAACATAGAGATATAACATTCTATCGGGTGAGTCATAAACCGGCTTAAAGTATTCAGGATTCATCAAGCTCACCACCGCAAACAGAGCCAACGGCAGCAAAAGCATCACCCAGGCCGACATCATGCCTTCCGCCGACAACGTTTTTATACGTCGCTGCAATTTAAAACGCCCGCTTAATACTGCGCTAATTTTCAACAGCACCTCGGCTAGATTACCGCCTGTTTCCCGTTGGATTATAATCGCCGTACTCATCGCTATTAAACTGACACTGGGAACCCGTTCTATCATCAATGCAAACGCTACCTCAACATCACGCCCGTAATTGATTTCCTCATAGGTCATGCCAAATTCCTGACTGATGGGCTCGCTCATCTCGGTGGAGACTATTTTCATACATTCGGAGAACGGATAACCCGTCTTCAAGGCTCTGGCCATCATTTGCAACGCCTCAGGCAATTGCTCTTCAAACTTTTCCAAGCGTTTGGATTTTTGTTTTTTCAGCCAGACTATCGGCAAAATAGCGACAACAATAAATGCCGCCAAGGTTATGATCAGGTGATGAAAATTCAGCCAGATTACTAACGCTATCGCGCCAGATAAGAGCAATACATACAATGCAAACCGGTAAGCTATCTGTTGCTTTCCGGCCTGCTCCAGCAATGATTTTAACCTCGACATGCCGGGCAAACGCTCAAGGTTACGTTCTATGGGGCCCAAGCGGTTAAGGTATTTTTCTTTAATAATCGACGCTTCGGAATCGCCATGTGCCAGGATAATGCCTTCCAAGCGTTGTTTTAGTTTAATGCGGTCTGTATGACTCGTGCCCATGGTCGGTAATACCAGGATTTGCGATGCCGCAAAGACCGTTAAAAATACTAATCCGACAAATAATACCGCCATATCACTGGTCATATTATTCTCCTGCTTTTAATTGAGATTATTGGTGAAAATCGACAGATCTGCGTTGGCGCCCCTTTGTTTTAAATTGGTCATGCATTTTGGAATGAGTCCTGTCGAACAATATTGACCCAGGACAACGCCTTTTTCATCGATCCCGCGGCGCTGGTATTTAAAGATTTCAGACAAGGTAATCACTTCGCCTTCCATGCCGTCCACCTCTTGAATACTGATGACTCGTCTGCTGCCGTCTTCGAGACGGCCTAGTTGAATGATAATATTAATTGCAGATGCAATTTGATTCCTGATCGCCTTAGCCGGCATTTCCAATCCCGCCATGGATACCATGTTTTCAAGGCGCGCCAGGGCATCTCTCGGATTATTGGCATGGACGGTAGTAAAGGAGCCGTCATGGCCGGTATTCATCGCCTGCAGCATGTCGAACGCCTCGCCGCTCCTGACCTCTCCAATGACGATGCGGTCCGGCCGCATTCTAAGGCTGTTGCGCACCAAATCGCGCAAGGTTACCTCGCCCTTGCCTTCAACGTTGGCAGGCCGGGTTTCCAGGCGCAAAACATGGGGTAGCTGTAGCTGTAGTTCCGCTGAATCTTCCAGGGTAATGATTCTTTCGTTACTGGGGATAAAATTTGAAATGGCATTCAGCATCGTTGTTTTGCCTGAACCTGTGCCGCCGGAAATCAGGATATTCAATTTGGACTTTGCCGCACCTTTAAGGAATTCAGCCATATAGTCGGTTAAGGCGTCCCTTTTGACCAGATCGTCAAGCCCCATTTTATCGACGGCAAACCGCCTGATCGATAACGAAGGCCCGTCAATCGATAGCGGGGGAATAATAGCGTTTACCCTGGAGCCATCCTGCAACCTGGCATCGACCATCGGCGACGACTCGTCAATCCTGCGGCCAATCCTCGACACAATCCGGTCGATCACTTTCATCAGGTGATTGTCGTCATTAAACCTGACCGGCGTTAACTCCAGCTTGCCGAATCGTTCGACATACACTTTCCTGTAACCGTTAACCAGAATGTCGGCAATGCTGGGGTCGTACAGCAAGGCTTCCAAAGGCCCAAGGCCCAGTACGTCGTCTTCAACTTCCTTAATTATTTGATGCCGGGTCTGCGTATTTAACGGGATAGATTCGTCGTCGATTAATTTTTGCGCCACCGCCCGAATCTGTTTCCTGGCTTCTTTTTCCTCAATTCCGCTGATCAGCGATAAATCGAGAATATCGAGCAACTTGGAATGGATGCTTTCTTTAAATTCCAACTCTACCGGAGAAAGTATTTTTAGTAGCAATGGCGCAAAAGCTTGTTCCGGTTTTTCAGTTACTGCGTCTGCGTCTGATTTAGTCGCTTTATAATTTATATCCGTTACTGTTTTAGACAGGCCAAAACTTTGCATTCTTGTTTTTAATTCCATGGGGAGACTCCATCATGTGTGTGGCATTATTCGCTGTAAGGCGGATTTATCCGTGTCGCATTTTTTAATAAGGGGACACCGATGCCGAATAGTTAGCGTCTATTTTTCATCGTCGGAGCGTGAGTCATAATTGAAATCGCCGCTAGGCCTGATAAAAGTGTAGTTGCCGGGTCTGACAACGAGAAAATCCGCCGCTTTTTCTATGGCGTTATGCGGATACACGGCGGTCATCAAGCCGGTAATAGGGCTGGTGCCGATAAACAGGCCGGTGCCGACAACGGTTGCCGCCAATCCACCCAGGCGCAACGGTATATCCAGCACGGTATTAAGGCCCTGTGTTTCGACGGTGGCAATATGCATTTTTTCAGTCCGGTTACCGCTTGCTGGGAAATTCCCGGATGTTTGATTCTGGGCGATTGGGGCGGCGCTCGCAGTAGAGTTGATTACTGATTGCCCAGCAATCCCCAACAGTGCCGTGAACCCTAACACGAGGGGGTATTTCGTTTTATTTTTCATTGCATTGCACTCCTTTTGTTTTTTGACATATTCCAATCGCCTTTTAATCTGGGAAACGAAATGACGATACAACGTTAAAGCTAAGCCGCCATAACCGACAGGAAAACCGTGAAAGCGCACGGATCTAATAAAGCGCAGAGTAAAGTCAGATGTATAAATGCAATACCTGAGCAAAGCGTTTAACTTCAGCGCCTCTGATAACCGGGCCGGTCACATGGTCGCTGCTTACCTTAGCGATTAGGGCTCATTGTTCCCTGATTTTCCCATCATTACAATGAGTACAAATACCTACGGGGCTGGTCGTGAACAGCGAAGAAGAATGAGCCGTCTTAGAGTTTCTTTAAGTGGCTTTGAATGGTGTGTGCAGCCTGCCCAACCTTTTTTGAAGATCAGCGCAGGCCTTGATGCAGTTTGGTTATTCAAGCAGCCTATTTAGACTGCATTAAATTTTGCAGGAGTTCATTGAGTTGCTGTTTTGCGAGTTCAGGATCGGTTTCTGCGCCCATCTGCTGTTGCACCTGCATTAGGTTTTGAACCAACTCCATCCGTCTTTTGATTTCCAAGCCGGCGAGCTTTGCCTTAGCTTCTTGGTTTTTAGCATCCAGTATGCTTTGTGTGCTGCCCTCAAACAAGGATTGGAACGTTTCCACCATCCGGCATAAAACGGTATGAAGCAAATCAGCGGAAAAGCCGCCTAAAATTGCTAATAGCGGTCGGACGATTCCTTTCGAAATCATCCCATCAGCTTGGATGGATTCTTCTGAGATCAGCAGCGCCAGCAACAAGCCTGCGATGATGCCCAGCAAAAAACGAATCCAATAAGACGATTGGTGACAAGGATCATAAGTGCCTCTGGAAATGAAGTTATTGGCCGTATATAGCGCGGCGAATGATGCGCCTAGGCCAGCTGCGCCGACGTAAAAAATCAAACGAGTCAATTGTTCTAAGCCATCTGCCGACAAAACGTCTTGTGCTAAGGTGGCGCCATTTATATAGGGGGAGGCCAATAAACCAATGAAGACAACCAGAGAAATGACCGCCGCCAGCATAAGCTCGCGGACTAACGAAACCGGTCCCAAAAATTTAAGCATCGTTTCGGATTCTCGTTCTCTATCGAGCAATAATACGGTTTGCGGTGTTGCCGGTTCAATCAGCCGCGCCAACAAGTCGTGAGTTTCGATTAACGTCGTAATATCCATTTCTCTTTGGATTGGCGCGGAACCGATTCCTCCATTGAATGCTTCGATATTTTTAACGGCGTCGGCAGGGACAGATTTTCCCCTTGCCAGGGCGTATCCGGCCATCGAGGCGCATTCCATATAAATTTGATTACGTAAATCGAGGTTGGCGTAAGGGTTTTTATTTTTATTAGTCACGAGAATCTCAACGGTTAATAGGGTGTGTAATAGTGAGAATGTTGGATAAAATTGGAATGCTTAAGATGATGAAGCGGCTTAAAGTTCAAAGCGGTTACCTTTTAGGGATGCTAATTTGGCTAACGCCAGGAGTCTATCATATCGTAAATAAACTGCAGCGCCAGTATCTTTACGTATTTTTACGCTGAAAAGTAACTGATTTGTGCGCTTTTGCGAATCTTGATTCAGGCTAATAATTTTGTGGCTGAGCGAAAGGGTTTAAAGCTGAGCGTCGGTATTGTTACGCGCTTGATAACAGAATAACCGATTCGCTGCCGGGGTAATGCTAGAGGGCGTCCATTTTGTAGCCGAATCCTCGCACAGTCTTGAGAAGTTTTAGCTCATAATCGTCATCGATTTTTCGTCTCAACTGGCGAATATAGACATCCACCACATTGGTCAATGGATCGGCGCTGTAGCCCCATACTTGTTCCAGGATCCGGGTACGGCTCAACACCTTGCCGGGCATCCGCATAAAGCATTCCAGCAAGGCAAATTCCTTCGGCGTCAGGTCGATTAGCGTTTCTCCGCGCCTCACTTCATGGGTTTCCCCATTCAATATGAGGTCGGCTATCCGCAATTCTTTGATTTCCGGTTTGATCTCGCCGCCACGGCGACGCATCAGCACCTCGATTCGGGCAAGCAGTTCTTCAAATGCGAAAGGCTTGGTCATATAGTCATCGGCGCCCGAGCGCAAACCGGTCACCTTATCCTGCACAGTGTCTCTGGCCGTCAACATTAGAATCGGGGTGTCGACGCCACCGTTGCGCAAGCGCTCGCAAACCTGTCGGCCATTGAGATCAGGCAAGCCCAGATCCAGAATGATGGCCTGAAACTTACCCTCGGTACCCAGCGCTATGGCCTCCAGCCCGCTACGAGCCACCTCGACGGCATAGCCTTCGGCCTTCAGTCCTCGCTGAACAAAATCGACAATCCGCTCATCGTCTTCCACTAGCAGAACTCGCATATAGCCGATACTCATTAGATTATTGTATGTAAGTTATTTTTCATTTATCTGATTGTCATCCTGTTCTGCCGAAATCAGCGGAAGCGTCACCGTGAACGTCGAGCCTGAGTTTTCAATGCTGGTCACCGTGATGCCGTCCGCCGTGCGCCTTCAGTGATCGACTTGGCCATCGGCAAGCCCAGGCCCGTGCCATCGTCCCGCGAACGCAGGGCATTCTGGCTGCGGAAATGACGGTCGAAAATACGCTCCAAATCCTGAGCGGGTATGCCTATGCCCTGATCCGTGAGGCTGAAGCTTGCCTCCTTTCCGTCCACCCGTAAGGCGACCGCGATGTGTCCTCCAGGGTTCGAATACCGGCAGGCATTGTCGCCCAGAATGAACAGTACCTGTCGAAGCCGCTGTTTGTCGCCGCGCACCCACACCGGTTCGGCTGGTGCATCCAGGGAAACCGAAATCGAGTTTTCCTCGGCCATCACTTGAAAATCCTCGACGGCACCGGTCACCAGTTCTGCCAAGTCCAGGCTATCCCATTCAAATTGGAGGTTGGCGGTTTCGGTACGGGCCAGAAACAATAGATCGTTGACGTATTTCCCCAATTGCATCGACAGTTCGACGATGCGGTGTAAAGCATCCTTATACTCCTCGGCATCGCGCTCCTGGCCTCGCAGAGTCACCTCCGCCTCCCCGCGGATGACGGTAATCGGGGTGCGCAGTTCATGGCTGATGTCGGCTAAAAACTCCCGTCGCTGCGTTGTCCATGCGTTTTAATTCTTCATTTAACTGATGAAGTTCGAAAGTGCGTTCGGCCACCCTTTTCTCCAGCACGGCGCGTCCCTCGCGCAGTTTATTTTGCTGAACTTCCAGTTCCTGCGCCATTTGATTGAAGTGGCTGGCGAGATAGCCGAATTCATCGCGGGTATTGAGAGCAATGCGATAATCCAAATTACCGGAGGCTATTTCGTCGGTACCCTTCATCAACGCTTCGATAGGCTTCCTGACGCCGCGCAGCAGTAATACCCCGGACGTGAGGCTAAACATCGCCGCAGTCAATGACGCCAGGATGGCGATCCAACGCGACTGAGCAACCAAATCCTCCAGTTCTTGCTTGGCTTTTCCGGCCTTTTCCCGTTCAGCGTTGATGGCGGCATCGATCAGCGGCTGGAATTTTCCGTCGATTTCTTCTTCCGAGAATTTCGATAGTGCCTGCACCGCCATTTCGTGCTTGCCCTGCTGACGCAACCGCTCGACTTCGTCGAACCGATACTCGCTGGCATCCAGAAAGGCGGTGAAATGGGCAACTCTTTCCAGTTCGGCGGGTTTATCTGGCCAATCTTCAGCAGGACTCTCTGACCGGTGTCTTTACCGCAGTATTTCTAAGTTCCTGCATCGCTTCGTAGAGACGATGTTTGGATGATTCCACACCGGCTTCCGCAGTCGGGCTGGCCGTTATCAGCCTATCCATCCGCTGTTTGAAGTGGCGATAGGCTTCCTGGGACAATCGCTCATAACGATCGAAAGCCTCATACGCCGCTTGGCTGCGCTGAAAATACCGGGCAACCTGGTTTGAACCCCAATACAGCGCGATTCCTAAAAACAAGACAAAACCGAACGAAACAACGATGACAACTGCCAAACGGAAACGAAACATGCGTTCTAATTTGCGTCGCCGCTCTCATCCAGGTGTTTTTCCATGGATCTGATGGCTTCCAGTTTTTCTCGCAGCAGGCGAGTTTCATCTTTCTTCGATCCATCTGGTATCTTTCGATTCCAGTACAGATTGGACGTTTTTTGTTTGCGCTCCAGCGAACCGAGTTTTCTCGACACATTTTGCAACCGTTTTAAGGCTTCCGTATGAATAGCGACAAGTTTCTGCATCCGTTCATCGGACAGGCTTCCGGGAGGGATAGAGTCTACTCCGTTCAGAATTTTGGGAATGTCGCCACAGGCATCGGAAAGCAAGCGGCCTACCATCAGGTGTAAGTATATCCCCGGCTCCGGGAGAATTTTTTTGGCGCTTCAGTAAGGTGCGGCATACATCGGCGCGTGACGAAGGCGGTATTTTGGCCATGTTGGCTCCGAAAGCCAGCAGTTCATCAAAGTCTGACTGCGCATAGGGATCGTTATAACGGTCTGGATATCCGTTCCAACCGGAATTGAACTCGGCGCATCCGGTCAGCAGCAAAAGGCTTAGCGCTAAACTTATTTTTCGAATAGAAAGTAATGACAGCATAGATAGTGTTGTTCCATATTTTTCAGGCTTCTCCGGTTAGCGGTATTTGAACGCGGATGCGAGCCCCATGTTGATCTTGTCTTGAGTCAATAATATCGACTTTGCCCTGGTGGTTGGTGACATATTCTTTGACAATAGCCAGCCCCAATCCGGGACCTTCGACATCATCGTCGCCTTGGGCGGTCTTGCCACGGAAAAAGGGTTCGAACACATGCGCACGTTCATCGGGTTCAATACCCGGCCCTTCATCTTCGACTTCCAATTCCATCTGTGTGCCCGAATCGCGAAGCATGATGCGTATTTCGCCGCCCGTCGGCGAATATTTCACCGCATTCGACATCAACTGCTCGATAATGCTTCGCAACTGCTCGTGGATTCCGGAAATCTCGACCGGCCTGACCAGCTTTTTCAAGCTAATCGATTTGGCCTGTAGACGGGTTTGAAAATCCTCGATGACCGACTCAAGCAAGTCTTTCATATTGACGGTTTGCTTGCGGTTCATTTCCGGCTTCGAGTTGATCTGACTATAACGAACCAATTCCTCGGACACTGTTTTCAGCTTGTCGACATTGCTGCATAGTAGCCGTGCGATGTCCTGCCGCGCACTGTCCGGTTCCTCATCCGCCTCGTTTACAAGCAGTTCCGCGCCTTCGCGGATACTCTCCAACGGCAGATCGATCTCGCGGGCCACGTTGTGCATGAACTGCTGTTTCGAAACCTCCAGTTCCATCAAATGCGTTCGCAGCCATTCCAGACGATTGCCCAGATAGCGCAGATCCGAAGGGCCTGCAACATCAATCGGTTCGTCGAGTTCCCCCGAACCCAGACGGCGGATACTGGTATCCAGTTGCCGCATTGAACGCGAGAGTATGGCCAGCAGTATCGCGATGAAGATAAACGAGATTGCCAACAGAACCGCGCCCTTGATTAACAGTCCCTTGTTCAAGGGATTCCGATTGCTGGCGTAATTCGTTGAATTGATGATCAACGTGGCTCTCGAATTCACGCGAAAGGCTGATGGAGGACTCGCGCAGTCCCTGGAACGCTTCATCGACCGGCAATTTGAGATTATTCTCACTCGCCGAGCCAATGATCTGTTGATAAATCAGATTTTCCTTTTCCGATAATTCGTTGACCAATAGAGCGATTTTGTTATCGACATGCAGTTTTAGCAACTCGCTCAAGGCTTGTTTGAACGATGCCCGCGTACTTTCATACGATTGTTGCTCATAAGGCTGGCGTATGGCCGGATCCGACAGCAGAACGAACAGTCTGGCTTTTCGCTCAATATCGGCAGTCTTTTGCAAAACCAGGCGTATCGCCTTGGTCTGTTCGAAGACCTGGGAATTGATGGTCCTGCCCAATGCCGAGGTTTCGCGCATGCCAAAAGCAGCGTACATGACGGCCAAAAAAAGCGGAATAACGGCAATCACAAAGCCCAGAACGATAAGGGATTTTAACGATAAAATATTTTTGAATTTTATCCGGCTGAAAAGAGATGTAAATCGTCCCCCTTGTTTTGACGAAAGTCTCGACCAAAGTTTCGACAAATCCGGTTTTCTGAAAATATCCAGAACAAAGTCGGTAATGAAGCTCTTTCATTGATTGCTGTGTTTGATTGTCAAAAGTAAGCCTCTCTGCAATAAACCATTCGGGATGCCGTGCTGCAAGTGAACCCGATTTGGGCGTTGAAAAGTCCTAGCATGTATCCGATACATTTGCTGACTAGCTCGACTTAATAGTCCTTATTATACACACAAGTGCCGCATCACTAGCTTGTCGGGTGTGATTAGGATTTGATTAAAAGTATTGTTTAAATTCAAAAAAATGTTCACTTTAATAGATATTACGTAAATTGTATCAACGTCATCCCGGCACAAAGCCGTCTGGACTGCATTTACATTGTACGCGAAGGGCTTCGGGCAGGATAGCCCGGAGCGAATTCCTGCAGGAATGCTGCATTGGATAGATACCTATGCACTCAAAGGGTAAGTTCGGCAGTTTATCCATAACCCAATTTTTACTATCTATGAAGTCATTGATTTTGTCTATTTTTACATTGCAAACGGTGTTGGTTGCGCTGGCCGGGTCGTCCGTTGCCAAAGCCGATGTATTCGCAGGATTACCGGTACACGGTACTGCCGAGAGGCCTGCGCTGTTGCTCGAACTGGGCAGCGCCCCACCGTCGGTTGGCGAAGGCGATAAGACGACGCGGGTGTTTACAGGCGAAGTTTCCGCCCATGAAGGAGACGCTTCGATTCAGACCGATAAGGATGAAATCAGTTCCTTGCATCCCGGCTTCGGCAACTGGAAGGTCAGTTTCCGCTTCAACGTCAAACCTGGCCTCCCGGCCAAACCTTATCTTTTTGGGCGCGCTGGCGGCAGGGCGGTGATCCCAATGTCTGTGTGCAATCTTTCGAAGTTTGGGCCGGACCCGATTCATCCCGGCTGGAGCTGCGCGCCACACTGTCCATGAAGCCTAAGGGTTGGGATTATGCCTGGATAGTCGCCGAGTCGCCGGTAAGTCTCAAGGCCGACGATGCCGTCATTGAGGTGCGGGATAACGGTGCCGGTCATGATGCCAAGGTTTTCGACGCCTTCCTGCTCGCCCCGCCATTGTCCGCGCTGCCGGCCAGCGGCACGGCGGACAGACCGCTGGTGCTGCTGGACTTGGGCAATGCACCTGCACTTGCAGCAATGGAAAAAGATCCCGCCCTGCAAGTCCAAGTCGGTACGGCCTCTGCCGGTCCCGGCGCCGCGTCATTGTTGACCGAAAAAGACGAAGTTCAGGTTTTTCACCAGGGTTTCGGAGACTGGGGCGCCAGTTTCCGATTTGAACTGACCCCTGCGATTGCACCGGGACAGTACCGTTTTTATGCCCGCTACAAAAGCGGCGGCGAAGTCTCCCAGGTCAGTCAGAATTTCACCGTCAAGGCCGGGGCAAAGTCCGATGAATTGGCGACGCGCGGTGATTTTGCCCTGACCAACACCACGCCTTGGGAATATCAATGGCTGCAAGCCGCAGCTACCGTCACCGTATTGCCGGGTGATCGCTGGCTGGAAATCAACAATACCGGTAAGGCGGACGGAGCCAAAGTCTTCGACGACTTCCTGCTGAAACTGGAGACGCCGCTGGGCGACTGGATGACCGCCGCCGAGGCTCAGGACAGGAATCGTTTTCTGGCGCTGACCAAGGCGTTGCCTGACGCGAGCCGACGCCTTACTGTGCTCGACGGCAAAGGCGAAAAAGGCGAAATCTTGTTCAAAGGCTTGGCGTCCGAGGCCGCGCGGCCCAACTATGAAACGCTGTCGGTCTCCTATCTGATAGGGCCGGAAGCCGAAGCTTTGGCCCGCAACTTGAATCTCCCGGCACTGCCTGCCGCATTGATGACCGACGATCATTACGGCATCCTCGGCGTATTGGCCCAGCCCAATAGCGAACAGGACGTACCCCGATTTCTTGCCGAGCCCGGCAAAGTCGGCATAATGCCCACGCCGACGGCGGTCGCAGCGGATGCGCCTAAGCCGCTTAAGGGCGGCATACCGGGTGCATGGCTGGTGGGCGGTTTGCAGGACGGCTTATCGGGCGTTTCGGTTTTCGGGCTGGATAGCGAGACCGTGTTGCGTCCGAATCCCGGCCAACCCTATCTCAGCCTGCAAATGATGGGCGGGGAAATGCGGGCTTGGCGTGTCGCGACTACGCAAGCCAGCGGCATTGCGGACATCGAGGCCAACACCCAGCATTCCTACGGCTGGTCGCGCGGCAGCGGCTATGCTCAGCTCTACCTGCATGTCGATCAGCCCACAAAGACGTTGCTGCATCTGAAACAATCCGGCATCAGAACCTTCGGCTGGCTGGATGGGCAGTCTTTCAAACTGGCCGATGACCCGAACCCACCGGCCGGGTTCTCATCTTCTGCCGGCGAGCAGGTAAAAAAACTGCTGCACGGGCTGACTACCGAAGGGCTGGTGGCTACCGCGTTGTCGGTTCGCCCCGAAGCACCGCAACTCGCGACGCTGGATCTGTCGCCCGGATGGCACAGTCTGCTGGTCAAGCTGGTGATGCAGCATGACCAAAACCAACGGTTTTACTTTACGGGCTTATTCACCGACCCGGCCGGTAAGCCTCTGGATTCGATCAAGACGCAACCGACCGATCCCGACGCCGATCTTGCGCTTAACGGCATCGCCGCCAAGCTGCGGCCTCTGATCTTCGTCGACGCGCCGGCCAACCTGCCGCATCCGGGCGACCCGCTCAAACTGCGGGTGGATATGCGCTGGCATCCGGTTCTGGAGGAAACTGCTTTGCCTGCACCATTGCCGCGCTTTCCGGCAAAGCTGCGCCTGCGTCTGGTCGATTACGGCGGCAAAGAGATCGCGGTTCGGGAAATAAGCGATCAGTTTCCCAGCCAAGTCGAAGCGGACTTCGGCAAGCTCAGCGAGCCCGGCTACTACGCCGTTTACTCCTCGTTGCATACGCCCGACGGCAAGTTGATCATGAACTATCCGGCCGATGGCTTCTCTGTCGTAGGTGGTGCTGTCGAGCAAAAGCAACGGCTGGACAAGAAAAAACTATGGAACAACGACTATTACGCCTTGGCCGACGGCGACAAGAGCTTCAAGCAGGAGGACGGGTATTTCTCCTGGTTGGAACGGATGGGGATTTACAAAAGCTATGGCAGCTATCCGGGTTTCGATCCGCAGTACCGGCCGAAATGGGAGCGGGCGAAACAGCTCGGTTTGGTCTTGTTCGCCGATTCTTCGGGCGATAGCGCTTGGCTGAACGACAATCAGGCAGATGGCCAAAACTTCATCAATACGGCTTCGGCATTTACCCGATTTTTCAAATCGACCAACGAGATCGATATTCGCTCGGATGCCGAATGGCAAAAGCTGCGCGAGCCTGCGCATTGGGTGCAACGCGCCAAGTGGGAATATGAGCAGGCGCACAAGCAGCGCAGCGACGCCCATTACGTCGGCGGCAGCCTGGTGCGGCCGGGCGACAAGGATGGGGCAGGGCAGTGGTTTAAACAGGCCTTGGAACTAGGGCTGGATCATTATCAGGACGCCTGGGACATCCACGCCTATCCCCAACAAACGCCGCGTTTCGGCGGCCCGATCGGCAACGGCGAAAACGAGGATGAGCGTGGCGTGCTGGCAACTTACGCCAGCTTGGGCCGGAAGAATAGCCTGCCGTTCTGGCTGGGCGAGACGGGAGCCAAGGCGATGCATGGCCTGACCGGACGCCGCTGGCAGGCGGAGCAGGCCGCGAAAATGATCGCCTGGGTTAACAGTCGTAGCGACTATTTAGGGCTGGCTTTCTGTATAGGCCACGAATACGACTTGGCCTATGGCCGAATCTGGGATTACTCGATGGGCCACAAGCCTGGCGAAGCGGCGCTCTATACCGCAAGCGCCCTGATCGACGGCCTGCCGTATAAAGCCTTCGACACCAAGGACGCCAATATCCAGGCGGCTTATTTCGGCGAAACATTTATGATTTGGCGCACCGATGAGACAGTCGGCAATTGGCAGTTGCGGCTTGATCCGGGTAAATCCTGGGTGCAGGTGGATGTGGTTGGACATATACAGCCGCTGGCGCTAGACACCTCCGGAATTGCGAACATCTCTATTTCCCCAAGTCCTGTCTACGTGCTTGCTCGCTCTGATTATGAGCGGTTAACCCGGCATTGACGCTGAATAGATAGTTTAGGCAACAGCTTTACCGTTGCCCGGCATTTTAGCTATAAATCAGCGCACCTTGTCGCGTTGAGGGTTTTCTTGATGACTTTCGGTCTTCTCTCCGGAGTCCTTAGGAGCGTAAATCCGATATAAATCATAGGGCGCCACAACCGTGTCGAACACGACAGAAAAAGGTAGGTCGACAATAAGGATGGTTGTTACTAGCCCCTTGACCCAGCCTGGGTCCGAACTCTTGCCGCTGAATAACCCGCCAGTATCCTTTATGTCCTGTTGAATGCCGGGATAGAGTGTCCATTCCTTGTCAGAGGTTTCAGTCCTGGCGCGTATACTTGAGCAACCCAACATAAGATAGCTCATGAAAACAACTATTATCCATCGTCCAATATCTGATTTCATAGACTTTTCCTTTAAACTGATGGGAAATTGAAGCGGGTTACCTTTTTTACGATATTGATCGCACCCATCTACACAGTCAATATGGGAAAACACGTATTTAAATACTTGCATAACGCATAATCGGACATTTGTTAGGGCTTTAAGATGTGCTGAACAAGGTAAAAACACACACTACTGGCTAACTTTTAGACATTTAAACAAAAATGCCTATTTCAATAAGTACTTACACCTACAAAACATAGATCAGTAACAAGGTTATCCACAATTTTTGTGGATAACCCTCAACGAAAACCTCTAACCCCAAATTAGGGTTATAGTAACCGGTGTTGAGCTTCGCGGTGCTCGGTTCTCAAGCTACGGCTGAAGGTTGACGCCTCAGGGAACGCAGACATCCCACTTCCGTCAGCCCTGCTTATGTGCTGTCGCGTGTCGAGTATGAACGGTTGAGCAGAAATTGAAGTTGCTTATAGAGCCCGCAGTGGTAAAGCGACGCAAAGCCCTCTCCAGCGGGAGAGGGGGCAAGCCCTTAGCGATGTCTGTCTTTAGCGGGACGGGGTATGTTCCCAGTCCTTAACGTTTTATGTTTTCCATAACAAGTTGAAGCGTTACGAGCGGGGCAAATGCCCCCGTCTGGCTACATTTCATTATTTAGCATGTAGGGTACGCTGTGCGTACCTTATTGGATTTGTGGCATGATTGAAAAAAACGGTACGCACAGCGTACCCTACGAATTAGAAAAACCAGTTGAGCATTCCAAATGGATGGGGCGTGTGGAAACTGCTTATGCTTCGACAAGCTCAGCACGAACGGTTTCCACGCGCTCCAACTGATTTTTTAGGTTAATGTGTTGTTGTGATCATCTACACCAAATCAACCAATAGCCCAGCGCGCTCAGCCGCTTCGCATTGGCGTTTGTCGGAAGAGACAAAAACATCGGCTTTCAGAACTACCGCGCTGCCGATATGTATGGCATCCATACCGCGCAGCACATTGTTTTCGAGACTCGAAATCGCCTGTGCTAATACAACTGGTGCAAGGTCGCATAGGGCGGCATCTTCGATATCAGCCATTAACAATGATTTTAGTTGCTGATATTGCGCATCGGTAATCCTTGCTTCTCTGTGCAAGCGACAAAAGGCAGAAATGATTTCGGGAAGTGCAATGCCGGACAAGCCGATTTCCGTTGCTTTGTCGCACTACTCCAGAACCTTGTCGGTTCCGGATTCGTTGACATAGCGTTTGACAAAGGCTGATGTATCAAAAAAAACGAGCATCAGGCACCGGCTTCGCGCTCTTCCAGAATCATACGGCTTACGGAAACTCCATCCAATACCAGAGGTTGCGCCTTGCGTCGTTTCCATGAAGGCAGATCGGGCGCTATTGGAACGATGTCGGCAATGGGTTTTCCATTGCGCAATACACGTACTGATTCGCCTGACTCGACGATATCAAAGTACTGCTTGGCGTGGTTGCGCACTTCTGTAATCGTAGCTTGTTTCATAGCAATCTCTAAATGTACAAAGTAATCTCATCATAGGTGTGCGTTATTGCCACGGTCAAATATCTATTGGGCAAATGCTGTAACCACGAATACCGATCCTTTCCTGAAATCATTCCAATCTTCATCTAATTTTAATTAAACCCACAGGTTTGCTCTCATCTTGCTTCTGTAACCTTTACCCAAACGTAGCGATTGGTGCGTAACGCCGGTCGCGATGACTTTGGGGATGGACGGTTTTCACCGTTCATCATTGGATACAGACAGAATAGGGGTTTAACGAATATGCCACTCGGTATAGGTAACATCTTCAACGGGCTCTTCAAGCAATACGGACACACGGTGATCCTGTTGCTGCGGTTTATCGACATAGCCATGCTAATCGGCGCCGCTTGGGTCTCCCATTATTTCTGGCTTCGCCAGTTCGTCATCGATCAGGACTACCGCATAGTGGTCGTCGCTGGGTATTTTGGCGGCCATCATCTTTTTCGAAATCGGCCAGGTTTACCGTCCCTGGCGGAATGATGCGATGCGCGGCGAAGTCTCGCGTATCGTCAGGGCTTGGGTATCCGCCATCGTGTCGGTTATTTCCATTGTTGCCTTGATTCGTTTGCATTTCTGGTTCGGCTCCAGTTATCGCTGGATCGTCACCTGGTGGGTGCTGGGTTTGTTATTCGTGCTGACCGCCCGTAGTCTGCTTTCCCATTTGTTGCAATGGTTGCGTGCCCGCGGCTGGTCCCAGGGTCGTATCGTCCTGGTCGGATTGAACCAGATGGCCGTTGCGGTTAGCCGGCAGTTGAATCATTCATCCTGGGCCGGCTTGCAAGTCATCGGTTATGTCGATGATCCGATCCGAAAATCGGCACTCGGTGGGTGATTTTTCGCTGCCGCGACTCGGGGAATTGGAAGACCTCGCTGCCATAGTCACCAAGGAAGCCATTGACGAAGTATGGATTGCATTTCCCGGCGAATCGCTGGCGGAACGCGCGCAGTATCAACTGCGGCATCTGCCGGTCAGTATCCGGCTGGTTATCGACTGTTTTGCTTTCAAGCAAAGTAAATTCCTCAGCCTGAACACGGTGGCCGGCATTCCGACCCTGGATTTCTCGGTTTCTCCGTTGCATGGCGTTAACCGCTATATCAAGGAGATCATGGATAGATTGTTTGCGCTTGATCCTGTTGGTTCTGATCAGTCCGTTACTGTTGTTGATCGCTATCGGCGTCAAGCTGAGTTCAAAAGGCCCGGTGTTTTACCGGCAAGAGCGGGTCGGCTGGAACAACCGTTCGTTCACGATGCTGAAGTTCCGCTCGATGCCGGTGGACGCCGAAGCCAAAACCGGTGCGGTTTGGGCAAAGCCCGGCGAAAAACGGGCGACCCGGTTTGGCGGTTTCTTGCGCAAAACCAGTCTTGACGAACTGCCGCAACTGATCAATGTGCTGAAGGGCGACATGTCCCTGGTCGGGCCTCGTCCAGAGCGCCCGGATTTTGTCGAAGTGTTCAAGGACCAGGTGCCGAATTACATGAAAAAGCACATGGTCAAGGCCGGCATCACCGGCTGGGCGCAAGTGAACGGCTGGCGCGGAGACACCGACTTGAACCGGCGCATCGAACACGATTTGTATTACATCCAGCATTGGTCGGTATGGTTCGATCTGGAAATTGCACTGCGCACGGTGCTGACCGGTTTTATCAATAAAAATGCCTATTAAGGAATACATTCGCCATGTTTAGATTCATGTTTAGATCAATGCCCCTGATACCGGTCTTGCTGCTGCAAGCCTGCTCTTTAACGCCCGGCATGGAAATGGAGACCAACAGCCCGTTATCGCATATAGAGGTGCCGATGATGAAAGACGGCAAGTTGGTCAAGGAAAAGGCGAAGATTTCCCGATTACCGCCGACCTGATTATCGACCGGGAAAATTCGAAACAGCAGGAGATCAATAATCTTCCGGCTCGAGAATGTCACCATGACCGAATATAAGATCGGCCCGCACGACAGGCTGCAAATCACGGTGTGGGAACATCCGGAACTGAACGATCCGGGCGGCGAGAAAATCAACCCCGAATTGGCGGGCAAGATGGTTCAAGATGACGGTATGCTTTATTACCCCTACGTGGGCAACGTCCCGGTGGCAAGGGAAAACCGTCAGCGAGGTTCGGGATTTATTGACCCAAGGGCTTTCCAAATACTTCAAGAAAGTCAAACTCGATGTCCGGGTGCTGTCTTTCCAGAGTCATCGGGCGGCCGTGGTCGGCCAAGTCAAAACGCCGGGGATCCAGGCCATGACAGAGACGCCGATTGACGATTGCCGAAGCCATCAGCCGCGCCGGCGGCGTGACCGAGGATGCCGATACCAGCAACGTGACCCTGGCCCGCGATGGCAAGCTCTATAAGATCGATGTGATGAGGCTGTACGAAAAGGGCGGCGCTGACCAAAACCTGCTGCTCAAGGACGGCGACGTGCTTGAATGTCTCCGATCGCAAGGACAACAAGGTGTTCGTCATGGGCGAAGTCGGCAAGCAGCAGGCCCTGCAAATCAACAAGGGCAAGTTGACGCTGGCACAGGCGCTGGCGGAAGCTTATGGGGTCGATTTCAATACCTCGCGGCCGGAAGAGATTTATGTGATCCGGACGGGCGAGCATGAAGCCGGAAATTTTCCAGTTGAATGCGGAATCGCCTGACGCGCTGATTCTTGCGGACCAGTTTCCCTTGCAAGCGCACGATACCGTTTTCGTGGGTACCGCAGGCGTGACCCAGTGGTCCCGAGTTCTGAACCAAATCCTGCCGTCATCCTTCACATCGGTTATGTCGCGCGCCGCCATTCGCATGGGATGTAATGATGTTTCAAGACTCGGATTTTCTTTTCACATGATTGGGATATGAAAGACTATGTATTCACAGAATGAAGCTACTCTACAGCTCCCGCCGCTGAATCCGTCCCGGATCGAAGAGCAGGGCGTCAGTATCCGAGATTATGTCGATCTGCTGATCGAAGGCAGAAAGATCATTCTGATTGACGTTGCTGTCGGTGCTGCTGGTGACGGTGGTCTATTTGGTGCTGGCGCCACGCACCTACAAGGCTGACGCGCTGTTACGGATCGACAAGAACAAGGCGCTGCTTGCCGCACCGCTGCGTAGCGAGGCGAACAAAGCGCTCGACTGAAGCCGATAATCCACGGGCGCAGCGTGAGGTGGAAATCCTCCGCTCCCGTTCGGTGCTCGGCAAGGTGGTGGAGGACCTGAATCTGATGGTGGAATATTCACCTAATTATTTTCCCATTATCGGCGAGACGTTGGCGCGCCGGCATGATGCCCATGACGGGGTTGCCGGTCCATGGTGGGGATTCGGCCGCTGGGCCTGGGGTGGCGAAAAGCTGAAGATCGCTACCTTCACTGTGCCGGATCGTTATCTGGACAAAGAGTTTACGCTGATCGCTCTGGAGGAAGGCCGTTTCCGCTTGCTCGGGCCTAAGGATGATGTCCTGGCCGAAGGGCAGATAGGCGAAACCGTTACTGCCGACATCGGCGAAACTACGCCTGTGGTTATTAAGCTCGCAGAACTTGCGGCGCATCCCGGCACCCATTTTGAGCTGACCAGAAAAACCTCGTTGGCAGCCATCGAAACCTTGCAAAAGGCTTTTTCGGTCAAGGAAGTTTCCAAGGACACGGATATTCTCAGCGTCGAACTTAAAGGGCCGTGATCCGGAGCAACTCGCTAAATCGGTCAACGACATCGCCACCATTTATGTCAACGCGACAGTCAATTGGGAATCTGCGGAAGCTTCGCAAAAGCTGGGTTTCCTGGAAAGCCAGTTGCCTGTTGTCAAGGAGCGCCTGGAAAAGGCGGAGCAGGGCTTGAGCGCTTACAGGCAACAGCATGGCGCGGTCGACATATCCGCCGAGGCCGAAATACTGCTCAAGCAGGCTTCCGAAATGGAGACGCTGGGCATTCAACTCAAACAGAAGTACGAAGAACAGAATCAACGTCTGGAGGCCGCTCATCCGGACATGATCGCCACCAAGGCGCAAATCAAGCGCATCGACCGCAAGCTGGCGAATTTGGATAAACGGATTAAAGATTTGCCGCGCACTCAGCAGAACGTGGTGAGCCTGTCGCGGGATGTGCAGGTCAATACCGAGCTTTACACCTCGCTGCTGAACAGCGCTCAGGAACAGCGCATTGCCGCGGCCGGTTCGCTGGGTAACTCCCGCATCGTCGATTTTGCGGTAACCCCGGAAAAGCCGTATTGGCCGAAACCCGAGCCTGTTGTTAGCCATCGCCACCTTGCTGGGTTTGAGTGCGGGATCGGCGCTGGTGTTCCTGAGACACTCCTTGCAGCGCCACGACAATTATCCGGCCTTGCTGGAATATCAGGTGGGCTTGCCGCTTTTTGCCGCCATCCCGCACAGCAAGAAGCAGCGCCGGTTGGCACGTCTGATCGATCAGGGCAAGGATCGCGAACCCGGCATCCTGGTCAGCCAGGATCCGCTCGATATTTCCGTGGAGTCGCTGCGCGGTCTGCGCACGACCCTGGAAGCGACTCTGGCCAGCGACGAGAGCAAGGTCATCATGGTCAGCAGTCCGGCGCCGGGCATGGGCAAATCCTTTGTCAGCACCAATCTTTCCGCATTGCTGGCGAGTATCAAGAAACGCGTGTTGATCATCGATGCCGACATGCGCAACGGCCGCCTGCACGAAACTTTTTCCGTCGACAAGGAACCGGGGCTTTCCGACCTGTTGGCCGGCAGGGCCACGCTGGGCGAGGTTATCGTCAGCCTGCCCGATGTCGGCGTGGACTTGATACCGCGTGGAAGCATGGTGCTGAATCCTGCGGAATTGCTGGTGCTCGGCAATCTGGAGGAGACGCTTGAGCAGTTGAAGAGTTTTTATAACCATATCGTGATCGATTCGCCGCCGATTTTGGGCGCCACGGACGCCGCCATTATGGGCAAGCACGCCGACGCCACGTTTCTGGTGGTCAAGGAAGGCCGTTACACGGCGCAGGAATTGGAAGTCAGTTTCAGGCGTTTCCAACAGGTCGGTGTTAAACCGAATGGCTTCATTATCAACGATATGAAAGAAGGCTCATCGTATTATCCTTATTACGGCTATGCCTACCACCGTACCGATATGGAGTCCAAGAACCCGTCGGCATTTATGGCCGGATATCAGGCAGTGGGCGACTGGTTAGGCAAACGCCAGGATCGTGATTATCTTTTAGCTTCAGAGCCAGGCGATGACGCGGACGATAAGGTGCAAGCGTAAGATGAAACGCAACTGCTCAGCCTATTTGATGCCGGTGCCTATATTGTTCAAAGCCAGCTTTGAACTCCGATCACGCTATCCCTGGAGTCCAAAGCTGGCTTTGGACACTCAGGATTGGCTTTACGATTAAACAGCTGGAGTCGTTACGATGAAAATTCGCTTCGAAAAAGACTTGCCGGTTCTGCTGTTCGCGCTGGTCAGCGCGTCGACGCTGGCTTCTTTGCCGCAGGTCGAGTCGGCCTGGACAGGGGTGAAGGAAGTTTACGGCGAGCAGGATTTCGGTTTGCGTATCCTTCGCGAGGCGATGTTGGTGGTGCTGGTGGCTTACGCGTTTTTTGAACCGCGCTTGCGGAACGGCGGCATTGATCCAGCACGGTGCTGGCATTTTTGGGCGTTGTCGCCACCTATGTGCTGTTTGAGATTGGCTATGCGCTGTATCTGGATTTGCCGTTGGTGGTGCCGATGGCGGGGCTGCGCGTTTTCGAATACCTGCCGCTGGCATTGATCGGATTCGTGACCAGCCGGTTGGGCGCGGGTGAATATATTATCAATCGGTTCGCACATTATCTTCGCTATTACATTGCGCTCCAGGCCGTGTTGGCGATAGCCCAGGCGTTGTGGGCGCCGCCTTTGTTCGGGGTGTCATTTTTCGGCGGCGGACGGCCGTTCGGCACCTTTGTCAGTCCCAACCTGTTTGGCGCGACCATGGCGACTTGCGCGCTGCTGTTCTCGCTGGTTCCGGCGATGCGCAAGTGGGTGGCTGTCAGCGTATTTTTGGCCTTGCTGAGCGGTTCGCGAACTGCGTTCATCAGTTCGCTGCTGGTGGTTTATTTTCAGGTTTATGCGGTGCTCCGACCCCGCGATCGCTGGGCTTTGATCATGCCTGCGCCGATACTTGCGGTGGGCGCGCTGTTGCTGGCGTCCAGCCCTTTGCTCAGCGGACGCGATGATGCCGACCCGACCCAAGACGGCCGCATAGACCTGTGGCAGCGGGTGTTTTCCGAACAGGTGCACGGGCCTGCGGATTTGCTGTTCGGCTGGGGCCTGGGACTGAGTTCCAATACCATCAATGTCCTGTTTGGCGCCGAACATTTTAAGGGGCAATTCGATTCCGACAGCCTTTATTTATTCCTGCTGAACGGTTACGGCCTGATCGGTCTGCTGGCGTATTTATTCTTTTTATGGACAACGACAAGGATGTCTGCTCACCCCAACAAGGGCTTGGTGGTGATGTTCATCTTCGTTGCCGGGCTGACATTCAACATGTGGGAGTATTTTCCGCAAAACGCGATGCTGATGTATCTCTGGGGCATGGTATTAGGCACCGGATATCAGGCGAGTTCATCCCTGGTTGCAGGCTAGCCCGATAACATCGGATTCGTATTATCAGCGGCCGTACTGACTTAAAAGGAAAAGAGCCTATGTTCGGACTATTGAAAGAAAGACGATTATTCGGCGATGCGTTTTGGGCGCTGTTTGGGCAACTGGCGTCCGCCATTGCATTGTTGGCGGGCACTCGAGTCCTGACCGAACTGGTAACGCCCGACATATACGGGCAAGTCGCGTTGTTGAATGGTTTTGTTGCGCTTGGCGTTGCCCTGTTTTCCTATCCTTTTATTTGCGCCGGCATGAGGATATTGCCGGAGTGCCTGAATAAAGG
Organism: uncultured Gammaproteobacteria bacterium; assembly: GCA_963814825.1. Taxonomy (GTDB): domain Bacteria; phylum Pseudomonadota; class Gammaproteobacteria; order Methylococcales; family Methylomonadaceae; genus Methylobacter_A. Next base: position 660,598 of record CAWFEF010000005.1, on the reverse strand, counting down.
GGAGCGTGCAGCTTTATATGGCGTGGTGGCAAGACTGACGGCTCGAGCAACGGCGTTGGCGATAGGGCTGCTGGTGCTGGGCGGCGTTGCCTATAGCTATTTTTCGCACAGCGATGTTTGGCTGTTTATGCTGGCAGGCGTCCTTCTGATCGTAACAGTTCGGCGCGAACTGGGCATTCAGTTGCTGATCGGTGAACGTAAGCAACGCGGCGCAAGCCTGTGGCAGACCACCGACAGCATTCTGCGGCCATTGTTGGCGATCGCGTTGGTCGTGTGGGGAGGCCAAAAGGCTGAATGGGTGTTGCTGGGTTACATCGTGGCAAGCATGGTCTCGAATACGGTGTGGTCGTTAGTGCTGGGCGCCAAGCCTGACAAAAACAGGCCTCTGATCATCACCCGTAATTTCAGAACTGATGTGTGGGCCTATGCCTTGCCGCTAATCCCGATGGAATTGATATTTTGGGTTAACGGCTTGGGCGACCGGTATGTCATCGGCTATTTGATGACGGCTGCGGAGGTGGGTTTATATGCGGCGACTTACATGATCATCAACGAGGCGTTTAATCGCAGCGCAATGGTTTTGTTGCGTACCTTTCAGCCGGTTTATTTTCAGTCACTGTTCCGAAAACCGGATCAAGGAAGGATTCAGGATCTTATGGATATGGATAGGCTGTGTTGTTGCTTTAGGGATCATCGGCGTGTCGCTGGTGCTTATTACCAAGGACTGGGTGGCATCGATGGTGCTCGCAAAATCTTATCATTCGGCGGTTGAGTTGATGCCTGCGATAGCTGTCGGCTGTGCGCTGCATGCCTTGGGAACCGTAGTGGCTCAACCGCTGCTGGCAAATAAACGGACACGGTTGTTATTGCTGGGACGCGTATGCGGGGCGGTGACGGCGGCGATCAGCATTCCGTTGATGGTGAAAAATTACGGCTTGCTTGGCGCTGCGATGGCCAATCCGATCTATTTCGGCGTTGAGGCGCTGGTTTTGGCAATGCTGGCCAAACCCTGGCGGAATATCGGCGCAGATTATGACGGGCAGCCGGAACAGGAGAACTCAAGTCGCGAGGTTACGGTTTGAGGGTACAGCTATCCAGAAAAGTGCGTTGTGTCCCGTTATAAGGACATTTCCTGTAGGGCGTGCCGTGCGCGCCTTGGAGCTAAGGCGCGCACGGCACGCCCTAGGATTGTTGTTAAGTGGCGATAGATCAACAGGTTATCAAAGAGAAATATAAGGAGAAATACGATGACGTATGCATCAGCAGTTTCAGGAATCTATGGCGATATTTTACGCGAATGTGTGGCCTGTAGGGCTGAGAAAATAAGATATTGGCGCAGGAAAAACTTCCAATATACGGAAAGCGCCAGCCACAAGGAGTTCCATATATACCGCTGCGAAAGCTGTGGAACCGGGTTCTTAAACCGGCCTCCGCATGTGAAATGGCTGCAATCCATTTATCAATACTCAGGCCAGGCGCTGACTCAAGCGATAACGCTGGAGGACGTGTTGGCCAGAGAAGCCGAGTTTCCCAACTGCAAGGTGGACGCCGAACGCATGAGCCAGCAAGCCCATCTGTTCAACAACTCGGGTAATGATCGGGCGCTCGATATTGGCTCGGGCTTTGGTTTTTACACGCAGGCGCTCAGAAAAGCGGGCTATCGGACGGTCAGCATCAATCCCGGCAAATACGAAAACGAAGTGTTCAGAAATTTGAATGGCGATGAGCCGCTTGCGGTGATGTTCGAAAATTACGAAGCATCCGAACCGTTTGGCGTAGTGATGATGTCGCAGGTATTGGAGCATCTGCTCGAACCGGATCAGGCGATAAGCAAGGTGGCGGGTCTGTTGGCGCCGGGCGGCGTTTTGGCTTGCGCCGTGCCTAATTACGATTCGTTTTTAGTCAAGCTGCTGGGCACCAAGGATAACGCTTGTTTATGGGTGCCGGAGCATGTCAATTACTTTACCGAGAATGGCTTAAAAGCCTTGGTGGAGCGAAATGGCTTCCGTGTCGTTAAGGTGGAGCAAATAACCCGGATCCCATTCAATGCGTTATCCAAAAGGCTGCGGCTGAAAGGAAAACCGGCTGCCGTTGTTGACGGCTGGGTAAAGTCTTTGCAGGCCCCGTTTGCCGGTTTGATGCATTACTTCGGGCTGGGCATCTACATCAATTTATATGCGGTCAAGAAATAGGGAAAGGCGAAGGGCGAAGGGCGAAAGGCCAATCTCCAAATTACGCGGCCTTTTGCCCTTCGCCTGACATCTAAATCATAAAGTGAAGAAAAAGTCATCTATGTTAACCATTGTTATTTTGACCAAAAACGAGCAAGCCAACCTGCCGGGTTGCCTGGCGGCTATTCCTGAACGCTATCCGATTGTGATTGTGGACTCGGGAAGTACCGATAATACGGTTGCCATCGCCAATAGCCGGGGTTGCAGGATTTATACGAATCCATGGCCCGGCTTTGCCGAGCAACGCAACTTTGCGATCAAGCAATGCGATATAAGCACGCCCTGGATATTGTTCGTCGATGCCGACGAAATCTATCCTCAGGCGTTTTACGACTGGTTTGAATCCGGGATGACGGACACCGATTCGATTGATGTGCTGATGGTGCCGTCGATACTTTATCTTCGCGGCAAGCGCCTGAATCACGCTCCCGGCTATCCCATTTATCACCCGAGACTGGTGCGCAGGGAAACGACCAGCTTTGTCCGCAACCACACCGGGCATGGCGAAGCCGTCATTAATACCTGCCGAATCGGCTATTCCGCTATTCCCTATGAACACTATTTTTATCATGGCGAGATCATCGAATGGATGCATAAACATGTCGATAAGGCCGCGCAAGAAGTGCAGCTTAAGCCTACAACGGGTGCAGTGATGACGACACGCGGACGGTTAAGCGTTTTATTGGGGCGATCCTGGCTCAGGATTATTGCCCGTTTTTTATACCACTTCGTATTTCGAGGCGGGTTTTTGGACGGAGTTGCCGGGTTGGAGTTTGCACTGATGTTTACCTGGTATGAGGCAACGATCTATTTACAAGCAAAAGCCGGTATTCAGGCAAGGTGATTAATATGAAAGTTTCGCTGGTTTTAGCAACGCTGGGAAGAGACCGGGAATTGGCTGATTTTTTGAAGTCCCTGATGAACCAAACCTATAAAGATTTTGAGTTGATCATCATCGATCAAAACAAGGACGGCAAGATCGACGCCATCGTCGAGCCGTTCAAGAGCTGCCTTGATGTGAAGCATGTGAAAGTGGATTTTACCGGTAACGCCAGGGCCAGGGACTACGGCATAGGCTTGGCCCAAGGCAGAATCATCGCGTTTCCCGATGACGATTGCGCCTATGATAAGGATGTCCTGAAAAAAGTAGTCGCCGAGTTTAAAAGGCGGCCAAACCTTTCCATCCTGGTAGCCGGTTCGTATGATTTTTCATCCAGCCGATTCAGCATCGGCGTTAACAGTCACAAAGCACGGTATTTTTCACGCTTCAAGATGATGGGGGTAGAGTTCACGCAGTTTTTCGACCGGAAAAAGATTGATGGCAAGCAGTTCCACCTGGATCACGACTTCGGGATCGGTTCCAAATATTCCGGGGCAGAGGGTTTTGAACTTTTGTATCGTTTGCTTCGGGCCGGCAGCACTGCATTTTATAACCCGGAAATAAAGATTTATCACCCGGATAAAGATCACTACAAGCTGGGAACCGGAAGAATGCTGATGTATTCCACGGGGATCGGGGCTTACATCAGAAAATTCGCCAATCAGCAGGATGTGTTCATTCTGTACTACATCGTTCGCAAGATGTTTGTCGCGCCTATCCTGAAAATGATGCTGGCCCTGGTTTTATTGAACCCGAAAAAGCTGGCTTATTCTTTTTACAACCTCGTCGGTATTTGGCGCGGGTTTCTGGCGTATGGAAGGTGATTTATCTGCCGGGCACCAGATAGATTAATAGAACACGGATGACACGGATGGGGCGGATTTACACGCTCGTTCCCAAGCTACAGCTTGGGAACGCAGTGCAGGAAGCTCTAGCTCCGAGCGCAGGCTAGAGTTCAGATTGACCAGCGAAAGCTTTTAGTTTCAATAGCTCCACGCTGGAGTGTAGACTAGAGCTCTATAGCAGGCCACAGTAGCGTCTCTATGACTGCATGGATGCAGAGTAAGCACGAGGGCGTTGCCAGGCGACAGGTAGCATTATAAAGAGCTTAGCTACGCTTTTTAAAAATCCGTGTAAATCCGTCTAATCGTGATCCGTGTTCTATTCTTAATTTATTCTATACAGTTAGATTCAGGAGAAATATTATGGATGTAGGAATTGTTACCACGCATATCCCCCCGGCTAAAGGTTACGGCGGGGTGTCCGTCACCGCCAGTGTTTTGACCAAGGCCTGGGCGGAACGGGGACATAAGATGGCGTTGGTCGCGTCCGACGAGTCGATTGCCGGCCGTTTGCGGCCCGAGCAGGTGTGTCTCGGCGAACAGGTGGATGTCAGGCTCTATCATTGCTATGGATTCAGGCGCTGGGGCTTTGGGCTGGGCGCTATTCCCGAACTGTTTAAATTATGCCTGCAAGCGCCGGTGGTTTATATCCACGGCATTGCAACCTGGCCGTCTACGCTGGCGGCTGTTTTTTGCACCCTGTTGCGCCGCCCGTTCATGGTGGCCGTGCATGGCGGACTGATGCCTGAGCATGTTGATCTGATACGGCGGCAGAAACCGCATAAATGGCTGTTCTATAAATGGCTGACCTTTCCGACCCTGCGCCGGGCCATCGCCGTGCATTGCACCAGCGACACCGAGGCCGAAGGCGTACGCAACGTGCTCGGCGAAGACGCCCGCATCCTGCTGGTGCCGAACGGCATCGACAGCCGTGATATTAAAGTGGCCGAATATCCTGCCGGAGAAGGCATGAAGCTTTGCTTTCTGGGACACATTCAGCAGGAAAAAGGCATCAATGCCTTTATCAGGGCATGGTTGAAAGTTCGCAATCCTGAGGATCGCCTGGTGATTGCAGGCCGTAGCGTGGACGGCGATTATTTCGAAGAGTTTCAGGCGCTGGTCGAACAGGCCCAGGGCGCTATCAGTTATCGCGGTTACCTGGAGCGCGGCGAAGTGATGGAATTGCTGGCGTCCAGCCATTTCCTGGTGTTGCCTTCGGGCTTGGAAGAGGCGGGCGGCATGCGCGAGAACTTTGGCAATGTGGTGGCCGAAGCCATGGCGGCAGGACGCCCGGTATTGGTCGCCAAAGGCTTGGCATGGGACCATCTGGAATCGATTGGGGCCGGTTTCGTTTTCGATAGAACCGAGGCTTCCGTGTGCGAAGTGCTGCGTAAAGCGCAATCGCTGGAACGGTGGGAGTGGGAACGGATGTCGTGGAATGGCCGACAGTATGTCGAACAACAGCTCGATCCCGGTCAAACTTGGGGAACGAATCTGGCAGGTGTTGAAAAGACCCGATCAGGCTAAGCTGCCGCAACAACTGGCCGAGGGGAGCTTCGTATGAGTAAGGTCGGCCTTATCGTTCCCACTCTAAATGCCGGAAGCCTCTGGGAATCCTGGCTCAAAGCGTTTGAACAACAGACCCGGAAACCGGATTGTCTTTTGGTGATCGATTCTTCGTCCAGCGACGACACCGTTGCCTTGGCCCGCGCCCACGGCTTTGATGTGCAAGTGATTCCCAAGTCGGAATTTAATCACGGCGGCACTCGCCAGTTCGGCGTGAATAGTGCTGTCGGCGATGGATATTATCGTGTTCCTGACTCAGGATGCGTTATTGGCCAAACCCGATGCCATCGAACGGCTGTTAGCGGCATTCGCAGATGAGCGGGTCGGCGCGGCTTACGGACGTCAGCTTCCGCATCGGAACGCCGGACCGATTGCCGCTCACGCCCGTCTGTTTAATTATCCGGACGAAAGCCAGCTGCGCGGCCTGGAAGATAGAGCGCGCTTCGGCATCAAAACGGTGTTTATATCCAATTCTTTTGCCGCCTATCGGCGAAATGCACTGATGCAGGTAGGCGGCTTCCCCGTCGATACCATCATGAACGAAGACACCTATGTGGCCGGAAAGATGCTGGTATCCGGCTGGAAAATCGCGTATTGCGCCGATGCCCAAGTGTTCCACTCTCATGACTACGGTTTCCTGGACGAATTTAAGCGTTACTTCGATATCGGTGTTTTCCATACCCATACCGCGTGGCTGCAACAGACATTCGGCGGCGCATCCGGCGAGGGCTTGCGCTTTGTGATCTCGGAAATGCGCTACCTGATCAAACACGCGCCCTGGCTGATTCCCTCCGCAGTGCTGCGGACAGGGTTGAAATGGCTCGGATTCAAGCTGGGCGCGTTACATAAGGGGTTGCCGCGAGCTATTCGCAGAGGCTTTAGCCTGCATAAAACTTACTGGCTTAACGCCTTGCCATCAACCCCTTTGGCGAAGAAAGGCGGTTGATGCCGGTCATGTCTTTGTAGGCATAATGGATGATGTTGATAACGGCTTAAGTATGTATTCAGTTCGCTTATGGGATAGTTAGCTCAACTTAATATAGGCAAGGAGTTTTTTACAGGGCGCAAACAATTTTGATTAAGCTAGGTGCAGTTTGTAGGCTCATTGTATAATCTGGCGCAATGTTTTTTACTGACCTCCTAAAACTTAAGGATTGATTTAAATATGCCTCCAGAAAAACGCTTAACTCGTCGTCGTGGAATTTATTTATTACCTAATTTATTTACCACAGGGGCCATGTTTTCCGGTTTCTATGCGATTACTTCGGCGATGGGCGGGCGATTTGAAACCGCTGTTATCGCCATTTTTGTAGCGATGATTCTGGACGGCCTGGATGGCCGGGTGGCAAGGCTGACTAATACGCAAAGCGAATTCGGCGCTCAATACGACAGCCTTTCGGACATGGTTTCATTCGGCGCGGCTCCCGCGCTGGTAATGTATTTATGGGCATTTTCGAGTCTCGGCAAAGTGGGCCTGTTTGCGGCATTTGTCCATGCGGCGGGCGGCGCATTACGGCTGGCCCGTTTTAATACCCAACTTGCAACGGCCGATAAAAATTATTTCCAAGGACTCCCCAGCCCTGCCGCCGCCGCTATTCTTGCCGGATTTATCTGGATTTGCCTGGAGTATAAATACGACATTGAGCTGTTTAAATATTTTGCTCTTGCCTTAACGGTCAGTACCGGCTTGCTGATGGTCAGCAATTTCCGCTATTGGAGTTTCAAAAAAATCGATTTGAAAGGCAAGGTGCCTTTTATTGTCGCGATCGCCGCGATGTTGGCTATCGCTTTTGTGATGGCGCAGCCGCAAACGATGTTGTTCCTGTTGTTTTTAGGTTATGCGATTTCAGGCCCGGTTATTACCCTGGTCATGCGCAGACGCAGACTGCAGGGACGTAAAGCGTAAAATCTGCTTGAGGCCGCACAGCCATTGGCGTATAGTCACGACCATGTTTATTCATATCAACCCTGCATTTCAAAACCCGCTTTCCGGCGCAACATCAGCCGGAACAGCTTTGTGTGCGTGGCTATGCCTGCCTTTAAGATTCCTGCCCTGACGGGCACATCAATCTTTTTCTATTTAATCACTTATATCCCTATATTCCGTGCCGACGTAATAGTTGGCAGTTCTCCAAGAATGGAGTGACTTTTATGAAAGACAAGTTAATAATATTCGATACCACCTTGCGCGATGGCGAGCAAAGCCCCGGCGCTTCGATGACGCGCGACGAAAAAATCCGCATTGCCAAGGCCTTGGAACGTTTAAAAGTCGATGTGATCGAGGCCGGTTTTCCTGCGGCCAGTCCCGGCGATTTTGAAGCCGTGCAGGCGGTCGCCAACGTCATCAAAGACAGCGTGGTGTGCGGACTGGCAAGAGCCTTGGACAAGGACATCGACCGCGCAGGCGAGGCGCTTAAAGGCGCTAACCAGTCGCGGATCCATACCTTTATCGCCACCTCGCCGATCCATATGCAAATGAAATTGCAGATGCAGCCCGAACAGGTGATCGAGTATGCGGTCAGGGCGGTCAAACGCGCACGGCAATATACCGATAACGTCGAATTTTCGCCGGAAGATGCAGGACGCTCGGAAGAAGACTTTTTGTGCCGGATACTTGAGGCTGTTATCGATGCCGGAGCCACGACGCTGAATATTCCCGATACCGTGGGTTACAGTGTTCCCGATCAATTCGGCGCGACCATTGCCAACCTGATCCGTCGCATCCCCAATTCGGACAAGGCGATTTTCTCCGTGCATTGCCACAACGATTTGGGCCTTGCGGTTGCCAATTCCTTGTCGGCGGTCATGAACGGCGCACGGCAGGTTGAATGCACGATTAACGGCTTGGGCGAACGCGCCGGTAACGCGTCGCTGGAAGAAGTGGTCATGGCGGTGCGCACCCGTAAGGATGTGTTTACCTGCCAAACCGGCATCGACACCCGCGAAATTTTGACTTGCTCAAAACTGGTGTCGTCAATCACCGGTTTTCCTGTGCAGCCCAACAAGGCCATCGTCGGCGCCAATGCTTTTGCGCATGAGGCGGGCATCCATCAGGACGGCGTGTTGAAAAGCCGCGAGACTTACGAAATCATGCGCGCTGAAGATGTCGGCTGGACGGCAAACCGCATGGTGCTGGGCAAGCATTCGGGCCGAAATGCGTTTAAAAGCCGCATCACCGAATTGGGCTTTGAGTTCGGCTCGGAAGAAGAGTTGAACGAGGCTTTTGCCCGCTTCAAGCAGTTGGCCGATAAAAAGCACGAAATCTTTGATGAAGATTTGCAAACCTTGATCTCGGAAGCCGGTTTCGAGGCGGAAGACGAGCATGTCAAACTGATCGCCCTGAAAGTGTGCTCGGAAACCGGCGAAATACCCAACGCAACCGTTACGCTACGGGTGGACAACAAAGAAGTCACCGGCAATGCAAGCGGCGGCGGCGCTGTCGATGCCAGCTTAAAAGCCATCGAAAAACTGGTGCAAACCGATGCCACGCTGGAGCTTTATTCGGTCAACAGCATCACCAACGGCACCGATGCCCAGGGCGAAGTCACTATCCGTCTTGAAAAAGCAGGCCGGATCGTTAACGGCTTGGGCGCCGACACCGACATTGTTATCGCCTCGGCCAAGGCCTATATCAATGCCGTGAATAAGCTGCAAAGCCCTGATCAACGCCGGCATCCTCAGAAAGGGGATGTTTGAGCTGTACAGGTGAAAGCGCCGCAAGGTGCTAAGGCGAAAGGTTTTGGATAACGCAACGCGTCTGCAATACCTGGAGGCTATGGGCATTGATGTTTGGGTGCCCAGAACCTCTGCCAATCACGAGCAAACATCGACACCCGATGTTATAGCCGAAAACGCCCGGCCCGAACCGGTCGACAGCTGGGAAGCGTTGCAAGCCGAAGTCGCCCCATGCACTAAATGCGATTTATGCGAAACCCGCACCCACACTGTTTTCGGCTCAGGCAATAAAAATGCCGACTGGATGATTATCGGCGAAGCGCCGGGACAAAGCGAAGATCTACAGGGCTTGCCCTTTGTCGGCAAGGCGGGTCAGCTGTTAACGGAAATGCTAAGAGCCATAGGCCTTGACCGGGAAGAGGTCTTTATAACCAATATTGTAAAGTGCCGCCCTCCCGCCAACCGCGATCCCAAACCCATCGAAATTGAAACCTGCAAACCTTACTTGCTGCGGCAACTGGCGCTGATCAAACCAAAAATCATCGTGGTTTTAGGTCGTATTGCCGCACAGGCGCTGCTGAACACGGACGAGCCGATAGGCAAGCTCAGAGGAAAAATACACGCTTTAAATGATACCCCGGTTGTTGTAGTCTATCACCCGGCGTACTTGTTAAGATCGTTGCTGGACAAACGCAAAGCCTGGGCGGATTTAAAACTCGCGCTGCAAACTGTTAAAAACATTAAAGGTTGATCATGTTGGGAACGATGTTAGAAAAAATAAAAGACTTTGTGGTTTATGATGCCGATAGAGAGTTCTACGCCAAAATATTTCCCGATTCGGTAGGCAGAAAAGATTTAATGCGCTTGAGAAAAATGAGAAGCTCCGATTTGCCCGGAGTCATGGCGATTGAAAGAGCAAGCTATCAATTTCCCTGGGAGGAAGACATCTTCAGGGACTGCTTTAAAGCCAACTACAGCTGCTGGGTCTGCGTAGAGGATGATGACGTGTTGGGCTACAGCATACTCGCGATGGCTGTAGGCGAAGCGCACGTTTTAAATATTTGTGTAGCGCCGGCCGAACAGGGACAAGGGATAGGCCGAAAAATGCTGGAAAACCTTATCGAAGCAGGCCAGGGGACGGGCGGATACCATGTTTCTGGAAGTCAGGCCGTCCAATACCGTCGCTATCGCCCTTTACCAGGACATGGGGTTCAACGAAATCGGTATCAGAAAAGGCTATTACCAGTCGGAAAACGGCCGCGAAGACGCCCTGATGCTGGCGTTGCAGATTTTTTAGTAGGGGCAATCCCTTGTGGTTGCCCTTTTGTCAATTGCACGGATAAACGGGCAGGGACAAGCCCTGCCCCTACAATGCAAATTATTTCAAATTATCGGTAACATGCGGCTCGATCAGCTGGTACATGACTTGATGCATTTTAGGACTTGCGGCAATCAGGTTGCCTGACTCCAGGTACTTATCATTAAAAGAAAAATCGGTAACCACGCCGCCCGCTTCCTTTATCAATAAAATCCCTGCGGCCATATCCCACTCCATCAGGCCGATCTCCCAAAAGCCATCCAATCGACCGGCAGCCACGTAGGCCAGATCAAGCGCTGCGGCGCCCGCACGGCGAATTCCCGCTGAATCGGTCGCTAATGCCCGGAACATGCCCAAATAAGCATCCATATGCAGGCCGGTTTTAAACGGAAAGCCGGTGCCGATTAATGCGCCTTTCAAGCTGGTTTGATTGGTCACCCGAAGACGGCGATTGTTTAACATCGCGCCGCCGCCGCGTTTGGCGGTAAATAATTCATCGCGTAACGGGTCATAGATAACGCCGACTTCAATCCTGCCTTTGTGTTTTAAGGCAATGGAAACGGCGTATTGCGGGAAAGCCGTGCAGAAAGTTGGTGGTGCCGTCCAGCGGGTCGATAACCCAGACAAAATCATTACCTTCTTGCGCGCCGCTTTCTTCAGCCAGAATGCTGTGGTCAGGATAGGCCGCCTTGATAATGTTGATGATTTCCCGTTCGGCCATACGATCGACCTCGCTGGCATAATCGTTTTTACCTTTTTGGTCGACCTTGAGGTGGCCGATATTGTCGGATGAACGGAGTATCAAGTCGCCGGCGGCTCTTGCGGCACGGACGGCAGTATTTAACATGGGTTGTCATAGGCGGATTTAGATGATAAGACACAGAAAGTGCCATAGGATACCAAATCTTTTGCTAAACTTAGGCTCTTTTTTTAACCAAGGACAACGCCTTGCTGTCTACTATAAAAATTGTGCTGGTCGAAACAACGCATCCGGGGAATATCGGTGCCGTTGCCCGTGCGATGAAAAACATGAAGATGCATAATCTCTGGCTGGTTGCGCCTAAAATATTCCCCAGCGCCGACGCCACCTCCAGAGCTTCCGGCGCTGATGACGTGCTGGCGGGCGCAACCGTTTGCCAGACCTTGCAAGAGGCCATTGCCGACTGCCAGTTGGTGATCGGCGCCAGCGCCCGAGGCCGGACCATCAGCTGGCCGGAAATGACGCCCAGGGAATGTGCGGAAAAATATTAGTTAATCGTCCCGGCAATAGCCGCACCGGTTCCGGACCGGCTAGCGGCATACACACCATCCCTGGCGATAAAACGGCTATCGTTTTCGGCCGCGAAAATTCAGGCTTAAAAAACCACGAACTGGATCTGTGTCACTTTTTGCTGCGCATCCCCTGCAACAGCGAATACAGCTCCCTAAATATCGCCGCCGCCGTGCAGGTTGTTTGCTATGAATTGTTCGTGGCATCCGGGCTGGCGCCGCAAGAACAAATCTTTGTCGGCGACAAAGGCGAAGATCCTTTGGCCACGGCGGCGCAAATGGAGTCTTTTTATACGCACATGGCTGAAGCCTTAACCGATATAGGTTTTATGCATCCTGCCAAATCAAAATCCATCATGCGGCGTTTGCGCCGGATTTATAACCGGGTACAACTGGATACCAAGGAACTGGACATACTCCGGGGCATCTTACGGATGTCTCAAGGCCACAAGAGGAATAACGATGTTTAACCGAATAAAAGAAGATATTGCCTGCGTTTTCGACCGCGATCCGGCGGCGCAATCGGTCTTTGAAGTGATTACCACCTATCCCGGATTTCATGCGGTTTTAATACACCGAGTCAGCCATTTTTTCTGGATAGCCGGATTCAGATGGCTGGCCCGATTTATTGCCCATATCGGCCGCTGGCTGACCGGGATTGAAATTCATCCCGGCGCAGTCATCGGCAGGCGTTTTTTTATCGATCACGGCATGGGCGTGGTGATCGGCGAAACCGCCGTTATCGGCGACGACTGCACTTTGTATCATGGCGTAACCTTGGGCGGAACCAGCTGGGACAAAGGCAAGCGTCATCCGACCCTGCATAACGGCGTGGTGGTCGGTGCGGGGGCAAAAGTCTTGGGGCCTATCGATATCGGTGAGAACGCCCGGGTAGGTTCAAACTCGGTGGTCTTAAAACCGGTGCCGGCGGGCGCAACCGCGGTCGGCATTCCCGCCCATATCGTCGATCCCAACAGCAAAGCCGCAGCGGCCGAGCGCGACAAGATTGCCTACAAAATGGGCTTTCATGCCTACGGCGCAACAACCGACGTGCCCGACCCAGTCGCTTATGCCATTAATCACATGCTGGATCATATTCATGACATGGATAAACAGATCGAAACCCTGCAAAAAGCGCTTAATGATGCGGGTATTAAATACGCCGAATCCCCTATCTCCAAACTGGACGGCTGCGAAATTGAGGACAGCTATGAAAAGACAAACAGTAAGGTTCCTGGAAAGAGAAAACCTAATAAATACCTGTATCCTTAAAGGGTATAATAGTTGACTATTTTGCTAGGTTAAGTATAGTAACAATATCTTAACGGTATTTATTGAGGATGCTACTGTGCGTTTAACTACTAAAGGCCGCTATGCGGTCACTGCAATGCTGGACTTGGCTTTTCACAGTCAAATCAAACCGGTAACCCTGACGGACATTGCGGCTCGTCAAACCATTTCCCTGTCCTATCTGGAACAACTATTTGCCCGTCTACGCCGCGCAGGCATGGTAAAAGGCGTGCGCGGGCCTGGCGGCGGTTACAAACTGTGTCGCAAGGCCAGCGAGATTAATATTGCCGAGATTATCGCGGCTGTCGATGAACCGCTCGATTCAACCAAATGCGGCGGCGAGGCCAATTGCCAGAAAGGACGATGCCTGTTTAACGCATAACCTGTGGATGGGCTTGAGCGAACAAATCAGAAATTATTTGGAGGGCATTTCTTTAGCCGACCTGTTAGAAAGAAATCAGGTTCAGGAAGTTGCGAAAAGACAGCATCATGATGCACAACATACTATTGAAATTTACCATCATCCCGAATAACGCCCGCGCCGCGCTTGTAGGGGCGGTCGGTCGGTCGCCTCTACAAGCGGCATATACACCATCCCTGACGATCGTCGCGCCTGCTCCCGGCAGGCTAGCGACATACACACCATCCCTGGCGATATCTGCATGATCTATCTTGATCATAACGCGACCACACCGATAGATGATCGCGTTCTGGAGGCGATGCTTCCTTTCCTGAAAACATTCTACGGTAATCCTTCCAGCCTATATCGTCTCGGTAGAGCCGCAAAGCAGCGCCATTGATGCGGCTCGCGAGCAGCTTGCAGCACTGATTGGCGTCCAGCCGGGGCAAATTATTTTTACCAGCGGCGGCACCGAAGCCAATAACCTGGCTTTGGCGACGCTGGCTCCTCAGGCCGGGCTTGCCGTCTCAGCCATTGAACATCCCTCGGTTATCGAGCCTGCCCTGCATTTACAAAGCATGGGGCATCAGCTTACCTTGCTTAATGTCGATGCCAACGGTCAGATAACGCAGGATGCTATCGACGAGGTTATCCGGCTAAAGCCCGGCCTGGTTTCGATGATGCTGGCCAATAATGAAACCGGCGCGGTGCAGAATATCGCTCACTATGCCGGTCAGCTAACAGCGCAGGGCATCAAGGTTCATACCGACGCCGTGCAGGCACTGGGTAAGATCCCGGTAGATTTTAACCGGCTAGGCGTGCATTTGATGTCGCTGTCCAGCCATAAAATATACGGCCCCAAAGGCTGCGGCGCGCTGGTGTTTGATAAATCCGTGGCGATAAATCCGGTCTTGCTGGGCGGCGGGCAGGAACAAGGACTTCAGGGCCGGGACTGAAAATGTCGCCGCGATCGTCGGCTTTGGCAAAGCGGCCGAACTTGCCAAAACCGAACTTGCCGAACGCCATGCGCATCTGCTAAAACTTAGAAAACTGCTGGAGCAGGGCTTAAGCGCCATTCCCGGCCTGACTGTTTTTGCCGAGCGGGCGGAACGATTGCCCAATACCGTGCAAATGGGCATCCACGGCATTGATGGTGAAATGCTGCTGATGCAGCTGGATCAAAAAGGCATCGCCGTTTCCAGCGGCTCAGCCTGCGCCAGCGGCTTCAGAGAGAACCCAGTCCCGGTATTGGCGGCCATGGGCATTGAACCTATTCAGGCAAAAAGTGCAATCCGCATCAGTTTGGGAAAAGCCAACACTGAAGCTGAAATTTTTGAATTTATTAAACAATTAAAATCCTTAATCGTAAAAGGATAAAGAGGTCATATGTCTGTCTCATTAACTGAAAGTGCCGCCCGGCAAATCAAAAAACAACTGGAAAAACGCGGCAAAGGCTTAGGTCTAAAACTGGGCGTAAAGCAATCCGGCTGCTCGGGATATGCTTATACGATCGATTACGCTGACACGCTGAATGAAGACGATGCGGTATTTGAAAATTTCGACGTCAAAGTCATCGTCGCCGCAAACGATCTGCAATTTGTCGATGGCATAGAGCTGGATTACCGCCGGGAAGGCATTAACGAAGCCTTCCAGTTCAACAACCCGAATGTAAAAGGCACCTGCGGTTGTGGCGAGAGTTTCTCGGTTTAAAAAATAACCACGAAGATCCAAGCGGGGCGGGGTTTTCAACCCATACGCCTCAAGCTAAGCGTAACCAGACCAATATTCATAGGCGGCACGGCAGCAAAATTTAAGTAAACAGATATTTAAAGCCTTTATTCACCACGAAGGCACGAAGGACACGAAGTTTTTACCTTGGTTTTTCTTCGTGACCTTCGTGCCTTCGTGGTGATAGCTTTTATGATTTAGTTGTTATTCATATTAAGAAATGGCTTAGCTTGATGCGTCCGGCTTGTGGTGAATAAATTTATCGTAAGCCCCGCTATCTATCCTAATGAATATGTACCTCACGTGACTTTGTCATATCGCTTCTGCGCAAAGTATAGCGATCCGCCGACCAGCCCGTCATCCGCTTTCCGTCACTGTTAAGCTGAATGAGCGTGCCTTCATCTTCAATGTAATACTGCCGTGTGGTTGATTCCTGGCGCGGCGTTAAAACAACGATTTGATTTTTGTCATCCCAGCTATATTTGCCTTTTTCATAAAGCTCCTTTGAGGAATCTTTTGCAGGCTGAGTCACCAACAGATAATTGTTATTTTGTTTTAACGACAGCGTCGCTTTAATCCCATCGCAATCATTGCAAGGGAGATAACCGTAAAAAACACCATGAAACTCCAGGCTCTTATCTACAGGGGTTAGATGGGCTGCGTGATCCATATTTTGCTGACGGTTCATTACACGCGCATTGAGAAGCTTTTTTTGATCGGCGAGGTCTGTTTCTGCCATTGCAGGGTGTGAAGCAAAAAACAGCGTGCTGAAAAAAGTCAAAGTCAGCTTTTGTATTAATTGTTTTTTTAATGCCGGCATATAAGCTCCTCTGTTGAAAATTCGGACGGCTGGATTGGGAATTGGTTTAGATGATTTTACCCTGCAAACGTATCTTTTAATAGCGCTTGTATGAGTCGTTCTGCGTAGCGTAGGCGCATCTGGATGCGCCTTACCGAGTTGTCTGGTAAAAGCAGTCGTTCGAAGTATAATTTTATTACTGAATCCAGATAACCAGTCTATATTTATGTCAGTAATGCTTTATTTAGCGGAGACTAATATCATTCTTTTCATCAGATAGTACCAAGCATATAATGATACGGTATTAAAAACACACATTGAAACACATAAGCCATGAATCCAACTGACCAACTACGTTTTGCCGTTAATGACCGCATCAATGATGCAGAAGTCAGGCCGACGCATGTCCCTTTGGCGTTGTTGGGTGAATTTCAAAAAGACGTGAGCGAGTTTTTAAAAGGCTCAAGCCGTGATGTTGATCCTGCTAAGATTCTAGTTTCAATAGAGGAGGGCTCGCTGGCTTTCGTGGCCACCGGATTGCTTGCTGCAAGTACTCTATGGGCCGATCTTGAACATTTAAAATCGGCAGATTCACTCAGTTTGATCGACTCAAAACGGGCAAGCGTGGTGGAGCGTTGGCAATCTGTAGCTCAGAAAAATCCACATAGACGCTATTCGGTTGCAGATCAATCAGCTCAGGTATCTTTTATGATCGATTCAACATCAAACTTTCGCAGAGTTGAAGATGCGTGGGTGTATGTGGAAAAATATTTGCACGGTATCGTTGTTGATATGGGTGGGAATACTAAGCCTAATGTTCATCTTAAACTAGAAAATGGCATGACACTGCCCCCTATTGCATCTACTCAGAATTTGTTGGCGCAAGGTGAACAGAACCGATTATATCGTCCCGCACTGCTTCATGTTACAGCAGAAGAAAATTTGCTTACTAGAGAATTACGGAATTTGAACTTGCTTGCTTTCGAAGATCATCAACCCAGCTATGACGATGATGAATTCAATCTTATGGTAGAACGAGGAACTAAAGCGTGGGCAGATATCCCTGATGCAACTGCATGGTTGGAAGCTCTGCGGGGTAATCAAGCGTGACAGCATCCGTTCTGTTGGATACCAGTTTTTTGATTTCATTAGTTGACCGTAATCGGGCTAACCATGGCGTTGCAACTCAATACTATAAATGGTTGCTTGAGCAGCAGTCATCTTCTCTATTTCTCAGCTATCGTGGCGGCAGAAATTGCTATCAAGCAACCCATTACAGATTTTCCACTTAAAAAATTTCAGCATATCCCCTTCAATATTCCACATTCAACTGAAGCTGCACGTATATGGAATTTGCTTGGTGGACATGATAACGGCGATAATCGATCAGTAGTCCGAGATGATGTGAAGATAATGGCGCAAGCCTTGCATGAAGGCATTTCATTCATTCTGACAGAAGATGCCTCTACCCTTTACAAATATTGTGAGCGATTACGAGTTTCACACAAGTTAAACATTAGGGCGATAAAATTAGCGGATGGCTTTGACTCTAGTGCATTGCGATTGGATGGGCAGAAGGGCATTGAGAGTTTTATTTAAAAAAACTTGATTGATACGGCTATAGCCTAGTAAGGCGGGCATGCTGTTTATGGCCGACATTTCGATGCTTCAATCAAGCAACGGCTTTTGGGTTCGCTCACCGCTGTTTTATCATCGGACACCGCAATGTCGGGCAACGATAAAACTGTCGCCCGACCTACCTAATTTGGCTTCGGCTTTTAAAAAATCCGCGTAAATCCGTTCAATCCGTGTCATCCGCGTTCCATTTGTCCAGGTGCTGAGTAGTTACGTTATTCCTGCAACAAATTGCTTAACCGAGCGAACTCAGCCAACGATATGCTTTCGGCTCTCAGTGTAGGATCAATCCCCAAAGCAACAATCTCTTCCTCATCAATCAGTTTTTTCAGCGAATTACGCAATGTTTTGCGCCGTTGCGAAAACGCCTGAGTGACAACCCGGTTGAGCTTGGCTATATCATTAACCGCAACCGGCGGCTGCCGGTGCGGCACCAGTCTGACGATAGCCGACATCACCTGCGGAATCGGGTCGAAGCTTTCCGGCGGCACCTCAAACAACAGCTCGGGCAGGCAGTAATATTGCATCATCACGCTGAGCCTGCCGTATTTTTTGCTGCCCGGAACCGCGCAAATCCGGTCGACGACTTCCTTTTGCAGCATGAAATGCATGTCTTCGATGCAATAGGCGTTATCCAGCAGGTGGAACATCAACGGCGTTGAAATGTTGTAGGGCAGATTGCCGATAATGCGCAGCTTCTCATCCCCGTTCGCCAGCGACGAGAAATCGAACCGTAATGCATCGGCGCTGTGAATTTGCAGGTTAGGGTATTGCTTGAATTTCTCCTTCAGCAAAACCACCAGATCCCGGTCAAGCTCAACCACATCCAGGCGTACCTTTTCATTCAACAAAGGCTCGGTCAATGCGCCTTGGCCCGGCCCAATTTCAACCCAGTGTTGGCCGGGCTTGGCCTGGATGCTGGAGATGATGTTGTAAATAATGTTGTGGTCATGCAGAAAATTCTGACCGAAGCGTTTGCGCGCGATATGTGCCATTTTATTGTGTAGCCATGGTTAATGCGGTTTGCAGTGCGAATTGCAGGCTGCCTAAATCGGCCTTGCCGCTGCCGGCAAGATCCAACGCCGTGCCGTGGTCAACCGAGGTGCGGATGATCGGCAGTCCCAGCGTAATATTGACGGCCTGCCCAAAACCCATATGTTTAAGCACCGGCAAGCCCTGATCGTGATACATCGCCAATACCGCGTCCGCTGTAGCCAGATACTTTTCGGTGAACAGCGTATCGGCCGGTAGCGGCCCGTGCAGATTCAAGCCTTGTTTGCGGAAGGTGTCGAGTACCGGCTCGATAATGTCGATTTCTTCCCGGCCCAAATGGCCGTTTTCTCCGGCATGCGGATTAAGTCCGCACACCAGTATTTTCGGATGAGCGATGCCAAAGCGTGTGCGCAGCTCGTGATCCAGTATCCGGATCACCATGCGCAGTCGGGTATGGGTAATGGCTGCGCTGACTTCCGACAGCGGCAGATGCGTTGTCGCCAGAGCCACCCGCAAGCCCGGCGTTGCCAGCATCATCACCGGATGGCCGCCGGTAATGTCGGCAATAAATTCGGTATGTCCGCTAAAAGCAAAGCCCGCATCGTTGATTACGCCTTTGTGCACGGGGCCGGTGACCATCGCATCGAAAACTACGTCCATGCAGCCTTTGGTCGCTTTGGTGATGGTTTTCAACACATAGCGGCTATTGGCCGGATTCAGCTGCCCGCATTGAACCGGTTCCGCAAGTTCCACAGGCAAAACCGTCATGCATCCGGCTGTTTGCGCGGCGGCAGGATTAACGCTATCAAACTCTTTTATTTGAAGCGGGAAACCTAATTGCTTGGCGCGATCTTCCAATAATTGCGGGCTGGCGATAACAATGATTTCGCAGGGCAAATCCCGTTGTACAAGCTGAATGCAAAGGTCGGGGCCTATGCCTGCCGGTTCTCCGGGTGTTAATGCGATGCGCGGTATGGGGTGCCTGATGGTCATCTGAAAGCTGAGATAAAAAAGGCAATTTTACAGCATAACTGCTGGGATGATCTAAAAAACACTGATTATGAGGATAAGGTTGGTCTGGCATCGACCTAAGAATGGCTTTATAAACATCAAACTCTTAGGTATAAGCTAGTAAGCCCCAAAAACCGCCCTTAAGATATTATTTATCAATTCCATTGTTGGTGATTCTTTGTTTCAATTGGTCGGGACGATAGGATTTGAACCTACGACCCCTTGTCCCCCAGACAAGTGCGCTACCAAGCTGCGCTACGCCCCGACAGTGAAATAAAGAATTTAAAGCTGAAAGGATTGCGAACACAATCCCCAATAATTCAATGCGGCTAGTGTACTACATTTCGCCGCATTAAATGAGAAAATCTACTTGAGCAGCTCCAGAATTTCTTCCAGTTCGCTAACCATTTGATGAATCAATTGCTTGGTGCGGGTTGAATCTTCTTTAGCGTCGTCGCTGCCCAAATGCGCTCTGGCACCGCCGATAGTGTAGCCTTGCTCATACAGTAAAGATCGTATTTGCCGGATCATCAGCACATCATGGCGCTGGTAATAACGACGGTTTCCGCGTCTTTTTACCGGGCTAAGCTCGGTAAATTCTTGTTCCCAATAACGAAGCACATGGGGTTTTACTCCACATAATTCACTGACTTCACCTATCGTGAAATAGCGTTTTGCCGGTATGACCGGCAACTCATTATTATTACTCGGCTCCAGCATACGCTTCTACTCTGGCTTTTAGTTTTTGACCTGATCTGAATGTGACTACCCGACGGGCGGTAATGGGAATTTCTTCGCCGGTTTTTGGATTTCTGCCGGGGCGGCTGCTCTTATCGCGCAGTTCGAATTTTCCAAAACCGGAAATTTTTACTTGCTCGCCGTGTTCCAGGGAGCCTTTGATTTCCTCAAAAAACATTTCGACCATATCTTTAGCTTCGCGCTTGTTCAAGCCAAGCTCGTCAAACAGCCTTTCGGCAAAATCGGCTTTAGTTAATGCCATTGTTAATCCCTCAGCTTTGCACTTATCTTTGTGGTCAATGTTTCTAACAGTCCGCTAAATATAGCATCTATTTCGGAATCTGTTAGCGTTTGCGAAAAATCTTGTATGATTAAACTTAAAGCGACGCTTTTACTGCCTTCTTCGACACCTTTTCCGCGATAAATATCAAATATTACTATATCTTGTAAAGTTGGTTCCGCACAACCCTTAATGCAATTTATTATCTCGCTGACGGCGATTTCTTCCTTAACAATCAAGGCTAAGTCGCGGCGTACTGACGGATATTTGGACAACGGCCTGAATTTAGGAATTTGTTTGTTCAGCAATAGATCCTGATCCAATTCGAACAGGAAAACCTGAGTGTCAAATCCCAGTTGTTTTTCCAGTGTTGGATGCAACATACCCAGCCAGCCGATCTTTTCGCCTTGTAGCGACAAGATTTCAGCTGTTTGTCCGGGATGCAGTGACGGATGTTTGGCCGGGATAAATTGCACATCTGCACCGGTCAATGAAAATAGAGCCTGCACATCGGCTTTAACATCGAAAAAGTCGACTTTGCGGGTTGTGACGCCCCATTGTTCGGAATAGGTGCTGCCTAAGGCCAGGCCGGCTAGCATTTTTTGCTGCTGGGTGTTGCCGTCTTTATTAACAAAACGCAGGCCGGTTTCAAAAAAACGAACCCGGTTTTGCTGACGATTGGTATTGTGCAAAGCGGCCTTTAACAAACCGCACCAAAGGGTAGTGCGCATCACCGATAAGTCGGCAGAAATCGGGTTTTTTAACCGGACAACGTCATCGTCAGGGGCGATGGCTTGTTGTATCTCTTCATCGACGAAGCTATAGGTAATCGCTTCCTGATAGCCGCGGTCAACCAGCAAATCTTTAGCGCGATCCAGTTCCAGCACGGCTTCGGTGGCTTTGCCCAGTTCCGAACGCATTAGCAGACTGCTGTTCGGCAGATTGTTGTAGCCGACTATACGAGCTATTTCCTCGATCAAATCGGCTTCGATAGCGATGTCGAAACGGCATCCTGGCGGCGTCACAGACCAACTATCCGGCTGCGTTTGTACTGACATGCCTAAGCGTTGGAAAATATCGACGACTTGCTCGTCCGCCAGGGCAATGCCTAAGGTTTTTTCCAGGCGTTGTTTTCTGAGCAACACGGCAGTGCGTTGCGGCAAGGTTGACGCGGTTGTCACGTCGGTAATTGCGCCGACGCTGCCGCCTGCAATTTCGATAATCAGTTGAGTGGCGCGCTCTATGGCGCGTTCCTGCAAAGTCGGGTCAACGCCGCGTTCAAAACGGTGCGATGAATCGGTGTGCAGGCCGTAGTTTCGCGCTTTGCCGGCAATGCTTAGCGGGGTGAAAAACGCGCATTCCAGAAACACATCCTGCGTATCGTCGCTGACCGCAGACTCGCTGCCGCCCATTACGCCAGCCAAGGCCAACGCTTGCTTATCGTCGGCGATAACCAGGGTTTCGTTGTCCAGTTTAATGGTCTGGCCGTTTAACAATGCAACGCTTTCATCGGTTTGTGCATAACGCACATGAATGCTGCCGGATAATTTGGCGGCATCGAAAGCATGTAGCGGTTGGCCTAATTCGATCAGCACGTAATTGGTGACATCGACTACCGCGCTCAAGCTTCTGACGCCCGAGCGGCGTAGACGTTCCTGCATCCATAACGGGGTTTCGGCTTTAGGGTTTACGCCTTTAATCAATCGGCCCAAATAACGAGGGCAAGCGTCAGTAGCTTTGACGGAGACGCCTAGAGTGTCGGCATGGCTGACAGCGGATTTTTCAACCTGAGTGGCCGACCAGTCCATTTTATTCAGCACTGCCACTTCGCGCGCTATGCCTTCAACGCTCAGGCAATCGGCTCTGTTTGGGGTCAAGTCGACTTCGATGATGTTGTCGTTGAGCGACAGGTAGTCGCGTATATCAACGCCTACCGGGGCATCTGCAGCCAGTTCCATTAAACCGTTGGCATCGGCAGCCAAGCCCAGTTCTTTTTCAGAACACAACATGCCGTAAGATTCTACGCCGCGGAGTTTGGATTTTTTGATTTTAAAATCGCCCGGCAATACTGCGCCGATCAATGCCGCAGGGATTCTCAAGCCGATCCGGACGTTGCTTGCACCACAGACGATTTGTAACGGTTCTGCCTCGCCAACTGCGACCAGGCAAACTCTCAGGCGGTCGGCATCGGGATGTTGTTCCATCGCGAGAACTTCGCCGACGACCACGCCGCTGAATACCGCTGCCGCAGGCGTTACCGAATCGACCTCAAGGCCCGCCATCGTCAATTGCTCGACCAGTTGCTCTGTTGTTATTGCTGGATTGACATATTCTCTTAACCAGGCTTCACTAATTTGCATAACTCAAGTTTTCCCGTGTAACGACGACTTATTTAAATTGTTCCAAAAATTTAAGATCGTTCTCAAAAAACAATCTCAAATCGTTAATGCCGTAACGCAACATCGCGAGGCGCTCCACGCCCATGCCAAACGCAAAGCCGCTATAAGTCTCGCTGTCGATATTGACCGCCTTGAAAACTTCGGGATGGATCATGCCGCAGCCCATCACTTCCAGCCAGCCGGTATGGCTGCATACGCGGCAGCCTTGGCCGCCGCACATTACGCACTCAATATCGACTTCTGCGGACGGCTCGGTAAATGGAAAGTAAGACGGTCTAAAGCGCACCTGGATGTCTTTTTCAAAGAAGGCGCGCAGGAATTCGTAAACCACGCCTTTCAAGTCGGCAAAGCTAACGTCGGTATCGACCAGAAAGCCTTCGACCTGATGGAACATCGGCGTATGGGTGATGTCCGAATCGCAACGATACACGCGGCCCGGCGCAATCACTTTCAGCGGCGGCTTTTCCGATTCCATGACCCGGATTTGTACCGGAGAGGTATGGGTTCTTAATACGGTGTGGGCATCGAAATAAAACGTGTCATGCATCGCCCTGGCCGGGTGAGAGCTAGGAATATTCAGAGCCTCGAAATTATGGTAATCGTCCTCGATTTCAGGCCCTTCTACGACTTGAAAACCGACGCTGGCGAAAATCTTGGAGATCCGGCGCAATGTGGTTGTCACCGGATGCAAGCCTGCAACAGCTTGGCCTCTTCCCGGCAGGGTAACGTCTATGCCTTCGCTGGCCAGTCTGGCTTCTAATGCGGCATTTTGCAGCAGGTCTTTTTTGGCTTCCAGCTGTTCCTGGAATTGATCTTTGGCCTGGTTGATGACTTGGCCGGCAGCGCGTCTTTGCTCGGGATCGAGCGCGCCGAGTTCTTTCATCTGGAGGGTAAACAAACCCTTTTTGCCGAGATAGTGAACACGAACCAGATCGAGTTGGTTAAGGTCTTGTGCGTCGCGAAGCTGTTGTAATGCCTGCGCGAGAATTTCTTCTAGAGTAGCGGACACGGGTTAGCTCGCTGTGTGTAGGTGGTGAGGATGTTTATTAAGGGGGAAAGCTTTTATAAAGCCTTAATTCCGCCCCTCCACAGAAAGGGGAGGGGGGAATAGCAGGATTTCAGTTAACTAAAATCCTGGTTGTTCCTTAAGGTTTGCTTTGATGTTCCTTTGCAATTTTCGCAATTTCCGCAAATGCGTTAATGTCGCGAACTGCAATGTCAGCCAGAACCTTGCGGTCTATCTTCACGTTGGCTTTGGTTAAGCCATTGATGAAGCGGCTGTATGACATTCCGCTTAAACGGGCCGCCGCATTAATACGGACGATCCACAAAGCGCGGAACTGGCGTTTTTTCTGCTTGCGGTCACGGTATGCATACTGACCCGCTTTGATGACCGCTTGCTTGGCAACGCGATAAACCCGGCTTCGTGCGCCGTAGTAACCTTTCGCTTGCTTTAATACTTTTTTGTGTCTTGCTCTGGCTGTTACGCCGCGTTTTACTCTAGGCATTATCTACTCCTTGATCAGCTGTACGGCATCATACGTGCGGCCATGCGCACATCTGATGGATGAACAGTAGCCGGTGAGCGTAACTGTCTTTTTCTCTTAGTCGATTTTTTAGTCAGAATATGACGTCTGTGGGACTGACCACATTTAAAACCGCCGTTGCCTGTGCGTCTGAAACGCTTGGCAGCTCCACGGTTAGTTTTGATCTTTGGCATTTGTTTGCTCCAATTAATTAAAATAAATCCCTGAGTTGTAACCCAGCAAGGCAAAATGCATGGCCCTGAAGAATTACCGGCATCATTCACAGATACCTAACAGCCCATCCTGCGCTGCTGTAGAGACGTTGCAATGCAGCGTCTGCTATTTTTTCTTTTTCGGCGCCATAACCATAACCATTTGGCGGCCTTCCATTTTAGGAAATTGCTCGACGATAGCCAGCTCTTCCAAATCCTTTTCTATTCGCTTCAGCAGGTCAACACCGATTTCACGATGAGCCATTTCGCGGCCCCGGTAACGTAAGGTGATTTTAGTTTTATCACCGTCGTTAAGGAATTTGACTAAACTCCTCATTTTAACTTGATAATCGCCTTCATCGGTTCCAGGACGGAATTTAATTTCCTTGATATGAATCTGTTTTTGCTTCTTTTTGGCGATGGCTAGTTTTTTGTTTAATTCAAACTGGTATTTACCGTAGTTCATCACTTTGCAAACCGGAGGATCCGCATTCGGTGATATTTCCACTAAATCCAAGTCTGCAGCATACGCAATTTGTTTGGCTTCATCTAACGAGATAATACCTAACGCTTCACCATCTGGACCCGTTACCCGCACCCGTCTGGCGGTGATTGAGTCATTCAGGCGCGTTTCATCTTTTTTAGCAGCGATATCCTAATCCTCCAAAATTATTCATTTTCTGTCGGCGATCTCTTGTTTTAACCGTTCGGTAAAATCACGGATAGCCAGACTACCTAAGTCATCACCTTTTTGCGTACGTACCGTAATGCGTTGTTCTTCTAATTCTTTGTCACCAATGATGACAAGATACGGCACGCGCTGCATGGAATGCTCACGAATTTTAAACCCGATCTTCTCATTTCTCAAGTCAATTTTTGCCCTTATGCCTTGTTTTTCAAGGTCTAGCATGATTTTCGAGGCATATTCGGCATGTCGGTCGGTAATATTGAGCACGACCACCTGCACGGGAGACAGCCACAGTGGGAAGGTTCCTGCATGTTGCTCAATCAAAATACCGATAAAGCGCTCAAGGGAGCCTAGTATCGCTCTGTGCAGCATGACCGGCACTTGCCGTGATCCGTCTTCGGCGATATAGGTAGCATCCAGGCGGCCAGGCATTGAAAAATCCACTTGAATCGTGCCGCATTGCCAGACCCGGCCGATGCAGTCTTTTAATGAGAATTCAATTTTAGGGCCGTAAAAGGCACCTTCGCCCGGCTGCAAATCCCATTTCAAGCCTTTGGTGTTAAGCGCTAGTTCCAGGGCATTTTCCGCCTTGTCCCAGACCGAATCATCGCCGACCCTGTTTTCAGGGCGGGTCGATAATTTAATAATCACTTCTTCAAAGCCGAAATCTTTGTACACATCGAACAGCATATCGATAAAGGTCGATACTTCGTCTTGAATCTGGCCTTCGGTACAGAAAATATGGGCGTCGTCCTGGACAAAGTTCCTGACCCGCATCAAGCCATGCAAGGTGCCGGAAGGTTCGTTGCGATGACAGGAGCCGAATTCAGCCAAACGGATCGGTAAATCGCGGTAGCTTTTAAGGCCCTGATTATAAATCTGCACGTGGCAAGGGCAATTCATCGGCTTGATTGCGTAATCGCGGTTTTCGGAATGTGTGGTGAAAATCATTTCGCCGAACTTTTCCCAGTGACCGGATTTTTCCCAAAGGGAGCGATCCACCACTTGCGGCGTTCTAACTTCGCCGTAACCGTTTACGCGTAATTTCTCACGGATGTATTGCTCAACCTGTTGATAGATGACCCAGCCTTTTTCATGCCAGAACACCATGCCGGGAGCTTCTTCCTGAGAATGGAATAAATCCAGTGTTTTTGCCAGCTTGCGGTGATCGCGCTTTTCCGCTTCTTCCAGGCGATGCAGATAAGCCTGCAAGTCTTTTTTGTCGCCCCATGCCGTGCCGTAAATACGTTGCAGCATTTCGTTGTCGGAGTTGCCGCGCCAATAAGCTCCGGCGATCTTCATCAGCTTAAAGACTTTTAATTTGCCGGTGCTGGGCACATGGGGGCCGCGGCACAGGTCGGTAAATCCGCCTTGTTCATACAAAGATAAATCTTCATTTGCGGGGATGGATTCGATAATCTCGGCTTTATACGCTTCGCCTAGATCCTTGAAGAATTTGACCGCCTCGTCCCGTGACATTACCGAACGATGAACGGGGTAGTCTTCAGCAGCCAGTTGCTCCATCTTTTTTTCAATTGCGCTCAGATCTTCCGGCGTAAAAGGTCTTTCATAAGAAAAATCGTAAAAAAAGCCGTTTTCGATAACCGGTCCGATGGTGACTTGTGCCGAAGGGAATAGCTGTTTGACGGCCTGAGCCAGTAGATGAGCGGTTGAATGGCGAATAACGCCGATACCGTCTTCGTCTTTCGCGGTAATCAGTTGCAGTGATGCATCCTGATCAATCACGGTGCTGGCGTCGACCAGATTGCCGTTAACCTTGCCCGCCAAAGTCGCCTTGGCTAATCCCGAACCGATAGACAGCGCAACGTCCATCACTGTTACAGCTTGGTCGTATTCTCGCTTTGAACCATCGGGAAGGGTAATTACCGGCATTTTTTATCTGTTTTTTAGTGTCTACAATAAAAAAAGCACTGCGGTGCAGTGCTTTTGTGTTTGGTAGGCACGAGTGGACTCGAACCACCGACCCCCACCATGTCAAGGTGGTGCTCTAACCAACTGAGCTACGCGCCTGAAGCTTATACAACTTCGAGCCCGGTATTATACCTATAGATTTTTGTTAAGCAACTGTTGAATCAACATTTGCTGTTGTCATGCGTTGATATTGCCTCTATTTCCGTCGTTGTTTTTCCAGCAAATAGCCCGGTCAAAGATTGGATAGCTTTTCCTGTTCGGTGTTTTTCGCAGTGTGCCATTCAAGTGCAGCAGCTGAATGTCCAACGAAAAGCGTTATCTGTGGATTGTTAATTCAGGTAAAAAGCAATTAAAAACCGCGCTTAATTGTTTTACATTCAACTTTAACGTTGGACAGGTAGCAACTGTATTTGCCTTTGTCGTCCCCTCCGCATTCGTCACAAGCCAGTGTGCCGGGGTCTTTGATTTCGGCAAGCGTCCAACCATAACCGTCATACTGGCAAATCATTTGGGCGTATTTTTTTACCCGGTAAGGGCTTTGTGCTTGCGCGCCGGCTATTTCTTTTGTTTCACAGCCTGGCGTGGATTTTAGATTTTCTTGTTTTTCCTTATAAACCCATTCATCGTCATTTAATGCCATTGCGGTTCCGGAAAAAAAAGATAAAACCAGCATAAAAGCAATCGTTTTAAAGTTCATTGGCGTACTCCAAGTTTTAAAAAGGCCGAAAAGGGGGGGGGCGAATTACCGCAAGCATTGCGATGATTGGCGGATTGTATCGCGAATTCTCCTGCACCGCTACGCGCTTGATTAAGCTTAAAAACTATTGGAATGGTCTGATTTGTATCAGGAGGAATGCGCGTGCCAAGTGGTGACTGGTGTAGTGGAGCGAAGTGTTGAATTTTGGATAAATTGATGTTTTTAGATGTCGCAGAGATTAAACCTCCGCGCGGGGCGAGACTTGCAGCTTCCGTCCCGAATGTCTCGAAGTTGAATTATGCGATATAACAGGGCGGACGGGGTAATCTACCCGCGTCCGGCCTTGATATGGCTTCTAACCCTGCTGCTGTTTTTCCAGCAAATAATCCAGCCAAAGATTGGACAGCTTTTCCTGTACGGTGTTTTGCCGTAACCTTGCATTCAAATGCGGAAAATCGACCTTGTCCAGATCCTGATCCTGATTGTAGCAGGAGTACACGAACACTTCCTTGCCGGTCTCGGCGTCGACATGTTTGCACAAGCACTGCGCGCAAATGCCTTTCATCATGCACTGCATAGGC
Source organism: uncultured Gammaproteobacteria bacterium (assembly GCA_963814825.1). Taxonomy (GTDB): domain Bacteria; phylum Pseudomonadota; class Gammaproteobacteria; order Methylococcales; family Methylomonadaceae; genus Methylobacter_A. Next base: position 631,908 of record CAWFEF010000005.1, on the reverse strand, counting down.
GAGTTGATTGAACCGATGGCGTGATGCGCCTTGTTCAGGTAAGGCTTCAACACATCGAAGCGCGCGCTTTTTACCGCGGCCATCATGCGATCCGAGCCGATTACGATCAGGTGATCGACATCGGCCAATGAGATCGGTTGTTCGCCTAATTCGCCTCGGGCATAAGCCAGCATGCACTCCAGGATATTGCCGACAAAAGTCTTGTCCTGCGGACGGGTCGGGGTAATGGCGGTGACGCCTTCGCCTTTGTCGACCGACCAGATGATAATATCGGCGGCGGCTTCAACGTCCTCGACTTTAAAGCGGTCTTGCGCATATTTGTAACCGGCAAAATAAATTACTTTATTGCCGGCCGCTCTTAACGCCTTGCCGATAGAGAACAATACCGCGTTGCCCAAGCCGCCGCCGAGCAGCAATACGGTTTCGCCGGTCGGGATGTCGGTCGGTGTGCCGGTCACGCCCATCAGCACCAGCGGGTCGCCGACTTTCCAAGTGGCGCACAGGCGTGAGGACGAACCCATTTCCAGTGCAATCAGTGAAACCGTGCCTTTTTCCTTATCGACTTCTGCGCCGGTCAGCGCCAAGCCTTCGGCGGCCAACACGGTGCCTTCGACGACAGGCGCGAAAGCTTCGTAGTTTTGCACCCGGTAAAATTGTCCGGGTTGGAATTTTTCCGCCGCCATCGGCGCTTTGACGATGACTTCAATAATGGTCGGCGTCAGGCGGTTAATGGCGACGATAGTGGCTTTAAACGCGTCGTCCAATCGGGCGAACAAGGCTTTCAATGCCGCGTCGCGTTCCGGCTGTCCGGCAGGATTTAACCTAGCCAGTTCTTTTTCGAACAGCTTGACCACATGAGGGTAGCCGTTTTTCGCACTGGCCATGGCCTTGACCACGTTGCCGGCATAAACCGGGATGGTTGTCGCCGTAAAAACTGATGAATTTGCCGCCTTTTTGATAAGAGGTCAGCGGTGCAGGCTTGCCGAGCTTAGGCAGGGCTTCGTCGTGCATCGGCACCAATTCGACCGAGTCGTTGCTCCATTCCGGCTGATAGCGTTGGAAAAACCATTTATCCATTACAAATGTGTCAGGGTATTCACTTTGATAAATGGTGTTCGGCGATGTGCCTGCCGCAACATATAAGCTGCGCAACGGAACGGTGACATTCCGCCCTGAATTGTTCCAGCGGCCTTCTTCCAGTACCAGTTTTTCAAACTCGACCGCGTTTAAATGGCCGTATTCATCGGCTTGGGCAGCGACCGGGCTCATGCCTTCGGCCAAGGCGATACCTTCTTCTAAGGCTTTGGCGATTTCTTCATGATTCTGACGGTACGCGGGTGCATCGAAAATGCCTTTGCGGTAAAACAGCGTGACGCCGCCCCAGGCTTCGACCAGCGGTTGGAAATTAGGTAGTTCATCTGCCGCTTCAGCGCGTTGGCGTTCGGCGACGATAGCTTTGCCGTGCGTCAAAAATTCATCGAGTATGATGGTTTCTTCCTGATCGTAACGGCTGCGAACGGTTTGCTCGCCATATTTGTCAACCAGCGTTTCATAGCGATGCAGAATTTTCTCGACTTGCACCGGATAGTACGCCAGCAATTCGGTTGCGGTATCCATGGCAGTCAGGCCGCCACCGATAACGCCGGCAGGCAGGCGCACCTGCAAATTCGCCAGTGAAGAGGCCTTGGCCGCACCGGTTAACTGCAACGCCATCAGGAAATCCGAGGCTTTGCGTATGCCGCGCATCAGGTTGTTTTTCAGGCCGATGATCGTCGGTTTGCCTGCGCCTGAGGCGATACAAATATGGTCGAAGCCCATGCTCCACGCATCTTCAATAGTAATGGTGCCGCCAAAACGCACGCCGCCGTAAGAACGGAACGCCGCGCGCCGTTGTAGGGTCAGGTAAATGACTTTCAGGAAGTTCTTGTCCCAGCGCACGGTGATGCCGTATTCGGCCACGCCGCCGAAACCGGCCAGGATGCGTTTGTCCAAGTCTTCGTATAGATCTTGGAAATTCACAATCGGTACCGGCAGGTTTTCGCTGTCGCCGGTCAAGGCTACCGGCAACGGCTCCAGTTTCAAGCCGTCAATGCCGGCAACGCCAAAGCCTTCGTTGAGCAAATAATGGCTCATTGTGTAACCGGCGGGGCCAAGGCCCACGACCAGCGCGTTTTTGCCGTTGTAAGGCAGCATATACGGACGCTTGACGTTTAGCGGATTCCAGCGGGTCAGCAGGCTGTATATTTCAAAGCCGTAAGGCATGAACAATACGTCGGTCAGCACATTGGTTTCAATTTGCGGAATATCGACCGGATCGGTTTTTTGGTAGATACAGCCTTTCATGCACTCATTGCAGATACGGTGGCCGGTGCCTGGGCACATCGGGTTGTCGATAATGACTATCGCCAACGCGCCGATATTGTCGCCTTGGCGTTTGACCAAGTTCATTTCCGATATTTTTTCATCCAGCGGACAGCCGATCGTGGTTACGCCTAACGGGTCGACTTTGAACGTTTCGGTTTTTTTGTTGCGCATGCCTTTGGAGCAGGAATCGGTATCGCGCTCGTGGCAGTAGATGCAGTGATTGACTTCGGACAATGCCTGACGTTGGTTATAACGCGGGTCGGTCAGTTTAAAACCGTCCCGACGGCGGCGATGTTCCTGCTCGCCCATCCATGCCTTGAATTCGCCGCGATCGACAAGCTCATGCTCAACTAAATGGTCGAAATCGCGTTTTTGCGGGAGCTTGAAGCTCGGCCAGTTAGCGACTACATCATTATCCTGCTGGGCGACAAAACTCCAGCGCAGCACGACGTCCATCAGGGCGTTGATAAATTCGGCGGGGTCTTGCAGGCTGATGATGTCGTTAAATTCGCTTGCCGCTTCTTGATGGGCGGCGAGTTTGGCGCGCAAAGACTCGGCGACCAAATCGGCATTTTCGTAATCGCTGTTTTTGCCTTTGGCGACCAGCTTGTAATGACTGTACAGTCGCCCGATGGCCGCTCCGACCCGTGCCACGCGGTGTTCCGCGTCATCATCCTGGTTGGCTTCGGGAAAGCCTGCGTCGATCAATAAATCGAAACGGTTCAGGATAGAAGGAATGGCCCAATCGCTGGCATCCTGGCCTTTAAAAAAGAAACCCAGCTTATCGACCACTTCATTTTTATAGGTAAAAATGGTGTCGATTTCGTCCTTGATTTTTGCGCCCTGCGCCTGATGCTGTTCGGAAACATTAAACATCTTGGCGACAAACTGGCCGACATAAGGCCCCATGCGAACCAACAGGTCGGAAATGGCCTCCGGTGACAAGCCTTCTCCCTGATTCTGGCGGTAAGCCTTGAATTCATTGTGCAGCTCTGAATCATGGCGTTCAACCGACGCATCAAACACATCCAGCAGCTCTTTCAGACGCGCAGAGTCATATAAATCGGAGTAGTTAAAGCCGGGAATGCCTAGGTTAAGAATGTGTTGTTCCATAGTTCTCAAGATTGATTAGTTCGTTTGACCATACAGACAGCGTAAAAAACAGCATTATCTGTATTTAAAAATTTACCGGAAAGACAAAATTTAACCGCGTATTATAAGTAGATGTGAATATGTTTGCCACCGCTAATCTTTGTTTTCCAGGGAAAATGCACTTTTACCGCGCTCTGCGCAAAGTCTGGGAACGATGTATTATGCAAAATTGCCGTAAGTTGACCGGCTGAATCCTGGCCGTTAAAGTTGATCAGCTTATTTTTGCCAGGCATGATTAGCTTTCGGTTCTACGGGGCATAGCCTTTCAAGCTATAATCTTGTAACTTCGTAACTACTTGTCGCAATAATGTCCAAAGCTGGCTTTGGATAATGAGCACTTACGTGACTTCAATCCTTACTGAACTTATGCACTCGACATCTTGCCGAAACTGGACAAACCGTTTGGTCGCACCGGTCGCAACACTTCTGACCGCCAGGGATGGAGGAAATGCCGACGACTGCCGGGAGCAGTCGCGGCCACCATCCATGGCAGTCGTATGAATAAGCCGGCAGCTCCGCGTAAGCAAACCAGCGTCAAACAGGAAGCCAGTACAAAACCCAAGCCCCGCAGGGCGCCAAGAGCATCCAAAAAAGCGCTCCCTAAACTTCCGGCGCACAGTTTAAAACACAGACTGCTGATGATCGGTCTTGAGGCATTGGGTCTTGCGGTAACTGCGATTTCTGCGGTGATGATTTTGCTGGGTTATTCGGCCGGCTGGTTTTCCGGTACCCGTTTTTTCAGCAGTTTATTGCCGTTTGCAATCGGCGTATTAGGCTTGATAATCGCGGCGGCAGTGCTGTTGATAGGCTGGTGGAAACTGCGCCGGTGGCTGCAGGGCAAAGCGGCGATATTGTCCCCGGTTCTGGCGATCAGCTTTGCGCTGATTATGGGTTGGTTTGTGATGCAGAACCAGTTCGCCCAGGCGTTAGGCCACTTTCGCATGCTGGTCGGCGGCAAGCAGGAGGCGAGCCGGGTTACGCTGGCTCATCAGGTTTATGCCGCCTACCGGCGCTATGATTCGGCACAATTGCTGAAAATGGTTAACCGCGCTGAAGCTTATAATCCGGCCATTGCTGAGGCGGCCAAGGTATTCGGCATGGATGCCAATCTTCTGCAAGGCATCGCCGCGACCGAATCCTCCTTTTTGCCCCGAGACAGTCTGGACGGCGGGCACGGCCTGTTTCAAATCACCCAGGTGCCGAAAGCGGTCATGGCGCAGGTTGGCAAACAGCTGGCGGTGAGCAAGCCTTCATTGCTCGATCCCCGGCATAATGCTTTTATCGCAGCCGCCACCTTAAAATACTATCTGGCCGAGATGCGGGGCGACCTGTTCTTGGGCTTGTTGGCCTATAACATCGGCCCGGCCAACGGCGGCCTTCGTTTTATCATGCAACAGTACGGCGCGACTGATTTTGTCACCATACAGCCTTACTTGCAGCAGCTGCCCCGCGATTATCCGATCCGCGTTTTGTCCCATGCGCTTGTCTTTAGGCTCTGGCAAAAAGAAGGGAAGTTACTAAGTTATGAAGAAGGCGACAACGCGATGCGCATCCAGCGTGTCGGTATACCTGGGTTACAAGCGGAGCTTTAATGCGTATTCGTTTAGATTTAACCTGATAGACATTTTTAAAAAATCAGTAACTGACCGATTAGGTTTGAGCTATTACACCTGCGGCGCTCAGCAATGCCCCGCTAGTCCTGTTACGATCAATCAATGATCATCACGATTGATATTGTGATGCTGCTCAATGCCTTCGGTTAAATTATAACCTTGGTCATTGAATAGATCGCCGGTAAAAAACAAACGCATATCTATAATCCAAGCAATTTTTTTTAGCTTATTGTTTTCTATAATAATGGTTGAAAGTTTCTGATCATTATCAACAATCTGATCCACAACTGTTTTTGGGTTATTAGGATCTTCTTTTAGCGCACCAGATACAATCCGCTGAGCGGATTCCATCGTCAGCACTGGATGCGTAATAGGCAGCTCGGCGTTTTTATCGTTTTTAAGCGACTGCGCGTTAAAATAACCAATATCATAGACAAGCTTAAACATCAGACCAATCATAATCACAACACCGTAAACAGAAAGGCCGATTTTTAATCGCCTTCTAACGCGAGGATTTGATAGTTTTTTTACAATATTGCGAATTTTTATGTTCATTTAAAGAAATTGCCCGGCGTACCGATGCTGTATTGTTGCTGGGTGGTGAGTTCTCCAAAAACGAGCAGCCTACTTCCTGGCACCGCCTGACTCAGAAATATTGAGCCGGTTGCCATTTGATGTCATCGCTTTTTTGTGCGGGGTAGACCGGGCCTAAAACGGCCTGGTCGTCAGAAGAATCTCTTTTACTTAAACTTGGGTAAGTTAGGGATTTATGCCTTTAGACTTAAAAAGTACCAGGAGTTTTTTAACTTCTTTTGTTGCTGCGGATTCTACCTCTTCAAATTCTCCAGTCTCTTCACTAAAATCATCCATTAATATCTCTTCCTGCTCACGCCATTGTCCATCAATGTATAAACTCTTGAGCAGTAACCCAGGCTCAACACCTTCTACGGCGCTATAAACGGTAAAATCTCTTCGCGTCTTTTCAAATGCTTCAAAAGTATCGTAATCTGGGTTTTCCTTATAACCAAATTTGTAACATGCTGCCCCAGAAGCATTGATAACCTTCTCAACTCGTCCGTATTTTTCTAAGGTCGTCAGGTCAACTGCTGGATCAACAGGATTTATAAAGGTTAACCAAAATACAGAATGTGTCATGATCGTTCTCTCTTCAAAGAAAAAAACTCAGCAGGGCGTGGGTAGCTATAAATGCTGATAATTTAGTGGCTGTTGTCATTTTTGCGCCTAAATTTCAGGCAAGCAATAATACTTGTTTGTGCATAATGTATTGATTATCGGCAGAAGCTGCCGCCATTTTATTCAATGAGATTCAACACGAGCCGCCGCGCAAGATGGGGCGAGCAGACATAAAAAAACCGATTGTCTTTTAAAAAAACAACCGGTTATTTGGTGTATATGGCGGAGAAGCAGGGATTCGAACCCTGGGAGGGGATCAACCCTCAACGGTTTTCAAGACCGCCGCTTTCGGCCGCTCAGCCACCTCTCCATACCCGGCGTATTATATATTGTGTTCTGTTTATTGCAATATTAATTCTTTGTTTAAGACAGATATGGTGCCTTTGTTAAGCGTCTCAACTCTTGCGGTAGCTAATATCAACGATTGAATAGCGGGTCTCTTTAAGCTCGTTCTTGATGACGACTTCATCATCAAAGGTTTTTTTAAGCAGTGCTCTTGCCAGCGGTGAGTCGAGGCTGATGTAGTGTTTTTTGGGATCAAGCTCGTCAGCCCCGACGATGCGGTAGGTCAGTTCTTCACCGGCTTCATTCTCCAGCGTCACCCAGGCGCTAAAAAAAATCCTGTCCTGGTCGTCGGGCGGCTGGGATACGATATTAAGGTTGGGCAGGCGTTTTTGCAGATAGTGGATACGCCGATCTATGCCGCGTAATTCTTTTTTGCGGTAGATGTACTCGGCATTTTCAGAGCGGTCGCCTTCGGCTGCCGCCGCTGACAAGGCTTGGGTGACTTCTTTGCGTTTGTTCCACAGATCTTTTAATTCAATCTCCAGCGCTTGATAGCCTTCCGGCGTGATGTAAGGGGATGACTTAGGTCTGCGGCGGTCTCCAGCGCGACATGATTGATTTCCTGTAAGTAATTGCGATGGCCTGAAATGTTTTTTCAGACAAAAGAGCGGTAATTCTTTATCATAGCCGCCTTTTAAATTACGAAAAAGGTTTAATCATGCAAGTAGCTGACAATATGGCTGTCTCAATTCACTATACTTTGACGAATGATGACGGCGAAGTACTGGATAGTTCGATAGGTGGTGAGGCCTTGGTTTATCTGCACGGTATGGGAAACATCATCCCCGGCCTGGAAGATGCGTTGCTTGGCAAAGCCGTCGGCGACAAGTTTAATGTGCGCATTGCACCCAAAGACGCTTATGGCGAGAAAAATGATGGGATGATCCAGGTTATCCCTCGATCCATGTTTGAAGGCATCGACGAGCTTGAAGTCGGCATGATGTTTCATGCCGATGTCAGTTCAGGTTCCGGCGAGGTTACCATCGTTAAGATCGACGGCGATGAAATTACCATAGACGGCAATCACTCGTTGGCCGGGGTGCCTTTAACATTCGATGTGGAAGTTGTGGCAGTCAGGCCTGCGACTGAAGAGGAAGCGGCGCACGGGCATATCCATGGCACGGGCTGCCATCATTAAACGTATTTACGCATTAATTTAAGCAGAAAATTCAGATAGATTCATCACCACGAAGACACGAAGGACACGAAGTTTTTATACTGTTACAGTCTTTTCTTCGTGAACTTCGTGGTGATATGTTTTTAAGTTGATGCTTATGGCTATGATTAGACCATAACCTAGCCCACAAAAGCCTTCAGTATCTCAGCGGTATTCGCCATGCCTTTATGGAGGTGCCGCTCAATTTCTTCCATGGTTATTTCACCTTCCGATTTCCCCGCTGCCCAGTTGGCGACTACGCTGATTGCGGCATAATCCATCTCAAGTTCTTTAGCCAAGGCGGCTTCCGGCATGCCGGTCATGCCGACCAGATCGCAGCCGTCTCGTTCCATGCGTTGGATTTCTGCGGTGGTTTCCAGGCGCGGGCCTTGGGTGCAGCCGTAGGTGCCTCGTGGGCTGATTTTTATGTTGGCCTTGGCGGCGGCGCTGATTAAGCGGGAGCGCAGTTTTTGATTGTACGGATAGGTAAAATCAATATGCTGCACCGCTTCGTCTTCAAAAAAAGTATGCAGTCGGCCATAGCTGTAATCGATAATCTGGTCGGGGATGGCGATATGGGCCGGCTCCATTTCGCTGGTAATGCCGCCCACGGCGGCGACGGCGATGATCTGTTCGACGCCGAGCTGTTTAAGCCCCCAGATATTAGCCCGGTAATTGATTTTATGAGGGGCGATCGTATGCGGATTGCCGTGCCGGGCCAGGAAAATGATCCGGCTGCCGTTTAGTTCGCCGGTTACAAATTCGGCGGAAGGCGAGCCGTAAGGCGTGGTCAATTCTTCGCGTTGGATGATGTTTAAGTCGCTCAGTTGGGTCAGTCCGGTGCCGCCGATGATGGCAAGTGTGGTCATGGTGTTTATTCCTTGCAGGCATAGATGCCCGGTGCGTTGCGTAAATAGCCCTTGTAGTCCATGCCGTAGCCGAACAGGTAACGGTTTTCGACGGTCAGGCCGACAAAATCGGCAGTTAACGGTTTTTGATGGTCGAGAATTTTATCCACCAATACCGCAGTGTAGACGGCTGTCGCGCCTTGCTCCCGGCAATAGTCGCAGATGGCAGACAAGGTAATGCCTTCATCGAGGATGTCGTCAACGATCAATACCGTCCGGCCTTTAAGCGATGTTTCCGGCTTAACCAGCCATTCGATGCTGCCGCCTGTGGTCTGGTTTTGATAACGGCTGGCATTGATAGAATCTATGGTCAACGGGATGGTTAACCGGGTCAGCAGTTTGCCGAAGGTTGGGATACCGCCATTCAATACGCAGAGCAATAGCGGATTGCGCTCGGCAAGCGCGATGTTGATTTCCTGGGCCATTTTATCGATGGCGGTTTCAACTTCCTGTTCGCTGTGCAGCAAATCGGAGGTTGCCTGGACGTGTTTGATTTCTTCAAGCATGGTTATAGGTCTGGTTGATGAGGGTTGATAATGTGTGCCATTTTTCGGTTTGCATCAGCTGCTCCCTGTTTAGCTGCGGTTTGCCTTGCATACGGCTAAGGCGTTGTTCTCTTATGGGATTTTTGGTGACAGGCAAGGACTCAAGCACCTGCTCGGCGGCGGCCGGGTTGTTGCAAACCAGGATCATGTCGCAACCGGCAAGCTGCGCAAGGCGGGCGCGTTCCGGGAAGTCGCCGACCGATGCCGCGCCTTCCATGCTCAAATCGTCGCTGAACACCGTACCGTTAAAATTTAATTCCTTGCGTAAAACCTGCTGTATCCAGAACGGCGAGAAACCGGCCGGATTCGGGTCGATTTTAGGGTAGACCACATGCGCAGGCATAATGCCTTCCAAGCCTTCTTCGATCAGTTGTTTAAACGGCTTCAGGTCTTTTGCCCTGATCTCGTCCAGATCCCGCTTCATCCACCGGCAAGGTCAGGTGAGAATCCAAGGGCTACCGCGCCGTGTCCGGGAAAATGCTTGCCGGTTGCGGCCATGCCCGCTTCATTCATGCCTTTCCTGAATGAGCTTGAAAGGCGCGTTGCCAGCGTTGGAGTCGGTTGAAAACGAACGGTTGCCGATGATTTCGCTAACGCCGCAATCAATATCCAGAACCGGCGCAAAGCTGAAATCAACACCGACGGCCAGCAGTTCGGCAGCCATCAGCCAGCCTGCCGACTCTGCTAATTCAGGGGCTTGTGCATAACTTGACAGCAGGCGGCAGGCGAGTGAAGCCTTGTTGAAAGCGTTGCACTCTGCCGCCTTCCTGATCGACGGCAATCAGTATGTCGCCATTGCGCGCCGCACGAATGCTGTTGATCAGCTCGGTAACTTGTTCGGGATTTTGATAATTGCGCGAAAAAAGGATCACCGCTCCGGTGTTGGGATGGTTTAGTTTTTCTTTTTCGTCTTGCGCCAGGGTTAAGCCCTCAACATCCAGCATTATCGGGCCGATCGGGAGTTTACTTGTCATTACCTTGTTATTATCTGGTGTCGTTTTAAAATTGATGGGCTTGGCCTATACTAGACCATTATTTCCTAGTTACACGGAGTCTGTTATGCGTTTGTTGGTTGTGGTGTTAAGTTTTCTGTTGATGTCCGTGGCTGCTGCAAATGAAGGGGCAAAAGAGTCTGAAGCAGAAGCCGGTGTCAAATATATGGAAATGACTCCTAAGTTTACCGTTAATTTGGCGGAACCGAAAAAATTTTTGCTGATAAACGTGCAGTTATTGGTTGAAGGCGCAAAGACTATTGAGGCAGTAAAAAAACACATGCCTGCGTTAAGGCATGAATTAATCATGCTATACAGTGGCAGGCCGTCCGAAGGAATTGCAAACCATGGAGCAGCGCGAGGCGTTGCGGCAAGAAACGACCACCGTTATTCGCGAGACGCTGGAAAAGATGGAAGGCGGCAAAGGGCATCATGCATCGGCCGGGAAAGATCATTCCGCTGAGCAGAAAGAAGGTTTTAAAGAGGCCTACTTTACCGAGTTTTTGGTGGATTGATTTTTAAGGGACGGTTAAAGGCGAAAGGCGAAAGGGTTAGCATTGGCTTTACATTCCTAACTGACTTTTAATACGGACCAAATTTTCTGCAATTTGCTGTTCGGTATAAGGCACAGCATCGAATTTCCCCCAAACTGGCGCAGGCCAAGCTTTATCGCTCTTGTAGCGGACGATGTGGTGGATATGCAGTTGCGGAACCATATTGCCGATTGCGGCAATATTCATTTTGTCCGCTTGATAGAATACAGCTAGATTTTCGGCAAGATAGCTCGACTCCTCGGTCAGCAATTCACGCTCCGTTTTGCTTAGCTGGTAAATTTCCTGCAAGTCCGCCCGTTCCGGTACCAGTATGAACCAGGGATACTGGCTGTCATTCATCATTAATAATCGGCATAACTCAAAACTGCCAATGGCTATGCAGTCTTGCTCCAGGCGGGGGTGTAGCTGAAATGTCATGGCGCGCTATCCTAAAAAATAAAAGCAATGCTTGAAAATGGCTAAATAATCAGTTTAACTTAATATCCTGGCTGAGAATATAACAGTAACAGGAGGATAGCTTTATGTCTGCCATAGCCATTTCAGTTCAAGATAGTCCTAATGACAACCCGCTGGCCGTTTCGTTCCGGTTGTTGCTGGGGCTCTACGCAATCATTCCCTTGTGTTTGTTGTTGCAGTTGCTTGACGGTTGGTTTTGGCATGGGGTCTTACAGCAGAACTTGCCGAGCAGTCCCAAGCAGTTTTTATTGTTCCAGATTCTTTTTGGTACGCCGCATATCGTCGCAAGTTCCATCTTGCTGGCGAGCAATACCGAATACCTGAAATTTTATAAGCTGAAAATCATTGTGATGACGATTGCTATTATCACGGTTTTCGGCGTAGGCAGCCTGTTTATTCCCTATAAAGTGCTGTATGTGACGGTAGCGGCTTGGACCGTATACCATGTGCTCAAACAGCAGCTGGGCGTGGGGCGTGCTTTGTACCGTCTGCCCGATTGGGTTTTTTATCTGTTGTTGTGGCTAAGCGTGACGGCGGGCATTTTTGTTTATATCGGCATATTCCTGAAAAACAGCCTGGATGTGCAGCAGCTGGAATGGATAAAACTTATTGCGGGCAGTTTATGCGCAGGGCTGGTTTGCAGTGCGCTGTTGTGTCATCGCTATGCGACCACGCAACTGGGCAAGTGGTTTTTGTGGAGCAACGTTTTATTGGTACTAAGCAGTTTTTATCTGTTTGTTCAGCAGTACTATTTCCTGGCGATTTTGGTGCCAAGACTGGTGCATGACGCGACGGCCTATATTTTCTACGTGGTGCATGATTACAACAAGCACCATCAGCAACCGCAGAATTCGATGTATCGCTATGCGGCGCGTTGTCACCTGCCTGTTTTTATCGTGTTGCCGCTGTGTTCGTTTTTGCTGGCGTATGTGTTGCAGTCTTATGGGGACAACGCACTTAACGTGGTCACCGAGTTCTTTTTCGGCGTGGAGATTCGTAAGGCGATTACCGTGGGTTTGCTGGGTTATCTGGCGCTGATGCATTATTACACCGAGGCCTTCACCTGGAAGCAGGGTTCGCCTTACCGGCGGTTTATAGCGTTTTCTAAATAGCGTTGAATAGAACGCAGATGACGCAGATTAATATGATAAACGCGGATAATAGTTGAAGCATGAATGGCTTTTACACCCCATCTGATTTTTAGGATAATTCATAAAAATCTGTGTTAATCATAATTATCAGCGTCATCAGCGTTCTATTTTTTGTGTTGATAATGCACAGAGTCATCTTCACTCAGCTCCCTAACCGCATCTTCGGTACGGAAAAATACCTTGCCGGGTTCCAGTTGCCTGAAGAAAATCGGTTTTTTCAAGCTTATCGAGCACCGGGCCTTTCGCTTCCGAGATATGCAAGGTCATTTTCGATGCTTGCAATGCTATGGTTCAGGTTTTCCAGTACCTCCAGCGCCGTGGTGTCGATGTCGCTGATCGAGGTGAAAATAAGCACAATATGCTTAATATCAGGCTGCTGCCTTAACTCGGCATTCGATGAACTCCTCGATATAATTGATATTGGCAAAGGTGATGCTTTCATCGATTCGCAGTAACAGCAGGTGAGGCCAGGTTTCCACATTATGGCGTTTGATATTGCGGTAATGTTCAGTACCGGGTATGCGCCCGACCACGGCGATATGCGGTTGGCTGGTTTTGCGTAAGTGGCTGACCAGGGTCAGGATAATGCCTAGCGTGATGCCTTCTTCAATGCCGTAGACCAAAACACCGAGCAAGGTGGCGATTTCGGCGATACCGTCGCCGCGATCATAACGCCAGGTGATCGCAATGTTGCTTAGTTTCACCAACGGCATGATCGCGACCAGAATGATCGCAGCCAGCGCCGCTTTGGGGATGTTTTCAAACCACGGACTAAAGAAGATGACCGCCAGTGCAAGCAATCGCGGCGGCGATCAGCATAGCCATTTGAGTGCGCGCACCGGCAGCAAAATTCACCATGGTGCGGCTAAATCCGCCGGCTACCGGCATTCCGCCGGAAACGGCGGCAGCCAGATTAGCCACGCCTAGCGCAATCAACTCCTGATTGGGGACGATTTTTTCGCCTCTGAGATTGGCGGTGACCTTGGCAATGGCGACGCTTTCCACATAGGCAATCAATGCGATAAAGCCGGAGTAGGGCAGCAACAATCGCCATTTCTCAACAGCGATGAAAAGCCATGTTTAATTCCGGGAAGCCTGACGGAACCTGGCCTACCACCGCAATATGTTGCTGCCTCTGTCAGATCAAAATAACCGACGGCCAAAGTTGCCAGCATGATGGTCAATAAGGGACCGCATTTACTGATGGCAGTGATTAGGGACGGTTGCATACCTATTTTTTTTAGCATAAAAACTAGTGGTCTTGCTGAAAAATACCAGCAAGCCCAGCGCGCTAAAGCCGATTGATAATGTGGCCGGCATTAAATGCCTGAAAAATAATGGTTGTAGCAGCTCCAGCATCAACGCCGCATGACGGCGTTTTTAAACCGAGCAACTGCGGTAACTGGCTGCCGATAATCAACAATGCGGCGCCGCTGGTAAAGCCGGTGAGCACCGGATGGCTGATAAAATTCACCAGTCCGCCCATGCGAAGCAACGCCATCAGCAACATGATGACGCCGCTTTCTGCGGACAGAATCAAGGCGCTTTGTACAGGATTGCCCAATATGCTGACTTCCGGTGCGCTCAAGGCGCTGGCAATCATGATCGCGGCAATCGAAACCGGCCCGACCGATAAAGTGCGGCTGGTGCCGAACAGGGCGTACAGAACCGGCGGCAGGATGCTGGCATAGAGCCCAAGTTGCGGCGGCAAGCCAGCCAGGATCGCGTAAGCAATGCCTTGCGGAACCAGCAAAATTGCGGTGATGATGCCGGCGAACAAGTCGCTGTTAAATTCCTGGCGGGTGTAGGATTTTAGCCAGCCTACAATCGGAAATAACAGGGTCAAGCGTGAGTTATTGGATTTTGAATGGGGCATCGGGGGAAAAGGCGAAAGGCAAAGGACAAAGGGCGGAAGGTGAAAGACGCAGGAGGTTTTTTCGCCTTGTGTCTTTCGCCTTTAGCCTAATAATTTATTCTTCTTTCATAAACTTTTTGGCATAGCATTCCAGATGAGGAATATCGATGCGATAGCCTTTGAGCATCAAATGCCAGTACAGCCACGGAAAGCCGGTGGTTTTACCCCACCACCAGATAAAGCGGTTTTTTCTTGGATCCAGAAAAGGGAATGAAGGCGTTACCTTGCCGTCATAGGCAAACTCGGCCAGCATCACCGTACTCAGCGAGGTGGTTAACGGGCAGGAACCGTAACCGTCGTAGCCTCCCTTGGACGTCCTTGCTGTTCTTCAGGCTAAGAATATTGTCGACCACGACCGGAACCTGTTTGCGCACCGCTGCGGCGGTTTTGGCATTGGGTGTTGAGCCGGCGTCGCCCAGGCCGAAAATATTGCCGTATTTATTATGTTGCAGGGTTTTGGGGTTAACATCAACCCAACCGGCGGCATTGGCCAGCGGGCTTTTTTTAATGAAATCCGGCGCGCTTTGCGGCGGCGTGACATGAATCATGTCGAACGTCTTTGGTGATTCGCTGCTTGTTGCCTTCGCTGTCGGTCGTTTCGAAGGTGGCGGTTTTGGCCGGGCCGTCGATAGCAACCAGATTGTGGTTGAAATTGGTTTTAATGCCGTAGTCGGCAACGACTTTGCTTAAGGCTTTGGCGAAAAACGGAACGCCGAACATGGCCGGGCCGGCAGTTACAAAATTCAATGTTGAATTTGTCCAGCGTGCCTCTTTTGCGAAAGCGATCCGCCGCCAGATACATGATTTTTTGCGGCGCGCCGGCGCATTTGATCGGCATCGGCGGTTGGGTGAACAGCGCAGTGCCTTCCTTGATATTTTGGATGCATTCCCAGGTGTATTCCACGGTCTCGGCGGAATAATTGCTGCACACATTGTTTTTGCTCAGCGTTTCTTTCAAGCCTTCAATCTTGTCCCAATCCAGTTGCAGACCGGGACAGACGACCAGATAGTCGTAACTGATGGTATCGCCGGAACGCAAGGTGACGCTGTTGTCATCCGGTTGAAAGGTTTCCGCATAATCCTTGATCCAGGTGACGGTCGGATGGATCAAATCGGCTTCATTGCGGATGGTTTCTTTTAAGGTATACGCGCCGCCGCCGACAATGGTGAAGCCGGGCTGGTAATAATGGACTTCGGACGGCTCAACGATGGCAATATCAATATTGGCGTTTTGGCGGCGCATGTTGTTGGCGACGGAAACGCCGGCGGCGCCGCCGCCGATGATCAGTACGGTATGGTGTTTGTTTGACATAAATTCCTCTTAAGTTTGTAGTGAGTGGAAAATTTCGGTACACGGCAAAATGTCGATGTACCCATTTTCTCTTTATTAATCGGCTTGTTATGAGCGTTTGGCTTTTTTTCCAGGCCTCAAATCCGCCGGCCATAGACAGCACATTAGTGTAACCTAATTGCTGCATGGTCTGCGCCGCCAATGCCGAGCGATTGCCCAGGCGGCAGTAAATAAGCACCGCTTTCGATTTGTCGGCCAGTTCAGGCATGCTGCCGATTTTGAACTCCAGCACGCCGCGCGGTACCAATAGCGCCCTGTCAACATGGCCGGCTGCGTATTCGCTTTCTTCGCGGGTATCGATCAGCACGATATTGCCTTCCGCAAGCAGTTGTTTCGCTTTGGCGACATCGATTTCGATAATTTGTTGTTTGGCTGCGGCCACCATGTCTTCGGTTCTGGTCGTGGCGCGAACCGGCAGCGTTGCGTCCCTAAGCGCTACGGCATCCTGGCGTTCATTTTCATCCAGGCCGCAATAACGGTTGGCGGGTACCGCTTCGTCGATCAAACGGGGTTTGGGCAGATTCAGGTTATTCATGATCTCGATAAACTGCTCGCGGGTTTTGCCGGCCAGACGCGGATTGGTGGTGCGTTCCTGCATGATGCTGCTGACCCAGCGCTGTTGATAATCGTGGCCCGGATAGACCAGTGTTTCATCCGGCAGGGTAAACAAACGTTGGGTGATGCAGTCATAAAGCGCACCGGCATCGCCGCCCTGAAAATCGGTGCGTCCGCAGCCGCCGATTAATAACGAGTCGCCGGTAAACACGCGGTCGCGCCATAAAAAAGAAATACTGCCGCGAGTATGTCCCGGTGTGGCGATGACCTTGATCTGTTCGTTGCCGGCAAATTTGAAAATATCGCCGTCCTGAATTTGAATGTCGGCCGTCTCCGCGCCGCACAATCCGCTCACGCCGGTTTGCGCGCCCAAACGTTGGCGCAACAGGCCGCTGGCGGTGATATGGTCGGCATGAACATGGGTTTCCAGCGAATATTTCAGTTGCAGGCCGTGCGCTGCCAGCAGCTCGATATACTCGTCAATATGGGTGTTGACCGGATCAATCAGGATCGCGTCTTTGCTGACTGGGTCAGCAATTAAGTAGGTGTAAGTCCAGGTTTCCTGGTCGAATAATTGTTTGAATAGCATGTGTCTCTCCGGTGGATTATGGGATATGTGTTGGTTATAGCAACACCTGTGCCAAAAGACTGAGACAAAGGGCAAAGGGCTAAAGACAAAGGGCGTATAGCGAAAGTCCGCACCTTTCGCCTTTTGCCTTGTGCCTTTCACCCGTTTCATATATTGTTTCATTGAAACATCTATTTGATTCAGTGAGACGCTTGTGAAACAAATTAATAAACTCTTATCAGATTGGCTGGCGCATCAGCCGTTGCAACCGTTATGTTTAAAACTGCTGGCCCTTTGCGATGGGGCAGGCCTGTATGTTGTCAACCGGAACCAACAGGTTATTCACTGGAGCCTGGGTGCGGAGCAGTTAACGGGACTAGCGGCTGATGACATCACAGGCAAAACTTGTCTGCCAGAATACGCGATTGTTGAGGGCGGCGAACATAAAAAACAACTCATAAAGTCATCTCAGGCGGCCGGGCATGAAATTGAACTGGAAAGAATCATCCAGGTCTTGTATGACCAGGATGGTGCATTTGCCGGTGGTTTGGGGCTGCTGCTTCCCGCTTCGGGGCAGGCGGCAAGCACCGCTCTGCCGAAAGAGTCGCCGCCGCCGGATCGGAGGCAGAGTTTTCAAGGGCTGTTAAGCCGCTCACCGGCCATGCAGGCGGTTTTCCAGATCATCCGAAATGCCGCGGAAACGGAAGCGACGGTATTGGTCAGAGGCGAGAGCGGTTCCGGCAAGGAACTGGTCGCCAAAGCCATTCACGATCTGAGCGCCCGGCGCAACGCGCCTTTTCTTGCGATCAATTGCGCGGCCTTGTCCAGCAGCCTGTTGGACAGCGAGCTGTTCGGCCATGTGCGCGGCGCGTTTACCGGTGCGGTCAAGGATCACAGCGGCTTGTTCCAGCGCGCGCATGGCGGAACCCTGTTTCTGGATGAGGTCGCCGAACTGCCGTTGGAATTGCAGGCCAAACTGCTGCGGGTGATACAGGAAAGAAACTTCATCCCGGTCGGCGGCAATAGATCGATTGATGTCGATGTGCGCATCGTCGCCGCGACTCACCGGTCATTGCGGGAGGAAGTCAAAATGGGGCGATTTCGCGAAGATCTGATGTACCGGCTCAGAGTCGTGCCTATTTTCATTCCGCCGTTGCGGGAGCGGCGGGAAGACATAAGCTTGTTGATCTGGCATTTCATTCAGCAGCATAATGCGGATAATTTCAGGCAAATCGAAAAAATAGATCCGCAGGCTATGCGGGCATTGCTGGACTATGCTTGGCCGGGTAATATCCGAGAGCTGCATAATGTCGTCGAATATGCATTTGCCGTGGGCCGGGGGACGACGCTACGCTGCTCAGAACTGCCGCCCGAGTTCAGGGAACCGCGTATTGTTGAGCCACAACCAGTGCAAAACACACCGCTGTCGGCGGACGAGGAATCCGCCGCAATCCGTCAGGCGTTGGAGCAGAGCAACGGCAAGGTTACTCAAGCGGCACGTACACTAGGCATGAGCAGGGCAACGTTCTGGCGTAAGCGTAAGATTTACGGGGTTTAAATAGTCTTCACGCAATAGTTAAACGCTATGATATGCTTGATTTTAAAAAGTTATTTCTTAATGAGGTGATTCATGTCCGCCGTACTTACACAAACTCACTACACCGCCGAAGAATATTTAACGTTGGAACGTAGCGCGTCATGTAAAAGCGAATTCCATGACGGACAAATCTGTGCGATGACCGGCGCAAGCCGGGAACATAATCTGATAACGCTTAATATTGCCGGAGAATTGCGTAGCCAACTCAAAAAACGCCCCTGCGAAGCCTATGTCAACGATATGCGCGTCAAAGCAGCCGAAGCGCGCAGCTATCATTACCCTGACATCGTTGTTGTGTGCGGCACACCGCAATTTGAGGACGCGCATGTCGATACCTTACTCAACCCGACGCTGCTGATTGAAGTGCTGTCGCCCTCCACTGAAGCTTACGACCGAGGCGGCAAGTTCGCTCATTACCGTAAAATCCCCTCACTGCGCGAATACCTGCTGGTGGTGCAAGACCAGCCGAATATTGAACGCTACTTGCGGCAAGGCGATGTTTGGATATTAACCGAAGCTGTGGGGCTTGAGGCCGCTGTTCCGCTGGAAAGCATAGACTGCGTACTCAGACTGCGCGAGGTTTATGACAAAGTTCTTGATGATGGGGAAACAGAATTGCCGCAAAGTTAGATTTATTTTTTGTTCTTCCGGCATGCGGAAACGAGACAATAACGGTTAAATAGCACGTAGCCCCTATAGTTTTAGATCGAAGCGAGACCCAAATAACAGGTTCACTAATTTTTTATGGCTACCTGGATAATGTCGGGTTAGTATCTGCGTTAGGCAATACGGCCTTTATTTGGGAGAGAAACATGCAAGCAATCAATCGCTCGACTAATCTCGGTGAGCTGGTCTATAAGAATGAAAAAACCCTATTTTCGCTCCATTTCGCGTTGGCGACGATTTTCTGGCTGGTGCTGATCATCGGCACCCTGGGCATGGCATTGTTTTATATGCTCGCCTTGTTCATCAGCTATTTGTTTGCACAGTCCGCATTGATAGCCTGGATTAAGGGCAATGGCGTGAAACTCAGCCCCGATCAGTTCCCCGATCTTCATGACCGTTACATACACTGTTGCGAAACGCTAGGCGTAACGCCTTACCCGGACGCTTACCTGATAAATGGCAGCGGTATGTTAAACGCCTTCGCGACGCGCTTCCTTGGCAGACATTTTGTCGTCTTGTACTCCAATATAGTGGATGCGATGGAAGGCAACCCGGAAGCTATCAATTTTTACATCGGCCACGAACTCGGCCATGTTCAAAGAAAGCATCTTCAATGGGGGCCGTATATTTGGCCTGCGAGTATTCTTCCGCTGCTCGGCTCGGCTTATTCCCGAGCCCGTGAATATACCTGCGACCAGTTTGGCCGTGCTTGCTGCAATGGCTCGCAACCTGCGGTGCAGGGTTTGGTCGCCTTGGCGGCGGGGGAGAAACGCTGGGCCACGTTGAGTGTTCCGGCTTATCTGGAACAAGCGGAAGATACCAGCGGCTTTTGGATGTCTTTCCATGAGCTGGTGGCGGATTATCCGTGGTTGGTCAAGCGGGCAGCCCGCCTTGATAATCCCGGCTATTCTTCGCCAATGCGCAATCCAATAGCATGGCTGTTTGCGCTATTCATACCCCGCTTTGGTTTTGGCGGCGGAATGGGCGGGTTGGTGGCGATGGTGGCGATAATAGGCGTGCTCTCCGCGATTGCAATTCCTGCGTATCAAGATTACAGTAAGCGCGCGCATCAAGCCCAGTCCCTGTCCGCACAAATGCCTAATCCGTTAGACTTTAACAATTAGCATCCTGTGATTCGGCCGGTCTACGAAGCCCGATAGGATGGACTAAGGTACGAAACCCATCAATTGCCGAACGATGGACGTCCTTAGTCAATTCATTCTAATAACTATAATTATCGGCGGAACTCATTATGAACAAAGAAGAACAATTGCGATCCATCAGAGAACGGGTGTTTGAGTTAACCGTCACCAGCGCCACAGCATCGGATTTGGATGTGCTGCTTGAACACTTGTTTGCAATATTGAGCGACTATCACGATTTGCCGTTGCAGCCGTCTGGTGCGGTGGTGCTGCTTAATCCACGGGGGCGATATTTTCAAGTCGCACAATTTGGCATGGAACCCGCATGGAAATCGCATTTGCGTCTGGGATTCAGGCGTATTTTCTTCTGCCGTGATTACTCAGGGATGCCATGTTGAAACTGTTTCGTTCGTTCACGGCGAAGATGGCGAACATGGATTGCAGC
Organism: uncultured Gammaproteobacteria bacterium; assembly: GCA_963814825.1. Lineage (GTDB taxonomy): Bacteria > Pseudomonadota > Gammaproteobacteria > Methylococcales > Methylomonadaceae > Methylobacter_A. Next base: position 611,239 of record CAWFEF010000005.1, on the reverse strand, counting down.
AGCGGCTGTTTCTTTTACCGCTTGTCATTGATGGACAAGGAATCGGTTACACCGTGATGTTTGTTCCGCCCGATTATCAAGCGTCTCCCATTCATCTCGGTTTCATGAATGACTTGGCGTATGCGCTTTCCGGATTGGTTCACCGTGCGCTGACTAATGAAACGCTCCGTATTCGGGAGCTGGAACTTGAGGAAGCGCGTGCGGATGCGATTCGCAACTTAGGCGTGGCGTCGGAATACCGCGACAACGAAACCGGCTGGCATATCATGCGCATGACCAATTATGCCCAGGCGATTGCCAAGGCGATGGGGCTGTCTGCGGATCAACGTGAGTTGCTCTATATTGCGGCGCCCATGCATGATGTGGGCAAAATCGGCATTGCGGATGCGGTGTTGCTAAAGCCGGGCAAGTTGACTGCCGACGAATTCGAAATCATGAAAACGCACACCAATATCGGCGTCTCCATTTTAACGGGTAACGACGCATTGAACGCAGCAGCTCGGGATATTGCCGGCTCGCACCACGAACATTGGGATGGAACAGGATATCCGCAAGGCTTGACGGGCGAACAAATTCCGATTTTGGCGCGGATTTGTTCGGTGGCCGACGTGTTTGACGCATTGACCTCGACACGTCCGTATAAAAAAGCATGGACTGTGCCGGATGCGACAGATTACGTTGTTTCCGAATCAGGAAAATATTTTGATCCGGCTATCGTGGAGGCGTTTAAAACGGCCATGCCGGAAATTTTGCGGGTGCGTGAGCTGTACCGCGACGACATCATCGACCCTAAACAAATTTTGACGCTCCCGCCGGTTGAACCGAGAGAAAATGCTTGGGCGCCCTGGGATGAAAGCCTCAGCGTGGGCATTGGCACTATTGATGAACACCACCGTTACCTGTTTGACCTGATCAACGATTTGTACGATGTGGTGATCAATAAGCTTGGAGCCCGCGAAGTGGCGCGATTGATCAAGGCACTGGATGCTTATGCCAAAGTGCATTTTCGCGCCGAGGAGCAGATGATGACGCACTACGGGTTTGAAGGCATTCATCGCCAGGAACATCAGCATCACGCTTTTGAAGCGAAAATTTGCGAGTTTTACGAAGAGCTGCACGCCAATCCGCTGGTCGCCCAGTTTGATGTGTTGTCCTATTTGCGCGACTGGCTGGTCAAGCATATCCTGGTTGAAGATATCCGGCTGCGGTCGTTGGTTAGTGTTTGAAATAAAATATCTGAGCTTTGGTGATGTCAGGTATTCAGCTCAATAGCCTGTTCTTCTGGTAGGTAATAGCGCTTATTGCTTGACGAAGTTGAATCTTATACCCTGCAAATACTTACGCAGCACCATACGGTTCTTTAGGGTTATGAGCATACGAAAAATCATCTTTTGTGACATCTGCAATCCCCGCGGACTAAGGTCGGTAGAGTTTCGCCGTACCCTCAGAGAAAGTGAAAGTGCCGGTCAACGCATCAGCGATGGCCGGGCATGGATAGAGGGGGATGTTTCCCATGCTGTTGAAAATGGTTGGCTTTGCACGCCGGAAGGCCAACATATCTGTCCTGTATGTAAAAATCGCCACCGAGCGTTGGAAAGTTCGAGCCAAACACTCTGTGGCGTGATTTAGATTTGTTGTAATATTCAGCATATAGAAAAATGGAACACGGATGACACGGATTAGGCTGATAAACACTGATTAACAAGTGCATAACAAACTTTGCTTTGGCTTTTAAAAATCCGCGTAAATCAGTCCAATCTGTGTCATCCGTGTTCTATTAATCGCAGTTAGCATTTACGGAATAGTTACTATTTAATAAGAAAATCCCGCATCATGCCCATATCCTCGTGTTCCAGGTTGTGGCAGTGGTACATGAACAGGCCTTTAAAATCATTAAACGGTTTTAATATCGTGACTTTCTCGCCCGGCATCACCAGAACCGTATCTTTCCAGCCGCTATCTATAAATCCTGAGGAGACGCTGGCGTAGTTATCGCTGAAACGCGGAGCTCACTTCCCGCTTGACGATCTGAAACTGTTCGCCATGCAAATGCATCGGATGCGGCATATCCATCATGCCATGCATGCCTGCCGCCATCAAAACCGTTATCGAACTCGATTAATTGCAGACTGTTAACCGGAATGATTTCATCCGGCTGAATGTCGTCCATTTTATAAGAGCGGCCATTAAGCAGGGCTGACATGTGCTGCCATGGATAAGGCGATGGTTTTGGGATTGGCCGCATTGGCAGCATTCTTGACATGCAGTGCGGTGATCGGGGTCAGCGTCTTTGGCAAGGTATTGTCGCCTTGCTCCTTTTTGGCGACCCGGATTTTTAAGATCGGGTAGTCCGATCCTGAAGGCAAGGTGCTGACCGACATCATGCCACCGCCCATCATGCCGTGCCACGTGCCCCATCATCCGCCGCCCCATCATGCCGTCCGCCCATCATGCCGCCGCCCGCCCATCATGCCCATGCCGCCATGCGTGGCAACATCAAACTGAAGACTGCGCAAGGTCAGCTCGGTGCCTACCGCCCGTCCGCTAAAGTCCATCCATAACTTCCAGTCTTTCTCCCGGAGCCAGCATGACATAAGCATGTTGCTCGGGATTTTCCAGCAAGCCGCCGTCAACGCCTATTACGGTCATAGGTGTGCCGTCATCCCAGGCCAGTTTATAAATGCGGGAATTAGAGCCGTTGACCAGCCGGAGCCGATAGGCGCGTGTCGCCACCGGCAACACAAAATCAGGCCTGCCGTTGACCAGGATCTGGTCGCCCAAAAAGCCCTGCATGCGTTGCATCATGTGAGCCGAATAAACCAGCTGGTTTTGGCCGTCAAAACTGCGATCCTGAATCACCAGCGGCACATCGTGGTCGCCGCTCGGTAAATTCAGCGCCTGTTCCTGATCATCGCTGACGATTAACAGACCCGCCAAGCCGGAATAGACCTGTCTGGCGGTGACGCTGTGGGTATGGGAATGATAAAAATAGGTGCCCGCCCGGTTGAGTATCTCGAATTCATAGACATAGGTTTCGCCGCGATTGATCGCATACATGGGATTGCCGTCCATGTTGGCGGGCACATGCAGGCCATGCCAGTGCAGAATCGATTGCGCCGGTAAATTATTGTTAAGAATCAGCCTGACTTTCTGGCCTTTTTTAAAGCGCAGGGTAGGGGCCAGATAGGTGCCTTCATTATTATCAAGCACGTCTGAAGGGCCTGTTATGACCTTGCCGGTGATTTTCCAGACACGGGTTTTTTCGCCTTTTAAAATGGCTACATCAGCCGTGTTCATGGTCAGTTCAATTTCAACGTCGGGAAGAAAATCGGCAGACGGCGTGTTGACCCTGACAAATTCGCCGGCCGCCTGCGTCCAGCTCGGGTAAGTGACCGCTCCGGCGATACCAATTGCGGCATATTTTAATAGTTTGCGGCGTTGCAAATTAGTCGTCGTTTTCATCTGGACTTCCTCGATTTAATTGTTATTGGCATGTTGGAATATGCGACTTTGTATCATAATCTTCGCAGTGTGATGAGACTACACAAGTAACGATTAGTCAATGCTGCTGATGCAAGAGAATGCGCCTTTGGGCTGTGTAGGGAGTCAAAGGATATAGAAAGCAAGCCGTCCGTGTAACAGGTAGAAATACTTAGCTGCCTGTTTCATGGTATCTACATGACTTGATCGGCGGAAATTTAGAAGCCAATCCACTATCTTTAAAATCTCAATCTGGTATCTTTGTTGCTTAGTCGGCTTTTTCCAATTCAGTAAAAAAATGAACTGCACTTGTTGGTTGAATTTAAAATAGTAAACAAAAATAGTGCAAGAGACTCAATTGACAGAACTAGAAACATTTTTCAGCAGTGACGGCGGGTTGGCAGAAGTCATCCCCGGCTATCAGCCACGGGCGGCCCAAGTTGAAATGGCCGAGGCCATTGCCCATGCCATCGAAGCAAACCAGCATTTAATCGCCGAAGCCGGAACCGGAACCGGCAAGACCTTTGCCTATCTGGTGCCCGCCATTTTATCCGGCAAAAAAGTCATCATCTCGACCGGCACCAAAAATCTTCAGGATCAGCTGTTCAACAAGGATTTGCCGGTGATCCGCAAGGCGATCAAAACGCCGTTTATCGCCGCGCTGTTAAAAGGCCGCAGCAATTATCTATGCACCTATCGGCTGAAAAACGCGTTGACTTCCACGCTGGGTTTCAGCAAGGAAGATGCCGTCGCGCTGGCAAAAATCAAATCCTGGTCGAAACGCACCAAAACCGGCGATACCTCGGAAATGTCCGAAGTGGCCGAGGCCGACCCGGTCTGGTATCAGGCGACTTCGTCATTGGATAACTGTCTGGGGCAGGATTGCCCGGATTACGCCGAGTGTTTTCTGGTCAAGGCCAGGAAAAAAGCCCAGGAAAGCGAGATTCTGGTGGTCAATCATCATTTGCTGTGCGCGGACTGGTCGATACGCGACAGCGGTTTCGGCGAGTTGTTGCCCGATGCCGAGGTGGTCATCATCGACGAGGCGCACCAACTGGCCGATACCGCCTCCAATTTTTTAGGCATCACCGTCAGCGCCAAGCAGCTGAACGATCTGGCCAAAGACGCGTTGATGGAATATTTCAAAGACGCCACCGACATGCCCGCCTTGCGCACCGCCTGCGAAGACCTGGAGCATGAGGTGAAAGACATGAGGCTGGCGTTCGGCATCGAGCTTAAACGCGGCGATTGGCAGGACATCGAAAACAATCCCAAAATAGCCGCGAGCTTGACTGCGGTTAAAGACCAGTTGCAGCGTTTGGCCGATCAACTGGAACTGGCCTCGGTTAAAACCAAAGGCCTGGACTCGTGTTTTAAGCGCGCCGACGAACTGGTGCAGCAGTTAAAGATTATCCTCGAAGACAACAGCGGCAAATGGATACGCTGGTATGAAACCTATAAAAACACCTTCACCTTGAGCCGGACGCCGCTGGATATTGCCGCGGAATTCCGCTCCTTCATGCAGCAACATCAGGCGGCGTGGATTTTTACCTCGGCGACCTTAAGCGTGGCGAACAAGTTCGATCATTTCGCCAATAACCTGGGGCTGAGCAATGCGGCCAGCGAAAGTTGGGGCAGCCCTTTCGATTATGCCCATCAATCGCTGTTTTATCATCCGAAAGGCTTGCCGCAGCCCAATGATCCCGAGTTTATCCCGCGGATTATCGAGTTTGCGGTGCCGGTGTTGCAGGCCAGCAAGGGCCGGGCGTTTTTCCTGTTTACCAGCCATCGCGCGCTGAAACAGGCGGCCGAATTGCTGGAGAAAAAAATCGATTTTCCGTTGCTGATTCAGGGCAGCCGCCCCAAGGCTTTGTTGCTGGAGCAGTTTAAAGAAGCGGGCAATGCCGTGTTGCTGGGCACATCGAGTTTTTGGGAAGGCGTCGATGTCCGGGGCGAAGCCTTATCCTGCGTCATTATCGACAAACTGCCGTTCGCATCGCCCGGCGATCCGGTGTTAAAAGCGCGATTGGATGCGATGACCAAGCAGGGGCGGAACTCGTTTTTCGAATACCAACTGCCCACCGCCGTGATTGCGTTAAGGCAGGGCATAGGCCGATTGATTCGTGACGTAACGGACCGGGGCGTATTGATGGTCTGCGATCCGCGCTTGTTAAAGAAATCATACGGGCAGATATTTTTAGACAGCGTACCGGCCATGAAGCGCACCCGCGATATAGAAGAGGTGCGGGCGTTTTTTCAGGAAGAGACGGTAGAAGAATAGAACGCGGATAAAAATAGAGCGTCGTTCTATTAGAAAAGTTATCGTGTGCTGTTCCCCGTAGGGCGTGCCGTGCGCGCCTTGGGATCTATGGCGCGCACGGCACGCCCTACGTATCAGTTCTTTGAATCCTCAATAAAGTCAGCATCCGCTAAATTAATTACCACAGAGACCGAATAATGAAATTATTGGCAGTAGAAACATCGACCGAAGCCTGCTCGGCAGCGCTGTTTATTGATGGCGATATAAGAGAACGCTTTGAGCTGGCGCCCAAGGAACATACCAAGCTGATTTTGCCGATGATCGATTCATTAATGGCGGAGGCTGGCTTAAAGCCGCAACAGCTGGATGCGCTGGCGTTCAGCCGCGGCCCCGGCTCGTTTACCGGCGTTCGCATCGCCACCGGCGTGATTCAGGGCATCGCGTTGGGCGCCGATTTGCCGGTAGTTCCCGTGTCCACCTTGGCGGCTATCGCCCAGGATTTTTTCGATCACAATGATGATAACGTCGCCTTTGTCGCGATGGATGCGCGGATGGACGAAATTTTCTGGGGCGTTTACCGGCGTGATGCCCAAGGCTATGCCGAACTGATCGGCGATGAAGCCGTGACTCCGGCTGACGCAGATTGAGTTTCCCGATCTGACCGGCGTAGGTATCGGTTCAGGCTGGGGCGTTTACCATCAGGAATTGACGGCCCGCTTGGCAGGGCGCGTCAGCCGCTATCAAGCCGAACTGCTGCCCAGAGCCGGTGCGATTGCCCGCTTAGGCGCGCGAGGTTTCGAGCAGGGCTTGGCCGTTGCCGTCGAACAGGCCATGCCGGTTTATTTGCGGGATAAGGTTGCCAAGAAAGAATCGGAGCGTTAATGCGGATACGCCAAAGCCGTCATGTAAGGTGCGCGTTGGAGGTTATTTTCCTAACCAAGCCATGAGGAGTGCCGATTATGAACTGGCTGGGCAAATAGTGCATTTGCCAGCAAAACAAAAATCCGGAAAAAAGCAGCGCCGGCTATCGCAAAAAGAGAGGCCAGCAAAACCAGTATGTTTAAAATTTTCATGATTAATCCTCCAATATTTGTTTGAATTGAGTGTGATATTCCTCCGATTAAATAAGCAAAACAAGAAATTTAATCATCAACCAAATAAGGGCTGGTTCCGGTTTTTAGGTGTTTTAAATAACCAGTGGTTAGTCCACCACAAGTTGTTTTTTTGCGAGTTTATGCGCTGGGTACTTGCTACTGATCTCACGTTTAAATAAACGAATAGGTGAATTTGGATTGCTTGGTATTTTTGCGTAAAAACAACAGAACAGTCAGCGGTTAGCCAGCAGTAAATTATGTCGCAGAGTGCAGAAAATAACCGCAATGATTGCCGAATTTTTAGCTCTGCTTTGTTGGGTTCATTTCACCATAGCTCAAGCACATCCAGCGCAATGGGCGATGCCGCGCCAGCGGAAAAATGCGTCGAGTTCGGCGACCTTGCCGGTATCCAAGATGGCCGCCGCCAGGGCGGTGTAGAGGCGATAATCTGCTCAGTCAAACCGATTCAAATATTTTTATTTCATAACTCATTCCGCTGTTGCTTACGTAGCAACTCAGCAAACTCATGCGCCGATATGGGTTTACTTTTGATATAGCCCTGATAGCTATCGCAACCTTTTTCCCGCAAGAAGTCCAGTTGCTGCTGGGTTTCCACACCTTCAGCCAAGACTTTAAAGCCCAGTGTATGCCCCATTGCCACGATGGTCGCGGCGATTTCCATGTCATCTTGATGGAAAGGAATATCGTCGATAAAACTCTTATCGATTTTCAATATATCCAGAGGAAAGTGCTTCAGATAGGCCAGAGACGAATAACCCGTGCCGAAATCATCAAGGGCAAGACGGACGCCTTGAGCTCGGAGATTATTCAAGATGATCGTCGCTTGATCTTGATTGCCCATCAATCCGCTTTCGGTTATTTCCAATTCCAGTTGAGTGCCTGGAAAGTCTGTTTCCTTGAGTACCTGCGACACCAACGAGCAAATATCGCTTCGCTGAAATTGGTAAGGAGAAACATTGACCGCCAAAGTCAACGGCGCTAAACCTTGATCCAGCCAAAGGCGTCCTTGGCGACAAGTTTCGCGTAATACCCAGCCGCCGATTTCTATAATCAGATTGCTTTCTTCAGCAATAGGAATAAATTTTAGCGGCGGTATCATCCCCTCTAGCGGATCTTGCCAACGCACTAAGGCCTCGGCACCGGTAATCCGGCCGCTAATAATATCCACCTGCGGTTGAAACAAAATACGCAGTTCCTGTTTTTCAATTGCGCTACGCAGCCGAGTTTCCAGCGCCATACGCTCTCGGGCCGCAATGGTCAGGTCTTCGGAGAAATAGGCAAAACAGCCGCGGCCGGCATCTTTGGCTTGATACAATGCAGCATCGGCATGATCCATTAGCATTTCATAGCTGTCACCGTGTTGCGGATACAAGCTGATACCAATACTGGTGCCAATCTGTATGCTGTCCCGCTGCGCTAGTCTAAAGGGTTCGCTTAAATCGGCGATGATGGCTTCCGCTATTCGTGCAGCATCTTCCGGATGGGTAATGTCTTCCAGCAACACGACAAACTCATCGCCACCCCAGCGGGCAACCAGATCGACATCACGCAATGATGCGGTGATGCGTCCGGCAACTTGTTGTAACAGCTCGTCGCCTGCCTGATGCCCCAGACTGTCATTAATCGATTTAAAACGATCCAAATCGAGCATCAGCAATGCTAACTGATTGCCATCGCGCCGTTCCGTATCGATGCCGTGTTTGACCCGCTCATGCAATAGCCGGCGATTGGGAAGTTGAGTAAGAAGATCATAGAAAGCCAGTTGTTGGATCGACTCATCATCGGCCTTACGTTGGGTGATGTCCTCAATCATGCAGAGGTGGCGGGGATGCGCTTTATCTTCGACATAAATCGGCGTAATCGTCATATTGATCCAGACAGGCGTGCCGTCGTGATGCAGATAGCGTTTCTGCATTTGGAATCCGGGTATTTTTCCGGCATTCAATAAGGCCATATTATCCAAATCTTCTTGAACATCGTCCGGGTGCGTAATGCTCATCCAGTCAATATCAGCCATTTCCTCCATGGTTCTGCCGGCAATTTTGGCGAACATGGGATTTACGGCATAGATGTACCCCGTCAGCGAATCGATCAAAGCGATACCGATCGGCGCATCATTAAAAATAGTTTTGAAGCGGTTCTCGCTTATTCTTAATGCCTTGTCTGCCGAGTCGTGCTCGATAGCAATGCCGGCCAAGCGGGCGAATTGTTCGATCAGGTAAATATCGGATGCCGAAGGCGAGTGTGCTGCACGATGATAAATGGCAAACGTACCCAGAACCTGTTTAGTTGACGAATAGATGGGCTGCGACCAGCATGAGGCCAATCCGGCTTGAGCGGCAAGTTCTTTATAGGGCTCCCAATAGGGATGCGTCGCGATGTCTTCAACGACAACGCGCTCACCGGTAGAAGCCGCCGTTCCACAGGAACCGACTCCAACACCGATTCCTATGCCGTCGATGGCTGCGTTATAAAAATCAGGCAGACTGGGCGAGACCCCATTAACTAGGTGCTTGCCTTCATCGTCCAGCAATAAGATGCTGCAAAGCATAGCTGAATTGAGTTGCTCCACGCCTAGCACGATAGCTTTGAGAATACATGGCAATGAATTGTTGGTAGCCAGCATTTCCAGTGTATGACTGCGAAAGTGTTCGTGCTTTTCGGCTTGCTTGCGTGCCGACATTTCCTGTTCCAAGGTTTCATTCTGATCAAGAAGTTCGGATTCAGCTAATGCCTGACTTTCCTGGATTAAAACAATCCACCAGGCGGCGATACTGATCAGCGCTGCCAGAATGAAAAACAGATTGTATAAGACAGCACGAAGCTCAGTTGCACCGTCCGGATTCAAGGTGTTAATGCTGAGCGAGTAGGCCAACCAGAAGATGACAGCAACAACCCCAAGCATCAAGCCTGAGTAGAATAAGAATTTGGCGATTTTGAAGCTGAGCTGTTTCGAAATACGCTGTCCAACGATTGAGATAAGCAGATCCAAAAACGCTTGGCGGTAAATCGATGTTCGATGCGGTTTACATTGATCTTTACAGCTTGAATCCAGAGTGCAGCACAAAGAGCAAATAGACGTTTCATGATAGGGACAATAGGCAAAATCCGTTTGCGCATACTGTTGCTCGCATACCCCGCAGGCACATAATTGATCGGAGCTTGCAAAATGCACGTTCTGACGGGCAATGTAATATTTGCCCTGAGTCAGTTTGGCGATGACGGGAACGAGCATAAAACTGATCGTCATCGCAATCAGCCATGAGTAAGCTTGCGCATAAAGCCCAAAAGCACCGGTGAAGGCGGTAATGGATGCTATTGAAGCCACCAACATGCTGACAAATCCGACCGGATTGTAATCATGGAGGTGTGCGCGTTTGAACTCGACAATGGGCGGGCTGAGTTTTAAAACTTTGTTGACGGTTAGATCGGCGACAACGGCTGAAATCCAGGCAATGGCGACATTGGAATAAAGTCCGAGCACTTTTTGTAAGGCTTCGAATACCCCCATCTCCATCAATAGCAAGGCAATGCCAATGTTAAACACCAACCACACCACGCGTCCGGGGTGTGCATGCGTGACCCTGGAAAAGAAATTCGACCATGCCAAAGACCCCGCATAAGCGTTGGTGACATTGATCTTGATTTGGGAGGTCACAACAAAAACCGTGCTGACAAAAAGGGCCAAACCGGGATGGTCGAAAACATAGGTATAAGCGATGTAATACATTTGCACCGGCTCTTTTGCCTCGGCATAAGCAAGGCCGGTCATTACAGCGACAGACGCCAGCAGCACGCCCGCCAGCTGCTTGAAACACCCTAACACGACCCAACCGGGCCCCGCCGCTAGCATGGACATCCACCAGGTTAATCGATTGCCTTTGTGTTTGTCCGGCATGAATCGCAGGTAATCCACTTGTTCGCCAATTTGGGCGATCAGTGAAAATGAAATCCCGGTGGCGATTCCGAAATAATAGGGATCGAATTCATTACTGCCTGAAATTTGCCCCTTAAAATGGCTTAAAGCGTCCAAGGTATGCGGGGCTTGCGTGTACAGGAAATAAAAAGGCAGCAGCATCAATACCACCCAGAGCGGCTGCGTCCATAAATGCAGGCGGTTGATGGCGGTAATGCCGTAAAAAACAATAGGGATAATAATCAGCGAGCACAGGATGTAGCCCAGATATAGAGGCAACTCAAAATAGAATTTGAGCGCCTGCGCCATGATGGCAGCTTCCAAGGCAAAAAAGATAAAACAGAACGAAGCGTAAATCAGTGAGGTGATCGTTGAGCCGACATAGCCGAATCCGGCACTACGGGTTAACAAATCGATGTCGATATTATAGCGTGCGGCGTAATATGAAATCGGTAAGCCGGCTCCGAATATAACGATCGATGCGAGAATAATCGCCCACACCGCATTGGTGTAGCCATAGCTCAGTAACAGGCTGGCCCCAATCGCCTCAAGTGCTAAAAAAGAGATACTTCCTATAGCCGTATTAGCCAGTAGGAGTGGTGACCATTTTCGAAAGCTGGAGGGTGAATAGCGAAGTGCGTAATCTTCAATGGTTTCAGTAGCAACCCATCTATTGTATTGACGACGCGATTTCTCGACAGGATGTCTTATCATAAAGGCATTTGATATGCGTTGAGTGTAAGCCGCCTATTGTAGCAGATGAGCTTAGGTGGATTTGGTGCGCTTAAATAATTCTGTTGGTACTACTCCCCTCTGGGCGGATAACCGTCTAACTTTAAAATCATTAACGTATTGTTATTTGTTGGTTTAATGGTTTCGTAAAGTTGAACGTTTCTCGAATAAAAAGGCAGTAGGGAATCCCCGCTGCCAAGAAAGCAATACTGCCAGCCGACTTTGATAATAAATAATGACTAACTCCTGCTTCAATGGGGAGATTTTCAGCCAAACTTCCAAAAGCGGTTTATGCCGTTCGACAAGCTCATGACAGGCTTCGACAGGGGCAACCGAAGCTTTGTCAAAAGGGCTCAGCACGAACGGCTCTCACACGTCCACCCAGCCACCACGGGTAGATGTGATTATTGCTTACGAACCGACGCCAGAATCAGCTCTTGATTCAATACAATAAGCATCTTTCCGGTCGTGTTGCTTTCAGGGATGTTAACCAATGATTTTACATAGCCTCCGTCGCCCCGCAACAGTTCATTAACCGGCTGAACTTGCGACTTTTCAAAGCTGGGAATGGCATCCAACCCATCAACCAGAAGGCCAATCGGGCCTACTTGGGTTCGGACAACGACGATTGCGCCGGTATTTTTCTCAGGACCATCCGGATCAACGGGCGTGTTGGTCAGAATCCGCCCGCTGATGACGATAATCGGGATTTTTTCGTTGATTGCCGTCGGGGCTGTTATCGCAATACATGACGCTGCCGACAACGTAGGATTTTACGCCGGGCAGGCTGTTGATCATCGTAACGTCCATGGCTTCGAGTACCTCTGAGGCAAGAAACGCGTAGATCTCCGAGCCGATATAAAACGTTGCCAGATCGACGACGTCCCCGGTCATCGGCTCTTGCGGATAATTGATCGCGACGCGCTGTTCGGAATCGGTAGCTTCGTTTTTCTCGCCGATCGGGATAAACACGAACGCAGCGACATCGTTATGATAATCCCCGGTGGTTTTAAACTCGCGGTAGCCGCGTGACGAGTAACAGCCGACGGCATAGTACTTTTTGTTATAAAGCACGATCTTGGATTTTCCTGTGCCTTCTTGCAGCTCAAAAAATTCAGGGTCTATCCAAAGCACATCGCCGTTCTGGTAATTGGACGCTTCGGTCGATGCGATAATGCGGCCGCTGGGCCGCTCCACAAACAGGCCGAAAGCGCCGGGTTTGTCGGGCAGGCAATCTTCAAGCATGTGCTTGAATTCGGGCGTGGAGTCGAAAACGATGCCGATACCGCCAACTATTTTGTTCATGTCATCGATATGATGGATCGCGGCATTGTAAACATAAGTTGGCTTGCCGTCGTACAGCCAGGATTCTTCAAACATTGAGACCCGGTACTCCTGCGGCGAGCGCAACGAAAAGGTTTCCTGCGCGTAAGAGGCGGTCACTTGCCTGCCTACGGCGTCCATCGGGTCGTTATGCAGATTGGATTCGGCGACGATATTCCCTTTGATGTCATAGATAAAAAGACGCGTATAGACGGTGTAAAGCTTGTTGATATAGACCAGGATGTCGGTGATTTTCGCTTTATCGTCGGCGCTCAGGCGGCCTTCGGACAGAATGCGGCGGATTTCCGAGGTCAGCGCCCACCACCGGCAATCATTGCTGCGTTCGTACAGATTGCGATCCATAATATCGATCATCAGCCGCGCGATGGATTCGGCATTGCGCAGTTCGGAGGTAATCATCGTGGTATGCAGCTTGCTGCTGGAGTCGGCCAGCGCCTGGGCCGTGCGTGCGCCCATCGAACGAAGCTGTTTCAGGATCGCCTTCAGTGATAACAGGTTGCCGTGTTCGTTGGTCGCCATCACCTGGCCGTTCCAGATCACTCGGTGCAGGAACAGGTTGATGTTTTCGGCAGCGTCGGCAATCAGGCTGGACAGCTCGGTAGACAGCGAGTCGCCATGCCGGAGGATTTCGGCATTGATCTCTTTGTCGGACGCGGAAAAGCCGAATGCCGACTGCAACGGAATCATCGCATGTCCGTACCATTCTTGTCCGGCATAACCTTGGTAGGGACGGCCTCTGTGCGTTACCGACAGGTATTCGCGTCCGGCAAAATCGGTCATGCCGTAGGCGTCGCCTTCAGGGACGGCCTCAATGACGCGGCCAATCGGTATATGGTCGTAATCGCTGGTGGCGATCACCTCCGAATCCGCGTTCAGCAGCAACATCACGGCTTTGTCGCCTTTCTTTTGCAGGCTGCGGAATATGCCTTCCATTTCGTTATCAAAACGGAATGACAGGCATAAAACGCCAATCACAGAGTCGTCGAGTGGATCGACGATGCGTTTCGAATAAATCAGGGCCCGGTCTGTGCCGGGCCGGAGACCGGTTTTGCCAAAGGTTTCAACGTATTCGGCTGTCGACTGCAAAGTCTTGCGAATCATCGGTTCGGAAATGCTTTGAGCCGCTGAGGTGTTGCGGTCAAGCCGGGCCAGTATGCGGCTGTCGGTATCCAAAATGATGATGTCGTCGTACACGGTATATTTTGAACCATACTCGTCAAGCAGTTGGTTAATTAAGCCTATATCGGTTCTTTCGCCGTTTACGGTGGACAGCACAAAATTGCATATGTCGGCATTGGTCGTCAGAAAGCCGATGTCTGCGGTGCGCTCATACAGGTTGCGCACCAGAATATCTATCGATACCTGGGCTTTTGACTCAAGTTCGAGACAGGTTTTTTTAATTTCTTCGGACACCAGCTGGCTGGTCAGTTTGCTTTCAAGATCGGCAAAACCTTTTTTTGTCGCTTCCATTGCAGGCAGTATGGTCGCGGCTTCTGCGGGGCAGCTGATTTCTGCGATGGCGGAAACCAAACCCCAGGTTCCGTTCAGGTCGCGGAGAATTTCCTTGCATTGGGAAACACTTCGAATATAGGGGGAGAAAGTTTCGAAACGTTCAGTTTCTGACAGCATGTAATTTATCCTTAGGTTTACGCGTTTAAAAATGAGACAAGACAGTGATGACACTATGTAAAGGGCGAAATGCAAGATGCAAGCCACATTACTTGCGGTCAGATATGTACAAGGTTTGAAAGGGTATTGTTAACGATGACGCACAAAAGCGGTGCGTAAGGCGGGTGTAAATTGCCAATATTGTGCATGGACTGGGTGAGGAAGGGGAGCCGTGCCATACGGCGAGTGTTTAGTCTTTTTTCACTATTGAGATTTTATAATAAGGAAGGTTATTCGAGGCCGGTCAACAGTGATAGAATCAATCGTCACCCAACTATTTATACGAGGAGAAAACCGTGCTTTATATCGAACCCAATCAGCCAGGCAGTAAAGTTAACTTCAAAGCCCGTTATCAGAATTTTATCGGCGGTGGTTGGGTCGATCCGGTTAAGGGGCAGTATTTTGAAAATTCAAGCCCGATTAACGGCAAGGGTTTCTGTGAAATACCCCGCTCCAGCGCAGAAGATATTGAGTTGGCACTGGATGCGGCCCATGCCGCCAGAGCGGCTTGGGGCGACACTTCAGTCACCGAACGCTCGAATATACTCCTGAAAATAGCCGACCGGATTGAAGCGAACCTTGAAACGCTGGCCGTTGCCGAAACCTGGGATAACGGCAAAGCGGTGCGCGAAACGTTGGCGGCGGACATACCGCTGTGCGTCGATCAGTTCCGCTACTTTGCCGGATGCATCCGCGCTCAGGAAGGCTCCATCGGCGAGATCGACAAGAATACCGTTGCGTATCATTTTCACGAACCGCTGGGCGTGGTCGGGCAGATTATTCCGTGGAATTTTCCGTTGCTGATGGCCTGCTGGAAATTGGCTCCCGCCTTGGCCGCAGGAAACTGTGTGGTCATGAAACCGGCCGAGCAAACCCCTGCGTCGGTTTTGGTGCTGATGGAAATCATCGGCGATTTGTTGCCTGCGGGCGTGGTCAATATCGTCAATGGCTATGGCGCGGAAGCGGGACAAGCGTTGGCGACCAGTACCCGGATTGCAAAAATAGCCTTTACCGGCTCGACTCCGGTCGGTTCGCATATTCTTAAATGCGCGGCGGAAAACATTATTCCTTCCACTGTTGAGTTGGGCGGCAAATCGCCGAATATCTTTTTTGAGGATGTCTTAGACCAGGAAGATGCGTTTGTCAGCAAATGCATCGAAGGCGCGGTGCTGGCGTTTTTCAATCAGGGCGAAGTGTGCACCTGCCCTTCGCGGCTGTTGGTTCAGGAATCCATTTACGATGCCTTCATCGCCAAAGTCATTGCCCGCGCCAAGCAGATCAAACGCGGCAACCCGTTGGATACCGAAACGATGGTCGGTGCACAAGCTTCCAAACAACAGTTCGATAAGATTCTGAGTTACTTACAAATCGGTAAGGATGAAGGCGCTGAAGTGTTAATAGGCGGCAAGGCTGAGTCTTTAAGCGGCGGTTTTTCCGACGGTTATTATATTGAACCGACGATCATGAAAGGCGGCAATAAGATGCGCATCTTTCAGGAAGAAATTTTCGGCCCGGTCATCTCGGTCACCACGTTTAAGGATGAGGCCGAAGCTTTGGCGATTGCCAACGACACTCAGTTTGGTTTGGGCGCCGGCGTCTGGACGCATGATATGAATCGGGCGCACCGTATGGGGCGGGGCATTCAGGCGGGTCGCGTTTGGATTAACTGTTACCATCATTATCCGGCGCATGCGGCTTTCGGCGGCTATAAAAAATCAGGCGTGGGTCGCGAATGCCACAAGATGATGCTGGATCATTATCAGCAAACCAAAAATATGCTGGTCAGTTACGATGTTAATCCGTTGGGGTTTTTCTAAGTTGTATTCAGTCGTAAAAAAATAGAACACGGATGCCAAAAGTAGGCGCCTCTAGGCGACACGGATTAGATTGATAAACACGGATAAAGCAGAGTTGGCACAGAGCGATAGGCAAGAGGTGAATGATGTTTTTGCCTTTTTATCCGTTTAAATCCGTCATATCCGTGTTATCCGTGTTCCATATGCTTATACAAATTCAGGGCTTTTAATAATGATTACAAAAACAGGCAGGCTCCTTCATCAGGTTCTTCACGGCGAGATCAGTCATGCGGATTACATGGCGACAATACAGCAGGATGAAGCTGCCGAGCGGCAATATGCCGAGGCGCAAAAAACTTTCGAAAACCAGCAATCATTAGCCGGCAACCTCAGCGACGATTATGACTTTATCGTGGTCGGTGCTGGCTCGGGCGGATCGGTTACTGCCGCGCGATTGTCAGAAAATCCCGACTGGCGCGTTTTGTTATTGGAAGCGGGTTCTGCCGACACCCACCAGGATGTTTTTACGCCTTACCGCTGGCCCAATCTCTTTTATGGCGATCTGGACTGGGGCTATAGCACCGTTAAGCAACAACATGCCAACAACCGCGTAGTTCATTGCCCACGAGGCAAGATGACCGGCGGTTCCGGCAGCATGAATGCGTCGGTTTGGGTGTGGGGGCATCCGATGGACTTTGATAGTTGGGCTTATCACGGTAACCAGGGCTGGGATTATGAAAACGTCCGGCAGATTTTTAAATCCATGGAGAATTATTCAGGTGGGCCTGACAAGTACCGAGGTGTAGGCGGCCCCATGCCTTGCGGCCCCAATGACGATCCGAGCCCGTTGGCGGCAGCTTTTGTCAAAGGCGCAATAGAGCAGGGCATTCCTTATGTTCATTCCTATAACGGTCCTGACTTGAACGGGGTCAGTTATTTCGAGCTGAACCGCAAGGATGGCGAACGGTTTAATGTCAGTCGAGCCTACTTGGTGCCCGCGATGGCGCGGCCTAATTTAACCGTATTGAAAAACGCCGACACCCGTAAGCTGATCTTCACCGGCACCCGCTGCACCGGCGTCGAAGTCGTCGTAGACGGAAAGATCCGCAACTTCAAGGCGAACCAGGAAACCATCGTTTGCTGCGGTGCGATCAATACGCCAAAATTGCTGATGCTCTCAGGCATAGGCTCTGCACCGGAGCTTGCGGCGCTAAATATCCCTGTCGTGGTTGATCTTGCCGGGCGTCGGCAAGCATCTTCAGGATCATATCCTGCTGGCCGGAATCAACTATGAATGTAAAGGCGAGCTGCCGGAGTTAAAAGGCAATGCCGCTGAGGCGACGTTATGGTGGAAATCCAATCCGGCGCTGCATTCGCCCGACATCCAGCCGGTCTTTATTGAGTTTCCGTTTGCAACGCCGGAACTGGCGGCTTCTGTGCCGGAAAACTGTTATGCGATTGCCCCCAGTTTGGTTCGCCCCGCGGCCTGTGGCTCGATCAGTTTAAGCTCCAGCGATCCTGCGGTAGCGCCCAATATCGACATGAATTATCTGGGCTGCGATGCGGACATTAACGCGCTTATCGCCTCGCTCGATCTGTGCCGGGACATCGGCAATTCGTCAGCATTTGCCGACTACCGGAAACAGGAGGTTTTGCCCGGCCCGTTAAAGACCAAGGCCGAAAAAATCGATTTTATCCGCATGAGCACCACGACTTATTTTCACCCGACCAGCAGTTGCCGCATGGGCATTGACGCGATGGCAGTCGTCGATCCGACTCTTAAAGTCTATGGCGTGCAGGGTTTAAGAATTGCCGATGCGTCGGCGATGCCGGAAATCACCTCCGGCAATACCAATGCGCCGAGTATGTTAATGGGTGAGCAGGCGGTCCGGTTTATCAGGGCGGAGCATAAGGCGGGATAAAAATCTGTAGCTATTCAGCCGTAGATGGGCACGGATGAATGTTGCACCTCATGAAAATTCATAAGGTTCAAAGCCAGCTTTGAACTCCAGTATTAGTAATGTTCTGGAGTCCAAAGCTTGCTTTGGCCATCTCAAAATAGGCTTTGATTTGCGATTTAAATAAAGGAAGGCCGGGGTGGGACTTGAGCATGCTTGTCATGTTTTTTAACATAACAAGCTAAGCCGTTTCTTGTAAGCAACAGATTAAAAACGCATTAAATTTTGCGGCACTCAAATTTGATAATTTCTAGTTAAGATAATTTTGCTCTAATAATTACGTCAGTTTTGTAATGAGGAGATGTCAATGTTAACCGAACTTAAATCTTCAATTTCTTTACTTCAATCCTATCTTACGTGGCTTCTAAACTTGTCGCCAGGAGGGCTGTCAGCCTATATTCTGGCGCTGATTTTTGCCTTGCTCCTGATTTTTGAGTTTTGCGACCCTAAAGAAAAACTGCCCGCAAAACAGTTGCGCCAGTCCTATCGGGCAAACCTCGAATTGTTTATTTTTAACAGCGTTGTTATGTCGATATTGGCAGTGCCGTCGCTGCTGGTTTTGGCCGAACAATTTGCCGGTAAAGGTCTGCTCAGCTATATCCGGAATCCGTTATGGAAGGCGATTGTTTCGTTTTTAGCGATCGACTTGTTGCTGTATTTTTTGCATAAAGCTAGCCACAGCTTCGAGTGCCTGTGGATGTTTCACAAAGTGCATCACAACGATCCGTATTTGAATGTTTCAACGGCATTTCGGATACATCTTTTGGAAATAGCCATCATCACCCTCATGAAGGCGCTGCTGATTGTCGTGTTAGGCATAAAAGGCTCGTTGTTGCTGGCGAACGAGGCGATTATCGTGTTTTTCACCATGCTGCATCACAGCAATATTTCATTCCGGGGCGAACAATTTCTGGGCAGGGTCATTATCACGCCTTATCTGCACCGTGTTCACCATTCAGTCCGGCGTAACGAACACGACCGCAATTACGGCGCGGTTTTGTCAATATGGGATCGCTTGTTCGGTACGCTGGCCGAGCTGAAACCGGCGGTAATAGGCCTCAATGGAAGCTTGCCTCAAGGCCTTGTAAACTTGGTAAAGTGCGGATTTACCATGACGGGCGAACCTGGCAGCCTTGATGTGATGATCGCCGAAGCCGCCTATTACAAAGCCGAAAAACGCGGTTTTCGGCCAGGCTACGAGCTTCGGGATTGGCTGGAAGCTAAAAGTGAAATTATCCGGTTGGTTTACGGCGAGGAACAGCTCAGAAATAAGCTGATACAAAAATGGCGGGGGTTAGTTGGGATCATCAACAATGCCTTAAATGGCAAGAACCAGAAATATCCGTTGTTCTTTCGTAAGCAGCTGAACTGATAACACGGGCTGTACCGCGGCGAAGGCGGCGCACAATGTGGATCGTGCGTTTCCTTCGCCGGCAGCCTCAGCTCCCTTTAAGCTTATCCAGCACCTGAGTCAATTTCTCCAATTGTTTGTGCAAGACTCGGGTTTGTTTTTCTGCATGTTGCTTGTCGAACTCCAGTTTCATGCATTTATCGGTGAGCTGTTGATTGGTTATTTTGAGTGCCTCAATTTCCGAGCGCAACGCCGCTAGTTGATGATCCTGGGCGCTGTTGGAGACGCTGACGGGACTTTCGATTGATTGCTTCGTTTCGGCCTGGGGAGCGGTTGCGGGGCGCTCGACAACGGCCTCGGCAGCATCAGTTGCAGCGACAGGGGCGATTTCAGGCTGCTGAACCGGTTCCGGGTTAATGCTCGCTATCCCGCCTTTCAAAAGCATGGCATTGATTTTATTGCGGAGCAGCAAAAATACCGCCGCCTCGCTGGTCTTGCCGTCACCGCAAATCACAATAATCGGTTTGTCGCGATTTAATGTCTTAAGCTGCATCCGCAATGAGAAAAAAGGCTCATTGATGCTGCCTTCGAGGTGGTATTTCTCAAACTCGTCCGGCGTACGCACGTCCAGCAAAGTAGCGCCCTGTTGCACCGCCTTTTGCATTTCCGTGTGATCAACAAAGGTTAGCGACGGTTCTTTTATTAAAGATACAAATTGCGCTTTATTCAGCCGCAATAAAGAAATGTCGTTCAGCGCGGTAATGGTGACGTTTCTGGGCGCATCGGAAAGCAGCGCGTCCTCGCCGAAGGTGTCGCCGGTAGCCAGCTGGGCCAATTTAATTTCTTTCGCATTAGGCGTGGGTTTGCGGGTTAATTCGCAGTGTCCGTTTTTAATCAGGTAGTAATAATCCCCCATGCTGCCTTGTTCGATAATAACTTCACCCTTGCTGAAATGAACGGCTTCCAGGCTCATCAAGATTTTTTGCAGATTGGTAGGAGGCAGGCGTTGAAAAATCGGCGATCTCAATAATGCTGACATCCAGTCATCTGAATCGTCTTGAGTCTCATCTGTAAGCATCTAACTGTTGTCCTTTTATAAACAAGGGGCTGGGATCATTAACAATATCGGCATCCGGCCGTAGAAAACATAGAATGCCGTTGGCGACGGCATCAATTTGTGAATCGGGTCTAATTCAGTAGAACATTTTCTGTGGCGATAACTTCAACAATGGAACGAGAAGTACATTTTTTGTAGTCATTTTAGTACATAATGCGGCAAATTGAGTACATGGCAGCATTTTAACAGTATCCGTGCACAAGTAATGAATCTGTTTTTCGGGATTTTATCTTAGGATAGGTCAGGATAAATACATAAAAACAGTTTAAAAATCAGTGGGGCTGTACAGTGTGGGAAATCCCGTTGGGGTATGGCCGGGGTTCAACAGCTGGCGGTTTTTCGTATTCATTGGACAAAACTCAGCTTGCCTGCGTTTTTTTAGGCAACTTTAACAATTAAAATTATAATCGACTTAAGCTTTATTCCGTTCCGGGTAAAGTTATATACAGTTAATCAATACAGGGGGAAGTCAATGGAAAGAAAAGAAGCGATGGACTTTATGATTAAGTTGCTCAAACTTATGCTGCATAAAGAAGGGTCAGATTTATTTATTACCGCTGGTTTTCCACCTGCAATAAAAGTCAAAGGCAAGATGTCGCCGGTTTCGCAGCAGCCGTTATCGGCTAATGATTCCAAAGCGCTGACGCAGTGCATCATGAATGATAAGCAGCTCAAGGAGTTTGAAGAAACCCAGGAATGCAACTTTGCCATTGCGCCCGCCGGGCTATGCCGGTTCCGGGTCAATGCTTATGTTCAGCAAGGCTGCCAAGGATTGGTTATCCGGGTAATCGCCGCAGAAATTCCCAATTTCGATAAACTGGGTTTGCCGCCTATTTTAAAGGAAGTGATGATGAACAAAAACGGCCTGATAATCATGGTCGGCGGCACCGGTTCCGGTAAATCGACATCGATGGCGGCCATGATCGACCACCGCAATGCGAACAGTTACGGCCACATCATCACGCTGGAAGATCCCATCGAATATGTTCATCCCCATAAAAATTGCGTTGTCATGCAGCGGGAAGTCGGCGTCGATACCAAGAGTTGGGAAGCGGGGCTGCACAACACCTTGCGGCAGGCTCCCGATGTGATCGTGCTGGGCGAGATTCGCGACGAAGAAATTATGAATTACGGGCTGGAGTTTTCCCAGACCGGCCATTTGGCGTTGGCGACTTTGCATGCGAACAATGCCAACCAAGCCATCGACCGGATTTTGGGTTTCTTTCCGATAACAAAGCAGACGAAATTGATGCAGGATATTTCAGTCAATTTACGCGCCATTATTTCCCAGCGCCTGGTTAAAACCGTTGATGGGGGGCGCTGTGCGGCCATTGAGATTTTGTTAAATACGCCGTTGATTTCAGATTATATCGCTAAAGGCGAGGCTTCCAGCATCAAGCCGCTGATGGCCAAGTCCCGCGAGCTGGGTATGCAAACCTTTGACCAAGCCTTATTGGAGCTGTATCAGGCTGGCAGGATAGATTATGACGAAGCCTTAAGAAATGCCGATTCCCAAAACGAGTTGCGCTTGCAGATCAAATTGGCGTCCGGCGAAGACCGGTCGACCGGCGGGCTTTCGTTGCAATCGAAAGATGACGGCAGCGACGAGGAATAGATTATTTCGCGACGATAAAGCTATGCGCTTAGTCTGGATCGGACGGCGCAGTGTTTTTGGATTTTCCGCCGAGCAATTAGATCGTTTTTAACCTTCCCCAATCAAACAAAACCAGATACTGACATGACCCTGACACCTTATTTAAAATTAATGTTGGAAAAAAATGCCGATAGCTTGTCTTTAAAAGCGGGTTCTCCGGCGCTCTTGGGATTAGCCGGTGAGGAATATCCTTTGGGTAAAAACGAGCTCACCTCAAATATCATCAAAGAAATCACCTTTAGCCTGATTAATGACGCTCAGAAGCAGGAGTTAATCCAGAATAAAGCGCTAAAGTTTAATTGCGCAGCTCCCGACGGCGAGCAATTCATAGCTAGCGCCAAGGTCGAAGATAACGGCCTGGTGCTGTTTATCGTTCCCGATTCTGCGCTGGCAAAAGCCGAGCCCGTCGAGCCGGAACCGGAAAGCTATCAAATTCTGGGTACAGCGCCGGAAGATGATTTAAATATTCTGCCCTATTTGCAAGAAATGACCCGATTGAATGCCTCGGATCTGTTTTTAACGGTCGGTTCGCCGGTTAAAGCCAAAATTTTCGGACGGGCCGTGAAGCTGGATGATTTCATGCTGACGCCCGAGCTGACGAAATCGGGCGCTTTCGGGATCATGACTCAGGAACAGATCGACGAGTTTTTGATTACCCGGGACCTGGATTTTGCGATCAGCCTGCCGGACGGCAGCGCCCGGTTTCGAGCCAATGCCTTTTACCAGCGCAAAACCGTAGGCTTGGTGATGCGCTTGATCCCCTCGGTCATTCCAACCGGCAAGGATTTAGGCACGCCGGATATTTTGATGGATCTCATCATGGCCAAACGCGGCCTGTTGCTGATGGTCGGCGGCACCGGTTCGGGTAAATCGACCACGCTGGCGGCGATGATCAACCACCGCAACGCCAACTCGGCCGGCCATATCCTGACCATTGAAGACCCGGTCGAATTCTCGCACCCTAACCTGAAATCCATTGTCAATCAGCGTGAAGTCGGCGTGGATACTGATTCCTATGCACGGGCGCTAAAAGCCTGTTTGCGTGAAGCGCCCGACGTTATTTTAATCGGCGAGATTCGGGACCAGGAAACCATGGCGGCCGCCTTGGAACTGGCCAATACCGGCCACTTATGTATCTCGACCATGCACGCCAACAACGCCAACCAAGCCATGGAGCGGGTAATCAACATGTTCCCGCATGATCATCATGCGCAGTTGTTTATGGACCTTGCGGTCAATTTAAATGCGGTTATTTCCCAACGCCTTATTCCCGACACGGCAGGGAGACGTTGCGCCGCGATTGAAGTGATGATCAACACCCCCCACATCGCGAACCTGATTTTGAAAGGCGAGTTGAACGAAATTAAGGAGGCGATGAAATCCAGCGGCAGCAAAGGCATGAGGACATTTGATGACGCCTTGTTCGGACTGTACAAAGAAGGACGGATCAGTTTGGAAGAAGCGCTGAAAAATGCCGATTCCAGCAACGATTTGGAAGCTAGGATTAATTTTGGTTGATTTAAAGGAATATCACCACGAAGGCACGAAGATCACGAAGCTTAGCTAATGTAAAACTGCATATTTTTTATGATGAGTCCGCTAGTTCCCAAGCTCCAGCTTGGGAATTCAGTTACGGAAGCTCAGCTTCCCGTTTCGCGAAGCTGGAGCTTCGCCTCCTGGGTTCCCAAGCAAGAGCTTGGGAACCAGCGCAAACTTCGTGTCCTTCGTGACTCGGCAATTGCTCCTGCATCCATACAAGTCGTTCGTGGTGGATTAATCTGCATCCTGTGTTCCGATGCGTTAAATTTTTGGTGTTAAGATTAACAGAGTACGCAATTCTCAGTTCCCAGCGAAAACTCTGGCTTCCTCGGCCAGGGCAATGATGTCTTTGCTTGCTTCAATCACCCCCCACTCCTTCAACATACGTCCCCGATGTTCGTAGGCATTGACTTGACCGGAATCAACCAAAGCTGCGATGCGGTTAGCGGGAAGCTTCATGACCAGATGACTGTTGTGCAATTTAGCAAACACCTTGCCATTGATCCGCAAACAATCAAACCCAAATAACTTTGCCCGCTCAACGGGGTATTCGGTTTGGGGCGTGGCATAAAACGATGCTAACTGAGCAAATAGTTCTTCGCCATGTGACAAAGCCACATCGCCTTTTATAATTTTGCTGATTTTTGCAACCATCTTTTTTCTCCGAATACCGTGAAAAGTTCAGTATGCCTAACGTAGAGCTAACCGGGCGCGGCAAAGAAAGCTGAAAAAACAAAACCGCATTGTAACCGCGCTCCGGTTGAGCGCAAGGTTATGTGTTTTTTTGCTTATTAGCTATAGCAGAAAATATATATGCGAGAACATTTACGTTTGATGCGTTTTCAGCATGCCTGTATTTTTCAGATTCAGTTAATTTATCCCATCCGTGCAGGGTTGAAGGATCAATTCCTTTATCTAACAATATATCCTCTGGCGTAAGAGTCACTATTTTGTATTTTAGATTTTTTATGGCTGCATCTGTATTTACAGATAAATCCACACTTAGCGGCGCAATTGCTATTTTTAAAATAATATTAAAAATGATATTCGATATTTTTGAATACAGAATCTGACAATTTTCGTTTTCAGTTAAGGGGTAAATAATTTCATCATTTTCAAACTGAAAACTAAACTGAGATAAATTTGCGTGAGCAAATATATTCCTTAGTTTTCGAATGCCATTAACTTTATTATTAAGAAATTCATATTCAATCTGGGTTAGCAGCCCTTTCTCAAAGGTTGCCTTAACTACACTCTGAAAATTGGATTCATAATCATCTATATAAGATTTATGAATATTTTCAAGTAAATTCAATAAATAGACGAGCGAAGCACTACCGTTTTCTTCTATTTCTTTTAAGTAAGCAAGCTGGTTTCCAAAATATCTGGAGTATAACCAAACATGATCAATCACAGCCGATTTATGATGCAGATTATCCATGATTACATCTGACTCCTAGAAAACACATAACGTTGAGGTTGAGCTGCAGACCGAGGCTTGCCGAGGGCTGTCGGCTCGAACGACCGGTTAGGCATTACCGAGACAGTTTCGCAGCAGTTTCTGGACTGCATTCAAAAGCTCCCGGCGGCTGTATCCAGAGCAGCTTAAGCGCAAGTAGAAGAGCTAAAAAAATTAGGAGCCAGAAAATAATTGGTCCTGCGGCCCCCTTGAACTTCAGCCCCATGAAATCCGCTTCAATTGGCCCTCGCGAATGCTCCAGCGTTACCACAAGGAAATAGGCAAAAAAAGCACCGTACGGAAGGATAAAGAATGTCGGATAGTTTCGAAGGATGATTCCAGTAAGGAAGCCGCATTGATCGTGGTAGACCCACCACACCAAGAAAATGATTGGCAGCATCAGCCCGAAGAAACCCCACTTTCGAACAATGGTCCGAACACGGGCATCATTCTCTTCAGTCATACAACCCTCCCAAGTTGGTTTGTGATTCCTAACGTAATATATACGACATCAGCTGTCCAATAATCCAGGCGATATGTCGTATAACCATGCTTAATTAAATTTATCTTATTGTTTTTAGTTGGCTAGAATATAAGTCAAGGCGACAAGTCATGCAAACAAATACGACATCGGTGCAACCCAAAAAATTACTCGCCCAAGCTATATAGGGTCCGTTGTGCGTACCATCGAATGCGAAAGGTACGCAAAGCATGCCCTACGGAACTGGAACATGGAATTGAAAGTCACTTTGAAAAATAAGCCGGTATAATAGATAAATTTTTCCAATTTTCGAGCAATATGAGTAAACAAAGAAAAGCAGTGGCGTTAATTTCCGGCGGACTGGATTCAATGCTGGCGGCGAAAACCATCATGGAGCAGGGCATCCATGTCGAAGGCATCAATTTCTTCACCGGTTTTTGCGTTGAGGGCCACACCCATGCGATCAGGGCCAATGACAAGGCCAAGCCTAAACGCAACAACTCCCTATGGGTCGCCGAACAGCTGGGCATGAAGCTGCATATCGTCGATGTGATCGAAGAATACAAAGACGTCCTGATCAATCCCAAACACGGCTACGGCGCGCATATGAACCCTTGCCTGGACTGCAAGATTTTCATGGTCAACAAGGCCAAGCAGTGGATAGTGGAGAACGATTTCGACTTCATCATCACCGGCGAAGTGATCGGACAACGGCCGATGTCGCAACGCAAAGATACGATGCCGATAATATCCAGAGAATCAGGCGCCGATGACCGCTTACTGCGGCCTTTGTGCGCCAAGAATCTGCCGCTCACCCTGCCGGAACGGGAAGGCTGGGTTGATCGGGAGATGCTGCACAATTTTACCGGACGGTCGCGCAAGCCGCAGATGGCGATGGCCAAAGGTTTCGGCTTTGACGATTACGCCCAGCCCGCAGGCGGTTGCTGTTTCCTGACCGACGCCAGCTATTCGTCAAAACTGGTCGATTTATGGAAAGCGCGCGACGGCGACAAGCAATACGACCTGGATGATGTGATGCTGCTCAAAGTCGGCAGGCACATCAGGCCGGGGCAGAACTTTAAAATCATCGTCGCCAGGGAAGAAGGCGAAGGCCGATTCATGCAAGGCTACAAAAAAGAGTTTATCACCTTGCATTGCTCCAGCCATGCCGGGCCCTTGGTGCTGGTGGACGGGTCGCCTTCCGCCGAGGATTTGTTCCTGGCGGCCAGAATTACCGCCCGCTACGGCCAGGGACGCGATGCCGAACAAGTCGATGTGAGCATTGCCGATAAAGACGGTTCTGAACGGATTATTCAGGTTAAGCCGTTCGCCGCGGATGAAATTCCGCAGGAATGGTTTATATGAGCCGTGAAATCCTAAACGCACGTCGCCTGCTGTGCCCATTGCCGGTCATTCGCACCCAGGACAAGGTCAAGCAGCTTAAGGCGGGCGACCAGCTGGAGGTTATCTGCACCGATCCGGGCGTGATGCAGGACATTCCGGCCTGGTGCCGGATCAATGGGCATAAGGTATTGGAAACCAGTTCCGGCGATCATGAATATATCATTATTCTGGAAGTGGGCGAGTAATGGCTGAAGTTTCAGATGCCGTAAAAATGGATAAATTAAAAGCCAGAGCCAGCTATGTCGGCGCGGCGGTTAATGTTCTCCAGATGCTGATCAAAATCGGTTTCGGCATTCTTGGGCAGTCTGCGGCGCTGATTGCCGACGGCATTCATTCGCTGTCGGATCTGCTTAGCGATCTGCTGGTGATTATTGCGGTCAGGTTGGGCAGTCGCGAGGCCGATCATGATCATCCCTACGGCCATCGCCGCTTCGAAACCATAGCGACGGTTATTCTGGGGGGAAGCTTAATCGCGGTCGGCGGCGCTATCGTCTGGTCGGTCATGGAGCGCATGGCGGATCCAGAGCATCTGCCGGTGCCCAACGTGCTGTCAATGGGTGTTGCGGCGCTGTCGATTCTGATTAACGAATGGTTGTACCAATACACCAAGCGCATCGCGAAAACCACCCGCTCCAAACTGCTGCTCGCCAACGCGTGGCATCAACGCAGCGATGCGATCTCATCGCTGGTGGTGTTATTCGGCATAGGCGCAGTCATGATGGGCTATCCGTTGGCAGATGGCATTGCCGCCGTCGTGGTCGCGTTGATGGTGGCAAAAATCGGTTTGAATCTGGTGTTTGAGAAGCATCAAGGAACTGGTCGATACCTCATTGCCGCCCGCGTTGGTCGCCGAGATCAGATCAGCCATTCACGCCATAGACGGCGTCGAAGGCATCCATTTATTGCGCACCCGGCAAATGGGCGAGAATGCGCTGATCGATGCGCACATCGTCGTCGATCCCCGCATTACCGTTTCGGAAGGGCATATGATCGGCGACATCGTCAGGGATGATTTGATCAGGCGTTTTGACGACGTGATGGACGTGCTGGTGCATGTCGATCCCGAAGACGACGAAAGCTTGCAGGAGCAATCCAGGCCGTTGTCTCGCAGCGAAGTGCAGCGATTGCTGGACCGTTATCTGATGGACTTTAAGTCGGCCATAGAAGATTTCAGGATCCATTACCTGGACGGCCAGATCGAACTGGAAGTGATTGTGCCTTTTGCGCTCAGCGAGCAGCCAGAGCGGCTAGCGGCAATAAAAAAACAATGTAAACGGATGCGCGTGGAAGTTAGAAAAATCGATAATGTGTTTGTGTTTTTTAAAGTTTGATGCGTGTTTAAGAAATTAAAAAATTCACCACGAAGACACGAAGACACGAAGACACGAAGACACGAAGACACGAAGAGCACTAAGAGCACGAAGAAATAAAACTTCGTGCACTTCGTGTCTTCGTGGTGAATCTTATAATCAAATAGGGCTTAATTTATGGCAGTAGGGCAATGCAGTTTTCCCACCATGCACCCGGTAGCAGGCATAACGCTGGGGACCGCGAATGCAGGCATCAAGCAAACCGTCCGGGATGATATTCTGGTGATACAAATGGCCGAGCATTCGACCTGTGCGGCGGTGTTTACCCAGAACGCTTTTTGCGCGGCGCCCGTGCATGTGGCCAAAGCGAACTTGGCGCACAGCCCGCGCTGGTTGCTGATCAACTCCGGTAACGCCAATGCCGGTACCGGCGAGCAGGGCATGAAAGATGCATTGGCGACCTGCGCCGATCTTGCCGAAGTCGTAGACGGTGCGGCAACCCAGGTGCTGCCTTTTTCTACCGGCGTTATCGGCCAGCCGCTGCCGGTGGGCAAGATCAAAGCCGCCTTACGGGAAGCCGTCAGCAACCTCAATACCGACAACTGGGACAAGGCCGCCAAGGCGATCATGACCACCGATACGTTCCCGAAAGGCGTGTCCAAGGTCATCGAGATCGATGGACAAACCATCACCATCAACGGCATTTCCAAAGGCGCTGGCATGATCCAGCCCAATATGGCGACCATGCTGGGCTTTATGTCCACCGATGCGAAAATCGACCAAGTCTTGTTGCAGAACTGCCTGGCGCTGGCCGTTGAGCAATCGTTCAACCGCATCACCGTCGATGGCGACACCTCGACTAATGACGCCTGCGTATTGATGGCGAGCGGCTGCTCGCAGGCTCCCGAAATCAAGCAGGACAGCGAAAATTATAAGATTTTTGCCGATGCGGTGATGACCGTCTGCAAACAACTGGCGGAAGCCATCATCAGGGACGGCGAGGGCGCAACCAAGCTGATGCGCATCGTGGTCGAGCAGGCCTTGAGCGATGAAGAAGCGGTACGCGTCGGCAAAACCATCGCCCATTCGCCGCTGGTCAAAACCGCCTTTTTCGCCAGCGACCCGAACTGGGGACGGATACTCGCGGCAGTCGGCCGCGCCGGAGTCGAGAACATGGTGCTGGAAGACGTGCAGTTGTATCTGGATGATGTCTGCATCGTCAGAAACGGCGGCCGGGCCGACGATTACACCGAGGAAGCCGGGCAGCGGGTGATGAACCAGGAAGAGATTACCGTGACAGTCAAATTGGGCCGCGGCAGTGCGGTTCAGGAAGTCTTAACCTGCGACTTTTCGTATGATTACGTGAAGATCAATGCGGAATACAGGACCTAATAAGTACGTACAAAGCAAGCTTTGTACTCCAAAAACGCACAAATACAGGAGTTCAAAGCTTGCTTTGAAATCTTCAGCTTTTATCGTTCCCACGCTCCGGCATGGGAATGCAGTCTTAGACGCTCCAGCGTCCACTAAGAAATGAACCCACTCCAAGTCGCCGTAGGCGTAGTCAAAAACCCGGAAGGAAGAATCCTGATTTCCCTGCGCCATGCCGATTTGCACCAAGGCGGCCTATGGGAATTCCCCGGCGGCAAGATTGAAGCCTCGGAATCCGCAGAACTTGCGCTGGCCCGCGAACTCAAGGAAGAACTGAACATCACCGTCACAGCGGCAACACCGTTGATTACCGTCAGCCACCAGTACCCCGACCGTTTCGTACAGCTAAACGTTTTCTTGGTCGAACAGTTTTCAGGCGAAGCCAAAAGCTTGGAAGGCCAGCCGTTTAAATGGGTAACCCCGGCTGAACTGGAACATTACAGATTCCCCGCCGCCAACCAGCCTATCACCGCCGCCGCCCGACTGCCGCATCATTACGCGATTCTGGATGACGCGGATGAAGCCTTGTTGTTGCCCAACCTGCAAAAAATATTGAATCGAGGCGTCAAGCTGATCCAGGTCAGATTGAAAAACCTGCCGTCTGCCGCTGTCGCAAAGTTTATCGAGCAGGCCTACCCGTTATGCCAACAGCAACAGGCGGTGTTGTTAATGAATTCCGCGGTTGAATGTTCAATTGAAGTAGACGGCATCCACCTGACCAGTCACGACCTGATGGTTCTGAAAATGCGTCCCGAAAACAGCAAGTGGCTCGCCGCGTCGTGCCACAATCTTGAACAACTGCAACATGCGCAAGAAATAGGCGTGGATTTTGTCGTGCTGGCTCCGGTGCTGGCGACCCAAACCCATCCGGGCGCTCCTTCGCTGGGCTGGGAGCAATTTGTCGAACTGGTTGCCCAAGTCAACCTGCCTGTTTACGCCTTGGGCGGCATGTCCGAATCCAGTCTGAGTACAGCGCGTCAAAGCGGAGGTCAGGGAATAGCCGCTATCAGGGCTTTTTTGGATTGAGTGAGGGGTTAGGCATGGAATGAGGAGGCAATTTTGCATATTGCTATGATAATTAGAATGGCTTGGGTGAAGGCAAGAAGTCCTTGGAATTGCATCAATCGAGTAAAGTTCCTTGTGCTAGAAATGATGTCACCATTCTTTACTTTGGAGAAACTGCGACTGACAAACCATCGGCCAGGACGGAGAATTGATTTCTCCATTTCCGCGAAGATGATTTCGAAGTCTAAAGGCATGGAGTTGGAAGCCGCTTTTTCACCCATTTCCCTGCCTACAGCGGAACCCTGTGATGCAGATGCGATGATTATGGCAAAGTATTTTTGAACAATCCCTGCGATGAGAGACCAAACGAAGAGCATTAGAAAATTTTGAATTGATTGGGGATCAATGTGTTTGGCTATTGAATCGTACTGGCTAAGAAGCAACGCAGCTGCTGCGCCAAACCCTCCTAGAAGCCACCCGGAAAACGCGTCCAGAAGTGAGGATGCTTTTCCGTTTGTTTCTGAAAGTAGAGTATTCACGAATATTTGTTCATGCAGATTTGGAATCTCTTTCATTGAGTACCTCTGGAAGTGGAGTCTAACGTGAAGCTAAGGGGGCGATTGATGGTGCTCGCTATAAATATCGGCACGTGACTATTTAGGCAATACCTGTTCATATTTCTGTTTTTTGCAGACGCTGCAACAGCGGTAACAACGCGGGAATATCCGTCTGGATAATGCTCCATAAAGTGTCATTATCAATGCCGAGATAACCATGAATTAACCGGTTTCGGGTAGCGATAACCATACGCCAGGGGATTTGCGGATTATTTTGGCGGACTGCATCGGGAATATGAGTGGCGGCTTCGCCGATTAATTCCAGATTGCGTACGGTGGCATCGTAGTTTAAGCCGCTAGCGACAAAGCGTTGCTGGTCAAAACCATCGGTATAGCTGAGCGCTTTTTCGGCGAAGGAAATCATATCGTCCAGATAAAAACGCCATTCACGTTCCATCGGTTCAGACATTGATGGCTTCCTTTTCAATAAAGGGACGTAGCTCAGGCCGCAAGGCTTTTTCGGTGACCAGATCGACCGGACAACCTAATTGGTCTTCCAGATAGAATTGCACACCAAAATAAAGCGCCGAGGTGGCAGGCCCATCAAATCCAACCAGAATATCCACATCGCTGTTTTCACCGGCATCATCGCGTGCGGTTGAGCCGAATAATGCCATTTGGGTAACACCGAACTGTTGGGTCAGTATGGGCTTTATTTTTCTGAGTATGGTCAGGGCATTGTTGCGTTTCATGGCGGTTTTCTGTCAATGCTGTAGGGTAAATTGCGTTTAGTGCGGGTGCACCGTGCTTTCAGTGTACCAAAAAAATCGGATCTGGCCGGGGTAATTATTAAAGGCGCCCTACGATTGTAGAAACGAGGCAGCCAGATGCGCTCTATAAAAGCCCAATACTATGTTAATATTGGCGTCTTGGATTTTTATCGCCGCGCTAATGACTCATCCGTCTCCCCCCGCCCAATTAATCGACCGCTTCGGCAGAACCGTTGATTATTTGAGAATCTCGATTACCGACCGCTGTGATTTCCGTTGCCTGTATTGCATGGCTGAGGACATGACCTTCTTGCCGCGCGCGCAGGTTTTGACGCTGGAAGAGATTTATACGCTGGCGCAAGCATTCGCCGAATTGGGCGTGAAGAAAATCAGGATCACCGGCGGCGAGCCTTTGGTCAGGAAAGGCGCGTTGGAGCTGTTGCATAACATCGGGCGCATCGAAAGCCTGAATGAGCTGGTGATAACGACCAACGGCTCTCAGCTTGAAACGATGGCGGCGTCTTTAAAAGAGACGGGCGTAAAACGCATCAATATCAGCCTGGATA
This sequence comes from uncultured Gammaproteobacteria bacterium, assembly GCA_963814825.1. Lineage (GTDB taxonomy): Bacteria > Pseudomonadota > Gammaproteobacteria > Methylococcales > Methylomonadaceae > Methylobacter_A. The sequence continues at coordinate 578,326 of CAWFEF010000005.1, read as the reverse complement.
CGCTGGATGCCGACAAGTTTAAGGCGATAACCCGTACCGGCGATTTGCACCAGGTGCTTAGAGGCATTCAGGCCGCCAAGGCGGCAGGGTTTGAGCGGATAAAAATCAATGCGGTTATTCTTAAGGATAGGAACCATCAGGAAGTGAACGACCTGGTTCGGTTTGCGGTCGATAACGGCATCGATATTAGCTTTATCGAGGAAATGCCGCTGGGCGTCGTCAGTCAGCATGATCGGGCGGACGCTTATTATTCCAGCGATTTGATCAAGGCCGATTTGGCGAAAAATTTTACGTTGGTCGCGACCCCTGAAAAGACCGGCGGGCCGTCGAATTATTTTAATGTGGCAGGCACACAAACCCGCGTCGGCTTTATTTCCCCGCATAGCGAGAACTTTTGCAGCACCTGTAACCGGGTGCGTTTGACCGTCGAAGGGCGTTTGCTGTTATGCCTGGGCAATGAGCATTCGGTCGATTTAAAGCAAGTCATTCGGGCTAATCCGGGCGACATGGCGGTGCTGAAGCAGGCCATTGTTGACGCGATGTTGATCAAGCCGGAAAAACACGAATTTAATATTAACGAGCAGCCGGTTATATTGCGTTATATGAGTATGACGGGAGGCTAACGGCGAAAGGCACAAGAGGAAATCCCCTTGAATATTTCACCATGTAACTTTTTATTGACACCTTACTGGAGCTTGAGAATCAGTCCAGATAGGGTATGGAGTAGGCCGGAATAAGACCATCCAAGCGCATAGCGCGAGGTGGCGTTTCCGGCGAATTCGGGAGGTGTTTGCCGGAAACGCCAGTTCTGGCTGCTGCTCGAACCGACTTATTCCAGCCTACAGGGCTACATTTAACCAAAGCAAAACGTTTCGGACGGGGCAACATGCCCCGTCCGGCTGAGGTCCTTAGCAATTCACCTTTTACCATTTACCTGAGATTTCAAAAATGTCTTTTGCCCAGCTCGGTTTAGCCGACGAACTCCTTAAAGCCGTAGCCGATCAAGGCTATGTCACGCCAACGCCGGTACAGCAAAAAGCCATCCCCTTGATCCTTGAAGGCAAGGATGTGTTGGCCGGCGCGCAAACCGGCACCGGAAAAACCGCCAGTTTTACCTTGCCGTTATTGCAGCGGCTGGCCGAGAATCACGACCCGCATCAAAAGCCGCGCCGAGTTCGCGCGCTGATTTTAGTGCCGACCCGTGAATTGGCCGCGCAGGTCTATGAAAGCGTAAAAACTTACGGCGCGCATTTGCCGTTGCATGCGGAAGCGGTGGTCGGCGGTGCGAGTATCGGCATCCAGACTCGTCAGTTGCGCCGGGGTTGCGACATCGTGGTGGCAACGCCGGGCCGGTTGATTGACCATGTGCAGCAGCGCAATATTAATCTGTCCAACGTCGAAGTGCTGGTGCTGGATGAAGCGGACCGCATGCTCGATATGGGGTTTCTGCCCGATATTAAGCAAATCATGGCGTTGATTCCCAAGAAGCGGCAGAGCCTGTTGTTTTCCGCGACCGTGCCTAACTGCGATCAAATCGCTGGCCGCGCAGTTGTTGAATAATCCCGTTGAAGTTGAAGTCGCCAAGCAAAATGCCACGGCTGAAAATGTCTCGGAACGCGTTTACGGTATCGGCCGCGAGTACAAGCGTGAATTATTGTCCTATCTGATCGGCAGCAATAACTGGAAGCAGGTGCTGGTATTCGTGCGCACCAAACACGGCGCCGACCGTCTGGAAAAGCAGTTGATCGAGGACGGCATCCGCACCGTGGCGCTGCATGGCGATAAAACCCAAGGCGCACGCAACAAGGCGCTGGAGTATTTTAAAACCGGCAAGGTTTCGGTATTGGTTGCGACCGATATTGCCGCGCGCGGTCTGGATATTGACGACTTGCCGCATGTGGTGAATTTCGATTTGCCGCAGGTGCCGGAAGATTATGTGCACCGGATCGGCCGTACCGGACGTGCCGGCTCAAGCGGCGAGGCTTTGTCGCTGGTGTGTCCTGAAGAAGCCTGGATGCTGGTTGAAATTGAAAAGCTGCTCAAGCGGCAAATCCCGCGGGTGGCCGATACCGGTTATGAGCCGGTTTCATTGAAGGTGATGGATGCGCCTAAAAAGAACGCACCCAATAAAACGACCGGCAAAAAAGATTTTCGGCACACTAAAAAACCGGCGGCTCGCGATGCTAAACCGGCTGGCAGTAATAAGCGGGGCGACTCAAGGGGCAAGGGACGATCGGGTTCAAGGGGCAAGGTTTAAGGCAAAAAACGAGGAAAGGTTTTTGCCTTAAACAAAAAAGATGACTTTCAAAATGGCGGATGCCTTACAGGATCCGTCCTAACATACGCCGATTTCCTGTGCGTTGGGATGTCCATGAGGATTCTGGCGTAACCCTAACCGGTTACAGTCGGGATCTCTGAAATAGCATAGCTTCACCCCGTCAAAATCTTGAATCGGGCCGACATCGACATGCTTATTAACCAAGTATTGACGCGCTTTTGTAATATCGTTCACCACGATGGTAGCAACCGAAGTATCGGTGCCGGTATCGCTAGATTTATTTAATCCGATGGCGATGCGCGGCATGTTGGGGAAGTTCATCTGTCTCCATGTCGTATTGACTCTATAGCGGGGGTCTTCCTTCATGCCCAGGTTTTCGTACCATTTAACGCTCCTATCCAGGTCTTGAACATTAACTTTCGCCACAAAGGCATACTCGCCGGGGACTAATTCTAAAAACGACATAGTTTACTCCTAATCAATTATTGTAAATTCAAAGTGATTTGATAAAGCGAAGTAGATGCGGAGAACTAGAGAAAGGCATCAATCGTGATGCGCTTCCTTTATTGTCTGCGATACTTTGAGCGCGGTATCGTATTGAAATTATACGGAATAAAACATTTCTGTCTGTCAGTGAAGACTGAAATTTATGTTAGCATTAGCTGGAATTATATTGGCTCAGGCGTACAGCTATAAGGATATGCTTATGCTAATATTAGCTTGAGCAATGCATACATGATTGAATTCGATGGAATATGCCATTTTGCTTTACGCGCTAATAAAACATCAACAATGATGCATCATGATAAACATATCAATATTGGGAACACATCGAGAGAAAGAATTCAACTCGCCTCGTTTTAAAGAGGTTCTCTCCAGCAGTTGCTTTCTAAGCTAAAAGTAAACTATAGAGACAGCTCGTTTACTTTGATGATGCTGGTCGGGATAGGTGGTTGGAACTGCCCAGCCGAGGTTAGCTTACTCCTGAACCAGTATCCAGGGTTTTACGACTACAGCCCACACCTCGACGTCTGCCTCAAACCAGTCGGTTGCCTGCTGATCGGATACCAAGGCAACCTGATTGTTTTGCATCCATGACGCAACCTGGTCTTTATTGTCGATCGAAAACTGGTAGGCGACATCGACTAGATCCAGCTCTGGAGCGACAAATACCGCAGAGCCGCTGGCAAAAAAACGTTGCAATTCCTTCCAGGCAATTTGAGACGTTTCCAGATTTACTTTTTCCCTGGCAATATCATATCCGTTTGATTCGTTCATGGTTTTCTCTTTATTGTCTGTCGGTAATGTGTTATTCACACATTTTTGAATGGTGTCGTTATCAGGTCAGCTGTTATTCTATAGCGTGCGATTATAAATTACTAAGTCAAGAGAGATAAATCATGTCGTTTTTTGAGTCAATAACAAAGAAATCCAGGTTGAAAGCCGCTATCAAGCAAACAACGGAAGCGCGTAGCAGCGAAGGCGGTATGGCCGATCAATTGTTTAAAAAAGTCTATCAGGATTACGCCGAGGTCGTGTCTAACGAGCCTTTGATTGCCGAGGCTTTATATAATTGGGGACTTGCTTTGTTGCATCAGGCGAGAACCAAGTCGGGGCGATGAGGCGGCCAAGCTTTATCAGGATGCCATTGCTAAATTCTCCTTTTGCCTGACTCTTGAAGCCGCCTACCTTGGTGCGGCATTGGATGGCGGTGTGGCTTATATGGAATTGGCCCGTGTTAAAGCGGTTGGGCCCAATGATAGTTTGTATGGTAGAGCCCAAAAGTTATTTTGAAAAAGCCAATGCGATTCAGGCCGGGTCGGCGTCTTATAATCTGGCTTGTATTTATGGCTTGCGGGGCGATAAAGAGGGCTGTCTGAATGCGCTGGAAATCTCTAAAAACAAGGGCTATTTACCTGTCGTCGCCGATATTCTTGCAGATCCGGATCTTGAGCGGCGTTAATCTATCTGGACTGGTTTATCGACTTTATGGATTCTTTAAATAAAAAGCCGGAACCGGTTGCTGAAATTAAAGAGGCGGTTGCCGAAGAGGCTGCGTCGGCTGAAAATGCCGAAGTAGCGGAAGAGGCCGTTGTCGCATCGGAAGTGGTTGTTGCCGATGCTCCGGTAGCTGAAAAGGTTGAAGTTGAAGATGATCATGCCGAAGATGCTCTTATAAACGAAGAAGCTGAAGTTGCGGCAAAAGATGACATTGCTATCGAGCCCGAAGAGGTTGTAGAAGATAAAGTGCCCGTCAATGAAAACGCGTTTGCAGCCCAAAAAATCGAAGTTGCGGTTGGAACAGCCGGCGAATCTGTGGAAGAAGTTAAGTAATTCAGGGGCGTTTTGATATTAAAATCGAAAGAAGACAATGATGATGTCCTCTTTTAAATACGGGGTAATTGCCGGATTGATAGCTGCAGCGGTTCAGCCGGTGTTTGCTGATGACGGTTTAAGCCAAGTATTTTCAATCTGCATGGGTCAAGCCGGTGGCGTTACGCCATCAATGGTTGAATGCATCGGTGCTGAAACGGAGCGGCAAGATGTCAGGTTAAACAAAGCTTATCAGGGCGTCATGGAGGGCCTTTCTGCTGAACGTAAGAGGCAGTTGCAGGAAACCCAGCGTTTATGGCTTAAATACAGAAAGGCTAATTGCGATTTTTATTACGATCCTGACGGCGGAACGATAGCCAGGGTCAATGCCAATGACTGTTTCATGTCCGCTACGGCGGCGCGGGCTAAGGAATTAGAGGCTTTTAAGCAGCAAGACTGAAATTATCGATTAACCGGATAACACGCCGCTAATAAAGCCTGCATTTTGGCTAATCCCAGTTTTCGGGTTAATTCAATATTGTGTTGCGGGATGTTTTCCGGATCAGGGTGGCTGGCTACGGCGCTGCTCTATGCTGGCTTCCCGCAGCAGGTGCAGCATGGGGTAGGGTGAGCGGTTGGTGTAGTTTGCGGCATCGTCCGGATCGCTGCCTTGAAAGCAGTAATCGGGATGAAAGCTTGCCAGCTGGTAAGTGCCTTCATAACCTTGTTCAGTCAACAGCGATTCGGCGATTTCAACAAAATCCAGATAGTCGTCGAATTCTGTAAACGCATCGGCATAAATCAGCAGCGTGGTTTCAATGCCGGGTTCGGTATCCAGTCGGTCGCATTCAACTATCAGGTGCAGCAGGCATTGTTCGATTTCTGTGTCGTGATTGACGCTGAAATGAATACTGCCTCGTTCCAGTTCGCGCTTTGCGAACGGGCAGATGCTGTATTCAATGATGATGGATTTTAACCAAGCTTGTGTTGCGGCTTTAATGTCTTGGTCTGGAAGAGTTTTATGGGTCATGGTGGGCTGCCGGTTAAAACAAAAAAGCCCCGTTATACAGGGGCTTTTGGGTGACACGAGTTGTATCGTTTTATTTATGGCTGATGCCGGCTGCGATTCTTTGCTCTCTTTCTTCGCTGGCTTTTTCGATTTTTGAGAAAACCCGGAGTATGTCGGTGGAGGATAGGATGCCGACCAGTTTGTTGTCTTTGTCGACGACAGGCAATGCGCCGATTTTATTGTCGGCCATTATTGCTGCCGCTTCCGATGCGTATGTGTCGCGGCTCACAGTTATGACTCCCCGGTGCATGATATGCTGCACTTTTTTCGGGATGACATGCAGTTCTGCTGTGCCTGTGCCGGTTGGTGCTTCAATAGCGTTAGAGTTGCTTTTGGGTCCCAAGGCTTTGTATAGATCTCGGTCGGATACAATCCCGATCACTTTGCCTTTTTCAACGACGGGTAAGTGACGAATTCTTTCGTAATGGATTAAGAAAAAGACACGATCAATCAAATCGTGTTGTTCGACTGTAAATACTTTTGAAGTCATTAAATCTTCAACACGCATTATTATTCTCCTGAATGTAAGAAACCGGTTAAGAATAGGGAAATAAACGTATTTTTACAAGAGATAAAATTTGATGTGTTATAAAATAATCAGTCACGTTTTATGGTTTTGTCAGGTCGGATTAAGCTAACCCGATCTGCACGAGTGTTATTTTAGAGTCTAAATCTGTCTTAGCGACACAATGGAGTTAGTTATGCGCATCATCCTGTTAGGGAGTCCCGGGTTCCGGCAAGGGAACTCAAGCTCAATTTATTACTGAAAAATATGCTATTCCGCAAATTTCAACGGGTGATATGTTGCGCGCCGCAGTGCGGGAAGGAACGCCGTTGGGCGTTGAAGCAAAAAAAGTGATGGATGCCGGCGGCTTGGTTTCCGATGATATTATTTTAGGCTTGATTAAAGAACGCATTGCACAAGCCGACTGCGCTAACGGTTATTTGCTGGACGGCTTTCCCCGCACTATCGCTCAGGCTGAAGGCCTGAACGACATGGGAGTGAGCATCGATACGGTGATTGAAATCGTGGTGGAAGATGAGGAAATTGTAAAACGCATGGCCGGCAGAAGGGTGCATTTGCAATCCGGGCGCACTTATCATGTCGAGTTTAATCCGCCTAAAGTTGAGGGGGTCGATGACGTGACCGGCGAACCTTTGATTCAGCGCGATGACGATAAAGAAGAAACCGTGCGCAAACGGCTCAGTGTTTATCATGAACAGACCAAGCCGTTGGTAGGGTTTTATTCGGCGCCGGGGCAAAAGGTCAAGTTCAGTTCGATAGCCGGTGTCGGCAGTGTTGAGGACATCACTAAAAAAGTTTTTGCTGTTTTGGGTTAGTTTGCAAAAAGCGTAATCCAATTCACACTCTGTTAAATACGGTTTTACCACGATATAAAAGGTTTTAAAGTTAATGACAAAGAAAGTTGCAGCTTTACCGGCTGCCGTAAATGTAGATTACGTTGCCGGACAATGGGTGCGTGCCTCTGTTTCAGTTGTAAGGAAGGGTGGTTGAGATGACCAAGCTATATAATGTTGCTGTGGTTGGCGCTACCGGTGCGGTAGGCGAAGCCATGCTGTCTATTCTGGAAGAGCGCGATTTTCCTGTCGGCGAGGTTTATGCGTTGGCCAGCAGTAATTCAGCGGGTAAAAGAATCCCTTTTAAAGGCGGGTCTTTAGTCGTACAGGATTTGGCCACTTTTGATTTTTCAAAGGCGCAAATCGGTTTGTTTTCGCCGGGAGCATCCGTTTCGGCGGAATATGCGCCCAAAGCCGCCGCTGCCGGTTGTATTGTTATCGATAACACCTCGCAGTTTCGCTATGACGACGATATTCCGCTGGTGGTGCCGGAGGTTAATCCGGAAAAAATTGCCGATTATAAAAACCGCGGCATTATCGCCAATCCCAATTGTTCAACTATTCAGATGCTGGTGGCGTTAAAGCCTATTTACGATGCGGTTGGGATTGCACGCATCAATGTATGCACCTATCAGGCGGTTTCGGGTACCGGCAAGGAAGCTATCGAAGAGCTGGTTAAGCAAACGGCCAGTCTGCTTAATATGCAGCCCATTATCACCAATGTCTATCCCAAACAGATTGCTTTTAACGTATTGCCGCAGATTGACGTATTCATGGACAACGGTTACACCAAAGAAGAAATGAAGATGGTGTGGGAAACCCAAAAAATTATGGGTGATGACAGCATTTTGGTTAATGCAACCGCAGTGCGGGTACCGGTTTTTTACGGACATTCCGAGGCTGTGCATATTGAGACCCGTAAAAAAATCGATGCAGCGACAGTCAGGGCTTTGCTTGAGCAAGCGCCCGGTGTGACGGTGATGGATGAGCGAAAAGACGGCGGTTATCCAACGGCGGTGACCGAGTCTTCAGGCAACGATGATGTGTTTGTGGGACGTATTCGGGAGGATATATCGCACCCCCATGGAATCGATTTATGGGTGGTGGGTGATAATGTTCGAAAAGGCGCGGCTTTAAACAGTGTGCAAATAGCAGAAGTGCTGGTAAAAAATTACATCTAGACTAAGCTTGTCTACATATTTGACTGGACGCGGTAAGAGACTGTGGTAACTATTGTGAAGAAGAGCAAGGTGCGTTTTTAACTAAAACTTTAGCCGTTGTATCGTTACTGGTGCCGGCTAGTGGTCATCCGTTAGGGATAGGCGAGATTAAATTGCATTCGGCCCTTAATCAAAATCTGGATGCTGAGATTTCGTTAACATTGTCAGGCGAGAGCGTATCTGACATCAAGGTAAATTTGGCACCGCCTGAAAAATTTGATGAGGCGGGAGTGTCATGGACTTATTTTCTGTCGAAAATTAAATTTGAAACCATTACTCAGTCTAATGGTTCGGCGGTCATTAAGCTGACTTCGAAGGAAGCGTTAAAAGAACCTTTCTTGGATTTTCTGCTCGAAGTAAGTTGGCCCAAAGGCAATTTGTATCGTGAATTTACTGTATTGGTGGATCCTCCGTCAGTTTATAACCAAGCAACCATTCCCGTTTCAACCAGCACTGAAAGCTATGTGCAACCGCCGGCTGTTAACATCCCAATCGCATGCGAATGGGCAAAGCAGCGAGGGTGAATATGGTCCTACACTTGGAAATGATACGCTTTGGAGCGTGGCCGAGCGCGCAAGAGGAGGGCAAAGCGACGTTTCTGTAGAGCAAATGATGATCGCGATTTATGAAGCGAATCCTCAGGCATTCTATAAAGGCAATGTTTATGCATTAATGGCTGGAAAAATGCTGAAGATTCCTGAAAGAGAGGTCGTATCTAAAATTATCGCGAAATCAGGCATTAGCGGAATTCAACCGGCATAAAAAAGCCTGGAAAAATCATTCGGCTCCAGCTCATGCTGAATCGGCAAAGGATAAGGCCGCCCCGAGCAGTGCCGAAGGGACTGCTCAAAGTAAAGCCAAAGGCCTAGCTGATAATCAGTTAACTCTGGTTGCGCCAACCAAAGCGGCGGTCACTGATAATGCCGTTGTAACGTCGGTGAATGACAGGTAAGCGCGGAAAAGAAAACGAGCATCGGCGATGCGGAGAGCTGAAGATGGGCAGTCAAGCGGCGACGGCGTGACACAAAGCAAAGTAGCAGAGTTGGAAAAACAACTGGCGATGATGCAGGAGCTGATTGCCTTAAAGGATCAGCAGCTTGCGGCTTTGCAGAACCAGTCTCAGGCAAATCCGGCCGTTCAGGAACAGGCAGCGGCAGGCGAGGTTGTGGCGGCAAAACCTGTGGATCAAGCAACACCTGCTCCTCAACAAGCGGTTGCTCCGTCGGCTGAGCCAGTACAAGCTGCTCAGCCGGTTGAGCCGGCGCAGCCCGTTCAACCCGCTCAGCCTGTGCAGGCAACTGAGCCAACTCAGCCGGCTCAAGCAATTGAGCCTGTTCAGCCGGTAAAGCCAACCCCGCCAGTAGTGCAGCCCACTCAACCCGTGACTCAACCGGAACCTGAAACAGGTAGTCTGTCGTACTATCTGGGAGGCGGCTGGTGCAGCAATTCTGACGCTGCTTGGCTGGCTTTGGTGGCGGAAACGCAAGGTTGATGAGGAAACGAATACAGAGAGTATGTTTGCCTCTACCAGCATGATTGAAGAGGCTGAAGCCGATGAAAATATTTCTGTGCCGGTTGTCGAAGATAGTGTTGCCGCTCATGAGCATGATACTGGTACGGTCGGCGAAAGCTCTTTCTTAAGTGAATTCACGCCGAGTGATTTTGACTCATTTGATACCGATCAGGGAGAAATCGATCCAATATCCGAAGCGGATGTGTATCTTGCTTATGGTCGTTATCAGCAGGCTGAAGAATTAATCCGGCAGGCGATTAAAGATCAGCCGAACCGCGATGAATGTAAATTGAAGTTGCTGGAAGTTTTTTACGCTAACGAAAACAAAGCGGCTTTTGAGGCTTATGCCAATGAACTGGCAAAGGCAGGTAAACGGAATGAGGTTGAGTTTTGGGAAAAAGCGGCGGAAATGGGGCGTGAAATTTGTCCTGATTCTCCATTGTTTGCCTCCGGGAATGATTTGTTCGCGGTAGATGATAATCTGCCTGATGGCGACAGTGATGAGGGTGTTGTCGCTGCTGCGGATGCTGGAACGGATTCTTTCGGGGCGTCAGACAGTGATGATTTCGATAAGGAAATGGCTGAGCCGGAGAATGATGCACCGGCTGTTGATACGACTTCTGAAGCTGAAAGCGACTTTTTTGTTGATACGCAGCGAAAGAATGAAGACATTGATTTTGATTCGGGCTCATTGGCAATGGAAGCAGACGAGGAGGATGCAGACGTTATAGATGCCAGCGCACAAGAAGCTACATCCTCAGATGCGCAGTTGGAAAGCATCGATTTTGATTTGAGTTCGTTTTCAATGGAATCCGATGAGGCGGACCAAGCCGCTACGGCTTCCAGCGCCCAGGCAGGTTCGTCCCCAGATTCACAGTTGGAAAGCATCGATTTTGATTTGAGTTCGTTTTCAATGGAATCCGATGAGGCGGATAAAGGCGTTATAGATACCAGCGCACAAGAAGCTACACCCTCAGATGCGCAATTGGAAAGCATCGATTTTGATTTGAGTTCGTTTTCAATGGAATCCGATGAGGCGGATAAAGGCGTTATAGATACCAGCGCACAAGAAGCTACATCCTCAGATGCGCAGTTGGAAAGCATCGATTTTGATTTGAGTTCGTTTTCAATGGAATCCGATGAGGCGGACCAAGCCGTTACGGCTTCCAGCGCCCAGGCAGGTTCGTCCCCAGATTCACAGTTGGAAAGCATCGATTTTGATTTGAGTTCGTTTTCAATGGAATCCGATGAAGCGGATCAAGGCGACATCGCGACCAACGCTTCCGAGAGTATATCGTCAGGAGGGCAGTTAGATGATTTGGATTTTGATTTAAGCTCATTCTCAATGGACGCCGACGAATCGGATGAAGCGGAAAATGACTTTACAGGAACCAGTATTTTATCGGATCGGCCCTCAGACAAACCAGCAGCGAATAATGAGCTGGAGTTTGAATCGCTTGATTTTGATTTTAGTTCCGACGGTGATAAGACAAAAAGATCTGACGATCTTGATTTTAGACGAGTTAGGCAATGGCGATAAAAACCATCAGAATGCTGATTTTTCTGCAGATAATGCATTAAATTTCAATGATGATTTGAGCAGTGATTTTGACTTTGATTTTGATTTGGATTTGCCGCCAACAACAAGCGGACAGGGCTCCAGTCAACATGATGAGTTTGGCGTTTCTGATCTTACCGATATGGACGAACTGGAAACGAAGCTGGATTTGGCAAAAGCGTATGTCGATATGGGCGATGCGGATGCGGCTAAAGACATTGCCAGAGAAGTTCTTGAGCAAGGATACGGCCGAGCAAAAAAAGATAGCTCAAGCGTTGCTTGACGAGTTGGACTAAAACCGGCTTTTGTTGCCCATAAAAAAAGCCCGTAAAGGGCTTTTTTTATGGGCTTAGCATTTGCCAAGATTTGCCAGGATGGATTCTTGGTGGCGTGTGAAATTTAAGGTGTGCTGCTGCAGCATCAGAAATTGCTGATCGATCGCGGCATAATCATTTTTTAGCAGGCAGCTTTCCAGTATATTTGCCGGTTGTTGAATATCCGTCAATCCGCAAAAACTCACCGAACCATTCAGTTTGTGCGTAATGGCTTGAGCAAGATCGTATTGCTTGTTTTTCAGCGCATCTTTAATGTCGATGATTTGCAAGGGAAGTTCCTCGAACAACTTTTCAAAAAGGGTCAAAGTAAGGCGCTGGTTGTTTTTGGTTTTATCAGGATTATCTGGATTAGTCTGGACTATAAGCTTTTGCCTGCCAAAGATCTATAATTTCACCGAGTTGTTCAGCTGTGACAGGACTCATCAGGCTATCATCAAACTCGATCGGATATTGATTCTCTCTTTGGGCGTCTTCTGCCGGATTAATGATAGCAATGATCGGTGTTTTATCGTTAATGCCATGCGGATCTTTGATGCGAGCGATTAGTTCCGACTGCCAGGGATGGCGGGAGTGTCGTAATCGGTCGGGAACCGATGCGACCGAACCGTTTGCAGTCAAGTCGAGTAGTATCAGGTCGAATTGAGTCGTTGCTATGAGCATTAAAATGTCAGTGTGACTGTGGGCTACCATAATATTTTGACGTAGGTGTTTCAATGATGGGTGATTAATGTCGATGTCCCCGGCATTAATACAATAAATTGTCCATGATTGCTTGGTTTTCAAAGGCATTGTTATTTTCCTGAGAAAGGATTTATTGAGTGAGGAGGGTGTCATATTTATGGCGCTTTCTCATTTTTAAAGTGTCGGTTTTATGGCATTCTTTTTAAGTCTCGATTATTTGCTTAACTATTCGATGCTTGTGACTGATGCAGGGCGCAGTTAATTATTAACATTTACAAGTATTCCTATCTTATTCTTTTAAAAGGATCTTTTTTCTTGTATGATTTGGTTTTTCTGATGCGGGTCAATGATAGCATTCAGCTATCTTGTTTGTGTTATTTACAGAGGTAAGTGGATTGTAATTACAATTTATCTGAATGGTTTTATACATATTATTATTTTGTGGCCTTTAAATTGCTTATTTACTGATTAAAAACTAAAGGGTTTGCAACATGGCTGAACTTGAGCAAGACAAGGCGGAGAGGGAAAGAAATCTCCTAAAAAACTGATTATCATGATTGTCGCGGCAGTGATTTTATTAGCAGGCGGCGGCGGTGTCACTTTCTTCCTTATGAAAGGAGATTCGTCTGAAAAAGAAAAAGTTGAACATGTTGAGGCGATGAGCCGGCAGTTGCTGTAGAAAAACTCTATTTTGATATGAGCAAGCCTATTGTCGTCGACTTCCCCAAGGGAGCGGCAGTTCAACACGGGCGAATTACGGTGTCTATGTTGGTTGAAGGCGCCGAAACCATTGATGTTTTGAAAAAAAATGAACCTATGATACGCAATAATCTGCTGATGCTGATTGGTGCGCAGGACAGTAATGTGTAAATACTCGTGAAGGAAAGGAGCTGTTAGCGTAAAGCTATGTTAGATGATGTGACTGCCGTTTTAGTAAAAATGGCAGGGAAAGGGCAGGTTGATGAGATATTTTTTACTTCATTTGTAATGCAATAACATGAGTGACTTACTCTCGCAGGCAGAAATCGATGCGCTGCTAAACGGTGTAAGCGACGGAGATATTGAAACAGAGGATGACTCCGAGTTTTATGCCGAAGCGGGTGCCGAAGAATTTCATGAAAAAGGCGTAGTCAGGGAGTATGACTTTGCCAGTCAGGAAAGAATTGTTCGCGGCCGTATGCCGACCCTGGAAATGGTTAATGAACGGTTTGCCAGATTTATCCGTATTTCGTTATTCAATTTTCTGCGTCGTTCGGCGGAAATTTTTATATCGGGCATTCAGGTTCAAAAATTTTCCGAATATATACAAGGGCTGCTGGTTCCCACCAATTTGACGATTGTCCGGTTTAACCCTTTGCGCGGCAAGGCGTTGATAGTCATCGATCCGCGGCTGGTTTTTACCGTGGTCGATAATTTTTTCGGCGGCGCCGGACAATTTTATAATCAGACTGAAGGACGGGAATTTACACCGACCGAAATGCGGGTAGTTCGGATCATCATCGATATGATTTTCAAGGATTTGAAGGAAGCCTGGAAGCCGGTCATGGAGCTCGATTTTGAATACGTGGGCGCAGAAATCAATCCGCGGTTTGCCAATATTATCGGCCCTGGCGAAATTATTGTGATCTCTACCATTCATGTCGAGCTGGAAGGCGGGGGCGGCGATGTCAACATTGCCATGCCCTATGCGATGCTTGAACCTATCCGGGAGTTGCTGGATGCCATCAGTAGCGACAGTGGCGAGGTTGACGGCAGCTGGCAGACGGCATTGCGCGGCGAAGTGCTCAGAGCGGAAGTGAATGTAAACAGTCTTCTGGTGGAAAAAAACATGAGCATAAGAGAAGTTATGCGGTTAAAAAAAGGCGATGTAATACCTATTGATATGCCGGAAACGGTGATTCTTAAAGCGGAAGGAATTCCGGTGTTTGAAGGTAAGGTCGGCATGTCGGACGGTAATTATGCAATACAGATTATTGATAAGGTAAGAGCTTGAGTCAAGCCGGCCTTTAGCCCTGAGCGTAGCCGAAGGGGTAGGGCGGACGCACTTTAGGGTTTGATTGATAACAATATTAAGTTGGGAAATAAGATGAGTGAATATCCGGATACACCTGAGGATGAAGAAACGATTGATGATTTTGAGTCGGCTGCATTCCAGGAATTTAATAGTCAGTTTGAAGATAAAAAATCGTCCTCAGTCTCAGGCGATGAAGTTAATCTTGATGTTATTTTGGATGTTCCCGTTACTATTTCCATGGAAATTGGCCGAACCCAGATTAACATCAGAAATCTTTTGCAGTTAAACCAGGGCTCGGTTGTTGAGTTGGAGCGTTTTGCCGGCGAGCCGCTTGATGTGCTGGTAAACGGTACGCTGATTGCGCATGGTGAAGTGGTCGTGATCAATGATAAATTCGGTATTCGTTTAACCGACGTCATCAGTCCATCGGAACGGGTTAAACGATTAGCCTGATGCCTGAAAAAATAATTGCCGCGTGGTTGTTGTTCGGGTGGTTTCCAGCCTGCTTTGCCGTGCCGGGCTGCCGATGTTCCAAAACAGACAGTCAGGACGGTTTCTTCCGGAGATATGCTCCATTGGAGTATTGGGCTGCTGATTGTCCTGGGCTGTTTTTTTTCTTTGTGTCTGGGGAATGCGTAAGTTAAGCGGAATCACTGTCAACGGCGCAGAAAAAATGCGTGTTGTCGGCGGTCTGTCGCTGGGTATGCGGGAAAAAGTCATTTTGCTGCAAGTCGGAAAAAAACAGCTTGTTTTGGGCGTGACACCGGGACGTATAGACGCGTTGCATGTGCTGGAGGGCGACGATTGCTTGAGTAGCAATGAACAGGCCGTCCATCGGTAAGGACAGCGGATTTGCCGCCATCGTGGCGCAAGTGATGAAGGGACGATCCGATGGCTAAAAGCGCTTTATTTCGATCAGTGGCGTTTCGGTTGCTGATTATCGGCATGGCTTTTTTGCTGATCGAAACGCCGGCTTATGCCGCAGCAGGGATTGAAGCGGTCACCGTTACGACGGGCAAGCAAGGCGCTCAGACTTATACGGTAACGATCCAGATTCTGGCGTTAATGACTTTGCTGACCGTGTTGCCGGCGTTGTTGCTGACCATGACTTCATTCACCCGGATCATGATTGTGCTCAGTTTGCTGCGGACGGCTTTAGGCACCGGGCAGGCGCCCAGCAATCAGGTGTTATTGGGTTTGTCGATGTTTTTGACCATTTTCATTATGATGCCGGTTTTTGACAAGGTGAATGCCGAAGCCGTCCAGCCTTATCTTGAAGAGAAAATCGACGTGACTGGTCGCCATTGAAAAAGCGTCCGAGCCATTCCGGCAATTTATGCTAAAACAGACCAGAGAGTCTGATCTGGAATTATTTATCAGGATTTCCGGCAAGGCAGAGCTGGATTCAGCCGAGAATGTGCCGTTTTCGTTATTGCTGCCGGCTTTTGTGACCAGCGAATTGAAAACAGCCTTTCAAATAGGTTTTCTGATTTTCTTGCCTTTTTTGATCATCGATTTGGTGGTTGCCAGCGTTCTGATGTCCATGGGTATGATGATGCTGTCACCGATGATTATTTCCCTGCCTTTTAAAATCATGTTGTTTGTTCTTGCCGATGGCTGGTCTTTGATCATGGAAATGTTGGCGGCAAGTTTTTATGTTGTGTAGAGGCGGCCGGCCGGTCGCCGATGCGAGGTAAATTATGGTACCCGAAACTGTTTTCATGGTTGGGCAGGAGGCGATGATTGTTGCGATCAAGCTGACTGCGCCGGTGTTGCTGCCATCTTTGGCGGTGGGCCTGATTATTGCGATGTTTCAGGCGGCCACCCAGATTAATGAGGCGACCTTGACATTTGTGCCCAAGATCATCGTTATCGGGATTGTATTGATGATTATGGGGCCGGGGATGCTGCAAATGTTCCTTGATTACTTTCAGGGTTTGATCAGAGATATTCCGCATTTAATTGGTTGAACATTGAACTTTACCGAAGAGCAGATTCTCGGCCAGGCGGCATTATTTATATGGCCGTTAATGCGTATTAGTGCGATGTTTGTATCGGTGCCGTTGTTTAGCATTCGAGCCGTGCCGGCGCGAGTCAGACTGATTCTTGTCAGTGGCAATAACGCTCGTGGTCATGCCGTTGCTGCCGCCCTTGCCGGCGGTTGAAATGTTCAGTTATACCGGATTTATGATGGCTATTGCCCAGGTTATGATCGGGTTGACCAGTGGTTTTATTTTACAGTTGGTTTTTGCCGCGGTCGTTTTTGCCGGGCAAGGTATCGCTTTAAGTATGGGCTTGGGTTTTTCGATGATGGTCGATCCGCAAAACGGGCAGCAGGTGCCGGTGATTGCGCAATTTTATACCGTTACCACGACGTTAATTTTTATCAGTCTGGATGGTCATTTGTTGTTGATACAAATGCTGCTGGATAGCTTTAAAACCTTGCCCATCGGTATTGACGGCATAGACAAGGCGGGTATCTGGTCGATACTTGCGTGGAGCAGCCGGATGTTTGCAGGCGGCTTATTGTTGGCTATGCCGGTTATCGCCAGTCTGTTGTTGGTCAATATCATTTTTGGCGTGGCGTCCAGAGCGGCTCCGCAATTACAAATCTTTTCGGTGGGATTTCCGGTAACCTTGATGTTGGGATTGCTGTTGGTTTGGAAAACAATACCTGATGTACTGGATCAATTTTCCGGAATGTTAACGGATGCCTACGATTTGATCGGGCAGTTGTTGCGGTTGTAGATTATGGCTGATGATTCGGATGAAGATAAAACAGAAGAACCCACCGGCAAGCGTTTAGAAGACGCCAGAAAAAAAGGCCAGATTGCCCGCTCCAGAGAGCTTAATACGTTTGCCATGATGATAGCTAGCGCATCATTGTTACTGATGCAGGGAGAGGAAATCGGTAAAGGCCTGTTGGGCATGATGCGGACCGAGTTTCAACTGAGTCGTACAACCATTTTTGATCCGGTCAGTCATCACGCTGCATTTTAAGCAGGAGATGATTGATGGCCTTATGTTGGTTGCGCCGTTTTTTGCGCTGACGGTCATTGTCGCTATTGTTGCTCCGATATCGATGGGCGGCTGGATATTCAGTTGGGAAGCTATTTCGCCCAAGCTGGAAAAAATGGATCCCATTAAGGGCATACCCCGATTGTTTGCAATGCGGGGATTGATAGAGATGCTCAAGGCATTGCTGAAAATTTTATTGGTCTTTGCTGTTGCGGTTGCTTTGTACCGATCCTTTATCAGTGAATTGCTTGGCTTGGGTGCCGAGTCGCCTGGATCAGTCGATTGGTCATGCGCTAAATATCATCGGCATGTGTTTTTTACTGCTCAGTGCCTCGCTGGTAGTGATTGCGATGATTGACGTGCCTTATCAGCTGTGGGATCACAGTAAGAAACTGAAAATGACCTTGCAGGAAATCAAGGATGAACATAAAGAATCCGAGGGGAGTCCCGAGGTGAAAGGGCGGCAGCGCAGGATGCAAATGGATATGGCGCAAAACCGCATGATGGCGGAAGTGCCGAAAGCCGATGTTATTGTCACCAATCCCAGCCATTATGCGGTGGCCTTAAAATATGACCAGAATTCAAATAGCGCGCCAAAACTGGTCGCCAAGGGCGTCGATTTGATAGCCGCCCAAATCCGTAATGCAGCGATAGGCGCTGATGTGCCGCTGGTGGCATCCCCGCCTTTAGCCAGGGCGTTGTATTATTCGACCGAAATCGATAAAGAGATACCGCAGGGGCTTTATTTAGCCGTTGCTCAAATACTCGCCTATGTCTATCAGTTAAAAGCGGCTCAGAAAAATGACTGGAGAGCGCCATTGCCACCGGCAGATATTAACGTGCCTGACGAATTTAAACGGGATTAACCGGGTATGGATTTTACTAAATTAAAAGCAGCATTGGCGGTACTGGGCAAAGCCGAGCTGGGTGCGCCATTAGTTATCGTCATGGTTCTGTCGATGCTGATATTGCCGTTGCCGGCATTCGTGCTCGACCTGCTGTTTACCTTTAACATCGCCTTCTCGTTAATCATCCTGCTGGTCGTTGTTTATACGCTTAAACCCTTGGAATTTGCGTCGTTCCCAACCGTTATTCTGCTGGCGACCATATTACGTCTGGCGCTGAACGTGGCTTCGACACGTATCGTATTGATTGAAGGGCATAAGGGCGGCGATGCGGCCGGTAAGGTGATTGAGGCCTTCGGTGCTTTTGTTATCGGCGGTAACTTTGCCGTGGGTCTGGTGGTTTTTGCGATACTTGATCATCATTAATTTCATGGTCGTTACCAAAGGCGCAGGGCGGATTGCAGAAGTCGGGGCAAGGTTTACGCTGGATGCGATGCCGGGCAAGCAAATGGCCATTGACGCGGATTTGAATGCCGGCTTGCTGACTCAGGATGAAGCGCGCGAGCGGCGCGCCGAAGTGGCTACCGAAGCGGACTTTTACGGTTCGATGGACGGCGCGAGTAAATTTGTCCGGGGCGATGCGATTGCCGGGATTATCATTTTATTCGTCAACATGATAGGCGGCTTGGCCATTGGTGTGCTTCAGCACGATTTGAGTTTTGCCGAGGCAGGCAAAATTTATGTCTTACTGTCCATTGGTGACGGCTTAGTCGCGCAAATTCCTTCCTTGTTATTGTCGATCGCATCCGCGCTGGTTGTCACCAAGGTCGGCAGCAGCGGAGAAAATATCGGACAACAAGTTACCGCGCAGCTATTTGCCAACCCCAAAGCGTTGACGGTTACCGCGGCGGTGGTGGGTGCGCTGGGTATTATTCCAGGCATGCCGAATCTGGTCTTTATCTTGCTGGCTTCGGTGTTAGCCGGTTCCGCCTATTTAATTGAGAAAAAGCACAAAGAAGTTGCGTCTGGTTGAGTTGGATTATCCGCAGGAGCTGGCTCAAAACCTACCTGCTCCTGAGACCAAAGAGTTGGGCTGGGATGATGTGATGTCGGTGGATGTAGTCGGCCTGGAAGTAGGTTATCGACTCATTCCGTTGGTGGACAAGAATCAGGGCGGGCAGCTGATGGTTCGTATCAAAGGCGTGCGGAAAAAACTGTCTCAAGAGTTGGGTTTTTTAATTCCCTCGGTGCATATCCGCGATAACCTTGATTTAAGTCCGACGGCCTACAGAATTTCGCTGATGGGGGTGACGGTAGGTGAAGCTGAAATTATGCCGGATATGGAGATGGCGATTAATCCGGGGCGTGTTTTTGGTACCTTGAAAGGCACTGAGTGCAAGGATCCCGCTTTTGGCTTGGATGCCGTGTGGATAGAGCCGAGCCAGAAAGATCATGCGCAAACCCTGGGTTATACGGTGGTTGATCCAGGCACGGTGGTGGCGACCCATCTTGAGTCATCTTTTGCAGTCGCATGCCCATGAATTGTTCGGTTATGAAGAGGCGCATAAGATACTCGATAACCTGGCCAAGTCTGCACCTAAGCTGGTCGAGGACTTGGTGCCGAAAACCTTGCCGTTGGGTGTGGTGGTCAAGGTATTGCAAAACTTGTTGCA
Source organism: uncultured Gammaproteobacteria bacterium (assembly GCA_963814825.1). Taxonomy (GTDB): domain Bacteria; phylum Pseudomonadota; class Gammaproteobacteria; order Methylococcales; family Methylomonadaceae; genus Methylobacter_A. The sequence goes on along the minus strand of CAWFEF010000005.1, from coordinate 558,450 downwards.
AGAGCACGTGCCTATCCGGGATATGCGCAGCATCGTCGAAACTTTGGCGGAGTACGGGCTCAGAAGTCAAGATCCCGACATCTTGACGTCAGCGGTGCGTGCCTCGTTAGGGCGATTAATTATCCATGAAATCAGTGGGATGCAAGAAGAACTTGCCAGTTATTACCTTGGATCACGAGTTGGAACAGTTGTTGCATAAATCTTTACAAACGGCAGGCGAAAGCGGTGTCGGGATCGAACCGGGGTTAGCAGAACAAATGCATACATCGTTGCAGGAAAGTATGCAAAAAATGGAAATGGAAGGACAAACGGCGGTATTGCTGGTTTCTTCTTATATCCGCCCTTGGTTGTCCCGATTTGTTCGCCATTCCATTCCCGGTTTACATGTCTTGGCATACAACGAAATACCTGCTGATCGTCAGATCAAGGTGGTTTCAACTGTCGGACGACGAACATAGTACATGAGGCTAAATTATGAAAATTAAACGTTTTTTTGCAGAAGACATACGCCAAGCCATGCGAATGGTTAAAGAAGAGTTGGGCGCAGATGCAGTCATCATGTCAAACAAGTCTGTTGACGGCGGCGTTGAAATTGTCGCAGCGCGCGATTTTGATGAGCAGCTGATTCAGAGCAAGTTGCAAAAACAGGCCGCAGAACAACAGTCTCCTGCACGGTCGAATCGTTTCCCTACAGATTCCGATACTTCAGCCATTCATGGCAGCCGTGAAACTAAAAAAATTGATTTGCCTGATTTTGAAGCAGAAAAAAATCGTTTGCATGTATTAAGTAGTCCAAGAAAACAAAGTGCGGATGGCTTTCGTGGCTGAGCGTCCTTCAGCACGGTCGTCTAGTTTCGCTGCCGATCGCGACACTTCCGCCAGCGCCGGCAGCCGGGCGCATCGGTTTCCTACCGACAGCGACACTTCCACCGTCCCTGGGGTCGCCGGAATATTGACCAATATGTGGGCTATGCAGAAAAAGTACATCTGCGCGGAAATCTGGAAACCGTAACGGCAAAAGCCGCCAATAGTTCAACAAGATCCGCCACAGTCCGGTTGCTCCGGCAATAGAAAGAGCGGCCTTATTATCAGGCAAACAAACCGGCCGAAAAACAGGAAGCGCCGTCGGATAATTTGTTAATGGAAATGAGCAAGGAACTTAAATCCTTAAGGTCTGCGATGGACTCCAAATTGTCCAGCGTCAGTTGGGCGCATAACTCGCAAACCAATCCGGTCAGGGCTGACTTGCTGCAACGTTTGGCCGGCATGAGCATTTCAAGAAAACTGAGCGTTAAAATTGCCGACCGCTTTGCTAATCACACCGATCCCGAACTTGTTTTTACCCAGGCCCAAGAGTTGCTGGCTAAAGTGTTGCCTGTTGCTGACGATGATTTGCTGCAGCACGGCGGCATTGCCGCTTTGGTAGGACCTACCGGCGTAGGAAAAACCACAACGATTGCCAAGTTGGCGGCCAAATTCATTTTAAAACACGGCCCAAGACAGGTTGCCTTGATTACCACCGATAATTACCGTATTGGCGCTCATGAGCAGCTGAATACCTATGGACGGATACTTGGACGTTCCGGTTCGGGTGGCTTCCAGCGCTGCCGAGTTGCGCAATCTTATCAACGGCTTTGCGGACAAACGGCTTATTTTGATTGATACTGCCGGCATGAGCCAACGCGATATGAAACTGGTCGAGCAGATTAATACCCTGCAACAAAGCGGACAATGCCATTAAGTCCTATCTGGTGATGTCGGCGGCGACTGAATACAAGGCCATGAATGAAATCATCAACGCCTTTCAAGTTTTTGAACCGCAAGCAAGTATTTTGACTAAACTTGACGAAGCGGTAACGATAGGTTCGGCAATTTCCTCGATAATAGAGCATAACCTGCCGCTGTCTTTTATTGCCGACGGTCAGCAAGTACCTGAAGATATGCATAGCCCTTGCGCCCGGACTTTAATCGCGCAATGTGTGGCCGAGCTGGATCAGGAAAACGACTATAACGATGCAAATAATGAAGCTTGGGTGGCGCAAGGCTATGCATAAGCAACCTGACCAAGCAGCGGGGATAAGAAAAATGAATAAAATTAAACCCGTTCGGGTTATCGCAGTCACCAGCGGCAAGGGCGGCGTAGGCAAAACAAACTTGTCGGTTAACATCGGCATCGCCATGTCGCAAATGGGGCAGCGATGTGGTGTTAATGGATGCCGATATGGGTCTGGCTAATGTTGATATTTTGTTAGGCGTATACCCCCAGTTCAATCTTTCTCATGTGCTGTCAGGGGAAAAAACCTTAGATGAAATCATGATTGACGGCCCTTCGGGTTTGAGAATTATTCCAGGGGCATCCGGCATTCAGAAAATGTCCGAATTGACCACGGTAGAACAGGCCTCAGTGATCCATGCCTTTAGCGAGATCGATCAGGATATTGACGTATTGATTGTCGATACGGCGGCCGGCATATCGGCAAGCGTGGTCAATTTTGCCCGCGCCTGTCAGGAAATTATCGTGGTTGTTTGCGATGAACCGACCTCGTTAACCGATGCTTATGCGTTTATCAAGTTGCTGAACAGGGATTACGGCCTGTCCCAATTTCATGTCATAACCAATATGGTTCAAACCGTTCAGCAAGGCCATGCGTTATTCCAGAAATTAAGTAAAGTAACGGATCGCTATCTGGATGTCACCCTGAAGTTTGCGGGTGCAGTGCCTTATGACGAATATTTGCGTAAATCAGTTCAAAAACAAATGCCGGTTGTGATGGGCTTTCCCAGAAGCAAGGCCGCTCTTGCGCTGAAAACGATAGCCGCCAGAATCGACAGTTGGCCGCTGAAATCCCAAGCGGGCGGTTATATCGAGTTTTTTATTGAAAGAATGATTCAGTACGGTTCCCAAAAGGATGTCGCATGAACGGCGTGGCAATGTACACTTCGGTACAGGCTGGCGGCACGGATGACCGTGTCATGCAGCATGCACCGTTAGTTAAGCGCATTGCCTACCACTTATTAAACAGGCTGCCTGATTCCGTTCAAGTCGATGATTTGATTCAGGCAGGGATGCTCGGTTTGCTGGAGGCTATCAAGAATTATGATGCCTCGCAGGGAGCCAGTTTCGATACCTATGCCGGCATTCGTATCCGGGGTTCCATGCTGGATGAGGTCAGGCGCAGCGACTGGACGCCCCGTTCCGTGCATAAAAAATCACGCATGGTTTCCGACGCCATACGGGTGATCGAAAACAGAACCGGGCGCGAGGCAAGAGACGTCGATGTGGCTGAGTATTTAGGCATAGCCATGGACGAATATAATCACATCCTTCAGGACTCAAGCAGCTGCCGCGTGTTCAGTGTCGAAGAATTGGCGGAAGATGGCGACCATTATCTTGATGACGCGCTGGATCATGAAGCAAGAACCGGCAGACAGCTTAAGTCGTGAAGGTTTTCAGCAGGCATTGGCAAACGCCATCATGGGCTTGCCGGAACGTGAGCGACTGGTCATATCGCTTTATTATGATGAAGAGCTTAATTTGCGCGAAATCGGCGAAGTTTTGAATGTCAGTGAATCCAGGGTCAGCCAAATCAGCACCCAGGCGGTGTTGAGATTGCGTTCAAGACTGTCTGAATGGACCGTCGATTGATAGTTTAGTTCACTGAAAACTGAACAATGGATATTTTAAGTATCGCGGGTATTTTGGTCGGTATCGGCGCGATTTTATCGGGAATTCTGCTGGATGGCGGCGACATCAGCTCCCTGCTTAATGTGCCTGCATTGATTATCGTGTTTGGAGGCACCTTTGGGGCAACGCTTTTACAATTTCCTCCGGCCATTTTCGTCAGAAGCATGAAAATGCTTTCGTGGGTGCTAATACCGGAAGAGATGAATCTATCGGCGCAAATTGACAAGGTTATCTATTGGAGCCTGCTGGCGCGAAAAGAGGGCTTGTTAGGTCTTGAAAATGCGATGCCCGATGAACAAGATCCGTTTATAAAAAAAGGTTTGCAGTTGTTGGTTGACGGAAATGATTCCGATGCCATTCGCGACATATTGGAGCTGGATATGTATTCCAAGGAAAATATGGCCTTACAGGCAGCGGGATTGTACGAGGCGATGGGCGGATATGCGCCGACCATCGGCATACTCGGCGCGGTGATGGGCTTAATTCATGTGATGCAGAACCTGACTAACCCCGGGCTTTTAGGTCAAGGGATAGCGACGGCTTTTGTCGCGACAATCTACGGCGTAGGTTCCGCCAATCTGATTTTTTTGCCGGTTGCCAATAAATTAAAAAACCATGTGCTGGCATTGACTCAAGCCAGGGAAATGCTGGCTGAGGGTATTGTCGCTATTGCAGAGGGCGAAAACCCGCGGAACATCAAGCTGAAATTGAGCGGCTATCTGCATAACGCCTATGAAAGTAAAGATTAGGCTATGGCGAGGCGCAGGAAAAGATTTGTCGCGAACACCAATAATCATGACCGATGGATGGTGTCTTACGCCGATTTCATCACCTTGCTGTTTGCCTTTTTTGTGGTCATGTACGCAATCTCTTCGGTCAATGAAGGGAAGTACAAGACCCTGTCCGATTCATTAGGCGAAGCATTTTCAAATAAAGAACAACAGAGCAATGAGCTTGATCTTATTCAGATAGGGGACTGCTGCCGACGATTATACAGCCCATTCCGTTAGAAAATCCTGCCACGGCGGATGTTGAAGAAACGACGGGAACTGAGTGAGGAAATCTTAAAAGAAAGAAAGCAGTTGGCCGAGGTGTCTGAACAATTCGAACAGGTTTTAGCGCCTTTTATCGACGATAAGCTGGTTTCAGTCAAGAAAAACGACTATTGGATAGAGCTGGAAATGAACAGCGAAATGCTGTTCTTGAGCGGTGAGTCGGAATTATCCAAAAAAGCGCTGCCGGTGCTGAAAAAGATTGCCGAAGTGATTAATCCATTGCCGAACATGATTAATATTGAAGGGCATACCGATAATGTCCCTATCGATAACGCAAAATTCAGGTCGAACTGGGATTTGTCATCCGCCCGTGCGACCAGTGTCGTGCACGAGTTTGTTAAGGAAGGTATTAATCCTCCCCGTTTGTCAGCGATCGGTTACGGCGAATTTCATCCCATCGGCGATAACAAGATAGAGACGGGGCGATTTAAGAACAGGCGTGTGGTGCTGGTTTTAATGTCGCAGGCTTTTGCCCGTTATGGCGCCAATGATGAAGAACGCGCCAAATTATTGAATCTGGTCCCCGACCGCGCCGGTTGTCGATCAACCATAATGCTGATTTGATTAACAATAAATTAAAATGACTGCTAGATATTAAAAAGAGATCACTGTTCGCGCTAATGTCAGTCAGAGGAGGCCGGTATGCTGGAAATACAACCCGTATCACCTTATTCGCCAGTCGTAAAACCCAAAAAAATAAAAAGGGATGACAATCGCCCAGAGAAATAGGCAGCGTAAAAAAAAGCCGGAAGCGCAAGAACACGATGCTGAACCCATACAACATATAGATGAAATTGTTTGATGAATAATCTTTTGATGGCTGTTCTTATCATTGAGGGCGTGACAATTGTTGTCATGCTGGTTGCGTTTTTTTGGCTGGTGCGTGCGCAGCTGAAACTTAAACACGATTATCAGGTGCTTAACGATATTGTTCACGGCAACTGCAACGATATTGCCGGCTTGTGTTCCGCCGCCTTGGCTGTAGATAACCGGATAGCCACTGTGGATAATCGAATAGCCGTTACCGACGGGCAGATCGACGATCTGGCGGCAAAGATTGCCGATGCCGAGCAAAATGACCAGTCGGATCACCCGTACAGCATCGATATTCGTAAAGTAAAAAGCGGGGCCAGCGTTAATGAGTTGATGCAAAACTCAGGATTAAGCCATGATGAGGCGGCTTTATTGATTCGGTTGCATGGCTCTAAAACGGAGTAGTGAAAGAGCAATGCAAAAAAAAGCCCGGCTAACCTAGTTAAGCCGGGCTTTTTTAAGCGTAAAAGATTCTTAGTCTTCGCCGCTGAATACGCCTAGCAACTGCAACAAGCTCAGGAACAGGTTGTAGATAGACACGTATAAAGAAACAGTCGCCAAAATGTAGTTGGTTTCGCCGCCGTGGATGATTTCACTGGTTTGGAACAAGATCATGCCGGACATCAGCAAAATAAACATGGCCGATACAGCCAGCGATAAAGCCGGGATAGCGAAAAACATCGCGCCAAGACCTGCCAGAAATGCGACCAGCACGCCGACCATCAGGAAGCCGCCCATAAAGCTGAAATCTTTGCGCGTTGTTAAGGCGTAGCCTGAAAGTCCCAGGAAAATGACGCCGGTGCCGCCCAATGCAGTCATGATCAGTTCGTGGCCGTTGCTGAAGGCCTTAATGTACATCGTTAAAATAGGGCCGAGAGTGAGTCCCATAAAGCCGGTCAAGGCAAAAACAAAAACCAGGCCCAAGCTGCTGTTGCTGAATTTGGTGGTCAAGAACAGCAGGCCGAAATAGCCGACCAGCGTAATGATAGGGCCAAAATGCGGCAGATTCAGCACCATTGCAGCGCCTGCGGTCATCGCGCTGAAAATCAACGTCATCGACAATAACAAATAAGTGTTTCTCAGTACTTTGTTGGTTGCCAGAATACTGGCTTCCGAACGTGGAATAGCGGTATTTAATCTCATTTTATTTAGATTCCTTAAAATAAATGGTTAACAGAAAAGATCGACTGCTCAATCTTACAAGAGTTTGGCGGACTTGGTAAGAATATTTAGTAGAATAGCGGATTATTGAAAGAATGATTTTTCAGAGCACCGGATCATGACAGAAAACAGACAATTAACACCGTATGACCACATAGGCAAAGAGGCGGCAATACTCAGTCTGGTTGAGCGGTTTTATTTTTACATGGACACGTTGCCGGAAGCCGCTGGAATTCGGGCTATGCATGCGGCGGATTTGTCGGGGGCGCATGACAAGTTGTTCAAGTTTTTGTCCGGCTGGCTGGGCGGTCCCGATTTGTTCATTCAGGAATACGGGCATCCGAGGTTGCGGCAGCGGCATTTCCCCTTTGCGATAGACGCCTCCGCAAGAGACCAGTGGATGTTGTGCATGAACAAAGCCTTGGATGAACTGAGCATGGCCGCGAATTTCAGGGAAAATTTAAGTCAAGCCTTGCAGCAACTGGCAACGCATATGATTAACCAGGATGAATAGGTTGGAACAAAGCATGATACAAGGCATTCAACTGAGTAGGGCGTGCCGTGCGCGCCTTTTCTCGACAGAAATAGATTGCTTAGTTGTACTCCCATTTGGCGCGCATGGCACGCCCTACGTTAACGTAATGTTTAATGTTGATTTGTGTCAAAGCACATGAGTCTTTATTCCCAGTAACATAGAGAGCCGTCATTTCTAATCCAGCATTTTCCTACCAAATCCGACGCAGTCCGCGGGCCACGCAGACGCGAATCATCGTAACGCCCGGCAAAGTCGAAGTGGTTGCACCACTAAAAGTCGCCGAGCATCAAATTCATCAATTCGTTCAGTCCAAGCAGCAGTGGATAGTCCAGGCCTTGGCTAAAATTGCCGCCAAAAGCCGCCAGCATAAAAACCTGGCACCGGCTGTTTACGGACACGGCGCTGAAATCCCTTATCAGGGCGCATCGTATAAATTGGCGGTAAGACCGACAAAATTAAAAAGGATAAAAATAGAATTCAGCCAGGAATTTATTGAGTTTATTGCTCATGTCCCCGAAGCATTGATGGTTAAAGACCACAGCGCGGAGATAAAGGAAGCATTAATCCGCTGGATGAAAAAGGAATCGAAAATCCAGGTGGAACAGCTGGTAAACCAGCATGCGGAAAGAAAACAACTGTTTCCCCAGACCATTAAAATCAAAACCCAAAAAAGCCGATGGGGCAGCTGCGGCATTCATAACGACATCAACATCAATTGGCTGCTAATCATAGCCCCGCCCGAAGTCATGGAATATGTCGTGGTGCATGAGCTTTGCCATATCAAGGTCAGGAACCATTCGGCGCATTTCTGGGCTTTGGTCGCCGAGCATTTACCGGATTATCAAAGCCGAAGGCATTGGCTGAAAAAGCATGGCGGTAGTTTGATGATGGGGTTGTAGTGGCGTCAAATAAGCAAGTTATTTTTAACGCATAACATGCAAAATGAATTTTATCAGGTGATCAACGTGATCTGAACGGTTGCCCTTAAGCTGGACGGGATTTGTTACTTCGTCCGAAACGTTTTGCGTTGATTAAGTGTAATCACTTTGCTTGAATATCATAGAGACGTTAGGAGCGGGGTGAAAACCCCCGCCCCGCTTGAGCGCCTTACCGAGTTGGCTATGGAGTCATCATTATTAAAATCCGTGCAAAATAAAATATTCCAATAGCGTAGCACCTCCCCAACCACCGAATGGCAGCAACAAGGCTTGAAAAGCGGGTTCTTGAGTGAAGGGTATAAAAGCACCTTCGTTGATTTTTTTAATCTTTTGCGTGACTATTTCTATCTGCTTTTCCAGGGTGTTACGCGCATCGCTTTCTGGGTATAAGCACAATGCGATTTTCATATCGTCTATTTTTTGTAAAGCACTCAGCCGTTCTTTTTCGGCAGCTCTCCGCAAGTAAAGCGCACTGGTTACGCTAAGCCCAGCGCTCGACAGAAAAATTAAGGCCAATCCAATTGGCATATCCCAATAATCGAAAATTTTGCTGCGAGCGAACATCATCAAAACCAACATAACGAATGGGTAGTAGACCAACTTCCCGACTACTTTGGTGTGGGCGGCAATCAGTTCAATATCAAGCCATCCGTTCAAATGGAATTTGTCACGCTTGGCTAGCTCATTGCATAATTCTTCTAGTGTAGGGTCAGTTGGGACTTTTACTTTCGATCCCATGTTGCTCCGTAAAGCAAACCAGTGAAGTGTGTTTTCAGGCCAGACGGAAGTGTGCTCACTCAGTGACTTAATTAAATAAACGCAACACCAAGTAGCATGTATTACCGTCATAACCAGAATGACGAAAACAGTGACGCTGAAAATTAATACCAGCTTATTAGCAAGGAGGCTAGCGTTACCCCTGTATGGGACATTTGGAAAACCAAACATAAATAACAAAGCCAGCGCAAAAATCATAAATAATACAGCAGTAGAAATTACCCATCGATTAAGCAATGGCGCAGAAGTATTCCCGCAATATTTCCGCCATAAAGCATCAACAAGTACTTGTTTTTTTATATAGTCGGTTTTGTGTATTCTCCATTCAGGTTCCATCTGAGTGGCATTCTTCCAAAGTTCTGTAAGTCTATCAAAAAGTTTTGACGGTTCTTGTTCATTGTTTATCTCGCTACTATTCTCTAAATGTTTTGGAATTTCATTAAGATCAAAAAAATCTTTTGATACTTGGTGTTTATTGCTTTTCAATGTTTCTATCGTAATAGCAATAAACACGCAACCGAGAATGCCGGCAACCAGACGAATAATCTCGGAAGGCCAAACGCTAACACCCGCAGTCCAGTAAAAGGGTTCGCCCTTATTGCCTAAGGAAATTTCAAATAAAATTACACCTATTACAAGTACGACCAGTATCTGCGGCAAAAGCAATGCCGACCAATGTGGAGGCTTTTCTTGCTGATTTTCCGAGGGCGATTGTTCATTATTCGAACAGGCCAATAGTTCCCTGTCGAAATCAATGCACTGCTTAACAAAGTAACATAGTTCCTCGGTTATTTTTCGGCAACATTCGCTCAAACAACAAGCAAGCGCAAGGACACAAGCAACGATAATAAAGGCTATAAAGAAACTGGTTAAGTCTGGAAGGCTAGTAGGTACGGGGGGATGGACATTAGCGCAATTTTCAAAATTCTCAAGAGATTTACAATTGCCACCGCTATCGCTCAAATCGATGGCTTTGTAATGACTGTTTTCGAATATTCTGGCATTACCCAGGAATTTAGTAATCGTATCCTGATTGATGCGCCCTCCTTTTACATTGGTCAAGGCAATTTGGGTGGCAAGAAAATTCGCCGTTTGGTAACTATCCCGAAATGGCGGAATGGATTTTTGAATATTCCTGTCAAGCTGCAAGCCAAAGCTGGCTGCAACCACCAGATTCCTGGTTACATCGAAATCTTCAGGGTGCATTAGCCGAGTATCCAGATCGGTGGTAAAAAAAATCACCTTGGGGAATGCCGACCTAAGCGATTTCAGAATCATCAGTTTGTCATAAGCATCGCTGCCTAATAGGCCAATAGCAGCAATATTACCTTCACCCTTTTTTTCAAGATCACGTTCCAGTTCGGTTATCTGAACGGTTAATCGGCGCAAATAATCTTTTTGGCTATCTCCCTCCGGCCTTTCCTGCGCGGACTTGGCGTTGTTAGTGTTGTCCTTTTCTTTCTTGGATTTATCTTCGTCCTTTGTTTTGGCCCCGTCTGGAGCAACACCGTCCAAACCCCGCATGTAACTGAATTGATGGATCCAATTTCCCTTATTACAATTTTCTTTGTTTCCTTTCGATAAACCGCAATCGGTCGATCCTGGCGCAAGCGCTTCCCTCATAGCTGTCGGCAAACCCGTTCGGCCATAAACCGTGTCCCACTCTGAAATCATAACAATATGGTCGTCATTGTTTTGTTGGAGACATCGGCTAAATGGCTGACCTTTTTCACAAAGTGTGTGAAGATCAATTTCGATGCCCCGTAACTTCAATTCCTCCAACATTGCAGTTGCAAGTTGGTAATCGGTAAGACTTGTTCTAATAATTAAAGAGGGTATCTTTTGTTCTTCAAGGTAAAGCTGTAGATGGGTTTTATGACTTTGAGGTTTCGTATTTTTAAGTGGAATTTTCATGCCCGGCCAATCACCTGAAGCCGCCACGTCGTAAAATTCGAATTCTTTTGTTTTGCCGAGTTCAGGGTTGGTTTTTAGCTCATTGACCATCACTTGCAATGTGCCGGATCCAGCAGGGCCTATGAACTTAAAGGTCGAGTTAAGATTGATTTTTTTTATCTCATCAACAAGTTTCTGCGTTGAGATCAGCGGTGTTAATGCAAAAGCTGTTTCATCCAACCACAATAGCAGTATCGGCGAATCATCAGCATCGTCAGCATTAAACCGTTCGAAAGGAATTTTCCCCGGCAAGAACTTCATGTCTTCTTCGGACATATTGAAATAGCCAATATGTTCTGCATCTTGAGGGGCATAGCCTTGCACTGCAAGACCTGACAATACAGCATAACGGGTACGTCTACGCCATTCGACATTTTCTGCTGAGGGGCCGCCGAAAACCATAACACCTAGTACGGTAATGGGCTTTGTATCATTCAGGGTAGTAATTTCATGATGCTGTTTTGTGGAACACTTATCTTTGTCTGGACAAGGCTTCTCATGCTGAGTAATCGCTGTAAATGGATCCTGCCACAAACGCGCGTTGACATCTTCAATATTCCGATAAAAATAGTCTACCGCGTTTGGCGTTGTTGGGCGTGGACTTTCCAGGGGGATTAATTGTTGAGCCAACACAGCCAGCGATGCAAACACAATGGAAGCAAGGGCAGGAATAGGAAGCTCGTTAGATTTTTTTTCCGACGTGTTAGCCACGGTTATCTCCTCAATTTTTTTGTTCAGTTTGCGGGCAAACTAATGGGGGATATTCCGTCTATAACAATCATTAAGACGTGTCCCAATTTTGAACTGATGATTATTTAAATCTAGCTGATATCCTCAGTTTGTTTATACCGTCTTTAAGTTTCTTATGCAAGGGAGTTGTTGTGGGAAATAACAGGCTGATTTATGTGTTAAATATTGTTTCCTAACGTTTTTTATTTCCCAGGCTTTTATCATGTTCGCCCATGTGCTGAGGCATTAAACGCGACTCGCAGCCCAACAAAGTTGTAAGGCGTAATTAAGGAAGTGAGCAGAGGCACTGGCGAAGTAATCCAGCGCGATGATCGGTGTCTATTTGAATGGTCGGTGAAGGTATAAATCTCTTTAGCCGGCTTCTGAGGGATCAATGCTACTGTGCAAGTGAGGGATACCAATCCCAGATAACCGATAAAACTTGTGATCAGGTTTTTTTACGTTCTTTAAGCAACTGCAAAACCTCAATGCCTTTTTTCCGCTGCACCCTGATGATTTCCAATTCGGTTTGATAGTGTTTTATTAAGCAATTGTCGTCAGTTTGTTGCAGGGCGTGGATGATTTTTCGCTCTTTTTTCTTGAGCTTGAGCAGGATTTTTTTTAACTCCTCGATATGTTGCCTTTTTTTGTGTTTGTCTGTGTTAAAAAAGGCCTGTAATTTATGGAGCAGCTTTTCTATTTTCATGGCAGGAATCACTGGTTAGGTGGGCAGTTACATGATGCTATTTCATATCGACCGAATGAACAACATCGTTGATTTCAGTTTCATTCAGGCTTAATTGCTGTTCAACTCTGCCATTACCGGTGCTGCCGTGTAAGAACAGTGTTTCGGCGGCTTTTAGCAGGTTTTTTTTAATGCTGCGCATATAGGAACTGTCATTAATCAGCGAAGAGCCGGTTTCAGGGGTTATTTTTCGTTCCCTGATCAGTGTTTCAATGGCGCGGTTCATTTGCATGTCGTCATCTTTAATGGTCGCTTTTAGTGCGTCCAACGATAACAACGGTAATTCATTGCCTTCGATTTCATGCCTGAAATTTTCAATCTGCTGGATATGCAAGACTATTTGGTAGGCGATTTTTTTGTATTCATTGATGGCGGCTTGATTGGAGGATGTCCTGAACCGGATCCAGTTTTTCTGCAAGTGCTTGGTGTCTTTAATGGCCTCGACAAGATGCTTGTTGGCCTCGCGCAGCCAGGAAAGCTTAGCGGACTGGGTCATCTCCCAGGTGAATCCGGCTTGGCTGATAAAAGCAATTATCGCGCTGTACAGGCCTTTTATCCGCTTTTCATAGCTGGCATCTATGTCGTATTCGATGGGCTGATCATTTTGTTCGATGAGTTGCTTGGAGCGAGTCGTTGTTTTGAAGATCGTGTCTATGCAGACCAAAGGTGTGCATAATGATATGGATGGCATTTTCATACAAATGAATGCTTTCCAGCCTGACCGATTCAACGACGGTTTCAGGAAAGTCCATCGCGGATAAGTCCAAGTATTTCGGTTTGAAAATGCTGGGGCGTTTTTCTATGAATATTCTTTCCAGTAGCGCAACCTGTTGGTTAATTAAAGGAAAAAACAGGATGATGCCGGAAAGATTAAACAGGCTGTGAAAGGTTGCCAGTTTCATCGCATTGTCCGAGACGGCAATGCCCAAATTTGCGCTGACGATGTCAACGGCGATGCCGAATTGCTTAATAAACAGCAGCACAAAGATGCCGGTACACAGGTTAATCAACAGATGCGCGCCCGCCAGGCGTTTGCCCTGGATATTGGCGCCGAAAGAGGCAATGATCGCGGTGACGGTGGTGCCGATATTGGCGCCTATGACCAGCGCCAGCGCATTGTCATAGGTGATTTGATGTACGGAAACCGCGGTAATGGTTAACAGCATGGTGGCATGGCTGGACTGCATGATGATGGTGGCGATGATCCCTACGGCGGTGTAGGTCAGTAGTCCTTTGACGCCGGGCATGGCGTATTTGGCCAGGTTTATGGTGCTTTCGAAGTGCTCGAAGCTTTCTTTCATGTAGTGTATGCCGAGCAGCAAAAAGCCCAGGCCGGTCAGGATGTAGCCGATGCCTTTAAATTGTCTTGCTGCTCTGGAATATGCATAAAACGCCGAAAACCAGCAGCGGCATGGCGTAGGTGGCAATATTGACTTTGAGTCCCAGCCCTGCGATCAGCCACGCGCCGGTGGTCGTGCCCAGATTGGAGCCGAAAATAATGCCGATGCCGGCGACCAAATCAAGCAAGCCTGCGCTCAGGAACGAAATGGTGATGACTGAGACCAAGCCGCTGGACTGCATCAAGGTGGCCGACAGAAAGCCGAAGCCGAAGCTTTTCCATGAGGTATCGGTGGTTTTTTGCAGAATCCGTTCCAGCACGCCGCCGGTAAAGGCTTTAAAGCCTTGCTCCAGAGACAGCATGCCGAACAGGAAAATCGAGACGCCCGCGGCAATGCCTTTAAATTCATCGCTTAGCCAAAAGCCGTAAGACAATAGCGGGATGACAATCAGCAAAAGGGCTTTGTGCATGTATAGTTTTTTAAATGAGAGGCGATTGATTGGTCGCCCAGATCAGGCTAGATTGGCGGTTGTTTTTCGCCGATCGATTTGATGTGTACCGCATCGCCGACAGTCAATTGACCGCACTGATTGTGCAGGGCATTTTGTCCAAAATAAACATTATTTTGCCATTTTCGGGTGCGGTTGAGTGTGGTCAGCGGTTCCTTGCCGATTTGCGCGGTTTCAGGGTCGATGGTCGGAATGGAACACCGGGAGCAGGGTTTGGGCAGCCTGAAATCGATAGCGCCAATGCTGATTTCGCGCCAGCTGTCTTCTGCGTAGGCGGGGCAGCCGGAAATAACCAGATTGGGCCTGAATCGGGTCATCGGTAAATTCAGCTGCATTTCATGATTTAATGCAGCCAGCGAGTTTTCTGAAATAATCAGGAAAGGAAAGCCGTCGGAAAATGCCACTTTGTCGGTAGGCTGGGCGTAATGGGGATCAACCGGGCGAATGACCTCATCGGGCTGGTAAACCAATCGGCAATCCAGTTTTAAGAAATCGCTGAGCCATTGGTCGGCTTCGGTTGAAACGCTACGGGCATCGCACTGGTCATGCCAGATGGTGCTGTTAATGATTTGCCCGTCAACAGGCGCAAGGGGTAAAGACAGGTTTTCCATGCCCGGTGCTGACAGGATCAGGTTTTGATCGGTCAGTGCGGTTTTAATTAAAGCCATTTTCGGCAATTTCCGCTGGCTGAGGAATTGCCGGTCTTTGTCGATAATCATCCATTTTCTGTCGTGCTGAAAGCCTTTTTCAGTGACAGGCCAGCTGTTTGCGCTGAATGCCTGCTAATGACTTTACCGGATAGACGGATATGCCGCTTAATGTAAAGTGTGTCATTGGCGACGGGCTTGGATATTAACCTAACAATGATTTTACAGCACTGTCGAATATGTTGCTGTGAGCTCCTTGTGCTTGAGACGGGTTGCTTTGAATGTCAGCGATAAGTTGGCTGAGAGCCTGTTGGCTTGATCGTTATTTTCTATCGGAGCAGCTCTGTCGCTGCTTTTTACCGGTGAAGATGTAGATAGTTTTAATGAAGTATCGGAAAGTTTTACTGTTCCACCGGAAACTTGTTGAGCTGTCGTCCTGATCGTTATCTGACTGGGTTTCGATAGCAGGCTCATTACTTTCCAAAACTTTCGTCCGCTGGGATGATGCCGGCGTAATGAGGGTATCTTAGTCCTGGTTGTATCGTACTTGTGTCCATTTTTATGTCCTTTTAGCTGATTAATAGAGCCGTAAAAAACGGCGGTGGTTTCGTCTTCGGTTTAAAGTATAGCCCTATAGCCAGAGCTATTTATGTTGATGCTGAACTCTTTGTTCAGCGAAGTCAATATCCTATTTACAGCTGGATCAGCCAATAGAATTCATTTTGCCAAAGCTACGGTATGCTGACTCTTTAATCCGTGCACGCGTTTCTTTAGAGCTGAATTATTACTTGGAGCTTTCAAGCGTCGGTTTCAGCAAACTTCATCGAAAAACTAAACAAAGTTAATGAATCCGTTAAAATTAGTGCCTGTGCGTTTTATTATTGTTAGGAAATGATGCGATCAATTAACTTGTCTCTCCAGATAAGCTATTAAGATTTTATTTATTATTCATTGCTTAGCGTGAATCTTGTTTATGCCGAAGCTAAACAGACGATCAATATTGCTTATTTGACGCAAGAGCAAAAAGTCCCGCCGCCGCTGTCTAATCTGGATGCTTTTATCAAAGACAAGGGCGTTCTGGGAGCGGAGCTTGCGATTGACGACAATAATACGACCGGGCAGTTTACCGGGCAGCAGTTTGTGCTGAAAAAATTCATCGTGCCGCTGGATGGCAATGTTGTCGATACCTTTAATAAGGAGATTGGCGATCAATATTCGTATGTCGTGGTTAACTTGCCTGCCGAACTTACCAACAAAATCGCCGATTTGCCCGCCGCAAAACAGAAGCTGTTATTCGATGTGGCGACAATCGATGATGCGTTACGCAATGAGCAATGCCGCAATAACGTTTTGCATATTTTGCCTAACAGGGCGATGCGTGCCGATGCGCTGGCGCAATACATGATGAAAAAACGCTGGAACAAGTGGTTTTTAGTCATCGGCGCTACCGAGGAAGATCGTTTGTTTGCCGATGCGATTAAACGGGCGGCTAAACGTTTCGGCATGAAAATAGTCGAGGAAAAAACCTGGGAGCACACCTACGATGCGCGGCGCACGGCGCAATCGGATGTGGCGGTATTTACCCAGGTCGACGATTATGATGTGCTGGTCGTTGCCGATGAGCAAGGCCAGTTTGGCGAATATCTTGAATACAGAACCTGGAATGCAAGGCCGGTGATCGGTACTCAGGGACTGGTTGCTACGGCATGGCACCGAACCCATGAACAATGGGGCGCGGTGCAGATTCAAAATCGCTTTAAAGAGCAGGCCGGGCGCTGGATGGAAGAGCAGGATTATGCCGCTTATCTGGCGGTCAGAGCCATCGGCGAAGCGGCCACCCGCACCAAATCCAACGACGTAAACCAGCTTAAGGATTATATGTTGAGCGATGCGTTTGCGTTGCAGGGTTATAAAGGCAATCCGTTGTCGTTCCGGTCCTGGGATGGGCAGTTGCGGCAGCCTGTGTTGCTGGCGGCGCCTAGATCGTTGGTTGCTGTAGCGCCGATTGAAGGTTTTTTGCATCCCAAAACCGAACTCGATACCCTGGGTTATGATCAACCTGAATCGACCTGTAAATGGAGTAATATGATGAAAAAAAATGTTTTAGGGCTGTTTTTGACGGTTGTACTGACAGGAGCAGCGCAGGCCGAAACGGTGTTTGTTACGCTGGAAAAAGATAATGCACTGGCGGTTGTCGATCCGATTGCCGGTAAGTTAATCAAAACGGTGGAAATCGGCCAGCGCCCCAGAGGCATCGCGATCAGTCCCGATAATAAGTTTTTGTATGTGGCAACCAGCGATGACAATACCATCAAGATTATCGATGCCGAGACGCTCAAGGAAACCGGAAAATTGCCGTCCGGCGAAGACCCTGAGACCTTCGCGTTAAATCCTGCGGGCGACCGGCTTTATGTGTCCAATGAAGACGACAGCCTGGTAACGGTCATCGACATTAAGCATAAAAAAGCCGTCAAACAGATTAAAGTCGGCGTGGAGCCTGAGGGCATCACCGTCAGCCCCGATAATCTACTGGGTGGCCAGCGCTTCCGAAACGACCAACATGGTGCATTGGATCGATACCAAAACCAATGCTATCGTCGAAAACACGCTGGTTGATCCGCGTCCCCGCGCGCTGGGTTTTACTGCCGACAGCCAGCAGCTGTGGGTCACCTCGGAAATGGCCGGTACCTTGATGATTCTGGATGTTAAAACCAAGCAGATCATCAAAACTATCAAGTTTGATGTGCAAGGCGTGACGGCCGATAAAATCCAGCCGGTCGGCGTGGTGATCGATAAAGACAGAAAGCGCGGCTATGTGGCCTTGGGGCCGGCAAACCGTGTCGCGGTGATTAACGCCCAGACCTTTGAAGTGGAAAAATATCTGCTGGTCGGCCAGCGGGTTTGGAATCTGGCGTTTTCACCGGATCAAAAACGGCTTTATACCACTAACGGCACCAGCAACGATATTTCGCTGATCGATCTTGAGACGCAAACAGTGACCAAATCGGTCGGCGTGGGTACTTATCCGTGGGGAGTTGCAGTAAAACCATGAATTCATCCATAGCGTTGTCCGTCGAAGATTTGAGTTTTTCCTATGGCGGCAAAAAAGCACTGTCTCAGGTCAATTTTAAGATTCAGCCCGGTGAATGCACGGTTTTGTTAGGCCCTAACGGGGCAGGGAAGAGCACTTTATTTTCCCTGATTACCCGGTTGTACGACACGCGCGACGGGCGTATCGAGCTGTGCGGTTTTGATATTAAGCGGCAAACGCTGTCAGCGTTGGCAAAACTGGGCGTGGTTTTTCAGCAAACCACCCTGGATATGGATTTGTCGGTGATGCAAAACCTGCGCTATCACACCTCCTTGCATGGCATGGGCCGGAAACAGGCTGAGCAAAGGATTCAGCAGGAGCTGGAGCGCTTGAATATGTATGACCGGCGTTTTGAGAAAGTGCGTCAGCTCAATGGCGGGCACAGGCGGCGCGTGGAGATTGCCCGGGCGTTATTGCATAAGCCGTCGGTGCTGTTGCTGGATGAGCCTACCGTCGGTTTGGATGTGCCCAGTCGGCTGTCCATCGTCGAATATGTGCATCAGCTGGCCGTCGAGGAAAAATTGGCGGTGTTATGGGCCAGTCATTTGATTGACGAAATTTATCCGGACGATCATTTAATCGTGCTGCATAAAGGGCAGGTTAAAGCCAACGGAACGGTTGATGACGTGCTTAAAATAACCAACACCCCAACGATTAAAGATGCTTTTTATACGTTGACGCAAGGAGAGCAAGGATGAAGTTACTTCATTACTGGCGCGCCATGTGGGGCATCATCTGGCGTGAATTATGGCGATTTGTTACCCAGCGCGAGCGGTTTATTTCCGCCCTGGTCAGGCCTTTGGTCTGGTTGTTTGTCTTTGCGGCCGGATTCAGGGCCGCATTAGGGCTTGCGATCACCCCGCCTTACGAGACCTATATTCTTTACGAGGTTTATATTACCCCCGGCCTGATCGGCATGATCCAGCTGTTTAACGGCATGCAGAGTTCATTGTCGATGGTTTACGACCGGGAAATGGGCAGTATGCGGATACTGATGGTTTGCCCGTTGCCGCGCTGGTTTTTATTGCTCAGTAAATTATTGGCCGGTACCGGGGTATCCGTTTTGCAAGCGTATGTGTTTTTAGCGATTGCGTGGTTTTATGACATCCAGGCGCCGTGGCAGGGTTATTTGTGGATAATGCCGGCACTGCTGTTGTCGGGGTTAATGCTGGGCGCTTTGGGCTTGTTGTTGTCGTCTTTTATAAAACAACTGGAAAATTTTGCCGGCGTGATGAACTTTGTGATTTTCCCGATGTTTTTTATGTCAACCGCATTGTATCCTTTATGGAAAATCAAAGAGTCCAGTGCGCTGCTTTATAATCTGGCGCAATATAATCCATTTTCCCAAGCCGTTGAAATGATCCGTTTTGCCCTGTACGGTCAGTTTAACAGCAGGCGATTTATTTATACGCTGTGTCGCCTTTATCGTATTTATGGCGGCGGCAATCGTTGGCTATAATCCTTCAAAAGGGATGATGATGAGAAAAGGCGGGGCTTGATGCCTCAATAATAATCGTGATACTGTTCAGTTGGATGTCGCACTAGCCGCCTAACGCAATGGCATCGCAAAGTTTTGCTTAGACAACGTACACCATTAAAATAAATTCGGTGAATATGTGAAGAACTCTTTTTTTCTGGTTATTCCAACGCAACAAAAAAATCCCCAGCGCCTGAAAGAATTTGAAGCCAAGGCGCTGCAACATTGGATTTCTGAATTGCCTACGGCTAATCCCGGCTTAGCCACGCGCCTGCTTCACGATTTTCTTATCGATTTCAATACCATTGAAATGAGCGGCTCAGCTAAGGCTGGATGCGCTGGAGCTTTTAAGTCCCAGCGTTCATGTCATTGAAGATTATCTTCGATCCAGGCTGATTAAAGCGGGTTTCCCAAAAGAAGAGAATGACAAGAAAATTTTGAGTGTATTGATCTCAATCGAAAAGGAATTCACGATCGGTTATTGGATGGTGCTTAAGGAGCTAACCAAGCGTGATGTCGGCTGGTTTCAAGGGAAGAATGCGGCATTAGCGATCCAGCGCTGCATTAAAGGGTTGAGCAGTATTGTTGTCAGTCATTTTATTATGGGGATGCCGATACCTGACTGGGTATGGATAGATTTACATTCACTTTACAACCTGAGTGTGAAAATAAAAAACAGCACGACCAAGGTTGCCAATGATATAAGCTCAGTCCAATAAAGCCAGCAGCCCTGAAGAGTGCTATCGGCAGATTCTCTTGCTCAGTCTTGCTGATCCGACCGGCTTAATGCAAAAGGAAATTTTGTTGGTTTATAGCTTTATAGAAACGATAGGTTCGTTGGTCGGACTAAAAAAAGAGCCGGTGAATGGATCAGCAAATACAGTGCATTGTCTTAACGGACGAGGATAAAGCGCCGCATTACCAGTTTGAAGCAAGCGCTAAAAACGATTCAGTCATGCTGTATCTGGACTTTAGCAAATTGTTCAAGGCTTTTAAGCAGAAAGAAAAATTGATTAATGCTGCGGAGGCAAGGTTTAGTTCGATGCATGTGTTGAAAAATGATATCGGAAAACCCTCGGCGGAATTACTCGATTATCTTGAACAACGATGGATGGGAATTGATCTGCAGGGTGTGCCCTTTTTTAGCGATAGAACGGATCGATATATTGCCGTAGGTCTTGGAGTCAACCCATGAGCTGCAAAATGCGTTGGAATCCGTCGGCGAAAAAGATCTGGAATTTCTCGTTCAATCGGCATCTGACAGATTATTGTCCGGCATATTTACAAAAACCGGCGTCTTGTCGGTGGGGAGCTTGGTCAGTTTTAGAAAAACAGATAGCCCTGAGCATAAGCGCTCATTAGGGATAGTCAACAAGGTCATTGTCGATAAGCAAAGCGGCAGAATAAACTTTGGTATGCAGTTATTGGCCCATCAATCCATTGCCGTCACCTATGTTCAATTGGATGAAGTCGGGGAAAGATGCTCCGCAAAAAGGCCTGTTTTACAGCGCGAAGGAACTGGAATATGAAAAAAACTATATCATTACCGATAGTTTTATGCTGAAAGATGAGCGATGTTATTCGAATGTTTATGAATAACGAAGATTTTCCTGTTGTGTTGAGTAACAGGAAAAATGTCGGTTTGGGTTACTGGCAGTTTGAATGTCGACGAGTAGCGGAAAAAAGCAAAGCCGGCAGCGGTGCAGGCTAAAAAAGGCTACGATTTCATTTAAATAACGCATACCGTTGAAATATATAGCTATATGTATATAGCACTTGAAAAGTTTTTTTATCGTGGTAAGTTGGCGTGTCAAGTCGATTGGTGGTGATCAATTGTCGGCTTTTTAAAGTGGGCATCTGAATAAAATTGAAGGTACGAACTCATAGAGAGAGTGTGTTTGTGTATATGAGTTATCGAGAGAATCAGGTAATATGCTTTGAGCAAGAACCTGAAAATAATAAAAAATTACAATTGTGAGGATAAGAAATGAGTAATGAAGAAAACGCTAAAAAATCTGTAGATGCAGCAAAAGAAACGGCCGGCAAGCTGTTTTCATTGATGATGGATTTAAAAGAAAAAAATCCAAAAGTATTTTTTGGCGCTATTGGCGGCATCGTCGTCCTGCTGATTATCATCATGATGAGCGGTGGTGACTCAGGTGTTATTCCCAAGACCTGCAACCAAAAATCTTGTTTCTGGGCAGCGGTATGTTTTGAAAAACCCCAATACTTACGAAGTTGAATCGCCTATTCAATTGGTTGCAGTGCCTGGAGCGATAGCGGCATTTGACGACAGTGAAGATGAAGAGAAAGGCAAAGTTGAGTCTTGCAGACGTATACGCTCAGGGAACGCCGGTAACTGCTCGTAGATTTCCAGGATTTTGCCGGCAAGAAAAATGCATTTGTTAAAGTTCAAGTTGAAGATGGCGAATGTAAAGGTACTTCAGGTTGGGTTTTGGCAATTGATGTTCAATAAAAATTGACAAGTCTCTAAAAAAATCTTATAATAGCTGAATAAATTGAAGCGCGGGAATAGCTCAGTGGTAGAGCACAACCTTGCCAAGGTTGGGGTCGCGAGTTCGAATCTCGTTTCCCGCTCCAATTAATTTAAAAAAAAGCCGCGAACTATCGCGGCTTTTTTATTTCATCTTTTTATGGCTGCGTAGCAAAATGGTTATGCAGTGGCCTGCAAAGCCATCTACGGCGGTTCGATTCCGCCCGCAGCCTCCATTAGTGAATTCAAACAGATTCAAAGAAGTGCATAAACCTGCAAGTCATAAGGCTTAGCGGGTTTTTTATTGTCCAAAATATCCGGAGTAAATTTTTCGTGCGCTAAATTAGCGGCGATATTATTCATTTAGTGATATTGTAAAATTCATCTTTTAATGTCGAGGGCTAAGAAAAAATGACCATTTCATTTGCAAAAATAGTCGCCTTTTTCGTTATGTTTTCTACAGGGTTGTTGTCGTCTTGTGCCGAGTTTAAAGAGGCCGGAAGAACAATAGGCCATACGACACGTAATGTCACACGGGAAATCGGGCACGGCACTCGGGATGCCGCCAAGGAAATCGGGCATGGAACGAAACGCGTGGTTGAAAGTATTGGGCAGGAAACTAAAGACGAGACGAAGCCGTTATCCGATCAGGAGTAATAACTTAAAAGGCCTGTTTCAAATGGGATGCCTTAGAGCGAGTGAAAAATCCGTAGACATCAGAAGCGTGTTCGATGGGCTTGATAAGTGACTGTTGGTTGATGTAACTCCAATGCCTGTTTCGGCGAATAGATCAAAATAAAAAAAACAACTCAATAATGGCCATCAAAAAATCCGAGCTTTACTCCTCCCTCTGGTCCGGTTGCGATGAACTTCGCGGCGGCATGGATGCCAGCCAGTATAAGGATTATGTCCTCGTGCTGTTGTTCATCAAATACGTCAGCGATAAATACGCCGGTGTTCCTTACGCGCCGATCACCATACCCGAAGGCGCAAGCTTCAAGGATATGGTTGCGCTCAAGGGCAAGCCAGACATCGGCGACCAGATCAACAAGAAGATCATCGGCCCGCTGGCCAATGCCAACAAGCTGTCGGACATGCCCGACTTCAATGATCCCAGCAAGCTGGGCAGCGGGCAGGAGATTGTCGAGCGCCTGACCAACCTGATCGCCATCTTCGAAAACAAGGCGCTCGATTTCAGCAAGAACCGCGCGGAAGGCGATGACATACTTGGCGATGCCTACGAATACCTGATGCGTCACTTCGCCACCGAGAGCGGCAAAAGCAAGGGTCAATTCTACACGCCCGCCGAGGTCAGCCGCATCATGGCGCAGATCATTGGCATACGCGCTGACGATACCAGCAATGCAACCACAGTTTACGATCCGACCTGCGGATCAGGTTCTCTGCTGCTGAAAGTGGGCGACGAAGCCCGTGCCAAGGTCACGCTCTACGGACAGGAGAAGGATGCAGCCACTTCCGGCCTGGCGCGGATGAACATGATTCTGCACGACAACCCGACAGCTCTGATCAAGCAAGGCAACACGCTGGCGAATCCGCTGTTTACCGGCGATGACGATCAGCTAAAAACCTTCGACTACGTGGTCGCCAATCCGCCGTTCAGCGACAAACGCTGGAGCACCGGCATCGACCCGCTAAACGATTCTCACCGGCGCTTCCAGGATTTCGGCACGCCGCCGGACAAGCAAGGCGATTACGCCTATTTGCTGCATATCGTCCGTTCGCTTAAAAGTACAGGGAAGGGGGCATGCATTCTGCCGCACGGCGTTTTGTTCCGGGGCAACGCCGAGGCCGACATCCGCAAAAATCTGATTCGAAAAGGCTACATCAAAGGCATCATCGGCCTGCCTGCCAACCTGTTCTACGGCACCGGCATCCCCGCCTGCATCATCGTCATCGACAAGGAAAACGCCCATACCCGCAAAGGCATCTTCATGATCGATGCGAGTAAAGGTTATGTCAAAGACGGTAACAAGAACCGCCTGCGCGACATGGACATCCACCGGATCGTCGATGTCTTCAACAAACGGCTGGAGATTGCCAAATACTCGCGCATGGTCGGCGTCGAGGAAATCGACAAGAACGAATTCAACCTGAATATCCCGCGCTATATCGACAGCCAGCAAGCGGAAGACATTCAAGACATTGAAGGTCACCTAAAGGGCGGCATACCCGGAGCTGACGTGGATGCCTTGCAGCCGTATTGGGATGTTTGCCCGCAACTTCGGCAGACCCTGTTCAAGGCCAACCGCCCCGGCTACCTTGATCTGGCTGTTTCCAAGCAAGCCATCAAGCCCGCCATCTACGAACATCCGGAGTTCGTCAGCTTCATCGACAGCATGAATGCCCTGTTTGCCGACTGGCGGAAGCGGAGCGTCGAAACACTCAAAAGCCTGCAAGCGGACTGCCACCCCAAGACTGTCATTGCCCGGCTCGCCGAAGACCTGCTGGCCCATTACACGGGCAAGCCGCTGATTGAACAATACGATGTCTATCAGCATCTGATGGACTACTGGGCCGCGACCATGCAGGACGACTGCTACCTGATCGCCGCCGATGGCTGGAAGGCCGAAACCTACCGGATCATTGAAGTCAAGAAAAACAAGGAAGGCAAAATCGTCAAGGAAACCGACAAAGGCTGGACTTGCGACCTCGTGCCCAAGCAGCTTATCGTCAACCGCTACTTTGCCGCCCAGCAGGCGGCTATTCGCGAGCAGGAGGCCGCGCTGGAAGCCGTTGCCGCGCAAATGACCGAGCTGGAAGAGGAACACGGCGGCGAGGACGGCGCATTTTCGGAGCTGGACAAGGTCAACAAGGCCAATGTTACCGCCCGGCTGAAAGAAATCACCGGGAACGCCAAGCCTCGGCTTGGCGATAAAAAAGCAGCCGAGCTGGAGCTCGGCGCTCCCGAAGAGACTGTCCTTTGCGCATGGCTGAGCTTGGCAAACGAGGAAGCTGAGCTCAAGAAAGCGCTGAAAGAAGCCGAGGCCGCACTCGACGCACTGGCGTATGCCAAATACCCCATGCTAACCGAGGCCGAGATCAAAACGCTGGTAGTCGAAGATAAATGGCTGGCCGCTATTGCCGCCGCCATTCATGGCGAGATGGAGCGCATCAGCCAGACGCTTACCCGGCGTGTGAAGGAGTTGGCCGAACGCTATGAAACGCCGCTGCCGATGCTGACCAATGAGGTGGCAAGCCTGAGCGCCAAAGTAGATGCGCATTTGCAAAAAATGGGCTTCGTCGTCCATGGATAACGGGCAATTGGATAGGGACGAAAAACCGTTGTCCGTGCAGGAGGCTAGTGCGTCTTATCGGTTATCCGGCGGTAACGCTGCATTATTGCCGCCGGGCTATAAGCAGACTGAGGTTGGAGTGATTCCGGAGGATTGGGAAGTTCAGGATTTGGGAAGTATCGCCAGAGTCATTGGCGGTGGCGCATTCAAAAGTCAAGACGCAATGCTGACAGGACTTCGATGGTTGAAGATCGCTAATGTAGGTGTCAATGAAATTCTTTGGAATGATGAAAGCTTTCTCCCAGAGCAGTTCGCAGTTACGTTCAGCTGTTTTTTACTAAAAGAAGGTGACTATGTTTTGGCTTTAACGCGACCAATTCTCGGTGGAGTGTTGAAGATTGCAAAGATTCGAAAGGAAGACGCTCCTGCTTTGTTAAATCAACGTGTAGGGAAACTTGAGTGTATGGATAACAACGATTTGGAGTTTCTCTATTTTCTTTTTCAAAAGGAATCAAATGTTTCCGCCATACAGCAAAGTATGGCGGGAACTGATCCACCAAATTTGAGTGCAAGAGGACTCTATTCAATTTCATGCGCTTTTCCTAAGAACAAAGCCGAGCAAGAAGCCATCGCCGAGGTGTTGAGCGATGCGGACGCCCTTATCGAATCGCTGGAGCAACTCTTAACCAAAAAACGCCAGATTAAACAAGGCGCAATGCAGGAATTACTCACCGGCAAAAAGCGCCTGCCGGGGTTTAGCGGGGAGTGGGAAAAGTGTCGGTTAATAGATTGTCTGTTAGCCAATCCGGATTACGGAATCAATGCTCCAGGTGTTCCATCATCTGGCGATCTTCCGGTCTATCTACGCATTACAGATATAAATGACGATGGGCGCTTCATTGCTAACAACCGCGTTGCTGTAAATCATCCTCAAGCGTCGAACTACATTCTCAAAGAGAACGAGATTGTCTTCGCACGCACTGGAGCCAGCGTGGGAAAAACATACCTCTATGATCCAGTAGATGGCACGATAGTTTTTGCAGGGTTTTTGATTCGAGCGCGGATTGATTGTTCGAAAATGTCTCCGTCGTTTTTCGCTGCCTTCACAAGAGCCGGGCTTTATTGGAATTGGATTCGCGTCATGTCTATGCGTAGTGGGCAACCTGGAATCAACGGTAACGAATATGCCTCCTTAGAATTGAATTTGCCATCGCTACCAGAACAAACCGCCATCGCCGCCATCCTCTCCGGCATGGACGCCGAAATCACCGCGCTGGAAGAAAAACTCGCCAAAACCCGATCCATCAAACAGGGCATGATGCACAACCTGCTGACCGGAAAGATTCGCCTGATTGATCCGGCTGTCGTGAAGGTTGAGCAACATGCTTTTTTGGACGTAGAGAGCATTCCCGTCGCGCCAAAACCAGACAAATCCCATAACTGGGCTTTTAATGAGGCTGTTGTGATTTCCGTGCTGGCTGACCTGTTTGGTAAGTCCGATTTTCCGTTGGGACGGAAGCGTTACACCAAGCTATCCTACCTGATGCATCAAAAGACAGAGCAAGAAGTCCAAGGTTATCTGAAAAAAGCCGCCGGACCCTACAATCCGAAAACCAAATACTCAGGCCCGGAGAAAATCGCCCAAGAGCATGGTTATATGCGGTACCACGAAAACGGAAAGTACAAGGGTTTTATTGCCGGCGAAAAAATCGAACAGGCGAAAGCCTACTTCATTAAATGGTACGGTTCTGAGATCATCGCATGGCTGGAGAAGTTTCACTACAGGTCAAATGATGACTTGGAGCTCCTTGCCACCGTTGATATGGCGATGCAAGAACTTCTGGAACAGGGCAAGGTTGTGGATGTTGACAACGTTCGCACATTGATTGCGTCGGAACCGGAATGGCTTCCGAAACTGGAACGATCAACGTTTTCCGATTCCGGAATTGCGGCGGCGATTGTGGAATGTCGCATATTTTTCACAAGATGAAGGAAAGAAGGCGATTAAACGGCGAACACCAAAACATCGAACGGAAGTACCGTGGCCGTGAATCTTTGAGTTCGCGCTAAGTCCTGTGTTTGTAAGACCTATTTTCGATGCATCGATCGGGACTTGAGGAATAGCATGTTTTAATTGAATTTCCATTCACCTCGAAGGAATGAGACAGCCATTGCACTGGACTTATTAAGGTAGGCTATTCGATATATTTTTTGGTGAGTTTAAAGATAATTTTTATGTTGAATTGTTTAATTTATTGAATAAATTGGGTTAATATCTATAAATTAAAGATATAAAAAATACCATTACAGAAAAATAGTGCCATGCCCACATTTAATCACCATGATTTGGCTTTACTTAATCCTGCGTTTGATTCCCCGCTGGTCGATGTTTTGACGGAGCTGGAACATTTGCGCCGATTGCAATTGGGTGGCACAACCCCGCCGCAGGTTTTTTTTCAGCTCAAACACATTTTCCATATGCTGGAAAGTTTGGGTTCAGCTCGTATAGAAGGTAATCACACGACCTTGGCCGATTATGTGGAAAGCAAACTGGAAGGTGCGCCGCAAGCGCCTTCTGACCAAATGCGCGAAATGGAAAATATTGAAGCCGCTATGGCCTATATCGAGGACAGTATTCAATCCGGCGCTAGCCTGACAGAGCACTTTATCCGGGAGTTGCATGACATTGCGGTAAAAGATTTGGAGCGGGAGGGGGATGCTACTCCGGGCGCTTATCGGCTGCATCCGGTGCAAATTGCCCAGTCCGATCACTTGCCGCCAGACATCGTTCAAGTGCCGGAGTATATGCAGGATCTGGTCGGTTTTATCAATCAGAATGATCCGCCCAAATATGATTTGATCAAGGTGGCTCTGGCGCATCACCGTTTTGGCTGGATACATCCGTTTGGTAACGGTAATGGCCGGGTGGTGCGGCTGCTAACCTACGCTCTGCTGATTAAGTACGGCTTTAACGTTAAAACGGGTGGCAGGGTGTTGAACCCAACGGCGGTGTTTTGCAATGACCGGGATCGGTATTACGCCATGTTGGCCTGCGCCGATAAGGGCGATCGTAAAGGTCTGGAGGCATGGTGTGTTTATGTCTTGCAAGGGATTTTGGAAGAATTGCGTAAAGTCGACCAGCTGACGGACTTTAATTTTTTGAGTGCGAGAATTCTTACGCCTGCGCTGACTTATGCCAGGGAAAGAGAGCTGATCACGGCAATGGAAGAAAAAATACTGCATATCGCCGCTAATAACGGCGTGGCAAAGGCAGCTGACTTGGTGGCTGCCATGCCCGCTATGACTGCAGCTCAGCGAACCTATCAAATCAAGAAGTTAGTCGAGCGAAACATGTTGCAGCCGATCAAGGAAGGAGCACGGCAATATACTATCGGCTTTAGTAACAGCTACTTAATGCGCGGCGTAGTTCGCGCTCTGTCGAACGAAGGATTTATCCCTACAGCGCTGAATAATAGTGATAAGCCATAGTGAATGATGCTTAAGACAAATCATGGAAATGCAAAATGAATGAGATTGGTCAGTCCGAACGCGCCACGCAAAACCGCGTCATTGCTCTATTTCGCGATGAACTGGGCTATCGCTATCTTGGCGACTGGACTGACCGCGATAACAACAGCAACATCGAGGAAGGGCTGCTTACCGACTTTCTGACCAAGAGCGGTTACACGCCTGGAGCAGATCAGCCGGGCGCTCGACCGGCTGCGCACCGAAGCGGACAATCCGAACCGCAGCCTGTACGACAACAACAAGGAAGTGTATAGCCTGCTGCGCTACGGCATTCCGGTGAAGGCGGCAGCGGGCGAGAATACGGAGACGATCAAGCTGATCAACTGGGACGACCCGGCGCAAAACGATTTCGCCATCGCCGAGGAAGTCACCCTGCGCGGCAACTGCAACCGGCGGCCCGACTTGGTGCTTTACGTTAACGGCATCGCCGTGGGTGTGATCGAGTTGAAGAACAGCCGCGTCTCAATCGGTGACGGCATTCGCCAGAATATTTCCAATCAGCAGCCGGAGTTCAATGCGTGGTTTTTTAGCACCGTGCAACTCATCTTCGCCGGTAATGATTCCGAGGGTCTGCAATACGGCACCATCAAGACCGAGGAAAAGTATTTCCTGAAATGGAAAGAAGACGAGACGGACAACAGCCGCTACAAGCTGGATAAATACCTGCTCAAGATGTGCGACAAGGCACGGTTGATCGAGCTGATGCACGATTTCGTGCTGTTCGATGGCGGCGATGAAAAAGCTGCCGCGCGTACACCAGTATTTCGGCATCAAAGCCGCGCAGGCGCATGTCCACCGCCGCGAGGGCGGCATCATCTGGCACACGCAGGGCAGCGGCAAGAGCATCGTGATGGTGCTGCTGGCGAAGTGGATTCTGGAGAACAAGCCCAATGCCCGCGTGGTGATCGTCACCGACCGCGACGAACTGGACAAGCAG
The DNA here is from genome assembly GCA_963814825.1 of uncultured Gammaproteobacteria bacterium. Classification (GTDB taxonomy): domain Bacteria; phylum Pseudomonadota; class Gammaproteobacteria; order Methylococcales; family Methylomonadaceae; genus Methylobacter_A. The sequence goes on along the minus strand of CAWFEF010000005.1, from coordinate 528,783 downwards.
ATCGAGGGCGTTTTCATCGCTGCCGGTCATCCGATGACCCGCGCCAGCAGCGGCCGCGACCTGATGACTCAGCTCGGCCAGGCCACGCCGCGCTTGCTGTGTTCGCTGGTGCATAAGTTCGGCAAAAAGGGCGTGGAGGATTTCGAGCAGTTCATCAAGGAACTGGAAGCGCAACCCTGCCGGACGGTGGGCGAGCTTTTCGTGTTCGTGGACGAATGCCATCGCACCCAAAGCGGCAAGCTGCACCGTACGATGAAGGCGCTGATGCCCAATGCGGTGTTTATCGGCTTTACCGGCACGCCGCTGCTGAAGCAGGACAAAGCCACCAGCCTGGAAGTGTTCGGCGGCTATATCCACACCTACAAATTCAGCGAGGCGGTGGAGGATGAGGTGGTGCTCGACCTGGTCTATGAGGCGCGGGACATCGACCAGCATTTAGGTTCGGAGGAAACGGTCGATGAATGGTTCGAGGCTTCCACCACGACTCTGAACGATTGGCAAAAGGCAGCCCTGCGCGAAAAGTGGGGCACGATGCAGAATGTGCTCAGCTCCAAGTCCCGCATGGCGCGGGTGGTTGCCGACATCATCTTCGACTTTAAAAGACGCCGCCGTTTGAATGACGGGCGCGGCAACGCTATCCTGGTGGCCTCCAGCATCTACGAGGCATGCAAGTATTTTGAGCTGTTTCAGAAGACGGTGTTTAAAGGCAAGTGTGCGGTCGTCACCTCCTACAACCCGCAGATGAAAGACGTCACGCTGGAAGACACCGGCGCGAACACGGAGACGGACAAGCTGTTCATCTACAACACCTACACCGAGTTGTTGCAAAACGTGGATGCGCTGCCGGGCAAGTCCAAAACCGAGACCTATGAGGACAACGCCAAGAAATTGTTCAAGGAGCAACCGGCCAACATGAAGCTGCTGGTCGTGGTGGACAAGCTGCTGACCGGCTTCGATGCGCCGAGCTGCACTTATCTTTACATCGACAAGAGCATGAAAGATCACGGGCTGTTCCAGGCCATCTGCCGCACCAACCGGCTGGACGGCGAGGACAAGGACTTCGGCTACATCGTGGACTACAAGGACCTGTTCAAGAAGGTGGAAAACGCCATCGCGGTTTATAGTTCCGAGCTGGATCACAGCGCGGGCGGTGTCGATCCTGAGATTCTGCTGCAAGACCGCCTGACCAAAGGCCGGGAACGGCTGGACAATGCGCTGGAGGCTATCGCGCTGCTCTGCGAGCCGGTGGAGCCGCCGAAGAGCGAGCTTGAGCATATCCATTATTTCTGCGGCAACACCGAGATTCCGGATGATCTGAAGGCGCATGAAACGCAACGTGTGGCGCTCTACAAGGCGACGGTCGCTTTGGTGCGTGCCTATGCCAATATCGACGGCGAACTGGACAAGGCCGGATACAGCGATGCCGACATTCAGCGCATCAAACAGAAACTTGACGAGTATCTTAAGCTGCGGGAAATCATCCGCAACGCCGCTGACGAAAAGCTGGATATGAAAGCCTACGAGGCCGACATGCGGCACCTGATCGACACCTATATCGAAGCCGATGCAGCCGAGGAAGATTTCGCCGTTCGATAACATGCCGCTGCTGGAACTGATTGTGAAAACCGGCATTGCGGATGCGATCAACACGCAACTTGGCGGCCTCAAGGGCAACAAGGATGCCGTGGCCGAGACCATTGAGAACAATGTCCGCAGCAAGATCATCAAGGAACATCTGAACGACCCGGCCTTTTACGACAAGATGTCGGCGCTGCTGGACGAGATCATCGCCACTCGTAAAGCCAAGGCCGTTGAGTATGAGGAATACCTGAAACAGATTGCCGAGCTGGCGAAGACGGTGGAAGAAGGTCAGGCCGATGATACGCCCGAACAATTGAATACGCCGGGACGCCGCGCGCTCTATAACAATCTTTGTTCCGATACGGCTGAGCCGTCTGCCGCCTATGGGGATGCAAATAAAGATGAAGTGCTGGAATTGACAGTCAGGATCGACGAGACCATTAGACAAGTCAGGCCTGACGATTGGCGTGGTGTTCAGGCAAAAGAGCAAATCATCAAAGCGGCTTTGTATGGGATTTTGCAGGATGACGAGCGAGGTTGAACGCATCTTCCTCATCATTACGCAGCAGAAGGAATACTGATGGTCACGCAGATCGAGCTTGGTGATATTGCCGTGGATGTCGTGCTAAAAGGACATCAAGAATATCCATCTGAGCGTGTATCCGCCTACCGGCAAGGTGCGTATTGCCGCGCCGTTGCGGATGGATATCGACACCATCCGCGTGTTTGCCATCACCAAGCTCGGCTGGATCAAGAGCCAGCAGAAAAAGCTGCGCGAACAGGAGCGTGAAACGCCGCGCGAATACCTCGACCGCGAAAGCCATTACGTTTGGGGAAAGCGCTACCTGCTTCAACTGGTTGAGAAAGATGCCGCGCCGGAAGTTGAGTTAAAGCACAACAAAATGCGTCCTTCAGATTCGCCCTGCAAGCAGCGATGAAAGAAAGCAGGAGATTCTTGATGCCTGGTATCGCGAGCAGGCTCAAGGAAGCCGTTCCGGCTTTGATCGCCAAATGGGAGCCGCTTATGGGTGTGAAGGTGGAGCGGTTCTTTGTGCAAAGGATGAAAACGAAGTGGGGCAGTTGTAGCCCAGGCTCCAAAAGCATCCGGCTCAATACCGAACTGGCCAAGAAGCCGCCGGAATGCCTGGAATACATCGTCGTGCATGAGATGGTGCACCTGCTGGAACCTACCCACAACACCCGATTCATAACCTTGATGGATCGGTTCATGCCGAAATGGCGGTTCTATAAGGATGAGTTGAATAAGCTACCGGTTAGGCATGAGAACTGGATTTATTGACGATCGCAGTCGGAAAAATAAAATATTCGGATTAACTCCAACGGTATTGACGAATCAAGCCCTGGCGCAAACCCAAACATCAACCCGGCTAGCGCCTGCTTTTTTCAATACGTAGGCCAGTTCATGGGCTGTCGAGCCGGTGGTCATTACGTCATCGAGTATCGCGATATGCCGGGCGTGGATGGGTTTGATGATCGGAAAAGGCATTTTTCAGGTTTTTTCGGCGTTTTTTGGCAGGTAATTGGGTTTGATGGGGCGTGTCGCGGTGCCGCCTGCAACTGGCTGAGGTCCAGTGGAATCTGCATTTCCTTGGCGACGGTTCTGGCGATTTCTATGGCCTGGTTGAAGCCGCGCTCACGGTAGCGGGCTTTGTGCAGCGGAACCGGTAATATCAAGTCGGGGCGTTCGGCGGTTTGTTTCAAGTGGTCGGCCAATAACATGCCGAGTAAGCGGGCATTCTTGTAATTAGCGCCGAATTTTAAGCTGCCGATCAAATGCCGGATGGCCCCTTGATGGATGAACGGCGCGACGTCTCGTCAAAGGCCGGATGGCGGCTCAGGCAGCGGCCGCAAAGCACCGGGGCGGTGGCAGGAGTTTCCAGTATTTCGGCGCATCGGTAACAGCACAGATTATTCCGGGGCAGATGCGTATAACACGAATGGCAAATGTCGCGGGAATTGTGTCCGGGGTTTCCGCACAAGATGCAGGTAGGCGGCAGCAGGTAATCCTGTATAATATTGATCCAGTTGTATACCATTTTCATTTGAACAGGTTGACAAGTTTATCGTCGTTCTGCGATTGATGGGCTTCGTACCTCAGTCCTACACTGGAGCTTAACAGAATGTCTGCAAACCCTGCAATTCGCCATGACTGGCAGTTGGACGAAGTGCAAGCGCTTTATGCGTTGCCTTTTAATGACCTGATTTTTAAGGCGCAAACCGTGCATCGGGAGAATTTCGATCCCAATGAAGTTCAGATCAGCAGTCTGCTGAGCATCAAAACCGGCTCCTGTTCGGAAGACTGCGGCTATTGCCCGCAAAGCGCCCGCTATGATTCCGATTTAACGCCCGAGGCGTTAATGCCGGTTGATAAGGTTTTGCAGGCGGCGCAACAGGCTAAAGATCAAGGCGCATCGCGTTTTTGCATGGGCGCGGCCTGGCGTCAGCCTAAAGACAGGGATGTGGAACGGGTGGTGGAAATGGTTCAGGGCGTTAAGGCGCTGGGCATGGAAACCTGCGTCACTTTGGGCATGCTGACCGATGCACAAACGGCCCGGTTAAAAGAGGGCGGCCTGGATTATTACAATCACAATCTGGATACCTCGGAAGATTATTATTCCGAAGTCATCACCACGCGGACTTATCAGGATCGGTCTGGATACGCTTGGCGCGGGTCAGGGATGCCGGGATTAACGTCTGTTGCGGCGGCATCGTCGGCATGGGCGAGAGCGATGTCGACCGCGCCAAGCTGTTGATCGAACTGGCAAATCTGCCCAAGCATCCCGAAAGCGTGCCGGTCAATATGCTGGTGCAGGTTGAGGGCACGCCGCTGATGGGCACCGAATCGCTGGACCCGATCATCTTTATCAGAACCATAGCGGTTGCCAGAATCATGATGCCCAAGTCGCGGGTGCGCTTGTCCGCAGGGCGCAATAATATGAGCGATGAAATGCAGGCGCTGTGTTTCCTGGCCGGAGCCAACTCGATTTTTTACGGCGACAAATTATTGACCACCGATAACCCGATGACTAACCATGATTTGGCATTGTTTGATCGGTTGGGTGTGCATTCCGGCGGTTCGAGTTACGCTTGATTAATTAAATCGTTCAATTGCCATTAAAAAAATTATTCACCACGAAGACACGAAGGACACGAAGTTTTATATTTCGTTCTTCGTGTCTTCGTGGTGAATATTATCGACTTTTATGACACCTCCATTCTCACAATTAGCATCCGATCTCGACGATATTGCCCAGCAGGGCTTGTATCGATCTAGGCGGGTCATCGAATCCCCTCAAGGCATTAATCTGGAAATTGACGGCAGGAATATCGTCAATTTTTGCAGCAATGATTATTTGGGGTTGGCTAATCATCCCGATGTGGTTAAGGCGTTTAAAGCCGGTGCGGATCAATACGGGGTCGGCAGCGGTTCGGCGCATTTGATTTGCGGGCATAGCTCGGCTCATCATGCGTTGGAAGAAGAGCTGGCGGCGTTTACCGGTCGCGACCGGGCGTTGTTGTTTTCCACCGGATACATGGCCAATATCGGCGTGATCTCGGCTTTATTGGGTCGCGGCGATGCGGTGTTTGAAGACCGGTTGAATCATGCTTCATTATTGGACGGAGGCCTGTTGTCCGGCGCACGATTTAAGCGCTATGCCCATGCCGATGTGGTCGGATCTCGGCGCAAACCTGGACAAAGCCTCCGGCAACAAGCTGATCGTGACCGATGGCGTATTCAGCATGGATGGCGATTTTGCGCCGCTGGATGAATTGGCTGTTGCCGCAAAAAAACATGATGCCTGGCTGATGGTTGACGATGCGCACGGACTCGGCGTAATCGGCGAGCACGACGGCGGCGGGATTGTCGAGCATTACGGCCTTGGTCAGGACGATGTGCCGGTGCTGATGGGAACTTTGGGTAAGGGCTTGGGTACGTTCGGCGCGTTCGTCGCGGGTTCCGATGTGCTGATTGAAACCCTGATCCAGAAAGCCCGCACTTATATATATACCACTGCGTTACCGGCGGCGGTTGCCGAGGCGACGCGGGCCAGCTTGAAAATCGTCATCGAAGAAAACTGGCGCAGGGACAAGCTTAAACAACTGTCGGAACGATTCAGGCTGGGCGCAGAGCAGCTCGGGTTGCAGGTGATGCCATCATCGTCGGCTATTCAGCCCATCCTGATCGGCGACAGCCAAACAGCCGTGGACATCAGCAACGCCTTGTTGGATGCCGGTTTCCTGGTCAGCGCGATACGCCCGCCGACCGTGCCGCAAGGCAGCGCAAGATTGCGGGTGACTTTTTCGGCGCTGCACGAAGAGCAGCATGTCGACCGGCTGCTGGATGCGCTCGCCAAAATAATCGCAGGCCGCAAGTGACGAAAATCCACCTGGAAACGTTTGGTGCAAGGCAAACCCATCGTGCTGGTGCATGGCTGGGCGATGCATACCGGCATCTGGCGGGAGTTTGCCAAGCAATTGGCGCAAAATTACCGGGTCACCTGTATCGATTTGCCGGGGCACGGGCGTAGCGAAGCAATCGATCCGTTTACGCTGGAGCGGATTAGCGACGAGCTGGTTGATGCAATTCCCGATCCGAGCAGTTGCTGGCTGGGCTGGTCGTTGGGCGCGACGGTGGTGCTTGATATAGCCGCCCGTTATCCCGAAGCGGGTATCTTCGCTGATTTTGCTGGCGGGGAATCCCTCGTTCACCGTAGGGGCGACCGGCCGGTCGCCCGAGACGCAAACAGAATGGCCTGGCATGGATGTCCGCTTGCTGGACGATTTTGCCGGGCATTTGCATAAAAACTGTCAGGCGACCTTGCTGCGCTTTTTATCGTTGCAGGTAAACGGCATGCCCGACTCAAAAGCCCTGTTGAAAGCGCTTAAAACGACCGTGTTTGAATGCGATGCGCCGGATGCAAATCACCTTGCAGGGCGGTTTGAATATACTGAAACAGGCAGATATGAGGCCGGTTTTGTCGGGTCTGACTATTCCGGTTTCGGTCATATTAGGCGGCCTGGACACCTTGGTCCCGGTAGCCGTAGGTCAAAAAATGCAGCAATTATTGCCTGAGCTTGGAGTTAAATATCATCGACAGGGCAGGGCACGTGCCGTTTTTGTCGCACAGCCGGGAAACGCTGGCGATTATTTCCCGATTTATGGATCAGCAATGCAGTTAGATAAAGCCAAAATCAGGCAGTCGTTTGCGGCGGCCTCGGTAACTTATGACGGTGTTGCCAGCATTGCAGCGCACTGTCGGTAAGGCGTTGCTGGATACTATCAATACCGGGAGCCTGACCGGAACTTTGCTGGACTTGGGCTGCGGCACCGGATTTTTAACTGCGAACTTGGGTGGATGTTTGGAAAAGGGTACGCAAAGCGTACCCTACATGACTGTTATCGCGCTGGACATTGCGTTGCCGATGGTGCAGGTAACGCGAACAAAGTTGGCCGATGCGCCTAATGTCAACTATGTATGCGCCGATGCCGAACAGCTGCCGCTGGCCGGTCAAATAGTCGATGGCGTATTTTCCAATCTCGCGTTGCAGTGGTGTGTCAATCTTGAAAGCGGTTTTTACCGATATTAAGCGGGTATTGAAACCGGGCGGACGGCTGGTTTTTTCGACATTCGGCCCGCAAACGTTACAGGAATTAAAAGCCGCCTGGGCGGAAGTTGACGATTTCAACCATGTTAATGAATTTTACAGCGAGCAGCAGCTGAGCCGCTTTCTTCAGCTGGCGGGTTACACCGAGATAACAATTGAAACCAAGCTTTATATATCGAACTATGGTTCGGTTTTGGCGTTGATGAAAGAGTTAAAGCATATCGGCGCGCATAACGTGATTGCCGGGCGCAACAAAAACATCACCACCAAAACGCAGATGCAGCGCATGATTGCGGCTTATGAGCGGCATCGAACCGGCGATCTGATTCCCGCGACCTTCGAGGTCATGATGGTTACGGCAAGCTAATGGAAAAAGGCTACTTTATAACCGGCACCGACACCAATGTCGGTAAAACCTGGGCGACGATTGCGCTGATGCGGTACTTTAAAAGTCAGGGGAAATCCGTCGTCAGGCATGAAGCCGGTCGCTTCCGGTTGTGTCATGCAGGACGGGCAGCTGAAAAACGAAGATGCGTTGCTGATACAGGAAAATGCGTCATTGCCGATTGATTACGACTTGATCAATCCTTACGCCTACGAGCATGCCGGTTTCGCCGCATATTGCGGGTGCAAACAACCCGGTCGAACTCGATCAGCTAATCGCCCGGTTCGAACTATTGAAAACCCTGGCCGAGGTTGTCGTCGTTGAAGGCGCGGGAGGCTGGTATACGCCTATAAATGATCAGGAATCCAACAGCGATTTGGCAACAGTGCTGGCGCTGCCGGTTATCGTGGTTGTCGCGATCAGGCTGGGCTGCATCAATCATGCAAGACTGACTTATCAGGCGATAAAGCAATCAGGGGTAAACTGCGCGGGCTGGATTGCGGTGTGTACTGCTCCGGACATGTTAAACCGAGACGATAACATCCAGGCCATAAAAACCGCTGTGGATGCGCCTTTGCTGGGCGTATTGCCCTATAAAGAAGTCGCCGATTTCGACTTTTTCTCGGAACAACTGAAGCTATAATCGCAATCCGCTAACATGCCGCCACGGCAACCTGGTTTTTACTTTCGCGCTTGCGGACATACATGGCTTCATCGGCATGATGTAACAAGGCTTCCGCCGTATCGCCGTGTTGCGGGTAGCTGGCAATGCCGATACTGATATTGGTAGTCACTGTGTTGCCCCGGTAGCTAAAACTGGAGGCAACCAATGTTTCTTTGATGCGCGTTGCCACCAGTTCTGCCCCTTCTGCGGCAGTGCCCGGCAGTAACACAGTGAATTCGTCGCCGCCGTAACGGGCCGCGGTGTCGCAGCCTCTTAAACAGTGACGAAAGTTGTCGGCGATGGTTTTCAATAGCAGGTTGCCCGCTTCGTGGCCGTATTGGTCATTGACGATTTTTAAGTTGTCGCAATCCCCCAGCAGAACACTGAAAGTCTGTTCACTACGCCGAGCTTGTTGCAGCTGTTTTTCCAATAGATCCATGAAAGCCCGGCGGTTGTGCAGATGGGTTAACTCATCGGTTTGCGCGACGGTTTTGATGCGGCTGAAAGCGTGATAAATATCGTTAGATAGCATGGTGGTGATGTAACCCACGAGCAGCATAGGAAACAGCCAAGTCAGCAGCACACTGCTCTGGCTTAGAGATAATACATCGTCGCCGGATAAGCCGTTGTAGCCCAAATACACATAACAAGTGCCGATTAACAGCACTTCCAATAACGTGGTGAGTTTGCCCAAGGCCAGGGCGCTGGTGATGATGGGCAGGAAAGTACAGGTTAAGCAGCAGGCTGTCCTGGCGTCCGGTGTGCCAAACAGACCAGGTGATCAACAAGATCATAACCCAGGTTTCTACAGCCAGTTTCCAAACATTGGCTTGGGCAAAAAAATTGGCGTAATGGAAGAGCATGACGAAGGCGGCGAAAGCGCAGAGGCCGCCCAGTAACAAGTTTTTAACGTCATCATCGATATGGCCTACCACCAGATAAAACATCATCAACACCAGCAGCAACCATTCGATTTCCGCGACGGTACGGGAAAAGCCGCTCAGTGCGTCCGGTTCTTGATTAAGACGAAAAAAAGGTTCCTTGGTCATGGTGAATATTCCAGGTTGATAGTGTTGAGCAGCAGAAGTTAAAAGCGTCTGGTTACTTATCGACATCGTAACACAATAATTTAGCCTGATTCCTTTGCGGCTCACCTTATAATGTCTTTACGGGCGGCTGCTAAAAATAAAACATGACAAAGTCTCTCTGAAAGCCCTATTATTTTCTCTTTTTCCCTACTTGATTATCCGTTTAACGTACGGCACAAGGTTAATGCATGTCGATTCGCCCTATTTCATCAGTAAAATTCATTTTAGTTGCCGGTGCGCTGTTGTCCGGATGTTCCACGACCCGGCAAATAGTGGTTGATCATCCATCGATCCAAACCAGTCAGTTTCAGCCTTTGCAAGGCTTTCAGTCCATTGATGGCGATGACTATTATGTGCGTTTGATTTCTGAGTTTGATTTTAAAGGCGACAATGTTTTAAAAAGCGGCTGTACCAATATGGCGCCGTCTTATGAAAAAGGCGATTTATCGGCAGCACTTATTTATAGCGTACGTAACGAGGCGTTTAAATTCAGCCGTGAAGCCACCGGTTTTTTGTATCAGGCGACCACAGGCAAGTGCAATTTTACCTTCGATGCTAAAAAGCTTTACCTGACGCCGTGGATACGTCTCGATTCGGGCAAGGAAACGATGGTCGATTATAACTTCTACACGAATGCGAATAGCGATGTGGATGTGTCGAGTCTGGTCGGCGATGTGAATGCGGCCAGCAATTTGCTGGCGCTAACGGGCGTCGGCATGGGCGTTGCGATCATGGGACAGGTTGCGGGGCAATGGGTCAAGAAGTAATCAGCAGCAGGCGGCGGTAACAACGCCCGCGGCTCATCAATCGGCCAAGCATAGTTCGGAGTCGCATTCGCTTCCGGTGAGCCACGAGTTTTTCAGGCAAGACCGGAACGCTGAATCAGACGATGTTTAAGGTTTATGATGTGGCGGAAGGCGGACTTAATCTGCTTGGTTCCGATACCAAACAGCTGGGCGAGCTGAAGATTTATCCGGAAATTCTGCCTTCTTTGTTGTTAAAGACAACGGCTGACGGCATACCCGATGCGCGCGATTTGTCGTTCGAAGAAATAGGTTATTCGCCGATAAAATCGGCAGCCGGGGAAATCAATCTTCAGCAATTGATTGAGCAATCGAAACATCCGGCAAAACCGAATTTAAAACCTGACTGGAATAATTACCAGGATAGTGGAGGGCAATTGCCGGAAATTAAAACTGGTAATGAAGGATTTGGGCTTTAATAAATTTGACCGCAATGCGGTAATTTACTATTTCCTGGCTAAAAACGGCGACTGGAATAATTACAATATCAGTCGGCAAAAGACGCAGAGCGAAGAAATGCGCCCCAAAGTCATAGAAGGTTATCGCAGCAAGAATTTTGCTGACTGTTTGGCGGCGGACGATTACGCGGTTATGAAATCGATGGGCTTACCTGTTAATACCCCGTCGGACTGGGATCAGGTGGGCGAGGCGAGCCAGAAAAAAGAGCAACTGTTTACGCCGCTTAAGTCGATAGAGCGGCAGTTGGTTGCGGTTTTGAAAAACCCGAATAAGGTGGAAATGGAGCGGCAGTTGTTCCCGTTGCTAAATACCGCAAAAAATGGCGACGGCAGTGTGTTGCTGCAAAATCATTTGGGGGATTTCGGCTTGGAGTTGTTGTTGAATCCTCCGGTAGCGCCAGCAACAGTCCCTGCGCCTACTGATGCTTCAGCTGCCCCGGTTGCCCCCGCGACACCTGTTGCAGTTGTAGCGCCTGCTCCGGCCGTTATTCCCGGTGAGGGCGTTATTGTCAGCGCCCGGCAATTGGCGCAGGTTTTTTCAGGGCTGTCGATAAATGAGCTGAGCTGTGCGCGTCCGGTTCCTGATAGCTTGGGAAAATCGTAACGCGGGTATTTTATTGTTCACCACTAAAGAGGGCAGTCCGCGCGTTAAAGGTGGCGCAATGGAGTTTGAATTTTCCAGTGGCAAGATTACGCGCATTGCTTTTCAGCTATCCACCTACCGGGATTTCGAGCAGGATCTATTGGATCGGCCGGAAATTGGCGGCTGTCGCATCGAACCTTCTTTTCTGGCAAAGCTGCGCTAACGGTAACATTGTTCTGATGTGGCTCTCTTGTCATGAAAAGCAAAAAAATATATTTTTGGTAAGCGGTAAATAAATTAGTTTTATTAAGGAAATTAAAGGTAGATTTGCAGATAGATATAATCCATAATGTTTGTGCGGTAAATAATTAACAATAAATACATCAGGAGAAACGTTATGGCTTTAATTACTTGGACAGCTAGTCAGTACGGCACCAATGTTGGATTTGCAGATCAGGAACATCAAACTTTGTTTGCTAAGCTTAATAAGCTGTATGATTTAGCAACAGGCGGAGCGGCGCGATCTGCAGATAGGCGCGCAATTAGATGATTTGATTGCGTATGTTGTCGATCATTTTGCTCATGAAGAAAAAGAGATGCAGGCAAAAGGTTATTCAGGCTACGCTCGCCACAAGGACGAGCATGATGCTTTGGTTGGCATTTGCGCGGGTCTACAAGCAAAATTTCATGCGGGAGAGGCAGAAGTTGACGAAGGTGTGGGTCAATTGGTTAAGGGCTGGCTAGATAGCCACATCCCTAACTTTGATATGGCTTATGCCGATGCATTAAACAGCTGATCAAGCTTCAGCGATAGAAAACGAAAGGCTTGTGAATTGCATTGATTCACAAGCCTTTTTTTATGCCGAATAAAATCAAAGAAAGGACCGCTGGTATAGACTGGCCTCATAGGTTAAAATTGAGGGGTTTATTTGTGATAATTATTACGTAAAGGGATGGGGGCTGATCTTGGCATGCCCTGAAATTACGAAACGATATAATGCATACAAGAGTTTATAACTACTAACGAGGAGGCTGCTCCGTGAAGAAAGCAAAGCAACTGTTCGCAGGTCTGATCTTAATGGCTTTGGGCCTAGGGACAGCGCAAGCGGATTACACGCTCAATTTGATGAAAGGGGTTACAAAGGTCAGTAATGACATTTATGACCTGCACATGTTGATTCTATGGGTATGTATATTCATAGGTATTGGTGTGTTCGGTACTATGTTCTACTCGATTTACCACCATCGTAAATCAAGAGGACATAAGGCGGCGCAGTTCCATGAAAATACCACCGTTGAAATCATTTGGACGATTATCCCGACCTTGATCCTGATTAGTATGGCTATTCCGGCTACAAAAGCCATGATGGAATTGGATGATGTGCAAGAGTCCGAAATGTCCATTAAGGTAACCGGCCATCAATGGAAATGGGAATATGAATATCTTGATAACGGGATTCATTTTTTCAGCAGCCTGGATGAGGACAGCAATAAAGTTCGCCAATTAGGATCAGGCATAGACCCTAAAACGGTTGCCAATTACCTGTTGAATGTTGATAAGCCCTTAGTTATTCCGACTAAAAAGAAAATTCGTTTTGTATTTACTTCGGCAGACGTAATCCATTCGTGGTGGGTGCCGGATCTGGGCTGGAAAAAAGATACTAATCCGGGTTTTATCAACGAGTCATGGACTTCTGTAGACGAGCCGGGAACTTATCGAGGTCAATGTACCGAGCTTTGCGGTAAGGATCATGGCTTTATGCCGATCGTTGTGATTGCAATGAACGAACCTGACTACAATGCCTGGGTAGAAAAACAAAAAGCAGCTGTAGCGGCTGAGGCAGACTCGGCAAGCAAACAGTGGACTAAAGAAGAATTGGTCGCTAAAGGTAAATCAGTTTACGACACTAACTGCTCGTCCTGTCATATGGCAGATGGTGCAGGTTTGGCGGGTACTTTTCCTGCTATAAAGGCAAGTAAAGTGGTAACTGGCGATATTAACGCTCAAGTCAAGCTAATGTTGGACGGAAAAGGCATGATGCCTGCGTTTGGAAAAATATTAAGCCCGGTTGATTTCGCGGCAGTCGTAACATATACCCGTAATGGTTTGGGTAACTCTGTGGGTGATTCTATTCAACCTTCAGCTATCCAGGCTCTGCAATCGGCTACACCGGCGGCAGGTAAAAATGAATAAGTCATTGCGTTCTTATCGATCTAATCTTTTTTATATATTCAAGAGGTATGAAATATGTCTGCTGTAGTCGCTGAACATGATGATCATCACGATCATGGTCCTGCCAAGGGGCTCTTAAGATGGGTTATTACCACCAATCATAAAGATATCGGTACGTTATATTTGGTGTTTGCGCTGGCGATGTTTTTTGTCGGCGGCGCAATGGCAATGGTTATTCGTGCTGAATTATTTGAACCGGGTATGCAGTTTGTTAATCCCCAGTTCTTTAATTCAATGACCACGATGCATGCCTTGGTTATGGTATTCGGTGCAGTTATGCCGGCATTCGTCGGCTTGGCCAACTGGATGATTCCAATGATGATTGGCGCACCGGATATGGCATTGCCGCGGATGAATAACATGAGTTTCTGGATGCTGGTTGCCGGTGTTTTATTGCTGGCCAGCACCTTGTTCATGGAAGGCGGCGCACCTGCCAGCGGTTGGACTTTGTATCCGCCATTGGTATTGCAAACCGGTAAAGCATTGCCTTTCGCGATTTTCTCGGTGCATTTGCTGGGTATCTCGTCAATCATGGGCGCTATTAATATCATTGCCACTATTTTCAATATGCGCGCTCCCGGCATGACATTGATGAAAATGCCGATGTTTGTTTGGACTTGGTTGATTACTGCTTTCCTGTTGATCGCGATCATGCCGGTTTTCGCAGGCGCAGTGACCATGCTGTTAACAGACAAGTTTTTCAACACCAGCTTTTTTGATGCTGCCGGTGGCGGTGATCCGGTTCTTTATCAACACATTTTCTGGTTCTTTGGACATCCCGAAGTATATGTAATGATTCTGCCTACTTTCGGTGTGGCTTCTACCATCATTCCGGTATTTGCGCGTAAGCCTTTGTTTGGCTATAGCTCAATGGTTTATGCGACTGCTGCAATTGCATTTTTGTCATTTATCGTCTGGGCTCACCACATGTTTACAGTGGGCATGCCGATAGCAGGCGAGTTGTATTTCATGTATGCAACCATGTTAATTGCAATTCCTACCGGGGTTAAAGTTTTTAACTGGACTGCGACCATGTGGAAAGGTTCGATGACTTTTGAAACACCGATGCTGTTTAGTATTGCTTTCGTCGTTTTGTTTACGATGGGCGGCTTTACCGGTTTGATGATGTCTGTTGCGCCGGTTGATTTCCAGTACCACGATACTTATTTTATTGTTGCGCATTTCCATTACACACTGGTTCCCGCTTCGGTCTTTATATTGATGGCTGCCGGTTATTTTTGGCTGCCTAAATGGACCGGGCATATGTATGACGAAAGAATTGGCCGGTTGCACTTCTGGTTGTCCGTAATATCAGTCAATATCCTGTTTTTCCCTCAGCATTTCTTGGGGCTTGCCGGTATGCCGCGCAGAATTCCAGATTATGCCGTGCAATTTGCGGATTGGAATATGATTTCCAGTATTGGCGGTTTTATATTCGGTGCCAGCCAACTGCTGTTCCTGTATATCGTTATCGATACAATCAAAGGCGGAACTGGCGAAAAAGTAACTGATGAAGTGTGGGAAGATGCTGCCAAGCATAGCTTGGAGTGGACTTTGCCATCACCACCGCCGTATCATTCTTTTACTACGCCACCAACAGTTATACCTACTGAGCATATCTAGGGTGTTGCATTCAGGTTGCTTTGTAAAAAGCAACCTGCTTAGATAACGTATCAGGTGAAATAATGAATACCAAACAAAAAAATATTTTGACCGCATTGGTTTTGATTGCAATTGCGGTCACTATTTATGTTTTTGCAGTGATAAGAGCAGTTTCTCAATGAAGGAAGGCGTTACTCAAAAAAACGCTAAGTTAGTTCGAATATTGGTGTTTGTTGTATTGGGAATGTTTGGTTTTGGCTATGCTCTGGTTCCGCTTTATGATGTTTTGTGTGACAGTAACAGGACTCAATGGAAAAGTCGAATCGTCCGCTATTAAGGAAGTTAGCTACGAAGTTGATAAAAACAGAGAGATCACCGTAGAATTTATGACTGCGCTGAATGAGGCAACACCGATGGTGTTTCGTTCAGAAATAAAAAAATTAAAAGTTCATCCGGGCGAATATTACACGGTGAATTTTTATGCGGAAAATAAGACCGATAAAGTAATGGTTGCTCGGGCAATTCCAAGTATTTCGCCCGGATCAGTTGCTGAATTTTTTAAAAAAACAGAGTGTTTTTGTTTTTCAGAACAGACATTTAAAGCGCGAGAAGGCAGAACCATGCCGGTGCGTTTTGTTGTTAATCCTGAAATTCCCAAGGAATATAAAACAATTACGCTTGCATATACATTTTTTGATAATACTGAAACATCAGTGAAATGAGAGAGGAAGGTCATGTCTACAAGTAACGAGTATTACATTCCGCATAAAGCAACTTGGCCGGTCGTTGGAACTGCCGGTTTGGTGATGATGCTGGCTGGATTTGCAAATTATTTAAATGGTTCAGCAGCCGGTTCGGCCTGGATGGCTATTGGGGCTGGCTGTATTTATTGTTATGCTTGCCGGATGGTTCACATTGCAGGCCGGGGAAAGTGAATCAGGCATGTACAGTACGCAGGTAGGTATTTCCTATCGTATGGGCATGATGTGGTTTATCTTTTCGGAAATCATGTTTTTTGCCGTGTTCTTCGGTACGCTTTGGTATACACGTAATTTATCGGTGCCCTGGTTGGGCGGTGAAGGTACTGGAGCGGCAACTAAAGAGTTATTGTGGCCTTCTTTTGAAGCAGTCTGGCCAACCAATGGCCCCGGTAAAGTCGGCGGCGAATTTGAGCCGATGGGGGCATGGGGATTGCCTTTTCTGAACACCTTAATTCTGTTAACCAGCGGCGTATCCTGCACTTGGGCGCATCATGGCTTGCTTGCAAAAAACCGTGACCAGTTAATTAAAGGTTTGGCGGCTACTGTAGGTTTGGGACTGTTGTTCGTGTGCATTCCAGGCATTCGAGTATCATGAAGCTTATACCGAAATGGGTTTGACTTTAGGTTCAGGTATTTATGGTTCTACCTTTTTCATGTTGACCGGTTTTCACGGTTTTCATGTTTGTGTAGGTGCTATTATCCTGAGCGTTGTGTTGTTTCGTAGCTGGAAAGGCCACTTCAAACCGGAAAATCATTTCGCTTTTGAAGCCGCAGCTTGGTACTGGCATTTTGTTGACGTGGTATGGTTAGGATTATTTGTATTTGTTTATGTAATTTAATCTAAACAGCCATACCAAAAAAAGCGCTGTCTAACAGACAGCGCTTTTTTTTTGTCGGAATGATTGAGTTGTTTTTATTTAACAGGAGCGGCTGGAGCTTGGTGCATTCGAGCACCCAGACCGTGAGGCGTGAACATGCCGGTTGCAAAGGCTATAAAAATGAAAATGAATAATACAATTGAAAGGGTAATGCGAAAAGTCAGTGCTTTGACTGTTTTTTCGGATTGTTCCTGAGGCTTGTGTTTAATCAGATGAAATAGCGCTGAGCCCAGGCTGATAATTATCAGGATAAAGGCGATAATAACGATGCTTTTTATAATCATGAGTATAGTTATGTTCGTTGATGGATAAGGTTTTTGTATTCTCGGTTATTTAACTGCCTGTGCCAATAGGATAAAGAAAAAAGCATGATTCCCCGGATACTAGTCAATGAAGTTTAAAATCATCCCAACCTTAGTTTATTTATGCCTGTTGCCGGTGTTGATTGCGCTGGGCATGTGGCAATTAGACCGCTCAGAACAGAAACGGGCATTTCTTAAAGTCGCAAGAACAAGCGGCCGCAACTGAAACGCTGCATTTGTCGGCGGCTATTGAAAACAATACAGAAGCACTGAGATACAGAAATGTCGAGGTTGCAGGGCGTTACGATGTAGCGCATCAGTTTTTAATAGATAATCAAATCAGCGACGGGAAGGCAGGCTATTTTGTGTTGACGCCATTTATATTGACCGGGGAAACCAAGGCTGTTTTGGTGAACAGGGGCTGGATTCCGTTAAATCAGGATCGGTCGGTTCTTCCTGATTTGCAGATTAACAAGGCGGAAGCAATTATTAGCGGACGGATTAATAATTTTCCAAGCGTTGGTATAAAATTAGCCGGAGCGGAAATTCCAACCGAAGGTTGGCCATCGGTAGTTCAGGTGGTTGATAGTAATGTTTTAGCTAAAAAACTAGGCTATTCATTATTTCAATTCCAGGTTGAGCTGGCTAAAGAGTTGCCTGATGGATTTAAGCGGGAATGGCATACATCAACCATTATGCAGCCCGAACAACATACAGCCTATGCAATTCAGTGGTTTGCATTGGCATTGACACTAACGATACTGTTTATTTGGTACAGCTTTAAAAAGAACGATGCACAATCAAAAGAATAAAAATCATCTATTAATTCTGGCTATTTTTGGGATGTCGGTTATTCCATTTTTGATCGCTTGGGGATTAAAAGAACATCCGCAGCTCTTAAACGGGCAAACCAATCATGGGCAGTTAATAACGCCGCCATTGACAACCGAGCGCAGCTGACCTGAGCGGTTTCGACCAGTTTTCAACTGATAATATGTCCGAGCTTTCCGGACACTGGCTGCTGGTAAACGTCATTCCAAACAGCGATTGTAATGAAGCCTGTATTGAAGCTATTCATAAAACCAAGCAAATTCGGCTAATGTTGAATAAGGAGCTGACCCGTACGCGTCGAATAGTCATGGTCTTAAAAGATGTTGCGCCGGAAACTGCAAGCAAATGGTGGGAAGATGACAAGACCTTATTAAGAGTTAAGCCCAATGATGCGGTTATCAAGAAAATTGCTGCAATCAGGCAAGGCAATATTCCTGACGGGATGCTTTTGTTAATGGATCCGTTGGGTAATTTAATGATGCAGTATGAGCCGGGTTTCGATCCTTACAATGTAAAAAGCGATCTTATGCATCTTTTGCGAATCTCACAAATCGGATAGTGGAAAATAAAATGTTTAGAAAAATAACTCTCTTTAGCGTTGTTTTAGCTTTAATAGTTATCGTAGTCGGTTCATATGTCCGGTTATCCGGGGCAGGGCTGGGCTGTCCTGATTGGCCTGGATGCTATGGGCAAGCCATTGTCAGCGATCAAGCCGATTTTAAAGCGCAGGCGGCGGAAGCATTTCCGGGACAGACTCCCGATATTGCAAAAGCCTGGAAGGAAATGAGCCATCGTTATCTGGCGGCAGCCTTGGGCGCTGACTGTCTTGTTGCTGGCGCTGCTTTCATGGCGCGAACAACAAAACCGCCTGGCGGTTATTACGGCCGCATTGGGATCTGGTGATTTTGGTAGGATTGCAGGCGGCTTTAGGCATGTGGACCGTAAAACTGCATGTGATGCCGATTGTTGTAACCGGTCATTTGTTGCTGGGCATGATGACTTTCTGGTTGTTGTTCTGGCTGTATTTGCGGGTTAACCCAAGAATTTCGCCATTAACTGCACGCAGCAATGGCTTAGTCGTATTTGCCCGATTTGCAATGGGTGTCTTGTTTTTAGAGATTGTTTTGGGCGGCTGGGTTAGCGCTAACTATGCAGCTTTAGCCTGTTCGGGTTTTCCTCAATGCAATGGCTCATGGTGGCCTTCAGCCGATTATCAAACGGCGCTGGATTTATTTAGCGGATTAAGCACAGGTTATACCGGCGTCATCGCATTCGATGCGCAGGTTGCCGCAAACTGGCTGCATCAGGGTCGGCGCGCTGGTTTGTTTTATCGTGCTCACCCTGTTGATGCTGAATGCAACATCGGCGCATCATCCAAAACCGGTAAGAAGAGCCGGTTTGTGGCTGAGCGTGTTGCTGCTGGTGCAGATCGGCTCAGGCATTATCGGCATTAAACTCGGCGAGCCTTTATGGGCGGCGGTCGCTCATAATGCTTTTGCCGCATTGTTAATGTTGCCGTTGATTGCGATCAGTTTTTACAGCCGGCATGGTTATGTTGAAGAGCTAAAGCCCGCCGTAGAAGTTGAGCCGCAACGCGAAGGCGTAGTTCCGTCAGCGGAAGAAGCTTATCCGGTACCGGAACCCGAGTCGCTATATCTACGCCTTAAAACCCAGTTAAAGCGCACCCGTTCCGGGCTTAGCGGCGTGTTGGCGCATATTCCTCTGGGCCGGCAAGAAATTGACAGGGATTTGCTGGAAGAAATTGAAGCCAGTTTGTTAATGGCCGATATAGGCATTGATGCGACCACGGAAATCATCAAGCGTTTGACTGAAAGCGTTGAGCGGCACCAGCTCAATGACGGCGAGGCTTTATCCGCCGCCTTAAAGCAGGAACTGCTGAGCATGCTACAGCCGTGCAGCAAGAACCTGCATATCCCCAAACAGGACAAACCATTTGTTATCCTGGTCGTCGGCGTCAATGGGGCGGGTAAAACCACGACCATCGGCAAGCTGGCCAAGCGCCTGCAGGCGCAAGGCCATAGCGTCATGTTGGCTGCCGGGGATACGTTCAGGGCGGCGGCTGTCGAGCAATTGCAGACCTGGGGCGAGCGCAATAATATTCATGTCGTGGCTCAGCATACCGGGGCCGACTCGGCATCGGTCATTTATGACGGCGTGCAATCCGCGCAGGCCAAAGGCATCGACGTATTGATTGCCGATACCGCCGGCCGCCTGCATACCAAATCCAACCTGATGGATGAATTGAAAAAAGTAAAACGCATTATCAGCAAGCTGGATGAAACCGCACCTCACGAAGTGCTGCTGGTATTGGATGCCGGCACCGGACAAAATGCCTTGTCGCAGGCAAAACTGTTTAATGAAACCGTCGCATTGACCGGTTTGGCTCTGACCAAGCTCGACGGTACCGCAAAAGGCGGTGATTATTTTCGCGCTGGCCAAACAGTTTAATATTCCGATTCGTTTTATTGGAATAGGCGAAGGTATTGATGATCTGCAGGATTTTGATGCAGAGGCTTTTGTAAATGCATTGTTTGTCAAAGACTGAAAAACCTATGTTAAAGTTCGATAATGTCAGTATGAGGTATCCGGGGGCGGGCGATGTGCTGCGCAATGTCAGTTTTCATCTGGAGCGCGGTGAAATGGCTTTTCTGACCGGACATTCAGGCGCCGGAAAAAGCACGTTATTGAAATTGATTGCGCTGATCGAGCGTTGCAGCCGGGGCCAGGTTTTACTGGACGGAGAAAGCCTCAACCTGGCTAAAGATAGACAAGTTCCTTATCTACGCAGGAAAGTGGGTTTGATTTTTCAGGATTACAAGCTGCTGCAGGACAGGACGGTTTTTGACAATGTGGCATTGCCGCTACTGATCGCGGGTTACGGGCACCATGAAGTTTCCCGAAGGGTGCGGGCATCATTGGACAAGGTCGGGCTGTTGGGCAAAGAAAGAAAATATCCCGCAGTCTTATCCGGTGGCGAGCAGCAGCGGGTCGGGATTGCCAGGGCTGTGGTTAACAAGCCGCCGATGATTTTGGCCGATGAGCCGACCGGAAATCTTGATCCGGAACTGTCCGCTGAAATCATGCATTTGTTCGAGCAGTTCCAACAGGTCGGCGTCACCATATTGATTGCCTCACATGATATTTCATTGATTGCCCAGATGAACCATCGAATATTAAAGCTGGATCACGGCCAACTGGTTGGCGAGTTAAATGATGAAACACGTTAATAAAAAACCGGGTAAACAGGAACCGCGCTGGCAAACCAAAACGTCCGGCGGCAATTTTGTCGATAAATTCCACGCTTATCGGAATCATCATGCGCAAGCGTTGTTTTCAAGCCTTGGACGATTGGTTGCGTCGCGATTCTCATCGGCAATGACGATAGCGGTATTGGCGATTGCCATTTCACTGGCGACCGGCTTTTATATACTGGTGGCGAATCTTCAGCAGTTGGCGGGCAATTTGGAAGCCAGCAATCAAATCTCATTATTCCTTAAAGACGATATTTCCGAGGCCAGGACAAACAAGTTTGCTAATAGCATCAGGCAAAATCCCGATATTCAGGAGGTAAAACTCATTACCAAAGAACAGGCGCTGGCAGAGTTTCAGGCTTATAGCGGCTTCGGCGAGGCAATAAAAGCCCTGGAAAAAAACCCGCTGCCGGTTGTGCTTCAGGTGTTGCCTAAAAATTCATTGGAAAACGAGCAGGCGCTTCAGGCTTTGCTTGATGATTTTAAGCCGCTCGGCAGAAGTGGATTTTGCCCAGATGGATATGCAATGGGTTAAGCGCCTGACAATCCATTATGGAGCTGGCGCGGCGCGGCGTTTTCTTATTGAGCTTGTTGCTGGGGGCGGGGGTGCTGTTTATTACCGCCAATACCATACGACTGGAATTGCATAACCGCCGCGACGAAGTCGTGATCGCCAAGCTGGTGGGCGCGACCAATGGTTTCATCCATCGGCCTTTTTTATACAGCGGATTCTGGATCGGCTTTTTTTCCGGTGTGACTGCATGGTTTATCGTTACGATGATCATGTTGATTTTAAGGCAACCGGTCGAAACGCTTTCCAGGCTTTATGACAGCGCTTTTCATGTGCTGTTTTTGGGATTTACCGAAACATTGGCATTGTTGCTTATCTCGTCTGTGCTGGGCGTAGTGGGGTCATGGATAGTGCTTCATTTTCAGCTCCAACAATTAAAACCTGAGTAGAAAAAATTATTAGCACTCTTGAATAGAGAGTGCTAGAATTTGAAAAAAATTCTTACAAGGGGGTGTTTCAATGAGTAACGCATTAGCTTTACCCGTTAATTTATCGGTCGGAACATTTGACGCCTATTTAAATGTCGTCAGGCAAATGCCTAAATTGACAGTAGAACAAGAACGCGAGTTAGCCTTGAAGTTCAGGGATAACGGCGATTTGGAAGCCGCGCGCGAATTGGTGATGACCAATCTGCGTTTTGTGATTCATGTTGCCAGAGGCTACAGCGGTTATGGCTTGTCTATGCCGGATATTATTCAGGAAGGCAATATCGGCTTGATGAAAGCGGTTAAACGCTTTGATCCTGATGTTGGCGTTCGCTTGGTTTCTTTCGCCGTACACTGGATTAAAGCCGAAATTCACGAGTATGTGATCAAAAACTGGGGTATCGTAAAAGTTGCGACCACTAAGGCGCAACGCAAGCTGTTTTTTAACCTGCGCAAATCGAAGTCGGACTTGGGCTGGTTATCCAATGACGAAGCGGAGGCGATTGCCAAAGATCTTGATGTCGATGTGAGCGCCGTTTACGAAATGGAAAAACGTCTGGGCAGCCGGGATATGTCGTTTGATATGCCCGTCGACGAAACAACGGAAGAAAGCTATGTTGCTCCGGCCAGCTATCTTCATCAGCACGGCGCAGATCCTGCGGTGCTGCTTGAGAATTCGGATTGGGTGGGGCATGAGCAGGATTTATTGGCGGATGCGATGGCGGAGCTGGACGAACGCAGCATGGATATTCTGTCGAGTCGTTGGCTGGTGGACAAAAAAGCCACCTTGCATGAGCTCGCCGAACGCTACAATGTGTCGGCCGAGAGAATCAGGCAGTTGGAACAAAATGCGATGAAAAAATTGAGAGCAGCAGTTGAATTGGCTGCTTGATTGAAAAAGAAATAGAACACGGATGATACGGATTTTTAATCAAGGATTTGTAGGGGCGACCGGTCGGGTTGCCCGCACGCACGGTGGAGCGGAAATATCAACCTCAACCGATTTTTTAGCTTAATCTTCGCCAGATAATTTCAAAAAAGGCTTAACGATGTCATCGTTAAGCCTTTTTTATTGCCCAGGATTTTGAACTGCTGATTTTTTAAATCGGCCTCAGTATATCCAAAACCGCTTGAGCCTGTTTTGCAGTCTCAAGGCCGAGATTAGTCAGATAGCCGCCGTCAGCTTGCGTGATCAAGCCTTTTTCGAATAGACGATGGGTGGCGGCAATGGTTTCCGGAGTGGCGGTTTTATGTACCTTAATTCCTTCTAGAGTGGTGGTCAGGTCGTAGCGAACCAGAATGTTCAGTTCTTCTACAATATCTTGGGTATAGGGCATAGTGAATCCTCATGACTCATTGATTTAAGGCTGTAGCATAATGCTATTTATAAAGAAGGAGTATCTTTTTTTATACCGTCTTCTTTCTCGCGACGATCACGCCGTCGCGGGTCGGGTTGATAAAACTGTCAAACTCAGGATCATTGAAAATGAGTTCATTGTGCTCAATAATCGCTTCAGTCCAACCGGGGAAAATATCGGTATATTTATCAACCGCCACCCGGCCGCGCCACAGCACATTATCGGCAATATACAGCCCGCCGGGGCGAATCCGGTCTTTAGCCATAAGCCAAATCGCAGGATAATCGCCTTTATCGACGTCGTTATAGCAGATGTCGAACAAGCCTTCGGTTTGGGCAAAAACTTCCTGAGCCATGCCTGCCCGAAAATCGATGCGATCCCACAAATCGGCGGCACTGAGATAGCGCTCGGCTTTTTCCTGGTTGAGGAAATCGGCATCGGTGCAAATCACTTCACCTTTCGGGCCGACCGCCCTGGCAAACCAATAGGCGGAATAACCATAGCCGCTGCCGAATTCAAACACCCGTTCGGCATTGATCATTTTGGCCTGCGCTTCAATAAAAGCCCCCACCAAACGGCCAATGATAGGGAAATTGTTTTTCTGAGCCAGCGCCTCCATATCGGTTAGTACCGGATGGTCAGTGTGCCGCAGCAAACCGTGCATATAATTTTCAATGGCTGGATTGACCGGGATCAATACGCCGGGATTTGAAACGGTTGGGGATTTTATATCGGCCATTAGCTGTTCCTCATGAATGATTGTGACGTGAGAGCTTGTTGGCGTTGGGCCGCCGAAGTACAAGATAGTGCTGAATTTTAACGTAATGAGGCAGGGTACGGCGCGGTTTTTTTAAAACAATTCAATTTCACTGGAGTCGTTATCTTGCATTAGAACAGCAATGTCTTCATACAAAACCACTCGGTTTCTGCCATTGTCTTTGGCGTAATAAAGCGCTTTATCGGCATGATCCAATTGCGTCGTAGGCATGGATATACCATCGACATGCGTTAAGCCAACGCTGACAGTGACTCGGCCGACAGTCGGGAAATTGTAATTGGCCACTTCTTCTCGGAAACGGTTAAATACAGTTACGGCCGTTTCCTGGCTGGCTAAATTCAGGATAACAACAAATTCTTCGCCGCCGAAGCGGAAGAGAAAGTCATTGTAACGAAAGCACTTTCCCATCAGTTGGCTAAAAGTCAGCAGCACCTCGTCCCCATACAAATGGCCGAAATCATCATTGACCCGTTTGAAATGGTCAATGTCCAGTATCGCGATCCACGAGCTTTTCTCCTCTAATTTATCAATGATTTGATAGTCGCTGTAATGTTCGCAAACTTGTAATAAACGAGTGTCTAAGGACTGTCGATTCGGCAGTTT
This sequence comes from uncultured Gammaproteobacteria bacterium, assembly GCA_963814825.1. GTDB lineage: Bacteria > Pseudomonadota > Gammaproteobacteria > Methylococcales > Methylomonadaceae > Methylobacter_A. Next base: position 503,979 of record CAWFEF010000005.1, on the reverse strand, counting down.
GGTTAGCACGTCCCGTTCTTTGGTGTCATGCAATATCACCAGGTTTCGGTATATCCCCCGGAGATGGCTCAGTAAATCAAGCATTTTCTGGTCAAATGCACCTTCCAGATGGATGGCGCGTTCAGGGCCGCCGCAGCCTCTGATGGAAAAAATAGCCCATGAATACAAACCGGATTGATCGGGAGCGCCGAGATTTAAGTCAAGCGTATGGTCAAGTTTGGTAAGCAGGGGGTTATGGTCTTCCTCGTCATTCCGGGTGAAATCCAAAGGAAATTTCCGGGTTAACAGTTCATGAACAGTGGCAGTTTCCCCCGGTTCTTTCCTTTCGTGATTATATAATTCATAGGCCGTTGCGCTATCAACCCACGGAATATCAGTAAGAATGCCTAAAAACTTATGCGTTAATGCCTGGTAATCCTGCTGGGCGGATAATTGTAGAGACCAGGAAAAAACTTGCTGTACTGTTAGGTTGAGGGGCATCGGTACTCAGGCGCAATATAAAAAACTTGATTATGCGACTTTTACCCGAAAAATGGGACTTTTTTTCGAGAATTTATGCAGATTTGAAAACGATGAAGAATTAAAGACCTTTTCTAGCTCTTATGCTGATGGTCTTTTCTGCTTCTACTGCGTGAGCATTTTCATTCATTGTTTCTTATATTCGGCCTTCATGGCCGTCGTGTATCGTTCAAGACCACGAACCGAGATAGGGTGGCTGAGTTTTTTACAGGCCGACCAGTAACTTATCGATCATGGTCTCTGCTTGATGCAGATAGCTTCGCCCGAACAGGTTCAGGTGATTGAGTATGTGGTACAAGTTGTACAACGTTTTTCGTTCGGCATAGCCCTGTTCCAGCGGATAAACGGCTTGATAAGCCTGATAAAATGCCGGACTGAAGCCGCCGAACAACTCGGTCATCGCCAGATCCGTTTCCCTGTCGCCAAAGTAACAGGCCGGATCGTAAATGACCGGATTGCCCTGATCGTCTGCCGCCGCATTGCCGCCCCATAAATCGCCGTGCACTAAAGCCGGTTGTGGCTGGTAGCCGGAAAACAACGGCTTTAAATCGGTACAGAGTTTTTCGCCCCGCGTTTGCAAGCGGTCGCCATAACCCTTGGCTGCCGCCAGCGTTAATTGATGCCCCAAGCGTTGCTCGGCCCAGAAGGCAAGCCAGTCGTCATAACGGCCATTGATTTGCGTTGTGCTGCCGATGGTGTTGTCGCGGTGCCAACCGAAATAGGGTTGTTTTTGCCGATGCAGTTGCGCCAGTTGCTGCCCCAGCAACTGTTCGGAACGGTTGTTCAGGTTATTTAAGGCGATATATTCAAGCACCAAAAAAGCATAGTCGGATGTTTTGCCGCAAGCAATAAGCTTCGGCACCCGGATGGCTTGGGTTTGCGCCAGGGCTTCCAAACCGGCTGCTTCGGCCTCAAACATCGCAAGTCGGTCAGGACTGTTCAGTTTGACAAAAAAGCTCCGCTCTTCCGCCTGTAGCCGGTAAGCCGCATTAATATCGCCGCCCGATAGCGGCTTGGCTCCTTGAGCAACTTAAAAGGCTGGCCGGTTGCCGATTCGATGTGTTGGATAATGGGCTGCCAATTCATCAGTACAGCTTGCCGAATAAATCCAGATACGTCAGATACAGTCTCATATCCAACTCGAAGCGGTGATAAGACGGCTCCATGTGCTCGCATAGTTTGTAAAACGCCTTGTTGTGATCCTTTTCCTTTAAATGCGCCAGTTCATGCACGACGATCATTCTTAAAAATTCCAGCGGCACATTTTTAAACAGCGAAGCCACCCGGATTTCATTTTTTGCCTTGTGCTTGCCGCCTTGCACTCTGGAAATAAAGGTATGCAGGCCCAAGGCATGATGCAGGTCTTTAATCTTGTCATCATAAATCACCTTGCTAAGCGGCTGGGATTGTTTCAGCAACGCATTTTTCAGGTCAACGGTATAAGTATAAAGCGCCTTATCCGTCCTGATCGTATGGGGCGCCGGATATTTTTTCAACAGCGTTTCGCCCAGTTTGTCTGTTATCGATCAGCAAACGCACTTGGCTGGTTACATTTTCGGAATAGCCGAGTAGATATTTCAATTCCGGCATGGCGGGTTATTTCAGTGTGTTCAATATTTGCTCCAGCGGAGCCAGAGAGATCAGCGCCCGGTAAAGAATGGTTTTATCTTCCAGCAAGCCGTAACATTCATAGTGATACGGCGATTCTATGGCGTGACCTATGCCTTCTTTCCTGGCTTCCGGGGGGATTTGCCGGATCAGTATATACAGTGCGTCGCCGGATTTTAGTTGTGCAAGGTAAGTACGGTCGATGCTGATTTTATGCGACATATACACCAGCGGATTGCGTTCGAAATCATGCTTTTCTATGACAGCCTTTTCCAGCAAAGCGCTGGATATAAGGCTGCACGGGAATATTTCGGGGAACACAGCCTTGTTTTTAAAAGGGTCGAAAAAAGTATCCTGATCGACCAGTGAGCCGCACAAAAAATTTTTGGCATTGCTGGTGGTGATGTATTTTCGTTTCAGGAAATAACTGCTGCCGGCGATAAATGACCGGTCTGGGTGCTGATTGAGGGCGCCAAACAGCGGAACATCAGGATTGGTCAGAAACAACGCAAATTTGGATTCGGTTTTGTAGCCCAATAACGCCAATGCGCCGCCCGATTTAACCGTAATCCTGTTGCTAAGCACCGTCTCGGGATCTTCTTTAAGCTGCGATTTTTTTATATCGACCGATACCACCTGTCCGGGCTTGACCGCGTTAACAAAAGAAAACTGGTAGTTGCTAAAACGCAGGTTTTTATCCCTGATCAGCTCGTTTTCGTTATGTAACTTGCGATACAGAAAAATCTTGTGTTCAAGCAACGACTCCACCTGAAAGCCCAGCGCAATCGGGCCTTTGAACGGATTGCGATTGATCCGCAGCCACCTGTTTCGGTCGTGAAACAAATTGAAATCATCCGTTGCATTACGCGCAACATCAATGTGTATCTGGTTAAAAACGTCCGAACTGTCTGATTGTTTCATTAGCGCCTCAACGATAGAGTCCTGGTTTTGTTTTAAACTGGAAAAATTATTTTTTTCCACGGAAAACACAAAAAAGCACGAAAGGTTTAGATATGCCAAGCTGTAGCCCGTCACCCAAAGGGTGAATGGCTAAGTTAACAATATGTTGATTGATTTTGTGTCTTTCGCGCTTTTCGTGGACAAATGTTTAATCAATAAATCGCCGGGTCAAATCGCCATATTCATCAATCCGGCGGTCGCGCAAGAACGGCCATATTTGCCTGACTCGTTCAGCTCTTGCTTTATCAATCGTGCAGCTTAGTACTTTTGTTTCCGAATCATTGGCGCTGGTGATAATTTCCCCTTGCGGCCCAGCGATAAAACTGTTGCCCCAGAAGTTGATGCCTGTGGCCGAATCCGGCGCTTGCTCAAAGCCGATACGGTTGCAGGAAATAACCGGAATACCGTTGGCGACAGCATGGGCGCGCTGAATGGTAATCCAGGCATCCAGCTGGCGTTGCTGTTCTTCGGTCGTATCTTCGGGATCCCAGCCTATAGCGGTCGGGTAAATCAACATCTCCGCACCGGCCAAAGCCATTAATCTGTGCGGCCTCAGGGTACCACTGATCCCAGCAAACCAAGACGCCTAATTTGCCGATAGATGTTTCGATGGGCTTGAAACCCAAATCGCCGGGTGTGAAATAATATTTTTCATAAAACCCCGGATCATCGGGGATATGCATTTTCCGGTATTTGCCGGCAATACTGCCATCCTTGTCGAAAACCACTGCGGTATTGTGATAAAGCCCCGGCGCCCGTTTTTCGAAAATGGTCGAGACGATGACGATGCCGAGTTCTTTAGCTACATCCGACAGGATTGTCAGTCGTCGGACCGGGAATAGGCTGGGCAAGATCAAAGTTATTATAATCTTCGCTCTGGCAAAAATACGGCCCCAGATGCAGCTCAGGCAATACTACCAAGTCGGCATTTGCAGCTGCGGCTTCATGGATTTTTGCAATGGAAAAATCAAGGTTGGTTTGTCTGTCTTCATCGCAGGGCTGTTGGACAGCGCTAACGGTTAATGTCGATTTCATGGTGATCGTGTGGGGTGGTTTTTGATGGCGTTATTTTACAACGATTCATGGATGGGAAATAACAAAACTGCGTTGCATCAGGGAAAACGCGTGTTACGACGACGCTTGAACCGATCCCATCGTCAACTTGCCAAGTTGCCGACTAATAAAAATTAACGTCAGCATCGCACCACAGTTCAGATGCTGCGCCTTACCGCGTTGGGATCAGGAGGATGGTAGGTTTTGTGGAATTAGTTTTTTATCTAGAGCCGAATTTGGTTATACTCAGGCCGCAGTAAAGAACAGGGCGGTGTTATGCATCGTTCGGAATTTTGATATACACCGATTAGGGTGTCTACTTAACGTTATGCATCTAAGGAGAACAAATGAATATTGAGCATGGAAAAATAGAAGGTGACGTTGAAATAACATCCGAGTTCAAAATGCACGGAATGTTTACTGGTAACGTCACTGTTAAAGATGGTGGTTACTTGATACTTCATGGCATGGCGACAAAGTCATTGTTTGTTGAGCCAGGAGCAGTAGTTGAAATTCCGGGCCTGGTCACAGGCGATGTCGTAAACAATGGCGGCAAACTGTCCATAACAGGCTCAATATCTGGGCAGGTACTTGAACAGGCTGGTGAAACCAGCATTTCCGAGGGCGCTTCCATTGGCTAAGCAGCAGTGCATAACATGGCGCTCAACCGGAGCACGGTTATAATACGGTATTGTTTACTCAGCTTTCCGGGCCGCGCCCGGTTAGCTCTACGTTATGCATTAGGAATGGGCGTAGATGAAATATAAATTTCGTTTAGTATTTTTTCACTCAAGGCCTGGTTTTTTTTGCATCGACTCAGAATCAATCGACTATCCATTAAATGAAGAGTTAGTTATTCAGATTGTGCCTCGAGACTCTGATAACCTTCTGAACGCATCGAAATACCATATCGAATGCGGTGGTTTTTCTTCATATCAAGATGCACAAAATTGTGGGGAAAAATTGCGAACTCACCTAAGGATGTTGAATTGCATGCTAGATCTTGGCTTATCGATTCCTAGCATTGATGGAAAAAGCGGTACTGTAAGCGAAGGTATAAAAAACCAGATACGCGAGGACGGTGGTGAATTACTAGATACTATTGTTGGATTGCATGTGTATCCAGATGACGGAAAACATTTTGAACATGTTACTTCTGGAAAAATGAATGTTTATCCTAGTGAGCCATACTACGTATTAAAAGGCTTAAAAGAATCATGGAACAATACTTTTGAATTAAACGAAAGTGCTGCTGAAGTTATTGAAATTTTGAATATTTCAGTTCGAGAGGTTTCACCAAAGGTAAAGTATTTAGCTACATATTTAGCAATGGAGCAAGTTATTGAAAGAAAAATGCGTAGCGAAGCTGCTCAAGACTTAATTGATCAATTTATTCAGCTAACTAATGACTCGGAATTGCCGAAGCCAGAAAAGGGGTCATTAGCAGGGGCATTAGGCTCTCTGAAAGAGCAATCTTTTAGTAGTGCTTTTACCTCTTTTTCAAAACGCATAACGTCTCCAGAGACTATAAATGAAATGCCAGTTACCAAGTTTGTATCGGAATGTATCAAATTACGAAATAAAATTGCGCATAATGTTGAAATTGATGCCATGCCTAAAATTGAAGAATACACCAAACATTTGAGGAGTATGGCAATGAGTATTCTTTGGGCTGAAAATAATTTCCCAAATCTTTCTGTATATCGGCCTGCTGATCAAATTGAAATGGAAAAGATGGAAATTCGGGTATTGTAAAACGCATAACCCAGCATGGACGGCTTCTAAGCTGGGTTTCGCGATGCTCTACCCAGCCTGTCGCGTTACCAAGCTGTTTCCAGCGCCCAAGTCAGGTAGTCTTTGGGATGCATGGCTGACCAAATCAGTGTCGAAAAAATACCCCCTGCCATGATTTAGTCATAGATTATTTCGCTAGTACTTCTTGATAGTGGTCTTCGCTAAAACCACGAACTAGCGTGCCGTTAATGACAGCCAGAGGAATTCCGCTATAACCCGGATCAAGCGTTTTCTTGCGCGCTGCGGCAGCAGTATCTTTTTCAATATCGTAGGCATTAAAAGCAATATTGTTTTTGCGCAGATAGGCGATGGCTTTTTTGCAATAAGGACACCAGCTGGTGACGTAAAGATCGACTTTCGGTGCGGCTGCGGGGTGGGCTTTTTTATCGGCTGGAGCCGACTGAGGGGATTTTACTTCAAGCTCATTGCGGTTTTCTATGGCGGCAGGGTGAGCAGGTTTTGCTCCGGAGAAATGTGATTTGCCATCGGCATCGGTCCATTTGTAGATTTCGGCCTGGGCGGGTAATGCGAATGTCAGTGCAGCCAGCAGAAGTAGCGATGGATTAATGGTCATGGTGTGGGTTCCTGTGTTTGGGTGACTGAAAGTTACTCGGGCTCTTGGCAACTACTATGTCCCTGTTTGGTACAAAGTTGGTAGTTTAAATGACTCGCCCAGTATTGGTAGGCTTGTTCAACATCATCCCAGCTGTCGAAAGTACCCATTATAGTTTTTCCGCCTGCCCGGCAGTCTGCTGAAGCCATCAGCAATTCACCCGTTTGTGAATCTGTAATTTTGCCTTCGATACTGGCTTTGCCCACGAAAGATTCAGTGCCTAGCGCCAATCGTTCAAGTAGTGAGAAGGCGCGAGCCGAAGGGTAGATGGCAGTATAGAAATCCAGCAGCGGTATCGAAGATTCCGCATCGGTGATCGCAAATTGGACTCGTAGCGTGTCGGGGCCGGAATGGGTGACCAGTTTGAAGTTCTTCTTTAGGGCTTCCTGCATTTTGTATTCGAAAAGTTCCTTAAACCGGTGGTTATCAGCGTGGGTCATGTTATTGAGATCGGAATCGGGCAGTTTGCTGATGACGACGGGATCTAAAATGATTTTTTTATAACCGGCCCAGTTAGTGCCATCTTTCCAGAAACTTAATAAGGCATCGCCATCTTCGCCGTCTTTAAGCAGGGAATAATCGTCCAGAAAGTGCGAGGTCTCGACATACCGGGCCTGATAGGTTCTCGCGCAACCGGTGCTGAGCAGGACAAAGGCGATGATGGTAATAAGCTTAATGGTCGGCATGGGGCTCAAATCCTGTTTTATGCGGGTTATGCTGGTTCCCAAGTTCCAGCGTGGGAGCTAGCGAAAGCTTAGAAGCTATTTGAATGTTTTCGTGCTTTTTCTGGTTTTCGTGGACTAATCGTCGCTTTTGGGTGCGGGTATCAAATCCTGTCCGCTATCAATGTGCGTGTTTGTGTTAATCCGGCTTTGCTCGTATATTATATGGTTGTTTAAATTGCCGGAAATATTTAATGGATACGATCAGCATTCGTGGCGCCAGAACCCATAACCTGAAAAATATCGACCTTGACCTGCCCAGGGATCAACTTATCATTATCACCGGCTTGTCCGGTTCGGGCAAATCATCGCTGGCCTTCGACACCATTTATGCCGAAGGCCAGCGGCGCTATGTGGAATCCCTGTCTACCTATGCCCGCCAGTTTTTGTCGATGATGGAAAAGCCGGATGTCGACCATATCGAAGGTCTGTCCCCGGCTATTTCCATCGAACAAAAATCCACCTCGCACAACCCGCGTTCCACCGTCGGCACCATCACCGAAATTTACGATTATTTGCGGCTGCTTTATGCCCGCGCAGGGACGCCGCGTTGCCCCGAGCACCAGGTTTCGCTTGAAGCGCAAACCGTCAGCCAGATGGTCGACCATGTGCTGTCGCAACCCCAGGACCAGCGCTGGATGCTGCTGGCTCCGGTGGTCAACGACCGCAAGGGCGAGCATATCCAGTTGCTCGATGATCTGCGAGCCCAAGGCTTCATCCGCGCCCGAATCGACGGCACGGTTTACGACCTGGACGAGCCGCCGGCGCTGGATTTAAAAAAGAAACACACCATTGAGGTTATCGTCGACCGTTTCAAGATTCGCGACGACATCGCCTTAAGACTGTCTGAATCCTTCGAGACCGCTCTGCGCATCGCCGACGGCATCGCTATCGCCGCCTGCATCGATGACGCGACCGAACTGCTGTTTTCCGAGCGTTACGCCTGTCCTCATTGCGGCTATAGTCTGACCGAGTTGGAGCCGCGCATCTTCTCGTTCAACAACCCCAAAGGCGCATGCGGCAGCTGCGACGGCCTGGGCGTGCGCCAGCATTTCGATCCCGAGCTGATTATCCATAACCCCGACATCAGCTTGGCCGGCGGCGCGATACGCGGCTGGGACCGGCGCAACGCTTATTATTACCAAATCATCTGCTCGCTGGCCAAGCACTATAAATTCGACCCGGAAGTGCCGTTTTCGGAACTGTCCAAGGAACACCAGGACATCATTCTTTACGGCAGCGGCCATGAGGAGATTGAATTCAAGTTCATGACCGGAACCGGATCGGTCAAGAAGAAGCACCATAGTTTTGAAGGCATCATCGCCAATATGGATCGGCGTTATCACGAGACCGACTCGCAACTGGTGCGTGATGAGCTGGCCAAATATCTGTCCCAGAAACCCTGTAACGTTTGCGAAGGCGCAAGGCTTAATGTGTCGGCCAGGAATGTGTTTGTCGAGGATTTGCCGCTGCACCACCTGACCCGCTTCCCGATCCGCAAATCGCTGGAGTTCTTCTCGAATCTTAACCTGACCGGCAAGCGCGGTGAGGTCGCGGCAAAAATCATCAAGGAAATCCAGGAGCGGTTGGAATTCCTGGTCAATGTCGGACTCGATTATTTAACGTTGGATCGCAGCGCGGATACGCTCTCCGGCGGCGAAGCGCAGCGCATCCGCCTCGCCAGCCAAATCGGCGCAGGTCTGGTCGGCGTGATGTACGTGCTGGATGAGCCGTCGATAGGCCTGCATCAGCGCGATAACCAGCGCCTCTTAAACACCTTGTTCCGCCTGCGCGACCTCGGCAATACCGTGATCGTCGTTGAGCACGATGAGGATGCGATCCGCTCGGCCCAGCATATTGTCGATATAGGCCCCGGCGCCGGCGTGCATGGCGGGCAGATCATTGCGCAAGGTACATTGGAAGACATTATCAACAACCCGGACTCGTTAACCGGCCAGTATTTGTCGGGAAAAATCGGCATTACCGTGCCCGAAAAACTGACGCCGGTTAATAAAGACAAACAGATCGTTATCCGCAATGCCCACGGCAATAACCTGAAGAATGTCGATATTGCCTTCCCTATCGGTTTGCTGACCTGCGTAACCGGCGTGTCCGGTTCCGGTAAATCGACGCTGATCAACGATACCTTGTACTGCCATGCGGCGCGGTTAATCAACCGTGCCGGAGTCATTCCCGCGCCCTGCGACGCGATCGAAGGCTTGGAACATTTCGACAAAGTCGTCGATATAGACCAGAGCCCGATCGGCCGTACGCCGCGCTCGAATCCTGCCACCTACACCGGCCTGTTCACACCGATACGCGAATTGTTTTCGGCGACGCCCGAAGCAAGATCGCGCGGTTACTCGCCCGGCCGGTTCAGCTTTAACGTCAAAGGCGGCCGCTGCGAAGCCTGCAAGGGCGATGGCGTGATTAAGGTTGAAATGCATTTTCTGCCGGATATTTTCGTCCATTGCGACAGTTGCCAAGGCAAACGCTACAACCGGGAGACGCTGGAGATACGCTACAAAGGCAAAACCATCAATCAAGTGCTGGACATGACCGTAGAAGATGCGGCCGAATTTTTCAGTCCGGTGCCGGTGCTGGCCCGTAAGCTACAGACCTTGGTCGAAGTGGGCTTGAGCTATATCACCCTGGGACAGAATGCGACCACGCTGTCCGGCGGCGAAGCGCAGCGGGTCAAGCTTGCCAAGGAACTGTCCAAACGCGATACCGGCAAAACCTTGTACATACTGGATGAGCCGACCACCGGCCTGCACTTCCACGACATCAAGCAATTGCTGACCGTGTTGCATACCCTGCGCGATCACGGCAATACCGTCATCGTCATCGAGCACAATCTGGATGTGATCAAAACCGCAGACTGGATCATCGACATGGGGCCGGAAGGCGGCGACGGCGGAGGAACGCTGGTTGCAGAAGGCACGCCGAAGCAGGTTTCCGAAAATAAGGCCTCGCATACCGGGGAATATTTAAAACGGTTTTTTGAGGGATGACGATCCGTATGTTGAATTCATTCGTCCTGAAATATATTCGGTTCATCGAAATGGTCGGTGTGCTGATGCGTATTTTCAGCTTCTCGCTGGTCAGTTGGCTGGGTCCGGAAAGTCCGTTTCTGTTCGTCTGGGCTTTTAATACCACCGATGCGGTGATACTTTCCTGGTGTTCGATACTCAAGAAAGACAGCGCCTATACCTTGCTGAACGTGTTTTGGATTATGGTCGGCGTTGTTGGAATGGTTAGAGCTAGTCAAATCTCAGTGATTGATTTTAAATCGGCTTGGGAGCATTTAATAATGCAGGTCATGGCGCTGGTTAGTTAATCAGCAGCCTACGTACAATTGAGCGAATGCGGTAAACAAAGCTTGTTATAATGGACGCCATTAAATTCATGATAAAAACCACTGGGCGAGTAGGGTGCGCATCGCGCACCTTGTATTGAACTCGGGGCTATGCTTGGAAAATGGTGCGCGATGCGCACCCTACATTTTTGATAATTCTGGTTCAAAAGGAGAAGCAGGTTTTGACAACAACGCAGGACATTACGAGTTCGATGACGTCATCGGAAAAACGCGCCACATGGTCGTTGGCAGGCATTTACGCATTGCGGATGCTGGGACTGTTTATGATTTTGCCGGTGTTATCCTTATTTGCCGAGCAGCTTGAAGGCTCAACGCCCGCGCTGATCGGTCTGGCGATGGGCATTTACGGCTTGCCGCAGGTATTGTTGCAAATCCCTTTCGGTTTGTTGTCGGATCGTTTCGGGCGCAAAAAAATCATCATTATCGGCTTGGTGTTGTTTTTGATCGGCAGCGTGATTGCGGCGCTGTCTACGACCATTTACGGGGTTTTGGTGGGGCGTGCTTTCCAGGGCGCTGGTGCGGTTTCGGCTGTGATCATGGCCTTAGTTGCCGATTTGACCCAGGAAGTCCATCGCACCAAAGCCATGGCGATTATCGGCATCAGTATCGGCGCGTCGTTTGGCGTCGGCATTGTAGCCGGGCCTGTTATTTCCGGTTTCGGCGGCGTGCAGGGCGTTTTTGCGGTAACTGCGGTACTCACTGCGTTGGCAATTTTGGCGATTATTTTCATCGTGCCCAATCCCCATCAGTCCAAATTGCATCGGGATGCGGAAGTCGTTCCAGAGGAAATGATCAATGTATTGAAAAGCCCCGACCTGTTGCGGCTGAATTACGGTATCTTTACCTTGCACTTGATCCTGATGGCGATCTTTGTGGTAGTGCCGACCTTAATGAGGAATGCGGGATTAACCGCAGGGCATGAATGGCAGGTTTATCTGCCTGTTTTCGTAATTTCGATGGCGTTCGCCGTGCCGTTTGTGATTCTGGCGGAAAAGAAACGCAAAATGAAACCGGTGTTTCTAGGAGCTATCGCGGTACTGATGATCGCTGAATTGGGCTTGTCGGCAGTTCATCAAAATCTGGTCGGGATTATCGGTTTCTTGTGGTTGTTTTTTTGCGGCTTTAACCTGCTGGAAGCGACGTTGCCGTCGTTAATATCGAAGACGGCGCCGGCCGATTTGAAAGGCACGGCGATGGGCGCTTATTCAAGCTCCCAGTTCATGGGGCTGTTTATGGGCGGTGTTGTCGGCGGCTGGTTTAACGGCCAATTCGGGGTCACGGCGGTATTTTTATTTTGCGCCGCTACGGCATTCAGCTGGTTGCTGGTGTCCTTATGGATGAAGCCTCCGCGTTACGTGGCAAACCTGCTGATAGCGCTGGAACAACTCAGCGAACAGGAAGCCAACGAGTTCGTCGCAGAAATGCTCAAACTCAACGGCGTAGAGGAAATCACTCTGCATTATGAAGAAGCGTTGGCTTATCTCAAGGTCGATAATCAACAACTGGATAAAGACCAACTGCAAGGCTTGATCGCGCAGTACGTCAATGCATAATCTGATAGAATCCGCGCAAACAATGGGAGAGAAAGATGCTTAATAAAGTGATGCTGATTGGAAACCTGGGCGCAGACCCTGAAGTGCGTTATATGCCAACGGGCGGGGCGGTTGTTAATATTACGTTGGCAACGTCTATGAGATGGAAAGACAAGCAATCGGGTGAAAGAAAGGAAGAGACTGAATGGCATCGAGTGGTGTTTTTTAATCGATTGGCAGAAGTCGTGGGCGAATACTTAAAAAAGGGCAGTCAAATTTATGTTGAAGGGCGCTTACAGACCCGTAAATGGCAAGATCAAAATGGACAAGACCGCTACACCACCGAGATTGTTGCCTCAGAAATGCACATGCTTGGCAGCCGTAGCGGCGGCACCGCCGATTTTGGCGGCGACCAGTCGCAGGGCGGATATTCAGCGCCGCAATCAAGACCAGCCAGCCAGCCCCAGCAGTCGGCACCGCAACATGATTCCGGCTCCATGCCGCCAGCGCCGCCAAATTACGACGACTTCGATGATGATATTCCGTTCTAGGAATAAGGCATAAAGCTGTAAGGCGGTTTCGCGCCACGACTGCATGGATGCAGGAGGTAGAGCAACGCAGGAGCAGTTGCCGAGCAAACCGCCGCACTCGCACAACAGTCTATTGAAGTTGTGCGGATTGCCTACGGCGAATCCACCTTACAGCTTTTGCGCTGGGCATATAATGCCCATACACGCGGCCTAGATCATGATTTTTAAATTGCCCTTTACCATCTGAGCAGAGGGCAAACCAAGCGATGACTGCATATTCGCATCGATTATTGAAATAATTCACCTGCGGTTTTATCGCTTGAACCGGACAAATAAAATATACGGAATTCATGAACAAAGACCAACTCAAAAAGCTTGAAGCCGATCTGTGGAGCGCGGCAGACAAGCTGCGCGCCAATTCCGACCTGAAGTCCAGCGAATACGCTACGCCGGTACTGGGGCTGATCTTCCTCAAGTTTGCCGACAACAACTACCGCCGCCATGAGGCGGAAATCATCGCCGAATATACGAAACTCAAAGGCTCGCGGCGCGAAAAGAAAGTCTCCGACATCGCCATCGAGAAGTGCGGGTTCTACCTGCCTGATCATGCGCGCTACGAGCACTTGCTGAATCTGCCGGAAGAGAAGGATATCGCCAAGGCGCTCAAGAATGCGATGAAGGCTATCGAGGAATACAAGCCAGAACTCGAAGGCGTGTTGCCCAAGGACGAATATGCCGCATTGACCCGCACCGACAAGACCCTGCCGCAATCACTGCTGAAGCACCTTCGCCGATATACCGGCGGATGCCACCGGCGATTTGTTCGGCCAAATTTACGAATACTTCCTGTCCGAATTCGCGCGTAGCGAAGGCCAAAAAGGCGGCGAGTTTTTCACGCCGCGTTCCGTGGTGCGCCTGATGGTCGAGATCATCGAGCCGCACGGCGGCAAGGTGTTCGATCCCGCCTGCGGTTCCGGCGGCATGTTCGTGCAGTCTGCCCAGTTCATCGCGGAACACCGCAAAGAGCTGAAAGGCGCGGAAAGCGGCGTGTACGTCTGCGGCCAGGAAAAAACGCGCGACACCGTCAACCTCGCCAAGATGAACCTCGCGGTCAACGGTCTGCGCGGCGAAATCAAGCAGGCCAACACCTACTACGAAGACCCGTACCAGAGTTTTGGCGCATTCGATTACGTGCTCGCCAATCCCCCGTTCAACGTCGACGACGTGAGCCTGTCCAGCGTGGAGAAGGACAAGCGCTTCAACACCTACGGCATCCCGCGCAACAAATCGAAAGTGAAGAAAGCCGACGAAGGCAAGGAAACCGTGCCCAACGGCAACTACCTGTGGATCAACCTGTTCGCCACCTCGCTTAAAGACCAAGGGCCGCGCCGCGCTGGTCATGGCGAATTCCGCCTCCGATGCGCGCCACTCCGAAGCCGACATCCGCCAGACGCTGATCGAGCAAGAACCTGATCTACGCGCATGCTGACGCTGCCCTCGAACATGTTCTACACCGTCACGCTCCCGGCCACGCTGTGGTTCTTCGACAAGGCCAAGACCGACGACAAAATCCTGTTCATCGACGCGCGCAACATCTTCACCCAGATCGACCGCGCCCACCGCGAATTCAGCGAAGAGCAGATCCAGAACATCGCCATCATCAGCCAATTGCACAAAGGACGGCGCGACAAAGTTCGTGCAGCTTATAGACCGCTACTTTGCGGCAGGCATGGAGCGTCTGATCGAGAACAAAACCAAGGTCGAACCCGTCTCTGCGCAACTGCTCGAAGTGCTGGACGATGCAGGCGGCAAGCAGGCCGTGGGCGAACTGGTGCAGCAGTGGGCGGGGCTGGCAAAACTCAAAACCCGTTACGCGCAATATCAGGAAAAGCATGCGGATGAAACAGCGGTGGACAAGAAGAACAAGGCGCAGCAGCAATTGCGCGAGGCGTTCGATCCTTTCTTCGCCGCGCTGCATGAAGGCTTGAAGCATTTGGACAAGATTGTGCGCCAGCACGAGAAGCAGCAGGCCGCACAGGCGCAGGCCGAAGGCAAACGCGGCACCACCGACCGCAAGACCAATGCGCTCAAGAGCGCGCTGGAAGAATTGCACCAGGAAGTGAAGAACGCCGAAATTTTCTACCAGCATATCCACTGGTTGCAGGAGCGTTTCCCCAAGGCGGAATACGAAGACGTCACCGGCCTGTGTAAACTTGCCCGCCCTGCGGACTTGAAGGAGCAAGACTATTCGCTGAATGCTGGGCGCTACGTCGGCGTGGTAATCGAAGAGGATGGGAAAACGGAAGAGGAATTTGTCGCTGACCTATTGGCAATGAACGATGAGCTAACCAGCTTGAATAGTGCGGCGCGAGAGCTAGAGATGGTGATTGGTCAAAATATTCTGCAACTTGCAGGTGACCAATGAACGACTGGGGGATGAAACAAATCAAGAGTATTGGGAGGGTAGTCACAGGAAAGACTCCTCCGACTAGCAATCCCGAGTACTTCGGAGGGGATGAGTTGTTTGTGTCTCCCAAAGACCTCGACTGGAACAGCCACTATATAACTGAGACGGAAACACACATTACTTCAAAGGCTCTTGAGAAGTTTAAGAATCAGGTAGTGCCAAGAAATACAGTGATGTTTACGAGTCTGAGCTTTGCCTTCGGGAAAATGGGTATTGCAAGCAAGCCATGTTTAACGAACCAGCAAATTAACTCGGTCATCGTTAATAAAGAAAATTGCCCAAAGTTTGTTTATTACCTTCTTCGAGCTTACGAACCAATCATTTTTTCCTACAACTCTGGAATAGATACTCCGATTGTCCCAAAGTCAGTATTCGAAAAGATTGAGGTCAAGATTCCATCCAAAAAGATCCAGCAAAAAATCGCGGCGATACTCTCGGCGTATGACGAACTGATCGAAAGTAATAAACGACGTATCACGCTGCTGGAAAAGATGGCCGAGGAAATCTACCGCGAATGGTTTGTCCGCCTGCGCTTTCCCGGCCACGAAAAGGTGAAGGTCATCAAGGGTGTGCCTGATGGTTGGAAAGACCAAAAATTCGGGCAGTTCTGTCAGTTGCAGCGTGGTTTTGATCTCACTGATGCCGAAGTTGAGCCAGGGCCATATCCCGTAATTGCCTCGACATCAATTAAGACCTATCACAGCCAATACAAAGTTGAACCGCCAGTCATTACGACCGGCAGATCGGGCAGTCTTGGCGAAGTATTATTCGTGAATTCAAAAGCATGGCCGCACAACACTGCGCTTTATGTGAAGAACTTCTTCGGCAACTCGGCTTTTTTGGTTTATTACACGCTTAAGAATATGCGACTTGAGAATTTCAATGCTGGCGCTGGTGTACCAACACTCAATCGAAATCACCTGAACGGGATTCCAATCATTGTACCGAGCAGGGAGATTCAGGATCAGTTTGATGGGGTTGTTTCAAAGTTACATGCGCAGGCGGAGTTGCTGAGAAACGCGAATCAAAAACTGACGATGACCCGCGATGCACTACTCCCCCGCCTCATCTCCGATAAACTCTCCGTCGAAAACCTCGACATTCAGTTCCCGCCCGGCATGGAGGAGGTTGATCATGCAGTCTGAGATTACTCTGTTAAAGCGCCCAAGAATTAAAGAAGTAGGCCGGAATAAGTCGGTTCGAGCGGTAGCGAGAACTGGCGTTTCCGGCAGACATCCCCAAATTCGCCGGAAACGCCACCTCGCGCTACGCGCTTGGATGGTCTTATTCCAGCCTACACTCGAGCTCGCCATTGTTGATTCCATGCCAATGGTGACGATCTTGAGTAGATTTGTGTATAAAGACGAGAGTTTGGGAAGGCGCGTAAAACTCGACATCCAGTTCCCGCCCGGCATGGAGGAGGTTGATCATGCAGTCTGAGATTACTCTGTTAAAGCGCCCAAGAATTAAAGAAGTAGGCCGGAATAAGTCGGTTCGAGCGGTAGCGAGAACTGGCGTTTCCGGCAGACATCCCCAAATTCGCCGGAAACGCCACCTCGCGCTACGCGCTTGGATGGTCTTATTCCGGCCTACATCCGAGCTGACCATTGCTGAATCCATGCCAATGGTGACGATCTTGAGCAGACTTGTGCATAAAAACGAGAAGCTTGGGAAGGCGCATAAATTTCGACATCCAGTTCCCGCCCTGCATGGAGGAGCCTGCCCATGAGCATTGATGATACAAAAAGCTACGCGCTGCGTAGCCTATGTTTTCCGTCCATCATGGAGGATCGCTCATGAAGTTTGAAATATTCAAAGCCGGTGTGTGGCGGCAGCGTTACCAGTACAAGAGCTTCGAGCCGGTGCCGGTGAACCATGAGTGGATATGGGAGGACGCCACCATCAACACTTTGTTGGAGTCAGCCAACCGCGCGCTGGGCGAGTTGAATGCCTTTTCCCTGATTGTGCCGGACATTGATCTGTTCATCGAGATGCACGTGGTGAAGGAAGCGCAGACTTCCAGCCGCATCGAGGGTACGCAGACCGGCATTGACGAGGCGTTGATGTCGGAAGAGCAGATTCTGCCGGAGAAGCGCGATGACTGGCGCGAGGTGCGCAATTACATCGAGGCGGTGAATACCGCTATCTCTGAACTGAAGAGTCTGCCGCTGTCGAACCGGTTGCTGAAACGGACGCACGAGATTCTGCTGAGCGGGGTGCGCGGCGAGCACAAACAGCCGGGAGAATTCCGCATCAGCCAGAACTGGATTGGCGGTTCCAGCCTAGCGGATGCGGCATTTATTCCACCTCATCCAGACGGAGTGCCAGATTTGATGAGCGACATGGAGCTGTTTTGGCACAACGAAGAAATCGTAGTGCCGCATTTGATCCGTGTGGCGCTGAGCCATTACCAGTTCGAGACCATCCACCCGTTTCTCGATGGCAATGGCCGTATTGGCCGCTTGATGATTCCGTTGTACTTGGTCAGCCACGGTTTGCTGGCGAAACCTTCGTTGTATTTATCGGATTTTTTCGAGCGCAACCGGGCAAGCTATTACGATGCGCTGATGCAGGTGCGGGTGTCGAACGACCTGATTCACTGGGTGCGCTTCTTTCTGCAAGGTGTGGCGGAAACGGCCACCAAGGGACGCGACGTGTTCCGGCAGATATTGGTGCTGCGCACCGAGGTGGAACATAGCGTACTGGACTTGGGCAAGCGTGCAGCCAACGCCCGAGCTTTGTTGAACTTGTTGTATCGCAAGCCCGTTGTTTCGGCAGCCGATATTGAAACTGCTCTATCGGTTAGCACGCCCACAGCCAACGCTTTGATCCGGGATTTTGAGCGGTTGGGGATTTTAAAAGAGACCACCGGGCAGCAGAGGGGACGGGCTTATGCATTTGATCGTTACCTACACCTGTTCTTTAGTTAATGAAAACAGCTTTCCCTTAACTTAAGTAGTGGGTTAGTTAAACTTGGTGCCCTTTAATTTGTAACTAATTGGATTTGTATGCCTAACTTCATTTCCGAAGACCAAATCGAGCAGGCGCTGGTGCAGAAGCTCCAGCATCTGCACGGCTTCGACGCGCTCGACTGCTACACGACTGACGCGGAAGATTTGAACGACGGCTCAAACCGCGCCAACAAACGCGATGTGATTTTGTCCGACCGGGTGCGGGAAGCTGCGATCCGCCTGAACCCGGACATCCCGGAAACGGCCATCGACAGCGCGCTGGAAAAATTGCTCGACCGGCGGCAGGCAATGACGCTGATCACCGCGAACCGGGAAATCTACGGCCTGCTGCGCGACGGCATCCCGGTGGAATTTGACAACGCGCAAGGCGTGCGGCAACAGGAGCTGGTGCGGCTGCTGGATTTCAACGCGCCGGACAACAACCGCTATCTGGCCGTCACCCAGCTTTGGATCAAGGGCGAGCGCGGCTTTCGCCGCCCGGATGTGCTGCTCTACGTCAACGGCATGCCGCTGGTGTTCATCGAGCTGAAAAACTCGAACGTGAAGTTGCGCAACGCCTTCGACGACAACCTGACGAATTACAAGGCGGAGATTCCGCAGCTTTTCCTGACCAACGCCTTTTGCGTGCTGTCCAACGCCATCGAAACCAAGGTGGGCAGCATCACGGCGGAGTGGGAGCATTTCTTCAACTGGCTGCGCGCGGACGACGAGAAGGAGAAGATCGACCGCGCGGCGATACGCGAGCAGGGCATCAGCCTGGAAGGCGTGATCGAAGGCTTGCTGCCCAGACAGCGGCTGCTGGACTACGTGGAGAATTTCATTCTCTACTACAAGGACAGTTCGAAGATCATCGCGCAGAACCACCAGTTCATCGGCGTGAACCAGGCCTATGACAGCCTTCCTCCGGCGCGAGGAGCTGGCGGGCAAGCTGGGCGTGTTCTGGCACACGCAGGGATCGGGCAAGAGCTTCTCGATGATTTTTTATGCGCGCAAAATCTTCCGCAAGCAGACCGGCAATTTCACCTTCGTGGTGGTGACCGACCGCGACGATCTGGACGGACAGATTTACCGCAACTTCCTGAACACCGGCACGGTCAGCGAGGCCGAAGCCGCGCAGCCCAAGAACAGCGAGGAGATGCGCAAGTTCCTCGGGCAGAACAAGCGCGCTGGTCTTCACGCTGATCCAGAAATTCCGCTGGGACAAGGGCAGGGAATATCCCGCTGCTTTCGCCGACGCAACGACATCATCGTGATCGTCGACGAGGCGCACCGCACGCAATACAAGTCGCTGGCGGAGAACATGCGCAAGGGCTTGCCCAACGCGCAATTATCTGGCCTTCACCGGCACGCCGCTGCTGGGGCGCGAGCGCAAGACCAATGCCTGGTTCGGCGATTACGTTTCCGAATACAACTTCCAGCAGTCCATGGACGACGGCGCGACGGTGCCGCTGTTTTACGAGAAGCGCGTGCCGGAGGTGCTGATCCAGAACGAAGATTTGAGCGAGGAGTTCTACCGAGATTCTGGAAGACGAGAACCTGGACGAGGCGCAGCAGGCCAAGCTGGAGAAGCAATTTGCCACAGGAGGTCGAGGTCATCAAGCGCGACGACCGGCTGGAGACAATTGCGCAGGACATCGTCTATCACTTTCCCCGGCGCGGTTATCTGGGCAAGGGGCATGGTGGTGTCGGTGGACAAGTTCACCGCCGTGAAGATGTACGACAAGGTGCAGCGGCTCTGGAAGGAAGAGATCAAGGAGCTGCGTGGGACGCATCAGCAAATCGGTCAACGACGTTGAGAAGAGCGCGGCTGAAGCCAGATCGTTGACTACATGCGTTCGGTGGAAATGGCGGTGGTGTCAGCGAAGACGCGGAGAGGAAAAGAAGTTCGACGATCAGAAGCTGGACATCAAGCCGCACCGCGAGCGCATGAACAAGCTGGATGAGCACGGCCACGACATCGAATACAACTTCAAGGACCCGGAACGATCCGCTGCAACTGGTGTTCGTGTGCGCCATGTGGCTGACGGGCTTTGATGCGCCGACGGTTTCGACGCTGTATCTCGACAAGCCGATGAAGGACCATACCCTGATGCAGACCATCGCCCGCGCCAACCGCGTCACCTCGTGGAAGATCAACGGGGTGGAAAAGAGCAACGGCGAGATCGTGGATTACTACAACGTGTTCCGCAACATGAAGCTGGCGCTGAAGGATTACGCGCAAGGGCGGCGATGAGATTGATCCGCCAGTCAAGGAAAAGGCGGAGCTGTTTCGCTTGCTGGATGACGCGATTGAGCAGGGCTTGGTGTTTTGCCACGAGAAAGAGGTTGCGTTGCGCGAGGTGTTGGGCTGCGACGATGTGTTCAGCAAGCTCGGGCGGTTTAAGTCATTTGCCGACACCTTGCTGGCGAACGACGAATGGCGCAAGGGTTTCAACGTGTACGAGAACACCATCACATCATTGTATGAAGCGTGCAAGCCGGAAGTGCTGGGAGGCGGTAAGGGGCGTGAGGTTGCAGTGTTCCAGTATCTGCGTGGGGTGATAGACAGTCTCGTCGAACAGAAGGACATCGACGCGATCAGCCTGAAGATTGCTGAACTGCTTGATGAGAGCGTAGTGGTGAGCGACTCGGAGGCGTTTAAAGTGCGGCAATACAGCGCGGAATACCAGATCATCCAGAAGGGTAAGACCTGGGATCTCAGCAAGATCAACTTCGATAAGCTGCGCGAAGAGTTCAAGCAGGCGACTTACAAGAATATTGAAATCGCGGACCTGCGTGCTTTCCTGCAACGCAAGCTTGAGCTGATGCTGCAACAGAATGCGACGCGCACCGACTTTGCTCAACGGTTGCAACAGATTATCGATACCTACAATTCAGGCGGCTCATCCACCGAGAACTATTATGAAGACCTGATGAAATTCACCGAAGATTTGCGCACGGAGGATGAGCGGCACATTCGCGATGGTCTGACGGAAGACGAATTGGAACTGTTCGATCTGCTGAAGAAGGACAAAATGACACAGGAGGAAACGCAGAACGTCAGGCTTGCGGCCAAGTCTTTGCTGCACCGTTTGCTGGAAGAGCATCCCAAGGTGCTGGTACAGGATTGGTATAAGGATACGCAGACCCAAAAGCAGGTGCGCTCTGCCGTCGAGAAGGTGCTGGACACCAATCTGCCGGAAAGCTACGACCGTGTGTTATTCCGGGAGAAGTGCGATAACGTGTTTCACCTGATGCTTGATTATGCTAGCCACGGTAGGAAGTGGGTGGCTTAGTTATAACGGATTGTTTACATTTTTAAGGTATGCACAATCGTTTTAGCAGTTCCGCAGGCTGGGCATGTTGTTTATGCCCGACACCAATTCGCGCAAAATGCTGGGCAACGAAAAGGTGTTGCTCAGCCTACTTAACTGCGGCTTTTAAGATTAAGAAGCGTGGTTCGCTGCAGGAATCTTTTGTGGGGTCAGCCGGTAGCCCATTGCGTGCATAATGGCGTTTACGCTGCTAAATTGCGGATTGCCGTTTTCCGAAAGGGCTTTTTGCACGCCTTTGCGGCTTAGGCCGGAAACTTCCGCAATTCGGCTTACTCCTTTCACTCGACTGACCACGCGGAGGGACGACAGCAGGGCGGCGGCATCGCCGCTTTCGGCATATTCGTCGAAGAGGACGGTAATATAATCGTCCACTTCCTCGGGATGGTCGCGAAGGTATTGTTCTTCAACTTCGCCAATCGTTCTATAAGTGCTCATGGTTTAGATACTCCCGCCAATAGGTTTTGACTTATTCAATGTCTTTGCTTTGGCTTCCTTTGTCGCCGCCGCAGAGCAGGACGACAATCTGGTTATCCTGTTCCCCGAAATAAACTCTGTAGCCGGAACCGAAAAATAATCGCAATTCGCTAATCCCTTCGCCGACCGGCTCACAATCTCCATAGTTGCCTTGTTGCAGACGGGAAACGCGGGCAAGGATGCGTTTTCGTATGATGGCATCCCGCAAGCTATAAAGCCACTCGGTAAAAGGCTCTTTTCCGCTTTCCTTGGCATAGACGGTAACCCGCTTTGGCATTGTCGCGTCGGTCACTGGCTTATTCTCTTGGATTTATACAAGGCGAACTTCAGTAAGCAGAAGTTTTGAATGCAAGCTGTTTTTATAATGGCTACTGATCGCAAATGATCCGGCTTCATTTGGTTGATCAGCTCTTCGTTGGCTTTCATAGGCTGCCGGGAAGTCGGAAAAGATTTTCAGTCGCGGAAAACACAAAAGTTGCGCAGGGTTTCGCAAAGTATTCTTAGTGTTACTTTGCGGTCAATAATTTTAACTTCTCTCCCTTTCACATTCCTGCGGGTAGCGATGCTGGTTCGCGGTTGAGAATGCCTCGTTTTTATGGTCTAATACCGGCGTTTTACGTCTTAATGCGCCTCTTGTTTTATTTGTACTTGAAATGAAAGGATGGTTTCGCCGCAACTTGATTGGAGAGCAGGCTCACACTATGCAATTTAGTATTAAAAAAGGTTTGGATCTACCGATTACCGGAGAGCCCGAACAGATTATTGAGGATGGCAATAAGGTTAAGTCCGTTGCTGTTCTTGGGGTGGATTATGTAGGCATGAAGCCTACCATGATGGTCGCGGAAGGTGACACGGTCAAGTTGGGCCAAGTGCTTTTTGCCGACAAGAAAAATCCTGGCGTTGTGTTCACGTCACCCGGAGCGGGTGTGGTGAAATCCATCAATCGCGGCGCAAAGCGGGTTTTGCAGTCTGTTGTGGTCGAGCTGAAAGGCGCGGCGCAGGAGTCTTTTGCAAAATACGATGCATCCAAATTAAGCGGTTTATCGGCGGATAAGGTTAAAGAGAACCTGTTGGCGTCCGGGTTGTGGACGACGTTGCGCACACGCCCTT
Source organism: uncultured Gammaproteobacteria bacterium (assembly GCA_963814825.1). GTDB lineage: Bacteria > Pseudomonadota > Gammaproteobacteria > Methylococcales > Methylomonadaceae > Methylobacter_A. The sequence continues at coordinate 480,932 of CAWFEF010000005.1, read as the reverse complement.
ACGGCAAAATTCCTAGCGTAGGCAGCAAGCCTAGCTCAATTTTTGTGACCGCGATCGATACCAGCCCGTTAGCGGCTAATCCTGCGGTTATCATCAAAGAGCGCGGCGATGATTTTGCCAATGGTTTGGCGGTTATCGCCAAGCTGACAGAAGGCAAAACATATGTTTGCAAGGCGACCGGTGCTGAAGTTGCAACCGGCGATGCGTCTGTAACCGTAGCCGAGTTTTCCGGCCCCCATCCTGCGGGCTTGCCAAGTACGCATATCCATTTGCTTGATCCTGTCGCCATCGATAAATTCGTCTGGCATCTGGATTATCAGGCGGTGATTGCAATCGGCGCATTATTTACCACCGGTAAACTAAATGTCGAACGCGTTGTTTCATTGGCTGGGCCTACGGTTAAAAAACCGCGCTTGATTCGTACCCGAGTCGGTGCCAATACCGATGATCTGGTTGCAGGTCAATTGGAAGAAGTTGAAAACCGGGTGATTTCAGGTTCGGTGTTATATGGACATCTTGCAGCAGATTGGGCAGCCTTTTTGGGTTGCTACAGCAACCAGATTTCAGCATTGCAAGAAGGACGTGCCCGTGAATTGTTCGGCTGGATTGTTCCGGGTAAAGACAAATATTCGGCACTCAATGTTTATACGTCGAGCGTTGATCGTAAGCTGAATCGTAAATTTCCATTAACAACCGATAAAAACGGCAGCAACCGGGCGATTGTGCCGGTCGGCGTTTATGAAGCCGTGATGCCGCTGGATATTTTGCCTACGCCGCTGTTAAAAGCCTTGGTGGTAGGCGATTCAGATCAGGCTCAATTGTTGGGTTGTTTGGAACTGGATGAGGAAGATATGTCCTTATTTACGTTTGTGGATCCTGGTAAACATGACTTTGCTCCTGTTCTGAGAGCGAACTTAACTAAAATTGAGAAGGAAGGATAATGTCGCCTAGAGATATTTTAGATAGTATGGAGCCGCATTTCACCAAGGGTGGGCGGTTCGAAAAGTATTACGGTCTCTACGAGATGGTCGATACTTTTATCTATACACCGGCCGATGTAACGCGCGGCACCACACATGTTCGTGATGGCAATGACCTGAAACGGACCATGACATTTGTCGTGATCGCGACGTTTTTTTGCATTTTGATGGCTCTGTATAACACCGGTTATCAAGCCAATTTAGCCATGGCAAATATGGGCTTGGAGCAAGCTCAGGATTGGCGTCGTATTCCGATGATGGTCTTCGGCTACAGTACGATGAATCCGTTTTCGAACCTGGTTCACGGTGCTTTGTACTTTCTGCCTATTTATATAGTGACACTGGCTGTCGGCGGCGTGTGGGAAGTATTGTTTGCTACAGTTCGCGGTCATGAAGTGAATGAAGGTTTTTTGGTGTCGTCAATGTTGTACACATTGATTATGCCGCCCGATATGCCCTTATGGCAGGTGGCTTTGGGTATTTCTTTCGGTATCGTTATCGGTAAGGAAGTCTTCGGTGGTACCGGCAAAAACTTTTTGAATCCTGCGTTGACTGGACGGGCGTTTTTATATTTCGCTTATCCGGCTTCTATTTCAGGTGATTCAGTCTGGGTCGCAGTTGACGGCTACACCGCAGCTACACCCTTAGGTTTGGCGGCGAATGGCGGTCTTGAAGCGGTTTATTCTGCTAACTACAGCTGGATGCAAAGCTTTTTCGGTTTTGAGCCGGGCTGTCTTGGCGAAACCTCAACGCTGGCTATTTTGATTGGTGCGGCCTTCCTGCTGTATACCAAAGTCGCATCGTACCGCATCATGGGTGGTGTATTTGCAGGCATGGTGGCGACTTCGTTGTTGTTCAACTTCATCGGCAGCGACACCAATCATATGTTTGCGATACCCTGGTACTGGCACTTGACGATGGGCGGCTTTGCTTTCGGTATGGTTTATATGGCTACCGACCCGGTGAGTGCGGCAATGACCGATACCGGTCGCTGGATATTCGGCGCTTTAGTCGGAACTATGACGGTATTAATCAGGGTTGTTAATCCGGCATTCCCGGAAGGAATTATGCTGGCAATTCTATTTTCCAATATGTTCGCGCCTACGATTGATTATTTTGTCATTCAGGCCAATATCAGAAGAAGGATGAAACGTCATGCTTAAATGCGAACAATACAATAAATTTTGCGCAGCATTGGACAAATGCGAGCATTACCAAAAATTCAAAGTTTACAGGGATAAAGTTCTTGCCTTAGGTAATGATAGTTTAGAAAAAACTATCGCCATTGCGGTTGCTCTGTGTTTGGTTTGTGCGGTTTTGGTTTCATTTTCTGCGGTTGCGTTAAAGCCTCTTCAGGTCGGTAACAAAGAACTGGACATGAAGAAGAATATTCTTGAAGTAGCGGGTTTGCTTCAAGAAGGCGGCAATATTGACGCGGTATTTAAGGATAAAATCGAGGCTAAAATCGTCAACCTGGAAACAGGCGATTATGTTGAAGATATGAATCCTGCTGAATACGATCAACGTAAGGCGGCAAAAGATCCTGCTTTAAGTGTTGCTATTCCGAAGGATAAAGATATTGCTCATATCAGGGTCAAGGCTAAATATGCGAAAGTCTTTTTGGTAAAAGAGGCTGGCGCAATCAAGTCGATTATTCTTCCGATTAATGGCTACGGTTTATGGTCAACTTTATACGGCTTCCTGTCATTGGATGCTGATGGGCAAACCGTACAAAGCATCAACTTCTACGATCAAGCGGAAACTCCGGGATTGGGTGGTGAAGTCGTTAACCCGAACTGGCGCGCGCTGTGGAAAGGCAAAAAAGTTTATGCCGAAAGCGAGCAAGCTTCATCGGAAAAAGGCCTGATAGAGGCCGCCGAGATTGGTGAGCCTGCATTAGCCCTGATTAAAGGTGTGGTCGATACCAGCAAGCCGGGATCGCAATATCAGGTCGATGGTTTGGCGGGTGCATCATTAACCAGCGCCGGTGTGACTAATCTGGTCAGATACTGGATGAGCAAAGAAGGTTTTGCCCCGTATTTAGCTAAAGTAAGAGCGGTTAAAGGAGTTAAATCATGAGTGAAATTTTAAATGATGAAACCAAGAAAGTACTGATAGAGCCGTTGGTTGACAACAACCCGATTACTTTACAAGTTCTGGGTATTTGTTCGGCGCTGGCGGTGACCTCGCAAATGTCAACCTCGCTGATTATGGCGTTGGCGTTGACGATGGTGACGGCGTGTTCCAGTGCGGCTATCAGTGCGATCAGGAATCATATTCCAGGCAGCATCCGGATCATCGTGCAGATGACCATTATTGCGTCGCTGGTTATCGTGGTCGATCAGATATTGAAAGCGTTTGCTTATGAAGTCAGCAAGCAATTGTCGGTATTCGTCGGCCTGATCATCACCAACTGTATCGTAATGGGGCGCGCTGAAGGTTATGCGATGAAAAATCCGCCTTTAGCCAGTTTTATGGACGGTATCGGTAACGGTTTGGGTTACAGCTTGATTTTGATTACCGTGTCTTTTATCAGGGAATCATTGGGTTCAGGTAAATTACTGGGTATTGAAGTCTTCAAGCTCACCAAAGACGGCGGTTGGTATGATCCAAACGGCTTGATGTTGTTGCCGCCAAGCGCATTTTTTATCATCGGTTTGATTATCTGGGGTGTCCGTCAATGGAAGCCGAAGCAAGCTGAAACAGCGGATTTCAAAATCATGTCGATTGCTCATGGTGAAGGAGGGCATCACTAATGGAAGCTTATATTAGTCTTTTCATAAAGGCTGTCTTTATCGAAAACCTGGCACTGTCCTTCTTTTTGGGCATGTGTACTTTCATCGCGGTTTCCAAGAAAATCTCGACGGCGATGGGTTTGGGTATTGCGGTCATGATGGTGCAAATTATCACCGTACCGGCCAATAACTTTATTTATCACGCCTTGTTAAAGGAAGATGCTTTATCCTGGATGGGCATTAAAGGCGTTGATTTAAGCTTTTTGGCGTTGTTGAGTTGTATCGGCGTTATTGCAGCTTTAGTGCAAATCTCTGGAAATGATTTTAGATAAATTCTTTCCTGCTTTGTATCACGCGTTAGGGATTTTCTTGCCTTTAATTACAGTAAACTGCGCGATTTTAGCCGGCAGTTTGTTCATGATCGAGCGTGATTATAATCTTCCCGAAAGCGTCGTGTACGGCGTAGGCAGCGGCTTTGGTTGGGCGCTGGCTATCACTGTCATGGCTGGGGTGCGCGAAAAATTAAAATACAGTGATATACCTGCTGGTTTACAAGGACTGGGTATTACCTTTATAACTGCGGGTCTGATGTCGCTTGGCTTCATGGCTTTCTCTGGAATCCAACTTTAAGGGTGCGACATGCTTGAAATTCTATTAGGGATTATTATTTTCACGGCTTTTGTTATCGCGCTGGTATTCGTTATTATCGGTGCTAAAAGCAAATTGGTCGCTGAAGGGGATGTGGAGATTCTGATCAATGAAGAAAAGAAAATCCATGTGCCGGTAGGGTCAAAATTATTAACTGCGTTGGCTGATAACGGTTTGTTTGTTTCATCGGCTTGCGGCGGTGGCGGTACTTGCGGACAATGCAAGGTGAAGGTCAATTCAGGCGGCGGCGAAATTTTAGCCACTGAATTAAGCCATATCAGCAAACGCGAAGCGGCTCACGGTGAGCGTCTTGCTTGTCAGGTTTCGATTAAGCACAACATGGACATTGAAGTCGAAGACAGTGTTTTCGGCGTCAAAAAATGGGAGTGCACGGTTAAATCGAATCATAACGTTGCCACCTTTATTAAAGAGCTGGTGCTGGAGTTGCCGAAAGGCGAAGAAATCAAGTATCGCGCCGGCGGTTACATTCAGATTGAATGTCCTGCGCACGTTTCCAAATACAGCGATTTCGATGTTGCGGAAAGATTCCGCGACGATTGGAATAAGTTTAATTTGTGGCGTTATGTTTCCACTGTGAAAGAGCCTGCGTTACGCGCTTATTCGATGGCTAGTTATCCTGAAGAAAAAGAAATCATGCTGAACGTGCGTATTGCGACACCGCCTCCCGGTGCGCCGGATAGCGTGCCTCCAGGTATCATGTCTTCTTTTATCTTTAACTTGAAGCCTGGCGATAAATGTATTGTTTCCGGTCCTTATGGCGAGTTCTTTGCTAAAGATACCCAAAATGAAATGGTCTTTATCGGTGGCGGTGCCGGTATGGCGCCGATGCGTTCGCATATCTTCGATCAATTACGCAGGCTGAAATCCAAGCGTAAAATGAGCTTCTGGTATGGTGCGCGTAGCAAGCGTGAAATGTTCTATGTAGAAGATTTCGATATGCTGGCCAAAGAAAATGACAATTTTGAATGGCATGTTGCGTTATCCGATCCATTGCCGGAAGATAACTGGACAGGCTATACCGGTTTTATTCATAATGTTCTTTTTGAAGAATACATTAAGAACCATCCGGCACCGGAAGATTGCGAGTTTTACATGTGCGGACCGCCAATGATGAACTCGGCGGTGATCAAGATGCTGTTGGATAATGGCGTAGAGCCTGAAAATATCTTGCTGGACGATTTCGGCGGATAAGGGTAATCCTTGTGGTTGCTCTATAAAAGGCAATCATGCCTCTTTGAAAAGGGGTAGCATCAAACAAAACGAGGAGTGCGGCTAGACCTGCTCCTCGTTTTTTTATTGTAGGCCTTTAAATATTTTACGAGGTGATTACCATGGCTTATTTTCTAGTGACTTTTGTGTTCATGGCTGTTGTTATTGCCATTATGGCGATAGGCGTTATTTTTGGCAGGCGCGCGATCAAAGGATCATGCGGCGGGGCGGCGAATAATGCGGATTGTGTTTGTGTGGAAAAATGTGATAAAAGAAAGAAGCTGGAAGCGGAAGCGGAAGCGCGTTTGAATCAAGGATCGTAGGTTATTTTGCACTAATAACGACAATCAGGAGATCATCATGCTGGCGAAAATTACTGTTGCAGATTATATGTCGAAAAGATTGGTTACGCTTGCCAAGGATACCGATGTGATCGATGCCGTAAAGAAGTTGCTGGATCATAAAATCACCAGCGCGCCGGTTGTTGATCAGCGAGGCCATTTGCTGGGCATGTTTTCTGAAAAAGACGTGATGGACATTGTTTTGGAGACGGTTTACAACCAAAGCATGAGCGGCAAGGTGGGCGACTATATGACTACAGAGGTCATTAGCGTCGATGCCGACTCCAGCATTGTAGATTTGGCGGAGAAGTTCCAGCAGTCTACAGTCAGAAGTTTTCCGGTTTTTCAGGATAATGAGTTGGTTGGGATCGTCAGTCGCACCGATGTTTTAAGGGCCCTGGCTTCAATTCATTAAGATTTTGCGGGGTAGTCGGCAGTAACAGCATTAACTGGGTGAGCGTGAAATGCTGTTAGCGGGCGACTAAAAGTCTTTTATTCACGGCGAAGGCACGAAAAGTAAAACTTCGTGTCTTCCGCGGTGATAATTTTTTACATGGCAGTAGCAATTAATGAGCGGTACGCAAACCTTTTATTGGCATGATTACGAAACATTCGGCACCGATCCTCGAAGAGACAGGCCTGTTCAATTTGCCGGAATTCGCACCGATTTTGACTTTCAATATCGTAGATGATCCTTTAGTCGTTTACTGCAAACCGGCGGCAGACTGCCTTCCTCATCCCGACGCCTGTCTAATTACCGGCATCACCCCGCAGCTTGCCGAACAAAAAGGCGTTTGCGAAGCCGAGTTTATTCGCCTGATTCATGAGCAATTAGTCCAACCCAATACCTGTACCCTCGGTTACAACAGTCTTCGTTTTGACGATGAGGTTACTCGTAATTGGCTTGTATCGTAATTTTTACGACCCTTATGCAAGGGAGTGGCAAAATGGCAATTCCCGCTGGGATTTAATCGATGTACTCAGAGCGGCCAGGGCTTTGCGGCCCGAAGGCATCGTCTGGCCGGTTAACGGGGAGGGCGGTCCCAGTTTCAGGCTGGATCAACTCACCCAGGTCAATAATATAGCCCATGAAGCAGCGCACGATGCGCTGTCGGATGTCTCATGCTACGCTGGCAATTACCAAACTGGTCAAACAAGCACAACCCAAGCTCTATCAGTTCTCTGTTGCAGCATCGGGTTAAGGCCGAAGCGCTTAACTTGCTTCAGTTCGGCAGTTTTAAACCCGTGGTGCATGTTTCCGGCAAATATCCCGCCGTTAAAAACTGTTTAGCCATTGTATTGCCGGTTTGCAAACATCCTACCAATACCAATGGCATGATTGTTTATGACCTGTCCGTTGATCCTGAACCGATGCTTAGCCTGTCGGTGGAAGAAATTCAGCAAAGAATCTTTACCGCAACGGCTGATCTGCCGGAAGGCGTGGCGAGAATCCCGCTAAAAACCGTGCATATCAATAAATGCCCTGTCTTGGCTCCTGTGTCCGTCATCAGGCCGGATGATGCAGAGCGGCTCCAAATCGACTTGGCGCTATGCTGTGCCAATATCGACAAGATTAAAGCGGCTGCCGGACTTGGCTGACAAGTTGGCGGCAGTGTTTAGCGGTCAGGATTACGCCGAGCAGGATTCCGATCCCGACCTGGAAATATACAGCGGCGGTTTTTTTTCTGAAAACGATAAAAGGCAAATGGCCAAAATCAGGACAATGCCGCCTGAGCAATTAGCCAAATCCGCATTCAAATTTACTGATAAGCGATTGCCTGAAATGCTGTTTAGATATCGCGCTCGAAATTATCCTGAAACCCTGAATGCTGATGAGCAATTAAGGTGGAATGAGTTTTGTGTCGACCGGTTAACCGGCCGGCAGGCGGGGGCGGGTATATTGCTCGATGATTATTTCAGTCGGTTGGAGGAATTGCGTAGCGCCGAAAATGTAAATACAGAGATTATTAGCGCTTTGGAAGCTTATGCGCGTGAGAAAATGGCGACACTGGGCATAAGTTGATGAAATAGTGGTTGCTAAATCCTGAGAATGCTCTATAATGCCCTAAATCAATCGCGGGGTGGAGCAGCTTGGTAGCTCGTCGGGCTCATAACCCGAAGGTCGTAGGTTCAAATCCTGCCCCCGCTACCACATAGGACTGCATGGATGCAGGAGTTAGAGCGCCGCATGAAGCGGTTGCCGGGAACCCCATTTTGGGGTTTTTTATTTTCTGGGCTTTGGTGATTAAGAAGCTCATAGTTGATTGTTAATGGAAGAGCCGTCGGCTCTTTTTTTTTGTGCGAAAGTAAGTGAGGAAAAATGAAACAGGCTCCTGAGCACTTGGTTAATCTAATTGAGCCAATTGTTGAAGGTTTAGGTTATGAATGCGTAGGCATTGAATATAATCCGCATCCTAAACATGGTCTGTTAAGAATCTATATCGATAGTGAGAACGGGATTCTGGTTGAAGACTGCACTAAAGTCAGTCATCAAATCAGTGGGGTCATGGATGTGGAAGACCCTATTCAAGGCAACTATCAGTTAGAGATTTCTTCGCCGGGCGAAGACAGGCCTTTTTTTAAAGTGAGCCAGTTCGAACGATATATTGGCAGTATGGTGTTGGTTAATTTATTTAAAGCGATAGATGGACGTAGAAAAATCACAGGCCTGATCGAAAAAGTTGAAGGCGATATTATTACACTACAAGAAGGCGAGTCAGGTTTTTGAGGTTCCATTTGTCGCGATGAGCAAAGCGCGTTTGGTTCCTGAGTATTTAATTGAAAAAGGGGGACGCAGTGGCAAATAAAGAAATTTTGTTGGTGGTGGATGTTTTTTCTAACGAAAAAGATATTGAAAAAGAGATTATTTTCCAGGCCATAGAATCAGCATTGGAAGCGGCTACAATCAAGCGTCACGCAAATCAAATTAAAGCTCGTGTCTGCATTGACAGAAAAACCGGCGACTACGTTACCTATAGAGTTTGGGAAGTGGTTGATGCCAACAGTCAAATTGACGGCGACGTGGAATTTCCGGAAACGCAAGTACTGCTGGAAGTTGCAAGACTTGATAATCCGGATGCCCAAGTCGGTGATTTAGTCGAAGAAGAAATTGAATCCGTCGATTTCGGACGTATCGCTGCGCAGACTGCCAAGCAGGTTATTATTCACAAAGTCAGGGAAGCGGAGCGCAAGAAAATTGTTGATGCCTATAAGAGTCGCGTGGGCGAACTGATCACCGGTATCGTAAAACGTATTGAAAAGGGCAGCGTCTATCTGGATTTGGGCGGCCATGTGGAAGCCTATATTGCCAAAGAAGACATGATTCCGCGCGAAGCCATTCGCATTGGCGACAGAATCAGAGGTTATTTGAAGGATGTACGTTCAGAGCCGCGCGGCCCTCAATTGTTTGTCAGCCGGACTGCGCCGGAATTGCTGATTGCGTTGTTTCGTCTTGAAGTGCCCGAAGTGGGCGAAGGTTTGATCGAAGTGATGGGGGCTGCGCGTGATCCCGGTTCCAGAGCCAAGATTGCAGTCAAAGGCAATGATCCGAGACTGGATCCGGTCGGCGCTTGCGTCGGCATGAGAGGATCGAGAGTGCAATCGGTTTCCAATGAGTTGGCCGGAGAGCGAGTTGACATTATTCTTTGGAATCCAAGCGATGCCCAGTTTGTGATTAATGCCATGTCGCCGGCGGAAATCCAGTCTATCGTTGTCGATGAAGACAAGCACAGCATGGATCTGGCGGTAAGCTCGGATAATTTGTCTCAGGCCATAGGTCGGGGCGGACAAAATGTACGTCTCGCGACGCAGCTAACGGGTTGGGAGCTGAATGTCATTGATGCTTCCAAAGCAGAACAAAACAGCGAAGCCGAGGCTGATAAAATAAAACAGATGTTTGTCGATCAATTGGATGTCGATGAAGACATTGCCTTGATTCTGGTCGAAGAAGGCTTTAATACGGTTGAAGAAATCGCCTATGTTCCGGTCAGTGAAATGCTGGAAATTGAAGGCTTTGACGAAGATCTTGTTAATGCGCTTAGAAGCCGTGCTAAAGATGCCTTGCTGATTAGCGCCATTGCAGCGGAAGAAAAAATAGAAACGGCCGAGCCGGCACAGGATTTGCTGGAAATGGAAGGCATGGATAGGGATTTGGCTTATGACATGGCAAGTCACGGCATTATTACGATGGATGATTTGGCAGAACAGGCGGTAGATGATCTGCTGGGTTTTGCGGGAATGAACGAAGATCGGGCGGCAAAGTTGATTATGAAGGCGCGTGAGCCTTGGTTTGCTGAGGAACAGGCGAGTAGGTAAGGGGGATGAAATGAGTAATAAAACGGTACGGCAATTAGCGGAGGTAGTAAAAATACCTCTGGAACGATTATTAGAGCAGCTGAAAGAAGCGGGATTATCTGCGAGCGCCCCTGATGATGTCATCAATGAAGACGAAAAAATGCAGCTGCTTGCGCATCTGCGCAAACGCCATGGCAAGAATGAGGGCGAGGCCGAAGGTACGCTGAAACGGGTAACGCTAAAGCGTAGAACCGTGAGCGAACTTAAGCAGGCCAGTGTCCCCGGCAGCACAACCAAAACGATCAGCGTCGAAGTCCGCAAACAGAAAACCTATATTAAGCGTAGCGAAGTAACCGATACTGACGAACAAAGGAATCTGGATTTGGCTAAATCAGCTCTTAAAGAGCAGGTTGCGCAACAAGCCAGAAACGGTTTCTGCAGCTGAAGAGCAGGTAGAGGCAAAAGAAGTCGTTTTGGAACAAAAGATAGAAGTTGCGGCTGAGCCGGAAACTAAACCCGCTGTCGAGGTTGTTGAGACCGAAGTCGCTGTTGAGTCTGAACCTGAAGTTGGGGAAAAGACTGAAGACCTGTCGATTGAGGAAGCTCAGGAACTCAATCTTGAAAAACCGGCTAAAGCTAAAGACAAAGAATCGGCTGAAGCCAAAAGAAAACAGCAGGAAAAAGATCTTCGTCTTGAAGAGTCCATCAAAAGAAATGCGGACAAAGTAAGACAGCAGGCATCAGCTAAACAAGAAACGCTGCATAGAAAAAAACAGGAAGAAGGGTGCTGGACGGCAGAGACAGCAGAAAGCCCAAGAAAAAAGGCAAGAAAAACGAGCGCGTCAGCGTGAAGTCTGACGGCAAGCATCAGTTTGAAATGCCGGTTGAGCCTATCGTAAAAGAGGTCACCATACCGGAAATGATTATGGTGTCCGATCTTGCGCAAAAGATGAGCGTTAAAGCTGCGATGGTGATCAAGCATCTGATGAAGCTCGGCATTATGGCGACTATCAATCAAAGCATAGACCAGGAAACAGCGGCCATTTTGGTTGAAGAAATGGGTCACAAAGCGATTATGCAGAGTGATGACGATCTTGAGCAGGAAATGCTGGCTGAGGCGCAAGAAGAAGACAACCGTGTCGAACTGCCCAGAGCGCCGATTGTTACCATCATGGGTCATGTCGATCACGGTAAAACCTCGTTGCTGGATTATATTCGTAAAACCCGTGTTGCCGCCGGTGAAGCGGGCGGTATTACCCAGCATATCGGCGCGTATCAGGTGAAAACCGATCACGGTTCGGTCACCTTTTTAGATACACCGGGCCACGCCGCATTTACCGCGATGCGAGCCAGAGGCGCGGACGTTACCGACGTGGTGATTGTCGTGGTTGCAGCCGATGACGGCGTGATGCCGCAAACCAAGGAAGCGGTTGAGCATGCAAGAGCGGCCAATGTGCCGATTATTGTGGCGATCAACAAGATCGATAAGCCCGATGCCAATCCTGACAAAGTGATGCAGGAACTGTCGAACATTAACGTGCTGGCCGAAGAATGGGGCGGCGATGTGCAGTTCCTGAAGATTTCGGCAAAAACCGGTGAAGGCATCGATGACTTAATCGAATCGTTGATTGTACAGACTGAAATTCTTGAATTGAAAGCGCCTGTTGAAGGCGCGGCATCCGGTATCGTTATTGAATCAAGGCTGGATAAAGGCCGTGGTGTCGTGGCAACGGTGCTGATTCAAAAAGGCACGCTGGAAAGCGGGCAAATGGTGCTGTGCGGCCATGAATACGGTCGTGTTCGAGCCATGTTTAACGAGAACGGCGTCGCCATCAAAGAAGCCGGGCCTTGTGCGCCGGTTGAGATTCTAGGGCTTTCGGGCACGCCGAATGCCGGTGATGAATTTCTGGTGGTGCAAAACGAACGTATCGCCAAAGACTTGGCTAAACATCGCGAAGACCGCAAAAAACTGTCTCGTCATGCCGTGCAACAAGCCTCCAAGCTGGACGAAGTATTCTCCAGAATGACGACCGGTGAAATTGCCAGCGTCAACCTGGTGCTTAAAACCGATGTTCAGGGCAGTTTGGAAGCGTTGCGCAGCTCCTTAGTCGGCTTGTCGAACGACGAAGTCGAAGTCAAAGTCGTCTTTGGCGGCGTCGGCGGCATTAATGAAGGCGATGCGAATTTGGCATTGGCTTCCGGTGCGATTTTGATGGGCTTTAATGTCCGGGCCGATGCGACTGCGCGAAAACTGATTGAAGAAAAAGGCATCGACCTGCATTACTACAGCATCATTTATGAAGCGATTGATGAAGTCAAAAAAGCCATCAGCGGCATGTTGGCGCCTGAAATTAAAGAACAGATTGTCGGTCTTGCCGAAGTGCGCGATGTATTCAGATCGCCAAAATTCGGTGCGATTGCCGGCTGTATGGTCGTTGACGGTTTTGTGAAGAGAAATCTGCCGATACGAGTCCTGCGTAATAACGTGGTGATTTATGAAGGGCAGCTGGAATCTTTGCGTCGATTCAAAGATGATGTGGCCGAGGTCAAGATGGGCATGGAGTGCGGTATCGGTGTGAAAAATTACAACGATGTACAGCCCGGCGATCAGATCGAAGTGTTTGAACGCATCGAAGTTAAACGGGAACTGTAAAACTTATGGCAAAAGAATTTGGTCGTAATGCCCGCGTTTCATCGCAGATGCAAAAAGAGCTTTCGTTGGTTTTGCAACGCGATATTGATGACTCCAGGTTGGGCTTTATTACCATCAATGAAGTTGAAGTCACTAAAGACCTTGGCCGTTGCCAAAGTGTACGTCACCGTATTGAATGTTGACGAGCAAGGCAAAAAAGCCAATGTTAAATTGCTGAACGAGATTGGCGCCGGTGATTCGTCATCAATTGGCCAAAAGAATGCGCTTGCGGCACATCTCCGATTTGCGTTTTTATTACGATGATTCGTTTGATACCGGCATGCGGGTTTCAGAACTGTTAAGCGATTTGGATAAGCGCGAGGCGAAGGCTAGTTCAGCATGAGTAAACGCAAGTCCGGGTGCAATATTCACGGCATATTGCTGTTAGATAAGCGTCTGGGAGTGTCTTCAAACAGAGCCTTGCAGGAAGTCAGGCGCTTGTTTAATGCCAATAAAGCAGGGCACACCGGCAGTCTTGATCCATTGGCTACCGGTTTGTTGCCGCTTTGTTTCGGCGAAGCGACCAAGGTTTCGGCATTGATGCTCGATGACAATAAACGTTATCAAGTCGTTGTTCAGCTCGGGGTTATGACCGATACCGGCGATGCCGAAGGTGCTGTGATAGAGACCAAGCCGGTGCCTGAGCTGTCCAGTTGACGATATACTGGCCTGTCTGGAAAAGTTTACCGGCGAAATCGATCAAGTTCCTCCGATGTATTCGGCTTTAAAGCATAACGGCAAAAAGCTTTATGAGCTGGCGCGGGAAGGCAAAACCGTTGAGCGCAAAGCCAGGCGTATCACCATATTTGAATTGAAGCTGCTGGATGTTTTGCCAGAAGATCAATTGACGCTGGACGTATTTTGTTCAAAAGGCACTTATATCCGTTCATCTGGCCGAAGACATCGGTCATGCTCTGGGTTGCGGCGGAACGGTAAAGGAATTGCGCCGGTTGGAAGCCGGGCAATTCAACATTGAAAATGCCAAAACCATCGAGCAATTGACGGCAATGGATCAGCAAAGCCTGTTTCAATGTCTGATTAATGTCGATAAGCCGCTGGAAGCTTTGCCCGCTGTGCAGTTGTCCGATGAACAGGCAATTTGCATAAAACACGGTCAATCACTCGACCTTATGCCTTGATCGACGAACGTCAGCGAAGCCGGAAAGCAGAGCAAGGTACGGTGCGCATGTACAATGACGCGGTATTTTTAGGCTTGGGAGAAATGCGTATTGGATGGTAAACTAGCGCCGAAAAAGTTGTTTAATTTGTAGGAACGAATTTATTCGCCTTGCTAACGAAAGGCGAATAAATTCGCCCCTACAACAGAAAGAATACATCTGTTTCTACACCCTATCGTGGAAACAGTGTACTTAAGGAGTCGCCATATCGGCGGCTTTATTTTTTAATTTTTAATCTAAATAGGGATTACAAATGCCATTTACAGCAGAACAAAAAAAAGCGGTCGTTGAAGCGTATCGTCAATCAGAAACCGATACCGGTTCACCTGAAGTACAGATTGCTCTATTGACAGCGCACATCACCCATTTAACGCCGCACTTTGCAGAACACAAAAAAGACAACCATTCACGTCGTGGACTGTTGCGCATGGTTAATCAGCGTCGTAAGTTGCTGGATTATCTAAAAAATAAAGACGTAAACCGTTACCGCACATTGATTGAACGTCTCGGTTTACGTAAGTAATACGCACAAAGAAACGGCACATACCCTTGTGCCGTTTCTGTTTTAACACTTCATGGATTGAACAAATTTTTAAACAACCTCTACGCAAAGGAACCTTATAGTGAACCCTATCAGGAAAGAATTTCAGTACGGCGATCGACTCGTTAAATTAGAAACTGGTGAAATAGCACGTCAAGCAGACGGCGCTGTGATGATCGATGTAGATGGTACGACACTGTTGGTCACTGTCGTCGGTAAAAAACAGGCAAGCGGCGGCGACTTTTTTCCGTTGACCGTTAACTATCAAGAAAAAGCCTACGCAGCCGGTAAAATACCCGGCGGTTTTTTTAAGAGAGAAGGCCGTCCCAGTGAACAAGAGACCTTAACCTCTCGTCTGATTGACCGGCCTATTCGTCCTCTTTTCCCTGAGGGCTATACCAACGAAGTTCAGATCATTGCAACAGTCGTATCGCTTAAATCCTGAAGTTAATCCCGAAATTCCTGCTTTATTGGGCGCTTCTGCTGCCTTGGCAGTTTCAGGTTTGCCTTTTAACGGCCCGGTAGGCGCAGCCACTGTCGGTTACAAAGACGGCGGCTATTTATTAAATCCAACTCCTGCTGCATTAAAAGAATCGCAGCTGGAATTGGTCGTTGCGGGAACCGCACACGCCGTATTAATGGTTGAGTCTGAAGCCGACAATCTGTCGGAAGAAGTGATGCTGGGCGCGGTTTTATTCGGTCACCAGCAAATGCAGGTCGCCATCAACGCCATTAACGAATTTGCAGCTGCTGCCGGTGCAGGCGTTGTTGAATGGGTAGCTCCCGAAGTTAATGCCGAACTTAAAAAACTGGTAACTGCACGAAGTTGAAGCAGGCATTAAAGCCGCTTATCAAGTCGCTGAAAAACTGGTTAGACAGGAACAACTGAAAGAAATCAGAAATGCCGTGGTTGAAAAACTGACGGCGAATGGCGAGTATGCGGAAAGCGACATACGCGGCATTATCGAACATCTGGAATACAGCATCGTTCGTAACGCTATTCTTAACGAAAGCAAACGTATTGACGGACGCGATTTAGACAAAATCAGACCGATTACCATCAGAACCGGCGTATTGCCCAGAACCCACGGTTCGGCATTATTTACCCGTGGCGAAACTCAAGCTATAGTGGTTGCAACACTGGGTACGCAACGCGATGCGCAAATCATTGATGCATTGGCCGGCGAGTACAAAGAACCGTTCATGCTGCATTACAACTTCCCTCCGTACAGCGTTGGCGAAACCGGTTTTGTCGGCTCGCCCAAACGTCGTGAGATCGGTCATGGCCGTTTGGCGAAACGCGGCGTTGCCGCCGTATTGCCTAACATGGATGAATTCCCGTACACCATTCGCGTGGTTTCTGAAATCACTGAATCCAACGGTTCAAGCTCAATGGCTTCGGTCTGCGGCAGCAGCTTGGCGTTAATGGATGCCGGTGTGCCGATTAAATCACCGGTTGCCGGTATCGCGATGGGCCTGATTAAAGAAGGCGACAGCTTTGCGGTATTGTCCGACATCATGGGCGATGAAGATCATCTGGGCGACATGGACTTTAAAGTTGCCGGTTCAGTAGACGGTATTACCGCGCTGCAAATGGACATCAAAATCGATGGCATTACCGCGGAAATCATGAAGACAGCTCTGGAACAAGCAAAACACGGTCGTTTGCATATTCTGGGCGAAATGAACAAAGCGTTGTCCACCACTCGTGAAGAAATGTCCGACTTCGCACCGCGTATCATCACCTTCAAAATCGATCCGGCCAAAATCCGCGAAGTTATCGGTAAAGGCGGCGCAACTATCCGCAGCATTACCGAGCAAACCGGCGCCAGCGTTGATTTGACCGATGACGGTATCGTTAAAGTGGCATCCGTTGATAAAGCAGCCGGTGAAGAAGCGCGTCGTTTGATCGAAGAAATCACCGCTGAAGTTGAAGTCGGTAAAGTCTACGAAGGCAAAGTCGTCAGATTAATGGACTTCGGTGCCTTCGTTACCATACTTCCCGGTAAAGACGGCTTGGTTCATATCTCGCAAATTTCAGATGAACGCGTCGATAAAGTCAGCGACAGACTCAATGAAGGCGATGTGGTCAAAGTCAAAGTACTTGAAATCGACCGTCAAGGCCGCGTCAGATTGAGCATGAAAGAAGTTGAAGTGGAATAACCCGCATTGTTGCCGCTCTTAACAAAAGGGCGGTTTTAAGGGTGTAAAAAAGGGGTTGTGATTCGTCACAATCCCTTTTTTTGTTTAGCCTTCATCCTCGATCCGGCATTGGGCATTAGATGATGCCAGTCGCTCCACACATAACCAAGCGTAAATACTCATGATTAGTGACAATCAAAAAATACAAATAGCCAAAAGTTTTGCAAAGCTGCACCCTACGCCATTTGCTGCATGGACGCCGGATAAGGATTACCCGTCAGATGATGATCGTTATTTGGCTGTTTATGACAACATTATTCTTGGCGTTTACGGAGACTGCTATGGGATTAATGCCGAGTACGACGAAGATGATAATTTAATACAGGAAGCGACGGAATTTGAAGTCGCGGTTGAAAGATTTGAATCAAAAGCGGGTCAGCCTGAAGTATTCTGTTTTGAAATAACCAGTGAACTGACAGGGGTAAGTAAATTCATTGAAGAACATGGCAGGCATGGTGATTGGTAGCCTGAATAACTGTTTTCTAAAGTTCCGTATCCGGGGAAGCTGCCGAAACTGTCGGGTCTTCTTCATGGCTTTGCAATTTCAACCAAGCTTGCCACACGGCCAGCAGCACGGCCAGAATCACCGGGCCTAAAAACAGGCCGATAGCGCCGAACGTCGAGAGTCCCCCAAGAACGCCGAACAACACCACCAAAAACGGTATCCGACCCGCGCCGCTGATAACCAATGGCCGGATCACATTATCCACCGTGCTCACCGCCAGAAAACCCCAGAGCAACAGTCCCATGCCTTGCCAAGGCTGCCCGGTAAGCAGCAGCATGATACCTAGAGGCAGCCAAACCAGCGTCGCGCCCATCGGAACCAATGCCAACAGCGCCGTCACCGCAGCCAGCAGCACCGGCGCTTGAACACCGGCAACCGCATAGCCTAATCCGGCCAGCATGCCTTGTCCTAATGCGGCCAACACCAGGCCGTAAACCACGGCTCGGGTCGTGTGTCCCGCGGCTTGCAGATAAACATGCTGATATTTGCCGAGAAACTGCACCAAGCCTTGCTGCAGTTGCCTAACAGCGTTGTCTCCGTCGCGAAAGCAAAAAAACACCGTCACCAGGATAACGCCCAGCTTTAGTATGTAGCGACCGATATTGCCGAGGAATTTGGCAAATTCGCCCGACCACTGTTGCGCCCAGTCGGCAAACTGCGCCATCGCGTTCGATCGGTCGGCAGTCAACCGGTTCAGCCACTCCTGCGCGGTGTCGCCGAGCCACGGAATGCGTTTGATAAAATCCGGCAGCGTGTAAGTTTCCTGATTAAGCCCGCTGATCAGGATTTGATAAGCGTTTTTCAGCTCGTCTTGCAGCATGGAGACCAGCCAAAACACGGTCAGGAAAATCACCGTCGCAATAATCGCCGTCATCAGCCCCGCACTGAGCGTGGCTTTGCCTTTGAGTTGTTGTCTTAAGCGACGGTAAAGCGGCCATACCACATAGGCGATAATCAGCGCCCAGGTCAGGGTGAGCAAAAACTCGCGCAGCACCATAAAGCCGAGCAATAAAAGACCGGCCAGCAAAATGCCGGGAATGAGCCGCCGTATCGGTGTATTGCCAAGGTGATCATTCATGCCCGTGCCTCACAAAGAAATAAACCTCATTGTATGCCATAGCCGCTTAATTATCAGCAATACGTGATGAGCCTATGTTGACGAGACGGTATCGCCCCCCCCCTTTCTCATGATTAAGTTAAGCGCTGTAGGAGCGGGCCATGCCCGCGATGAAGAAGTTACTGCCCAAATGTCGCGGGCGCGGCCCGCTCCTACGGCGTCATTGTGCTTAACTTAACGGCAGTGCTCATGATCCTACGTAGAAATACTCTAAGCAATTGTATCAATAGATATTTACCGGATATTGTCGCACACTTTTAGCACATACGATAAAGCCAATCCTGCCGGAAGACAGGAGCAGAAAGTCGCGGATCCTATCGATGGAAAGCCGGACTGCCGAAGGTGACTGCAAAAAAGTCATGCGAGGCAGTTCGGCTTTTTTGCGTTTGGTAAAGGGGAAAGCAATCTCAGGCCAAGGCTGGCGGTTATTTACAAGAGGGCACTTGCTATGGAAAACAGAAACCTTTTTTTTCGTTCTGCCCGCATCATGTTATCGACATTAAACGGGCTAGTCTTCTTATCGCTAATTTTATTGAGATTATTAACGCTTTCGCGGTGACTTCATTGTTTTAAGGGAGGGCGGTTTCGCTTCGAGTCCTAACGGGACTGCGATAGCGAACCGCCAATTTCTTTACGGCTGCATGGGCAACATTTGAAATTGCTCATTGGCAACGGCTGGCTAAACGGATATATAGCTTCAAAATTCGGCATCTTTATTCCCCTCCTGTTAGAGGGTCAGGGTGAGGATATTCAAAAAAACGAATTTTGAAGTGCGATGAGTATAAAATAAGCCAATAAGTACTGAGAACTCTATATGAATGCTATTAGCCCGAATAAAAAGAAGGACGTTGTTTGCCACTGTAGCGGAACAACTAAAGGGCAAATCAAGGAGCTTGTTAACAATGGAATCGACAGCCTGGACGGAATATCCAGAATGACCGGTGCTTGTTCAGGATGCGGGGCTTGTGATGCTTCAATATTGGAATTTCTGGCCGAGTTAGTTAATTAGCTACGCAGGTCGGGCATGCTGTTTATGCCCGACATTTCAATCCGCTAAGCGTTAAAATTAGGCTTAATTGGCCTGGGCGAATGCCTCCTTATTCGTTCAGGTTTCTATTTATTAAATTTAAAGAGCTCTTAAATGAGAATATTCGCTGTTTTGTTGTTGCTTGTAATTTCAAGCGTCTCTAATGCTGGACCTATTGATACAAACCCCACCGTTACCTCAGACCTGGTTCATAAGGAAACGGGTGATAAAGAAGCAAAATTAAAAGATACGGGGCGAATTGTTAAGGAACTGGCATATTCATCAACACTCGATAAAAATCAAGTTAGTACGTGGTGCCAGAGACGTATACCTGAAGTTATCGATTCTTTATCATCAGGCCCCAACAAATTGATCAGCATCGGGGAATGTACATGCAAAACACTCGGCACAGTATCGATGGAGCAACAGTACGAGTGTGAATTCCCATATTCGTACAGTGATGGTTCGCAATTAACTGAAAATACCCAGAAACCGACTCAACCACAAAAGACGCGAGAGAAAAATGCAGCCGCAGTTTCACAAGGTCTTGTGCCGACAAGTAAAAAGAAGATTGGGATTATCGGCGAGGAGCAGAAAAAATTAGACGCCGAAAAAAAGACGCAACTTGCTGCTGAAAAAGCTCAAAAAGAAAAAGAAATAGCTGAAAGCCAGGAAAGGCAAAAACTCGAAGAAAAGAGGCAAGCTGACATCAATGACTCTCAGAAAAAGCATAGTTGTAGGCACATCGTAACAGCTACTGGAAATGCCTCCACAGAAGCTGATGCTAGGGCTCAAATACACTTGGAATCTTCCGGCAATACGGGCGTAACTGGGGTCGGTGACCCTTATACGGTGGTCAGCAGTACCATAACCTGTAAAAAACAGACTACGAAAATTAACCCGGAATACAAGTGCATCGGCAAGCAAATAAATAATGTCAGAATCATCGGTGAATGTGGATCAAGCGCCGATTCGCAAGGGGCTTCCCAATAGGCTTATTTATAGGGTGGTTTCGCGTAGCAAACCACCATACAGCTTTAATCGATTAGTTATGTAGATCTGGCATGCTGTTTATGCCTGACGTTTCAATGCGTTAATAGTCGGGTAACGAAAAACTGTTGCCTGACCAACTGGGCTTTTTGACAGTTCTCCAGGGAAGATAAGGTTAAAGAATGTCATCTAATTCAATTGAGTCATCATCACCGGAGGGGTTGGCAGACCACTCCCAAGAAATTTCATTGAGCTCGCTAACGATTTCGTTAAGAAGATTTTGCGATACAACTCCATCATATTTATCTTCGATCACTTCACGTGCGTCGTATGGCCCCCCCCAAATATATTGATATCCCCCCTCAGCAGACTCATAAGGGCAAACCTCCACTGGAGCTATGTAATTGCTATGAAACCACCCAAGTATTTCCTCTTTCCTTTCTTGCCACCTCATTGCTCTAAAATGTAATTTCTCAGATTTTTTTTCTAACTGAATTTCATGTTGAATTAAATCCCACCTATTGCGGTTATGCAGCAATTGTTTCTCGATTGTCTTAGCATTTTCAATGATGGCGTTAGCAATTAATCGATGATGCTCCTCCACTTTCATGCGATTTAATCGCTCAATTGTCTGAGCCTCTTCAATGGCGGTATTTGATGCCTCAAATAGTTCAAGCAACTTAGACAGTTTAACTATGTGGAGGGTTTTTCCTTTTGACGCTCTTCGATATTCATCCACTAATTCGTAGCGGGGCAGGAACTCAGCGCCATTTGATTTCTGCCACCAATCTGGCTTGCCATCTTCCGAAACTAAGATGACGTGTTTCTCATTAGCCTTCCCTAGTTCTAGCAATGAAAGCCATATGGCAAGATCACCAACTCCTCCATCATCTTTTGTGGCGTCTTTATATCCAGGTGGCTGCTTAATCATAAATCTACGGTGCAGCTCTTTCTGCAGATCTTCACTGGCCAGTTTATGTGTACAAAGGGTAGAAGCATTGAACAATGAAGAATACAGTTCGCTTACGGGGTCTGCCCACTCCCAACTACGAATCTTTTCAAGTAGAGGATCTATCGCACGAAAATATGCTGCCTCAGCCTCTTTATATTTATTTAGCGCTTCTTCGACTGCAATTCTCTCTTGAAGATCATTAATTATTGGATAATTGAATTCGTGTTTCGTTTTACCCGTTTTCTTTTTTTCAATGGATGCATAGATATCAGCAACCTTGGATGCTCTATTTGTAGCGAATTCACGGGCAACACGCTCGGGAACAAAAAGGCGTTTCTCGCTTATTAGTTTGGAATAGACCTTTCTTATCTCATCAATACTTCGATTACCTAGCGAGTAGGGCATCAATAGAACATTGGTGTCCAAAACGAAAATTGCTTCAGTGAAGCACTCCGTAAGCCCCAAAAAACCTCCAAAGAACAATCCATCCGCATCTGGGAATGTAGTTTCAAGAGAAAATATGGCATTGTGATCTGGTGTTTTTTTGTCAGGATTAGTCATAGTTAGCAATCTATAATGGCTTGTCTAAATTTTTTAATTACAATTAATAGCTTAACAATACAGCTCAGCTCAGTAGATCAGTAAGGTGGATTCGCCGTTAGGCACTCCTCCTGCAACTGAGATGGGCTGTAATTGGCGTTGTGCGTTGATTGTCGAATTGCTAACGTGACTCACTGTGGTGCTAAAAATCCGTAAAACCAACCTCTTCGGCACTAGCAATTTCAAATATTGGGTTAATATAACAAAACCGATTGTGAGCATATCCCTACAAATCACGGATTGTTACTGCCTAGTGTTACGTTTCTATGGACAATAAAAAAACGTTAAGCCTTACGGCTTGCAGGTTTCTATATGGTTCAATAATTTGGTGGGGCGGCGGGAATTGAACCCGCGTCCGCAAGTACTACGCCACAAGGTCTACATGCTTATCCCGCTCTTTTGATTTAGTTAGTAAACCCGTCGGGCCAAGAAAATAATCAGCGATTCCGTAAGGTTTTAGCGCATCCACACCGGACAGATTCCAGCGCGATCTTATGTGAATGCTCTTTGAGCGCCTTTCATACCTATGATTGCCAAGTATGGTGGAAGTATCGCAATCGGTAAGGAACTGATGTGACAGAGGTACTAAAAACTCCACCCGCATAAGCACAGATAGTCAAAGGAATGGTGCTGGTGTTATGCAGCTATAGTCCTTGGGTACTTTTCGTCATTTGCGACCATTAACCGAAGCGTTGCCAAGGCTGAACTTAAGTGCCTCTTGCCTCTAGTCACGAGAAGTTTTACTTAAGCTTGTCTGACGAAGTTCAATAATTTTGCTGACAATTTGCTTGAACAAGACAGGCGGTAAAAATCCATAATCGTAAGTTCCCTCTTTTCCTGATATAGGCCGTAAATCATATCCCGGCCATAAAAATTCATTGAAATCATCAAGAATAATCCACGACTGTTTCCCATCCAGCCCAAGATGTTTTTTTACTTTAGGCGGAATTTCAATGGCGACAGTTGGATTAACAGGAGGAGTGTGCGTGATAGGCGCAACAGTAACTGTTCGGCTATCGTTCTCATTTTTGACCACCAAAATAATGGCACAGGGCCGGTTTTTTAAGCCCTCGTTTTTTCCTGCTTCGTATTCATTCCGCCATAAATATGAATAGGAAATAACAAGCCCACATTCCGGTTCCGGTAGCGCCATATTGGGTTAATCCATCAAGGCATTCAGATGATCGTGTGCGGAGTCCATCTGTGCGGTAGCAATTGCATTAACAGTTTGTTCCGGTAGTTCACTTATATGATAAGCGTGTCGTGACTGGGCTTTGAGTAGTAAATATTCATTATAGTCATGTTCGGAAACGAAATAGCCGCTGGTTCGCCCATGGCTTGTAATCGCTATGGCTTCCCGTTGAACTTGCTCTTTGTATTGCCCGAAATTTTTGACAAATTTGGTTGCTGGAACTTCTTGCATGACGCACCTCAGATGCACAAAATACGTATGTTACGTAAAATACGTAATATGTCAATTGATTCTAAAAAATCATTTTGTCCTCGGAATTATTTCTCCATGTTCTAAGATTTTGCTACGTTCAGGCAATAAAAAACCCGCTAAGCCTTACGGCTTGCGGGTTCCTATATATCGGTTTAGTAATTTGGTGGAGGCGGCGGGAATTGAACCCGCGTCCGCAAGTACTCCGCCACAAGGTCTACATGCTTATCCCGCTCTTTTGATTTAGCTAGTGACTACCCGTCGGGCCAAGAAAATCACCAGCGATTCCGTAAGGTTTTAGCGCATCCACACCGGACAGATTTCAGCGCGATCTTATGTGAATGACCTCTGAGCGCCTCTCATACCTAAAAGGTACTAAAAACTCCACCCGCATAAGCACAGATGGTCAAAGGAATGGTGCTGTTATTAAGCAGCTAAAGCCATTGAGTAGTTTTCGTCATTTGCGAATACTTTAGTTTCAGTAGATTTTACGAGGTGTACTGTCCTCGGCATGCACTCTAGGTTTCGCTACCCACGTCGAAGCCATGTCGCCCCCCGTGATGTGTATATTATATGAATTGGCTAAAAATTGTACAATTATTTTTTAGATCAGTATCCATGCGGTTTTCAGGGTTGTTACTTGCGGCGTTACCGTTCATCCTTCGACAGGCTCAGGGGCGAAGCGGTTTTTTATGCCGTCATAGCGTACTTGGGGTAAGCGCCCGATACCGTTCCAAATCCTTCGGTGTATCCAAATCCCATTGCTCTTTCAGTTCGTGATGACGCAGTTTATAGAACCCGATACGGTTGCGGGTTTCATCAAGCACTCCCGCCGTTCCCCAGAACATGTTATCGAAGAGTTCCGGGTGGGGCCGGTTGAGACCGATCAGCACGTAGCCGCCGTCTTCTGCGGGGGCTAACACGACGTCATTTTTCTGAGCTAAGGCGGATAATGCTTGTTCCAAATCCTGTTCGGTTAATGATGGGCAATCGCAGCCCATTAACAAGGCGTGGGGGTACTCGGCAAGCGCCGAGCAAAATGCGTGGTGCATGCGTTCGCCTAAATCGGTTCCTTGTTGTTGCTTTAGATCCAGAGAATAGGCGGCTTTCGATTCGTTAAAAAACTCATGGTCGGTTGTTGGCGTGCACCAGAGTTGCACGGGGCATAAGTGGTTTTGTGTCGCCCGTTGCAGTGTTTTTACGCTGAGTTCGATATGAAGTTCGGCGGCCTGTTCGGCGGTTAATTCCGGGATTAGTCGGGTTTTAACCTGGCCGGGAATCGGGGCTTTGCAGAAAATCATCAGGACGGCGTTGGGGTATTTGTAAGTCATGATTGATGAGTTACGAGCGATTGACGGATCATTTTTACGCATAGGTATTTGAACATCGCGTCATCCCGGCAGGGAATGCCGGGATCCAAAAGCCATGGATGGCAATGCCCAATTAGGCCAAAAGTCTCGCCACACGAGACCGATTTTTGAGTTGTTTTTTCATACGTTCACTTTAGCACATCCCTGTGATCTGGATCCCGGCATTCCCTGCCGGGATGACGATATTACGATTTATGCGGTATCTCTATGGAGGGCGTATTCAACGTTTACGTAGCACCTTAAACGGCAGCAGCAATAATTGCACAAAGCCTAACTCATCCAGCTCACGGAAAGGCTTTAAACCTATCGCCATGGCCGTTTGCGGCTGCTGGGGTTCGGCAACATAGGTTCTGCACAGCCTGTCCCAGCAGGAAATGGAAAATCCGTAATTGCTGTCGGTTTCGGGGGGTAGGGTCGAGTGATGGATGCGGTGCATGTCCGGGGTGATGATCAGCCAGCGCAGTTTTTTGTCTATCGCCGGGGGAATGTTGATGTTGCTGTGGTTAAAGGTCGCGGCACCATTGAGAATGATTTCAAAAGCGATGACAGCCCACGGGTTTGCGCCGATCAAAACAATACACAGCACTTTGTACAGCATCGAAATCATGATTTCCAGCGGGTGAAAGCGTACGGCGGTGGTGGCGTCAAATTCCAGGTCGGTATGATGCACTTGATGTAAATGCCAAAGCAGCGGCCATTTATGCGAAACGATGTGCTGGCAGTAAATGGCAAAATCGAGGATCAGTAAGGTCGCGATAATCGACAGCGGTTCGGGGGCGGCCAGTTGGTTTAGCAGACCGTAACCTTGGTTTGCGGCGGTTACGGCGCTCAGGTAGGCAATGCCGCCCAGACTTAAACGCATGATCGCGATGTTGAATGCGGCAAGCCCCAGGTTAACCGGCCAGCGTTGTTTGCGGGTGATCTGTTGGACTCTTCTGGGGCTGACGTATTCCCAGGCAATCATGATACAGAATATGCCCAGCGCGGCGCTTAAACGAATTACGGTTTCCAAAATTGCCCCCTGGAATAAAGTGCGGCCAATAGCTGCGGGTCTGCACCAAAAAAGTAGCGCAAGCGCAAGCTCCACATCAACAGTATAGTCCGGCATATGCCGTAACGCTCCCATCTTCGGCCGGAGCTGGTGACTTTGGTATTAAGGCAAACCGGCGGGCTGATTATTTTTAGTGCCTTGCTCAAGGCGATGTCTTCCATCAAGGCGATTTCAGGATATTGCCCCGCAGCTGCAAAAGCTTTCTTTGTGACAAAAATAACCTGGTCGCCGGTGGCAATGCCGGTCAGGCGTGAACGCAGATTCATCATCCAGGCGATGACTTTCAACATGAAATGATTGCCGCTTAATTGGATGTCGAAACGGCCCCATTGCTTGTAGTTGATGTGTCGTTCGATCAGCTGTAATGCGTGCTCGGGCAGAAAAGTGTCTGCGTGCAGGAAGACCAAAATATCCCCGTCGGCATGGCTTGCGCCGAGGTTCATTTGCCGGGCGCGGCCTTTTGCCGAGCCGATGATCTTGTCTGCCAAAGCGGCAGGGATGGCCGACTGGTTATCGGAGGCATCGACAATAATGATTTCGCAGTTGCTGCGTAAAGGCTGCAATGCGAGCAAGCACGAGCCTATGGTTTTTTCTTCATTCAGGGTTGGGATGATGATAGAAAATTTGTAACTACTCACGCTATCTGACGCTCGCTTTTATTATGTTCAAAGCTTCCGCTCCTGCTCACGCCCCTTACCTACATCCATGTAGGCAAAGCAGGCTTTGAACTCCGATAGCACACTTTCCGGAGTCCAAAGCTGGCTTTGGTCGCTGCGATTATACCGTTTGCACTTCAAAATTTGGTAGTTTTGAAGTGTGGTGAGAGGAGCGTAATTTACGGCGCGTAATGCGTTTCAATATAGCGTTGCACGATTTCCTGAAACTCTTCAGCAATCCTGTCGCCTTTCAATGTAACGGTTTTTTCGCCGTCTTCATAAACCGGCGCGACCGGGGTTTCGCCGGTGCCGGGCAGGCTGATGCCGATATTGGCGTTTTTACTTTCGCCCGGTCCATTAACTACGCAGCCCATAACAGCCACTTCCATGGTTTCAACGCCCGGATATTGGGTGCGCCAGACCGGCATTTGATCGCGTAAATAGCTTTGGATGTCCATCGCCAGTTTTTGGAAATAATCGCTGGTGGTGCGACCGCAACCGGGGCAGGAGATAACCATTGGGGTGAATGAACGGAAGCCCATGGTTTGCAAAATTTCCTGGCCGACAATCACTTCCTGGGTTCTGGATGCGCCGGGTTCCGGTGTCAGCGAAATGCGGATGGTGTCGCCGATGCCTTGCTGCATCAGCACCGACAAAGCGGCGGCCGATGAAACGATGCCTTTGGAGCCCATGCCCGCTTCGGTCAGTCCCAGATGCAGTGCGTAATCGCAACGGCTGGAAAGGTCTTCGTAGATTTCGATCAGTTCCTGCACGTTGCTGATCTTGCAGGACAGGATGATTTTGTCTTTGCCCAGCCCAAGTTCCTCGGCTTTAGCGGCGCTTTCAAGCGCAGACAGCACGATTGCTTTGCGGGTGACCGCAGCCAAAGGCTCTGGTGTTGCCAAGCTTCTGTTTTCGTCGAGTAAACGGGTCAGCACCGATTGGTCCAAGCTGCCGCCGTTGACGCCGATGCGTACCGGTTTGTTGTATTGGCAGGCGAATTCAATCATTTGCTGGAATTGCGGGTCACGGCTTTTGCCGCGGCCTACGTTGCCCGGATTGATACGGTATTTGTCCAACGCCTGGGCGCAGTCGGGGTATTTTTCCAGCAGTTTATGGCCGTTGAAATGGAAGTCGCCGACGATCGGGGTCGAGTTGCCTTTTTTATCCAATTGGTTGCGGATTTCGGCAACGGCTGCTGCCGCTTCTTCGGAATTGACCGTAATGCGGACCAGTTCGGAACCGGCTGCGGCCAGTTCGATGATTTGGTTAACCGTCGCAGTAACGTTGGCAGTATCGGTATTGGTCATGGACTGCACGACGATAGGAGCGCCGCCGCCGACTTTAACATCGCCGACTAAAACTTGATGGGTGATTTTTCTAAGGCTGATGGACATATACAAAATCTTTTGAAAAAGGTTACAGTTATCTGGAAGAATGTTGTTAAATTATACGCCGATACAGACCATTAAGTAGAGTTTAGTGTGAGGATAAATTATTTTTCCGATTTACATTTGGAGTTCGGAGCGCTGGAAGCGCCGGATAATGACGCCGACATTATTGTCGCGGCGGGCGATATCGGCATCAGCACGCAAGGCGTTGACTGGCTTAAAACGCTGAATAAGCCGGTTATTTATATTGCCGGTAATCACGAATTTTATACTCATGAATATCAACAACGTTGCAGTCGATCCGTAAGCAATGCGCCGGCAGCAATGTGCATTTTCTTGAGAACGATAGTTTGGTATTTCAGGACGTACGTTTTTTAGGTTGTACGCTCTGGGCCGATCTGTTTGCTGAAGGCGATAAAAAGGCAGCGGCTTTGGGCAAGGCTTTAAATGATTTCAGGCGAATTCAATTTGACGATAAGCCTTTTGATGCGAAAAAGTTTAGCCGTCTGCATAAAGGTTCGAAGATTTGGCTGGAACAGGAATTAGCTCAGCCGTTTTTCGGGAAAACTGTCGTCATAACGCATCATGCGCCTTCCCAGTGGAGCTGGAACGAGTCGCCTCATGAGCTTAAGAAGCTGGCGTATTGCAATGACCTGAAATCGCTGCTGCATGAATACGAGATTGCGGCCTGGTTCCACGGCCATGTGCACAGCCCGGCGGATTACCGTATAGCGGGTGCCAGGATATTGTGCAATCCCAGAGGTTATTTCGGTACAAAAGTTGTACCCGGTTTCGATCAGAACCGGACGGTTGAGATTTAGGCTTATGCCGAGACGTTGATTTTGGTACCCCGGTGGTCTTTATTGCCATTTTGGCTTTCCTGGTTTTTCTGTAACAACTCGGCTTGTGCTTGTGCAGCCATTGCCGATGCGCTTGCGGCAGCTGCCATATCCGGGCCTGAGGGTTGGGCCGGAGCCAGGGCGGCCCTTCTGATCGTGTCTGCTTTTCGTATTGTTGCGGCCGGGTCGCCTGAAACCGCAGAGGTGTCTATGCTGACTTCGCCCCCAATTGCGTACCGATTTCCATCCGGGCCTTGCTGATACTCGAAACTGGCGCCGCTTGTGGCAATGCTCCCGGCGGCAGCCAGATGCGCCGCTTCATGCGCCCTGACTTCGGAGTCTCTTTGTTTAAGTTCGCTGACGACTTTTAGGTCGGCTTCGGAGAGTTCTCCGGTTTTTTTATCGTCCAGTTGATTTGGAATCGGTCGGACTTTTAATGCGGGATCTTGGTTGAACTTTCTGGTTTGGGTCGTTTGCCGGGGCGAACGATTGCCGCTGGGAATAATCAGTTTGCGGGACAGGGAATCTATTGCTGGATACGGAAGAAATCATGATGCACCTTCACATCAGATGAATGTATTTCTGAAGTTTAATAAACAATCAGTCAATAGTCTATGGATAAAATTCAAAACAGATAAATTAACGTATAATGCGCTAATTTATCCGGCTGTTTTTGATGTCCACCCCCGATCTTATCAAGCAACTCACCCACCAGTTAGCGCATTGTCTTAACCAGGACAGGCACGTATTAAAGCGGCAGTTAGACCGCTGTCGCAGCAAAAATTCAGAGGAAGAATTGAACGCGCTGGCGAGCCGTATTGAAAGGTCGGTTGCGGCCAGAAACAAGCGCCTCGCCAGCATTCCCGTGCTGACATTCCCCGATTTGCCGGTCACCGGCAAAAAAGACGACATCGCCAAGCTGATACAGGAAAATCAGGTGGTGATTGTCTGCGGCGAAACCGGCTCCGGCAAGACCACGCAGTTGCCCAAGATTTGCCTGTCGATAGGCCGGGGAGCGGCGGGATTTATCGGCCACACCCAGCCCCGGCGAATTGCCGCGCGCACCGTCGCCGACCGCATCGCGGAAGAACTTGGCGAACCGATCGGCAAGTCGGTCGGCTACAAAATCCGCTTTAACGATAAGACTCACGCCGAATCGTTGGTTAAGCTGATGACCGACGGTATCTTGCTGGCCGAATCGCAAAACGATCCTTACTTAAATCAATACGACACCATCATTATCGATGAGGCGCATGAGCGCAGTTTGAACATCGATTTCCTGATCGGTTACATGAAGTGGCTGCTGCCCAAACGGCCCGATTTAAAGCTGATCATCACCTCGGCAACCATCGATACGCAACGCTTTTCCGATCATTTCAATAAAGCGCCGATTATCGAAGTTTCAGGCCGCACTTATCCGGTGGACGTGCGTTACCGTCCTATCGAGCAAAAAGACGATGAAGAAGCCGATGAGACTACCGACGACTTGCAAAACGCGATACTCGATGCGGTTGACGAGCTGTACCGGGATTTGCGCGGCGACATCCTGATTTTTCTCAGCGGCGAGCGGGAAATCAGGGAAACGACCGATTCGCTGAAAAAACACCACCCGACCCAATATGAAATCCTGCCGCTGTATTCGAAACTCAGCGTCAGCGAGCAGGAGCGGGTGTTCAAACCCAAAGGCGGCAAGCTGCGCATCGTGCTGGCGACCAACGTCGCGGAAACCTCGTTGACGGTGCCGGGCATCCGCTGCGTGATCGACACCGGCCACGCGCGGATCAGCCGTTACAGCCATCGCAGCAAAATCCAGCGTCTGCCGATTGAACGCATCTCGCAATCTAGCGCCAATCAAAGGGCAGGGCGCTGCGGCCGTGTCGCCGAAGGTATTTGCATCCGGCTGTATTCGCACGACGATTATCTAGCCCGGCCGGAATTTACCGAGCCGGAAATCATGCGCACCAATTTGTCTGCGGTTATTTTGCAGATGATCTCGTTAAATCTCGGCGACATTGAAGACTTCCCGTTCATTGAGCCGCCCGAAGACAAGATGATCCGCGACGGCAAAACCGTGCTGCATGAAGTCAACGCGCTGGATAAATCGGGCAAGCTGACCGAAGTCGGCAAACAGTTAGCCAAATTCCCGACCGACCCCAAGCTTGCCCGGATGCTGATCGCTGCCGCGCATGAGCATTGCCTGACCGAAGTCGCGATTATCGTTTCCGCGTTAAGCGTGCAAGACCCGCGCGAAAAACCCGCCGATAAAATGCAGCAGGCCGATGCCAAACACGCGGCGTTTCGTCATCCCGAGTCCGATTTTTTAACCATTTTAAATATCTGGAATACCTACGAGGAAAAGAAAAAACACCTGTCCAACAGCAAGCTGCGCAAATACTGCACCGACAATTTCCTGTCTTATATGAGGATGCGCGAGTGGTTCGACATCCACGCGCAAATCATGCAGGTGGTTAAAGGCGATTTAAAAATGACCCCGAACACCGATGATCCGGGTTATGAAAAAATTCATCGCGCCCTGTTGCCGGGCCTGTTGTCCAATATCGGCTTTCGCCATGAGCAATACGAATATCTCGGCGCACGCGGCCTGAAGTTTTTCATCTTCCCCGGTTCCGGCCTGCATAAGCTCAAACCCAAATGGATCATGGCCGCGGAGCAGGTCGAAACCAGCAAGGTTTATGCGCGCAATGTCGCCCGGATCGAGCCGGAATGGATAGAGCAATGCGCCGAGCATCTGGTCAAGCACAACTATTACGACCCGCATTGGGAAAAGAAAGGCGCGCGTTGCATGGTGTCTTCACGGACCTTGCTGTACGGCTTGACGCTGCAAGCCGGGCGCAAGATTCCTTATGACCATGTCGATGCCAAAGCCGCACGGGAGATTTTTATCCGCTCGGCGCTGGTCGATCATGATTACCACAGCAACGCGCCGTTTTATGTCGCCAACCAGAAACTGCTCGAAGAAGTGGGCATGATCCAGCATAAAGGCCGCCGGGTCGATTTGGTCGAGGATGAGCAATGGCTTTATGAATTCTACGACAGCAAACTGCCGCCCGAGGTGGTCAGCGGCGTTACGTTGGATACTTGGCGCAAAACAGCCGAACGCGCCAACCCGAAGATCCTGTTTTTAACCAAGGAGGATTTAACGCGGGAACAGGAGCAAGATTATGTCAACGAATGGGATTTCCCGGACAGCAAGAAGATCGGCAACCTGACCATCCCGCTGCAATACCGGTTCGAGCCGGGGCATGATGAAGACGGCGTGACCGCGATTATCCCGGTGCATCAATTAAACCAGGTCTCGCAAACGGCTTTCGACTGGCTGGTGCCGGGGCTTGCTGGAAGAAAAATGCATCGCGCTGATTAAAGCCCTGCCCAAGAACATCAGGAAACATTTTGTGCCGGTGCCTGAAACCGTCAAACAGTGTCTTGAAATCGAGCCGGACTTTAAAGGCTCGTTGCAGGAATGGCTGGGCAACCGCTTAAGAAAACTGACCGGCGAGGCGATTCCGCTCAATGCCTGGAATACCGAGACCTTGACCGATCACTTGAGGATGAATTTCAGGGTTGTAGACGATCAAGGCCAACTGCTGGATTACGGCCGCGACCTGAAAAAATTGCAGCTCAAGCATACCGCCAAAGCCGGGGACAGCTTCGACCAGATTGCCGCCGACGAGCTGAACTACACCGGCTGCATCGGCTGGGCATTCGACGATTTGCCGGAGACTTACCAGTTTATCCAGAAAGGCCAATCCTTTGTCGGATTCCCCGCGATCATCGACGAAGGCGATGCGGTCGGCGTGCGTATTTTCGACACCGAGCAAAAAGCCGCATTACAGCATCAGGCCGGATTAATGCGCTTGTTCCAGCTGCAATTGCGCAAGGAATGCACTTATGTGCTGAAAAACATGCCGAAGTCGGCAGCAGCGGAATTGACCTATAACCGCTTGCCGAAACATCCGATTATCGGCAATGACGCAGAGGTTTCGTATAAAGACGACATTCTTTATGTCGCCCTGTACGGCGTATTTGTTGAAGGCCGAACCATCCGCACCCAGCAGGCTTTTGAACAAAGCTTGCAGCAAAATAAATCCGGGCTGATCAGCGCCGCCAATGAAGCCGGGAAAATCGCGCTGGAAATCATGGAACTTTACGGCGCGATCAAAACCCAGCTGAACCGCTTCAATGCGAACGATCCGCTGGCGAAAGACATTAACGAACAGCTGGATTTGCTGATCTATGCCGGGTTCATCCGCAACACGCCGTACTCAGCAGCTCAAAGCCATCCCGCGCTATTTGAAGGCCGTGCAATACCGGCTGGATAAACGCGATAACAATCTGCAAAAAGTCCAGGAAGCCAGCCGTTATGCGACACGGTTTTGGAAGGACGTGGAGAAGAAAGCCAAAAAAGACAAGGTTATCCCGGAACAAGACCCGTATCGTTGGATGCTGGAGGAATTCAGGGTATCGTTGTTTGCGCAGCAGCTTAAGACGGCTTATCCGGTTTCGGCGAAGCGGATGGATAAGGCTTGGGATGAGAGAGGGTGATAATGTTTTGTGATGGCTTGAGGGCACCTCGAAACAAAAGACGGCTCTAGTAAAATCAGTATCTTACGTTGCTGAACCCGCCAAAAATGGCGGTTTTTCGAGGTGTCCTTGAGTGTTGTGTTTGTGCCTTATGTCTTGTTATTTTAAACTTAACCCAATAAAAACAATCAATTGGACGAATTTATGATTAATATGCGGCAAATTGGATTTTTTATAAGACAGATTGATGTTTATATATCACTTTAAGTTTCACAAATGCCTCCCGTTACTGAATTCATAGCGTGTTCGAAGTGCTTCACGGATCAAGGTCTTCATCTTGATGCCGAGCAACTCGGTATCTTAGACGACGCGGCCTGCCCAAGCTGCGGAAGCACGGAAGGATACAAGATTGACAAAGAAAAGCTTGAGACTCTGGCCTACAGATTCTTCGTGTGGGGATCGTTTTGGCGAACTGACTACGGTGGGGCACCGCTCATCCAGTTTAATGAGCATCAAGATACGAGCATTGAGCACTCACCGTGGCTCAAGTCAGATATAGCACTATTCGAGAAATTGCTGGGGATAGGCTTCTTCCATTACGGTCCGCGCCTCTGGATGGTGGGCGAAGTCGAGCCACTAAAAGCACTTCAAGATCTGGCATCCCGATCCCTCATCGTCGAGCGCATTGTGCGGGAGTATCCAACTCGCGAGATCGAATCAACGCTGTCGTTTTATAGAATTCGGAAGGATCCTAAGTCTCCTGCGGAGCACCATGAGTACGACAGCCCACCCGCTACGTTTGCTGGAACTGGTCGGCTCGACGCCAGCGGTGCTCCCGCTCTTTACGCATCTCCTGATCTGCAAGTCTGCATCCATGAATGCAGGGTTACCGCAGAGGACGAGTTATACGTCGCGACCCTCGCGCCAACCCGCCCGCTACGGTTTCTCGATTTATCGGTGATCTTGCAGGAAAGTGATCGCATTACTGAGTTTGAGAGTCTTGATATGGCCGTTCATATGCTCTTTTTGGCCGGAAAACATTCATACGACATCACTCGCACTATCGCGACGGCTGCTCGCAACGCTGGATTTGACGGTCTCATCTATCCGTCGTATTTCAGTCTCCTTCGGCTAGGCGCGGTGCCGCTTCGAACGACTTATGGACTATCACATCGGAGAATCCCGCAACTCCAAGCTCACGAACAGTCTTTCTCTGTTCCAAATCTAGCGGTCTTCGGGCGCCCTATCGAGGCTGGCACAATCACAGTGAAGTGCCTCAACAAACTCGTCCTCAGTCAAGTTGCCTACGACTTCCACTTCGGACCGGTAACCTTCTAAGAAGGAGGGCCGTGGGGGCGGTGAGAACCGCACCGTTTCGCTGGTTCCCAAGCCGGGTAGGGAGCGCATCGTGTCCCTTATCGATGTCAAACCGTATTGGAGATTATATAGTTCCCACGCTCCGGCGTGGGAATTCAGTCCGCAACGCTCCAGCGTTGCGAAACAAAACACCTCGAACCCGCACAGGTTCCGCCGGGACGCTGGAGCGTCTACTACTGCGTTCCCACGCCGGAGCGTGGGAACGATAATCAACAAGACTCATTCCGCTGGATGCTGGAGGAGTTCAGCGTGTTGCTGTTTGTCGAGCAGCTTAAGACAGCTCGCGAAGGCACGGTGTCAGGTCTTGCATTGTGCATTTATCCAAAATAAGACTTGATTACGCACAATGAAAGACCTCCTGTGCTTTTTTAATTTGTTGAATACAACCACGGATTGACTAAGTTCAAATTGTCCAAAAAATCAAAATCAGTGGTGTTGCGCGTAGCAAGTAACGCAGAATTTTGCATTGCAATTGCAGCAATTTGAGCATCTTCCACACTCATTGGACGACCTTGCTTTTTTGCAAAGGCAATGATTTTTGCATAATGGCTGGCCGTTTCACCATCAAACGGTAAGCAGCGATTTGAAAAGCTCATAAAGATGAGTTTGGTCGCTTGTAACAAAGCTTGTTTGCGTTTGCCGTTATCTAAAATGGCGACGCCCATTTCAATTTCGGCTTTGACGATGGCGGGAAGATATAATTCGTTGCTAAATTGTTCATCCAACCATTCAATGACGGCAGGGTTAGGATGTGTTTTCATTAATTCGGAAATGATATTGGTGTCCAGCAATATCATGTGTTGTTTTCTGAGAAGTCAGGTGCTGCACGAGGAAGTGAGCGAGCGGGGAGTTCTAACTCTACGCCATTGGTTAACGCCAGGATTTGTCTGTGTAAACGGCTACCCAAGTTTTTTTGATTTTCAATTGGAAAAAGCGCTTGTTTCAGAATACGGTAAGCTTCTTCTTCTGTAGAGCAGTTATGTTGTTTTGCACTGATTTGTAGTTGCTTTTCCATCGCATCATCAAGATTGTGAACAGTAAGCGTAGTCATGACAAGCTCCAAATGCTAAGTGGATTATTGGTTGAGTTCGATTTTATACAATTTAATCTTAAATGTATTGCCTGAATTGGGGGAAGCAAAGAAAAATGGTTTCGAAAGACAGGTAGAGTAAAGAGCAGGCTTACGCCTGTCCTTCCTCATCAAACCGTGCATGCGGTTTTCCTGCAAAAGACGCAAAAGATTGGGGCAGGTCTTGTATTGTGCATTTATCTCATTCTCATGTGCCCTAACGTTTCCGGGGTGTTTGAATTTAACCGCCGCAGCCGAGGTCGGGCATGCTGTTTATGTCTGACCTTTTCAAGGTAAAAATGACAATGGCCTTTGGGTTTGGCTATCTCCGACCTTTATTGAACGTCTAATGTCAGGCAATAGCTTTCGTTGCCCGACACAAGACTTTGGGTATTTTATTTTCTGTGAGTTACCTTACGTCAGCAAAGGCAGTGCGACCTGCTCTTGGGGTACTGGAATTTGTCGACCGTTTAATGCTGAAAAATCCAGGGTTTTTAGGTCGATGTTCCAAACCAGCGGGCTGTTATACATACGGATATTGAATATCCGATTGGTAATATCCTTCACTATCACCCATTGGGTGTAGTCATACTCCACACCTTCAGGATTCAGTATCGAAGGAGTGGTCTTGGTTCGAACGGTGCCCAGAGGGATGTCCACGGCGTTCAGCAAATGGAAGGCTTGGCTCTGCGCATCCGCCGCCGTCTTGGCTTGCAACGCGAACTGCTTCAGGTAGGTAGTGCGCACGAAACGTGAAGGAGGTGTAGCGTTACCGGGCAGTCCGGCCAGTCCGGTGCCGTGACCGGTGTTTTCAGCCGTTAAGTCACCAAGCACGATGGAAGCGGTGTCCCAAGGGCTAAGGTTCACATAGTTGCGCAAGTTGTCGAGGTGCCAAGGGAAAAAAGGACGGTTGGTCAACACGTTGACCGGATTGTCGCTGATCACTGCTTTTCCTTCGAGAAACTCAATGACAATACTGTTGCCATTGGCGTCATGCACCGGAAAGTGCAATGGGCTTATTTTGTCCAACCATTTGTCGCCGACGACACGGATTTCATCGTTTTCCAGCGCATGACGCACATCATCTGTGGTGGCGCAGTGCGCAAGCATCCAAGTGACGAAGAAGCCGCAAAGTACGTTTTTCGACGGGTGGAGCAGCTTGGGTTCTTGATATTGTGAGCCGGGCAGCCACAGTGCGCCGGTCGACAAGCCGGCTGTATTTAGCCCGTCCGTGCATATGCTGGTTCCGAAGGAGGAGGTGCCGACAAAACCGTAGGTCGGTGTCAGCTCCATCGTTTCGTCGTCCATCCCTTGCAAAACGTCGGTAACCTTGGGAGCCCGAATATAGACCTGCGTATGCAAGTCGGTGCCGAACTCCATGCTACGACCATTCACCCAGGTACCATCCTCCGCTTGAATAAGAAAATCTGTGCACATAATATCTCTCCCCTAGTGTTTAGTTTTAGTTATGATTGTTTGTTTTTGACAGATATGACCGAAAGCCATTTTCTTTCGGATGACTCTCTTAAGACAGCTGATTTCCCCTTTCTACAACCCATCATCCGCCGCTCTGTCCGGTGCAAAAACCAATTACCTTGTAACGATTTGTTTTACTTATTTGGTCTGTTTGGTTTTAACTGCATTTAACCACTATATCTTTTATTCTGAAAGATTAATGTCGTTAGACTTTGAGGCTTCACAGAAAATATCAATATAAAACAATAGCCATTTAGCGAGGTAGCCAGGATGAAGCTTGCGGAATCCGGGGTTTCATGGTTCCGATCATCCCGCATTTCGCTACGCTACATATGGGCTACACAACTGCGTCAACTGCACTAAGTGTAGTCATCGCATTTGCATGACTCACGGTTCGCTCAATTTTAATCAAGGTTAGTACCGTAGGGCGGGTTAGGCGTTAGCCCTAACCCGACACATTCGCTTGATTAGTAATTCGATTTTGGATGCTAGAACTCATCAGGGCTCCCAATCTTCAGATTGGAAGCCATTGGGTTATATTAAATTCTCGTTAATTTTATTAACTCTTAGAATCTTTCTTTGCTTTTTTCATGGCTTTCTTTTCTTTCGGACTCAAAGCTGGTTTTTTCTTGTCTTCTTTATTGCTTTTTTGTTCTTTGCTCATGGTACTTTCTCCAAATAATTGATGGGGGGACTTTCTGAACATTCATACGAATGACGTCGGAATACCAATGTTTTGATGATTGATATGGCAATGTTTAATTGCCGAATGTAGGAGGTTCAGCATACTCTGCTACATTAGAAAGAACAACATGTCTTCAAATTTCTGTGATTTTCAGCCGGGTAGGGGTGCATCGCGCGCCTCAAAAAAATGTTTCAGGTCTTGCATTCGCTGGTTCCCAAGCTGGAGATTGGGAACCAGCGCAAACTCGACGCCCGTTTAGAATTGACGCTGTGGTGATTTTGCCAGACCATCTGCACCCATGCAGCCTCACCGCATCCCACGGAACTGCGTTAAGCTCGCGTTAAGTTATCGAGATGCAAAATGTAGTTAAATAACTCATGTTAAATATAGAGTTATTTGATGTATGAAACTTTTATAGTAATCATCTTGAGTAAGGAAAAATAATATGAAAAAAGTAATGAAATTATCAATGATTGTTCTGGCTTTGAGTCTGGTTACGGCTTGCGCAACTAATTCTGATGTTGAAAATTTACAGTCGCAAGTTAATGGCTTGGATAGTTCCGTTAAACAAGCATCCGCTACAGCTGCTGATGCGGCGGCAAAGGCAGGAGCCGCAGAAGCCGAAGCTAATCGGGCAGCTCAATTATCTCAAGATGCCAATGACAAATTGGATAAAAGATTCAAAAGATCAATGAGGAAATAAAGCATTTTTTGCTTTAGAGCGGAAAAAGCCACGGTCGGGCATGCTGTTTATGTCCGACATGTTCAAGGTCAAAATGACAACGGCGTTTGGGGGGCTATTCCGCTCTTTATTGAATGCCTAATGTCAGGCAACTAAAAGCAATTGGCCGGCCTACAAGGCTGAAACCAGTTTTTCTATTCCGGTTTAAGTGATTTATACAGCTCCAGCGTCTTATCCAACTCCTCCGTAGCACCTTTTATATCAAACTGGTTTACTTTAATTTGCGCCTGAATGATGCATGCGTTGGCCGTTTTGACGATGTCCGGATTTCCTGTTACTGTTTCGGAAGCCTTACGCGCCGCTTTTAAATGCTCGCTGGGCGGCATGAAATCTCTATGGATGATTTCGACTTTAGCTTTTTCAATATGCATAATGGTTTCGTTTGGGCTGTCTGCATAAGCGACAACGCAGGTTGAGCTTAAAAAGAAAGCCAGTAATAAAGTTAGCGCTGTGTTTTTGGTGATATTCATAAATTATCCTTCGTTGTGATTATCGGATGGTATTGGTAAAAAAATGATTAAAAAATCTTTTCTACCTCCTCGGTAACGGGGTGAATTGAGTTTAAACTTTTAGTTAATCTATCAGGTCGTAAACTAAACCCACAATACGTATAAACACCTGATATGCACTAATCTTGTAGAATATGCATGGGGCATAAAACAAATGGTTCCTGATCTTGCATTGTGCATTTCTTCAAAATAAACTTGATCATGCAGAAGGAAAGACCTGACACTTTTGCTTTTCCCGAACATCGAATGCCCCCTCGACGTTTTCCTTATTTACACCGCTAATTCCTGTATCAAGATTATGAAACGAATTTTATCCATGCTCATTTTTTGCCTCGGCCTTGCTCATTATCCGGTAGCAGCCGATGCTGGCGCGCCGCCGAAGATAACTGCTGCTGAACTTGAACGCCAAATTCATCAACAGATAAACCGGGTGCGGCAAAATCACGGATTGTCCCAATTGGATAGGGATGAGCTACTCGCCGCCATCGCCCGCAAGCATAGCAGCGACATGGCGCAGCTATCATTTTTTTAGCCACATGAATTTGCAGGGGGAAGGTCCCGTCGAGCGAGCTAAAAATCTGGGCTGGAACAAGAAAAAGCAACGCGACGCCAATACCTGGGCAGTCGGTCCGGGTGAAAATATATTTATGAATAATCTTTACGATAAGGTCATTACGACTAAAGAAAACGGTGTCGCGGTAAAAAAAGAATACGCCTGGAAAACTCAGGAAGAAATTGTGCAATCGACCGTGCAGGGATGGATGGACAGCCCGCCGCATCGAAAAAACATCCTGTCGCCGAACTACGACCAACAAGGCATTGGAGTCGCTATTTCGGGACACGAAATTTATGTCACGGAGGATATGTTTTAACTTTATCGCTGGACGCTTTAGAAAATGCAAATCGTCGTCTGTCTGAAATAAGACGCCCGATCTGAATTGAGGAAAAACAAAAGTCTCCCGTTATTTTTTAGTCACTCCGGTATCCGACGTGCTACTCTTTAAAAACCCCCGAGTTCAAAAGTAACTTCGGGGTAATCCCCCGCAAGTGCCATTTTCGGCCTGTATACCTCTTCTCACGAAGTGTTGTGCCCGTTCGATCAGAACATTTTCCTGATGTACAACCCGTTCCCGATGAGAAGAAATCCCTATGCCCGATTACCATGTCAAGTACGAGACCGTCACTGTTGGCGGTACGGA
This sequence comes from uncultured Gammaproteobacteria bacterium, assembly GCA_963814825.1. Taxonomy (GTDB): domain Bacteria; phylum Pseudomonadota; class Gammaproteobacteria; order Methylococcales; family Methylomonadaceae; genus Methylobacter_A. Next base: position 440,554 of record CAWFEF010000005.1, on the reverse strand, counting down.
CTATCTGATCCGTTCTTTGTTAGATCTCCAGCAATATTCCGATCCGCTAGGCGAAGCGGAGCTTGCCGGTATCTCACCAGCCAGTTGGTCGTTATTCGGTCATCTATGGCCGTCAGCGCAGGTACTGGCTTTGGCTATGCATACTATTGACCTGGACGGGGAAACGCATTCTGGAAATCGGTGCCGGTCTAGCCCTGGCAAGCCTGGTCATCCATCGTCGGGCAGGAGACATGACCGTCAGCGATTGGCATCCTTTGAGTCAGGCTTTTTTAAAGGAGAACCTGCTGCTGAACAAACTGGGGCCGCTGAAATATCACACTGGAAATTGGGAGGTAAACAATCCTGAGCTGGGGCAGTTCGACTTGATCATCGGCAGTGATGTCCTTTATGAACGACAACAGCCCGGCCAGCTTGCCGGTTTCATTGACCGTCATGCCGACCCGTCTGCCCAGATCATTATCGTTGATCCGGATCGCGGCAACCGTGTCGGTTTTTGTCGGGAAATGGCAGAACTCGGTTATGGCTTTACCACTCGACGTGCCGATAATTTCATGGAAAACGGTGATCCGTTTAAGGGGCGTTTTCTGACCTTTACTCAATCGCTGGCGCTGGAGCCGTCATGACCGGTCGTGACAACGTTCTTTGGTTGCAGTTCTGGCGTGACCGGCGAACCGATTTTCACCAGCAAACGGTGAACCAACTTCTGACCAGATTTTGGCCCAGTCTTGATCCGGCAAAAGGCAGCCGGGTGTTTGTGCCGCTCTGCGGCAAGAGTTTGGACATGATCTGGCTTGCCGAGCAGGGGCATGAAGTCATCGGTGTTGAGTTGAGTCCTATTGCGGTGCGGGCTTTTTTCCGGGAGAACCGTCTGAAACCTGTTCGGCGGCAGGTTGGTCAATTTACGCTATGGGAGCACGGGAAACTCAGTATCTTATGCGGCGATTACTTTTCATTGACCGAGAGCGATCTGGGGCCGGTTGATATGGTTTATGACCGGGCAGCGCTTACCGCTCTGCCGGAAGACATCCGTCAACGCTATATTGCCCATTTGAGATTGATTGTTGCAAAAACCGCCAAGGTTTTTCTGCTGACCGCGGAGGATGCGGAAGAAAAAGACAGCGCATGCCAAGCCTTTGGCGTTGCCGAAGAGATCAAAACATTGTACTCGGAGGCTTACGAGATCGATTTGGCCCATGTTGAGAGCGTGTTCGAGATTAACCCGGAATTGCCGGACAAGCTCCCGGAACGTATCGAGTACAAGGTCTATCGATTCTCCAGCAGAGCCGCAGGGTGACGTTACAGTCTTTGTCGAGATTCTGGCGATAAGTCTAAACGGCGGGATTTTGCAGCGGAGGATTTGCCGTGAGTCCTACCGACTGCCCACTATGAACTGTGGCGATGGGATATCCATCGCCACTTTAAATGCGTTAAGATACTATTTTTTTACAAAGTAATAATAGCCGCCGAATTTTCCTTTTAGGGTCATACTTTTGTCGTCTTTTTCCACTAAAGAAAATACGTCAAACCTGTTATTGCCCACCAGAGCAACTTTTAATTTACCGTCTTCTATTTCGTAATTTACCGGCGGTTGATCATAGAATTTTCCTTCGCGCGGAATATGCAAGATCGTTACTTTGCCGTCTTTAAATATCCAGGTATCTTCCCTCGGGATGGCTTCTTTATCGGTTAAAGAGTTTTTGGTGGATTGCAGCTTCCAGGTACCCTCTACTTCTTCTTTGGATTGCAGGGTAATATCGGCATAAACAGCGCTGGTAAATGCGGATAAAATCAATAATATTGCCGCTAGATTTATTCTTTTCATGTTCACTTTCCTATTTTAATTTAAATAACCCTAAAAATCGGTTGGTGTTGTACGAGTATCTATAAGATAGGAAGTTCAATTTCTTAGATCAATAAGCGCTATTACCTATATCAGGTGAATCCGCTATTGAGCTGAATGCCTTTACATACCAAAGCTCCAAGTATTTTTAATGCCAAATGATTTTTGAGGATAAGGGACTGGCTCACGCGCTGTGGAGAACTATATCGCGTATCAAACGATCCAATCACTACGGGGGACGCGCCAAACTTGAAAGCGCTGGTCGATACTTCCGTATCGCAGTCAAGTATGCGCCGGAAATGCTTGAACCAACAGCAGTTTGTTTTATATTATTGAAAAGGCTGTTTTCAATGATCGTTATTCAGCCAATCCATGCCGGCATGGCAATGTCTATTCCGATTGTTTAATAATCAGGACTTGATCCAGTGTTTTGACAATAAACCACCACTGAAAACCTATGCCCAAAAGTACGGCGATATGCAGAATTTCATGGGGGCCGATTATGCCGGGAAGTATGGTCAATTTTTGGTGGTACTCAATAACGGCCCCTACCGTGTAAAAAATGCCGCCGAGCACCAGTGGCCGGATAAAAGCGAAGCCATATCTTCGCCAAAGATGAAACCCCATCAACAGCCCCATCCAGCCAAGACCCAGATAGAAAGACAAACCTAACCATTCCGGTATTGATGTGAAAAAAATTGTTTTTACGATAAGACCGCTGATAGCCAGAACCCAAACGATGGCGAGAAATCCCCATCTTAAAAATCCGGTAAAAAGGATGCAGTGTATTGGCGTAAAGGTGCCTGCGATGACTAGAAAAATAGCAGCATGGTCGAGCCGTTGAAAAACCATATGAGCCGTTCCGGTTGTCGTCAGCAAATGATAGACGCCACTGACCAGTAATAAGAAAATACAGGAACCGGCAAATACAGCCAGTGAGACGATACGCATGCTCGATCCCTTTCCCCGTCGAAGCATGAAGTTGGCTTGGTAAGTAAAGAATATTGCGCCTACAAGGTGAGTTATAGAACTCAAGAGGTGGGTAAAATCTAGAAAGGGATAAATAGCCAACATAGTGAGAATACCTCCAACTTTATCTTGTACCATTCAAGAAATAATATTCTCAAACCTGATGGTTTTTCAAGATCATGAATTACCTAGCGCATTTCTTCAAAATAAACTTGATTATGCACAAGGCGCGCCGTGATTCGTGGTCATAATGCATCGCGCACAACCTTTCAGGACGCAGCACGTGGGAACGAGTATTTTTGAACATCTCAAAGCGGGGCGGCGCGCGCAGCTCCGGCCCTTACGATTTGCAAGTATTTCCAGTCAAAGCAACGACACCTAGGCCATGACTAGATATTTTTAATTTGCTATATTACAAAGAAACGAAGGCGTAACTGTTTAAGGAATAAATTATGTTGATAGCAATTATGGTGATTATAGTTTTTATGTTTGTTATTTATTTGCAGTATTTTTCCCCAACCAAGAGGCAAAAACTTGCAGATGAGGCATTTATAAAAGAACTTGAAAACAAAGTTAAAAACCAAACTAATGATCTTGGCAATGATAAATGAAACGGCCGGTTTTCGTTGGGATAGAAAAACGATCGGCAGGAGCAGTCAGTAGGTCGGCAGAATTGAAGGCATGGGTTTGATAATTCAAGCGTATCAGTTGTGGTTATTTTGCTCATATTCTGGCTCCCATTTTCGCCATATAAATCTCCACCCGATCCAATAATCCGTCTTACAGTGTTACGGAACTACCAAGGCTTACCTTCCATTCCGGCTAAATCCCGGCTGCCATGAATAACGGCGATAATAGTGATGTGTTCTGGTTGGGTCAGATAGATAATGCGGTAGCCTTGAAAAATCAATTCCCGAATATCAGTTCTTTCTTCGGCTTCCGGCACTCGTCGGCCTACCTCGGGAAAAGATTCCAGTTTTGTTGCGGTATCAAAAATACGCTCAATAAATTGGCGGGCATAAAAGCTGGAGTCTTTGGCGATATAAGCCTGAATCGCTTCTAAATCCTCTAATGCCGGTTCTGTCCAGTTAACCCTCATTGCCCAAGAGCCGTTTTTTAGCGTCCTCATTGGATATTACGCGGCCTTCCTCAATAGCACTCAGTCCTTTCTCAATTTTTTGTTTGACATACAACTCATACATGATGTCATCCCACGTTGCCTGGTCAGAAACATGATCAATAATCTGCTTTGCGGCTTGTTTAGCGGTTTGCATGTTTTTCTCCTTTAAGGATGTTGTCTTGTAGTTACGATGCCAGTGAGATGAGTTTAAACGGAGGCGGATTAAGTGGGAACCGCAACTTGTTAAATGCTATCTACCCTGTTTTTCAGTAGCTCAGAGCTTCTCTTACCGTGAAGCGCCGCAAGGATTATTATCTTTTCTTCCTTAACAAAATAGACGATTTTGTATGGAAATCTTTTAATAATGTGTTTTCTGGTCCCTTTGTATTCAATCGGATGGATTTCAGGATTTCTCTTGATAAAGTTGATTCCCGCGTCAACCTGCAAAAGAAAGTCATATCCCAAGCCTATCCTGGTATTCTCATACCAAGAAAATATCTCCTTTAAATCATTTTCAGCCTCGGGGCTGACAATGACATGATATTTCACTGCTTGCTCGCGATTCTTTTGTAGACGTCTTCCCACGGGGAGCCTGATTCAGGGCTTTGGTGATACTTTTCCAGCCGCTCATCAATTATGCCTTTCTCCTCGTCGGTCAGTTCGATAGAAGATGCTTTTTCAGTTATCGTATCCCATATGTCTTCCACTAATTGAATTCTTTCAGGTATTGATAATTCAAGCGTATCTGCTGCGGTTATCTTGCTCATATTCTGCCCCCCATTTTCGCCATATAAAAGTTTCTATATCTCCACGTTTGCATGTAAGCGTAGGGCGGTTTCGCGGCAGTAAACCGCCAATCGCCAAAAGTAGGCGTTTTAGGCGACGCCCAACGTCGATGACAGTCTGTCGCAGTTTCGTAGGTTGGGCAACAGCTTTTCGTTGCCCAACATTTTTGTATCCGATGACGGAATAGCTGAGGTTAAATCCGAAATCTACCGCCATATTGAAACAACGTAATGTTGGGCATAAAAAGCATGCCCAACCTACAGAGCTGTCGAAGTTGCGGTTGATTACCAGCGGTGATCCGCCCTGCAAATAATCCGTGTTACAAGCGTTTCTTTCATGAGTTTCGGGTTTTGGTAATACCTGGAAAGACAAGCTCATCGAGATCCATGATTACATCTGCATGCATCGCAATCGCTAGATTCAAAGATGTTCTTAATACCGGGACTGGGGTAAGGGCTGACGGAACATCGATGATCTTAATTTCTCCGGTTGTCGTCATTTCTACCACGCCCCAGACAATTCCGATGAATTGAGCTTTGGTTCCGGGCGCGTAGTTTCCATCTGCTTGGCGGTACCAAGGGGCTTCGTAGATAAAGACGGGCGATCCACTTGAACCTTGGAATGCGGCAACGTCAACCAGAAAATCTTTGTTCCCTTTGTACTGCGCTAATGGATGCGTGGCTGTTGTTCCAAGGCGTGCAATCGGCATGTTGTTATATTCATCCCAAATGCCTTGAGGATAGCCTACAACCAAAACGTCTTCTATATCTCTAATGTTTGGCCGATCTTGCAAGGATGGAAGCCAGCTTGAATTTAGAAACATTGATCGAATTTGCTCGCCACCTTGTATTATTTTGCCAGCTGGTATCGTGATATCAATTCCGCAAAGGTCTATAGTGGGATCGGGATGCAGATAGAGATTTCCTGCGAGACTTACTTTTACACTTTGATCTACTCGGCTGATAGGTTGTCGCTGTTCATTTAGATTGCTCACTGACTTTGCTGATGAAAGCACGAATTCAACCTGATCAGCGTTTTTAATTACATGCTTGTTTGTGACAATCAGCATTTTTGCAAGGTTTGATGTCGGCTCCGTAACTTGGTAGAAAAATCCTGTGCCTGTTGACGTGGCTTGGCCAGTTATCGGTCCGGCGAGTAAGCGAACAGTTGACCGAACAATTGCATGTTCTACTGGCATATTTGTATTTGGCATTCTTGTCCTTCAAAATAAGGCTTGTTGATTTTTTCGCGGATATACTCGGTGTTAAGCTCCTGCATATTTTTGCTTATCCCGCCCTAACCAATAATCAGTCGCCAATTGCTGCGCCTGTTCCTGCGTATCAGTCTTACCCAACAACTTAAGCGCAATCGCCGCTGTGCCGATGATAGAGGCTTGTGCAAAATCGTCCTCCATTTTTCCCTGCCAAATCAACGCCAGTTGTTCCGGTTCAAGCAGCTCGGGTTTGACGTGGCGGTGGGTAAATAAAGCAGGCCAGTTTTCGTCGGATAATTCGCCGTTGTGTACGCTTTGCACCAGGCATTCCATATCTGGGTTGCGCTCGGTTTCGCCGCCTTCGCCTTTTAATACCGCCATGTGCGGCTGGTTTAACAAGGCGGCGGCTTGTTGATGCACGGGGCGGTAACCGGGATGGAAGATGCCCTGGATGCTGTACTCTGCGTTAAACGGATTCAACAAGCGCACCAGGGTGTGAACCGGCGAGCGCAAACCCAGTATCGGGCGCAGTTCGATAATTTCATGTAGCTTGGGGCAAAAATGCTCCAGCGATAAATAACTGAAATGCTGTTGTTCCAGCTGTAGTTTGGCGTCGCTAATAGAGCTTGCGCACTTTAAGACCCAAATATCCCAGCATGTTTTCGGTGTACAGCCTGCCAGCGGTATGGCCGCTGGCGCCGTGCATAAAAACGGTGATGCCGTTTTCGGCCAGCAGTAAAGCCGACAGCAAAAACCAGGGCAAATGCCGGCGCTTTCCCGCATAAGACGACCAGTCCAGGTCGACTTTTACGGCATTGTCGGCAATATCAAACGATTCCCGTGCTGCCTGGGCGAAACCGGCCAATTCTTCCGGGGTTTCTTCCTTGACGCGCATCAGCATCAGGAATGCGCCCAGTTGGATCGGCTGTACCTGATCGGTCAGGATCATATGCATCGCATGGTAGGCTTCATCCTGCGTTAAGGGGCGTGAGCCTTTTTTGCCCTTGCCCAGGATGCGGATAAATTCTGCGAACGGATGTTCCGGGTGCGGCGTTTGTTCGTGATGAGTCAATGTCATATTGCCAGGGATGGTATGTATGCCGCAAGACTGCCGGGAGCAGTCGCGGCGAAGGTGAATTTAAAATAATGGTCGACTAACAAAGCGATAAATACGCCGGTTAAATACATCAGCGAATAAAAGAAAGTTCGCATCGCTGTTTTGTCATCTTTCCTGCGCATCATCAAAATGGCGAAATAAATAAAGCCGAGACCTAACGGCACTACGGCAGACAAATAAATCAGACCGCTCATGCCGGTCAGATAGGGCAGCAGCGTCACGATGAACAGCAGCAGGGAATACAGCAAAATATGCAGGCGGGTGTATTCCACGCCGTGCGTGACCGGCAACATCGGTATGCCGACTTTGGCGAATTCCTTGCGCTTGGCGATAGACAGCGGCCAGAAATGCGGCGGCGTCCAGGCGAAAATAATCAAGAACAGCAACAGTGAGTAAGGATGCAGTTCGCCGGTCATCGCGCACCAGCCCAGCATCGGCGGCGTGGCCCCGAAAGCGCCGGCAATCACGATATTTTGCGGGGTCATGCGTTTAAGGTAGACGGTATAGATAATTGCATAGCCCAGTGCCGACAAGAAGGTCAGCAATGCTGTCAACGCGTTGACCATAACGATCAGCAATGCCATCGAGATAACACCCAGTACCGCCGCAAAAACGATGACGTTGGTTGAGCTTAATTCGCCTTTGGGCAACGGGCGGTGTTTGTTGCGATCCATCAGCGCATCGGCTTCGCGATCGATATAATGGTTGATCGCAGCGGCGGAAGCTGCGGCCAGCGCAATGCCTAAGCTGCTGTAGATAAACAGGCCGATAGGCGGTATTCCTGGAACGGCTAATAACATCCCCGCAATAGCCGTAAAAACGATCAGGGCAACCACTTTGGGTTTGCATAACTCAAGATAACTTTTCCAGGAAGCTCGGGGTGATTCGCTAGTCATTATTTAATAGATTCCTACTTTTAGTTTAGGTGCGGCTCTTATGGAAACCGCGGGAATGGCGTTTTGATGCTCCATTCAGCGGCGCATGGGAACGGTGATCAGTTGGGCTATAGAATACAGTGAACGATTGATTATTGAAATAGTTTGCCGCGCCAACGCCAGGGCAATCGCGCGTAAATAAGCTTAGCTTTTATAATATCACTGACTGCTTACTTAGTTATAAATGGGGTGTTTCAATGTTTGTAATTTAATGGTGTCTGCTTTAAATTTTAGAAAATTTGGAGTCGCGATTTTAGTCGCGCTGATGGTTGTTATCGTCACTGTCTGGGTATGATGTCTCATGCGCGACTAAAGTCGCGCCTCCATTTATAGTTTTTCCTGCATTTTTCGGTGTGTTGCCCAGTCTATCCGGCTGTCGACTTTAGGTTGTTAATTCACTAAAAAACACTTTTTTGATTTTGGCGGGCAATGCGCCAGTGGTGGTGACGACATGAAATGCCTTAAACTCGGTCCCCTCCAGCTCTTGAGCGGTAATGAGCGGCTTTTTCCCGCTCATAAGAGGATGTTTTACATAGCCTAGTCGATTGGACAGGTCTTTTGCCGCTTGCCCCTTGGCATTGGAAAATGTCTTGATTTTGCACATGTCCATGATGGTGTTGGCCGCCTTTCCATAGCGATTATGCAGAGCGGTCGTTGATGAAACGACCAGCCAAAAGCGTAGCCCATAAGCCCTGTCGGCCGATAGCGCCTGTTCCAGCGTACCAAGCGGCGGGAGCTGTAGGAAATCATCGAAGACGAATAATAGCGGGCTTTCCGGCTTTTCTGCGGGCAGCTCTGCCAAAAGGGCGAGTATGTGCGCCCCGAAGAATACCCGCATAATCGCGCCCTCTGTAGCCATTTTGTCGGCAGTAGACACAAAAAAAATGGAGGCCGATCCGTTCAACAACTCGGCAGGCGTCCAATCAGTGCGACTTGTATTGGCTAGTAAGCGGGGATCGTTCCAGCCTTTGAGAGCGGTTTTTAGCGATTCAGGTACCGAAGGAAAGTGTCCTTTTGTATTGATAATGTTCAACACGTTTTTGGCATGCGTGTCTAGCGACCAAATTTCCTCTGACTGGGTGCAGGATCTCAAAATTCGTTGCAGCTTTGCAATATCTAAGTTTATAGCATCAAGCAAGTCTTTTGGCGTAGCTTCCCGTTCATGGTTATTGGCATCCAAAATGCAGTGACAGATAAGGACTGTTAGCAGTTCTTCGATTGCGTCGCTCCAAAAAACGCGACTGCCGCAGCCGGTAGGTGCGAATACAGCGGCCATTTTTTTAGCATCCTCCCACATATCTATCGGGGAGCGGCGAATAACAGAGAAGCGGATTAAAGGCTGCCGTATCATCATCTCCGAAAGGATCGAAACGCCAGACTTTTTGCCCCATCGCTTCCCGATAGCTTGCGGTCTGGGCGTGACGCTCACCGGTAACATCTAAACACATCACCCCGCCGGTGTAGGTGGCAAGGTTCGGCAAAATAAGGCTTTTAGTTTTTCCGGAACCGGTAGGGGCGACGGTCAAAATAGACATGTCCCCTGAGTATTTCAATTCTTCCCCGCTTTCCAGTGTGCCGAAGCGAATACAGGATCCCCACGGTTGTTCGAATACAGCTTGCCCTTGGGGGCTGCTCATCCAACCTCTTTGATACATCGAGCCTTCGAAAATAGGTAAAAGATGCATCCAACCCAGTGAAATGACTCTGGCCTTAATTTGCTGCATTAATTCCGCACATTTTTTTTGTTTTTGTTTGGCGGATGATGAGTTTTCGTCTGTTGGATCGCTCGGTTCGCTATGCTTATATTCCTTAAGCTCCCACTCTGTTTGTATTTTTAACAGCGTCTTTTCACACTCAACCAACCAGTCCTCTGGAAAGGGTTTTGTTAAATAGAGTTTGTAATACATCGAAAAGCTAAATCTGACCGATGGGTCAAGGGCAATTTTATTCGTCTCTTTTTCGAAGTAAAAAGTGTGGTCGACTTCTTCCCACTCTCCTAAATCCGACAATTTATACCCTGTTCTTTTGTCAACGGTAACGCTTGCGGTAACATCAAACAAAGCTCCGCCGAACGTATCATCGGCAAAGAATCTTTCCCAAAAAATTGGGTCGTTATCGTGTAATACACAAGGATTATTAAGTTTTTCTGGTTCTTGCGAAGGTGCGGGTGCTGCTGGAGCGGGTTCGGCAGGTTCAAGCGCAATAGGATCAAAAGCTGCTGGCTCAGGGATAGCAGCTTTAGGAGTCTCGGTCTCTAGATTTTTTACATAGGCTGGCGAGCGGGAAGGGGGGGCGGACAGCCAATTCCAAGGGCGCAAATACAACAACACAAGACCGACAAAGAGCTGGTAGGGATAGTTAAGTATCCATTTGAAGGCATTAAAAAGTGACTCTAGAATATCTATAAACCAAACGAACAAAGCTTACCCCCGAAAACAAAAAAAGCCCTTTAGGGCTTTTTTTCATAGCTAATTATAAATTTCAGCTATTTATTATATACCTATGAGAGCTTGTGAAATCAACTAAAATCGAGCGTTAGTCTGTCTGGATGAGCTTTTTTTTGGCGCTTGATATTTTAGAGTTTGCGATGAAACGGTTAATGGGTACGGCCGAAATTTATCGCCATATTGATACGCGCGAATGTCGGGCATAAACAGAATGCCCAACCCACAGCGCTTTTCGCTCGCCGTCTTAACGCTTTCCGGCAAATCAACACTATCCGAAGCCCTGTCTGTATGTGATAATAATCCATTTGATTTTGGCGATATTTCTTTCTAACCGACATAGCCGCAGGGCGTAAAGGGCACTACATAATGGATGAGAACAAAAAGAAAGCGCTAGGCGCGGCGCTGATGCAGATCGAAAAGCAATTCGGCAAAGGCTCGGTCATGCGCATGGGCGATGTGGCGGCTTCGCGCGACATCGATGTGGTTTCTACAGGTTCTTTAGGCTTGGATATTGCTTTGGGCTGCGGCGGATTGCCTCGCGGTCGTGTTATTGAAATTTACGGTCCTGAATCATCCGGTAAAACCACGTTGACGCTGCAAGTGATCGCCGAAATGCAAAAGCTTGGCGGCACGGCGGCGTTTGTCGATGCCGAGCATGCCCTGGATCCGAGTTATGCCGAAAAAATCGGCGTTAATGTCGATGACTTGCTGGTTTCCCAGCCGGATACCGGCGAACAGGCGCTGGAAATTACCGACATGCTGGTGCGTTCCGGCGCAGTTGATGTAGTCGTAGTCGATTCGGTTGCGGCGCTGACGCCCAAAGCCGAGATCGAAGGCGATATGGGCGATTCCCATATGGGCTTGCAGGCGCGTTTGATGTCCCAGGCTTTACGGAAGTTGACCGGCAATATCAAGCGTTCCAATACGCTGGTTATTTTTATCAACCAGATCAGGATGAAAATCGGCGTGATGTTCGGCAGTCCTGAGACCACCACCGGCGGTAACGCGCTTAAGTTTTACGCTTCGGTGCGTTTGGATATTCGGCGTATCGGTTCGATTAAAAAGGGCGAAGGAAGTTATCGGTAATGAAACCCGGGTTAAAGTCGTCAAGAATAAGGTTGCGCCGCCGTTCAGACAGGCCGAGTTCGAGATTTTGTACGGGGAAGGTATTTCCTTCCTGGGCGAGCTGGTTGACCTGGGCGTAAGTTACGGTTTTATTCAGAAGTCAGGCTCCTGGTACAGTTACGGCGACGAGAAAATCGGTCAGGGCAAGGATAACGTAAAGGCGTTCTTAAAAGAGCATCCTGAAAAAGCCAAAGAAATTGAAGCGAAAATAAGAGCTGAGGCTTTCGGCAAGAAAGTCGCTCCTCTGATTGATGCGCCTTCGGTTGTTGATGAGGACGAGTAGCCTTAGTAGATAGAAAATGGAACACGGATGACACAGATTAGGCGGATAAGCACTGATTTAAAAGCGAATTGGTTTCGGCTTTTAAAAAATCCGCGTAAATCAGTTTAATCCGCGTCATCCGTGTTCTCATAGATAGAGTCAGCATTATATTGCCGTGAACGAAGCCGCCAAGGAAATTCAGGAAGTCTGTCTGCGCCTTTTGGCTCGAAGAGAACACAGTCAGCAGGAGTTGCTGAACAAGTTAGCTTTAAGAGGTTTTGACAAGGATGACGCGCAGCCGGTTATCGACGAACTGGCCGAGCAAGGCTGGCAGGACGATTTAAGGTACGCCGAAAGCTATGCCCGGTTCCGTATCCAGAAAGGCTACGGGCCTATACGTGTGAGGCATGAGCTCAAACAAAACGGCATAGCGGTGTTTGATCTGGAGAGTATCGTGCAGGAAGAAGCCGGTAGCTGGATGGCGCTGCTGGAGCAGGTTTATAGTAAAAAATATAGCGATGACGCGGTGTTGGCGCGCAATGAGTGGGCAAAACGCAGCCGTTTTTTATTGCATCGCGGGTTTTCCGGCGCAATGATCAGTGCGTTATTTGATCAGTTGAATATTAGATTTCTCTAAGTAGTGGGTCAGCCTCGCGCAACCCGATTTTTTTAAAAGCATTTATTTATTATGAAAAAGATGACTAGCGCCGAATTGCGCACCGCCTTTCTGGAATTCTTTCGCGAACGAGGGCATTCCGTTCAGCCTTCAAGTTCTCTGATTCCGGGGGATGACCCGACCTTGTTGTTTACCAATGCCGGCATGGTGCAGTTCAAGGATGTGTTTTTAGGCCGGGATCACCGCGATTACAACAAGGCCGCGACCAGTCAGCGTTGCGTGCGTGCGGGCGGCAAGCATAACGACCTTGAAAACGTCGGCTATACCGCAAGGCATCATACTTTTTTTGAAATGCTGGGTAATTTCAGCTTCGGCGATTACTTTAAAAAAGATGCGATACATTTCGCCTGGGATTTTTTAACCAAGGAACTGGAAATCCCGGCGGAAAAGTTATGGATTACCGTTTTTGATGAGGATTCGGAAGCGGAAAAAATCTGGCTGGATGACGTCGGTGTTTCGCCGACCCGATTCTCAAGAATCGGCGCTAAAGATAATTTCTGGTCGATGGGCGATGTCGGGCCTTGCGGGCCTTGCACCGAAATATTCTACGATCACGGCGCGGACATTGCCGGTGGGCCTCCGGGATCGCCGGATGAAGACGGCGACCGCTATATCGAAATCTGGAACCTGGTGTTCATGCAATACGACCGTTCCGCTGACGGCTCGTTGACGCCGCTGCCAAAGCCCTCGGTGGATACCGGCATGGGTCTGGAGCGTATTGCGGCGGTGTTGCAGGGCGTGCATAGCAATTACGAAATCGATTTGTTCCAAAAGCTGTTGAAAGCGGCGGCCGAACTGGCCGGTACTAACGATTTGACGCAAAGCTCGTTGCGGGTGATTGCCGATCACATCCGTTCTTGCGCTTTTCTGGTTGCGGATGGCGTGATGCCGTCCAATGAAGGGCGCGGTTATGTGGTGCGCCGCATCATCCGTCGAGCGATTCGCCATGGTTATCGTTTGGGTATCCGTGATGTGTTCTTTTATAAGCTGGTAGCACCCTTGGCCGAGGAAATGGGAGAGGCTTTCCCAGAACTTAAAATCGCGCAAGCCCAGGTTGAACGGGTGCTGAAAAAAGAAGAAGAGCGCTTTGCTGAGACATTGGAACAAGGTATGAAGATTCTGGAAGCCTGCGTCGCCAAGATGGAAGGCTCGGTGATTCCCGGCGAAACCGTATTCCAGCTTTATGACACTTATGGTTTTCCGGTTGACTTAACCGCCGATTTTGCCCGTGAAAACAATCTGACTGTCGATCATGCCGGATTTGAAACGGCGATGACGGTCCAGCGTGACAGGGCGAGATCTGCGAGCAGCTTTGGCGCTGACTACGATCAAGATATAAAACTCGATGCGCAGACCGAATTCACCGGCTATGAACATCTTGCCGACCAAGTGCATATCATCGGCCTGTTCAAGAAAGGCCAGCCGGTAGACAGCTTGCAGGATGGCGAAGAAGGCGTTGTTATTTTGGACAAGACGCCGTTCTATGCCGAGTCCGGCGGCCAGATCGGCGACTGCGGCAAAATCGAAGCGGAAGGCGCGGTGTTTGAAGTCACCGATACCCAAAAACAGGGCGGCAATCTGTTCTTGCATAAAGGCAAGCTGCTTACCGGAACCCTGAGTAACGGCCAGTTGTGTGATGCCCGTGTCAGCGAGGCGGACAGAAAAGCGACCGAGCTTAATCATTCGGCGACCCATTTGCTGCATGCCGCATTAAGACAGGTTTTGGGCGATCATGTCGCGCAGAAAGGTTCGCTGGTTAATCCTGAACGCTTGCGTTTCGACTTTTCCCACTTTGAGCCGGTCACGCCTTTTGAAATCAGCACCGTTGAGCGGATTGTTAACGAGCAGATTCGGACTAATAATCCCGTTATCTCTCAGGTCATGGCAAAAGATGACGCGGTTAAGGCCGGTGCAATGGCTTTGTTCGGCGAAAAATACGGCGATGAAGTCAGGGTTTTGAAAATCGGCGACTTTTCAACCGAGCTTTGCGGCGGCACGCATGTCGAGCGGGCAGGGGACATAGGCTGCTTTAAAATCATTAACGAAACCGGGGTGGCGGCCGGCGTCCGGCGTATCGAAGCGGTAACCGGCGGCGGTTGTTTTGATTGGATAGCCGGTCGCGATCATGCGCTTGCCAGTATCGCCGGATTGGTAAAAAGCGCGCCGGAAAAAGCGCCTGAAAAAGTCGAACAGCTGATAGAGAAAAACCGGCTGTTGGAAAAACAGTTGGAGCGCTTGAATGCGAAATTGGCCAGTTCTGCGGGTAACGAACTGGGCGCTCAGGCTGTCGATGTCGACGGCATCAAGGTATTGGCGGTCAAGCTGGAGGGAGTCGATCCGAAATCCCTGAAAGACATGGTCGATCAGTTAAAAAACAAACTAGGCAGCGCCGCGATTGTGTTGGCAGTCGTTGACGGTGACAAGGTCAGTTTGATTGCCGGCGTGACTAAAGACCAGATGGGACGGATAAAAGCCGGTGACTTAGTGAATTTTGTCGCCACTCAAGTCGGCGGAAAAGGTGGCGGCAGGCCCGATATGGCCCAGGCCGGCGGCAATGATCCATCCGGTTTGGCTGATGCATTGGCTCAGGTTCCAGCCTGGGTGAAAGCGCAACTTGGCGCGTAGAAGGTTTTATTAAATGGCATTATACGTATACAAATTTGGCGGCACTTCGGTAGGTACTGTCGAGCGCATTAAAGCGGTCGCCGAAAAGGTTAAACAAGCCCACGATCTGGGCGATCAAATTGTCGTCGTGGTTTCCGCAATGAGCGGTGAAACCAATCGCTTGGTTGCATTGGCTAAAGACATGCAGCAACATCCTAACGAGCGGGAAATGGACGTGTTGCTGTCAACCGGCGAGCAGGTTACCGTTTCGCTATTAAGCATGGCTTTACATGAGCTGGGCTGCGATGCCTGCTCTTATACCGGCAGTCAGGTGAAAATTCTGACCGACAGCAGTCACACCAAGGCGCGGATACGCAAGATAGATGATGCTCGCATTCGAAACCATCTTGACGAAGGCAAGGTGGTTGTGGTCGCCGGTTTTCAGGGTGTGGATGAGAACGACAATATCACCACGCTGGGGCGCGGCGGGTCGGATACCACTGCGGTGGCGTTGGCGGCAGCGTTAAAAGCCGACGAATGCCATATTTATACCGATGTCGACGGCGTTTACACCACCGATCCCAGGGTTGAGCCGAAAGCCCGCAGGCTCGATAAAATCACTTTTGAGGAAATGCTGGAAATGGCCAGCCTTGGCTCGAAAGTATTGCAGATCAGGTCGGTAGAATTTGCCGGCAAATATAACGTTGCGTTACGCGTATTATCATCATTTAAAGAAGGTAAGGGTACGCTCATTACCTACGAGGAATCACAAGTGGAAAGTGCTTTAATTTCAGGAATCGCGTTTAATCGGGATGAGGCTAAATTAACCATCACCGGCGTGCCTGATTTGCCCGGCGTTGCGTTTAAAATTCTGGGGCCGATTGCCGATGCCAATATCGAAATCGATATGATCATCCAGAATATCGCCGATGATGCAACCACTGATTTTACTTTTACCGTGCATCGCAATGATTATCCGCGGGCGAAAATCTTGCTGGATAAAACCTGTGCCGAGCTGGGGGCCAGAAACGTTACCGGTGACGACAGTATCGTTAAAGTGTCGATTGTCGGTGTAGGCATGCGATCCCATGCAGGCATTGCCAGCACTATGTTTAAGGCATTGGCTGATGAAGGTATCAACATCCGCATGATTTCAACATCCGAGATTAAAATATCGGTTGTCGTTGATGAAAAATATCTAGAGCTTGCGGTCAGGGCGTTGCATGCCGCATTTAATTTAGACCAGGAAGTGGAATCTTAGACTTTATTTGTAAGAAAAAGCTGCTATAATTGCCCGTCTTGGTTGGATGCTGTTTAAGAACAGTTCGTTTTTAACATATATAGGGAGTAGCCATGCTTATCTTGACTCGTCGGGTAGGGGAGACTTTGATGATTGGTGATGAAGTGACTGTCACTGTTCTCGGAGTCAAAGGAAATCAGGTTCGCATAGGTGTTAACGCACCCAAAGAAGTCTCTGTACATAGGGAAGAGATTTACGAAAGGATCAAAAAAGAACAGGGTGGGCCGGCAGGCTTGACTGGATCTGAAGAGTAAAATAATCGTAGCAGCGATTTTTACGAGTGTCTTGGGCACTCGGCAGCTAACAGATGTGAGCTTGTTTTAAGTAGGGTGGAAAGTAATTTAACGATTACACCTTAACATCGTTAGGCAAAAGGATTTATGTTAGTTTTTTGGGAGGTCCCCTCTCAAAATTATCTCTAGGCACAAGGCTGTAGTCTAAAGGGATAGACCATCTATATTGGAGAGTTGGCCGAGAGGCTGAAGGCGCTCCCCTGCTAAGGGAGTATGGGTTTTATCGCCCATCGAGGGTTCGAATCCCTCACTCTCCGCCATTTATCTTTGTTTTTTAACAAAGTAATTTGTCAGAAATTCCTATCGTTTTTTCTACCCTGCTCGTCTCTTGAGATTAGTTGAGCGTTAACCGGGGATTGACTGTATTTGCTCTAGGTCTTGTTAATTTCGCAAAACCTCTATACGAGCCCAAATCAAAAAAATTGACTTATCAACTTGGATTTTCTACTGTTTGCCAAAGGGTTGTCATCGACAGGCGAACGCTATGAAACCGGAATACACGGCTGAGTTTCGTTTTTATGAGGAACTGAACGATTTTCTTCCGCCTGAACAGCGCAAGCGGACTATCCTTTATCGTTTTAGCGGTCATCCGGGAATCAAAGATCCTATCGAAGCTTTCGGCGTACCTCACCCTGAGGTAGCGCTGATTGTCATCAATGGACAGTCGGTCGGCTTCGACTATCAACTGCAAGCCGGCGACCGTGTCGCGGTTTACCCGATTTTTGAAAGCCTGGACATCAGCCCCTTGATCAAACTGCGCGAAAAACCGTTGCGCAATCCTCGCTTCGTCCTGGACGTGAACCTGGGAAAACTTGCCAAACGCATGCGTATGCTGGGTTTCGACAGTCTTTATCGCAACGACTATCGGGATGCGGAACTGGTGAATATCGCGGCGGACGAACAGCGCATCGTGCTGACCCGCGATCGCCGCCTGTTGCATGCCAAACAGATCAGCCACGGCTACTGGGTGCGAGCGGTTGATGTTGAAAGCCAAGTCGATGAAGTGCTGCGCCGCTTCGATCTGTATGGCTCGGTTCAGCTCTTTGCCCGGTGCCTGGTTTGCAACGGTGTGTTGGCGCCGGTTGCCAAGACGGATATTCTGGACCGCCTCGAACCTAATACCCAGCGCTATTACGAAGTTTTCCAGCAATGCGCCGATTGTCGGCGAATCTATTGGGAGGGCTCGCATATAGAGAACATGCGGCGACGCTATGCTAAGCGAAACTGATTTGCGTCAGCCAAAAAATAAAACAATCAAACTGTTTGACGTATAATTTGACAAACTGCTGGTAAGGGCATTGGTGCTTGCCTCTTCCTTAAAAAAACCTTATAGCGCATTTATATTTTGGGGCGGTATGATCGTTTTGGAACGGATGAAAAATCGTTAAGACGGCTTATTTATTTAGTTAAATCGTGGCGATAGACATTTTAGGGGTTGTCGGTTATGGATAAAATCAACGTGATGAAAACGGAAGAGCGGAGAGGTTTTTTTCGAATTGATGATGAAGTTAATCTGTTTTATAAAAAAATAGATGAAAAACTGGTGACCGAACCGCATCATGTTTCCGACAATATTTTGAATAGCTGTTCATTGTCTACCGCGCTTGAAATGGTATCGCAAGAATCGGCGTTGCTGCTGCACAGAATAGAAAAAAACCTGCCGGATGTGGCTGATTACTTAAGGTTAATCGACGCTAAAATCGATCTTATCGCCCAGGCTGTGATGATGCAGGGCTTTCAATTCAAGGAAAGCGATACCCGTAACGTTAACATTAGCGCAACCGGCATGGCTTTTAATTGCGAAGAGGCGCTTAAACAAGGCGATTATCTGGAAATCAAAATGCTGTTGGTGTCCAGCATGGCAGTCATCGTGACTTACGGCAAAGTTGTTTACAGCAAAAACAGTCAATCAAACGATAGTCAGTACTCTTATTTCGTTGGCGTTGATTTTATCGATATGAAGGATGAGGATAGGGAATTGCTGATCAAGTATGTAGTCAAAAAGCAATTGCAACAGATCAGGGATAAAAAGCAGATTAACAATAAATCTTAAGCGGTTTGTGAATATTTCAGATAAGCAAAAAAAAATCCTTATCCTGTTGGCTGACGGAGAATTTCATTCCGGCACCGAACTGGCCGATGCGCTGGGTATCAGTCGTTCGGCCGTCTGGAAACAGCTAAACGGCTTGGCCGAATTGGGTTTGCAACACTCGGCCGTCAGCGGTAAAGGCTACCGCTTGGACAACTCACTGGAGTTGCTGGCAGCGTCAAAAATCAACGAAGCGGTTAACGACCAAACAGCGGCATTAATTTCATCGCTGGAAATTCACGATCAAATCGATTCCACCAACCGTTATTTGGTGGAACGCTCTCAAAACAATGCGCTGTCAGGCGCGGTCTGTTTTGCCGAGTACCAAACAGCCGGTAAAGGCAGGCGAGGGCGGCAATGGGTTTCGCCTTACGGCTGCAATATTTACCTGTCGATACTCTGGCGTTTCCAACAGGGGCCGGCCGCCATTTCAGGCTTAAGTCTGGCTATCGGCGTGGCGGTGATCAGGGCTTTAAAGCAGCATCAAATTGATGATGTCGGCCTTAAATGGCCTAACGACATATACAGTCAGGGTAAAAAACTGGGCGGCATTCTGGTGGAAGTCTCGGGCGAGACCGATGGCCCGTGTGCTGCCGTTATCGGCCTGGGATTGAATTTATTTTTGCCGGAATCCCAAGCCCAAGGCATCACCCAGGCCTGGACCGATTTAAGCAAGATCAGCCGGACAAAATCAGGCTGTCCAGAAACGAATTGGCCGGCACCTTGTTAAACCATCTGCTGCCGGTCATTGCCGATTATGAAAGCGTCGGCATTACAGCGTATCTCGATGAATGGCGGAGCTATGATTGCCTGACCGGCAAATCCGCGACCTTGTTTATCGGTCAGCAGCAATTTGAAGGCATCGTACGGGGCATTGACGACAACGGCATGTTGTTGATTGAACGCCCGGACGGCAGCGTGCAGACTTTTGCCTCCGGCGAAGTCAGTTTTAGCGGTTTATCGCCGCAATGAATTTGCTGATCGATATAGGTAATACCCGGCTAAAGTGGGCGATTACGACCGCCGGTCAAATCATGGCCGGATCATCGCTGGTTAATAGCCGGATTGATCGGGATGAACTTCTTCAGCTCTGGAAAGGCATCTATCGCCCCAGGCGTATTGCGGTTTCCTGCGTCAGTGCAAACCGGCTGCTCGAACTGGTCCAGTCGGTTGCGCATGAACTCTGGTTTGATGTGGATATTATTCCGGTTAAACCACAGGCCCAGGCGTTTGGCGTGATTAACGCTTACCGGCAGCCGGAAAGGTTGGGTGTCGATCGCTGGCTGTCTTTGGTTGCCGTTTGGCAGCAATATCAAACCTCAGCTTGCATAGTCGATTGCGGAACGGCGATTACCGTGGATTTAATCGATGCCGATGGCAGGCATCAAGGCGGCCTGATCAGCCCCGGCCTAACGCTGATGAAAAAATCCCTCGGACAGGGAACCGAGGCGCTGCCATTTAGCGGCACAGCGTATGCAGTCGGACTGGCTGATTTCACCGAGGCCGCAATCTATAGCGGTACCTTAATGGCGGCCGTCGGCTTGATTGAGCATGTGCTGGCAAAACAGCCCGCCAATTTGCGATTGATTTTAACCGGCGGCGATGCCGAACTTATCGCAGGACAGCTTGGTATTCCCTGCACGGTTGATCCGGAGTTGGTTCTGCGGGGATTGTTGTGTGTGCTGGAAGGGCATACATGAAGATTTTGGTTCTCCTGATAGCATTGGCTAACGTCGTGCTGTTTATGTGGGAATACAGGCACGGCGCGTTCGAACAGACTGCCAAAACCCCGCAACAACCGGCTCGGGAGTCCATTTTATTAGTCCGCGAATTGAAAAAAGAAGTTGTGGATGTTGATTTCATATCGCTATACCCGCCGGGTTTGGATCCGTTGTCCGATAATTTTCTGACTGAACCCTTCGTGATTGAAGATTTTGCCGGCGAGCTTTTGCTTTCCGCTGAACCTCAAAACGAGGCGGTTGCTCCGACTAAGCCTTAGAATAGCCTGACAACTCTTAATTTTTTTCATCTATCGTGCTAAACATCATCTGGATAAGCTTTTTCCTCGCCGCCTTTTGCACCGCGCTATTCAAGCTGGTTTTCCTGGGAGACCAACAGGTTTTTGCGCAGATCATGGAGGCCATGTTTGCATTATCGAAATCCGCTTTTGAAATCGCCCTGGGCCTGACCGGCGTATTGTCATTATGGTTGGGCATTATGCGCATCGGCGAAAAAAGCGGCTTTATCCACTTATTGACCCAAGGTCTTACGCCGTTATTCAGCCGGTTAATGCCCGATGTGCCCAAAGGCCATCCTGCTTTGGGCGCTATCGTGATGAACATTTCCGCCAATGCATTGGGTCTGGATAATGCCGCGACACCGTTGGGCATCAAAGCGATGCAGGAACTGCAAACGCTCAACCCGAATCCCGAAACCGCCAGCAATGCGCAAATCCTGTTTCTGGTGATCAACACTTCAAGCGTTACGCTGTTTCCGGTAACGATTTTCACCTACCGCGCCCAACTGGGTTCAGCCAATCCGACCGACGTATTCATCCCGATCCTGATAGCCACGTATATGTCGACATTGGCAGGCTTGCTTGCGGTCGCGTTCGCGCAAAAAATCAACTTGCTGGATAAGGTGATCGTGGCTTATTTGGGAAGCTTCACGCTGGTAGTCGGCGGCATACTGGCGTATTTTTCCAGCCTACCGCAACAGCAGATGCTTGAACAATCAGCGATTATCAGCAATTTCATCCTGTTCTCGCTGGTCATCGCCTTTATTCTAGGCGCTATACACAAAGAGATTAACGCTTACGACGCATTCATCGAAGGCGCCAAGGAAGGCTTTCATACCGCCACCACTATCATCCCTTACCTGGTCGCGATGCTGGTTGCAATCGGCGTATTCCGGGCCAGCGGCGCGTTAGAGTTGCTGGCCGACTTAGCGCGGACTGCCGTGCATTACTTCATGCTCGACGACCGCTTTGTCGATGCGCTGCCGACCGCATTAATCAAGCCGTTCAGCGGCAGCGGAGCCAGGGCGATGATGATCGATACCATGAAAACCTTGGGCGCGGATTCGTTTGCCGGACGTTTGTCATGTATCGTGCAAGGCAGCACCGAAACCACTTTTTATGTACTGGCGATTTACTTCGGTTCGGTCGGCATCAAACATATTCGCCATGCCGCCGCCTGTGGGATAATAGCCGACTTGGCGGGCGTTATTGCGTCCATATTTGTCGCCTATTGGTTCTTTGGCTGATCCACATCGGATTGTTATTTAGACGCGATAAATCGCGTCTCTACAGATGATTGTACGGATAATTAATTTATGGTTGATAGATATAAAGGCAAATATAGAATAGCTTCCGCCCGATTAAAAAACTGGGATTATGGCTCGAACGCGCCTTATTTTGTAACTATTTGTACAGAGAATAAAATATCGTATTTCGGCAGTATTCAAGAAGGGCAAATGCACTTGTCAGATTTAGGGTTGCTGGCGAATAAATATTGGCTAGAAATAGAAAATAAATTTCCATTTGTCGTTTTAGACCATTTTGTTGTTATGCCGAATCACGTACATGGAATTATTAATATCAGTAGAGACGCGATTCATCGCGTCTCAAATGGCGCCGAAAATACAGATGCGATAAAAGACGCGATAAAAGACGCGATAAATCGCGTCTCTACAGATGGACGAATTGGCGGAATTACGGGGAATAATAATCCAATGTTGCATCAGAATTTGCCTCGTTTTGTACACTGGTATAAAGGTAGATGCACTTTTGAAATGAGGAAAACTTATACTAAGTTTTCCTGGCAACCACGTTATCATGAACATGTTATTCGTAATGAAGAATCATATTTAAGAATATCTGAATATATTCAGAATAACCCTTTACGATGGTTAGAAGATAAATACCATGTATAGGAGTTGATCCTTAATGCAGAAAATATGCAAAAATGCTATGCGTAAATCTGTTTAATTTGCCTCGCCAGAGAACACCAGTTTTTTACCACTATCTCTCATGAAAGTTCACCTTAAAACACTCGGCTGCCGGCTTAATGAAGCCGAACTGGAAACCTGGGCTCAGGCTTTTCAAAAATCCGGCCATCAAATCACCAAGCAGGCCGAAGCAGCCAATCTTATCGTGATTAACTCCTGTGCGGTGACTCAGGATGCTGCCAGAAAATCGCGCCAGCTGATACGGCGAATACACCGGGATAACCCGCAAGCCAAGCTCGTGGTCAGCGGCTGTTACGCGACCTTGAATGAGGATGAGGCCGCGTCTTTACTGGGCGTCGATCTCATAGTCAGCAACAAGGATAAGGATCAACTGGTCGAAAAAACCCTGGCCGAACTGAACATGGACAGCATGCCTGTCCTGTCTACCGAACCGGGGGAAATATCGCTGTTCACTCGCGGCAGGCAGCGCGCTTTCGTTAAAGTGCAGGATGGCTGCCGTTACCGTTGCACATTTTGCATCGTCACCGTGGCGCGTGGCGAAGAAAACAGCCGTTCCGTGCAGGCGGTTATCGACGAAATCAATGCACTGCACCAACAAGGCATCACCGAAGTCATTTTGACCGGCGTGCATTTGGGCGGCTACGGCAGCGATTTAGGCAACAACCTGTCCGATTTGATCAGAGCCATCCTGGCGCAAACCGACATTCCGCGCTTAAGATTAGGCTCGCTGGAGCCTTGGGAATTGCCGGACGATTTTTTCGAGTTGTTCAGTAATCCGCGCCTGATGCCGCATTTGCATTTGCCTTTGCAGAGCGGTTCGGACACCGTGCTGCGCCGTATGGCAAGGCGTTGCAAGACCGAGGAGTTTGCCGCCATCGTTAGCCAGCTGCGCACTCAAATCCCGCACTTTAATATCACCACCGATATTATCGTCGGCTTCCCCGGCGAGACAGAGCAGGAATGGCAGGAGAGTTTTGATTTCATCAAGCAAACCGGTTTCGGGCATATCCATATCTTCACCTATTCCAGCCGCGAAGGCACCAAAGCCGCAGGTTTGCCGGACCAGCTGAGCAATGACATCAAAAAGCAACGCAGCAGGCAGCTGCACGAGTTGGCTGAAGAAATGAAGCTGAAGTTTTTTGCCGGTAATGTAGGCCATGAATTCCCGGTGTTATGGGAAGGCTATAGTGAAGCTCTGGCCGATAACAAACAACGGGTGTTCGGTTATACACCGAATTATCTTAAGGTCGGCTGCGTGATAGACAGCGATGGGTCGGTGGAAAACCAGACGCTTAACTGCGTGGTGACAGCGGTTGATGAGGGATTTGTTGTCGGGGAGCTTGTGGGATAATTGATAAGAAATATCACCACGAAGGCACGAAGGTCACGAAGAAAAAACATAAAGCTTCGTGTTCTTCGTGGTGAATACTAGATTAGGTATAACGTGACTATCCTAAAAACAGCAAAACGCGCCCTGCAATTTTTCCGTATCGGGCTGGCGGCCAAAAAACTTCAACGTACCCAGGGCGAGACCGAACGTCTGCTCGCCAAAAAGGCGCTTGCAGGCTTGTTTGCCGATGCGCGCGGCATCACCATGAAAGTCGGCCAATTATTTGCAGGTAACGACGGCACGACGCCGTTTCAGGAGCTTGTCGAAGGCATAGAGCCTTTGCCGTTAAAAGCCATGATCCCGCAGCTTGAAGCGGAACTCGGGCAAAAGGGTCAAAAGCGTTTTCCGTTCCATCGAGCCGGCCGTCGCGGCGGCGTCCCTTGGGCAAGTGCATCTTGCCGAACTTAAAAACGGCGACAAGGTCGCGGTAAAAATCCGCTATCCCGATATTAGCGATGCGGTCGATGCCGAATTGCGCCTGGTCGGTTTAATGCCCGGTGTCGGGCCGGTTAATCGCTGGGGTTTTGATCTTGACGCTTATAAAAAAAGCCTGCGCGATAACATGCACCGCGAACTTGATTACCGCTCGGAAGCCCAGCGGCAGGACTATTTTGGTCGCACCGTACAAGTGCCGGGGCTAAAAGTTCCGAAAGTGTATCAGGATTTATGCAGCGAACGGGTACTGGTGCAGAGCAGGGCAGAGGGCGTGTTGATCGACAAGGCCGGTAGCTGGTCAGAACAGGATCGTCTGGCGATCGGTCGGGCGCTGGTGACTGACGCTGTTTAAAAGCCTCTTTGTCGCAGGCGAAGTGCACGGCGATCCGCATCCCGGCAATGTTTTTTATAGTCATGACGAAAACGGCCAACCATTAGTTACATTGCTCGATTACGGCTGCACCATTAGCATTGCCGAACCGCGCAGAATGACGCTGCTCAAGTTGATCGTCGGCTGTCGTGAACGGAACTCTATCAGGCCTTTGGACTGCTTTGCGGCGCTGGGGTTTGACAGCAAAAAACTGAGCCCAATCAGCGGTTCGTTGCCTGCTTTATGCCAGATATTATTCAAGCCTTTTTTAGTTAATCATGCGTTTAATCCCGATCAATGGCAGCTGGGCCAGTCGTTTAACGACCTGCTCGGCGATTACCGCTGGTGGTTCCGCTCAGCCGGGCCTTCCGACCTGTTTTTACTGATGCGCGCCTTTCAGGGACTGATCCAGCAGTTGCAGCAGCTGGAGGTTAACCTGCCCTGGTGGACGCTGCTGCAACAAGCGGTTGGCCGGGAGCTGATTCAGCAGGCTATGATGTATGAGCTCCCGGTAATTGATTATGAGCCGACTGCCAAGGCACTGAGCTTCGATCAGCAGGCAACTGTGCTTGGTGTGCGCGTCAGCGAAGGCGGTGAGCAGCGTGTTGCGGTTAAAATGCCCGCCGAGGCGGTGCTGGATTTGGAGCACCTTATTCCGGAAGACGTGCTGGAGCGTATCATGGTTTCAGGGAAAATCGACCTCAAACAGCTGGGCGATTCACTCCGCGCCAACGGCATCGTCCCCCAGCAATTGTTTGTTTTTGAAGACGGCAAAAAAACGTATAAGGTATGGCTGGAGTAACCGGGTATGGCTCAGCTAAAATCCGCACTCACGGTATGAGCGTTTTTTAACAACTCCGGGTTCCAATGTTCAATCGCCCAGTCAAGCAGCTCAGCTGCCGGAGCTTGTTGCAGTTCGATCGGCGGGTTTTGCTTTAACAAAATTAGTAGTTCAAAAATGACGCGCTGCGGTGATTTTAAATCAACCGCCGTTGCCTGGGTTTGTTTGCTGAGCTTATAGCCCTGCTCGTCAACAATAATCGGAACATGCGTATAGCGGGGCGTGGAAAGCCCCAGCAGTTGTTGCAGGTAAATCTGTTTGGGCGTTGCGTCCAGCAAGTCAAAGCCCCTGACGATATGGTCGACATGTTGCAGGTCATCATCGATGACTACGGCAAATTGGTAGGCAATTATGTTGTCTTTGCGCTTGACGATAAAATCGCCATCCTGCTCGGCGAGGTCATGGGAAATCAGGCCTTGCAGTTCATCCTGAAAGGTAATTGTGCGGTTATCAGCTTTAATCCGCAGTGCATGTGGCTCATCGGGCGAGTCTCGCCGGCCTCGGCAGATGCCGGGGTAAATATCGGCGCTACCGTCAATAGTCAGCGTTTTTCTGCTACAGGTGCAAGGATAAATGAATCCGTTTCTTTGCAGGTCGCTGATAGCATCGTTATAAACGTCGATATGCCGGCTTTGGTAATAAACCTCACCGTCCCAATGCAGGCCAAAGGCCTCCAGGGTTTTTAAGATTGTGTCGGCGGAATCTTTTACGTTTCTGGGAGTGTCGAGGTCATCAATGCGCAGCAGCCACTGGCCTTGATGTGAGCGGGCTTGAAGAAAACCGGCAAGAGCCGTGTACAGGGAACCGAGGTGTAAGGGGCCGGTGGGCGAGGGTGCAAACCGGCCGATGGTAGGCTGTTTATCCAGACTTAACCCATTTGTTTTTCACGAATTTCATCGAGCGTTTTGCAGTCGATGCACAGCGTGGCAGTAGGTCTGGCTTCCAAACGCCGTATGCCGATTTCAATGCCGCAAGACTCGCAAAATCCGTAATCCCCTGATTCAATCTCCCTAAGGGCTTCATCAATTTTCTTGATTAACCGCCGTTCACGATCACGGGTTCTTAATTCCAGACTGAATTCCGATTCTTGAGAAGCCCGGTCATTAGGATCAGGAAAATTAGAGGCATCATCCTGCATGTGATGCACAGTGCGATCCACTTCGTGCATGAGTTCACTTTTCCAGTTTTTTAGAATAGCCTCAAAATGCTCTAATTGAGCGGTATTCATGTATTCTTCGCCTTCTTTTTCTTGGTAAGGCTTAAAACTGAAAGGTGATGCGACAGTTTTAGAACTTTCGGTCATCCATTAACTCCTAAGACAAGATTAAATAAAACCGCGCATTTTTAGCAGAATAGCAACCGGATAGCAAGGTTTATTGATATGATCTAACGCTTTTGTGAGATGAGTATCTGCATTATGAGTGTGCGACGGGCAAATCGGACTCAGGGAATTTCTCCCTTTTATGTGATGGAACTGCTGCGCCGCGCAAAACAATTGGAGGCGCAGGGCAGGGATGTCATCCATATGGAAATCGGCGAACCTGATTTTGCTACGCCGCAGGCCATTGTCGATGCTGGCGTCAGTCATCTTAAGACCGGTGAGGTGAAATACACTCCGGCCGCAGGGTTGCCCGAGCTGCGTGAAAAAATTGCCGAGTTTTATCGGCAACGCTATTCAGTGAC
The DNA here is from genome assembly GCA_963814825.1 of uncultured Gammaproteobacteria bacterium. GTDB lineage: Bacteria > Pseudomonadota > Gammaproteobacteria > Methylococcales > Methylomonadaceae > Methylobacter_A. The sequence continues at coordinate 413,090 of CAWFEF010000005.1, read as the reverse complement.
TGTAGACAAGACGCGTATTTTTGTAACGCCAGGGGCATCTGGCGCGTTTTTATTGGCATTGGGAGCTACGCTCAACCCGGAAGAAGAACTGCTTGATGGCCGACCCCTGCTATCCCTGTAACAGCAATTTTGTTAAGTTGTTTGACGGCAAAGCGAGAACCATCCCGGTCGATGCCGAAAGCCGTTATCAGCTGACCGCCGCGCAGATCAAACAGCATTGGACTAAAACCACCAAAGGCGTGTTGATTGCATCGCCGTCCAATCCTACCGGTACCCTGATTGCGCCGGATCAATTGGAACAGGCCGTACACACCGTTAACGAGTTGGGCGGCTGCTTTTATTCCGATGAGATTTATCATGGACTGGTTTACGGTAAACAGGCGTCGACGGCACTGGAATTCAGTGACAACGTGTTTGTGATCAACAGTTTTTCCAAGTATTTCGGCATGACCGGCTGGCGCGTCGGTTGGTTGATAGTGCCTGAAGAATTTGTCGATGTGACCGAGAAGCTGGCGCAAAATATTTTTATTGCCACGGCAACCCATTCGCAATATGCCGCATTGGCCGCGTTTGACGATCATACGCTGGCCGAGCTTGAGCGCAGGCGCGCCGAATTTGAAGCTCGTCGCGATTTTCTTTATGACGCATTGTTGCGTTTGGGCTTTGACATCCCGATTAAACCGGACGGCGCATTTTATATTTACGCGAACTGCTCCAGATTTACCGATGACAGCTATCAATTCGCGGTGGATTTATTGGAAGCTGAAGGCGTTGCCATCACGCCGGGGAAAGATTTTGGCCTTAATGAGGCTAATCATTACGTCCGCTTTGCTTATACGACTTCCATCGATAGAATGGCGGTCGCCATACAACGCTTGGAAAGATTTATTAACAAAGGATAACCATGACCATAAAACAACTATCAGCGACAGAATTAAAAGCCAGAATTCAAAGTGAACCGCATCTGTTTTTGCTGGATGTTAGGGAGCCCAATGAATTTCAATTCGCCAGCATAGAAAACAGCGTGTTAATTCCGCTTAACCAAATCCCGCAAAGGCTCGGCGAGTTGAATCCGCAGCAAGAAATCGTAGTGATTTGCCACCATGGCGTGCGCAGCTCACAAGCCTGCCTATACCTTAATAATTCAGGATTTAAGCATGTGGCAAATTTAACCGGCGGAATCGATGCCTGGTCTTGCGAATGCGATAGCTCGGTACCACGCTATTAAAAAAACGGTAAAACTCTGGGCTTGATCTGACAGTTTTAAACATAGTTTTCTTAGCTTTCAAGAGTGCCAAAAGTGGCGTCTCTTAATGAATTAGGTTGCCGTAACTTATCCAATCTTGAGGTAGGAACAAAGGCCGGTCTTGATTTCGAATAAGTAGGCGCGTATTACTGGCGCGAATCATCCAAGATATGACGCCCTCCACCCGATATTGATCGCCAGTGGAGGTTTAGCCTGCAAGTTCCGCATAATATTCGCTACATTCTTTTTCGCGGCCCCGGACTACCCGCCGGCCGGTTGCAGCGCCTCGCGTTTCGGTGACGACGGTATGCTGTCCTTCGTGGTGACTGATCATCGTAAAAATAAATCACTACCCAGTCTTTCACGCGATCCAGTTGGTGGGCGCGCGCGGTATTCGAATATAAAGCGGTAAAATGCCAGCCCTGTCTGGCTCGCATGCATAATGGGCAGCCAGGCTTCGCCGCTCGGGTTGAATCGCTTCGGTGCGATAGTCGGCAGCTCGCCGGCTTCCGCTTTTTTGCGATACTGTTCGTCTATTTTCAACAATAAACCGACCGGCGGCTCTGCAATAGTTTGTTGCGGTTCGAAACGCGGCCGGCGAAAACCCAAAACATGGGCAAGCCAGGTTTGCACCAGCGCGATTTTTTTCGTGCTGAAGCCGGGGACTTTTTTTAAGCGGCCGTTATGCGCCGCCAGTTCCAGCGCTTCCAGGGTATCGATATGCAGCGTTTCAATGATCCGGTGCGCCGATCTGGGGCCGATTCCCGGAATTTGTTCGAATAATGCGATGGGATCATGCCCCGTCTGTAAACTTTCCAAACGGCTCATGCGTCCGGTCATCACAAATTCGTTAATGGATCGGGCGATACCTTCGCCGATTCCCGGAAGTTCCAGCAAAGCCGAAAAACCCTCGCGCCGCAGCAAATCCTCGACCGGCTTCGGCCATGGTTTCGATGGTCTTGGCCGCATTCAAATAGGCGTTAACCCGAAAGGATTGGCCTTCTGCTCATCCAGTAAGGTGGCGATTTCGCGCAGTTTCGAAGCAATTTCTTTATTGTTTACCATGATGACAAGACCTCATGTTGAACGGGTCAAAAGCATTATTTACCACGAAGGCACGAAGGGCACGAAGTTTTCAATGTATTGAATCAACTGTTTTTCTTCGTGTACTTCGTGCCTTCGTGGTGAGTTTTTTAATCTGGTTAAAAAAACGAGTCTCTATTGCTTGAGCAACATCAGCGCATCTTCTATCTGCCGGCCGGTTACATCAATGCCATGCCGCTGCTTGATTTCCTGTTGCAGCAACGTCACATCGGAATTATCAAGCTGCATTTTCGCAATCATGCTCGACAAATCCTCATTAACCGCCCAGGGATAGATAAGCCATCGCCATTCGCTGACCGTCTCGGCATAAAAGTCGGGAATATATTTGGAAACGGTTTTGAGGTGTAAGGCAGCTGTGCGCATTTCGTTCACCTTGCCGCATTGCCGAATATGCTCGACGCCAACGGTAAAAGTATCGCCGCTATCGCAGACATCATCCAATAGCAGGACATTTCGCCCGTTAATATCGGCGTTTAACGGGTATTTAACATAGGCCTCATGCTGTTTATAAGCGCCTTGATAATGCTCTATTTTGAAACTGGTCAGGTCATGGATGCCGAGCATATCCGACAAAAGCCGTCCCGGTACATAACCGCCTCGTGCTATGGCGACGATGACATCGATCCGGAAATTTGCCTTACGCAATTGTTGAGCCAGTTGGCGGCATAAACTATAAACGTCTTCCCACGTAATCAAAGTAGCAGGGCAATTCTTCATGCATCTCAAAACCTCGGGCTTATCGGCAATGGTCAATGGGACGATTCCGGGCTTTATTGCATTGCGTTAGCCAACCGGTATAACATCAAAAACAGCCCGTTAGTCATTTCTGCAAACGGCTCATAATCGAGCTTGTCCGGCGTATCTTGATCCGTATGATAATAGGGGTAACGATAGAACGCGGTATCGGTAATCATCAAAGCCTTGTAACCGTGCCGCCAAAACGCCAGCTGATCGCTCAAGGATACTCCCGGCACAATGGCTGGGGCAGCGATGGATTGCAGCGGAAAATCTGTCTCCGAGGAAAATGCCTGTACACAGTCCCGCATGACGTGCCGGGAGCGCAAGTTAGAAACAAAAGCAATGAAATTACCGGTATCGGGATAAAAATACTTCAGTAAGGGCGGATAAGTTTGACTGCCTCGCTGATTTCGGTAATAGCCGATGGTCTCCAGCGAGATCATAAAGCGTATCGGATCACCGCGTTGTTTGGCGGCTTTGGCATACACCATGCTGCCCATGCTGGGCCAGAAGAAAAAAGGCGGTTCTTCGTTCACAAAAGCGACGAAACGCAGACTGGTTTCAGGCGTCACATCCTGGAACAGGCGGGAAAGTTCCAGCAATGCCGCAACGCCGCTGCCGTTATCGTTAGCGCCCGGACTGCCAAAGACCGAATCATAATGAGCGCCGACCAGAATGACATCGTTGTTACGGCCGTTACCGGCACGGTTAACTTCAAGATTGGCGCATTCAACGCCTTGCGCGGTATAAGTCTGTTTGCGGACATCATAGCCTTGCTGCTGCCATTCTCCCGTAATATAAGCCTCCGCCGCATGGAGCGCCGCCGGATGAAAAATATTATGCTCGCCGATTTTACCGGCAAGCTCATAGACATGTGCGCGTAAACGCTGTATTGAAATTTCGTTCATGTTTCAGTGCCGGCAAAGTTAAAAATACGTTGCAAATGACAGTTGGCAAAAACAAAAGAACATCCGCCATCGTCCTAATCATGTAGGCCGTAATCCATGTTTCAAGACAAAAATTCCGGACTTGATCTGACGGCATCAAAAATCAGTCCAAACTGAACATGGCATTGACTGGCTGAACTTGGCCTCAAGCAGCCATCGTCCATCATAACGTCGGCTGATTGCCGTGAGCAAAGTTGCGATCATGAGCTTCCTGACAAACGATGCAACGCCGGGCAGTGGGATAGGCCGTCAAGCGCTCAATAGCGATGGGCTCCGGGCAGTCGCAGCATTTGCCGTAGTTGCCTTCGGCTATGCGCATCAAGGCGGCATCGATGTCGCGGATTTCCTGGACGTGGCGGTCGATGGCGGCCAGTTTGATATCCACCAGCAGGTCGGCCAGTGCTACCTCGCCCGTGTCGTGCACTCGCCCGGCCAGATCGACATATTGTTCCTCGTCGGAGCTCAGTAATTCAGCGCTGATTTCCCGCCGCAATGCCATGAAACGATCGCTCAGCTTCGTCTTGAATACATTGATCTGGTGGGTGGTCAATTGGACGTCCATCGCGTTTTCCTCCGGTTGAAAGAGTTGGTTTCAGAATGATGCGCCAGGGGTGAAATGCTGTCAATTAATGAAACTGACCTTGCCTGGATTTCATGGACACTCCGCTATGCGACTTTATACTTCCCGCTTTGGGTAATACCATCTGATTGCCGGTTATTGGCCGGATTTCTTTAGCTAATTAACTGGCAAAAACCGACCCAAAAGCGACGGACGTATTTTTCAATGCCTGTGTCTGCTGTAATACGTTTAACCGACGTTGGCAGATCAACAGCACTGCACCTCTCCCACGCTTGTAACGCAGGCTCCGTCTATGCTGGCACATCCCTTTGCAATCCACCGGAACTGCATGAATCCATTTCGACCTACGCATTGTCCTTGTACTGCGGTGTAGCTCTCCTCTCTCACTGAAATCAATTCTGGGGTAAAAGAACGATTGGTCCCTCTATTCCTCTGTACCTCTGGGTATCACTGGTTTGCAGTCGAAATATTGATTTTAAATTCATTAGCAAGGTATTCAATAACTTATTGAATATAAAGTGGATTGTCTCGGCTGTAAAACTCATGCTTAGTTTTATACGGGTAGAGCAAGCAGTCGTGTCATCCGCCGTCATCCGGCAGGACAAAACGTAGCGGGCGAGTCCCGATCTTTGCTCCCGTAACCTCGTCGATGGCCACCGGTTTAATATCCTCTCCCGTTTCAACATCCTGAATACGCACCAACGGGACCTCCGCCGCGATACTGGTACCCCCAGGCGCCAATCATGACGAGCACCGGCAGAAAATCGCGGCCGGCGGCAGTCAACATATACTCCTCGCGTGGAGGGCGCTCCGAATAGAGCCGTTTTTCCAATAGTCCTTCCTCCGTCAACGTCGCCAGCCGCCGGGTCAGCATCGTCGGCGCGATGCCAAGACTTTTCCGAAACTGGTCGAAGCGAGTGAGGCCAAAATGTGCGTCCCGCAGAATCAATAGGCTCCACGCGTCGCCAAGGAAAGCCAGGCTGCGCGCGATCGGGCAAGGGTCATCGCAAATATTTTTATCGTTCATATCGTTTTAGTAGTGACTTAGTTTCAAATTGATAGTAACATTAGTTTCGAAATGATAGTAACACTTAGTCGACAGACTATCCACCCCCCAAGGAGATTTGACATGAGCAATAAAGAAATTGGCGTAGCCCTGATTACAGGCGCCTCTTCGGGCATTGGACTGGCAACGGCCAAGGCGCTTCAGCAAGCGGGTTACCGCGTATTCGGAACCAGTCGCAGGGCAGTAGCAAGTAGCGGCGGTATCACGATGCTGACCTGCGACGTGACCGACGAAGTGTCGGTAAAGAACACGGTAGCCGAGGTCTTGAAACAGGCTGTGCGCATCGACCTGTTGGTCAACAATGCCGGCATCGGCCTTCTCGGCGGAGCGGAAGAGTCATCCACCGCGCAGGCCCAGGCCTTGTTTGACGTGAACGTGTTCGGCATCACCCGTGTGACCAACGCCGTGTTGCCGACCATGCGCAGTCAAAAGCAAGGAAGGATAGTCAATATCAGCTCGGTCCTCGGGCTGATCCCATCTCCTTACGACGCGCTCTATGCCGCGACAAAGCATGCGGTTGAAGGCTATTCCGAATCGCTCGATCACGAACTGCGCACCTTCGGAATCCGGGTGGTGCTGGTCGAACCGGGACTTACCCGGACCTCGTTCGAAGAAAGCCTAACAAGGCCCGATCAGCCGCTTGCCGTCTATGACTCGGTGCGTGCCGACATGGCTGCGCTAATGCGGAATGGGGTGAATGCAGGCGACGCCCCGGAAGTGGTGGCAAGTATGGTGTTGAAAGCCGCGACTGACGCGACACCCAGAAGGCGTTACACCGCCGGAAAGTTAGCGCATCAGGTCAGCTTCATGCGCCGATTCCTACCCGAATGCATGGTCGATAAGAACCTGCGCAAGTTCAATAACTTGCCGGTCTAAGCGGCTAAAGCACATGCACAAAATAACTTGTGACCGGAGTGCAGGCTTCTCCTGCATGGATGTAGGCGAGGGGCGTAAGCAGGAGCGGAAGCTTCGCCTGCAAGCGCAAGCGAAGCTTGCACCCCCGCTGAATATTTACAGCACGACTACTGAAGGAAGAAGCAAAATGCCGAAACCCAAAATTCCGTTAATGACACCCAGCCGCAACCGGCTTCAATCCTGGCTCGCAATTAAAGGCCGCTTCCTGTCCGTGTTGTTGCTGCCGCTGACGATAAGCGTCGGATGCAGCGATCAGGACAGACAAACGCAAGCGGTTCCCCGCCCGGTCAAAGTATTTCGAGTCGGGGAACCCGCTACGGCCAGTGCTAAGCATTTTGCCGGGGAAGTCAGGGCAAGAGTCGAGACGCCGTTATCCTTCCGGGTAGCCGGTAAGCTGTTGGAGCGGAAAGTAGACGTTGGCGACCAAGTGCGCAAAGGTCAACTGCTGGCAACGCTGGACGGCAACGATTACCGCCTCGCCGTGCAAAGCCTTAAGGCCCAGCAGGCTTCCGCGCAGGCCGACAGCAATTTCTTGCGGGACGACTTGGCGAGATACCGAGAACTGCTAACCCAGCAAGTCATCAGTCCGCCGGAGTTCGACCGGCACGAGACCGCTTATACCACGGCACGGGAGCGGACGGCGGCACTGGAGGCTCAATTGGGACAGGCGCTTAACCAGCTGAACTATACCGAGCTGCATGCCGACCGCGACGGCGTCGTCACGGCGCTGGATGCCGAGGCCGGGCAAGTGCTTGCGGCCGGCCAGACCGTCGTCAAGCTGGCCCAGCTCGACGAAAAGGAAATCCATTTCGACGTGCCCGAACATCGCCTGTCGGAAATCCAGCGCCAACAGGGCGTTAACGTGTCTTTGTGGTCCGACGGCAATCGGCGCTTCAAGGCAAAAATTCGCGAAATTGCCTCGGCCGCCGATCCGGCCAGCCGTACCTATCGGGTCAAGGCGACCTTGCTCGAAGGCATGGACGCCGCTCAATTGGGCATGACGGCGACCGTTCATATTGATGCGAACACCGCTTCCCGCATCGCCATCCCGCTTTCCGCCGTATATACCCCGCAAAATCAGCCCAATCATGCCTCGGTATGGCTGGTTGACGAGCAGGCGGCTACCGTCAAATCCATGCCGGTTCGGCTAGGCGAAACGCTGGCTGGCGAACGCATTGCCGTCGAGGGACTCGCCGCCGGTCAATTGCTGGTCAGTGCCGGCGTCCAGCGTCTGGCCGAGGGGCAGGCTGTCCGCTTGCCGGAAGAACAGGGATTGCCTAAGAATCACGGCAGCAAGGAACAACTATGAAAGAGTTCAACCTCAGCGAGTGGGTGCTTAAACACCGCTCCTTCACCGGCTTTATGATCGCGCTGGTGGTGCTCGGCGGCCTGTTCGCTTATTACCGGCTGGGCCAACAGGAAGATCCGCCGTTCACGTTCCGGATCATGGTGGTCAAAACCCTCTATCCCGGCGCCACCGCGCTGGAAGTGGAACAGCAGTTGACCGACAGGCTGGAAAAGAAAATCCAGGAACTGCCTAACCTGGATTATCTGCGCAGTTACTCCAAACCCGGCGAATCGGTGATTTTCGTCACGCCGCGCGAAGATACGCCGCCCAAGGACATTCCGGAGCTTTGGTATCAAGTGCGCAAAAAGGTCGACGACATCCGCATGACGCTGCCGCCCGGCAGCATCGGGCCGTTTTTCAACGACGAATTCGGCGATACCTATAGCCTGATCTACGCCTTTTCCGGTGAGGGCTTTAGTTATGCCGATCTGAAACAGGCAGCCGATTCGGTCCGGCAGCAGCTATTGCGGGTCAAGGATGTCGAGAAAATCGATCTGATCGGCGTGCAGGACGAAAAGATTTTCGTCGAATTTTCCGACAAGAAGCTGGCCGAATTGGGCCTGGATGCGGCGGCGGTCGCCCAGGCCTTGCAGGCGCAGAACGGCATGGCGCCGGCCGGCACGGTGTTTTCCTCGCAACGCAATCTGCCGATACGTCTGACCGGCTCGTTCGACTCGGTGGAAAGCGTCGCCAACCTGGCGGTGCGCATCGAAAATCGAACTTTCAGGGTCGGCGACTTTGCCAAGGTAACTCGCGGCTATATCGATCCCGCGGAATTCAAGATGCGCTTCAACGGCAAACCGGCCCTCGGCCTCGGCGTGACTATGAACAAGCAAGGCAACGTTATCGACCTCGGAAAAGCGTTGAAAGACGCGTTGGCCCGCATCGAAACCGAGTTACCGCTGGGCATGGACGTGGAGCCCGTCGCCAATCAAGCGCATGTGGTTAAAAACCAGATGGCGGAATTCGGCCGTACGTTTTTCGAAGCCCTGGCTACCGTGTTGGTGGTCAGCTTTTTGAGCCTGGGCTGGCGCACCGGTTCCGTGGTCGCGCTGACCGTACCGCTAGTGCTGGCCGCCACCTTGCTGGTCATGCTGCTGTGCGGCATCGATCTGCAACGTATTTCCTTGGGCGCATTGATTCTGGCGCTGGGCCTGCTGGTAGACGATGCGATGATTGCCGTCGAGATGATGGCCCGCAAGCTGGAAGAAGGCTGGGACCGGATCCGTGCCGCGACCTATGCCTACCGCGCCACGGCCTTCCCGATGCTGACCGGCACCTTGATCACCATCGCCGGTTTCTTGCCGGTGGGTTTGGCCAAGTCGCAGCCGGCGAATACACGGTGTCGATTTTTCAGGTGGTGGGCATCTCGATGATGCTGTCGTGGATAGGCGCGGTGGTGTTTACCCCGTATTTGGGATTTTTGATACTCAAGGTGCATGCCGACGGCGATCAAGCCCGGTCCACGACTTGTTCGATACGCCGTTCTACAACCGGCTGCGCCGCTGGGTGGATGCCTGCGTGGCGCACCGCAACAAAGTCATTATCGCCACGCTGGCGTCTGTTCGGCCTCGGCTGTGGCGGCTTTAACCCAGGTTCCCGAACAGTTTTTCCCGCTATCCAACCGACCGGAAGTCATCGTCGACCTGTGGCTGCCGGAGGGCAGTTCCTTCGAGCAAACCGAAGCCGCCGCCAAGCGCATGGAAGCGTTATTAGCCAAGGACGAGGACGTGGAACATGTCGCCAGCTATATCGGCAGCGGCACGCCGAGATTTTTCCTGCTGATCGTGCAGCAACTGGCGAATACCAATCTGGCCGAATTGGTGGTGATGACCAAGGATAACGTGGCCCGCGAACGAGTGATGCAGCGCGTCCGGCAGGCTTTAGCCACGGATTTCCCGGCTGTGCGCGGCCGGGTGATGCGCCTGAATGTCGGGCCGCCGATGGATTATCCGGTGGTGTTCAGAGTGCTCGGCGAAAACCCCAACATCGTGCGCGGCATTGCCGACCGGGTGGCCGAGGTCGTGCGCGGCCAATCCCAACACCGTGGACGTCAACGACGACTGGCATGAGCGTATACCGTCGTTCCGCCTGGTCTTGGATCAGGACAAGGCCCGCGCGCTCGGCGTTTCGACGTCCGGCCTGTCGCAAGCCTTGCAGGCGCATTACGCCGGCATCCCGGTCGGGCAATTGCGCGAACAGGATAAATTGATCGACATCGTCTGGCGGGCTAGCCCCGAATTGCGCACCGCTGCCGACGAATTGCCGGACGTTGCGGTACGCACGGCCAATGGCAAGTCGGTATCGCTATCGCAGTTCGTCAAGTTCGAGACCGTGTTCGAGGACGGCGTGCGCTGGCGCCGCAACCGCTTTCCGACCATCTCGGTACGCGCCGACGTGGCCGACGGCAAGATGGCGCCCGATGTAGCGGCGCAAATCATCCCGAAACTTAAACCGATTCAGGATAGCCTGCCGGCCGGCTATTTCATCGAGACCGGCGCGGTCCAAGGAAGATGCCTGGACCGCGCAAAAGTCGATTCTGATCTGGATTCCGCTGGTGCTGATCGTCACGCTGATCTTGTTGATGATGCAATTGCAGAATCTGTCCAGGACTTTCATGGTGTTCAGCACCGCGCCGCTGGGCGTGATCGGCGCGGCCTTCGCCTTGCTGTTGTTCCGGAGCGCCGTTCGGTTTCGTGGCGCTGCTCGGCATCCTGGCGCTGGCCGGCATGATCATGCGTAATTCGGTGATATTGGTGGATCAGATCGATCAAGACGAACAGTCCGGACTCGACACATGGTCGGCCATCGTCGAATCGACGGTACGACGTTTCCGGCCGATCATGCTGACGGCGGCGGCAGCCATTCTGGCGATGATACCGTTGTCGCGCAACGATTTCTTCGGCCCGCAGGCCATCGCCATCATGGGCGGACTGACGGTGGCGACCGTGTTGACGGTCTTCTTCCTGCCGGCGCTGTATGCGGCCTGGTTCAGGGTGAAGCGTGGACAGCCGGATACCGAATCAGCCCCAGTCGGTTTGCCGCTGGCTGATGCCGCACTCACTGCCCCTAGAGTCTAATTTGGAGTCTAATATGAATAGCCGATATTTAACACCGCTAGCCCTTCTGTCCTTGGTTTGGCTAAGCGCCTGTACGCCGACCCGCGTCAGTAATCAGGTGCCGATCGATAGCCCGGCGCAATGGCAACATGCGCCCAACGCCCAAAGCGCAGGAACGGCGGACCTGAAGACTTGGTGGCAAGGATTCAACGATCCCTTGCTGAATGAATTGATAGACAAAGCCTTGGCCGCCAACTACGATCTCAAAATCGCCACTGCTCGCGTTCGCGAAGCCAACGCAATGGTGACCGTCGCCGAAGCGGCGTTGTATCCCAGCCTCGATTTCTCACTCTCCGGCGGCCGGGAAAAACGCATAGACCGGATAGTCGGTGTACCGAGCGGGCAAGGCATCAAATTGATTACGCCCACCGCCGATGCCGTCAGCGGCGGATTAGCGGCACGCTGGGAAATCGACTTGTTCGGCGGCCGGCATTTGGAAGCGGAAGCCGCCGCCGCGCAAGCCGAAGGCAGTCAGGAAGGCTTGCATGCGGCGCAAATCGGTCTGCTGGCCCAAGTGGCGACGAATTATCTGGAACTGCGCGGCGTGCAGCAACGCACCGGCATTCTGCAAAAAAATATCGAGTTGCAGCGCGAACGGCTGAGGACTTTGCAGGCATTTGTTAAAGCCGGGTTGGCTAACGAGGCGGATATTGCCCGCCAGCAAACGCTGTTGCAGGGCACGGAAGCGACGCTACCGATTCTTGTCAATGCCGAGAAAAACCTGATCCATCGCTTGGGTGTGTTGCTGGGCGAACCGCCGGAAAGTCTGGAATATCGGTTGGCCGTTGTCGGTCCGTTGCCGAAACAAGCGCCGACTATGCCAAGCCTGTTGCCGTCCGATTTGCTGGCGCAAAGGCCGGATTTGCGTTTGGCGCAAACCGAAGTCAGTGCGGCGGCGGCCAGCCTGGGTTCGGCGCAGGCCGATTTATATCCTAAGCTGGTGCTGTCGGCCAGCGGCGGCCTTGGCGCACTGGCAGTCGGCGGTTTTCCGAGTCTGGCCGAGAGCGTTTACGCGCTAGGCTCGGGGCTTTCGGCGCCGATATTCAACGCCGGACGCATCCGCGCCCATATTGCCGCCGCCGATGCGCGGCTGAGTCAGGTCGCTGCCAATTACGAGCTTACCTTTTTGCTAGCCCTGGAGGACGTGGAAAACGCCTTCGTCGCGCATCGTTCCGCCAGGGATCGATTCGGCCAATTGACTGAAGCGGAAGCCTCGGCGGAAAAAGCTTACCGGCTGGTCGACGCGTTGTATCAACGCGGTGCAGGCAATTATTTGGCCGTTCTGGATGCGCAGCGCAGCAAACTGGCCGTCAGCGACGAACGTGCAAAAGCCGAAACGGAGGTCAGCGTGGCCATGGTATCGCTTTATCGGGCTTTCGGCGGTGGCTGGAAGGTTGACTCGTCGGCAAGCATTGATAAAGCTTCGATACCGTAGTCAGCGCCGGCCGCGATTAACCTGGTAATTAATTGAGGTAAACCCCGGGCTTTGCCGGGGGTAATTTAACTTCGACAAAACAATGGGGGAACCAAAAAATGCAAGATTTATCCAGAATTGGTCAAGTGACAGAAATTCAAATTGATGACAAAAGAACTCTTCGATACCTGAAAGCAGGTAAAGGTGATCCGCTAATCTTGTTGCATACGATCCGAACTCAGTTAGATTACTTCCAAGAAGTGATCCCTACGCTTGCGAAACATCACACCGTGTATGCTTTGGATTTACCCGGTCACGGGTATTCATCGATCGATACTAAGGCAACTTACGATGAACCATACTTCCGTAAAGCTGTGATTGCATTTATAGAGAGACTGGATCTGAAAGGGGTAACTCTTGTCGGTGAATCAATCGGTGCAGTATTGGTGCTGACCGTGGCTAGTATAATACCTGAACGAATTAGTAAAGTTGTAGCTTCCAATACTTATGACTACGACACTCGCTATGGAGATGGCGTACGTAGAGGTAATTTCTTTGCAAATTTCGTCATTGGCAATTACGCTATTCCTATACTCGGGGCCATTTTTGCTGCACTTGAGAATTGGTTATTCTTAGGCTTTACAATGCGCGGTGGGTTACGGAACAAGCACTGGATGCCAAATGCACTGCTGACGGAGTTCAATCGTGCAGGTCGTCGAAAAGGCTATCGCTATGTAGAACGCAACGTCTTCGCCAACTGGCAATCATGGGGAAAGGCAAGGACTCTCTATTCTGCAGTGAAAGTACCCGTAAAGTTGATCTATGGTGATCATGACTGGTCAACTTTGCAAGAGCGGCAACGGACGGCAAAAGAACTGGGGAATGTAAACATCATCACCATTGAGAATACTGGGCATTTTGGTTTTGTTGATAACCCCCAAAAGCTTGTAGAGATTGTTTTGGGGAATTAGGTTTCATCATATATCCCTATCAGAATGTACCCATGAACTTTTTTTCCTCAATCGCTAAAAAAGCTTTTTACCCTTAAAGTAAAAGCCGACGATCAAAAAATCACGGTATTCAAAGAAATACTTTGGCATGTTGCAAGGCGTGGTCTTATTTTCGCTAAACGCCAATCACCTGCCGCTGGGTCTTAAGGTCATCGGTGCCAATCAGCATGAAAGCCACTTCTTGCTGGGTATTTACTGGATTATATCGATAACAAGGAAGTTCGCGAAGTGGTGCAAGGTTCATTAAACCGTGGCGAATCGTATCACCAGTTAAGCGCCACCATCGCCAAAGTCAGCGGCGGCAGGATGCACGGCAAGCACTTGGAAAAGCGATGAACGCCATCATCCTGTCGGCATTCCTAAAATCTCTGGCGTTCTATGCCCCAAGCCAATCGCGATCACAGAATGTTTTAAATCATTAACTTGACCTTATCCGGAAAGGCCAAACCCCGTTTATCGTCTTCTTTTGCTTTTAGTTGTGGCAAGGATTCGGTAGACGGTAGCCTCTCCGATGTTCAATTGCCGAGCGGTCTTAGCTACACCCCTACGCATGCCGTTATCCAGCATCCACACAGTGCCACTAATATCAGAATTTATAGGATCTAAAAGTTATGAGTCAGCTAAATTTCGTTTAGCAGTCATTCAGAAGACTGCTTTTCGATTTTCTGACTGTCTTAAAGTGGCCGAACCGAGACAATCATTGCAGACTCAATCCAAACTAATCTTTTAAGCTGTCAGATCAAGCCCGAAGCTAACAGCAACGCATCAGGCGGTTTTGCCGCTTGATGCGTTCAGAGGTTTATTTAAAGCCGTCCTGCTTGAACTTTTCCAGCCGTCTCTTGAAGCCTTTCCTGTCAAACAGGTAGTACAAAAAGACCAGTAAGAACGGCCACAACATAAAGGCGAACAGTTTAAATGCAGTTCCAATACCCATCGTTACCTCCTCATTCGAGTTAATTGCTGTTGATGAAGATTAACAGAAAAACTTGTCCCTTTGCTTGGTTTTTCCGCTTCAATATTAGCCAGCTAAGCCGACAGCATTTCCAACGCCAGCTGCGCCATGTTTTTGGAGCCGCCGCCCTGTCCTAGCTGCTGTTTCACCTGGTTCAGGTTTCCGCGCATTTGCTCGGCATAGGTTTTATCGGTCAGGATTCGCAGCACTTCGGCCGACAGGTTTTCGGCCGTCGCCTCATGCTGGATCAGTTCTTTGATGATGCGTTTGCCGGACACGATATTCGGCAAACCTATAAAGGGCGTATTCACCAGCCATCTGCCCAGCCAATAGGTCAATGTTGACAGCTTATAGGCGATGACCATCGGCACGGTCAATAAGGCGATTTCCAACGTCGCGGTGCCGGAGGTGGTCATCACGGCGTCGCAGCATTGAATCACGTCATAAGGCTGATTTTTTATCACCGTAATTTTAAGCGGCGATTGGCGGGTGTAGTCTTCAAGCAATGCATCGCTGATGGAATCGGCTTGCGGCAAGATAAACCGGCATTCCGGCAAACCGGCCTGCACTTTTTCGGCAGCGGCCAGCATGACCGGCAACATGCGCTTGATCTCGTTGGCGCGGCTGCCGGGCAACAAGCCGACGACCGGCTGGTTTTTATCCAGCCCGAAACGGGCTAAGTCTTCATCTTTGCTGCGCTGGGCGTGGACTTTGTCCACCGAAGGATGCCCAACATAGCGTACCGGCACATTTTCGGCATCGTAATAAGCCGTCTCGAACGGGAAGATCACCGCCATCATATCGATGACTTTGCCGTAAGCCACGACCCGGCCCGGCCGCCATGCCCAGACCTGGGGGCTGACGTAAAACAACACTTTAATGCCCTGCTGTTTGGCATAACGCGCCAGCTTGAAGTTAAATTCCTTGTAGTCTACGCAAACCAGCAAATCGGGGCGTTCGGTTGCTACCAACTGTTGCATCAGCTTTAGGGCGCGGCGGATTTCGGCATAATGCTTGATGACTTCCACCACGCCGATCACGGCGATATTGGCCGAGTCATAGCGAATATCGATGCCCGCCTGGGCCATTTTTGCGCCGCCCATGCCGAGGCCTTTAATGTCCGGTTGCTGTGTTTTCAGCTCCAGGAACATATTGGCGGCGTGCTGATCGCCGGATGATTCTCCGGCGCTGAATAGGATTTTTAAGGGTTTGAGTTGGGACATGGGGAAGGTGCAAGATAAAAAAGCATCGTAACTATTCAGTGTATGCTAACTGTGGCAAATGGAACACGGATGACACCGATTAAACGGATAATCACTGATTAAAAGCGTATAACAAACTTGGTCACAACGTTTAAAATCCGTATAAATCCGTCCTACCCGTGTCATCTGTGTTCCATTTTGTTCTAATATTCCATCATGTTACTCGGTCAAAACACCCCGAATAACCGCCACAATCTCCCTGATCGTATCATCCTCAAGGAACGGGCAAATCGGCAAGCGACATGCAGTTGGCGGCAACTGATTCCGTCACCGGCAAGCTGACTGCGGCGTATTCTTCTTTAAACACGTTCTGCCGGTGCAAAGGCACGGGATAGTACACGGCGCAGGCGATTTGCTTTTCCTGCAGGGCTTTCATCACGTCGTCGCGACGCTCGCACAGCACGGTGTATTGGTGATAAACGTGCACGCCCAGGCCGTCTTCAAACGGTGTGGTCAACGGCAGGTCGGCCATCAATTCCGAATAAAGACGCCCGACATGTTGGCGGCCTTGATTGTATTGGTCGATGCGTTTCAGCTTGGCACGCAATATCACCGCCTGCATTTCATCAAGGCGGCTGTTATAGCCGATCACATCATGGTAATAACGGACATCCGAACCGTGGTTGTGCAGCATTTTAAGTTTTTTCGCGGTCTCGTCGGAGTTGGTGACGACCAGCCCGCCATCGCCGAACGCGCCCAGATTCTTGCTCGGGAAAAAGCTAAACCCGGCTGCATGGCCGATAGCGCCGGTTTGTTTGCCGTTGATGGTTGCGCCGAACGACTGACAGCAATCTTCAATCAGTTTCAGGTTATGGCGGTCGCATAGCTCTTTAATCGCTGTCATGTCAGCCGGTTGGCCGAACAAATGCACCGGCATCACCGCTTTGGTTTTTGGGGTAATGGCTTTTGCTATCGCATCCGGTGAAATATTAAATGTCTTTGGGTCTATATCGACGAAAACCGGAATCGCTCCGACATATTTGATGGCTTCCGCCGTCGCAATAAAGGTGAACGCGGTGGTGATCACTTCATCGCCCGCGCCGATGCCTTCGGCGATCAAGGCCAGATGCAGCGCGTCGGTTCCGGAAGCCACGGCAATGGCGTGTTTAACGCCCAGATAGTCGGCCGCTTCTTTTTCGAAAGCCTGAACATTAGGGCCTAATATAAACGAACAGTTTTCGATTGTTTCAGCCAGACCGCGCTCAATTTCGTCTTTAATTTCAACGTATTGAGCCTTCAGGTTTACCATTGGTATCATGTTTATTGCCTATTTTTATGCGTTTGTTAATTATGACTAATGGTACACGGATGACACAGATTAAACTGATGATTACTGATTTAAAAACGTATAACAAACTTAGCGCGGTTTTTAAAAAATCCGTTTAATTCCGTTTAATCAGTGTCATCCGTGTTCCATTTCTATTTATGCTGAATAGTTATTTATCGCCCAATAACCGGGTGATGGCTATCGCCGTTTCCAGGGCTCGTCTTCCCGCATCGCCGGAAACCAGCGGGTTGTCACCGGTACGAATGCAGTTAACGAAATGCTTGATTTCTTCGAGCAGCGCATCGCCGCTTTCAAAAATCGGATTCTTCCGTTTCTATTTCCGGAATGCCGGGGAACATTTCTTTTTTGCCGGTGCGATGTTTGGTTAAGACGCGGTTCTGGAAATCCACCGAGACATAGGAACACGGCCTGAACATGCGCATTTTGCGCTCCATCTTCATGCTGATCCGGCTGGCCGTCACATTGGCTACGCAGCCGTTTTTGAACATCAACCGGGCATTGGCAATGTCGGTGCCTTGCGTTAACACCGCCGTGCCGCTGGCATCGATGCGTTCCACTTCGGAATCGACCAAGGCCAAAATAATATCGATGTCATGGATCATTAAATCCAGCACGACGCTGACATCATTGGCGCGCGGATTAAACGGCGACTAAGCGGTGGGATTCGATAAACAGCGGTTTTTCTTCCTTATCCAGGCCCAATACCGCCGGGTTAAACCGTTCCAGATGGCCGACCTGCAAAATCAGATTTTTTTCCTTGGCGATGGCGATCAATTCATCGGCTTCCGCAACCGTCACAGTAATCGGTTTTTCAACCAACACATGAGCGCCGGCATTGAGAAAATCCTTGGATACCTGGTGATGCAGTGTCGTAGGCACCACGATGCTGACCGCATCGACTTCGCCTAACAGGGATTGATAGTCGGTCAGCGCTGCTGCGCCATGTTTTTCGGCGACGTCTTTAGCCGCCGCCTCATTAATATCGACAACGGCAACCAACTCGCAATCGGGCAGGGATGCATATTTTTCCGCGTGAAACTTGCCCAGAGTAACCGGTGCCGATAACAGCGCATTTTAATTTTTTCATGTGATAATTTTACATCCTGTCTACTTGCACCCCCGCTCTAGGGACGAACTTATTCAGGGTATTGTAAACTATCAATATGTATTCAGAAAATTTTGTACTTGGCGGTTACTACGCCTGATTTTTGATGCTATGATTAAATTAACATCAAAAATTGATTAATTGCTCACAATTTGCTACACAGTATTACTTTGATTTCATTAGCAGCATAAAAGTGGAAAAGACGTTATGACTGACGAAGACAAGGATAGTACCGAACGAGTCAAACAAGCGGCCCAATCAATTCTGAAGGATGAAATCAAACACCTTCATCTTGTGTCACCGGCCGCTCTTAAGCTATTAAACCTGACCCATGACGACGATGCCCGGATCGACAGCTTATCTCATATTATAGAAACAGAACCGGTGCTGGCAGCAAAAATCCTGAAACAGGTCAATTCCGCCGCATATGCTTTGCCCACTAAAATGACCTCCATTAACCGCGCGGTGAATTTGCTGGGATTTTCTACCGTGCGCCAGCTTGCGCTGAACCTGCAATTCCATGACAAACTGGTACAACAAAATTCGACCAAAACCTTCGACTTATTGTTTTTCTGGCAACATTGCCTGTACGTCGCATCATTAAGCAAAAGAATAGCGGTAGCGCTTGATTATCCAGACCCCGATCTGGTCTATACCGGCGGGCTTTTGCACGATATTGGCAAGATCGTTCTGGAAGCCCACGGGCGTATAACCTACAGCGATTTTATCCGTTCGATCGGCAATAACAAACATTCAACGAAAGAACAAGAGCGCAGCTTTTTCGGGATCACCCATACCGAGATGGGTCATGCATTTTGCCTGGAGTGGCAATTACCTACGTCAATCACAGCCATCGTTGCCTGCCACCATGACCAGCCTGCAGAGGCCTCGCCGTACGCTCAATTTAAAACCGAAATCGCTATCGTTTCCTTCGCCAACTATATCGCATGGATACAGGGCATAGGTTCGGCCACCTACGATAGCCATCCGACACTACAGAGCGAATTGCTCGAGACCATCGATGTAGACCGGCTGAACCTTGAAGCCCTGTTGCAACAGGTCGATCAGGACATGCAAACCAACCAGGAGTTCTATGACACCCGGCTGCCCGGTTTGACTACATTGCGGGCCGCGCTGGTCAAAGCAACCATTAACTTAAGCCAGATAAGCACGGATAAAGCTTTAGCGACAATCCCCGCATCCAACAAGAAATCGTCCAGTTTAACCGCCCCCCATCACAGCCTTAACCCTAATGAGTTCATTCCTTGGACGCTGGAAGCCATACAGGACGAGTTTTCTTTCGACCGTTGCATAATGTTCACTATCGACCCTAAGCGCCGCTGTCTGCTCGCGCCATATTGGTGGCCAAAATCAGCACTGCCGGCCGAGCTGCAACCCTTTGAGGTCGACATTAGCGACATTTCCGGTTCGTTATTAAAGTGTCTGCGCGAAAAGAAAGCCGTCCTGATTAAGGCCGATATGGAGCGCGACAATCCGATCATTCAACGCCTGAAAACGGCTGAGTTTATTGCCATCCCGGTCATACATCACAACAACCTGGTCGGAATGCTTTATGCGGATAACGCGCTGTCGAAAAAACCAATGCATGAACAATTGCTGCCGGAAATCATGCCCATTGCCTATGAGTTGGGAGTCGCCATCTTCAATGCCAACCAATATGGACAGGAGAAAAAACACGCGCAGATCGACCATTTAACGCAGCTGTTCAATAAACGCATGGTCAACAACTTCCTGGCCGATATTTTTCAAGGGGATGAGTCCACACTGGCCAATATCGCCATCGGTTTTATCGATATAGACAGGTTCAAGCAGCTGAACGACACCTGCGGGCATCAGGCTGGAGATGATGCATTGAAGATTGTTGCCGATATTTTGCGCAACTCAGGCCGGCCTGGAGATTTCATCGGCCGCTATGGCGGGGAAGAGTTTTTATTTGTGCTTAAAAACACCGATGAAGCCGGCGCCTATGGCTATGCCGAGCGCATAAGGTCTGAAATCGAGCGCCGCGGCAAGATCTTAAGCCAGCGATTTCATGGTCAAATAATGACCGCCAGCATCGGCCTGTCCTTGTATAGCCCGCGCTATACCAAATACACCGACATGATCGAAGTTGCCGATCAAGCCATGTACCGGGCTAAAAACGAGGGCCGGAACCGGACTGTGCTGCTGTCCGGCATTGAAACACCCGAGAAATAAACACTGCAATCGTTTTTAGCGATGGCCTGTCGCACAAGGCTAAGCAAAGCCGCACTTCGGCCAAATTCACGAACCAATGACCCACAACCTGACCTTAAGCAAAGAGGAAAAACCTGATGAAAAAATATATCCTAGTGCCCGTCTTGGCCGGAATTGTTATCTCCGCCCTGTTGCCGTTTTCCGGAATCGCTCAAGCTGCGCCGGATAACAATTTGAAGGTGGTTATGATCCGGCACGGGGAAAAGCCTGATTCCGGCGATAATCTGTCGTGCCAAGGCGAGAATCGCGCCCTGCAACTCCCTGCGGTTCTATACCAAAAGTTCAACATACCGGATTACACCTATGCCCCTACGCTAGATTCAGGCAAAGCGACGAAACACTCCAGAATGTTCCAGACGGTCAGTCCGTTCGCTATTAAGTACAATCTGACGGTCGACAGCAAATACGCGACAGACGATTATGCAAAGGTCGCCAAAAATGTCCTGGAAAAAACCGGTACGGTTCTGATGGTCTGGGAGCACAAGGCGATTCCACTGATTGCCGGGCAGCTGGGAGTAAAAAATCCGCCCTCTTGGGAAGGTAGCGATTTCGACAGCATCTGGGTCATTACTTACCCGAACGGTAAAGCGGAGCTATCGCTCGACAAAGAAGGAATAGTCCCATCTTCCGACTGTAATTTTTAAAGATACAGTTGATTAGCAAGCAGGGCCAAGAAGTTTATTATTTCGGCAGGAAAGCCGATCTCCCATTGGGGGGCAGGATCGTGGATGGTGATTTGCTATGCTTGATGCATTTACGAATTACGGCTTTTGTTTCCCCTCCCTCCGGAAGGGGGCTGGGTGAGGGCATTCTAAAAAGCCCAACTCGCGATCGATTGTATGCCTGTTTTTAAAATGCGGTAGGGCGTATGTTGTAATGACTGGATTTTAATAACGGGATGAAAACTTCTCTGGAACCAACACGGTTCATTTTTAAACTCAGCGTTTTAAGGTTATAACGACTCCTGCGCCGTCCAGCGATTTTCGTTTATCCGCTTCCGGTTCTTGCGACATCAACATTGCGCCATTTAAATTTACTGGCCCCGTATTTTTTTGCTTTTCGGCAGAAAACACAGTTAATGAATCTCTTTGAGTCATCCGGTTTTGCTCAATTTTTACCCAGGTATTTTCAGAATCTTTCAATGGAATAGAAAGATCCAGCGATTTTTCAAGTTCGGCATCTTGTGTTATTGAAGGCTTGTTTTTTGTTTTGTGCTGCTTTGATTTAACAGTGCTCTCTTTGCCGCTGAACGGAACTTCTTTTACGTTAACCGATGCGGCCTGTTTTTCGGTTAAAAGCGCATGATGAACACCGGGCTTTTGAAAGCCGGTCAGCAAAACGAATGAAACAGTTACAAAGCCGAATATAGATAGGCGGTAGTTTTTCATTTTGTTCTCCTTCGACTACAAACAAAATTTCTATGCTATCTATTCTAGACCAACATACTGAAATTGGAATGTCGTGCAATATCATTTTTTGATCAACGCGGCAGCTGCCTGTTTAAGCGCCGTTCAGTTTCCAGTACCAGTTGCGTCGTCTGCAGCACGGTGTCGGGATTCAGGCTCATCGAATCGATGCCGATTTCCACCAGGAATTCCGCCATCTCGGGATAATCCGACGGCGCTTGGCCGCAAAGGCCGCAATGCCTGCCGTTGCGCCGCGCACCGTCAACGGCAAGGCGTATCATTTCCTTGACGCCGGGATCGCGTTCGTCGAAATCTTCGGCAATGATTGCGGAGTCGCGATCTACGCCCAAGGTCAATTGGGTCAAGTCGTTGGAGCCGATAGAAAAGCCGTCGAAATGTTCGGAAAAGGCGTCGATCTGGATGACGTTATTGGGAATCTCGCACATCACGTAAATTTCCAGTCCCTGCTCGCCGCGCTTTAGACCCAGCTGCGCCATGTAGTCGAGCACTTTCCGGGCTTCTTCCACGCGGCGGCAAAACGGGATCATCAAAATCACATTGGACAAGCCCATCTCGTCGCGCACCCGTTTCATCGCCCGGCATTCCAGCGCAAAACCTTCTGCATAAGCGGGATGGATATAACGCGATGCGCCGCGAAAACCGATCATCGGGTTGGCTTCATCGAATTCAAACCAGCGCCCGCCGAGCAAGGTCGCGTATTCGTTGGTCTTGAAATCCGACATGCGCACGACCACGGGTTTGGGGTAAAACGCGGCGGCAATAGTGCCCACGCCTTCCGACAGTTTCTGGACAAAGTAGTCCTCGGCGCTGGCGTAATTGCGGGTCAATTGGCTTCAGCTGCTCCCGCTCACCGGCATCCTGCACTCGCTCCGGGTGTATCAGCGCCATAGGGTGCGCCTTGATGTATTCGGTGATAATGAATTCCATCCGGGCCAGTCCCACGCCGTCATTGGGCAGGAAGCTGGTTTTAAAGGCCAGTTCGGGATTGCCGATATTGAGCATGATTTTGGTTTTCGGCCGTTGCAGATCGGACAAATCGGTGCTTTTGATGTCGAAGTCGAGCAGGCCGGAATAGACCTTGCCGACATCGCCCTCGGCGCAGGATACGGTGACCGGGCTGTCGTGCTTGATCAAGGTAGTGGCATTGTCGCAGCCGACCACGGCCGGGACGCCCAGTTCGCGGGAGACTATCGCCGCATGGCAGGTGCGCCCGCCGCGGTTGGTGACTGATCGCCGAGGCGATTTTCATCACCGGTTCCCAATCCGGCGTCGTCATATCGGCGACCAGCACATCGCCCGCTTTAAACTGTTCAGCTGTTCGAGCTTATCGATAATCCGCGCATTGCCGGCGGCAATCTTGCTGCCCACCGCATGCCCGGTGACAATCGGCTCGGCCTTGTTGTTTAAGGCGGTATTGCTCCAAAACCATGCCGCGCAATTGGGAAACCACGGTTTCCGGTCGCGCCTGAACGATATACAGCGTGCCGTCCAGGCCGTCTTTCGCCCATTCGATGTCCATCGGTTTGGCTGCCCCCCTGGCCTGTAATGTTTTTCTATTTTAATCGCGTAGTCGGCCAAGGGTCAGGACATCCGCATCGTTAAGGCAAAAGCGGTTGCGTTCATCGGCCGAGGTCGCAATATTGCGGGTCGGTTCACGGGTGCGGCCGTCGCTGTAAACCATTTTGATTTTCTTCGCGCCCAATGTGCGCCTTAATACCGCCCGATGGCCCTGCTCAAAAGTGGGTTTGTGCACATAAAACTCGTCCGGGTCTACCGCGCCTTGCACGACATTTTCGCCCAGCCCGTACGCGCCGGTAATAAACACCACGTCCCTGAATCCCGATTCGGTATCCAGCGAAAACATCACGCCGCTGGCATCGAGATCCGAGCGCACCATTTTCATAATGCCTATCGACAAGGCCAGCTTGAAATGGTCGAAACCCTGATCGATGCGGTAATGTATCGCGCGGTCGGTGAACAGGCTGGCAAAACAGCGTTTGCAGGCGTCCAGCAGCGCCTGATCGCCGCGTATATTAAGGTAGGTATCCTGTTGCCCGGCAAAACTGGCGGTCGGCAAATCCTCGGCGGTGGCGGAACTGCGCACTGCAACGCTTAACTCATCGCCATACTGCTTTTTCAATTGATTGAACGCCTCGATAATTTGCCGTTCAAGGTCAGCAGGGAAGGGCGCGGCGTAGATTATTTCCCGTGCCTTGCGCGCACGGCTGGCAAGATCGGCGACATCGTCGTGCTGCAAATCATCCAAAGCCTGATGCAGAGCCTCCCAGCCCTGTGCTTGATCCAGCACGTAGCGGTAAGCTTCGGCAGTCACCGCAAAGCCGTTGGGTATTTGGATGCCCTGAGGCGTCAATTCCCGGTACATCTCGCCTAACGAGGCATTCTTGCCGCCTACCAGAGGCACATCGTCAATCGTTAACTCATTAAACCAACGGATATAGTTTGCTTGCTCGGACATTATTGCTCCTTAATCGAAAGGCCCTTTTATTCAGGCTTCGGTTTATTGAAAGATCACTGGATTTTGTATTTTTATTCAATGTCTTATAAAAATAACCCCAGCAATTTTCTGTGACAAAATGTCGCATTATCATTTTGTCTTGTCGTTGATAGCATATCAATATGCGCTCTTACTTACCTGCCCTCGGTAAGGGGGAGCTTAAGTCCATTAAGCTCCCTTTTTTTTGAACTTTTTTGTTGACTTCAGTATTCAAATTTAACAATCAAGCACCTGCAATCTTTTCCACAATTCCTGTGGATAACTCTGTGCACAAGATCTAAATAACTCGATTAAGGCGCGATAGGGCCTGCATCTTTGTTAGATTGTAGTGTTTTTGTACAGAATAATTTCATTATTATAATCAGTAGCTTGTATTTGTAATTTATTGATGACAAGGATTTTGTTCAAGGTTGACATCATCAATTATTGCAACAAAATCAATCTGTGCATAAACAATGCATGGTAAGTTTATGAACGAGTTAAACTTTAACTGATTGCAAGTTTTTTTACCGATTTTTCCGTGATCTTAATGACTATCTGTCAAGACAAAGAAATTCTTTTTCTGCGAAAAATCGGCAGGGCAATTGTTTTATTCTTGGGCGCGTTTTTGTTTCGGCAATACGCCAAAATAGTACACTGCAAGAAATACAAAACCGATACTGAAAAATACCTTGGAAAAAGGCCTAAAGCTGTCATTAAAAAAGAATTCCCCGATCATCCAAACCGCATTGCCGCATATCCAGCTGCTGACGGTTAAATTATGAAACAGGTTGGCGGTGTTTTTCCGTCCCAGCCAGGTGATATGAAATGCGGCTAAAACCGTCGGCACGATCATGATCATCCCGCCAAGCTTCCATTCCATCATCCAGCAGGTATCTTTCAATAGCCATAATACGATGTGGAAATTTTCATATTCGCGAAGTTTTGTCTCTATCATTCGGCAAGCCTTATTCCGCCCAATTTTTTGCTCTTTCCACGGCTTTAAGCCAATGCCGTTTTAACGCTTTAACTTCCGGCATCGGCATTGTTTCACGGAATGACCTGTCTATCTGCCATTTCTGCTTGAGTTCGTCGATCGTCCATAAGCCAATGGCGATACCGGCAAGGTAAGCTGCGCCCAATGCCGTGGTTTCAAGGTTGGTAGGGCGGACAACTTCGACAGCCGAGATGTCTGCTTGAAATTGCGCCAGCATATTATTGACCGCCGCACCGCCATCGATTCTTAGCTGCGTAATCGGACTGCCGCTTTCGGCAGAAAACATCTGCAAGACATCATCGACTTGAAAGCAAATGCTCTCCAGAGCCGCTCGGGTTAAGTGCGCCGAGGTTGTGCCTCGGGTGATGCCAAAGATCGCACCTCGCGCATGCGGATCCCAGTGCGGCGCGCCAAGGCCGGTGAGTGCGGGCACAAAATAAACCCCGCCGTTATCGGCTACGCTGGCGGCAAGCTGTTCGCTATCTGCCGCTTGCTCGAACAACCCCAAGCCATCGCGCAGCCATTGGATGGCAGCGCCCCCGACAAACACGCCGCCTTCAAGCGCATAATGGATTTGATCGCCGATTTGCCAGGCAATCGTGGTTAGCAAGCCGTGATTCGATGCGATTCTTTGCGAACCGGTATTCACCATTAAAAACGAGCCGGTGCCGTAGGTGCATTTGGCCATGCCGGCATTGGTGCACAGCTGGCCGAACAGTCCCGCCTGCTGGTCTCCCGCAATGGCGGCGATAGGCATTCCCGCGCCGATTTCCTGATTGCGCGTTTGCCCATAAATCTCGCTGGAGGATTTGACGGCAGGCAGCAAGGAAGCGGGTATATTAAATAGCGCCAGCAATTCATCATCCCACTGCAGCGTATCGATGTTGAACAGCAAAGTCCGGGCGGCATTGGACACATCGGTGATATGCAATTCGCCGTCGGTCAGCTTCCAGACCAGCCATGAATCGATCGTCCCGAAAGCCAGTTCCCCGCGCTCGGCTTTTACCCGAGCTCCTTCGACATGATCGAGCAGCCAGCTGATTTTTGTCGCCGAAAAATAAGCATCCAGCAGCAAGCCGGTTTTAGCCTTAACCATTGCTTCGGCTCCGGCTTGTTTTAGCCGGATACAGTCATCAGCCGTGCGCCTGTCCTGCCATACGATAGCATTGTAAATCGGTTTGCCGGTGCTGCGCTCCCAGATGACCGTAGTCTCACGTTGGTTGGTGATGCCGATTCCGGCAATATCCGCCGGTTGCAGCTGCGCTTGCCGCATGGCTTGCCGGACAACTGCGGATTGCGATGCCCATATTTCCTCAGCATCGTGCTCCACCCAGCCGGGATAGGGGAAATGTTGGGTAAATGCCTGCTGAGCCATGGCAACCGGCGTAGCTGTTTGGTCATAAACAATGCAACGCGAACTGCTGGTGCCTTGATCTATCGCTAAAATATAACGCATCGCTTTCACCTTAATGGACATGGGAATAACTGTGGCTGTTATTATTTTACCTGACCGAGTAAGTCAATATAGCGTTTTTGCATTGCAAACAATGTGCATTCAAGAATAGCGTGATTTGTCTCGTTCGATATGTTTTGTGTGGGTTAAGGTAGTCACGTAGCGCAAACACCGTAATCGTTTGCTTCCCAAAGGGAAAGTAGTCATAAGTTAAAAATTAACCTGACAACTACGGCTTCCATTCGGCGAAAAATATTCCCACTGTAATATTGCGGGAAATTTTCAGTTTCGTTTCAGGTTTGCCTGATATTTTGGCCGCGGATGTCTCAAATTATTTCTAGGAAATTGATCTGACAAAACTAACAATTCGAATCAACTTTTTTAGAGATATTGCTATGAAATTTAAACGTATTTTGCCCGTAACGTTGTTAGCTTCGACTGCATTACCGAGCACCTGTTCTATGATAAAGGCACTACATTTATGTTAAGACTTTTATCGCTATTTTTACTGTTGGCAACTACGTCTATTCCTGCCTATTCGCAAGTATTCGGGCAATTAGCCAATTTCGACGTGGTCAATGACACGGGCAAAACAGCCCACGGTTTTGAAATTGACATTCATGACATTCATTCGACTGACATCACTTCAATTTTCGGCGCGGCTGACCGTTGGCCTAATATGGAACGCTACGGCGCGCCAACGGTTGCGGAATATACCGATGCGACCGGCTTTGGCGTAAAAATCACTTATCAGGCCAATTACAACGGGGCTTCTTGGTCGGCAGGAACGCCATCAGGCACCTTGCCGGTCAGTCCGTCCGACAGCTGTTGGCCTTACGGCGCGCCCGATTATGGCCCGCTGTATCCGTGCGACCACTTCGGCGTCAGCACCTCGGTCAGCACGCCCAACGTAAAATATACCTGGTTGGTGGAAGCTCCCGGAAATCCCAGCGCATTAGTGCCTGTGGTCGCCACAGTGCCTAATCCGGTTTGGACGGTGACGCCTATGCCGCCGATAGCCAATGTGCCGCAACCGCCTCAGGTTAATGTGGTGATTGCAGCGCCCGTGCCGCAAGCGTACGAGTTTGGCGAGCCGCGTTGGGTAAAAGTGACGGCAACCGGCACCTTGGAAAATGTGGCTGTCGAGGATTTGGTCGCGGAAAATGCGGTTATCCAGAAAGCTAAGACCCAGACCCAGCTGGAATGGCAGCTGATACAGGTGGACGTTGGAAATCCCGGTTCCGGTCAAATCGATTTGACCGGCGTGAAATTGGATCCGGGCGCGACAGGCGTTGTCTATCGCTTCGAATTCTACCAGTACACCGGCGCTCGCGATACGCAAACCAATGAAGCCAAGCCTAACGGCAGCGACACTCCGGGCATAGCAGGGCCAGCAGCTGGCGATTTAGGCGAGTTTATCGTAGCCCAAAATGCAGGCATTAACTTTGACGGCGTCATTCCTGCAGCGCCACCTTTGCCGATAGCGCCTACCTTGAATGCGTCTATCGCCGGAGCGACTGTGGGTTCGCCGTACAATCAACCGATTAATCCGGTACCCGGCAATCCCGGCGATACCTTGACGATTACGGTAACCGGTTTGCCCGCGGGCTTAAGCTTCGATAATAATGTAAATGCAATTGTCGGCACACCTACTGAGATCGGCACTTTCCCATTGATTATCGATGTGCAGGATGTGACCAACGGCACCAACATATCGGCTTCGACCCAAATTGACGTTGCCGATGCGCCGATAGTATTCAGCCTTGTGCTGGATCAGGGTACGGTTGGCGTGCCTTACGGCCAGCAGTTGTCGGTAACCGGCGGTTATGGCGCAATTACTTATAACGTTTCCAACAGTTTGCCTTCCGGCTTGACTTTAACCGGGGACACGATTAGCGGTAAACCTGATACGGCGGGTTCTACGGTGGTCACTATTCAGGCGACCGATTCGCTGGGCTATTCGCAAGTGTCCTCGGCTACCTTGACGATAGTCGACGCCCCGGTTGTTGTTCCGCCTCCACCGCCGCCAGCTCCGGTTGCCTGTTCAGGATCTAACAAGGTGATTTCTTCGGTTAATAAATTCTGGCTGGATATTGCCGGTGGTATTGCGAATGGCGGTGAGAGTGTGATTTATGCCCCAGACGCCAGCACGACGTTTGTTGCGCCGTTACAAAAAGTTGATGGATTTAAAGCCGGTCAGTTAGTCAGCTATTCCGGTACTTTAGATAATCAGAGTTTCTGCGTAGCTTCAACAATGACCGTTGCCCCCAGCTTAAGCCTGAATGCAATCACCTTAGCAAACGGGACAGTGGGTGTGGCTTATCCCGCGATAGCGGTTACTGCCGCTGGTGGTATTGCGCCTTATACGGTTGCTGTAAACGGTCTGCCTGCAGGGATGACGTTTGACGGCACTTCGATTGGCGGTACGCCCAGTCAATCGGGAGCGTTTACGGTGATGATTTCAGTGTCCGACTCAATTAGCGAAAATGTTTTTTCTAACCTGACATTGACGGTTGATCCTGCTCCTGTTGTCCCGATTACAATTTCCGGCACATTAGGCAATGGTCAGGTTGGAGTCCCATACTCCGGTAGCTTAACAGCCACTGGCGGAAAAGGCGCTTTGAGTTGGTCTGTAACCGGATCTATTCCAGGGGTCAATTTTGCGAATGGTGTATTCAGCGGCACACCTACAACGGCAGGCACTTATGTTCTTATGGTTAAAGCAGTTGATGCGTCTGGAACATCAGCCTCCGCAACTAATACTGTAACGATCGCTGCCGCTGCGGTTGCCCCTCCTGCCTCTTGTACCAAACCAGCCGATGCAAAGTCGTTTACGGTAAGCAAGCAAAAGATTACTGCCGTCACCGCTACTACGATTACTGTAGGCGGCAAGGTTGTCGTCACCGGATGTGCCAGCGTTTCCTGGAATGGCGCAAAAGCTTTTAAGGTTGGCGACTACGCTGAAGTCAGTAAAGGTTTTACCTCCAATGGCATAAACACGGCCACAAAAATCACGATTAACTAATCGTTATCACTTACTGCCATCCCCACTTAGTTTGTGGGGATGGCACGTTTTGTTGTGTTGGTGTCTATGACCCCCAATACCTTGATTCTCTTAAGAACGCGGCGCGCTGTAGCTTTTTTCTAGAATTAACCACTATCCGATGTTACATTGTAAACAAAACTCCAGGTAAATCCTGCTGCCGTTAACTTCTTTATCGTTACAGGCCATCGCACGCTCAATCATTAAAATAGAGCTATCTACTAAATCGGAATAAGGGGTAATCTTGCGCCTATTACTCATTGAGGATAATTACGATTTAGTCCGTATTCTAAAAAAAGACCTGGAAAAAGCAGGTTTCTCGATAGACGTTGCCTATGACGGTATCGAAGGCGAATACATGGGCAATGAAGGTATTTATGAATTGGTCATACTGGATTTAGGACTCCCCAAACGGAACGGCATAACCGTTTTGCAAAACTGGCGGACTAATCGCAATGATGTCCCGGTACTGATATTGACTGCACGAGATGCATGGCATGAAAAAGTGGATGGCTTTAAAGCAGGCGCCGACGATTATCTTGCAAAACCCTTTCATACCGAAGAACTGTTGGCTCGTATCAATGCCATCATTCACCGCACCCATCAAAATCCTGGCGGCAAGCTGCACATAGGCGATTTGATTTTGGATGAAGATCGTCAGCGGGTCACTTTAAAAACCGGCGTCAGTCACGAATTAACCGGCACCGAATTCAAATTGCTGCGTTTTTTTCTGCTGCATCCAGGCCAGGTTTTAAGTAAGGCGACATTGATTGGGCAGATCTATGATTTCGATTCGGACAAGGACAGTAATGTGATCGAGGTTTACGTGAATCACCTGCGCCATATCGTCGGCAAGCAACGCATTGAAACCCGGCGCGGGCAGGGTTATGTGTTCAAAGAGATGCCGGAATGAAATCGTTACAACTGCGTTTGGGCATTGGTCTGTTTATCAGCCTTATCATTGTATTCATCACCTTATGGTGGCTGACCAGCTATTCACTTCGCAATCTGGCGGAAGAATCTGTTGCAGAGCACCTGGAGCATGATGCATCAAGTATACTCGCCGCTCTTTCTGTCGACGGCAACAACATCACGCTGGATACTAATCGAGTTGAAGCTATCTATATTGCGCCATTTTCAGGCAACTATTATCAGGTCGTAATGCCTGGGCACGTCATTCATTCCGGTTCGCTGATGGATCAAGATTTCGACATCCAGCCGCTACCGGCAGGACAGACGCACAAGTTTTATCTGACCGGCCCAAAGCAGCAGCCATTACTCATTATGGTGTATGGCTACAGCAAACTGGATCGAAATATTACCATTGCCATAGCGGAAGACCTGTCGCCAACCTTCGCGCGTATCGCATCGTTTCAGTACCGGTACGCACTGATTTCACTGGCTTTGTTTTTGTTATTGATTTCGGTGCAAGTCATGATTTTACGCATGGGCTTTTATCCCTTAGTGCGCATCCAAAAGCAGATCAAGGCCTTGGAGAAAGGCGAAAGAACGCAGCTCGACACCCAGGTTCCGCAAGAAGTGGCGGCATTGGTTGGCGAATTCAACTGGCTATTGAATGTAATGGATCAGCGTTTGCAACGCTCGCGCAATACCCTGGGCGATCTCGCCCACGCGCTAAAAACGCCTTTAACCGTATTGCGGCAATTGTTGCGGGAAGAAGCCTTAAAGTCCCAACCGGAGCTTAGCGATGTCTTGCAAACCCAGACCCAAAACATGCAAAGCACCATGGAGCGCGTGCTTAAACGGGCGCGCCTTGCCGGTACAGGCCCCACAACTTTAAAATTTGATATTCAGCGCGAAATGCCCGCGCTAATCCGTGTCTTACAAAACAAATACCGGGATAAAAATCTTTCGATCACTTTGTCCGCGCCGGAAACCGTAGCCTTATTAATCGATAGGGAAGACATGCTGGAACTGATCGGAAACCTGCTTGATAATGCCTGTCAATGGGCTAAATCCACCGTTACCGTCAGCTTTAACACCAATCGGGATATTCATCTCATCATTGAAGATGACGGCCCCGGCGTTTCCGAGGGCGATATTGCCAAACTGGCCCAGCGCGGCACTCGGCTTGACGAAACGGTCAACGGCCATGGCTTGGGTTTGTCAATCGCACGGGGCATCGTAGAGCAATATGGCGGCCAACTTAACATGGGGCGGTCAAGCAAGTTAGGCGGGTTTTTTGTGGAGGTTTTGTTTGGTCAATCTAAGATACAGTAGATTGCAAAACACATTTACCCTCTATCCGCTCTGCGGTCGGCCTCTCAAAGCGGCAAACTCAACCCGCCAACCGCTCCTGCCATTCGGCGATTTTCATCCTTAACTCATCAATATTAACCGTAGTCAGATGGCGCTGTTTTAACAGGCGCTTGCCCGCCACCCAGACATCGGTGACTTGCTGGCGGCTCGCGGCATAAACGATCTGTGAGATCGGGCAATATAACGGCTGGGTTTCCAAATGCGATAAATCGATGGCAATCACATCGGCAGCTTTGCCGATGGTTAACGAGCCGATTTCATTGTCCAAGCCTAAGGCCTTGGCGCCATTGATGGTCGCCATGCGCAGGGCGGTCATGGCCGGAATGGCGCTGGCATCACCGGCAACGGCTTTGCCGAGCAGCGCTGCGGTGCGCATTTCGCCGAACATATCCAGGTCGTTGTTGCTGGCCGCGCCGTCGGTACCCAACGCGACATTGATGCCTGCGGCGATACATTTGGCGACCGGGCAAAAGCCGCTGGCCAGTTTTAAATTGGATTCCGGGCAATGCACGATATGAGCGCCGGATTCGGCAAAGCGGGCGATTTCGTCGTCGGTCATCTGGGTCATGTGCACGGCGATGAACGACGGATTGATCAGGCCGAGCTCATGCAGTCTTTGCAAGGGCCGCTGGCCGTTTTTTTCCATTCCCTGTTCGGTTTCGTGCAGCGTTTCGTGGACATGAATATGGATCGGCAGCTCCAGTTCATCGACCAGGGTTTTGATTTTCTGCAACGGCTCGTCCGACACCGTGTACGGCGCATGCGGCGCAAACGGCGTGGAAATCAGCGGGTGATGGCGCAGTTGCTCATGCAGGGCCAAGCCTTTTTCGATATAGGCTTCGCTGTTTTCGGCCCAGACCGTCGGGAAATCGATGACGATTAGGCCGATGCTGGCGCGGATGCCGTGATGTATTGCCTGCGCCGCAGTGATTTCCGGGAAGAAATACATGTCGTTGAAACAGGTCGTGCCGCCCAGGATCATCTCGGCTATCGCCAGATCGGTGCCGTCTTTGACGAACGATTCGCTCATCCATTTTTGCTCCAGCGGCCAGATATGGTTTTGCAGCCAATCCATCAGCTGCAAATCGTCGGCAATGCCGCGCATCAACGTCATCGCGGCATGGGTGTGGCTGTTGATCAGGCCTGGCAGCAACGCATGGTTTTCCAGGTTTTCGGTGGTCGTGCCCTGGTATTTTTGCTTGGCAAGTTCGGTGGGTAGCAGGTCGATAATTCGGCCGCCATCGATAACCAATGAGTGGTGTTCTAGGGTTACGGATTCCGGTTCAACGGGTATAATCCACCGAGCGTGGATGAGGGTATCGACAACTGTCATAAGATATTCCTGTATTGGGTTGCCAAATTATAACTTTTTACCATGGGTTTTTTGATAAAAATGACTATGCAAAACAAATTGACTGTACAAGCCTTGCAATGGACAGGCGATGCTTTAAAAGTGTTGGATCAGCGGCAATTGCCGGATGAAATCGTTTACGATGAATACACGGATGCGGTCGGCGTAACCGAAGCCATTGCCAGCATGCGCGTTCGCGGCGCACCGGCTATCGGCATTGCCGCAGCTTACGGCGTGGCGCTGTCGGTTCGTAAGCACTACGCCCAGTCCAATCATTGGCGGCAAAAAGTGGAGGCGGACATAGCCATGTTGGCAAAGTCCAGACCGACGGCGGTCAATTTGTTTTGGGCGTTGGATCAGATGAAAGCCAAACTGGCTAAGCCGCTGGATAATCCCCCGGCGGCCATTCTGGCATGTGCGGAAAAAATCCATAATGAGGATATTGCCGCTAACCACAAAATGGGCGAGCTGGGCGCGGATATTCTGGCAGGCGCCAAAGGCGTGATGACGCATTGCAACGCCGGTGCCTTGGCAACCGGCGGTTACGGCACGGCGCTGGGCGTTATCCGTAGCGCTTATCAACGGGAGCGCCTCAACGTCTATGCCGGCGAAACCCGGCCCTGGCTGCAAGGCGCGAGACTGACCGTTTGGGAACTGGCGCAAGACGGCATCCCGGCGACCTTGATTGCCGATTCGGCGGCGGCATGGCTGATGAAATCCGGCGCGATCGATTGGATCGTCGTCGGTGCAGACCGCATTGCCGCCAATGGCGATGCCGCAAACAAAATCGGCACCTATTCCCTGGCCGTACTGGCCAAACAGCATGGCGTAAAATTGATGGTGGTCGCGCCAACCACGACCATAGACTGGGGCATGCCTAGCGGCGACCTGATAGAAATCGAGCAACGCAACCAGAACGAATTATTGCCTGCCTGTTATAACCACGAGGGTTCCCTGGTCAGTGCCTGGAACCCGGTCTTCGACGTGACCCCGGCGGAATTGATTGCAGCGATTGTGACTGAGCGCGGTGTGGTATTGAATCCTGCCGGGCAAGGCGTGGGAGGATTAAGAAATGCAATTTGATAAAAAAGGCAACAATCCGGTGCTGGCCATCGGCTTTTTGTTTAAGGGTCTGAACTTATTGACCAGCCCGGAATTGCGCAAATTTATCATCATTCCCATATTGATTAACGTGGTGCTGTACAGCGCCGCCTTAACCTTGGGTTATTTTTACATCTCGGATTTGATCGATCAGTTCATCCCCGGCTGGCTGCATTGGTTGAGCTGGGTGTTATGGCCGCTGTTTTTCATCAGCTTTTTTATCGCCGGTTTTTTCACCTTTACGGTATTGGCGAATCTGCTGGCCGCGCCTTTTTATGGCAAGTTATCGGCAAAAACGCTGGCGATGGTCAGCGGACAGGCTATTGCAACCGCCGAACAGCCGTTGCCTAAAGTGCTTGTTGCGGAAGCCAAGCGCATCGGCTATCTGGGGACAAGAGCCTTGCCGCTGCTGATCTTGTCGATCATCCCCGGCATCAATGTGCTTGCGCCTTTTTTATGGGCGCTGTTCGGGGCCTGGGGCATGGCGCTGGAATATCTGGCCTATCCGCTGGAAAACCAGGGTGTGTTGTTTTCCGAGCAGAAAAACCTGGTCAAAAGCGTCAGGCTGGGCGCGTTAAGCTTTGGCGGCTTGGCGGTGCTGGGGCTAACCATTCCGGTGCTGAATATTATCGTTGCTCCGGCTGCGGTAATTGGCGCTACGCTTTATTTTAATGAGATTAAGCGGGATTGAGCGGTTAATGGTAAAGTGTTTGCTAGAACTAATGCACCTGAAAAGGTATCTATTTATAGTTAGACCCTCAGTGAGGTTACCTTGAGCAGCGAAATATTTGATGCGCTTTTGCGGGAAAAGACTGACTTATTTCGTACGGCGTTTTCAACTGTCTCGACAGAAGTCTTCTACGATCCAACGGCGAAGAAATTGCGGCACACCGGCGAGTACGGAATGTTTCGCGAGGCAATCGTTCGGGACTTTTTGAAATTCATCATTCCCAGAAGCCTTGATATTTCCACCGGTTTCGTAATTACCTCAATGAACGATGTAAGCACTCAGTGCGACATCATCGTTTTTGATTCAAAGATGACGCCGCTCTATCAGGAAGGCGATAGGCAGCGTTTCTTTCCAGTAGAGTCTATTTCTTGTGTCGGTGAGGTAAAGTCTAAGTTGAGCCGACAAGACCTATCTTCAGCTCTGAATAAACTTGCAGCAACAAAAGCTTTAAGTGAGAGGATTTCTCATCCTAGGGTTCTACGACGCTATCCACCCGGCGAATTCGATCCTACAAATCACCCTGACGATCTGATTCCTACAATATTAATTTGCCAAAAACTCGACTTTGATCTTTCCAACATAGAGAACGAGATCGATGGAATGTACGAATCCACTGTCCTTCACCGCCACAAACACAACATTATTTTGAGCATAGAAGACGGGCTTCTTAGTTATCATGATTCAAACGGAATGTATCTTTCCTACCCGATGCTCGCTGGAGATCAAGTTAGGCATCGGTTCACGTCGCCAAGAAGCAATGTTTACGTACATTTCATGCTCTTCGCGTCTTTCATGTTCATGCTCACTACCAATAAAACACTGCTTTACCCTGAGTTCTCTTTTTATATGGGTACGATTGAGGGCGGGTATAAGCGTGATCAGGCCTAGCATTGCGCCCCTAACGTTTTGTGCTAGTTCCCAAGCTCCAGCTTGGGAATTCGGTGTGGGAAGCTCTAGCTTCCCGTCTCGCGAAGCTAGAGCTTCGTTACCTGGGTTCCCAAGCTGGAGCTTGGGAACCAGCGTATTTCTTAACTTGATGGCAGTAACGCGTTGCGTGGGAACGAGGTTAAGCTCCCAATGAAATTCGCCATTCAAGTTAACGCCAGCCCCTACCAGTCTAATGCCGGCTATACCGCGTATCAATTCATCAATGCTGCCTTGGCAGCAGGGCATGAGGTGTTCCGGGTGTTTTTTTATCACGACGGCATTTACCATGCGTTCAAATACGCCACGCCGCCGGATGACGAACTTCAGTTCACCGCGCAATGGAGCGAGCTGGCAAGACTGCATCAGATTGATTTGGTAGTGTGCATTTCCGCAGCTCAACGGCGCGGCTTATTATGCAGCGACGAGGCCAAGCGGCAGGGCAAGCAGGATAATGACCTCGCCGATGGCTTTCGCATTTCCGGTTTGGGGCAGCTGGTCGAGGCCACGCTGGAAGCCGACCGCTTTGTCGTATTCGGGTGAGGGCATGAAGCGTTATTTATTCGTACTGCGCAAACCGCCGCATAGCGGCGCACAGGTTCAGGAAATGCTGGACATTATCTTGACCACCGCCGCGTTTGATCAGCACGTCAGCATCTTGTTGCTGGACGATGGCGTGTTTCAGCTGAAAAACGGCCAGCATCCTGAAATTGCGGGCATGAAAGATACCGCCGCCATTTTTAAGGCGCTGGAAATCTACGATGTTAACGACATTTACACCGAAGTGGAGTCGCTACAGGAACGCGGCTTAAAGCCGGGCGACTTGTGTTTGCCGGTGCAGGAGTGTTACCGGAAAGACATAGCCGGATTGATGAAGCGGTTTGATGTGGTGTTTGCGGGGTAGGGCGGATTTATTCGCGCAATGTGGATGTGTCATCCCTCGAAGATAAATTCTTTTTGGATAACCTGACCTGCTGTAGACTATAAATTTCCATATGGCTCGTCATCCCGGCAATGCCGAAACAGACAGCAAATATCACACGATTTCAATTTCGTGTCTTCGTGATGAATCAATCTTTCTGCCCTATATTATGAAGCCAGCAATCACGGAGACAAAGGATGGGCAAAATCCAACTGCTGTATGTTGAAAATGTGATTACCCGGAAAAAAGCAGGCGTCCATCAGTCCTTGAGTTTTTTTATGCGGGTGGAAAATATCAGCCATGACAAACGGGTCGATGTGATCTGGTCGGGCGAAGACGGCCTATGGCAAACTCTGCCGGCAAGCTATCACAGCAAGCTGGAATATAATCAGGAATACTGGCAGGCTCAGGTAAGTTTCCAGCTCAGCCCGGCCAAATCGTTGCCCGGCAATATCCAGTTCGGACTCCGTTATCAGGCTGCGGGAGCCGAGTATTGGGATAATAATCAGGGCTTAAATTATTCCAGTCAGGCCGATTCCGGCATCAAGGTGGTTTGCTCCGCGTCGGTTTTGAATATCGGTTTTGCGAACAAGTTGGACGACGGGCAAAAAAACGTTCCGGTCACGGTGGCGGTGGACAAATTGACCGAGTCCGACACGGTGACCGTGCACTGGACGACGGACAACTGGCGGCATACCCATAAAACCCCGTGCCATTTCAAAACAACTTACTGGGACAAAGAAGCGCTCAGTAATGCCAGAAACCCCAATCAGTACGGGACGGCAATCTGGAAAGGCTGGCTTAAGATAGGCCAGGCGTTTCGCCTGCAATACAGCATCTGTGTCGAGCGCAACGGCCAGATTTATTGGGACAACAACCGCGGCAGAAATTACTCGCTCAGTCGCGAGCCGTTGAAAGTGTTGATTCTCAACCTGCATTGCTACCAGGAAGAGAACCAGGATTATAAGTTTTCCCAAATAGCCAAGGCGGTTGACGAACTGAATGTCGATGTCGTCTGCCTGCAGGAAGTAGCCGAACTTTGGAATGACGGGGCAGGGGACTGGGAGTCCAATTCCGCGAAAATCATTAACGATCGCTTGGCTGCGCCCTATCATATCCACACCGACTGGTCGCATCTGGGTTTTGACAAGTACCGCGAAGGTGTTGCGATTTTAAGTAAATACCCGCTGATCAAACTTGAGGCCAAGTATGTGTCGGGCAGCCATGATGTCTACAGCATTCACTCCCGGAAAGTGGTTATGGCTCAGATCAAGGTGCCTTATATGGGACGGGTTAATGTCTTTTCGGCGCATTTAAGCTGGTGGGAAGACGGTTTTGCCGATCAATTTAAGCGGCTATGCGAGTGGGCCGAAGCCAAGCAGTCGGCGCAGGTCAACGCCACGTTACTATGCGGGGATTTTAATATCGCCGCCGGATCGGAAGGCTATCATCTGGTGGTCGATGCCCACCAGTATGACGACCAGTATTTGGCGGCCAATTCAGAAGGCGTGTTTGAAAAAATCTTCAGGGTTAACGATCCTCACTGGCAAAATTACTTGAGCGACGATTACCGTATCGATTATATTTTCTTGAACAAAACCAGCGAGCTGCGGGTTACGTCGGCGACGGTTTTGTTTACCGAGCAGGATTATGGACGGGTTTCCGATCACTGCGGTTATGTGATGACTTTTGAGCCAAAATAAATAGTGATGTCTATACCCCTTTGTCATGGAGATGAACTATGCAGATAGCTGAACATTATGCCTCGCCCACCCATGGAAATCTGGGCGGCTCTTTTGCAAGAGTGAACGACTTCAACGACAAATTCTATGTCCGCTGGGGAAAAATAGATTTCGATGTGTATTACGGCGTTCAGGTTAATGTCAAGGTTGTCCTAAAAGTCTACCGCGAGGCAATCTGCGAAACCTACATCGTCGATACCGACGCCTATGATATTCAGTGGGATCGCCACAAGCGCTGTACGCGGGACTTTTATATCCATCCGTTTTCCAGCAACTTCGGCCAGATCAACTGCGTTAAGTTCGCCTTTATCGTACATCTGGACGAGCGCTCCATCGCCTCCCAGAGCGAATATATTTTCATGGACTGGCACCAGCTCCAGGGCGACCAGCCGCAGTACCGAAAGATTACCTGGGATTGGGCGACGGCCAACAGCTACCGGGCTTACGAGCTGAATGCCGGTGAGTTGCAGAGCGATGTCGATTGGTACAACCATCATTTCGAAGCCTTGCAACTGGTACCCAAATTCACCAAAGGGCAGCAACATCACCCTTATCATCCCAAGCGTTATATTCACGATCTGATCGACAAGGTGATCCGCTGCAAGCACGAAAATCCTGGGCGCTTATGCACGATAAAAGTCAGCGTGGATTGCATTGACGATCATGATTTTACGACTCACTTAATAAGTGCCGGCGAGCAGGGCGTTTGGGTTCAGTGCATTGTCGATTGGCGAAAAATGACGCTGACCAATAGCCAGAATTATGCGCGGTTAAAGCGTTCCGGAATTGAATTGATCGGCGTGTTTTGCAGCCCCAAGCATCATTTGATTGAGGTGGAGCCGGATATGCACACCAAGTTCATCATTTTTAATGACGAGGACAGCATTCTGGGGTCATTTAATATCACTTTCGACCGCTGGTGGGCCAATTGGGAATCGGGCATGACCTTTCATTCCAAAGGTGTTTGCCGTTTGCTGGATAATATCTTCCAAAGCCAGCGGGGAGGCGTCAATCAGAAATACGGTATCGACCCGTTGAGCCATTTCAATCTGCTTTATACCTTCGGTCGGCACGTCATGCTGAACGGCAAGCCCTATCGTCCGCATCACGCCATATTGGCCGAAATTAATCGCGCAAGACATTCGGTTAAAGTGACATTATTCCTGATCGGCGAACTGTTGGGCGATCATCACGACAGCGTGGTCAATGCACTGATAAACGCCAAGAATCGCGGTGTCAACGTGCATATCCTGCTGAACGGTCATCTGGCGAGGCAAGGGCGTGTCGGTGTGGAGCGGTCGATGCAGGATGAATTGAATCGTCCGTTGCTGCCGACCGTAGACCGGCTAAAGCATGCCGGTATTGCGGTAGGGCTGGTTTACGGTCAAGATGACCATCCGGTGCCGTATTCCCCGATTCATTCCAAATACTGCATTATTGACGATTACATCGTCATAGAAGGCAGTTTCAACTGGTACAACACCTCGGTGTTTTCCCATGACCTGCTGGTCGTAGCCGCCAATTACGAACTGGCAAAGCCCTATCTATATGAGTTTGAACAAATACAGCACTCGTTCAGGGTGTACTATTAAGCCTTTGGTTGTGTCTGCTTTAAAATGGAGGGAAAACTTTAGACGGAGCCGCGACTTTAGT
This sequence comes from uncultured Gammaproteobacteria bacterium, assembly GCA_963814825.1. Lineage (GTDB taxonomy): Bacteria > Pseudomonadota > Gammaproteobacteria > Methylococcales > Methylomonadaceae > Methylobacter_A. The sequence goes on along the minus strand of CAWFEF010000005.1, from coordinate 372,623 downwards.
CGCGCAAGAGTGTTCATGCATAAGCTATGATGAGCCGTCACCGCGACTGAAGTCGCGGCTCCAAAGGCTCGAGATTTAAAGCGATACCCTTCGTTCCCTATTTCACAAAACAGCTTTTTTCAGCAGATTGCTCCGCCTCTTTAAGCCGCTTTCTTAAGTCTTTGGATTGGGCCGGGTCGCGCATAGCCGCAGCTGCATCGCCTGTCTGGCCTTTAGTTAAATAAGTGAAGGTTTTCGCGGCTTCGTATTCGGCGAAACTCAACTTTTCAGCAATTTTGTCGATCTTGCAACCGCAGGCATATTGAGTGATATAGGTCAGGCCGCCGTGTTGGGCGACGCAGTTTAAAACATATTCGACACGGTCGCGGGTAGGGTAATCGCCGACAAACGGCGCAGATTCAGCTTGCTCAACCGGTTTTTCCGGTTCCATGGCGCAGCCTGAAATAACGGTAACTAAAGCGAGGCCGAAAATGGCGGGTATGTAGTTAATTTTCATGGATGGTTTTTTATGCCTAATTAATTCAGAAAGTGAAAAAGTTTGCACGGCTTGCAATAAATAACAGGCTTGCGAGAATAGTCTATCGGTTGAATAATTTTAACCCTGACTCATGATAAACAAAACTTAGCCTTATGAACAGTCAAACAAAAGTCGCGGGCGTGATTCTGGCCGGTGGCCGTGCCCGGCGCATGAATAATCAGGATAAAGGCCTGGTGAAGTTTAAAGGCCGCCCGATGATCAGTTATGCGCTGGCCGCCTTAGCCCCCGTTGTGGATTGTGTGTTTATCAATGCCAATCGGAATATTGATCAATACCGGCAATTCGGATGGCCGGTGATTAGCGATCAAACCGATAGTTTCGACGGGCCTTTGGCCGGTGTATTGAGCGCGATGATTCACGCGGATGCCGATGTTTTGCTGGTCATGCCCTGCGATTCGCCGTTAATTAAAACCCAACATTTGCAAAAGTTGCTATTAACCCGAGCGGAAAATAACGCCGATGTCGCAGTCGCCTTTGACGGTATCAGGCTGCATCCGGTTTTCTTGGCGATAAAGACGACGCTGAAAACCAGTTTGCAGGATTATTTAGCGAGTGACCAACGTAAAGTGGCGGCTTGGCTGGTGCAGCAAAATATGGTTCAGGCGGATTTTAGTAACGAGCCGGAAATATTCAGCAACATTAATACCCTGGATGAGTTATCTGTGCTGGAGGTGGCTAACAATTTAAGTTAGAATCAAACTCGTTTATTCCGCCTAAGCAGACCATTAAGAATATCGGTTCGCCGCACAGAATTAAAATAATAGCGGAATTATTGATCAGGACGTAAAGCGCCTCACTATTCATGTTCAACAATGGATTTGGCTCTGTCGCCTATCGTGAGTTAAAGGAATTAAAGAATAATGAATAAGCTGTTTTCCCCCGCCATTGCGCTGATGAACCGGTTGAATTACACCAGAAAATTCATGGCGCTGGGATTGATATACCTGGTCGCGATTGCTGTCGTTGTGTACGCTTTGTATGTCAGCCTTAACCAGGTTGTCCGTACTTCGCAGCGACAACTGGAAGGCATCGAGCTGATCAAGCCTATTTCCAGAACCATTCAATTTATGCAGCAGCATCGTGGGCTGTCGGCTGGCGTTCTCGGTGGCAATGACGCGATGCGCAGTCAAGCCGATGCCAAGGAAGTTGAGGCCGATGCAGCCTTCAAAGCCGTAGAGCAAGGGCTGGCTGCCGGTTTGGTTTTGAGCGAAGACTGGGCGCATCTTAAGGCCGATTGGAATAATTTAAAAACAGAATGGCCTCAGTGGACGATAGACAAAAATTTCACCGCACATACCGATTTGATCGACCGGATGTTGGAATTTGAGGTACGTGCCGCTGATGATTATGCGCTGACTTTTGATTCGGATAGCGATGCGTTTTACCTGATTGATACGACTATCAATAAACTGCCGCTGGCGCTTGAGCAGCTCGGGCAGATACGCGCCTTTGGCACCGACATTTTGATCAACAAGCAAATCCCGGAGTATCAGAAAACCGAAATGATTGCGCTGATTGCCGAGCTCCGTCATGCGCTTAAGTTTCTTAGTATCAACCTTGATAAAACCGGCCGGTTCAATCCTGAAATACAAGGTCCGTTGCAAGCCGCGAATAAAGATATAGTCGATTCGGCGCATCAAATTGTCGATCTTGTACAGTCGGATATTGTCGCCGGCCATTTTGTTACGCTCCCCGAAGAATTCTTCAAGATGTCCACTGCCGCAATCGACAGAGGTTACTTGCAGATGGAGCAGACCTTGCTGCCGATGGCGGAATCCCTGATTACTTCACGCATTAAGCATACAAAAAATGAGTTGTACGTGAGTGTCGGCATTGCTTTTTTGCTATTGTTGGCGGTGCACTATTTTCTGGTCGGCATTTACTACGCGATGATCGGCAGTATTCAGTCGCTTGCCCGTTCAGCGCGCGTATTTGCCGGCGGCGATATGAACGAGCGTATTAATCTGGCTACCTGCGATGAGTTGAGTCAAGTCGGCGACAGCTTCAACGAAATGGCCGATGGTTTTAATGCGCTGCTTGCCGCCCGTCTTGAAAGCCAAGTCAGCGAAACAAAGCTGCGCTTAATCATCGACGCTTCCCCAGTGCCGATGGTGTTAAATGATGACCAACACAACATCACCTTCCTGAACGCCGCGTTTGTTCAAACTTTCGGTTATACGCTGGAGGATATTCCAACCTTGGCCGATTGGTGGGTAAAGGCCAGCCCGGATCCTGAATACCGGGAGTGGATGGCGGCTACCTGGCACACAACACTTAAAGCGGTATTGCATGAAGAGAGTGAATTTAACCCGGTAGAACTGAATATACGCTGTCATGGCGGGTCGACTAAAACCGTGCTGGCGAATGCTTCAACCGTCCAGCAATCATTGGGCGGCGTTCATCTGGTGGTGCTATATGACATCAATGAACGCAAGAAGGCCGAACAAAAGTTGCTGGAGCGCGAGGCGCGTTACCGGGCGGTGACCTATTCCGCCAACGATGCCATTATCACCACAGATAATGCCGGAAATATTACCGGATGGAATCGCGGCGCTGAAACCATCTTCGGCTACTCGGAAACCGAGATGAACGGTCAGTCGTTAACGCTGCTGATGCCGGAGCGATACCGCGACCAACATTTTGCCGGCATGCATCGGGTTTTATCCGGCGGCGTGTCGCATATTAACGACAAGACGGCCGAATTGGCGGGGTTGCGCAAGGACGGGAGCGAGTTTCCGTTGGAGCTTTCGCTGGCAAAGTGGGAGGCTGCCGGAGGCTGGTTTGTAACCGGCATTATCCGCGACATAACCGAACGCAAACAAGCCGAAGCCGATCTTCGTGTCGCCGCCATCGCCTTCGAGACTCAATATGCCATGATCATCACCGATGCCAATCAGGTTATCCTCAGGGTCAATCAGGCATTTACCCGAATCACCGGTTACAGCGCCGAAGAAGCTATCGGCCAGACTCCGGCATTGCTCAAGTCCGGGCATCAGGATGCGCAGTATTACCAAGATATGTGGGAGTGCTTGGCTCGTGACGGATACTGGCAATCCGAAATCTGGAACCGGCGCAAGTCAGGCGATGTCTATCCCGAACGGATCACCATTACCGCCGTGACCAATGCTGAAGGCAATGTGGCCAATTACGTTGCGACTTTTGACGATATTTCTCAGGACAAAAAAGCGGAGGAAACCATTCACGATCTGGTTTTTTATGACTCGCTGACCAAGCTGCCCAACCGTCGGCTGTTGCTGGAACGGCTGAAACACAGTATCGAAGTGGAGCGACGCGACAACAAGCAGTTGGCGTTGATGATTCTGGATTTGGATCGTTTCAAAGTGATTAACAGCAGCCTGGGGTACTTGGCCGGAGATGAATTACTGCAACAAGTCGCTACCAGGATAGCGACGCGGCTGCGTAAAGTAGACATCGTTGCCAGATTGCGTAAAGTGGACTTGCTCGCCCGTCTGGGCGGCGATGAGTTTATCATGTTGCTGGAAGATATTACGCACACGGAAGACGCCGCACGAGTGGCCGAACAAATTATCGCCATTCTAAGCAAACCTTTCTATTTAAGCCAAGGCGATGAAATATGCATTACTGCCAGCATCGGCATAAGCCTGTATCCCCAGCACGGCGATAATCCCCAAACATTGATAAGTTATGCCGACGCGGCGCTGCATAAAGCCAAGGCCGAAGGGCGCGGCTGTTTTGCCTATTATTCCGAAGACCTGACTTTGGCTGCCCGTGAGCGCATCGCGATGGAAGCCCGGCTACGCAAAGCCATTGAACAGCGGGAATTGAGGGTTTTCTACCAACCTCAGGTAGATATTGCCACCGGACACATCATCGGTGCGGAAGCGTTAGTCCGCTGGGAAGATCCGATTGAGGGGCTGATTGCGCCCATTCATTTTATTCCCCTGGCTGAGGAAACCGGCCTGATTTTGGAAATTGGCGCATGGGTATTGCGGGAAACCTGCCGGCAAGGCAGGCTGTGGCTGGATGCGGGCTTGCCGCCGTTGACTTTGGCGGTCAATGTATCTGCTCACCAATTCCGACGGTCCGACGTGAGTGCTTTGGTGACTACCGTGCTGAGTGAAACCGGTTTCCCGGCAGAACAACTGGAGTTGGAAATGACCGAAAGCGGGCTGATGGAGAGCCAGGATAAGGTGATGGCGCTGCTGAATAATTTGCGTGCGTTAGGGGTGCGTTTTGCCATTGACGATTTTGGCACCGGTTATTCGTCATTGGCCTATCTTAAACATTTTCCTTTGGATTCGTTGAAAATCGACAAGAGCTTTATCGATGATATTCCTCATCTTCAAGACGATATGGAAATTGCCGCTACGATTATTGCGATGGGGCATATGCTGGGTTTTAAAGTTCTGGCGGAAGGCGTGGAGACGGCCGAACAACTGGCCTTCTTACAGGATAAAGGCTGCGATGCCTATCAAGGTTATATCAAAAGTAAAGCTGTGCCGGCTGACGAGTTTGTAGCGCTGTTGCGGGCGAGCAGGTAGAGACTAACTATTAAATAGAACACGGATGACACTGATGAGACAAGTTTAAACGGATTTAAAAAACTGAAGCCAAGTTCGTTATATGCCTTAATAGCTGTTTTATCAGTGTATATCAGTCAAATCCGTGTCATCAGCGTTCTATTCATTGTCCGCTTAAAGCACGTACGTTGCTGCCGAAACCTGTATTTTCCGGTATAATTTCCGATATTTTTAACTCAGGGTATAGGCGTTATGTCAGAAATCAATAAAGTTGTCTTGGCTTATTCCGGAGGTTTGGATACTTCCGTTATTCTTAAGTGGTTGCAGGATGTTTATGACTGTGAAGTGGTTACCTTCACGGCCGATTTGGGGCAGGGCGAAGAAGTCGAGCCTGCGCGAGCCAAAGCTCAAGCGATGGGCATTAAGGATATTTACATCGAAGATTTGCGTGAAGATTTTGCGCGTGATTATGTTTTTCCGATGTTTCGCGCCAATACGATTTACGAAGGCGAATACTTGCTGGGCACCTCGATTGCCCGTCCTTTAATCGCCAAGCGGCTGATTGACATCGCCAATGAAACCGGCGCGAACGCCATTTCTCACGGCGCGACCGGCAAGGGTAACGACCAGGTGCGTTTTGAGCTGGGCGCGTACGCATTGCGTCCCGATATAAAGATTATTGCACCCTGGCGGGAATGGGATTTAACCTCTCGCCAAACGCTGCTGGCTTATGCCGAAAAACATAAGATTCCGGTGGAAATGAAAAAAGGCAAAACCTCGCCTTATTCAATGGATGCCAATTTACTGCATATTTCTTATGAAGGCCGGGTTCTGGAAGATCCTTGGGCTGAGCCTGAAGAAGATATGTGGCGCTGGACGGTTTCGCCTGAAGCCGCGCCCGATCAAGCGACTTACATTGAACTGACTTACCGTCAGGGCGATATTGTCGCCATTGATGATGTGCCTTGCTCGCCTGCGACAGTGATGGAGCAATTAAACAAGATTGCCGGCGCTAACGGCATCGGTCGATTGGATATAGTGGAAAACCGCTATGTCGGCATGAAGTCGCGCGGCTGTTATGAAACACCGGCCGGTACGGTGATGCTCAAAGCGCATCGTGCGATTGAATCGTTAACCCTGGACCGGGAAGTGGCGCATTTAAAGGATGAACTGATGCCGCGCTATGCCTCTTTAATCTATAACGGTTACTGGTGGAGTCCTGAGCGGAAAATGATGCAAACCATGATTGATGCATCTCAGGCGAATGTTAACGGCAAAGTCAGGCTGAAACTTTATAAGGGCAATGTGATTGTTGTCGGGCGCGCTTCCGATACCGACAGCCTGTTTGATGAAAGCATTGCGACGTTTGAAGACGATGCCGGTGCGTATAATCAAAAGGATGCCGAGGGTTTTATCAAGTTAAATGCGCTGACGGTTGAGAATAGCTGCCGCCAAGCGATTGTAGGGGCGAACCGGCCGGTAAAAGGTAGGCAGGATATGCATTGCGTTCCTTAAATTGAGCTCAGGAATGATGCTTGATGGTATGCGATGTGTGCCCTGCATGACCTTGATGCAGGCGAAATGCATTTAAATAAAATGCGGGATTTGTGCATTAAGCTTGTATAATCGCGAGTCCGGTAGCAACTACTACCGGACACGGTTTGTTATGAAAAATAATAATTGTTCGGCCAGGATGGTTGGTTGCCGTAGGTTCCTGGTGTCGAGAGGAAGTAATTAATGAGCGATACAGAGAAGATAAATTCGGTAGTGGAGACGTTGCACGGCAGTGCTTCTACGTCTCTGCAAAGAATACCTTCGCATCATGCATTAATGAAAGTTAACAGGCTGCTGTTGGCTATAGTCTGTTTCTTGATGGCTGTCGTTTTGGTGGCGGGCTTTTTATTATTTCCAAGCGATAGTTTTTTAAATCGCTATAAAAACGCTCACGGCTACCGAAGCCTATGCGGCTGAGATGAATCCGGTAATATCATCTGAAGTAAACGCGCTGAAAGGGCAGCTGGTCGGTCTGGTCAGCGGTTCAATTGAAAGCAAATTAAACGCGTTGGAAGAAAGTATCCGCGTAGGTACCGTGTCCAGCTCTATAGGCACGATAGAAGATTTGAAAAACGATCTTAAAGTTCTCCGCGCCTATTCAGAACCTGCCAAGAAAGGCAAGACAGTTATTTCCAATGAGCAGTTAATGCAGGAAATGTCCCAATTAAAACGCCTGATCTATTTGACGCTTGCTTCTTGCGGCTTGATGTTGGCTGCTGTTGCGGGCATCTGGATTAAAAATCGCAACCGCTTGCCTTATAAAGAAACCAAAACAAGTTATTTGGGTAAGGATTAGTTTTCAGATTTTTTGAGATATAAAAAAAGCCGCCCAAGTCTAGACTTGGGCGGCTTTTTTGTTTGCTGATCCGGGACTTAGTTGCCGCCCAGATATTTGTACAAAGCGTCAACTGCTTGATCTTCGCCGTATCCAGCTTTAGTAACTGCTGGATTTTTCATGATTTCAGCGATAGCTTTTGGCATGCCGCCTTTACCTTCTTTCAGAACGTTTTCGAATTTCGCTCTGTCCAATTGGCCGCCTTTAATCAAAGCAGATAACTGTGGGTTTGAAGCGATGTCGTGGCAAGTGCCGCAACCGCGACCGAAAGCGCGTTCATAAATTTTCTTACCAACATCGCTGGCTTCGTCGGCAAATACTTGTCCGCTTAAAGTGAGTAAAGCAATACCAGCTAATGTACCTAATGTTTTTTTCATGTTGTATCTCTCCTCGTGGTAGTAAAAAAAGAACTGTTGTTTATTGTTGAAGAAAATAACAATTCAATTAAAAGTCAAACCGGTAAAGCATAGGGAATTTGACGGGAAAATTCAATTGTTTTATTTATTTATTTTCCCTGATTAATATTATTAGCAACGGCTATGAATGATAACTGAATCGTTGAGTCGACTTTAATCAAGATTGAGCGTTACTCAAGTGGGCGAGTCTGAAACCAGCTCAGCTTGTCATGCAGCGTTACGACCGTGCCGATAATAATCAGTGTGGGCGGTTTGATGTCTTGCTCTGCAACCTTGTCCGGCAATGTTTCCAAGGTGCCGGTAATCACCCGCTGATTGGACGTGGTGCCTTGTTGCACAAGGGCGATAGGTAAATCTTTGGGGCTGCCGTGGGCAATCAGGGACTGGCAGATTTTTTCCAGCCCGGCCAGGCCCATATAGATGACGATGGTCTGGTTAGGCGCTGCAAGTTGCGTCCAGTTTAAATTGACGGAATTATCCTTCAGGTGTCCGGTGACGAAGGTGCAGGATTGCGCATGATCCCGATGGGTCAGCGGGATGCCTGCGTAGGTTGCACAGCCGGAAGCCGCGGTAATGCCGGGAACCACCTGGAAATTAATGCCTTGCTGCATCAAGGTTTCAATTTCTTCGCCGCCGCGGCCGAAAATGAACGGATCGCCGCCTTTTAAGCGCACCACCCGCTTTCCTGCTTTAGCCAGATCAGCCAGCAACGTATTGATGGATTCCTGCGGCAGCGCATGATATTGCCGTTGTTTGCCGACATAAATCTTTTCCGCATCCCTACGCGCCAAATCGAGAATTTCCGGCGAAACCAGCCGGTCATAAACCACCACATCAGCCTGTTGCATCAAGCGCAGTGCGCGGAAAGTCAACAGGTCGGGCGCGCCGGGGCCTGCGCCGACCAGATAGACTTCGCCGAGATTAGGGTCTTGTTCTTGCCGGAGCAGGGTTTGCTCCAATTGCTGTTCGGCTTCCTGATCCTTGCCGGAGAAGACCAGTTCAGCGACAGACCCCTGCAAAACGTTTTCCCAGAAAATCCGGCGTTGTGCAGGTTGCTTGATATGCTGCTTGACCTTATCCCTGAACTTATCGGCTAAGCCGGCAAGTCGGCCATAGGCAGGAGGAATCACGGTTTCTATTTTAGCCCTGAGCAGCCGGGACAGCACCGGTGCCGCACCGCCTGAGGATACTGCGGCAATAATCGGCGAGCGGTCGATAATGGCCGGGAAAATGAAGCTGCACAGTTCGGGATTATCGACCACATTAACCGGGATGTTGTGCTCGTCCGCCGTTTTGGCAACCAGGCGATTGGTTTCTTCGTCATCAGTCGCTGACACTACCAGCCTGAAATCGCCAATATCGTCGGCAGAAAAAGACTTTTGCCGCAGCGTTAGGTCATGAGTTGTTTGCAGACTTGATACCGCTGAACTTATCTCGCTGGCGATCACGGTGATGTTTGCACCGGCTCGCGCCAGCAATTCAATTTTTCGGGCGGCGATTTCGCCGGCGCCGACAACCAGGCAAGCCTGGTCTTTAAGCTTTAAAAATAGAGGGAAATAATCCATTGAGTTACGATGATTCTTGGATTTAAAAGAGGATGGTATTATAAGCGCACCAAACTTAGTTGAGAAAACTTAAAAGCTCATGATTGAATTTAACTTGGAAGTCGATGCCAGCGGATTGAACTGTCCACTACCGTTGCTGCGTCTGAAAAAAGCCTTGATGGACATGGCCAGCGGCGATGTCGTCAAGGTGATCGCAACCGATCCTGCCGCACACCTGGATTTTGGCGTTTATTCAGACCAGACCGGGCATCAAATCATTCAATTGATAAAAGAATCCAATAAGCAGATCTTTTATTTCAAAAAGAAATAGAGTTGGCCTGAAACGCGGCCCGCCATGCCTGTAGCTTTTGTTCGTAGGAAAGGGCCGCATGTGCCGGGCTGGTGGAGGGAAGGCGCCTATAGCTGAGCGGGACGGTGCTGACGGTAGGTAACGCATAGCGCCGGAAGGCATCTTCCGCTTTTGCACCGTTGAACAGCACCGCGCGAATTTTGTTATGGGTACGAAAGAAGCCCTGAAAGTCATTGATGGTGATGGAACCTGTGTCAATCCTTGCATCCAGGCTACCGACCCGCGTACACGATTGCAACACATCCCAGAGCGCAATGCGGGCTGTTTTCAGCTCATGTAGCCGGGTTTCATAGGGGGCGTCCGGTTCAAAGCCGAGCAATTGTCCCATGATTTTCCAGAACGCATTGCGCCGATTGGCATAATATTGGCCTGCCGCCAAAGACTCCTGCCCCGGCATGCTGCCCAGGACCAATATCTCGGCATTAGAATCTGCGATGGGCTCGAAACAGAATAATAGTGGTTTTGTCATGCATTGGGTCCCAACAGTTTAATTAATCAGGCTACTTTTAAGGTTAGATTTATAATGCCGATAGAAATCAACACAAGGCATTAAAGTAAATTATCCAAACACACTCTTGAATTTAAACAAAATGGTTAAACGAAGTATTTTTAGAAAGCTGCTCGTTACGATGGTGGGTTTAATTATCGCCTTGTTGACGATGTTGACCTTTATTCAGATTGAGTTTCAAAAAGAGGTGTTCGAAAAGGAACTGGAAAAACGCATTGTGCTGATGAAAGGAAGGTTAATCGATAGCGGGCATATTCTATCCGATAATTTATCAGCGCAGGTTAAGAACGGCATTGCTTCCGCCAACATTTCCCTGGTCGCCGACCAGTTAAATAAAGCGGTGCAGGAAAATAAGGAACTTCATTACATCATATTAATGGAAGCGACAGGGAAGGCTTATATTCATACGCTAAAGCCGCAGTTGGAGATGGCCATTTTATCCGAAAAAGAGGATTCGTTTGCGGCTGACCAAAAAACGGCAACGGTTAATGAATATGTCAGCGACGGTAAACCTATTATGGAATTTATCATGCCGATTCAAGTGAGTTCAGAGCCTTGGGGGGTGCTAAGGCTGGGGTTTTCTTTGGATCTTCTTAATCAGGAGATTGTTAATTCCCGGAAGGAGAGTACTCGTCAAATCCGCGAAATGATTAAGCAGGTTATTAATAACTGACAGCATTTTTATCCTGATTGGCGCCTGTATCGTATTGCTTGTATCTGAACGCCTGTCCAGACCGCTGATGCACCTGACACGGTTGGCAGATGAGTTGGCTCAAGGCAATTTTACGGTCAGCGACAAGATTAAAAAAATTCGCCCGGATGGCGAAATTGGCGCGCTAACGACAGCGTTTGTGCAAATGGCCGGAAAGCTGAAGATTTCTTACGATAAGCTTGAAGAATACAGCCGAACCTTGGAGCAAAAAGTAATAAATCGCACCGCCGAATTGGCAAAAGCGCGAGATCAGGCGATTGCCGCCGATAAAAGCAAATCAGAGTTTCTTTCGATGATGAGTCATGAAATCCGAACGCCGATGAATGCCATCATCGGCATGACCCGGTTAGTTTTGCAGACCGATCTAACTGTAAAACAGCAGGATTATTTGACTAAAGTTCAGATTTCTTCACGTGCATTGCTGGGGATCATTAACGATATTTTAGATTTTTCCAAAATTGAAGCCGGAAAACTGGAGCTGGAAACTATCCTATTTAATTTGGATGACGTGCTGAACGATCTTGCCAGTTTGACGACCGACAAAGCCGAAGAAAAAGGCCTCCAGATACATTTTAGCAGCGAAGACAATGTGCCTTTGGAGTTGATGGGCGATCCGTTAAGGCTGGGACAGGTATTGCTTAATTTGGTCGGCAACGCGATAAAATTTACCCGGCACGGTGAGATTTTCATTAAAGTTGCGTTAGCGGACGGCAGCGAACAAGCAAAAAGAGCGGATCAAGTTAGGCTTGAATTTTCTGTTAAAGATACCGGCATAGGCTTGACTCCAGAGCAAATAGGCGGGTTATTTCAGTCCTTTAGCCAAGCCGATAAATCCACCACGCGCGAATACGGCGGCACAGGCCTGGGGTCTGGCAATTTGCAAGCGGATGGTGGCGATGATGGATGGCGACATTCATGTAAACAGTGAAATAGGGAAGGGCAGTACCTTTATCTTTACCGCCGCTTTTGGGCAACTCCAAGGGGTAGCGCAAAAACGAGCGGCATCGCGCGATGCTTTTCGCGACGTAAAGGCCTTAGTGGTGGATGCTGATGCGGCGTCTCGGGATGCTTTATGCTTGTATTTGGAAACCTTTTTTTTCCAGGTGACCCAAGTCAAGCACCGGTGAGCAAGCCATTCAACTGTTGGAAAACGCCCCGATTGAAAAGCCTTATCAGCTAGTCTTGATGGACTGGAATTTACCCAAAATGGACGGCATTACAGCTGCGCGGCAGATCAAAAACAGCCTGAAGATTGTCAGTGTTCCACACATTATCATGATAACCGCTCATAACAGGGAAGATATTGCACTGCAAGTAACTGATTTCAATCTTGATGGCTTTCTTAGCTAAACCGGTACATCCGTCGGCGCTGTTCAACGCGGTTGTTGATGCGTTTGGCCATGATGCCTGCTACCCGTTTTGCAAGCCCGCAGCCTTGGATTGGTCAACGAAGAGCTGGGTAAAATTAAAGGCGCAAAATTGCTGTTGGTGGAAGACAATCAGATTAATCAGCAGGTTGCGAAAGAAACGCTGGAGCAGGAAGGTTTTGACGTCATTCATTGCCAAGGATGGGCAGGATGCCGTACAAAAGATACGGGCCGGCCATTTTGATGCGGTATTAATGGACCTGCAAATGCCGATTATGGATGGTTATCAGGCAACCCAAATCATCCGCTCCGAAGCAAAATTTGATGATTTGCCGATTATTGCGATGACGGCTCATGCCCTGAACGATGTCCGGGAAAGATGCCTGCATATAGGCATGAACGGCTATGTGACCAAGCCTATAGACGTTGATGAGTTATTGACTAGCCTGGTTGATTTTATTAAACCTAAAGCGCAAACAACACAGGATTCCTGTTTGGCGAAGGCAACCCGGCAAGCAGGCGTATTGCTGCCGGAATTTTTACCCGGCATCGATATTCAGCAGGCTTTAAAAAATGTGGTGGGGAATGCGCAGTTGTTCAGCGACTTGTTGGTGAAATTTCAACAGAGTTATAACGACGCCCAGATCCGATTGGATGCTTTTTTGCAGGCGGGCGATGTCGATTCGGCGTTGAAATTGCTTCACGCCATGAAAGGCGTGGCGGCCAATCTCGCCATGCCTGAATTGAGGTCGTGCATCGCTGCGCTGGAACAGACCCTTAAGGCAGAAGCGGAATATGAGCCAGAGTTGCTAACCGACTTTGCGAATACGCTCAACAGGGTGCTTGAATCGGTGGAGCAGATGCGCAGTGCTAGCTGGCAAGATAACTTGGCTATAACCGGTAACTGAACACTTTATTTATATGGCGCCGGGGTTAGAGTAAAAAGTTAAAATTGAATTTTTGCACCAAAATAGACCAAATATGACTTATTGGTGCGCTTAAATGATTCATAATGGTGCAAAGTAATTAAGTGAAAGCCCGCAAGCACTGATGGTAACTGTCGGCCTGGAAATTGCTGTATATAACGGTAACGCTCTTTCTTGAAGTGACTAAAGCAAGCCATGTATAAACGTATACTTGATCACCTTAACGCCGCAATCTTGTTATTTGATCGCGACCTGACCCTCACGTACCTTAATTCAGCCGGTGAAATCCTGCTTGCCGACAGCTCGCGCCACTTGGTGGGGCTCGGCGCCGATGAATTGTTCAAGTCTTCCGATCCCGCATTGCTGATGAACTTGCAGCAATGCCTAACCATGGCTGAACCGCTGGTAGACCGTGAGCTTATCCTGGATCGCATGACCCATACCCTGACCATCAACTTTAGCGCAACGCCGTTATTAAAGGATGAACAGGTCAGCGAAATTCTGGTCGAATTGCAGCAAGTGGACAATCACCTGCGCATCTCCAAAGAAGAGCGGCTGTTAACCCAGCAGAACACTGCCAGGTTGCTGGTCAGGGGCTTGGCTCATGAAATCAAAAATCCGTTGGGCGGCCTGCGCGGCGCGGCGCAATTGCTGGATCTGGAATTGCACGACCCGGAGCTCAAGGAATATACCCGCATCATCATTGCCGAATCCGACCGTCTGCAAGGCTTGATGGATAAGATGCTCGGGCCCAACAAACTGCCCGATAAGAAAGCCATCAATATCCACGAAGTGCTGGAGCGGGTCAGGCAACTGGTTCAGGCCGAATCCAGCGGCAGCCTTACCGTTAAAACCGATTACGACCCCAGCATTCCCGACATACTGGCCGATAAAGACCAACTGATCCAGGCGATTTTAAATATCGTCAAAAATGCCGTACAGGCGCTGAATGGCGATGGCGAAATTATCATCAAAACCCGAATTCACCGGCAAGTGACCATCGGCCGCAAGCGCTATAAACTGGCGGTCAAAGTGCGACATTATCGATAACGGGCCGGGCATCGACGCCGACATGATGAACCAGATTTTTTATCCGATGATTACCGGGCGCGCAGACGGCACCGGGCTGGGCTTGTCGATAGCCCAGGCGCTGATCAATCAGCATAACGGTTTGATTGAATGCAGCAGCGAACCTGGAAACACAGTGTTTTCAATCTTCTTACCGATTATTATGCAAGGGGAGACCGGCAATGACTAAGCCCGAAACCGTCTGGATCATTGATGACGACAAATCGATACGCTGGGTTGTTGAAAAAGCCCTGCAAAAAGCAGACATCGATTACTCGCAGTTTTTCCGGTACGGCCGATTTGCTGAGCGCATTGCAGGATGATCAGCCTGATGCGCTGATTACCGATATTCGTATGCCCGGCATGGACGGGCTGGAGCTTTTGAACAAGGTCCAGCTGAGCCACCCGACATCTGCCGGTTATTGTGATGACCGCGCATTCCGACCTGGAAAGCGCGGTCTCGGCATTCCACGGCGGCGCGTTTGAATACCTGCCCAAGCCCTTCGATATTAAGGAAGTCGTCGATCTGGCCCATCGGGCCTGCATCCATAGCCGGCAGCAGCAAAGTGAAGGGACGACTTCAAACGCTAGCCGAGGAATCGACGCCGGAAATTATCGGCGAAGCGCCATCGATGCAGGAAGTATTCCGTGCGATAGGACGACTGGCTCGTTCCAACATCACCGTACTGATCAACGGCGAATCGGGGACCGGCAAGGAATTAGTCGCCAAAGCCTTGCATCGCCACAGTCCCAGAGCGGGCAACCCGTTCATCGCCCTGAATATGGCCGCCATCCCCAAAGACCTGATGGAATCGGAACTGTTCGGCCATGAAAAAGGCGCTTTTACCGGTGCGCAATCGCGCCGCGCCGGACGCTTTGAGCAAGCCGACGGCGGCACCCTGTTTCTTGATGAAATCGGCGACATGCCCGCCGAACTGCAAACCCGTTTATTACGAGTTCTGGCCGATGGCGAGTTCTATCCGGTTGGATCGCATGCATCCGTTAAAGTCGATGTGCGCATTATTGCCGCCACCCACCAGAACCTTGAAACCCTGGTTGAGCAAGGCCGCTTTCGGGAAGATTTATTCCATCGCTTAAATGTCATCCGTATCCATATTCCGCCCCTGCGTGAGCGCAAACAGGATATTCCTTTGCTGCTGCGCCATTTTTTAAACCAGGCGGCGCTTGAACTCAATAGCGAAATTAAAGTCTTAAAACCCGAAGCGGAGGCTTTTTTAAGCACACTGGACTGGCCGGGCAATGTCAGGCAACTGGAGAACAGCTGTCGCTGGTTGACCGTGATGGCGTCGGGACGGGAAATTCATCTGCACGACCTGCCGCCTGAGTTGCTGGGTACTCCGTCAGAAAAAAATGCGGATGAAACCGGCTGGGAAGCATTGCTGAGAAACTGGATAGACCAACAGCTGCTACGTGGAAACGAGGCCGAAATCGCTAAACAAGTCATTCCTGCCGTTGAAACCATTTTGATTAAAGCCGCGTTAAACTTTACCCATGGTAAACGCCACGAAGCGGCTATTTTACTGGGCTACGGCCGAAATACCTTGACCCGCAAAATTCAGGAGCTGGGTATATGATTGGTTGTTATACCGTGTATTTAACTAGCTCCTCACAGGAGGGGAATAATCGTAAATAATAACCGACTAAAATACTGCGACAATATGCCACATTCCATTGCCTACGTATTTTTACTAATATAAACGCAACTCTTGAGATGCAAACTTCCTCCTCGGAATTCAGAGTTTATATCCTTCTCTAATGCGGCCAATCGGCCGCATTTTTTTTGCCTACAGGGATGCTAGGGCGTGAGCAGAGAGCTGGCCTATAGATAACGGAAGATTTGTAGGCTGTTTAGCTTGAGTTGAATGCGACTAACCCTGCGACAATCTGACACGCGGCAATTTGCCACATTCCATCATCTAGGTATTTTTACTAATATACATGCAACTCTTGAGATGCAAATTTCCTCCTAGGAATTCAGAGTTTTATATCCTTCTCTAATGCGGCCAATCGGCCGCATTTTTTTTGCCTGCAGGGATGTAGGTAAGGAGCGTGAGCTGGGAGCGGAAGCTTTGCCTGCAAGTCAGTGATTGCCCATTCTGCATTTCCTCCATAACCCACAGGGATGTGGGGAATGCAGATATTGCAGGAGCAAATATCTGTCCATGGAGGTCAGGTGTAGTAAGGGACGTGAGCACGACTGCATGGATGCAGGAGGTAGAGCAACGCAGGAGCAGTTGCCGAGGAGTGAAAGCTTTGCCGGTAGATAATTGTAGGCCGTTTAGGCAAGAAAGGAGGCAAGTCGAAGCGCGACTAACTCTGCGACAATCTGACACGCGGCAATTTGCCACATTCCATCATCTAGGTATTTTTACTAATATATATGCAACTCTTGAGATGCAAATTTCCTCCTAGGAATTCAGAGTTTTATATCCTTCTCTAATGCGGCTTAATCAGCCGCATTTTTTTTGCCTGGAGAAACGTAAGTAAGGAGCGTTAGCTTGGAACGGAAGCTTTGTCCGTAAAGCTCTGCCTGAAATAAAGCGCCGCCTTGACCAAGCCGATCAGCACCGGAACCTCAACCAGTGGGCCGATGACTGCGGCAAACGCTTGCCCGGATTGCAGCCCGAAAACCGCTACAGCTACCGCGATGGCCAGTTCGAAATTATTTCCGGCAGCGGTAAACGATAGCGTGGCGCTGATGCGATAGCCAGCCCCGGCCTTGGCTGACATATAAAAAGTGGCCAGGAACATGACCAGAAAGTAGATGACCAGCGGTACGGCAATGCGTGTCACATCCAGCGGCAGCTGCACAATAGTTTCGCCTTTCAGCGAGAACATGACCAGTATCGTGAACAACAGTGCGATCAGCGTAACCGGGCTGATTTTGGGCATGAAGGTTTCCTCATACCATTCCAAGCCTTTGCGCCGCACTAAAAAAAAGCGTGTGAACATGCCGCCGAAGAACGGGATGCCTAAGTAAATCATCACGCTTTTGGCGACTTGAAGCATGGTGACCTGAACTTCAAGGCCTGAAGCCAGCCCTAACCAATCGGGCAGGACGGTGACGAAAACATAGGCATAAACGGAAAAGAACAGCATCTGGAAGATGGAGTTGAATGCGACTAAACCGGCGCAATATTCGCTGTCGCCATCAGCCAACTCATTCCAGACCAAGACCATTGCGATGCAGCGGGCCAGGCCGATGATAATCAGGCCCACCATGTATTCCGGGTAGTCCCGGAGAAAGATCACCGCCAACGCGAACATCAGCACCGGGCCGATAATCCAGTTCTGGATCAGGGACAGCAGCAGGATCTTGGTGTTCTTGAAAACCTTGGGCAGTTCTTCGTAGCGCACCTTGGCCAGCGGCGGGTACATCATCAGGATCAGGCCGATAGCGATGGGCATGGAGGTGGTGCCTACCTGGAAGCGGCTTAGCCACTGGGGGAAACTGGGGACAAAATAACCCAGCGCGACCCCGGCTGCCATCGCCGCAAATATCCATAGCGTCAGGAACCGTTCTACAAAACCCAAACGTTTTGGCGCGGGAGCAAGTTGCATATTCATGATTGTCCTTTTCCTGATTTAAAGGGTTTCTGCGCCGATCTTGTTCAGCGCCGCGGCCAATTCCGTTCCTGACATCGCATCAATAGGCAATGCCAGCATCTTCTGTACCCGTTTTTCCAGGGCTGCGTAGGTCGCCTCGAAAGCCGCTTCAATGACTTCCCTGCTGCCGGTGACATGGGCCGGATCGGGCAAGCCCCAATGCGCCCGGATCGCCCCCATCAGATAAACAGGGCACACTTCCCCGTGAGCGTTATCGCAAACGGTAATCGCAATATCGATGCCTTTGTCGTCGAATTCATCCCAGGATTGGCTGGTAAATCCCTCGGTTGGTATGCCGTGGCGGGCTAATGTCGCCAGCGCGTTAGGGTTGACCTTGCCGGTCGGATGGCTGCCGGCTGAAAAAGCCTGGAACCGGCCTCCGCCCAGATGATTAATCAGCGCCTCGCCCAAGACGCTTCGGCAAGAATTCCCGGTACACAAAATCAGAACTTTCAACATGGCTTACTCCTTATATTTATATATTCGTATAAACGAATATTATAAGGCAAAATATCGGCTGCGTAACTATTCAATAAATCAAATGCAATGGAACGCAGATGACGCAGATTGCATATGATTGAATAAGATTATTTAGCCCATATTTGAAATTGAACGCCCACAACACGCATTAAACTGATGAACATTGATTTAAAATCCGCGTAAATCCGTCCAATCTGCGTCATCCGCGTTCTCGGCAACTGCTCCTGCGTTGCTCTACCTCCTGCATCCATGCAGTCGTATTTTTCTAGTGCTGAATAGTCACCATATGTCTTCGTGGTGAAATTATGTAACGACTCAACCGCAATACTTTGTCATATCGGGGCGATCACCCATCGCTTGTAACCGGCCGCTGTCTTGTTGCTGTTTGGCATGGGTCGCGAACTGTTTGGCGGCAGCATCTAAAATCTCGAATACCCAGTCCGGTAGGTCGGGGTTGATCTGGTAATACACCCATTGTCCTTCGCGGCTGTCTTGCAGCAGGTTGCTCTGGCGCAATTGCGCGAGGTGGCGTGATATTTTGGGTTGCAATAAATCCAGCGCATGGGTCAGTTCGCAAACGCAGAGCCTGCCTTCTTTATGCAGCAAAACCACGCAGCGCAGACGGGTCTCGTCGGCCAAGCATTTAAACAGTGTGGACGGAGTAATCACGTGTTGGTGAGCCTAGCCCAATTTGAAGCCGATAAAAAAGCCGCCAACCCCGCTGGCGCCCTTGCTGGTAATGCTGGTCAGGCGATCGACCAGAA
This sequence comes from uncultured Gammaproteobacteria bacterium, assembly GCA_963814825.1. Lineage (GTDB taxonomy): Bacteria > Pseudomonadota > Gammaproteobacteria > Methylococcales > Methylomonadaceae > Methylobacter_A. The sequence goes on along the minus strand of CAWFEF010000005.1, from coordinate 353,412 downwards.
ACCCGCCGGAGCTTTTTGCCGCTTCCGTAGCGGCAGTGGCGGCATGTTGCAGCTTTTCATCGGTGATATCGATGATGTCGTAATATTCCGCAACAAACAGCAGCACGATGGCTGCCCCTCCTAAAAATAAGGCGGTGCGCAGCATTTTTTTGGCGAAATAGCCGACCGCCAGCCCGATGACAAAGGGCGCGCCGACATTGCCAATCAAAAAGGTCGAGGAAAAAATGTCGGCAGAAGGTGCCGCTTCGACTGGATGGGTGTTCATGGTTTCGGTTTTCCGCTGTTGTGATTATTGAGCCGGCTTTTAGCCTTCAGTTTTTATACCGCACGATTTTGTTACCTGTGTTTTCCATTTTATCACTAAACGCAGTTGTGTCAGAAAACAAAGCTATACTAGCAACATATACGAATTTACTTGGCCTGCCGGCCTTAAAAACCAGATTTTATAAAGCGAAGTCAGCTAAAGCTTATATAATCAGATGAGATTTTTAATTTCCACTACAGAATTCCGGCCAAATCTTTAGGTTGGACGAGAACATTATGTATTCAGTTGAAGTTTTTCCATGGAATAAGAATTTTGAGGTTGGAGTCCCGCTGATTGATGAACAGCACCAAAAATTGGTCGAGCTGTTAAATGTGCTGGCCGGACACTTGGCCTATCAATCCGATGTGCCCACCTTGAACAATGTTTTCAATGACTTGGCTGAATACGCGATTTACCATTTTCAGGCAGAAGAAAGCGTGTGGCATGCGTATTTTCCTGAGGATGCTTGGGAGGCCAAGCATAAAGAGGATCATAGGCGATTTCTGTTTACCGTAAACAGAATAATGGGTGAAAAAACCACCAGGCCGTTGGATCAGGTGATTGAGGAGATTTTGACCTTTTTGACCCAATGGCTGGCTTTTCATATTCTGGATACTGACATGCGCATGGCTAAGGTCGTGTTGGCGGTGCAATCAGGCACACCGTTGGATCAGGCTAAGGCGCAAGCCGACCAGGAAATGAGCGGGGCGATGAAGCAACTGATCGAAACCATGCTTTCGATGTTTGATGCGCTTTCTTCACGGGCGATGCAGCTGGCAAAAGAAGTGATTGATCGCCAGAAGGCTGAGCAGGCAAGCCAGGATGCGCTGGACCGTCTCCAGAAAATCGCCAGTCAGGTGCCGGGGCTGGTGTTCCAGTTCCAGCTATTTCCCGATGGGCGTGTCTGTATTCCTTACGCCAATGAGGCCATACGCACTATTTATCGGGTCAGCCCCGAGGAAGTCAGTGAAGATGCGACCAAGATATTGGCGGCACTGCACCCTGATGATCTGGAAAACTTCAAAGCTTCCTTTAGGACATCGGCGCAGGACTTAACTCCATGGCGCCAGGAATATCGCTTGAAGTTTGACGATGCGCCGGTATGCTGGCTTTTCGGCAATGCGTTGCCGCAACGCCAGGCGGACGGTTCCGTGCTTTGGCACGGCTTCATTACCGACATCACCAATCAAAAACAGAATGAAGTGGATCTTCACATAGCCGCCACCGCCTTCGAATTGCAGGATGCCATGCTGGTTACCGACGGCAATAACGTCATCCTTAAAGTCAATCAGGCCTTTACCCGAATCACCGGTTACAGCGCCAGGGAAGCCATTGGCAAGACCCCCAGTTTGCTTAGTTCTGGGCGGCATGATAAGGCTTTTTATGCCGCGATGTGGGATAGCATCAATAACACGGACGCGTGGCAGGGCGAAATATGGAACCGGCGCAAGAATGGCGAGGTATTCCCCGAATGGCTGATTGTTACTGCGGTGAAGGATCCTGATGATAAGAATGCACAGGTCAATCATTATGTTGCATCCTTTTCCGATATTACCTCGCGCAAGGCCGCCGAAGAAGAGATTAAACAGCTTGCTTTTTATGACCCGCTGACCAAACTGCCCAACCGGCGTTTGTTGTTGGAGCGGCTTAAACACAGCATTGAAGTGGAACGGCGCGACGGCAAGCGCTTGGCACTACTGATGCTTGATCTGGATCGCTTTAAAGCGGTTAACGACAGTTTGGGTCATTTGGCAGGCGATGAGTTATTGCAACAGGTCGCTGTGCGCATCTCGGCAAGGTTGCGCGACGTAGACATCGTGGCTCGACTGGGAGGCGATGAATTTGTCGTGTTGCTGGAAGACATTGCCCATGCAGAAGATGCCGCACGGGTGGCTTCTGAAATCATCCTGGTTTTAAGCAAATCTTTTCAACTAAGCCAGAGTAACGATGTGCAGATTGGCGCCAGTATCGGCATCAGTTTGTACCCTGAACACGGCGCCAGCTATGAAGTGTTGATGGATCACGCCGATGCTGCGTTGTATCAGGCCAAGGATCAAGGACGCGGCTGCTATGCCTATTTTTCCGAAGACCAGACTTTGGCAGCTCGCGAACGCATCGCCTTGGAAACCCGGCTGCGTCGGGCGATAGAGCAGGGGGATCTGCGCGTCTTCTACCAGCCTCAGGTGAATATTGCCAGCGGCCGCATTGTCGGCGCGGAAGCATTGGTGCGTTGGCAAGACCTGGAAGAAGGCTTGATTCCGCCGTTACGTTTTATCCCGATCGCCGAAGAAACCGGGCTGATTTTGGACATTGGCGAGTGGGTGTTGCGGGAAACCTGCCGCCAAGGCCGCCGGTGGTTGGATGCAGGTTTGCCGCCGCTAACCCTGGCAGTCAATGTTTCCTCTCAGCAATTCCGTCGAGGGGACATTAGCGCTTTGGTCGCCACCTGTTTAAGGGAGACAGGATTTCCAGCCGAATATCTGGAGCTGGAGATGACTGAAAGCGGCTTGCTGGAAAATCAGGGTAATGTGATGGAGCTTCTGAACAAGTTGCGTTCCCAGGGGGTTCGCCTCGCTATTGACGACTTCGGTACCGGTTTCTCATCGCTGGCCTATCTCAAGCACTTTCCGCTGGATGTGCTGAAAATCGACAAAAGCTTTATCAATGATATTCCCCACCTGCAAGACGATATGGAAATTGCCGCCACTATTATTGCGATGGGGCATATTCTGGGCTTTAAAGTTCTGGCCGAAGGCGTGGAAACGCCTGAGCAACTGGCGTTCTTGCAGGAGAAAAATTGCGATTTGTACCAAGGCTATATCAAAAGCCCTCCGGTACCGGCCGAAGCGTTTGTCCTGTTGTTACGGGATCAAATATTTGAGTAACTCAAAGATAATGGAACGCAGATGATTATGATGAATGCGGATAACACTGATTAAACGGATTATTTAAAAAGCTAAATCCGATTAGGAGCAAACCCTAGGTGTAGGCCGGAATAAGGCCATCCACGCGCTTAGCGAGAGATGGCGTTTCCGGCGAATTTAGATGATGTGCCGGAAATACCCGTTCTCGCTATCGCTCGAACCGGCTTATTCCGGCCTACATGGCTAATTATTCAAGAAATCTTATTCAATCATAAATACAGCGTCACCAGGGTTCTATTTCTCTAGTGTGTGGTGCTGCCAATTTACAGGTAATTAACTTCCGGCTTGCCTTCAGACCCAACCAGTTCGCCGATCGTAAAAGCCTTCTCGCCCAGTTGCTCAAGGGTTTGCAGTGCCGCCCGCTCATCTTCGGGGGCCACGCAGACGATCATGCCGATGCCGCAATTGAAGGTGGTCAGCATATCCGGCAGCGAGACATTGCCTTTTTCCTGCAACCACTTGAAGATGGCCGGAAATTCCCAGGAAGCGAGGTCGATATTAGCCTTGGTGCCGGTAGGAAGCACCCGAGGCAGATTCTCGGTCAAGCCGCCGCCGGTGATATGCGCCAGCGCATGCACCGGCACTTTATCCAGCAATGCCAGCAACGATTTAACATAGATTCGGGTCGGTTCCAGCAAGGCTGTACCCAAGGTTTGGCCATTGAAAGAATCGGTCAGCGCGACATTGCTGTGGCTGATGATTTTCCGGATCAATGAATAGCCGTTGGAATGCGGGCCGGAGGAGGCGATACCTATCAGTTTGTCGCCGACTCTGACTTTTTCGCCGTCCAGCACTTTGCTTTTTTCCACGATACCGACGCAAAACCCGGCCAGATCGTACTCGCCGTCTGCATACATGCCCGGCATTTCTGCGGTTTCACCGCCGACCAGCGCCGCGCCTGCCAGCTCGCAACCTTTGCCGATGCCGTCTACGACTGATGCAGCGGTATCGACATCCAGCTTGCCGGTCGCAAAGTAATCCAGGAAGAATAAAGGCTCAGCACCCTGAACGATAATATCATTGACGCACATCGCAACCAGGTCGATGCCGATGGTGTCATGGATATTCAATTCATTGGCCAGCTTCAGCTTGGTGCCTACGCCATCGGTGCCGGAAACCAAAATCGGTTGCTGATAACGATCCAGCGGCAGTTCAAACATAGAACCGAAACCGCCTAAACCTGCCATGACGCCTGCCGTCCGTGTTCTGGCGGCAATCGGCTTGATGCGTTCGACCAATGCATTACCGGCTTCGATGTCAACGCCGGCGCTTTTATAATTCAAGCCTTTTTGATTTTGTTCGCTCAATGTGGTGTTCTCTTGCTAGAATTTAAACTTCCGATATTGTACAAGACATCATCGGTTTTGTCTGAAGGATATGAATGGGTGTGGATTTTATCCATCGGATGTTGCCGCAGCATTTGTCTGAATGTTGCGGCAAGTTGAAAAAATAATTAATCTGGTTCGGCTGTTAAAACAGCGGAACCATCCTAACGACCAATGGCAACACATGGTCTTTTTTGAGGAGTGGATATGAAAACAACAAAAATGTTTAGCCCGATACTGTTAGCGGCAGCAGTATTATTTACCGGCACAGTTTTCGCCTATGAGATCTGGTAAGACTGATGAAATTTGCAAAAAGCCCCAATTTAGAGATTTCAATCTTCCTGTCTATAAAGAACCCGAAAAAACCGAGGTTCCGCCTGAATCAACGCTTTCCTTTATGGTATCGCCTTGGGCAAATCCCGAAACCATCAAATTGACGGCTAAAAATCAAAATCTTGAGTATACCGTTGAAAGCAACAGCAGTTTTCACCGGGTTAAGGCAAAGTTGCCTGCGGCGTTCAATGGTCAATATGTCAGGATCAATGCCAGAGCCACAGCGATACTGGGATGTTCCGATCAGATCGGTTGGTTAATTAAAGTGGCTGAGAAATAATAGAAAGGTTAAAGGTTAAAGGTTAAAGGTTAAAGAGTTAACGGGTGGTTATGTTGATGTTTCGCCTTTTGCCTTTAGCCTGCCTTTCTAATAAAGCACCTTGTCGCTTTTTTCAGCCCAGATGTTAAACGGCTGCATCGCATTCGGCAGGTTTAAATGCAGCATGGCGATGCTGCGCTGATGCGGCAAAACCGAAATCTCATCATAAATGAAGCTGTCGTCAAAGTTGGCGGCAGCGGCATCATGCCGGCTACAGGCAAAATAGACTTTTTCAAGCCTCGCCCAATAGATGGCGCCTAAGCACATCGGGCAGGGTTCGCAGCTGGAGTAGAGTGTGCAGCCCGTGCAACTGGAAGTCATTGAGCTTTTTGCAGGCCAAACGTATTGCCATCACTTCCGCATGAGCGGTAGGGTCGATAGTGCTGGTGACCTTGTTGCCGCTGGCGGCAATCAGTTGGTTATCTTTTACGATAATCGCCCCGTAAGGACCGCCTTGCTCCTGACTGGGCATTTTCTACGGCCAAGTCGATGGCCTGCTGCAAAAATTCCTTGTGCATCTATAAACCTAGCGGGTTGTTGGGATCTACGCCATCCATAAAAGGCAGGCCTCGCTCCTGATGGGTCAGTTGATATATTTTCCCCAACCAGTTGTTGAACACCGCTTTGGCGGTGTCGTTCCAAGTGTTGTCGATATGTTCCAGAACCTGGCTTTCCGGGAAGTCTTCCAACCTTTGCCCGTTCTGTCTGGCGGATCTGACATGCTGCTCATAATCGGCAAAGATCTGCTGGACGGCATCATTAAAATAATTTTCCGGGAACGGCGGGTAGTCGTCTATTTCGGCGCGATAAAAGCGCAGCACTTCACGCTTGTATTCTTTCAACAGGCTGACGTCGTCATATTCGGGATGTCCCTGAAAATACACGATACGAAAACCATCCGGACTAACTGCAAGATGCACACCGGCCTCTTTGCTGACCGCCAGGACTTTGATCCCGTGTTGCTCCATATCGCTTTGGAATATTTCATTAAACCGGGAATGAGGCACATCGAAACGGGTGTTGATTTCTGCGACCAACGGATGAGTGCGGTTGGTTAACTTATGCGAAAACACGCCCCAGCGTTTGGCCGGTAAGCGGGTGCGCTCAATGCCGTAACAGTATTGAATGAGCGCATGGGTGGCAAGGCACGAACAAAGTATCGAGGTGACATTTTCCTTGGCCCAGAAAAAAACCTCGGTCAGCGGTTGCCAGAAATCCTCTTCGGGCAAGTGCGGGTGAGTGACATTAGCGCCGCTGATGATCAGCGCATCCAGGCCGTCCCGCTTGATTTTCTCAAAGGGTTCGTAATATTTCGCGATATGGGCTTGCGCTTCCGGGCTTCTTTTCAGTCCTTCGATGGTAAACGGATGCACATGAAACTGAACAATCTGATTGCACGCCCCTACCAGCCGGAAAAACTGTCTTTCTGTCGCTTCCAGTGCCGCATCCGGCATCATGTTGAGCAGGCCGATATGCATTTCCCGTATGTCCTGATTACTGGCGCGTTCCGGGTCTAATATTTCCTCCCCTTCTTCGCGAAGGCGCTCAAAGGTGGGTAAATCAGTATGAGCAACTAAAGGCATAACCGGACTCCATTCATATCATTGCTGGGAAGCCAGCGCATCAGCGATAAGCCGGATAAAGTCATCCTCGCCCTTAACGGTAGCGACATCATTCGCATCGACAGTATAGCCATATTGATCGGCGATAGCCTGATAACGGGGCAGCCGGGATTTGAACAATTCGGGAAAAACCCAGGAGACAAAATCATCCGGCGGCATCACATCCGTGGACGCGTAATTTTTAAGCTGCATAAATTCAGCGAGCTTTTCATCAAGAAACTCTTCCCGGTAATAAAGCGGTTTGGGATCGGATTTGGCGCGCTCAATAATGGTTTGCTCCAAGGCCGGAGGTATTTTGATGTAAACAATCAGCGTATTCTGTGCCAGCGTTTCCAGCACCTCGGGGCTATCCAGCTCGCAAACGCTGCCGCCCGCATCATTGACGAAATGCTTATAGCCGTAAATGTCTACCGCTTTGTCAATAAAATCGGGCACATCATTCATCGCGGCAATTTCAGCCTGATGATGCAATTTTTGCCGGCGCTTGAATTCCTGCAAAGACAGCCCGCCCAAATCAGGATTGCCGAGCTTGCCGAGAAAGCTGGAAACCGGGGCCAGATTGTCGACGGTTATCTTATTGCTGATATGGATGGAGTCGGACAGCAGCAACTCGCGCAGAAACGGAACGCGCATGGCTTGGCGTTTAATGTTGTCCAGGATAGGCTCTTCCAGATATTTTGTGCCTATCCGATAGTCGCCGGAATAGTGAAACCATTTAGCTTTGGGCAATTTATTGGCCAGCGTGGTTTTTCCGGCACCGGACATTGCCAGCAAGGTAATTCGTTTTGTTTTCCAGTCCAGAAATTCCTGAGGACTCATTTTCATGTGATGTTTTCCTAATTAATCCAGGTAGTCTTCGATGTCCATGTCTTCAGGATTGGGTCTGTGTTCATCGGGGTCGGTATAGCCCAGATCATCGGTTTCAAGATCGTCGAAAGGCGCGCTCCAGTCTTCAGGATCCTCGATATAATCGAAGGTCGAGGTATACCAGCTGTCATGATCGTATTCGCCAATATCGCCGTTAAGGTATTGGACTTCAATAGAGTCATCGCTATCGTCAATGGCGATGACTTTAAATTTCAGATTGTTTTCTACATCCTTGTACCAACTGCCGATGATGGGGTCTGCTACTGGTGGTCATGATTATTCCTCAATGTTAGCTAGAATGTTTCGGTAGAAAAATGTCTAAAGATAAGTGATATTACTAACAATGCTAAAGAAAATACAAAGGTATTTTTACGGTGCGAGATAAATTTAATTTTCGACCTTTTATGTTGAAATTCGCGTTAAAGCCTGTTATGACAAGGCCGGATTAGAAATCATCCGGATGCTATATTTATAAAGGAAGCCGCTCCTTCATGCAAGAATTCAACGTGTTTGAATTCAAGGCAATCTGTTAGCAAGACACCCCCCCTTTATTTATCGTAGCCAATAATCTGCAATTAGCCCGGAAAATACAGCCAGGCCGTACCAGTCGTTGTTTAAAAACGTCTTAAAGCAAAGCGCTTTTTCCCGGTGGAAAATCAATTTTTGCAGGCAAACCGCCAAACCTGCGGCAATTAAATTCCGCTATAAATAAGGCCAGTCGGCGAATGGCATTTGGCCCACAACAATCAGTCGGGTGTGATGGTGATAGGGGCTACATCGTTCGCGATTGATGCGGTTCGCAAACTCACCGCATCTTACGGTACTATCAATTAATTGAATGACGTAATGGCATAATTGCACTAATATTGACTGGCCTGATGTTTGTAGTTAGGCTTAAATGCAGGTGTAGCTTATACCTAGCACCAATTAAAAATTACGGATTCTAACCCGTCTATACCAGATTAAAAATGAGCTCATTTGTAACCAACGGAGCTGTAACATTAAGCCCGGAGGGATTTATGGACGACAAGAGCAATTTCGACTTCTTAAAAGAACATGACCCCGTATTCTTCCAGTTAGCCGTTGCAGCTGAACAACAATTTTCCGCAGATCCTAACACTACCTTAATTAAGCTGCGCCAATTGGGCGAAGCATTAGCGCAAGATATAGCCGCTCGTTGCGGTGTCGAATTCGACGAGAAAACCTCACAAGCTGATTTGCTGTTTAAATTGAATCGTGAAATCCGCCTCGATCCCAACATCCGTGACCTATTCCATACCCTGCGCATTGAAGGCAATAAAGCGACACATCAATTCAGAACCCAACACAAAGAGGCCATGGATGGTTTGCGTTTGGCGAGGTCATTGGCAATCTGGTTTCATCAGGCATTTGGTAAACAAGGTGCCGCATTCAAGCCCGGATCCTTTGTAGCGCCTACCGACCCCAGCGAACAACTCCGGGAGCTAAACACACAGATTGAACAACTCAAAGCGAAACTGCTGGATGCGAATGAGCAGGTCGAAAGCAATCAACAATTAATAGCGCTAGTCGCTCGCGAAAAAGAAGAATATGTGCTGCTGGCTGAATACATGGATACAGAAGCTCGCGATTTTCAACAACTCGCATTGGCGCATGAAAGCCAGCTTAATAACGAGCGGGAAGCTTTCGAGGCCCGTATCAAATCAATGCAGAAAGAGTTGGAAAGTCAGCAGCAAGTTCCTCAGAAAATCAGCGCAAGCATCCAAAAAGCCAGCGCTCAATTCTCCCTTAACGAAGAATTGACGCGTATCCTGATCGATCAGCAACTTATTTCTGCTGGGTGGGAAGCCGACACTGAGCAATTGACTTATCAAAAAGGCGCGCGTCCGGAAAAAGGTAAAAACAAAGCCATAGCCGAATGGCCCACCCAAGGTAATCAAGCCGCCGACTATGTCTTGTTTGCCGGTTTAACGCCGATTGCTGTCGTGGAAGCCAAGCGGGAAAACACCAATGTCGCAGGAAAAATACCGCAAGCCGAGCGCTATTCACGAGGTTTTAAACCGAGTCCGATCATGCAATCAGCCTGGCAACTGGCCGGTCGAACAATAGCCTGGCCCGACAGCAAAGAAAGCCATTATCAGATTCCGTTCGTCTATTCATGCAATGCCCGGCCCTATGTCAAGCAACTGGCTGAGCAGTCCGGCACCTGGTTTCGTGATGTACGGGAGCTTGCTAACTTAGCTCGGCCATTGCATGATTTTCATAGTCCAGAAGGTTTGCTGGATATTCTTAAACGCAGCCGACAAATGGCACAACAGGTACTTAAAAACGAAGGCTTTGCTTACCTCAAACTGCGTGATTACCAACAAAAAGCCATTCAAGCGGTAGAAGCCGCCTTGGCCAATAATCAATCCAACTGTCTGCTGGCGATGGCTACCGGCACCGGAAAAACCCGCACCATCATCGGTTTAATGTATCGATTTTTAAAAGCAGAACACTTTAAACGTATTCTGTTTTTAGTGGATCGCACAGCGTTGGGCGAACAAGCCATAGATTTTTTTAACGATGCAGCGTTAGAGCAAAACCAGACGTTGTCCAAAATCTATAACATCGCCTTACTGGGTGATATGGCTGCCGAAGCAGAAACGCGTATTCAGGTAGCTACCGTACAGGCCATGGTCAAACGGATTTTTCAATCCGATACCCCGCCCAATATTGATGCTTACGACTGCATCATCATTGACGAAGCGCATCGCGGTTACACGCTGGATCAGGAAATGACCGATGGCGAATTGGCGATTCGCGATGTCGCACAATATCTATCCAGCTATCGCCGTGTGCTCGATTATTTTGATGCGGTCAAAATCGGCCTGACCGCAACACCCGCCAAACATACCACTGAAATTTTCGGTAAACCGGTTTTTACCTACAGTTACCGTGAAGCAGTGGCCGACGATTGGTTGATCGATCATGATTCGCCGATTCGCTACGAAACCCTGCTCAGTCAAAACGGCATTCATTTTGATAAAGGCATCCAGGTTAGCGTTATCAATACCCAAACCGGTCAAGTAGAACTGGCTGAGCTGGATGACGAACTTAACTTTGAAGTCGAAGCCTTTAACCGTCGGGTCATCACCGAAAGCTTTAACCAAGTCATCTGCACCCAATTAGCGCAAGAACTCGATCCCTTCGGCGAAGAAAAAACCATGATCTTCTGCGCCACCGACTTGCACGCCGACATGGTCAAGCGTCTGCTGGATGATGCGTTTAAAGCCCTTTATCAAGACGATTACAACGAGGCGGCGGTGCGTAAAATCACCGGACAGAGCGACAAAGTTCAAGCAACTCATCCGGCACTACAAAAACGAAAAATATCCCTACTATTGCGATAACGGTCGATCTGCTCACGACCGGTATTGACGTACCGAAAATATGCAACCTGGTGTTTTTACGCCGAGTCCGTTCACGTATTCTTTTTGAGCAAATGCTGGGACGCGCCACCCGCCGCTGCGATGAAATTGGCAAAACCGTATTCAAAATTTTTGATCCGGTCGATATTTACGCGGCACTGCAAGAGGTCAGCTGCGATGAAGCCATTGGTTAAAGATCCCAATATCACCCTGGATCAATTGCTGCAAGAGCTGAACGATCCCAACAGCTTGACGGCACCGGGCAGCAAGGCAGAAACCAGCCACGCCCATGATGTGCGTGATGTCATCAGTCAAAAGGTCATGCGAATATTGCGTAAAGCCGTCAAGTCTGCCGAGCAAAAGCCGCCGCTCAAACAAAAGCTGGACGAACTGGAAATGCTCTGGGGCGTAGAACCCGGCAAATTGCATCACCACCTGCACCAGTCTTGGCCCCCAACATAGCGGCTGATTTTGTCCAACGCCACAGCGGCTTACTCAAGCAACTGGACGAAGTCAACGCGTTGCTGGGTTCGGATCGTTTGCCGATTATTTACGAAGGCGAAGATGAATTTAAAAGCCGCAGCCAAACCTACGGCGTCAACGAAAAGCCTGCCGATTATCTGGACAGCTTTAACCACTTTATCCGCAACCAGCTTAACCAATCCGTTGCGCTGGGCGTGATCGTCAATAAGCCCAAAGACCTGACCCGCGAACAACTGCGCGAAGTGCGCTTATTATTGGATGAACACGGCTACAGCGAGGCCAAACTGCAAAGCGCCTGGCGCAACCAAACCCATCAGGAAATCGCCGCCAGCATTGTCGGCTACATACGCCAAGCCGCCTTGGGTGAAGCCTTATTGCCATTTGAACAGCGCGTTGCGCAAGCCATGCAAAAAATCTACACCCTGCACGACTGGACGCCGGTACAACGCAAATGGCTGGATCGTCTCGCCAAACAACTAACCCATGAAGTCGTCATCGACCAGCACTTTGTCAACCGCGCCTTTGCCCAGGACGGAGGCGCTAAACGGTTGGATTCAATGCTCGGCGGCGATCTTGATAAAGTACTAGATACGCTCAGTGAAAATATCTGGCAAGCAACGGGATAATTCAGGCTCTGTTATAATCCGGCTAGCTCAAGAGGTGTTTATGCAAACCAGGCAACAGTCGTTACAAGACGAAAAAAATAAATTTAGCGCCGTAGTTGAAGCCGATCAATCGACTTCCTTTATTGGCTATCTCCTCAGTATGCCTGATGACAACGAATTGTCCCCTAGATATTCAACTTAGGGATTTTGGCATGTCTATAAGCGACCAAATAAATAGCCGCAAAAACAAATACAGCCGATTATTACCAAGGAATTGCCATGCAGCACACAATAACCATTGATTGCCCACCCGAATTATTAATGGGTATCCACCTTAACGCAGAAGACTTTGCCGAATATCTAAAAAAACAAGCTGCCATCAGTTTGTTCAAGGAAGGCAAATTGTCATCGGGCAGTGCCGCAACGTGGCTAGGTATTGGGCGAGTTGCTTTTTTGCGGATGGCTTTTGATGCCGGAGCCAGCTTATTGGAAGATAGTCATGACGACTTCCAAAGAGAAACAGCTTTGTTATGATCGTTTTTTCCAATACCACGCCCATTATTGCTTTAAGCAGCATTCAACAACTGGATTTGTTACCTGAATTATTTGGACAACTTCATTTGGTTAATGAAGTTGTAGACGAATGTGAGGTGGGTGGCGCTATTGCCGTGCCTTCGTTACGCGGGTTAAATTGGCTGACCATCGTTGAATCAACCCCAGTCAGCCATCCAAGTCTATTGTTGGAATTGGATAAAGGTGAAAAACACACCTTGGACATGGCTCAAAAACATCAGGCTGACTGGGTGCTAATTGATGAAAAAATTGGCCGCAACATGGCTGAGTATTTAGGTTTGCGAGTCACCGGAACACTAGGAATCTTGCTCAAGGCAAAGCGACAAGGCTTGATTCCGTCGTTTCTGGAATGCGTAACTGCCATGCAAAATCATGGGATTTACTATCATGCTGATTTAATCAAAAAATTACTGCTTCACATCGGCGAGGCATGAACTGCCAAAAACTTATCCCACCCAAATTGAAGCTATTAAGCATCTAACCGGCCTTTACCAAATACCACCCATGACCAACAACGACATCGTTCAAAAACTCTGGAACCTCTGCGACGTACTGCGCGACGACGGCATTAACTACAGCGACTACGTCACCGAACTGGTGTTGCTGCTGTTCATCAAAATGGAATACGAAAATACCGAAGCCGGATTGCTGGACAAACACAAACTACCCGAAGGCTGCCGCTGGCCGGATTTGAATGGCAAAAGCGGCTTAAACCTGTTGAACGAATACAAACGTATTCTCTTCATTCTCTCAACGGGTAAAGAGATCAGCAAAGACCCTGACGATGAAGCGAAAACCATCGAAAAAACCGTCATTACCGACCCGCTGATTTTGGCGATTTATGCCGATGCCCAAACCCGCTTAAGGGAGCCGCGCCATTTAGAACAACTGATCAAATCCTTAGACGGCATCGATTGGTTCAGCGCACAACGCGACGGCCTCGGCGACTTATACGAAGGCTTGCTGGAAAAAAACGCCAGCGAAACCAAATCCGGCGCAGGGCAATATTTTACCCCGCGCCCGTTGATCGACAGCATCATCCGCTGCACCAAGCCGCAAGCCGCGGAGGTCATTCAAGACCCCGCCGCCGGAACCGCAGGTTTTTTAATTGGTGCCGATGCCTATATCAAAAGCAACACCGACGACTACTACAGCCTGCCCGAAAAAGAGCGGACTTTTCAGCGTAACAAAGCCTTTGTCGGCATGGAGCTGGTGCCGGGGACGCGCCGCTTGGCGTTGATGAATTGTCTGTTGCACGGCATGGAAGGCGACGACGAAGGCGTGGTGCATTTGGGCAATACCTTAGGCCTGCCCGGCACGCAACTGCCCAAAGCCGACGTGATACTGACCAATCCGCCGTTCGGCACAGCCAAAGGCGGCGGTCGCCCGAGCCGCGATTTCACTCATTCCACCAGCAACAAACAACTGGCATTCTTACAACACATCTACGGCAGCCTGAAACCCGGAGGCCGTGCCGCCGTGGTGCTGCCCGATAACGTCTTGTTCGAAGCCGGAGTCGGCACCGACATCCGCCGCGATTTAATGAACAAATGCAACCTGCATACGATACTCAGACTGCCCACCGGCATTTTTTACGCCCAAGGCGTTAAAACCAACGTACTGTTTTTCACCAAAGGCACGGCGGAAAACCCGAATCAGGATGAAAACTGCACACAACAGGTCTGGGTCTACGACCTGCGTACCAACATGCCCAGCTTCGGCAAACGCACACCGTTCGGCGACCAGCACCTGCAACCGTTTGAAGACTGTTTCCATGCCACGCCGCGTGACGAAAGCCACGGACAAATCCCCCTCTCCCTTGAGGGAGAGGGCCGGGGTGAGGGGGGAATCAGAAACCCGCTGGCGTTGTTTCTCCCGCGACTGGATCAAAACCCAAAAAGCCGACTCGCTGGATATTGCCTGGCTGAAAGACCAGGACAGCGTCGATGCCGCCAGCCTGCCGGAACCGGATGTGCTGGCCGCCGAAGCGATGAGCGAACTGACCGAAGCCCTGCGCGAACTCAACGGCTTGATGCAGGCGTTGGGCGCTGGCGATGAAGCCAAAGTGCAGCGGCAATTATTGAGCGATGCTTTGGCTTTGCAGGAGGAACAATGAACCTGCCAGCCAATACCGAACACTTTCCGCCGGTACTGTCGCTCATTCAGCAGGCTAAATTACGGGCGTTAAGTACCGTCAATCAGCAATTGTTGGAGCTTTATTGGCAGATTGGCGAATACCTGAGCCGTAAAGTGGCCGAACAAGGTTGGGGGCAAAATGTCGTACAACAGCTAGCCGCTTGGCTGGCTACACAAGAACCCAATTTGCGCGGCTTTTCCGCACAAAACTTATGGCGCATGAAGCAGTTTTTTGAGACCTATCAAGGCGATGAGAAACTCTCACCACTGTTGAGAGTTTTGTCTTGGATTCATAATTCGGATCGTCCGGTTCGCGGCTTATCGCCTCGTTCCCAAGCTCCAGCTCTCATCGTTACACACAAGTATTTCAAACCACGTCATCCCGGCAGGGATTGCCGGGAACCAGAAGCCATGGATGGCAATGCCGAAGAGGCAAAAAGTTTCGCCACAAAGGATTGCTCAATTAAATCAAGCATTCATATCCCTGTGTCCTCGTCAATTGCTCCACGCATTGCTCTCGATCGCTGTTCCAGACGCGATTCTACCTCCCCCATCCGTGGGGTCGTACCTCCTGCATCCATGCAGTCGTGGATCCCGGCAATCCCTGCCGGGATGACGGTGTCTCGTAAACATTTGTGTATAAAGACGAAATCTCCAGCTTGGGGACGAGCGAAATACCAAACCCGCCTGCCGGATAAAGCCTTATTGCAAGCCAAGCTGGATGAGTTTTATGAGTTGGCGAAGCTAGAGAGCGGGCAATGAGCCAATCCGATATTGAATTGGTTTGTGATAGCGTAACCCAACAAATTCAGGAGCAATGCGCGAAATACGGCGTTGATGCAGAGTTGTCGGGTTACGCTAAGCAACACACGATGTTCGAAATACCTTCCGAATGGGTTCGGACTTCAATTAATGTTGTATGCGAATTAAATCCAAAGATTAAATTAGACGACGATCTTAATGTTGGATTTATGCCAATGTCGGCAGTTCCTAAAGAATTTCATGGAAAACCAGAATATGAAATTAAGAAATGGCACAACGTAAAAACAGGATATACGCAGTTTAAAGATGGCGATGCTTTATTTGCCAAAATTACACCTTGTTTCGAAAATGGCAAAGCTTGTGTAATCGAGCAATTTCCTAATGGATGGGGAGCTGGAAGTACTGAATTTTATGTGTTGCGTCCAATTAACCAATGTGTCCATCCAAAATTGTTGCTTGCTTTAGTCAAGACACGAGAATTTCTTATGACTGGCGCTGTCAACATGACAGGCTCTGTTGGTCATAAACGAGTATCTAAAGAATTTGTAGAAAACTATCCTTTACCATT
This sequence comes from uncultured Gammaproteobacteria bacterium, assembly GCA_963814825.1. Classification (GTDB taxonomy): domain Bacteria; phylum Pseudomonadota; class Gammaproteobacteria; order Methylococcales; family Methylomonadaceae; genus Methylobacter_A. The sequence goes on along the minus strand of CAWFEF010000005.1, from coordinate 337,202 downwards.
CCCACCACTCGCCGAACAACAACAAATCGCCGCCAAACTGGACGAACTGCTGGCGCAGGTGGATACACTCAAAACCCGTCTCGACACCATCCCCAAAATCCTCAAACGCTTCCGCCAATCCGTCCTTGCTGCTGCGGTAAGTGGGAAGTTGACGGAGGATTGGCGAATTGATGATTACATCAGTGTTAATTTAAATCTCAGTAAACATAATTTTGAATTGCTAATTCCAAAGTGCTGGAGAATTGCTGCCCTTGAAGAAAGTTGCAAGATATTGTCTGGCAATGCTTTTAAAAGCGATAAATTTATAGGTTCGGGCATTCCAGTAATAAAAATTTCTAATATTCAATATGGTGAATTTGAAATTAAAAATCAGCAATTCTTGCCTGCAAGTTTTTTGGAAATTCATTCAAAATTTAAAGTTGAACCATCTGATTTATTGATGGCTCTTACTAGGCCTATCACTAACAATACCCTCAAGGTTTGTAGATACCCAGATCATGCGGAAATTGGTCTGTTGAATCAACGTGTATGCAAATTTACGTTTAAGAATGAGTCGGAGAAGAAGTATTTTGAAATACTGTTCCAATCTGATTATTTCAAATCTCAAGTTGAAGACAATCTTTCAGAGACTCTTCAACCAAATTTATCACCAGCAGACTTAAAAAAGTTTGTTGTTGCAATCCCTGATGGTGAAGAACAAACCGAAATCGGCAACCGGGTTGAACAACTCTTCACCTACGCCGACCAAATCGAACAACGGGTCAAAGACGCCCAAGCACGGGTCAACCACCTGACCCAAGCCATCCTCGCCAAAGCCTTTCGCGGCGAACTCACCGCCGATTGGCGCGAACAAAACCCCGAGCTGATCAGCGGCGAAAACAGCGCCGAGGCGTTGTTGGCAAAAATAAAAGCCGCGCGCGAAAGCATTGCGGCAACCAAGAAAATCGGAAGAAAAGTAAAGGTATGAGTCTAATGTAGATTTTACGCTGGTTCCCAAGCTCCAGTTCTCGTCGTTATACACAAGTGTCCGCGAGACATCGTCATCTTAACAGGCGCGCCCTACGTCGACTGTCCGGTATCACCCCAGCATGAGGGCTCTTGAATAGCGTTGTGTATAATGATGAGAGCTCCAACTTGGGAACCAGATGACGAAGCTCTCGGCAACTGCTCCTGCGTTGCTCTACCTCCTGCATCCATGCAAGTCGTAGCTTCGCGAGACAGGAAGCTGGAGCTTCCCACACCGAATTCCCAAGCTGGAGCTTGGGAACTAGCGCTCACTAAAAATTTAATACCAGTGAAGCGGCTGAAGGGGAACGAGTGAAATCAAGCATTCACATCCCTGTGCGCTGGATTCGCTTACGCGCTCTAACGGGTCCGGCAATCCCTGCCAGAATGACGGTGTACCACAGCGGCTTGTATATAACGATGATCGCGGAATCTTGTAGTCTTGTCGGGTAAAAGCTTTATTTTTGCCCGACATTAAATGGATAACGGAGGAGAGTAAATACGAAAGCCATTTCCGCATCCAAGCCTCGGAATGTCGGGCATAAAAAACCTGACCTATCTACAGTGCTAATTCATCGCAGCCAATAATCCACGACCAATCCTGCAAAAACAGCCAAACCAAACCAGTTATTGTTTAAAAATGCTTTAAAACAAAGCGCTTTTTCCCGGTGGAAAATCAATTTTTGCTGGTAAACCGACAGGCCTGCCGCGATTAAAATCCCGCCGTAATAAGGCCAACCGGTGTGCGCCATTTGCCCGACTGCGATCAGCAGGCCGAGTATGACGAGCTGTAAACCAGCCATGATTTGGCGGTCGTAAGCGCCGAACAATATGGCGGTCGATTTAACGCCAATTTTTAAATCGTCGTCCTTGTCGACCATTGCATACATGGTGTCGTAAACCAGCGCCCATAATACGACGGCCAAGTACATCACCCAGGCTACGGGCGGGATGCTGTTGGTCTGCGCGGAAAAGGCCATCGGCACGGCCCAGCCGAATGCGATGCCCAAATAGGCTTGGGGCAGGTGGGTGTAGCGTTTCATAAACGGGTAACTGGCGGCTAAAAATGCGGCGATGAACGACAGCAGGATGGTGTAGATGTTCAGCAATAGCACCAGGCCGAAAGCGCACAAGCACAATACGACAAAGACTATCAGTGCTTCCTTTGGGCTTACTTTGCCTGCGGCGATTGGCCGCTGTTTGGTGCGTTCGACATGCGGGTCGAAATCGCGGTCGGCATAATCGTTAATCACGCAACCGGCGGCCCGCATCAATACGACGCCCAGGCAAATAACGGTTAACACCAGCAAGTCGGGTTTGCCGTCGCTGGCAACCCACAGCGCCCACAATGCCGGCCACAATAAAATCAGGATGCCGATAGGCTTATCAAATCGTGCTAATAGCCAGTACTGCTTAATTCGATCCGTTACCTTGTCCATCATTGTTCTTGCCTTTTCTAACGTGTGAGTTTTATTAAAAATGCGTCACTATCCAGCGCGAAGCACAATACCCCTATCCAGAGGGAGATGGGAGTCTAAATCAAGGTAGTTTGTTGATTGAATTTCTCCTCACCCCAGCCCTCTCCATCAGGAGAGGGAGCCGAGCTACCTGCAATTCGCGAGCTGCTTAGCTGAATAGTTACAAGAATGTTATTATAGCTTTTTTTAATTTGAGGAGCGGGTGAACCATGAATGTAAAAATCTATCACAATCCGCGTTGCGGCAAATCGCGTCAGACTCTGCAATTGATCCAGGAGCAAGGCATCGAGCCGGAGATTATCGAGTATCTTAAAACGCCCCCCAGCGTTCAGGAGCTGGACGATATTCTGCAAAAGTTGGGCATGGAGCCGCGCGAGTTGATGCGCAAGAAAGAGGCCGAATATAAGGCCAACAATCTTGACGATGCAGCACTGGATCGGCAGGCGCTGATTCAAGCCATGGTGAACAACCCCATTTTAATCGAGCGGCCTATTGTTATCGCGGGCGGCAAGGCGGCTGTCGGCCGTCCGCCGGAAGCTGTGCTGGCTATTTTGTAATATGCTGCGAACGGTTAAAGGATGCACTGTTAGTAAACCCTCACCCCAGCCCTCTCCCAGAGGGAGAGGGGGCAAAAGCGGCAATCTGCGCCTAATTTAAGATGATGACTAAAATCCTGATTTTGTATTTCTCCCGCAACGGCACTACCGCAGAGATGGCTAATTATATCGCCCGCGGCGTGGCATCGGTTGACGGCGCGGAAGCGGTGCTCAGAACTGTTCCCGATGTTTCGACGGTCTGTGAGAAAACAGCAGAGAGCATCCCCGCCCAAGGCGCTCTTTACGCTACGATTGACGATTTAAAATCCTGCGACGGCTTGGCGCTGGGTAGTCCAACCCATTTCGGCAATATGGCCGCGCCGCTGAAATACTTTATCGACGGCACTACTGAAATCTGGTTTTCAGGTGCACTGTCCGGCAAACCCGCCGGAGTCTTCACCTCAACCGGCAGCATGCACGGCGGACAGGAAAGCACTTTGTTATCGATGATGCTGCCGTTGCTGCATCACGGCATGCTGATACTGGGTTTGCCATGCACCGAACATGCGTTGCGTGAAACCATGTCGGGCGGCACACCTTACGGCCCGAGTCATGTATCGACCAATCATGCTGGATTGAGCGAGCATGAAAAAGCCTTGTGCAAAGCGCTCGGTGCGCGATTAGCCAAAACAGCACTGCAACTGAAACAAGTAGTATGAGCATAAAACAGATTACGCTGGTTCCCAAGCTCCAGCTTTTCTCGTTCCCACGCGCTGCGTGGGAATGCAGTCAAAGGCGCGCTGCGCCGAGAGTTACGGCCAACATCTGGCATATACGGGACGCAGCGCGTCCGGCAATGCGTTCCCACGCAGCGCGTGGGAACGAGGGATAAATAATCAGCATGACCATAAAACCAATTTACTGCTACATCATCGCCCTGATCGGTTTTTTCGGCCTGTTCGCGTTGCTGATGCTTTGGAATACCGTACTCGCGCCGTCCATCCGTTTTCCGGTGGCTCTGGTTTTGCTAGTTGCCGTGACGCCGTTATTGCTGCCGATGCGCGGCTTGCTGGATCGCAACCCTAGAAGTTGCGCGTGGGCAGCCTACGTCAGCCTGATCTATTTCCTCCACGGTACTGCCGAAGCTTACGTCAATGCCGATGAACGGTTGTATGCCTCGCTTGAAGTCTTGTTGAGCCTGATGCTGTTTTTCGGTTCTGCCTTTTATGTACGTCTGGCGGGAAAACAGAACTGACAATGGCGCAGCAGCTTCCACTACATTTCGAATTTCGGGCCAATCAAACCTTTGACGATTTTTTCCCCGGCAGCAATCAGGAAATTGTCACCCATTTGCAACAGTGCATTACTGGCGTAGGCGAGCAGCAAATTTGCCTCTGGGGCAAATCAGGCGAGGGTAAAAGCCATCTGTTGCAAGCCTGTTGCCATCAGGCTCAGAATCAAAATCTCAGTTCGTTCTATTTTGATTTATCAAATGCAGAGTTGCCTGATCCTTCAATGCTAAGCGGACTTGATGAGTATGATGTCGTTTGTTTTGACAACATTGACTGCATAGCCGGTAACGCGGCCTGGGAACTGGCTTTTTTTAATTTTTTTAATCAGCATCGTGAGCGCGGCCACAAGCTGGTCGTATCGTCATCTTCTGCGCCTAACGACATTGGTATTCAATTACCCGATCTTAAAACTCGTCTTAATTGGGGGCTGACCTTAAAAATACAGTCCTTAACCGATAGCGACCGGATTTCGGCATTAATCTTTAAAGCCGATCAGATGGGCTTTGAAATCGCCCCGCAAGCCGGGCGCTTTCTGCTGACGCGTTACGACAGGGATCTGGCCTCGTTATGGGCTTTACTGGAAAAACTGGATAGGGCCTCATTGGCCGCCAAACGTAAATTAACCCTCCCTTTTTTGAAGCAGATTCTGAACGAAGACAGCCATGATTAAAGTGCTTGTTATTGGAGCGGGAGCCATCGGCGCTTTTTACGGCTCGCTGTTGGCGCAGGCCGGGGCCGAGGTGTCGGTAGTTTGCCGCTCCGATTACGACCGGGTCAAGCAACACGATTTTATCATCAACAGCCAAGCGCTCGGGCGCTGGAATTTTACCCCGGCACAGGTGCTGAAAAATGTTACCGATTTTAAAGGAACTCCCGATTATATTTTACTCTGCACCAAAATCATTCCGACGCTGGACCGGGTAGCCCTGATTCGTCCCGTTGTCGGCCGAAATACGGCGATAGTCTTTATCCAGAATGGCGTGGAAATCGAGCAGGAAATGCTGAATGCCTTTCCTCATAATGAAATTATCAGCGGCTTGGCATTTATTTGCTGCAACCGGACAGGCCCCGGCGAGATACTGCATCTGGCTTACGGCCGCTTGGCTTTAGGTAACTTTCCGAGCGGCGTCAGCCGCAAAACCGCGCAGCTTTGCGAGCTGTTTAATCAAGCCGGCATTGAATGCGGGGCCGTCGACAACATTGTTACCGGACGCTGGCAAAAATGCGTCTGGAACGCGCCGTTTAATCCGTTATCGGTATTGTCAGGAGGTTTGTTGACGCTCGACATCCTGCAAACCCAGGAGTTTTTCGTGCGCAGCATTATGCAGGAAGTTTGCAGCATTGCCGCGGCCTCGGGGCATCCCTTGCCCAGCGATATTGTTAACATCAACATCGAAAATACCTATGCCATGCCGCCTTATAAAACCAGCATGTTGCTGGATTATGAAAGCGGTCAGCCGATGGAGACCGAAGCCATCTTGGGCAACGCAGTCCGCGCCGCTAAGCGACTAGGCGTAGCGGCTCCTCACCTGGAGTCGGTCTATGCGCTGATGAAGCTCAGGGAATTGAAGCTCAGCAATTAGAAAAACAGAACACAGATAAAAAGAAATCCGTTTAAATCCGTCTGATCAGTGTCATCCGTGTTCCATTATAAAATCAGCATCTACTTTCCGTAAAAAACATAATCCGCGGTATAGGCAACCCGCTTCTCACTGCCCAAATGATTGGCGTTGCAGCCCGAGGCGGGCGGCAGGCCTCCGTGTGTATTGATCCGGTTAATAAAGCTGACGTTCGAAAACAGGCCGTCACCTTTATGCGAGACCACCTCGACCAGCAACCAGGAAATAGCCTTGCCGGGTGTCACATCGATTTTCTTGACTACCTTTCCGACCACGCGACTGCCCTCTTTATATTCCCAAAGAGGCCCCGCCGTATGATTCCCGACTATATTGCCCTGCTCATCGAACAACTTGGCATCGGGTGCCTGCGTCTCCCAGGCAAATTCGCCTTTATTGAGTGCGCATTGGTAAATCTGATCGCCCTTCGCATGCACGGTCAACACGGGGCTGTAGCCTGTCGGCACTTGAATCTGTTCGGGTATTGAAACCCCGGCATAAGCCGCGCCTTGCAACATAGCCGATAAAATCATTATCTTTTTAATCATAGCGCTCACCATGGCATTGGTGTTCCGTCGTACTTGACGAAACTGCCGGATTGATCCAATGAAAAGTTCTTTATCAAAGCCCGCATTCCGGCAACGCTTTCATTGGCATTAATTAACCCGTTAGGCCCGCCCATATCGGTTCTTGACCCAGCCGGGATGGAAAATAAGCACACCGACGGACTGATCTTTAAGATCTATCGCCAGGCTTTTCATTGCGGCATTCAGCGCGGCCTTGCTGGACCGGTAAAAAATGCTGCCGCCACTGTCATTATCAGCCATGCTGCCCATCAGGCTGCTGATATTAACAATCAGTTTTTTATCGCTACGTTTGATTTGCGGTAAAAACGCTTCGGCCATTTTTACCGGGGCCTCGGCGTTAACTACCAGCGACTTAGTCCATGCCTGATAATCGAGATGGCCAAAACCGTTACTTTTGTTATCCGTATAAATGCCGGCATTATTGATCAACACATCAATCGACTGAGCCGCTAATTTTTCAGACAGCGCATCAATTTGATCAAATTCCGAAACATCCAGCTGTTTCCAGCTGAACATTAGGATGACGACTGAAGAGATTATTCAAGTCAAACGCATCGTCCGGGTTGCGGGAACAGGCGATGACATGCCAGTCCTGTTCGGCATATTGGTGGCAAAACTCCAGACCCAAACCGCGATTAGCGCCGGTAATTAAAACTGTAGCCATTTTATTTCTCCCATAAAAAAACCTCCTGCATCGGCAGACGCAGAAGGTTTCTTATACTACTTAAAAACTGATGTTACGCAATAGGTAAAAAACCTCATCACGAACAACAGTAGATTCAGGCGAAGCAGTAGCTCCAACCTACAAAATTAAGCTGAAAAGTTTTTTGCAGCAAAATCCCAGTTAACCAATTTCCAGAATGCTTCCAGATAAGTTGGACGTGCATTGCGGTAATCGATGTAATAAGCGTGTTCCCAAACGTCGCAAGTCAACAATGGTGTTTGACCTGTCGTTAATGGGCAACCTGCATTGCTGGTGCTGACCAGCGCCAAGCTGCCGTCGGCATTTTGTACCAGCCAAGCCCAGCCTGAACCGAAAGGTAGTGACTGCGCATTTGGTGAATTCTTCTTTAAACTTTGCAAATGAACCGAAAGTTGCGTTGATCGCATCGGCCAAAGCGCCGGTAGGTTCGCCGCCTGCATTTGGAGCGATGCTGTTCCAGTAGAAGGTATGGTTCCAGACTTGCGCCGCGTTATTGAAAATGCCGCCGGAAGATTTCATGATGATTTCTTCCAGAGATCAAACCTTCAAATTCAGTTCCAGGAACCAAGTTATTCAGGTTTGTTACATAAGTTTGATGATGCTTGCCATAGTGATATTCCAAGGTTTCTTCAGAAATATGGGGCGCTAATGCATCTTTAGCATAAGGTAGGGCAGGAAGTTCGAAAGCCATGGGATTCTCCTAAATAAAGTTATTGAAAGGTGTTCAGTGCAAACAGTCGGCGACGAAAATAAATACCAAGCGTTTTAATAAACAATTACTTTAGCATTGCTCGCTGATTAAATAAACCAAAATTAAGCCTATGTAGTTACGCACATCATGCATATTGTTGCCAAGATGGCTGGTATTCGTGTTTATCATCACCGTAGTTATGGGGTTGTGGATAGGGTGTCTTTGGGTAAGTGGCTGAAAAACCATATGCCTATATCGGTTTGTTTTTCGGGTCATATAAAATCGAAAGTCATTGGCATCCGGAAATTAAGCGTAACGTCTTGCGCATCCGAGGTGGTGCCTACACCTAAAGATAAGTTGAAGGTGGTTTTTGGGGTGTATTTGAACGAGTAGCCAACCAAGAGTTGTCCGATGTCCAAAGCACTTCCCTTAATGGCTATTCCGCTGATTTCGGACTCTAACACATGTTTGTGCGAATACCCTAAGCTGTATGATGACCGCTCATTAATGCCGAAACCCATGCCAAAACTTACGCCCAGCGCATCCCCTGGATTAACCTTGCCGAAATTCGTATTGGTTTCGGCATTGTAGCTGTAGCTGAGATTGCCGAAAAAAACCGCTGGATCCGTTGGATAAAGCGCCGTAAGACTGGGCTGGAAACTGAAGTATCCGGCTCCTGTCGGCAATTCGGTTGGGAATGTCGCCCCTGGAACGCCTTGAGCTTGGACAAGATTAACGTCGAAAGGGCTTTTTCCGGTGGGTGCCGTGGCAACGATATTGCCGACCAGGATAGGCCAGCCGCCGGCTCCGCTGTTAAGCTGATAACGGCCGGCAAATTCAACATCGCCAATATCGTTTCCGCTTGCATTGAAAGTCTCATCAACGCCCGCACCGATGCTTACCGGCCGTGAGCGTTGGCTGTCGGAACGGTAGACGTAAGGGACTCTGAACTCCATTTCCAGCCGATCGGTCACGCCGTAACGTGCTCCCAGGGTGCCGATAAAACTGTGTCGTTTAACTTCACGAAGATCGATAAGGCCAATGGCAATAGCCGGAAGAAATGTAAAAGCATCGAGAAATACACGGTTGTTACTGGTGTAGGCGTATTGCAGCGACGGTTCAATAACGATTTTCCCTTTTCTGGTTAGCACTCCGCCCACGGTATCGCTTAATCTGGGTATTTCCGGCGGCCTTGGTTTTTCCGTTGCTCCTGGAGGCGCCTGGCCGACTGGCTTGGACGGAAGCTGATTAGGTTTTGTTGATGGCTCATTGTTATTCTTTGCCGATATGATCTGATCTTTCTCTTTGACTGCTCCCGGTTTATTTTCAGGACTTTGATTTGTCAACGCATCAAGGCGTGATTTTAATCGTTCCAGTTCTTTACCTTGCGCAGCAATAATCTGCCTTTGAAGTTGGAATTCTTTTTGTTGCTCGGCAATCAGTTTTTTATATTCGGCCAAAGAATCAGCTTGCTGACCTGTTTGCGCATATCCCTTATGCATAAAAAAAACACAACTGATGAGAATGCAGCCCTTAACAGTGCCAAATAGAAGAAGTTTTTCGTTCCCGGATTTTATCTTCATATCGGTGTTTCTCTTTATTTCAGGTATTAGATTAATAGCAATTACTCCCCGGATGAGTGGCAAATCGTACGTTTTTGCAAAACTTACAGGCTTTGATTGGCAAAGGATTCCGTTGTTTCAAAACCGTATGGTCTTGAAGAAGGGGATTTCTTGCTCTGTTATTTGGGATTGGACTTAAATTGAAGCGAATAACATTTTTTAAAGCGTCACTTAAGTCTTTATTGCTTTTACACACATCCCATAAAAGGCATACATGATAGAAATAAGCCGTTTAGTGACTTTATAAGCCAGTAAACCTGTCGGGACAATTAGTGTAAATGCTTAGGCGACAGGTTATTTATTGACTAATCGCATGCCGCAACTAATGAATATTAGGCTGGATAAGGTTGCTAAAAGCCATGCCGCCACTGTTTAAAGCCGAGTTTTTTAAGTTGCTAACAGCGATATTAATAGCGGTAACGGATCTGATGATTTGATTGTCGACGTTATTCTGGATGACGGAGCCCAGCCCTGCACCCGCCAAGGCAGGCGACTGATTCAGGGAGCCATTCTGGAGCAATGCAGCATTCTCAGGTAATTGGAAAAATGAGGAGGAAACTACCGAGCCATTCAAAGAAGTGATTCTCTCTAAACTAAAATCAATGATTATTCCGTTTGGCAATACAAATCCGCCTCTTAATTTATCTAGCTCATCATCAGAGGCGCGTTCCCAATTGCCAAAGCGGCTAACAGGATTGACAGAGGGGACATCCGCTAGTGCCGGGCAGACGAAACCGGAGCCGAGCCAAACGCTTAGCCAGAGTAAAGACTTGATCAAGCTTCGATAGACATTGATTTTATAGGGTTTCATGTTAAACGCTCCGCTTAATTAAAAATCCCATCGTCCGGGCTGCAACATATTGAATTGGCCTAAACTGGTTCGATCGACGGCGGAACCTAACGGTGCCTTGACCCGAAGCGCCCACTCTTGCTGATCTTGAAAATGCTTGGCCGCAATGTCCTGTTTGTCATAAATTAAAAATAAAATACGGTTTCCCCACATTGCCTCAAACTCGTCCCTGGGTACTGCTTTTATGCCTACAGAAGGGTCTCCCAGCAGAACTTCCTGATCATTGAGTCCTTTAATAATAACGAAATGCAAGTAACCGTTATTGTTGATAATCGTGATCGCCGGTACATTGGCTGTAAGCAGTTGATCCAATTTGATCTTGAATCCGTCGGAGCGATAGCCGCGTCTTTCCAGATAAAGCTTTATATCCAGTAGCGAAAACCCCTGCGTTTGAATCTTCTGCTGATCGCCATTTTGATACATATCAACAAAGACACTTTGCTCGTCCACCGCATCGTCATAGTGATAGGTGAGCAGGCTGGCCAGCGTTGCCGAGCCGCAACTGAAATCGTATTGTTGTTTGTATACGGTCTTGAACCGTCGTTCTAAAAAAGTGGTCATCGGAACGTTAAAGTTACCCGCACCCGCAATGCCATTGACGTTTAGAGAACCCGCAGCGCTGTAAAATGTAGGCAGCAGGAGAACAATGCATTTAGCAAAAAGTCGTATCATGCCTGACCTCCAATCCATTAAGGTGCTATCGTGACACTCACGATAGTCGAATCCTGAATGACGACGTTATTCCCGCTGTTTTGAATAACACTGGTAATGCCGCTTGCCTGGGCAAACGAGCCGTGATCGATAATGTTGTAACCATTGACGTTATTGACCGCTTGATTACCGATTAATGTGGCGTGCAGATTCATATTATTAAGCGTCGTTATATTGACACCTTCGCGCCCTCGCGCATTATCCAACTCTTCTAACAATACGGCTTCGGACGGTGAAAAAAATAACTTATCCTGATGCTGGGCAAAATCGGCTTTCGCTGCCTGACTTTGTATAATAACGACAAGTAGAGTCAAAAAGCAGCGCTTTAAAATCGTTTCCATAACATACTCCCCACATATTCGATGACATGCCGCCGGCAAACTGAAGTGTGTAACCGATACAGTTAATAAATCTTAAGGTGCAATACTTGCCGTGCCTTGGGTAACGCTTACCGTGCCGTCAACGGCTACGGATTGTTGTGCCAAACCCGTGCCGGAGTTTTGAAAGGTCTGGGTAATACCTGCGTTACCGACAAGCGAGTGATCGATATTATTGCCAATCGGTAAAGAGGAAAGTGTCGTAGCACTGGTTGGCAGAATGGATGAATTACCCGTTACTGAGCCCGACAAGTTTTGATTGCTGACTCTGTAGTTGCTGGTTGCCGTGCCGCCATTATTGGCCGCAGCCGATCCGATTCCATTCGAGCTCGCTTGGCTTTTGTCCGCGTTATCGTTGTTGACTGTCGTTGCAGTGCCGCCGCCATTAGCCGCAGCTGATCCGGTTCCATTGGAATTCGCAAGACTATTGTCGGTCGTCGCAAAGGCAGTGCTGCCGTTATTAGCAGCCGCAGAACCTTGAGCAGATGCTTCAGACTCGCTGCGGTTAGAGTGATCTGACGAAGCGTTGCCACTACCGTTTGCGGCCGCATCGGTTGCGTTAGCCGCAGCGCTGGGGTTATTGGTGCTAAGAGCAACAATAGCGGTACTGGTGGCAACACTGCCGGCAGTGCCGTTAGCAGAACTACCGGAATCCGCCCAGGCATTAGAAGCCGAGCTCAGCGCTATCAGGATGCTTGCAGTTAATATTGTTTTGTTAACTTGTTTCATTGTGATTACTCCATGAAGTTATTCAAATGTTGTTCAATAAAAATGTCTGATGGTTTGGGACAGTCGCGCATCATGTACCCATCTAACCCCCTTTAGCGGCTAAGATTTGTTTGCAGATGATTTAAAAGGTACGTCGAATCTGAACGGAACGGTGATGTTCAGAAAATAAGCCGGTGACGAATCGGTCAAGCCAATGCCGCCTAGAGCGGAGAAGAACAGGCTGCGGCCAATGGTCGATGCCGCGCCCACAGTAAAAAAGCTCGAGACGGTATCGCTGCCCTGAACATTAATATTATTGATTTTGGTCTCTAGAGCATAGGTTTGCTGCAAGCCAACGCTTAAAGATGTCTGTGGGCTTGCGGCTAAGGTTGCGCCAATCGACAGGCTCAGTTGATCGCCCGGTTCAACGCCATTTTTCTTTAAGGTTTTGTGGTAATCGACTCTTCCGGTAAAGGCTAAAGGATCCTGGCGTTTTAGCGCGGTCATTGATGCGTTAAAACCATTAAACCCGCCGTTCATTGCAACGTTATTGTCAGTCGTGCTGCCGGTTGGAGCATTCCACGCCAGCCTGGCTACTAGATCGGGAATCCAGCCGCTTTCATGTACCAAGGTTTTGGCCAAGCCAATATTGATGTCGCCGAGAGAATTTCCGGTATGGCTGGTTTCTTGGGAATTAACGCCCGCAGGGATAACCGCGGATTGATTGATAAACTGATAAGGAACTCGAAACTCCGCTTGGGATTCAAAAGGCAGCCCAAGCAGAAAATTTACCCCCATATCGAACTCGTTATTACGAATATTCGCGTTCGCGACCTGTAGATTATTGTTAGTCGTCAAAAGAAGAGGTTGCTTCGTCTCGCGTCTTAAATAAGTTGCAAAAGGCTGGATTTCAGCTTGCCCGAACGGTAACAGCAAGGCGCCAGTCTGGACTAAGGTGCGCTCTAATGCGCGCTGAGCGGCATCTTCATCAACATCAAAACTGCCGGGTGCCGCTTTGCCCTGCTGAGTCGTCGCTGTGTTTTTCTGAACGGGCGGCTGATTTGAAGGTTGAGCGGCAGCGATTTTTTCAGATGGATTGGTTGGTGCTTTGGTAACGGCGGCATTGGCTGTTTTATTGGCCTGTGCGTTGCTTTCCAATTGCTGTACCCGATGCTGTAGATCACCAATTATCTTGTCACGCTCATCAAGCTTTTGCATAAGGCGATTGGCTAATGTTGTATCCGTTACATTCTCTGGTCCCTGAATTGAGGCGCAACTTGATATAATCATCCCAGTGCCAACCATCAATGCAAACCTGAATGATGTTCTCCAGGGTATAGCAGGGGATCTCAAGGTATTTACTTTATTAGTTATTGTCATAATTCACCTATCGGGTCATAACAAATTCACTAGCGTTTGGCGCTAAACGATTGAGCGGCTCAACACCATCAAGCCGGGAGATTACAAAACCGACCTTGCCTATTTGCGGAAAGTCGATTCTTATGCTTTCAAACAGTTCAACCAGCATGGTTCGATTGCCCCAAGCGGGGTCTGCCAACAGCACTCGATTACCCAGCATCCCGCGGAAGATGACAAAGTGGTTGTAGCCGAAAACACTGATAGGGACGATGATGGGCGCCTTTTTAAGTAGGTCGTCAAAGGTTAATTTGCCGTAACCAACTCCCTTATAACCACGAGCATCCACATAACGCTTAAGATCCAACAAGGAAAATCCCTGTCTAACGGTTACCAAACCCGGAGATTTAATGTATTCAGGTCTGCTCATAAGCGCATTTGCAACTTCTTTTTCAGTTACAAAATCACCGTGCTGATAATTCAGCAATGTGGTCAAAGCCGCTGCCCCACAGCTTAAATCCCATTGTTGCACCACGACATTTTCTCGGCGCATTTCAAAAAGCGATTTGACAGAACGGGTTTCTGCGAAACTGGAAAAACTTGCAATCAGACAGATAAATAAACACCCCCATTTAAAAGTCATAAACAGACAGTGAGGCTGATTAATGATTTTTTGGATAGCCTGGTCTAGGCCGTTGGCGACGTGTTTTTTTTCTGAATAATAATAACTGTGCGGCGTTAACCGGCTTAATGTAGGGAGGACGTAATTATTTATTTTACAAGCATATAAAATCATTCTTATTTCCTCCGCTTTATTCATCCGTTCAGAATTAAGTGTGTTATTAGCTTATTTTTAGCGTTTTCTTTTCCATGATGTTTTCATTGAAAAAGGAAACGCTCTGCACTATTATCTAGCGCAGAGCGTAACTTAACAGTCGTGCTCTACTAGCGGGACTTGCCCCTCGATTCTTAGCGGAAAAGGGGCATTTCCTGCTTTTTCTGTAATTTAGAAAATCGAGGCTGCTGCTGCCGCTTGGCTTTGTGCAACTACACCGCCAATGGTAGCGCCGTCGGTTACAGAAGTTCCGATACTGGTGTTGTCAGCATAACCTATAGCGACACCAAATCCTGGCGTGCCGCTTATGGTTCCAGTTGGATCCGCTAACGCTGCTGTATTAGAGGTAGTAGTGCCAAGCAAATTGGCAACTACATTGCCGTATGCCGCACCACCTGCCGCACCTTGTAGCAATACAACAGCACCGGCACTTACACCGTCCATCTGTGCATCAGTCAACGACTGCTCTGCAAAAGCACTGCCGGCGATAACCAGCAATGAAGCACCTGCTAACATAGTGAATTTTTTCATAATATTCTCCTTCAACATTTCGGATACGTTATCGGTTTATTACAAAGCGTAGGCAGCACTATTAGACCAAGATTGCGCTTGATCTACAGTGATTTGCCCAGCTTGTGTTGGTGTTACACTCAATACATTAACTTGAGTATTTGTAACGGTTTGAGTTCCAGCAGCAACAACGCCAAGCGCACTTGCTATGGCATTACTAAAAGCAAAGCCCCCTGCGCTCACGTTATCCATTTGGCTATCAGTCAATGCAACTGGCTCACCTGCATAGGCAACCCCCATGCTGGAGGCAAGGGCAATAACAGCAATAATTTTTTTCATAGGAATACTCCTTCATCATTTAATTAAACCTTCAGACAATAATGTCTTCAGGAGCCATTAGTTGCAGCTTTAAAAAACTTTAAAGTCCGCAAACTAAACTCTTAATCTTGGTTATTTGCGTTTGTTTACGCAGTAACCAAATGTTTTTCAGGGTGTGCAAGCATCATGTTTTATAAAGGATTGACAAACAGGCTGCCGGACGTCAAAACAATGCTTGATTGAATTTCGATGAGAGAACTTTTAAAAATGCCTCCAGCCTGAAGAGTGTTGCTTCCTGCCGAACCTTGTGAACTCGTTGTGGGTGAGACCGTAGTGCTGGTCGTGGCACCTTGTCCGGCAGCAACCGCTACAGCGCCTCCACCCGCAACCTCAGCATAGCCTGACAGTGCTGGCGTATCCTTGTTGGTGACTCCGGTTTGGGCAACGGCATTAGTACGAGTCATAGCGAAAATTGAACTGCTACCGGTAGCGCCTACATCTACGGTTGCACCCGAACCAGCTGATACCTGATCCATTTGATCTGCTGAAAGTAATATCGGGTTTGACGGCAATGAGTTCGCCATAGCAACTGACAAAGTCATACAGGCGGGTATTAATATATAAGTGATTTTCTTGGTCATTAGATCTGCCCCTTATCTTGTTAAGTAAAAAAATATCTTGTTATACTTTTTGCAGCTAATTTCACAAAAGAGCGTTCGATGGTTCAAAGCTAGTCCATGTTGATAGTGGTTAATAATACAGTTGCCCCCTACCATTAAAGGTGTTCAAAAAAATATCCGATGAGATTGAATTACCATCTCGCTTTTTCTTCGAGCTAACTGTTATCACGGATACAAGTATCCTTAATTGAATCTTGAATTTCCATAGGTGAAATATCAATAAAACATTAAAAATCATATGTATAGGTGAAAATGCTTAGGTGGTAAGACGTATATTTGTTGTAATGCGAAATGATCCCCGACAAGCTCATTATTAATATTGCCCCGCTCTCCCTGTGTATCGGCACCTACGAAGACCTGCTTGTCGGTAATGCCAAACCTGCTTTGGTGCCGATCTGTGCTTATTTGAATTTATGCAAATGTAGATTGCGGCAAGGAAAGTGACCGGGGCAGGAAATGAATCATAAGACTGTAAACAGTCTTGCTATTTGAGTTGGGGACGGAGGAAGAAAAGTCCGGCACCTTTAAAATCCGCCTTGTGTGTTTCTTTTAAATATAAGGTCTGTCGTTTGTTTTGAAGTCAATTCAGGTGATAATACTTGCCGCCTATTAGACACATGAGCCTCAGGCTCACTCAAAATTACGGAATAAGTGTTATGAAATCCAGAGATAGACGACGGGGGCTGGTTTTGGTTAATACCGGCTCGGGCAAGGGGAAATCTTCCAGCGCTTTGGGCATGGTTTTTCGTGCCGCAGGCTGGGATATGAAGGTTTGTGTGATTCAATACATCAAGGGGCAATGGCAAACCGGGGAACAAAAAGCCGCCGAACGTTTTGATAATATCGAGTGGCATACGTTGGGCGACGGTTTTACCTGGGATACTAAAAACCCTGAGCAGGACATTAAAACCAGCCGGGAAATTTGGGAATTCAGTAAGGCCAAGATTTTGTCTGAACAGTACGATGTGGTGTTGCTGGATGAGATCAATTATTGCTGCGGCTATAATTGGATCTCGGGGCAGGAAATAGCCGACTTCATTCGCGATGAAAAACCGGCTTGGCTGCATTTGATCTTGACCGGCCGCAATGCTGCGCCGGAAGTCATCGATATTGCCGATACGGTAACCGAAATGGTTAAGGTAAAGCACGCCTACGAGCAGGGAATCAAAGCTGAGCAGGGAATTGAATTTTAAACGTGGTTATTGTCGGTATTACCGGCCGGTAATAAGCGGCAGTCTTTTGAGCCGGCACGGCGTAAGTTATTGAGGATGGCTGGTTTATAGATAATTTTAAGGTAAATACGCAGGCCAACCTGTAAAATGGCTGGCAATTGTCACAATGAGGAGAAGAAACATGTCAGAAGTACAAAAAATTATGATAGCGGTTGCTGCTGTTTTTATAATGGGCTTTATTTTGGTCGGCGCAAGTAAAGAAGATCAGACTGTTGATCAAAAGGAAGCAGCGGCAAAGATTAGAGCCATGGCGGCAATGCAAATGATGGCAAATGAAAAATGTCCAACGAAAATCAAGGAGATAACAGGAGAACAGGTGTTTGTTTCGTCTGAAACTGAGAGTGATAAGGAGACTTATCTTACTTTGAAGTGGGTGGGTGAAAATGCTGATAAGGGCGGGTTCAAGAACGCATCATGCACATTAAGCTCGACTTTGGGTGGAATTTCAGAGTTGATTATCGATGATAAAGTCATCATAAAGAAAAAAATCTAGGTTACACGGCATCCCGGATCAGTCATGCAGTTTTGCATGGGTTGCCGGGATCATTTGTTTTGCAGGCCGTTGGGTTGATTCATTAGGCGATAGCTCAGTGTTTTTTACTATATGAATCAGTCTAAAAAGACAGCTGTAAATCGCCAACGTCACAAGGCTAACGCCCCTAATCTACATTGATGTAGGTAGGGCTAAACAACAAAAAAGAATTTTTATGACAAAAACAATGATTAAGGGAGTTTTAAAAACATGGAAAGAGGATCGCGGGTTCGGCTTCATCAGCCCTGAAGATGGCGGAAAAGATATTTTTATCCATATCTCGGCGCTCAAGGGCGCAAGTCGGCGCCCGGTGACCGGCGATGTCATTTATTACCAGAGCGTAAAAGATAATCGCGGTAAATACAAAGCGGTTAATGCGTATATTGAGGGCGTGGAAATTCTGGAAGACAAATCCGCAAACTTTTTCAGCACGAAGAAAGGCACTGTGGTGGTGCTGATACTGGCCTTGGTGGCTATTGCCGCTGCGGTAGTTGCGCTCAATCTGGCGCCATAATCGTAGCGGAACTCTTTGCTGTAAGCCGATGCGGCGCAAAGCATCGGCTTATTTATAAGCGATTGGATTCATAGGGTTACGGTGTTGCGGCAATGAATTTATACGTTCTTCTTATTAGTGCCGCCATGCTAAGTCTTACTTATTTTGCGATCAGGGCCAATAAAGCCAGACAGCTTAAATATATCGAACAGTATCGCTTTCATAAATTAACACAAAAGCATCAGCAGCTTGACATGGTTTTTCAGGGCTTGAGAGACTATTTTCGTATTTGCCAGCGGGCGAGAAACCGTATGGCGTCGATGCCGTCTCAGGTCATTGATGATGCGTGGCATGAGTTTATTCTTTCTATCCGGATCTATGAAAAATTCTGTATCAAGGCGATGAGGCATTTTTTGCATCATCCGCCCGCCGAGGCGATGTCTACGCCGACTCTGCAAAAGATGGCACTAAACGATCATGGCGCTTAGCTTGTTCGCTGGATCAGATCAACCCAAGAAGCCGTTCGATTGCCGCTTATTTTTGTAATGGATGGCTTTAGCTGTCAGGTAGACTGTAAAAAAATCATCGGGCTGTTATTGCGCCAGTCGTATCGGGTGTTCTTCGGGCTGCGGCGATTGAGGAATGTTAAATTAAGTATCGACAACTATTGCATTGAGAGATAGTAATGACCGATTCACAAAAATGGCTGATTTTTACTTTTATTGCCGGTTCAGTTTGGCTGATTTACCTGTTGGCGCCGGTATTGATGCCGTTTGCATTTGCAGCGATGTTGGCTTACCTCGGTGATCCGCTAACCGATAAGCTGGAAACCTATCGATTATCCAGAACCAAGGCAGTGTTGGTGGTTTTTTCGGTGATGACGCTGGTTTTTGTGCTGGTTTTGCTGTTGCTTGTTCCTCTTTTGGAATATCAGGTCGAGCACTTTGTGAGCAACTTGCCCGCCTATGTTACATGGTTGAATGAAACAGTCATCCCTTGGGCGCAGCGGCGATTTCATTTAGGTCATCAGGCCGGTTAATCTTAATCAGATCATTAGCCTGATTAAAGGCCACTGGGAGCAGGCGGGCGGCATTGCTGCGACGTTAATGAGTTCGGTCTCGCATTCCGGCGGGGTGATAGCCGAATGGTTGATGAATCTGCTGTTAATTCCCGTGGTCACTTTTTATTTATTGCGCGATTGGGATGAACTGGTTGTCAAAGTTCATGATTTATTGCCCCGGCGTGTAGCGCCTACAGCTACCAAACTCGCAGGTGAAGTCGACACGGTGTTGGCGGCTTTTGTTCGGGGGCAGCTTTATGTGATGTTGGCCTTAGGCTGTATTTACAGCATTGGACTGTGGATGACCGGTCTCGATTTGGCTTTGTTGATAGGCATGCTGGCCGGTCTGGTCAGTTTCGTGCCTTACTCTGGGCTCGATCGTCGGCATCGTTACGGCCTGTGTCGCGGCCTTGGTGCAATTTCATGAGTTAATACAGCTGGTTCCGGTCGCCATCGTTTTTGTCATCGGGCAATCGCTGGAAGGCATGGTGTTAACGCCCATGTTAGTGGGCGATAAAATCGGCTTGCATCCGGTTGCGGTGATGTTTGCGGTGTTGGCGGGCGGCCAGTTGTTCGGCTTTCTCGGCATTTTGTTGGCATTGCCTGTAGCTTCGGTCGTTATGGTGTTGTTACGGCATGTGCATGATTTATATCGGTACAGCGATTTTTACGGGCGGCAATGAAAGTCTGGTTTTTGGTTTTTGTATTTTGCATGGCGCACTTTTTGGGAGGCGTGTGTTTGGCCGGCGACGAAAAGCGGGAAGCCGAATTTGCTGAAGGCATTAATAAGACGCTGACTACAGGCAAGGCGGTTTGGCTGGAGTCGAATGGAAAGAAATTTCTCGGTCTTTATACGGAAATAGAAAAGGTCACAGGTAATGGCGTTGTTATTATTCTCCATGATATGGGCGGGCATCCTAATCAGCAGCAACTGATTTACGGATTGAGAGTTTTTTTACCCGAGCATAACTGGGCAACGCTTTCTCTGCAAATGCCGCTTCGGGAAGCGGGGGCTGAAAAGGAAGATTATTATGCATTGTTTCCAGAGGCGGCGGCGCGAATTCGGGCTGGAATTGACTATGTAAAAAACAACGGCGCAGATAGTATTGTTGTGGTCGGTTATGGTTTGGGGGGGATGATGGGAGCCTATGCCCTGAGTGAGCAGGCGGCAGATGTTAAAGCGTTGGTGACTATCAGTTTGCCGGTGCCTGTAACTGAAAACAAAGCGGCCCAAACGTTGGTGTTTATTAAGAAGATTAATATTCCGATGCTGGATATTTATGGCGCCCTGGATGTGTCGGACGTTACTGGGAGCGCCAGGGATCGACGCTTGGCGGCGAAAGAAAATGAGGGATACCGGCAAATTACAATCAATGACGAAGGCCATGCTTATCTGCATGATGAAGGCTTGCTGGTTAAGCGGATATACAGTTGGTTGGGAGTAACTTCAGTCGCACAATGATTTAATTTATGAGCGCTGTTAAATAATGACGTTGAATCATGAAGGTTGCACGCCAAGTAAACTTGAGCAAATCCCCTTGAAATCGATGGTGAAAGTAGGCTTTGAGCAGCCCAAATCTGTTACAATGAACGGCTAACACAGCGGTGCAATGTTTGGCACTCCGCATTAACACTCTCATTACAAGTTGAAATACAAGTGGATTTAAAGCATATAAGAAATTTTTCCATTATCGCGCATATCGATCATGGTAAGTCGACGCTGGCGGATCGTTTTATTCAAATCTGCGGCGGTTTAAGCGCCAGGGAAATGTCAGCACAAGTGCTCGATTCGATGGATATTGAGAAAGAGCGCGGCATCACCATTAAGGCGCAAAGCGTCACGCTGGATTTTAAGGCGAAAGACGGTGAGACTTATCAGCTTAACTTTATCGATACCCCTGGGCATGTGGATTTTTCTTATGAGGTTTCCAGGTCTTTAGCCGCTTGCGAAGGCGCTTTGCTGGTCGTTGATGCGGCGCAGGGTGTTGAGGCGCAAAGCGTCGCTAACTGCTATACGGCGATAGAGCAGGGGCTGGAAGTCGTGCCGGTGTTGAATAAAATCGATCTGCCTTCTGCCGAGCCTGAGCGGGTGCAGAATGAGATCGAAGAGGTGATCGGCATTCCGGCCGATGAAGCGCTGATGATCAGCGCTAAAACAGGGCTGGGTGTGCAGGATGTGCTGGAGCAACTGGTGCTTAAAGTTCCGCCGCCGCAAGGCGACACGGAAGGCCCGCTACAGGCGTTGATTATCGACTCCTGGTTCGACAGTTATCTGGGCGTGGTGTCGCTGGTCAGGATTATGCACGGCAGCATCCGCAGAAAGCAGAAGATCACGATCATGTCCACCGGCAAGTCGTTTATCGCCGAAAAGGTCGGGGTTTTTACGCCCAAACGCCTGGAAAAAGACATCTTGAATACCGGCGAAGTCGGTTATGTCGTCGCCGGGATTAAGGACATTTTCGGTGCTCCGGTCGGCGATACCATTACCTGGACCGATAACCCGGCAGCTGAACAGCTCACAGGGTTCCAAAAGGTGCAGCCGCGTGTTTTTGCCGGGTTGTATCCGGTCAGTTCGGATCATTATGAGGATTTGCGCGAGGCGCTGAAAAAATTAAATCTCAACGACGCTTCCTTGTATTTTGAGCCGGAAACGTCCCAAGCGTTGGGCTTTGGTTTCCGCTGCGGTTTTCTCGGCATGCTGCATATGGAGATCGTGCAGGAGCGACTGGAAAGGGAATACGATGTCGATCTGATCACGACGGCGCCTACCGTAATCTATGAAGTGATTACCCAGAACGATCAGGTTCTGATGATCGATAATCCGGCCAAGCTGCCGGATATGGGAACCATCAAGGAAATCAGGGAGCCTATTATCAGGGCCAATATCCTGGTTCCTGAGACATATCTGGGCGGCGTCATTACGCTGTGCATAGAAAAGCGCGGCGTGCAAAAAGACATGCAGTACGTCGGCAGACAGGTATCGCTGCATTATGAAATGCCGCTCAGCGAAGTGGTGCTGGATTTCTTCGATCGCTTAAAGTCGGTGAGCCGCGGCTTTGCATCGTTTGACTACGAATTTTTGCGTTTCCAGCCGGCCGAGTTGGTCAAACTGGATGTGTTGATTAACGCCGAAAAAGTGGATGCGTTGTCTATCATCGTGCATCGCGATCTAAGTCAAAACCGGGGCCGGGACCTGGTTGAAAAGATGAAAGACCTGATTCCCCGGCAAATGTATGAGGTTGCGATCCAGGCGGCCATCGGTTCCAAGGTTATCGCCCGCTCCACCGTTAAGGCGATGCGCAAGAATGTTATTGCAAAATGTTACGGCGGCGATATCAGCCGTAAGAAAAAATTGCTGGAAAAACAAAAAGCCGGTAAAAAACGCATGAAGCAGGTCGGCAATATTGAGATTCCTCAAGAGGCATTTCTGGCCGTTTTGCAGCTTAATAAAGAATAAAGATCAGGCGAAAGGCAAAAGGCGCAAGACGAAAAACCAAGCTTCAATGTCATCGTCCTTAGCCATTTGCCCTTCGCCTTTCGCCTTAAACCTTTAACCGAATATATGAACATGGATTACGATTTTTCCTTTTTTCTTGTCGTCGCCACGCTGGTTACCGGCGTAATCTGGGGCGGGTACTTGCTGGTGCTCAAATCGAAAGGGGAGGTTTTCGATGAAGAAAATGAACCCATACTGGTTGAGTATGCGCGTTCTTTTTTTCCGGTGGTGTTGATCGTGCTATTGCTGCGCTCTTTCATAGCCGAACCTTTTCGCATACCTTCAGCATCGATGATGCCGACTTTGCTGATAGGCGATTTCATTCTGGTTAATAAATTCGCCTACGGAATACGTTTGCCGGTTATCAATAAAAAAGTCATCGAGCTGAACGAGCCCAAGCGCGGCGATATTGTCGTTTTCCGGTATCCCAAAGACCCGACTGTCGATTATATCAAGCGGGTGATCGGCTTGCCGGGCGACCGGGTCGCTTATTACGATAAAAAGCTGCATATCAATGGACAACCGGTCAATCAGGTTTCTTTGGGTCGCTACCAGGGCGTAGGCCAAGGTGAGGATATGACCGGGAATGAGCACTTATTGGAAGATTTGACCGGCGTTGAGCATAGCGTCTTAATCAGGAATGGCGCAGCTTCCGCTGAAGGCGTTTATGTGGTGCCGCAAGGCAGTTATTTTATGATGGGCGATAACCGCGACAACAGCAATGATAGCCGCTACTGGGGTACGGTCCCTGAAGAAAACTTGGTTGGACAGGCCTTTTTTATCTGGATGAACTGGGACTGGCAGAATAAAGGTGTAAGTCTTGAGCGCATTGGCACAGTGTTGAAATAAACTGCACTATACTTGAGTTTTTATAATAAAAATTTGGAGAGAAAATGAGCTTATCATCTAAACGCCAGCAAGGTTTAACCCTGATTTCGATTGTATTTATTCTGGGGCTGATCGGATTTTTTGTCTTATTGACACTTAAGATAATTCCGATTTATTCGGATCACAGCAAGGTGTCGAGCGCTTTACAGGCGTTAAAACAAACCCCTGAGTTGGCAGCGAAAAGCGAGTTTGAAATCAGAGACAGTTTAAACAAGCGTTTTCAAATCAACTATGTCTACGATGTCAAAAATGAAGACATTACCGTCGTTAAGCATGGCAATTATGTGAAAGTGGACATCGAGTATGAAACCGTCGTGAAACTGGTCGGTAACCTGAGTTTATTGGCCGAATTCCATGACACGATCGAGGCCGGCCAGGAGTGATAAAAAAGCCTGACGTATTATGTAAAAAGCTGGGTTTAACCTTTAATAACACTAAACTTTTTACCACGGCTTTAACGCATCGAAGCGCAAGTGCGAACAATAATGAACGCTTGGAGTTTTTAGGCGATTCGATTTTGGGTTTTGTTATCGCCCAGAAGTTGTATGAGTTATTCCCCAGTGCCAGCGAAGGCGTTCTAAGCCGGCTAAGAGCGAGTCTGGTTAATCAAAGTTCGCTGGCAGAGTTGGCCAGAAAGCACCATGTGGGCGATTATTTGCTGCTGGGTTCGGGGGAGTTGAAAAGCGGCGGTTTCCGGCGCGATTCCATTCTGTCTGATGCGGTGGAAGCCATTATCGGTGCGTTATACAGCGATCAGGGTATGGATGCTTGCCAGCAATGGATCTTGCAGTTGTTTGCGGAAAAGCTGAAAAGTCTGTCGCTGGAAAATTGGCAGAAAGATCCCAAGACTCAATTGCAGGAGTTAATGCAGTCCAAAAAAATGGAGCTGCCGGATTACACCTTGATAACTATGTCCGGGCTTGCTCATGAGCAGACTTTCAAGGTGAAGTGCACAACGCCGTTAACAGCCGAGTCATGTGTCGGCACCGGTAATTCCAGAAAAAAGGCCGAGCAGTCGGCGGCAGAGCTCATGCTCGAATTATTAAATAAGGACACTAAATGAATTGCGGTTTCGTCGCCCTGATTGGGCGACCCAATGTAGGCAAATCAACATTGATGAATCATTTGTTGAAGCAGAAAATCAGTATCACCTCTCGCAAGCCGCAAACAACCCGGCATCGAATTCTCGGCATTAACACCACTGACGCAGGGCAAGCCATTTATATGGACACGCCGGGCATGCATAACAGTGAAAAGCGGGCGTTGAATCGTTATCTGAATCGAACCGCTGATACGACTTTGTTGGGCGTCGATGTGATTGTCTGGCTGATCGACGGTTTGTCCTGGCATGAATATGATGAGGCTATCTTCAAAAAGCTGGAGCAGGCAGGACTGCCGGTTATTCTCGCTGTTAACAAGGTCGATAAGGTCGCGGACAAGGAAGCTATTTTGACTTTCTTTAACGAAGCCCAGCATCGATTTCCGTTCAAGCACTTGGTGCCCATTTCCGCATTGAAAAGAACCAATCTCGACCAGCTGGAAAGCTTGATCATGGAGCTGTTGCCGGAACGGGATTTGATCTATCCTGAGGATCAGGTGACCGACCGGTCCGAGCGGTTTTTAGCGGCTGAAATTGTCAGGGAAAAGCTGACCCGGCGTTTGGGCGATGAACTGCCTTATGCGCTGACGGTTGAAATTGAACGTTACGAAGAAAAACCGTATATCACTAAAATCTACGCGATCATTTGGGTGGAGCGCTTGACCCAAAAGAACATCGTGATCGGCAAGGACGGCGACATGCTGAAAAAAGTCGGTACCGATGCTCGGGTAGATATAGAAAAGCTGATCGGGCAGAAGGTTTACTTGCAGCTTTGGGTTAAAGTCAAAAAGGGCTGGTCGGATAGCGAACGAGCCTTGCAAAGCCTAGGCTTTAATGACTGAAACCGCAGTTTATTTGCAGCCTGCTTTTATCTTGCAGCAGCGCAAATACCGGGAAACCAGCCTGATTATCGATGCGTTAACCCGTGATTTCGGCCGGATTTCCCTGCTGGCCAAAGGTGTAAGAAAGGCCAAATCCAAAACAGCAGGGGTGCTGCAACCCTTTATTCCGTTAACCCTTTCCTATGTCGGTAAGGCGGAGTTAAAAAACCTGGCCGATGTCGAAATGATTCAGCCGTTTAGCGAGATCAAGGGGCTTGCCCTGTATTGCGGCTTTTATATCAACGAATTGGTTGGTTGTTTTTTGCATAAATACGATCCCCATCCCGAAGTGTTCGATTACTACCGGGAGTGTTTATCCGCTCTGGCGGATGGTTCCGGCATGGAGGCGGCATTGCGGCTGTTTGAGCTTAACCTGCTGGAGTGTGCGGGTTACGGCTTGCAGCTGGAATATGATGACCATGAAAAACCGATTGAATCATTAAAAAAATACGACTTTAATGTGGGGCAAGGGCCTGTTGCAGTCGTGGACGGACAGATTACAGGCAAGACGTTACAGGCGCTAAGTGCCAGGGAATTGACCGATCCGCAGGTGTTAAGCGAGGCAAAAATACTGATGAGGACAGTCATTGATGTTTATTTGCAGGGCAAGCAACTTAAGAGCCGGGCGGTTATTAGTAAGGTCTTGGCAACGGCTCAGCGATAGGCAAAAGGCAAAGAGTAACCATGTCGAAGCTTAGGTTTTCCACCCTTCGCCTTTCGTCTTTTGCCCTTAGTCAGTAGTTGCAAAAAATCTTATGCATCATTAATAATCCGCGCTATCCGTATTCCATTATAAAACCATTAAACACACTAAAAATGAATAAAACACAGATTCTATTAGGCGTGAATATCGATCACGTCGCCACTTTGAGACAGGCCAGAGGTACGCTTTACCCGGAACCTGTCCAGGCCGCGTTGGTTGCTGAGCAGGCCGGCGCCGATGGTATTACCGCGCATTTGCGCGAAGACCGCCGGCATATCCAGGACAGGGATATTTATCTGTTAAAAGACATGCTGCATACCCGGCTGAATTTGGAAATGGCGGTGACCGACGAAATGGTCGGTATCGCAATGAAAGTACAGCCCTATGCCTGCTGTCTGGTGCCGGAAAAGCGGGAGGAATTGACCACCGAGGGCGGGCTGGATGTCACGGGCAACTTGCATCGCCTGCAATGGGCTTGTGAAAAATTGGCATCCGCAGGTATTGAAGTGTCGTTGTTTATCGATCCTGATGAAATGCAGATTGATGCGGCGGTAAAAGCCGGCGCGCCGGTCGTCGAATTGCACACCGGGTGCTACGCCGAGGCAGGCAATCGGCTACAGCAAGCTGAAGAGCTGGAGCGCATCAGAAGGGCCGCCGTCTATGCACACAGTGCCGGACTGCAAGTGAATGCCGGGCATGGTTTGAATTTTTATAATGTTGAAGCCATCTGTGCGATACCGGAAATAGTCGAGCTTAATATCGGTCATTCGATTATCGCGCAGGCTGTATTTTCAGGCCTGGCTCAGGCGGTCAGGGATTTGAAGCAGATCATGCGTGGTGCCAGGTCGCAACAGGGCGTTTAATTCTGAAAGGTACGGGATGATAGCCTCAAAAAATATTTTTAGAGGCTATCGGTTTTACATTGCAAAACCGTGTTTTTGCATGCGGTAAAGTAAGGTGTCGCGGGAGATGCCCAGCAGTTTTGCGGACTTGCTGCGATTGCCGTTAGTGCGGTTCAGGGCTTGATAAATTAAGTCGGCTTCTAAGGTATCCAGCTTTAATCCGGTCTCAGGCAGGGTGAAGTCCGTTGCAACAGGCGCAACTTTGATGGCTTGGGCGGTAAATTCAGACGGAAGATTTTCCGGCTCGATGACTCTGCCCGCTAACAAAATGCTGAGCCGTTCGCATAAATTGCGCAATTCACGAATATTGCCCGGCCATGGGTAAGCTTTCAGCGTTTTTAAAGCGGGTTTACTGAATTTGGGCGCAGTCAGGCTGTGCGCATTCTCGAACATGGTCAAAAAATGTTTGATCAGTGCTTCAATGTCTTCAGTACGTTGCGCCAATGAAGGCAGCTCTAAAGGCACCACATTCAAGCGGAAGTACAAGTCCGAGCGGAACTCGCCGTTTTTGATTTGTTTGTCGAGATCGGCGTTGGTTGCTGAAATAACGCGGACATCGACTTTGTAAGGCTTGATTTCGCCGACGGCAAGACATTCCCCCGACTCAAGAAAGCGCAATAATTTTGCCTGGATCGACACTGGCAAGGAGTTGATTTCATCAAGAAACAAGGTGCCGCCATCGGCTGCCTGGAACAGGCCTTGCTTGTCGGAGCTTGCGCCGGTAAACGAGCCTTTTTTATGGCCGAACAATTCCGATTCGATCAGGCTTTCGGGTAATGCCGCACAATTTAAGGTGATAAAGGCTTTGTCGGCGCGAGCGCTGGTCTTGTTGAATGGCTGATGGCGAGTACTTCCTTGCCGGTGCCGGTTTCGCCCTTAAGCAATACAGTGACGTCGGTAGCTGCAACAATTTTGGCGCTACGGATTAAGGAATCCAATGCGGGAGATTGACCGATGATCGCGTTAAAATGATCCATAGATACCTCTTAATGTAATGCCGATGTGTGTGGTAATCGCCATGGGATTAAGCCAGGGCAGGGCAGCCAGTAGAGCCAGCGCAATCATGAACAGGCCGATAGCCTGTTTGAAACGCTGCATTCTGGACAACCTTGTTAATATGCCGGTCATTATACCGACTCCCATGACCGCCGGTAAAGTTCCCAGTCCGAAAAACAGCATGGTCAGTGCGCTTTGTTTGATGTCGCCTGCGGTTGCGGCGAGCGCCAAGGCCGAATAGACCAAACCGCACGGCAGCCATCCCCAGACCATGCCGAACAGATAAGCTTGGCTGCGATTTTTAACCGGGATCAGTTTGCGGCCGAAAGGTTCGATCATCTTCCAGAAACGCAGGCCGATTTTTTCGATATAGGCAAAACGGGGGAACCATCCGGCTATATAAAGTCCCGCTCCGGTCATAATCGCAGCGGACAGCAATTGCAGCAGCCGATGTCCGCTGATTTCGCCCATCGGCATGGTGATCAATGCTTCAATAACGCCCGCTAATGCCCCGGCTATCGTGTAACTGGTAATGCGGCCGATGTTGTAATTAAACACAAAGGGCAGCAGGCGGTTTTTTTGGTTCCGTATATCCGGGCTGAGGCTTAAGGTTAATGTCCCGATAATAGAGCCGCACATGCCGATGCAGTGCATGCTGCTGAACAGACCCATGGTAAAGGCGACCAGGTATGAGGTGGTGAAAGCGAGATCAAATTCCATAATCGCAGGATATTCTTAAAAAGGGTAGGGGCGACCGGTTGGTCGCCCTTTTTGATTCAGCATTATTGCATTTATTGAAACTGCGCAAGAATCTGCCCCTGAATCTTCTCGGCCATCGCTTTACGGTTTTCGGCATCGCGGATAGGCCTGCCGACGACGATATAATCGGCGCCGTTCTGGAAAGCCATTTCCACGCTGACCACGCGTTTCTGGTCGTCCTCTTCGCGGTTGTCGACCGGCCGGATGCCCGGTGTGATCACCAGCAGCTTATGATCCAACTCTTCTCTCAGCATGGCGACTTCAAGCCCGGATGACACAATGCCGTCGCAGCCGATTTGCAAGGCGCGTTTGGCGCGGGATAAAACCAGCTCGCGGACATCGCAGGCAAAGCCCAAGTCGTCAAGGTCGCCGCGATCTAGGCTGGTTAAAGCGGTTACGGCCAACACCTTAAGGTCGCCTTTTTCCTTGGCGGCGGCTTCCATAATCGCGTCGTTGCCGTGTATGGTGGCAAGGTCCACGCCTTTGCTGCTCAATGCTCTAATAGCCCGGCCCACGGTGGCGGGAACGTCAAAAAACTTCAGATCGACAAAGATTTTTTTGTTTTGCTGTTTTAACCATTCAATAAAACCGAAATAATCGCCCGACATGAACAGCTCCATGCCGACTTTGTAAAAGATCACCGAATCGCCGAGCTCTTCGACCAAGGCCTGCGCCTCGGGAATGCTGGGGACATCCAGTGCCATGATTAAGCGTTCACGGACGGGGATGGGTTTAGTTGAGATAAATGATTCAGGCATAGTTAGACACAAGGTAAAAAATAAAAAGTTCTGTAGGATGGGCTGAGGCACGAAGCCCATCGTTGTTCGCGATTGATAGGCTATGACTTATTCAGTCACCAAGCCTTGTTCATGCCAGGCCTGAATTCCGCCGTTCATTAAGTAAACCTTGGGAAATCCCGCCGCCTTTAAGATAAGTTGGGCTTGAGCAGAACGCAGGCCGGCTTGGCATTGTGTGATGACTGGGCGGTTTTTATAAGGTTCCAGTTCTGCCAGTCGTGCGTTTAATTGGGACAAAGGAATATGAATGGCACCGTGAATCTGGTGTTCATTCCAGTCGCCATTTTCACGCACATCCACAATAACCGCCTTGTTCGTGACGCGCATTGTGGCAGCATCCTTAGGCGAGATGACATCGGTTTCCGCAATTGCAAAAGGGCTGGCTAATAATAAAAAAACACCGAGTCGGCAATACTTTGAAAACAGACGCATTCAAACGCTCCCAAGTAATAAGTCGACATATATTACCGGAACTTGTTTTAACGGTGAATGTTAAAATTCACAATTGCCACAATAGTCCCCGATTATGAACTCAACATTGATACAAATGACCTTGATAATGGCGTGCGGCGCAGGTTGGCGTTTTGTAAAGCCTGCGGGCTTGTCTGCCGAGCAAACGCGGCAGGTGCTGACCACGGTGGTCTATTATTTGCTGCTGCCGGCCTTGGTCCTGGAAGTCTTATGGTCAGCGGACATAGGCTTGCATTCGTTTCAGTATACCTTGCTGGGAGTGGGCAGCATTGTTTTTGCGATGCTCTGCCTGTGGATGGTTGGCGCACTGTTCAAATTCGAACACCGGCGCATGGGCGCGATGATACTGGCGGCGGCATTTCCGAATGTGACTTATCTGGGCTTGCCGGTTTTGGAGCAAACCTTCGGCGGCTGGGCCAAGTCGGTGGTCATACAGATGGACCTGTTTGCAACCACGCCGTTATTGTTTACCGTCGGCGTCATGGTCGCACGGCACTACGGCGAGGAAACCGCAGAAAAGCCAAAATCGCTGTGGTTGTTTTTTAATGCGCCGCCATTTTGGGCGGCGGCTGTAGCGATGATCCTGAATATTAACGGTTTCGTCGCCCCGGCTTGGCTTTCCGGGGTACTGCAAAAACTGTCGGCCGGCGTCGTGCCGTTGATGCTGTTTTCTTTAGGGCTGGCCTTAAGCTGGAAAGCGTTAACCGTCCGTAATATCCCGTATGTCATACCTGTAATAGCCATCAAAATGGCGTTGATGCCGTTGTTTGCGATGATGTTGGTCGGATATTTACCCATAGACGGCGAATACCGGGCGGCGGCAGTGCTTGACCTGTCGATGCCGAGCATGCTGTTGGGCATCGTTTTTTGCGATCGCTACCGGTTGGATAGCTCACTGTACGCGATGGCGGTAACGGTAACCACGGCAATCAGCCTGATTGCATTGCCGTTTTGGCATGGTGTGTTGATGAATGGTGGACATTGGTTTTTGTAGGAGCGACCACCCCGTCCTTTAGTTGGCTTTGTAGGTCGGACATAAACAGCGTGCCCGATTAGGACTGTCGTAAACCGCCTTAACCGCGAACGATTGTCGGCTTTGCAACAGCAATGATTGGCCTTGCTTCCGGTAATACAACATCTTACGCATGGCACCGATCTTGCCTGTCTGCTGTTATTTATACCAGCAAACAGCGATGAAACATTTTCTTGATTGGTCGGGTTATCAAAACGCCGGCATGGGCGATGCCTATGCCGATATTCCCAAGAACGGCGGCAATTTTGCCAAGGCGGTCGCGGTATGCATCGGCAGCCGCCAGTGCGAACAGGGCGATAAAGGCGTGATGTGCCCGAGTTTTAAGGTGACCGGCAACCCGATGTTGTCGCCGGGCGGTCGGGTCAAATTGTTGAAAGCCGCGCTGAACACGTCCGACGATAAGGCGCTGTTCGATCCAGACTTGTCCGAGGCGATGGATTTGTGTGTCAGCTGCAAAGGCTGCAAGCGCGAATGCGAGAACGAAGTCGATATGGCGCTGATCAAGGCCGAATATCTGGCCCAGCGCCGTCAAGCCGAAGGCTTGTCCTTGCGGCACACGCTGTTGGCAAATCTACCCAAACTATTGAATTGGCCGCTGATTAGACAGCTGGTGATCTGGCGCAATCGCTATGTCTGGCTGGCGGGTGTCGCCGAATATCTGCTGGGCATTACCGCTAAGGCTCCGTTGTCGGTTCCTTCCGAATATGGCAGCAAAGCACAGCCTTTTACGGAAAACACGTTTTCTCCCGAAGCAACAGCATCGGCTCAGGAAGTGGTGCTGTTCGTCGATACTTTCAATCTCCATTTCAACCCCGACGTGGCCGAAGCCGCAACCAGACTGCTGACCATTGCAGGCTACATGGTACGGATTGCCGGGCTGGATGATAATCAGACGACACCGCTGTGCTGCGGACGCACCTATTTTGCCAACGGCATGATAGATCAGGCCCGAAGCGAAGCCACCCGCTTATTGCAGGCATTGCAACCGCACATCGACGCCGGCCGCTGGATCATCGGCCTGGAGCCGTCCTGCATACTCAGCTTGCGCGACGAGTACCTGAAACTGGGACTGGGCGAAACGGCGGCCAAACTGGCGGCACGGGTGCTGTTGCTGGAAGAATTTATCGCCAGGGAACAAACCGCCAAACGCTGGCCGCTGGCATTCAAAGCCGACGGTGAACGGGTGCTGGTGCACGGCCATTGCCACCAAAAAGCCGTCGGTGCAATGAAGGCGATGCGCAAAGTCCTGAAAACCGTCGACGGTCTCGACTTCGAACTGATCGAATCGTCCTGTTGCGGCATGGCCGGGCATTTCGGCCTGGAAGCCGAGCACTACGCCGCCTCGCAAGCCATGGCCGAACTGGCGCTGTTTCCGGCCTTGCGCGCCGAACCGCAAGCGGCGATAGCCGCCAACGGTTTTTCCTGTCAGCAACAGATAGCTAACGGCGGCTTCGGCAAACCGAAGCACATCGCCCAAATCCTTTACGCCGCTGCAACTCAAAAGGAATCTTTATGAAACTGCAGATCGAACGCCGTTATGTCGAAAGCCTGATCGAAACCTTCCCCAACCTGGTTTCGCTAAAAGAACAACTGCGTTTTGGCAACCGTGCCGAAGTGTTTTACCAACAACTGGCCGCGCATGAATGGGGCTTTTTGCACGATCTTTACAGCAACGCCGGTGCGCCGATGCAAAACCAGGCGGCGCTGCTGGCAACCCTGCAAAGCGCGTTGCATGGCGACGACGTGCGTTACGAGGCCGGACAACTGGAGATGCTGCTGCCGGTTATCACCCGCTACCTGATTGACGATGCGCATACGCGGTTGGCTGTTCCAGGCCGACGCCAAGGGACGCACAGGTGCCTATTTGATCACCCGGCTCGATTACACGCCGCCCGGCGAGGAAGAAGCGGGCCGCATCCTGATCGAGCTGAAAGCCAATTCCAAAGGCAAGATTGCAATCGAAACCTTGATCATCCGCGCCAAGGACATCGTCGGCAAAACCGTTGCCGAGATTTTCGCCGCAAAAGGCTATTTAAAGGAAACGCCGGAATTGATTGCAAGTTACGATGAAGCCGCCGGTCGCTATTTCGACTGGCGCGGCCGCTACGGCGAGCAGTTTTCCGGCTGGGGCACGGCGGTTTATGTCGAAGACCCTACCTCAAGCCACCGCAGCAGCGACTGGACGCGCAAAACCACCGTGGTGCTGTCGTCGGCGGGCGGCGCTTGCCGTTTGGTCAACGACGAAAACATCCTCAGCGAGCGGGCGTTATCGCTGGACGCGTCCGGCGACATCCTCGGCAAATACCTGCGCAAAGCCGGAAACAGCCTGCGTTACGACAGCAAAACCGAAAACGCGATGGAAGCCTCCAAAGCCGACATCCCCAAAGGCGCGTTCACCGAATTGCCGGTGCACGGCTACATCCTGATGTTTCACCTGGAACTGCATCACCATGTCTGGGTGCATGTCGACGACATGGAACCTTACCAATATCAGCCGGAATTGAAGCAAAAACTGATTTTGCCGCCGGAACAGACCGACCTGATCGACATCCTGACCGCCGAAATGGACATGCTGATGGACGACATCGTCGCCGGTAAATCCGGCGGCACCACGGTGCTGTGCGCGGGTCCGGCTGGAGTCGGCAAAACCCTGACCGCCGAAGTTTATTCGGAAATCATCAAGCGCCCGCTGTACCGGGTGCATTCCGGGCAACTAGGCCTGAATGTCGCGGAAATGGAGAAAGTGCTGAAAGAAACGCTGATCCGCGCCCAGCGCTGGGGCGCGGTGATGCTGATCGACGAGGCCGACGTTTACATCAAGCGCCGCAGCGACAATCTGGCCTCCAATGCCGTGGTCGGTGTGTTTTTGCGGGTGCTGGAGTATTTCAACGGCCTGCTGTTTTTAACCACCAACCGCGTCGACGACATCGACGAAGCGATTATTTCCCGCTGCATCGCGATGATCAAGTACCACGCGCCCAACAGCGTCGACCGCCGCAAAATCTGGACAGTGATGACCGAGCAGTTTGCGTTGCCGTTGGATCAGGCGTTGATAGAGCAACTGGCCGAATTGTTCCCGACCGCCACCGGTCGCGACATTAAAGGCTTGACCAAGCTGGTCGCCAAGTTTTGTCTGCAAAAGCAGCTGGAGCCGAGTCTTGAGGTGTTCAAGCGTTGTTCGGTGTTTCGGGGCTTGGAGTTGGCGGGTGTGGATGGGGATTGACGGGGATGTTTATCGTTCTCATGCTCCGGCGCTCATCGTTATACACAAGTATCTGCGGTAGACCGTCATTCCGGCAGGGATTGCCGGAATCCACGACTGCAAGGATGCAGGAGATAGAGCAATGCATGGAGCAATTGCCGAGAAGCCATGGATGGCAACCGAAGCTTTATCGTTCCCACGTTCCGGCGTGGGAACGCAGTAGTAGACGCTCCAGCGTCCCGCAACGCTGGAGCGTTGCAGACTGAATTCCCACGCCGGAACGTGGGAACTTTAATCACCCAGGAAAATCGAATGAAATTGTATTTAACGCCCGGCTCCTGCTCGACAGGTATCCATATTTTAATGGAAGAACTCGAACTGGTTTTCGAAGCGCATCTCGTCAATCTAATGGCCGGAGATCAAAATACACCGGAATATCTTGCGCTGAACCCGAAAGCCACCATTCCGACATTGGTGCGCAACGACGGCAGCACGCTGACTGAGTTTCAAGCAATCGCCTATTGGTTGGCAAGCAGCTATCCCAAAGCCAAACTGTTGCCCGGCGACCCGGACGGCAATGCGCGCGTCATTGAACTGATGGATTACGTGGTCGGCACTGTTCATGGTCAGGGTTTTGCCAGGATTTTTACAACAGACCGGTTCGCGTTCAACAAAGCCGATTTTGAAGCCGTGAAAATCCAAGGCATGGACATCGTTAAACGCGGCTTTGCCGTTATCAACGACGCTTTGTCGCTTCAAGGCTATGTCATGGGCACCTTCACCATCGCCGATGCTGCTTTGTTTTATGTCGAATTTTGGGCATACAAAACCGGCATTGTGTTACCGGAAAATTGCCAAAAACATTATCGCTTGATGCTTGAGCGTCCGGCGGTAAGGCGGGTTTTGATGGAAGAAGGTTATCGGTTGGATTGATTGCTCCCTATTGAACCCGCTTTCCCATAACAAATGAGGTAAACATAAGATGGCATTGATCGAAAAAACCGGCGCACTTATCGTGGCCCATGAGCTGATTGATAACGATCATGATGAATTTATCAGCCTGCTAAACAAACTGGATGCCGCCGACAATGCGGCTTTCCCGGCCTTGTTTCAGCAATTGTACGAACAGACCGAACAGCATTTCGAACGGGAAAACCAGTTGATGAAGCAATTTTCTTATCCGGGAGAAACCGAACACAAAGGCGAACATCAACGCGTACTTGGGGAACTCAAGCAATTCAAATCGCGGGTTGATAAAGGGTTGATTGCGTTTGGCCGTTCGTTTGTCAAAGACCGTCTCCCGCAATGGTTCGGGCTGCACGTGATGACTATGGACAGTGCGTTGGTGGCGCACATCAACAAACAATAAACAATTATTTGGAATGGGCAAAAGTGGTTTTAGGATGAGCCGTTGTAGACGGTATTGGTGCATTACTGACAAATTTGGTGCAAAAGCACCAATCCTTGCTTTTTTGAGATCATAAATTAACATTAACATTCAATCGATTAGCCATATAAGTACCCTGGCATTTTAATTGCTTGTTATAAACTTGAGTTACCAACATCTATCTGATGTGCGTACTTGACGTTTTTCAAATAATAGCGAGGTATTTATATGTTCGAAGTTACTCTATTGCTACTGGTTATGCTTTTAATTGCAGCATGCGCTTTTTTACCATGGGGTCGCAGCATGTCGTCTTCCCCCAAATCTCCCGAGCAATCTGACGACGCCGGTTATTCCTGCTCGGATTCAGAACTGAGCGTCCCCGAGGATTTGACACCCAAGCCACACTTTCTCACGTATCTGAAAAGCGAAATCGAATCCGCTCTATTTCCGCGTCCTACCGATTCTATCCTGCAGCGTCATTACGATGCTTTGGTCAACACTGAACTGGAGAACCGTCTGGCAGCCATGCCGGATTCATAACAATGACTACGAAGCAGCAGGCTAAAGCGGTCATGATTTCGATAGTTGCACCCGGTTTTATGTGGGTTTTCCGGCAACGGCCTGCTCTTTTTGTTGCATTTGTTGCATAACAAACATCAATTGATTTTTTTCTTACAATTACAACTGTTTCTTGGTCGCCGCTACTCTGCATAGTTGTTGTCACAGCTTTGCGGAGTAGCGTTGGCAGGAGGACAGTGCTGTAGTTGGGGCTTTTTCCCAAAAAAATCAGCCTATCAAGCGACGGCAAGCCGGTAATAGAGTTCGGCATTTTCGGTCAATTTAGCAACCACTTTTGCGTCGAGATGGCCGCTTGCAACGCGCGACTGTAAATCGTTGAGAATATATTCCAGACTCATGGTGTGGCGATAAGGCCTTTGTTGCGCCAAGGCCTGGAAAATATCGGCAACGGCAATGATGCGGCATTCCAGATCCAGTTCTTTTTTGCCGTTTTTGAACGGATAACCATCGCCGATCAAGGTCTCATGGTGGAATCCGGCCCATACCGGAATTCTTGAGTCTTCAAACACGCGTTGCAGGATACGGAAGGTATCGTAGCTATGGCGATGCATGGTGGCCCGTTCCTCAGGCGTCAGGCTGCCCGGTTTGTCGATGATGTCTTCCGATACTCGCAGCTTGCCGATGTCGTGCAACAGCCCGGCGATTTCAACCTGCTCCAGTTCGTAACCGTCAATGCCGAAATCCATAGCCAATTGCCGGGCGATATGCGCTACCCGTTGCGAGTGCTCATCGGTGTACGGAGATTTGGCGTCCACCACCCGCGAAAACAGCCGTGCCAGCTCTTTGAGCGCAGGAATATCGAGCTGCGTCGTTGGGATATGGCTGCCGATGCTGCGTAAATCTTCATCCAGGTATTCGGGTTCCATTGCCAGCCAAAAAGCCTCGACATCGGCGATTTCGGCAAAAGCGTTAACCAATTCCGGCGCAAACAATATGCCGGACAGCGTTTTAATGTGCGCGATAATCGACGGATACTCGGTCAGAATCTGGCCGCTACTCAGGAAAGGCGATTGCAGCATATCGATGCGATCCGCCAGATACAGCAGATTGGCACGCAAGCGAATGCGATGATCGACTAGGCATTCCAGCAGTTTTTCCCAGCGGGTGTGATGGTAGCGAATTTCGGAGGACAAATGCGCCAACGGCTGACAGGCCGACAAATAATCGGCGCCGCGGATGCAATGGTCCTCTGCGCCGTCCCATTCCAGCGTTTCTGTGAGCTGGTGGTGTTCATGAATCCTGGAAACCCCGCAATCATGCAGCATGCCGGCGTAAAGGATGGACAGGCACTCAGCTTCCGGCCAGTTCAGGTGCAGTGCAATAGCCCTGGCCATGATCGCCACCCGTTTGCCGTGCCGGACTTCGTCAACGCCGACTAAATCCAGCGCGCAAGTTAATGCGGTAATGGCGTTGTGCAGATCAACAGTGTTGCAGTTTCATGGCATATCAGGGCTCCGCTGGGTGACGAATAGATTTCTCAATTTTGACAGGCAAGCCGCTAATTGTCTTTAAAAACTTGCAGGGTAAAGCGAGGCTTTGCCTGATAGCTAAAATCTGTAAGTAGGATTGTGTAAGGCATTTTTCCTCTGCAAAGTTAAGTTGTATTTTAAAATGCTTCATCAGACTATAGCGCAATTAAACTCAATAACTTTTGTTTTTACCATGAATCCAACCCTAGAAGTATTCTCCCAAGGCGAAGAAGTCGTTACCGGGCAAATCGTCGATACCAACGCGGCCTGGTTGTCGGAGCAGGCTGCCGCAATGGGCTTTACCGTAACCCGGCATACCGCCGTGGGCGACAAGCTGGATGACCTGATAGCTTTGCTCAAGGAGATTTCAGTCCGTACAGATTGCTGCATTTGCACAGGGGGACTTGGGCCGACCAGCGATGATTTGACCGCCGAGGCCGTCGCCAAAGCGTTCGGCTTGCCGCTGGAGTTTGACGAGCTTGCCTTTGAGCAGATTCAGCGTTTTTTTGCGTACAGGAATCTGGCGATGCCTGAATCGAACCGCAAGCAGGCGATGCTTCCGAAGGGCGCCGTGCGTATCGACAATGACTGGGGCACTGCGCCGGGTTTTTCCCTGCAAGCCGGGCGCTGCTGGTTTTCCTTTGTGCCGGGCGTCCCATCAGAAATGCGGCATTTGTTTCTGGAATCCATCCAGCCGACGCTGGCAAGCCGGTTTTTATTGCAGCCTGACAAATTAATCACCATCAGAACATTTGGCCTCGGCGAGTCGGCGATACAACAACGCATCGGAGCGATCGAAATCCCGGTTCAAGTGCGGCTGGGTTTTCGGGCCGCACCGAACGATGTGCAAACCAAGTTGTTGTTTCCGCATGATTATCCTGAAGCATCCCTGACCGTGTTGGTCGATCAAGTTACAGCAGAGCTGGGCGACAATGTTTTTGCGATTGACGGATTAGGGCAGGCCGGCGGCGATTTGGTGTTTACCGTTGACCAGTTGATGACTGGCAGGGGAGTACACGCTGGCCGTCGTGGAAACCGCCAGTCAGGGCTTGCTCGCGGCCAAGTGCATCGGCAAAGACTGGTTGCTGGAAACCCGCTACGAGCAATCTATACAAAGGCTGTGTCAAAAGCTGGGAGTCACCCTTATTACCAATGATTTACCGGCAACGGCACAAGCCATCGCCGGCGAAATACGCAAGACCGGTATCGCCGATTTTGTGCTGGTTCAGCTCTATTCCGGGGACAAACAAACATTTCACGATAAAGACCAAGCCATTACCCTATATAATACGCTGCTGACTGGAGACGGATTTCATCAAACTACCGGGTCACTGGCTGGCCCTATCGAACGCAAACAAAATCAGGCGGCGTTGCTGGCACTGGATTTATTGCGACGTTATTTACAACATAAAGAACTTTAAAATGCCCTTATTACGATTGACCAATGTTTCCATCGCTTTTGGAACTCACGCTTTATTGAAAAATGCCGACTTCCAGCTGGATGCCGGGGAACGGGTAGGCCTGTTAGGCCGCAACGGCGAGGGCAAATCAACCTTGATGAAGATCATCGCCGGCAACATCCAGGCCGATCACGGCGACATCTGGCGGCAGCCGGGATTAAGGCTGGCATGGCTGGAGCAAACGCCCGATTTGCCGGATGATGCGACCATTTACGACGCCGTTGCCGGTGGCTTGGGCGAGCTGGGCGAGTGGATCACCCGTTATCACGCGCTGTCGTTAACCATGGATTACGATGACGACAAGGCCCTGAATGAACTGGGCGATTTGCAGCACAAACTGGAAGCCCATAACGGCTGGCATTTTCAGCAACGGGTTGAAACCACCTTAAGCAAACTGGATTTGCCCGGCGATTTAAAGATCAGCGGCTTGTCCGGCGGTTGGAAGCGGCGCGTAGCCTTGGCCAGGGCCTTGGTCATAGAGCCGGAAGTATTATTGCTCGATGAGCCGACCAACCATCTGGACTTTGAAAGCATTACCTGGCTGGAAGAGCAGATGCTGAATTTTCAGGGCGCGGTGTTATTCGTGACCCATGACCGGTCGTTCCTGCAAAAACTGGCGACCCGGATTATCGATCTGGATCGCGGCAATCTGGTGTCCTGGCAGGGCAGTTATGACGATTATCTGGCTCGCAAAGCCGCCGCGCTGGAGGACGAAGCCAACCAAAATGCCGAGTTCGACAAGAAGCTGGCCGATGAGGAAGTCTGGATCAGGCAGGGCGTAAAAGCCCGGCGCACCCGCAATGAAGGCCGGGTCAGGGCGCTGGAGAAATTGCGTAACGAACGCGCCCAACGCCGCAACACCCAAGGCACCAGCAAAATATCCCTGGATAGAGGCGATGCTTCCGGTAAAAAAGTCATCGAAGTCAACGACATCAGCTTTGCTTACGAGGACCGGCAGATTATTAAGCATTTTTCCACGCTGATTCAGCGCGGCGACAAAATCGGCCTGATCGGCGCGAACGGCGCAGGCAAATCGACCTTGTTGAAATTGCTGTTAAAGCAGTTGGAGCCTGACAGCGGCACGGTAGAGCAGGGCACCCGGCTCGAAATCGCCTACTTCGACCAGTTGCGCGACCAGCTCGATCCGGAAATGACCGTTGCCGACACCGTCGCCGATGGCAATGATTTTGTCGAAATCGCCGGTAACCAGCGGCATGTGATGTCGTATCTGGGCGATTTCCTGTTTGCCCCGGCCAGAGCGCGTTCGCCGGTAAAAAGTTTGTCGGGCGGCGAGAAAAACCGCTTGTTGCTGGCGCGGCTATTTACCAAACCTTCCAACCTGATCGTCATGGACGAACCGACCAATGACCTGGATTTGGAAACCCTGGAACTGCTGGAAGAAAAATTGGTCGACTTTGACGGCACCTTGCTGCTGGTCAGTCATGACCGGGCTTTTCTGGACAACGTAGTGACCAGCGTCTTTGTGCTTGACGGCTCAGGCGAAGTCGATGAATTTGTCGGCGGTTATAGCGACTGGCTGAACCATGTCAAGCAGGCGAAACAGGCCGAAACGGCCAAGGTAACCAAGCAGGAAAAACCGGCAGCGCAGCCTCCCGCGCGCACCGGGACCAAAAAGAAACTCAGCTTTAAAGAACAGCAGGAGCTGGATAAGTTGCCGGAACTGATCGGTGAACTGGAAACCAGGCAAGCGGAATTAAACCGGCAAATCAGTGCGCCCGAGTTCTACAAACAAGATCAAGCCGTCGTTGCCAAGACCCTGGATGAACTGAAACAGATCGATGAAAAACTGGAGCAAGTTTACAGCCGATGGGATGAGCTGGAAGCGTTGGCTGAAGAAAGTAGCAGTTAGGTCATTGCGCTAAGACGCAATATCGATTATTCTACGCGGCTTCCTGTGATCTACAGGAAGCAAAATAATAGGAGAGATGGCCGAGCGGTCGAAGGCGCACGCCTGGAAAGTGTGTATACGGCAACGTATCGAGGGTTCGAATCCCTCTCTCTCCGCCAAATAAGCATTTACTGAGGTTCAGTAAAGTACAAAAACCCGCAAGTTATCCGGCTTGGCGGGTATTTTTTTGTCTAGCGAAGTGCGAGACATAAAACTGGGGGGGCGTGCTGTTAACCGAAGGGAGATGCCTCCAACGGCTCAAAATATCTTTGGGGTACGAAAGAGCCTCTTATTTGGGTGTTATCCAGAAACAAACCTAAAATTCGCCATAGGCAAGCGAGACTTAGCAAGAAAACAACTTCAATTGGATCGGCCCAAACATGCAGTCACGGAATATGACTATGCATTGGCTTGTCCGTTCGTTGTCCAATACGATCAGGAATCCTCTTTCAGCATTCATGGTTTTTATGTAAGATGAGTTCCGATACTTAATTAATCCATACAGAATATGAAGCAGCGCCATGAACTTAACTTTTGAATTTTCCCAAGAAATAATCGTCACAACAAAAAACGGATACATTCTTCGGTTGCATCTTACTAAGATGTCACCGGATTTCCGCTTATACGGCGAGTACTACGATGCTACGGAAAAGGAATGGTGGGTTGTGGGCTTTTCCAATAAGGGGGGGAGCAGTCCATCACAACTTGTCGAGAATTGCCTTAAAGATTTTTCGGCGGCTATGGCGAAGAAAAAAGACTCGATTGTCAGCTTGCACAATCCGTGTAATACGCCATTTCTCAGCCAAGGTGATCAAGAGATGATCTTGGAGCAGCGGTCTATCGCAGCCACCGTCTCGGTAAACTGATCTAATATTCAATATTATTTTTTAGTTTTAGTGATAAACACTGATTTTTTCCCTATTTCAGAGCTATCGTTTTCAGTGGCATATATTTAACAAAATGCCGCTAAGTGCTGAATAAAATAGTAAAAAGTAACGCTGTAAATTGTTAGAATTAAGGGAAACTAGGCCGCGTAGAATTAAATAAATACCGCATTGATTAGTTTATTTTTTTTAGCATTCTGTAGTGCA
Source organism: uncultured Gammaproteobacteria bacterium (assembly GCA_963814825.1). Classification (GTDB taxonomy): domain Bacteria; phylum Pseudomonadota; class Gammaproteobacteria; order Methylococcales; family Methylomonadaceae; genus Methylobacter_A. Next base: position 294,888 of record CAWFEF010000005.1, on the reverse strand, counting down.
ATATTATTTTTTGGTGGTGAGATGGGTATTGCTTTGACTGTAATCTTGGTTAGCACTAAATTACTAATCGGTAGGTTTGTAAAAATTCAGAAGTATTTGATAATCCGCTGATATTAAAGCAAGTATTCCAGTAAGACAATTGCCTATTCACGGGGCAATATTGCGGGTGGGGCATTTGAAAATAAAAAATCTTAAGCTCAGTTATAAAAGATTGTAGGCAAATGTTCTAAAGCCTCTCCGTCATCATGTCAGTGCCCATACAGGGTTCTTTAAGTCAGGCAGTACGTCGGGACACTTAAAGTCAACTTGACATTGCCGTAGTACGGCTCTACAATGCACCCAGCTTGAAATAGTTTTACCGTTATGCTTATCTTTACGAAGTTCTTCCTGCAATTGCTCGTCCTGTTATCATTAAGTAATTCTCTAATTTCCCAGCTCCATCAGCCCTTAACAAGGCTATTAATTACTAAAAACTAGGATTACACAAAATGACTACAGGTATCGTTAAATGGTTTAACGCTGAAAAAGGCTTCGGTTTCATTCAACAAGAAAACGGCCCCGATGTTTTTGTTCACTTTCGTAACATTAACAGCTCAGGCTTTAAATCTCTTGATGAAGGACAGAAAGTACAGTTTACTGTTACTCAAGGACAAAAAGGCCCGCAAGCAGAAGAAGTAACAATCATCTAAATTGCGTACAAAAAACCGCAGCTCTTTCCGGGGCTGCGGTTTTTTTATGTCTGTCGATAAGCCCTTTTCCGCGATATTTACGCCGTGCCCAAGCTTCTCCAGCTCTAGTCGTTATACCGGCATGGATGCAGGCATCCAGCACCATAGCCCGTTCATTAGGGAGACGCCGGTTTAATTTTTCAATAAGTTGATAAGGTATTGAGTCTGTGGGGAGCCCTTCGGCTACGCTCAGGATAGCCTTGTCGAACCATGAACGGAAATGATTTGTTCAACGCTTCCTTAGGGAATCCGGGTTTTAGATGTGTATCTGTCCAAAAGCATTAACTTAAAACATCTCACCACGAAGACACGAAGAAAAGCCAAGGTAAAAACTTCGTGCTCTTCGTGTCCTCGTGGTGAATTAATTGATCGGTATTGATTGGATATACGGGCTTTCCGCTTAAATTGATGTTTATGCTGGGCATGTATCAACAAATCCTCGGCAACTGCTCCCCGCTCAATAAATCCAGAACCCGGCTGATGCCCATTGCGGTTTGCAGGGTAACCGTGCCTTGCGGGTGTGTCGCTTTAACCTTGCCGATCTGGCAAGCCTGTTTGCCCAGCGGATGCCGGTGTAATGCGCTCAGGGCTTGCTCGGTTTGCGCTTCGGGCACAAACAGCGCAAAACAGCCTTCGTTGGCGATGTACAGCGGATCGAAGCCTAAAATTTCACAGGCGCTGTTGACGTCCTGATGTATCGGCAATGCTGTTTCGTTGATTTCGATGGCATGATGCGAGGTGACGGCCAGTTCTATCAGGCCGCTGGCCAGGCCGCCGCGCGTTAAGTCGCGCATGCAGTGGATTTCAATACCGGCTTGAAGCAAATCCTGAACCAGGCCGGACAGGTCGGCGCAGTCGCTGGCTATGCTGCTTTCAAAGTTCATGCCTTCGCGCTCCAGCATGATCGCAATACCGTGCCGGGCTATATCGCTGTTGATGATGATGCTGTCGCCGGCCTGAATGTTGGCGGGCGAGACGTTGACGTTTTCGCCGATCAGGCCGATGCCGGCGGTATTGATATAAACGCCGTCGCCGCTGCCGTGATCGACCACTTTGGTGTCGCCGGTCACGATCAACACCCCGGCTTGTTGCGCGGTGTGCTGCATGGATTCGACGATGCGTTGCAGGTCTTTGATCGCGAAACCTTCTTCAATAATCAGCGAGCAGCTCAGGTATAACGGTTTTGCGCCGCTCATGGCTAAGTCGTTCAAGGTCCCGCAGACCGCCAGTCTTGCCGATGTCGCCGCCGGAAAAAAACAGCGGTTTGACCACATAGGAATCGGTGGTAAAGGCCAGCCTGGAGCCGTTGACGTTCAGCACCGCGCTGTCGTGTTTCTGGTTCAGCAGCGGATTGCTGAATGACCGGCTGGATGATGCTGTCCAGCAATTGCTGCATCAGGCGGCCGCCGCCGCCATGGGCCATGACGATTTGTTCGTATTGCAGGGGCAGGGGGCAGTTCAGTTTTAAATCAGACATGTTGATGGCGACGGTAGCGGTAATAGGCGGCGCATGCGCCTTCGGACGAAACCATGGTGGCGCCCAGCGGGTGTTCGGGCGTGCAGGTCGTGCCGAATTCGGCGCATTGCGCGGGCTTGATCAGGCCTTGCAGCACTTCGCCGCTACGGCAGGCGGCAGGTTCCAGGGTGTTAATGGCGGTGACGGCAAAACGCTGTTCGGCATTCCAGGCGTCGTATTCGGCATTGAGCGCCAGGCCGCTGTCGGCAATTTCACCCAAGTCCGCGCCAGCTTCTGTCGACAACGTCGAACACCTGTCTTCATCAGCTGTTGCGCGGGCTGATTGCCTTGCTCTTTAACCACGCGGCTGTATTCGTTTTCAACCTGGTAACGATTTTCTTCCAGTTGTTTGATGCACAGATAAAGCCCGTGCAGAATATCGACCGGCTCAAAACCGGTGATGACGATAGGGATTTTATAGTGTGCGCGAAAGCGGCAGATATTCGTGGTAACCCATAATCGAGCAGACGTGGCCTGCGCCCAAGAAATCCCTGTACCTGATTGTCGGGCGAATCGAGCAGCGCCTGCATGACCGGCGGCACGCGGACGTGGCAAATCAGCAGCGAGAAGTTGTCCAGCTGTTGCTGTTTGGCCTGATAGGCGGCCAAGGCAGTGGTCGGGGCGGTGGTTTCAAAGCCGACGCCGAAAAATACCACCTGTTTGTCGGGATGTGGTCTTGGCGAGATTCAGCGCATCCATCGGCGAATAGACGATGCGAATATCCGCGCCCTGCGCTTTCAGGCTGAGCAAATCATGATGCGAGCCGGGGACGCGCAGCATGTCGCCGAAAGAGCAGAAAATCACCCCCGGTTGCGCGGCAATCGCCAGCGCCTTGTCGATATAAGCCAGCGGCGTGACGCAAACCGGACAGCCGGGGCCGTGGATCAGGTTGATTTGCGTCGGGCAGTAGCTGATCGATGCCGTATTTAATGATGCTGTGGGTCTGGCCGCCGCACACTTCCATGATATTCCACGGCTGGGTGGTGATGGCTTTTATCGCGTCGGCTAGTTTTTTTGCGGTTGCCGGGTCGCGAAATTCATCCAGGTAGTTCATGCTGGACCTCTGCCTGGTCCTGGCCTGAGTTGGGCTTGCATATGTTGTCATAACTTACTCTCAAAATCCGCCAAATCCTGAAAGCTTGCAGGCTGGCCAGCGCCTCGGCTTCATCCAGAATGGACAGCGCGAAACCGGCATGAACGATCACATAATCGTTGATTTTGGCTTCGGGCACGTAGGCCAGACTGATTTCCTTGCTGATGCCGGAAAAGTTGATGCGCCCGGTACGCGCTAAGGGATCGCTGTCATCAGACAGGCTGATAATTTGTCCGGGTATGGCTAGGCACATAAGTTATCCAATATATTTTGCGGCATACAACTGGCCGAGAGCCAGTCCGCCGTCGTTAGGGGGTATTTTTTCATGGCAGTATACCTTAAAGCCAGCGCGTTTTAATTTCTGACGGCTTTTTCTGTCAGGACAGGCATTTTGAAAACAGCCGCCGCTCAGGACGACTGTTTTTTGCCCGGCCGTTCGGGCTATAGCCAGTATGATTTCGGCCAGGGTGTTGTGAAACTTGGCGGCGATTAGCTCAACCGGACTGTGTGCGTATGTCTTCCAAGAGTTGTTCCAGGGTGATTTGCCAGTCGATAACGATGGGCGCTTGGTGTCTGGATATGGAAATCATAGTGCTGGTCGGATGCGTTTGATGCCGCGCTGTTTTCCAGCGCCATTGCCGCTTGGCCTTCATAGTCATTGATATGGCATAGCCCCAGCAGGCTGGCAACTGCATCAAATAAACGCCCGACGCTGGTGGTGCGTGGGCAGTTGAGTTGGCGGGTTAAGGCCGATTGCAATAAGTTTAATTCCTGCGCGGAAAAGGGCAGGTCTTGGCGCTCGAATACGCTGCCGCCAAAGATTTCGTAGAGCAGGCCCAATGCGGCGCGTCTGGGTTCCTGTATGGCTTTGTGTCCGCCGGGCAATGAAAACGGGGCAAAATGGGCGTAGCGTTCAAAGCCTTGCTGGGTAATAAGCAGGAATTCGCCGCCCCACAGCGTGTTGTCGGTACCCAGGCCCGAACCGTCCCAGCAATGCCGAAGTGCGGGCGGTTCCAAGCCGTGTTCGGCCATGCAGGATAGGGCGTGGGCGTAATGATGCTGTACCGGGTGGGTTTCTCTGCGCCAGATTGGCGGCAAACCGGCTGCTGGCATAGCCGCTGTGCAGGTCGTGCATGATGCGGGTCGGGGTGATTTGGTAAAATTCCTGCAAGTCCGTCAGCGTGGCCTGGAATTGTTGTTGGGTCGCTTCCGAATCAAGATCGCCAAGATGCTGGCTTAAGATAATATGGTTTTCATGGCTGATGGCGACGGTGTTTTTTAACTGGCCGCCCACTGCCAGCGTGTCGGGCATGGCTGTGTTTAAGGTGATCGGCAGCGGGGTGTAGCCTCTGGCCCTGCGTAAGACCGTGATTTTGCCGTTGATGAGCCGGACAACGGAATCATCAAGCGGGCGCAGGATAGGCCGGTCATGGGTCAGAAAATAATCGGCAATGCCGGCAAGCCTTGTTAATGCCTGCTGTTCATCAATGCAAATGGGTTCATTCTGGCGGTTGCCGCTGGTGGCGACCAGCGCGTACAGAGGTTGCGCGACAATGTCCTTGTTCAGCAGACAGGTGGTGCAACGGCGAATAAGGCAGCATGATGCCGAGCAGGTTGCTGTCGGGTGCGACCGCGATGTTGGGGCAAATTTATTCGCCTCGGGGCGACTGAAGTCGCCCCCACAAGCCGTATCCCGGCGATTTAACAGCACAATAGGCGCGGCGGCTGAAGTCAGGGCTTGCTTGTTCAAGCGCATCGATCATGCAAAGCTGCTGTGCAGACGCCAAATCAGCAACCATCAACGCAAAGGGTTTTTGCGGGCGATGCTTGCGCAGCCTGAGGCGTTCGACGGCTTGCTGGTTGGTTGCATCAACCAGCAATTGATAGCCGCCTATGCCTTTAATGGCGACGATTTTTCCGGCGTGTAATTGCTGGATTGCAGTCATTAATGCGTCGTGTTTTTCGGCTAAAAGCTTTCCCGATTCATCAAGTAAACTTAAGTTGGGGCCGCAGTTTGGGCAGGCGATGGTTTGGGCGTGAAAGCGCCGGTTGTCTATTGATTGGTAGTCTTGTTCGCAGTCGTGGCAGGGTTTGAATGCCGCCATGCTGGTTTGGCTGCGGTCGTAAGGTTGCCGGGTCATAATGCTGTAGCGCGGCCCGCAATGGCAACAGCTGGTAAACGGGTAGTGATAATAGCGGCTGGCGGGATCGAAAATATCGCGGATGCAATCAGGGCAGGTGGCTATGTCGGGCAGTACAAAGGCCGATTGTTTGCCGTCAGCGTGCTGGCTTTAATCTGGAAATCATCAAAGCCTGCCAGAGGCAGCGTGGTTATGGTTAATGATTCGATTTTTGCAAAAGGCGGCAACTGATTATGCAGGCTGTCAAGAAAGTCTTGCTGGTGTTCGGGACAGGCCTTCAATGTCGATAGTTACGCCGCTGCTGGTGTTGGCAACCCAGCCTTTTTGCTGGTGTTGCCGGGCAAGGCGAACGATAAACGGGCGAAAGCCAAGTCCCTGAACGAAACCTTTGATATTGATTTTTAAATGTTCTTTGTTAATGTTGAAGCCTTTTGTCAAGGGGATAAACGAGTGTTTTTAACTGTCACTAAAACAGTAGACGGTATATAATCTCACGGTTTTATTCAATCATTTACTAAATTCATACCGGAAAAAAACATGCTGGGTAAGTTGGTTAGATTTGTTATAGGTAGCCGTAATGACAGGCTGATAAAGAAGAAAAGAGCATTGGTCAAAAAGATCAATGCGCTGGCTTCTGAATACGAAAAATTATCTGATGATGCGTTAAAAGCAAAAACGCAGGAATTTCGTGATCGCTTGGCGCAAGGTGAAAAACTGGACAATCTGCTTCCAGAAGCGTTTGCGACAGTCAGGGAAGCGTCGACCAGAGTCTTCGGTATGCGCCATTTCGATGTGCAATTGATCGGCGGCATGATCCTTCATGACGGCAAGATTGCCGAAATGAAAACCGGTGAGGGTAAAACCCTGATGGCGACCTTGGCGGCCTATTTGAACGCTTTGCCGGGACGCGGCGTGCATGTTGTTACGGTTAACGACTATCTGGCCAAGCGCGACTCCGAATGGATGGGCAGGCTATACGGCTTTCTGGGCTTGACCACCGGCGTGATTATCAGCCAGATGGAAAGCGACGAACGGCGCGAGGCTTATGCGTCAGACATCACTTACGGCACCAACAACGAATTCGGTTTCGATTATCTGCGCGACAACATGGCTTTTAGCCTGGAGCAGAAAGTCCAGCGCGATTTGAGCTTTGCTATTGTCGATGAGGTCGATTCGATCCTGATCGATGAGGCGAGAACGCCGCTGATTATCTCCGGGCCTACCGAAGAAAGCACCGAAATCTATATCAAGGTTAATAAGATCATCCCGTTCCTGACCAAACAGGAAAAAGAAGGCGAGCCGGGCGATTATTCGGTCGATGAAAAAGTGCGCCAGCTGTACCTGACCGAAGCAGGTCATGAACGTGTTGAACATTTAATGGTCGAACATGGTCTGATGGCGGAAGGCAGCAGTTTGTATGACGCGACCAATATCCGCCTGATGCATTATCTGAGCGCTTCATTGCGGGGTCATGTTTTGTTCAAAAAAGACGTCGATTATATCGTCGCCAATAATGAAGTGATTATCGTCGATGAATTTACCGGCCGGATCATGCCGGGACGCCGCTGGTCGGAAGGCTTGCATCAGGCGATTGAAGCCAAAGAGCATGTCGCCATTCAAAAGTGAAAACCAGACGCTGGCCTCGATTACCTTCCAGAACTATTTCCGCTTGTACGAAAAACTGTCCGGCATGACCGGTACTGCGGATACCGAAGCGTTCGAATTGAACAAGATTTACGGCCTTGAAGTGGTGGTCATTCCTACGCATCGCACTATGATTCGCAGGGATTTGGGTGATGTGGTGTTCCTGACCGCCGACGAGAAATATGTCGCTGTTGCCGATGATATTAAAGAATGCGTTAGCCGTGGGCAACCGGTGTTGGTCGGAACCACGTCGATTGAAAACTCCGAGCGGCTATCCGCGTTATTGAAAAAGCAGGGCATTAAACACGAAGTGCTTAACGCCAAACAACATGAGCGCGAAGCCCATATCATCGAACAGGCCGGTATGCCGGGAGCGGTCACTATCGCGACCAACATGGCCGGACGGGGTACCGATATTGTACTCGGCGGCAATCTGGAAGCGGAACTGGCGGCATTGGGCGAAGATGCCGGCGAAGCCGAGAAGGATCAAGTCCGTGGCGCTTGGCTGGACAGACATGAGCAAGTCATCGCCACCGGCGGTTTGCATGTCATTGGTTCGGAGCGTCATGAATCGCGTCGTATCGACAATCAGTTAAGAGGCCGCTCGGGTCGTCAGGGCGATCCCGGTTCAACCCGTTTCTACCTGTCGCTGCAAGACGATTTGATGCGTATTTTTGCATCGGATCGCGTAGCGAGCTTGATGCAGAAATTAGGCATGGGCAATGGCGAAGCCATTGAACATCCTTGGGTAACCCGCTCGATTGAAAGCGCCCAGCGCAAGGTCGAAGGCCGCAATTTCGATGTGCGTAAAGAAATCCTGGCCTATGACGATGTCGCCAATGACCAACGTAAGGTTGTCTATGCGCAGCGTAATGAGCTGATGGCGGCGGAGGAAATATCCGACATTATCACCGCGATACGTGAAGACGTGGTCAATAATGTGATTACCCAGTATATCCCGCCAAAAACCATGGTCGAGCAGTGGGACATCAAGGGTCTGGAAGAGCATCTGCATCAGGAATTTAACGTTGAAATTCCTGTGCGCAAAATGCTGGATGAAGATCACTCGTTGCAGGAAGAATCATTGCGTAAGCGCATTATCGCGATTCTGGAACAAAACCATAAAGACAAAGAACAGCAGATGTCCAAGGAAGTGTTGCAGCATTTTGAAAAATCAGTGATGCTGCAAGTGCTGGACAACAGCTGGAAAGAGCATCTGGCGGCGATGGATTATTTGCGTCAGGGCATACATTTTAGAGGTTATGCGCAAAAAGATCCCAAGCAGGAATACAAGCGCGAAGCGTTTGAAATGTTTACCAACCTGCTTGATCATATCAAGTATGAAGTGATAGGCATTCTGTTTAAAGTCCAGGTCAGAGCAGGAAGAAGACGTTCAGGCTATTGATGAGCAAATGCAAGCGCAAGGCCCAGGGAAATGCATTTTGAGCATGCCCAGGCACCGGCTTTGGATGCTTATGAAGAGTCGTTACTTGCCGCACCTGAGCAAGACGAAGAAGCTTGCTACTGCAGAACAACCATTTGTCAGAGAGGGCAATAAAGTGGGCCGTAATGATCCTTGTCCTTGCGGTTCAGGCAAGAAGTATAAGCAGTGCCATGGTCAGTTGAGCTGATTTGATTGCTGGTGAGTGGAAAGGAGTGAGTTCACATTCCCTACTTTCGCACGCCTCAATTTCAAAACAGGTTTTCTGTAGGTTTCTCATCAGGCTCATTGGAATCGGCTGCTGGGTCCTCAGCGGCGGATGCAAAACCGGTTGGCACTGTTCCGCTTGAAAGAACTCCCATATCCCGCTTTTATTTGTGGCCGTCGGTTAACAGACCTGTCTCAGGGTTTATAAACGCCTTTACGATACCCTCCGGTATTTCAAGAGGCGTTTCCGGGGTGTCTTTTAGCGCTACCCGCATAAACTCTATCCACATCGGTAATGCGGCTACACCGCCTGTTTCAGAATTTCCCAGCGGTGAAAAGTCATCAAATCCGATCCATGCGGTGGCGACATTCGACTGTGTATAGCCATTAAACCAGGCGTCGCGCTGTTCATTTGTGGTTCCTGTTTTTCCGGCAAGATCTTGTCTGCCCAGTACTTTTGCGGCTGTCGCCGTGCCGTGTTGAACGACATCGCGTAATAACGAATTCATCAGAAAACAAATTTGCGGCGTAATAATCCGGGGCGCGTAGTTGCGGTTTAATTCCTGGGTGCTGTCGCAGGCAGGGCAGGCAATTTTAGGCTTGGCTTGATAAATAATCTCGCCTTCGTTGGACTCAATGCGCTCAATAAAATAGGGCTTGATCAGGAAGCCGCCGTTGGCAAATGTGGCATAAACCCGCGCCATTTGCAGCGGGGACGCATAGCCGCTGCCCAGCGCCAGGGACAGGGTCTTGGGTATTTGTTCTTCAGTAAAGCCAAAGCGCAATGCCGTTGCGACGGCTTTTTCAACGCCCATTTCGTTCAATAAACGAATCGAGATAATATTCCTTGAATGGGTTATGGCCGCTCTGATACTGGTTGGGCCGTAGAATTTTTTGCTGTAATTTTCCGGGCGCCACTCGTTTTCCTGGCCTGGATTGTCGATGACGATGGGCGCATCGTTAATCAGGCTGGCGGCGGTGTAGCCTTGTTCCAGGGCGGTGGTGTAAATGATGGGCTTAAAGCCTGACCCCGGCTGTCTTTTTGATTGGGTCGCTCGATTGTATTTGTTGCGGTAAAAATCGAAACCGCCGGTTAATGCCAAAATGGCGCCATTGGTCGGATTTAATGAAACAAATGCGCCTTCGGTCTCGGGCACTTGCGTTAAAGCCCAAGTATTATTCGGCAGTTGGCGAACACGAATAATGTCGCCGGTTCTTAATGGATCCGATAGTGCTGCCGGCCCATTTCATGTTTTCCCACGGAATTTCAATGAGAGTGTTGTCTTGAAGGCTGGCCGTTGCGAGATTGTTTTTTACGCGTAAAACAGTGGCGGGCAAGGTATCGCCGATGACCGGGAGTTTCACTGAAATGACTGTGTTTTGCTGATGCGTGAATGACGGTAGCCGTGGCGTTCGTCATAGGCGTGCAAGGTATCGTTAAGCGCCTGATTTGCCGTCGTTTGCAAGGTGCCGTTTATTGTTGTATAGACCTTGAATCCGGATGTGTAGGCTTGCTCGCCATAGAGCTCGAAAAGTTTTTGTCGCACCATTTCGGCTAAATAAAGCGCTGAAATTTCAGGTGTGACCGATTGCAGCCTTGCGGTAGAAGGTTGCCGGGATGCATCCTCATAATCCTGCTGAGTGATGTGATTAAGCTCAAGCATGCGGTGCAAGACATAATTGCGCCTTTCGATGGCTCGTGCCTGATTAGTGATGGGGTTGTATATCGATGGCGCCTTAGGCAAGCCGGCAATCATGGCCTGTTCGGCTAAGCTCAGCTCAGTTAAGGATTTGCCGTAATAGACCTGAGCGGCTGCGGCAATGCCATAGGCCCTGTGGCCCATAAAAATCTGGTTTAAATACAGCTCCATGATTTTGTTTTTCGGGTACTCATGCTCTATTTTTAACGCCAGCATGATTTCCTTTAACTTGCGGGTGTAAGTTTTCTCGCTGGTCAGCAGGAAATTGCGGGTGACCTGCATGGTGATAGTGCTGCCGCCCTGTCTTTTCTTGCCGGTCAAGACGAGTTGCAGGCCAGCCCGAAGCAGTCCTTTAAAGTCGACGCCGGAGTGCTGATAAAAACTGTCGTCTTCCGCGGCAATGAAGGCATTAATTAGTTGCTGGGGGACCTCCTCTATATTAATCGGCGTGCGTTTCTTCTCGCCAAATTGAGCAATCAGCAGGTTATCGTTACTGTAAATACTTAAAGGTGTCTGGTACTGAACATTATGCAGCGTCTTAACGTCAGGCAGGTCGGCTGAAAGCTTGTTGTATAAAAAATAGCCGGAAATTGCTGCGGCCAAGATGATGGTCATAAAAAAAATAACAAACCATTTTAGAAATTTTAGCCACAAGTGATCCTGGGAAACGGTGCAATAGTGATAAAAAGCTGATAAAAGATACGTTTTTGTTAAATGCCGGTGAACTTTCTGCTGGAGATAAAAACAACTGGCTGAACAAATAAATTGAACATTTTAAGCATCAAAATAAAAAAGGCTACTATACTTTCGCCAGTAAATAAGTTTTGTGGTTGTTGAGTATTATAGCTGACGACTATATGGGGATAGGCGGTAGAGCAACGCAGGAGCAATTGCCGACGACTGCATGGATGCAGGAGGTAGAGCAATGCAGGAGCAATTGCCGACGACTGCATGGATGCAGGAGGTAGAGCAATGCAGGAGCAATTGCCGAGAGATCAATTGCAACGGCTCGATCACAATCGATCACATAATTCATCAAGTTTTTCAAGGGTTAGTTCATGAGTTGGTTTAGTCAGAAACAGAGTGCTGTTCTTGGTATTGACATCAGTACGGCGGCTATAAAATTACTCGAATTGAGTAAAGTCGGCGCTCGTTACCGGGTTGAGAGTTATGCCGTAGCACCTTTGCCGCAAGACGCTGTAATTGATAAAAATATAGCAAACATTGAAGTGATAGCTGACGCTATAAAAGTTGCTTTAAAACAATCCGGGTCAAAGCTAAAGCAAGCGTCTGTCGCTGTTGCAGGGTCTTCAGTGATGACCAAAGTGATACCGATGCCTGCTTCATTAAGCGATGATGAAATGGAAGAGCAGATCATGGTTGAAGCCGACCAGTATGTGCCTTATTCGCTTGATGAAGTTAATTTCGATTTCGAAGTCCAGGGCGAAAATGAAAATAACCCTGAAATGGTCAATGTGCTGCTTGCGGCATCGAGAAAAGAAATTATTGAGGATCGTGTTGAGGTGCTGGCAAAGGCGGGCTTAAAGGCCAAAATTGTCGATGTTGAAGCCTTTGCAATGGAAAATGCATTCACTTTGTTGATTGACCAATTGCCGGATGTTGTAGAAGGCCAAACAGTCGCCATCGTGGATATAGGATCCACGATGACTGCTTTAAATGTTCTGCATAATTCCCGCACCGTGTACACCAGAGAGCAGGGTTTTGGCGGCAAGCAGTTGACGGAAGAGATTCAGCGCCGCTACGGATTAACTTACGAGGAAGCCGGTCTGGCAAAAAAACTGGGCGGACTGCCGGACAATTATGCGGTTGATGTGCTTGAACCGTTTAAAAGGGCGATGGTTCAGCAAATTCAGCGGTCGATTCAGTTTTTTGTTTCATCAAGCGCGAATAGGCGTATCGATAGTCTTATTCTGGCAGGCGGCTGTGCATCAATACCGGGCATCGACAAATTGGTGCAGCAATCTATAGGTGTGCCTACCGTCATAGCCAATCCCTTCATCAACATGGCTTTATCCAGTAAGGTAAAACCCCAGTCATTGAGCAATGATGCTTCGGCCATGATGATCGCATGCGGGTTGGCATTGAGGAGTTTTGACTAATGGCAAAGATCAATTTACTCCCCTGGCGTGAAGAACTGCGGGCGCAGAAAAAGCAGGATTTTATCAATGCAATCGGCGTCGCTGTTTTGTTTACGGTGCTTATTTTTGGCGGGGTCCATCTGTATATTGAGGGGCTGAAAGCGTATCAGGAACAAAGAAACAAAATAATACAGGACGAAATAGCCTTATTGGACATAAAAATTGCCCAAATCAAAACGATTGAGGAACAGAAAGCTAAGTTGCTGACCAAAATCGATTTGATTCAGAAGTTGCAGGAAAGCCGCCCGGAGATTGTGCATTTGTTTGATGAGCTTCCGAAGGTCACACCTGACGGGGTTTTTCTCACAACATTTACCCAGAAGGGTGGGGATCTGACTTTTCAAGGCAAGTCACAATCCAATGCCCGTGTCTCTGCGTTCATGAGAGCTATTGAAGCCTCTTCCTGGCTGAAAGCGCCTGCGCTTGATGTGATTCAGTCAGCGAGCAAGGTTGGTCCCGATCAGTTAAGCGATTTCACTATGCATGCCAAACAGGGTAATCAAAATGCGCAAGCAGCTGCCGGAGGGAAATAATGAATCTGTCAGAAATTAATTGGGATCCTAATGAGGCAGGGACTTGGCCGTTACCGATTAAAGCGGCCACGATTGCACTGATATGCGCCCTGGTTTTTGGCGCAGGTATTTATTACGACACGCTTGATCAGTTGGCGGCGCTTGATGCTTCCGAGAAAAAAGAGCTGGAATTGAAACAGTCATTTGAGACCAAGCAGAAGAAATCAATCAATCTTCCTGATTATGAGGATCAATTGGCGCAAATTGAGACTCAGTTGGAGGATATGATTCGGCAAATGCCGACAAAAGAGGAAGTTGCAAGCTTGTTGATTGATATTTCCCAGACAGGATTGGCCAGCGGCCTGGAGTTCAGGTTATTCAAGCCCGGCGCGCCGATACGTAAAGACTTTTACTCAGAGCTTCCGATCAGCATTGAAGTTGTTGGCAAATATGAGGAATTGGGTTTGTTTGTCAGTGGATTGGCCTCGCTGCCCCGAATTGTTACCGTGCATGACGTAAACATTGCTCCCGAAGGTAAGGGGGGGGAGATGAGGATGAGTGCAATGGTAAAGACTTATAACGAAGGCGATGATAAAGCCGCGACTACAGCGGTTAAAAAGAAAAGGGGGCAAAAGTAATGGAATACCGTAAATTACTGGCGCCCCGTGTTATGCGGACGGGGTTGCAGGCCAGTTGTGTGGTTGTTATGGCCTTGCTAGCAGGTTGTGGCGATGATTTTTCAGATTTAACCCGCTATATTTCAGAAGTTAAGGCCAGACCTAAAGAACCTATTAAGCCATTGCCTGAAATCAAGGTGATTGAACCTTTTATGTTTAAACCCGAAGGCCTGCGCGATCCATTTAGGCCGCTGGAGCAGCCAGAGCAGGCTGAGGGTGTGGATGTCTCAACCGGTAGCGGTATAAAGCCGGATACCACCCGGCGCAAAGAAGAGTTGGAAGCATTTCCTCTGGATGGTTTAAGAATGGTGGGTACTATAGATATGAAGTCAAGTCTGTGGGGATTGGTAAAAGCGAGTGACGGCACAATTTATCGCGTCAAGGTTGGGAACTATATGGGTAAAAATTACGGAAAAATCATACGGATAGTCAGCGATAAAATTGAATTGATGGAAATAGTCCCTGATAAACCGGGAACATGGCGTGAACAACCGGCCTCAATGGCGTTGACAGAGTGATGAAAGAGGATAAAAAAATGAATAATAAACAAGGCGGCGTTATGGTCAATATCCACAGGGCACAAGATAAAACGTGGCGATCATTATCTGCGCACATGGTCTTCGGTCTATTCTTATTTATGTTCCAAATTGCACCTGTCAGAGCCGATGAGCTGGCGCTATCAAGCATAGACTTCGCAACCTTGTCAGGAGATAAGCTGCAGATTGAAATGGAAATGACGGGAACTGCGATTGCGCCAAAAATATTTAAAACGGAAAACCCCGCACGTATCGCCCTGGATTTTGCGGGCGTAAAAAGCGCATTGGCAAAAAAAATGTACCCGATAAATCAGGGGGCTGCGAGCAGTGTTTATGTGGTAGAGGCCGCCGGCAGGGTTCGTGTCGTTGTTAACTTGGTTGAGGCAACACCGTTTGAAACCAAGGTGTCGGCAATAAAGTGCTGTTGACCTTGACTTCTGCAAAGGCGGCGATGCCTGCTGCAATAAAACCTGTTGCGGTTGCGCCATCCGTTGCCGCGCCTGTTCCAACAAAGGCCGCTAATGCGGTAGTTGCTGCCTTAATACCTGCGCAAAATATTAGCGGTTTTGATTTTAAACGAGGCGATAAAGGTGAAGGACGAATACTGGTTTCCCTGGCTAATCCCAATACCATCGTTAACTCCAAAAAAGAAGGCGGGAAAGTTGTCATAAGCTTTTTAAACACCCGGTTGCCTGAAAGTCTGGCTAAACGGCTGGATGTTTCAGAGTTTGCAACGCCGGTTAAGTTTATTGATACGGTTTCGTCCGATCAGCAAACCACGATTACCGTGTACAGTGCAAAATGAGCTTTACGATTATTCCGTATTTCAAGCGGACGGGTTGTTGACTGTTGAGTTTCGTCCTTTAAGCAATGAAGAGAAAGATGCGCTGGATCAGATCGCGTACCAAATATACCGGCGACAGATTGTCTTTAAATTTTCAGGAAATTGAAATACGCAGCGTTATTGCCATTCTGGCCGAATTTACCGGACAGAATGTGGTCGCCGGTGACGATGTAACAGGCACGATTACCTTAAAGCTGGACGATGTGCCTTGGGATGAAGCACTGGATTTTATCATGATGACCAAGGATCTGGGCAAGTTTGAGACCGGCAATGTCACGCTGATTTCACCGTTGGATAAAATCAAGGACTACAAGAAGAAGCAACAGGAAACGGATGAAAGTCGTTGAACAATTAGATCCGCTGGTGACTGAATATATTAAAATCAATTACGCCAAGGCGGAGAACTTTAGAAATCTGTTGAACGGCCTTGATTCCGGTGCTTTTGGTGCGTGCGGGGTGACCGGTGCTGCTGGAGCCGGCGCTGGAGCCTCGGCTTCAACCAGCAGCTATCGTCGTCGGCTTCCGCTGCTGGAGGTTCTTCGGCAGCGGGGCAATCAAGCCAAGGGGCAGGGGCAACCGGCTCAGAGGCAATAATGACAAGTTTGGCTTGCTTTCGGTCCGTGGCTCGGCCGTTGTCGATGCCAGAACCAATACCTTGATTGTGCGCGAGACGACAAAACGGCTGGAAGATGTAAAGAAGCTGATACGTAAGCTTGATGTTCCTGTGCGTCAGGTGATGATTGAGGCGCGGGTTGTTATTGCCGATGATAGTTTTACTGAAAATTTAGGTGTCAAGTTTGGTGCAGGCAAAAGCAGGCTAGTGTAGGCGGCGGTAAATCGTTTGCGATAGGCGGATCTGGAACTCAAGGTAACACTAATGCTCAAGTTAATTCGACTGGTCAAATAGGTACGCTAAATGAGTCAGCTGGTTGATTTGGGTGTGGCGGGGTTAACGTCGACTCCGCCAGGCGCTTTGGGCATGACCCTTGCCAGAGGCGCCGACTATGTATTGAATCTTGAGCTTCAGGCATTACAAATTGAAGGGAAAGGCGAAATAGTATCCAACCCAAGGGTAATGACCATGGATCGCTGTACGGCGGTTATGATGCAAGGTGTGCAGATTCCGGTTACGACGGCTTCTACGGCAAATCAGCCGGCAACAACGACTTATATTGATGCGGTTCTTAAATTAAATGCAACGCCGCAGATTACCCCCAGCGGATCGGTTATTATGAATTTGTTGATTACGAAGGACAATGCGAACAGTACCAGTAACCCGGTATCGGGTAATCCTGGGATCGATAAAAGACAGATTAAAACATCGGTACTCGTTGAAGATGGCGAGACGGTGGTTTTAGGCGGGGTTTATGAGGGAGCTGAATCCTATGGCAAGAATAAAATCCCGTTTTTCGCCGATTTACCGGGTATCGGGTTTTTATTTACCAATTCAACAGTTAATAAAACTAAGAAAGAATTGTTGATTTTTGTCACACCAAAAATCATGAAAGATAATGTAGCCAGCGATTGATTGCTTCTACTTGGAGCAAAAAGGGGGCATAATGCCCCCTTTTTTAATGGTTTAACCCGCAAGAATAAGGCAGGTCATGACGCGATCAGAGAATATATATTTAGTTGGCCTCATGGGTGCAGGAAAAACCACGATAGGACGGCAGTTAGCCAGAGCGCTGTAAGTTGCCTTTTTATGACAGTGACAAGGCGATTGAAGAAAGAACCGGCGTAGATATTCCGACCATATTCGAGTTTGAAGGGGAAGAAGGATTCAGGGATAGGGAGCAGAAAATGATTCAGCAACTGACGCAAATGGAGGGCATCGTGCTGGCGACCGGTGGCGGTGCGATTTTGCGGGAAGAAAATCGCAGGTTGTTGAAAGAAAACGGTTTTATCGTCTATCTGCAATGTTCGGTAGAAAGGATTTTGGAGCGGACGCGCAGAGATACGCAACGTCCATTGCTGAAAACAGATAACCCCAGAGAGCGGATAGAAAGCTTATTCGCACAGCGTGAGCCGCTGTATTTGTCTTGCGCCGACTTTAAAATTGACACAGGCGTCATGCAAAGCAAAGAAGTCGTCAGCCACATTTTAGAAGAATACAACTCGGTTAATCGTTAATAAACGGAACTACTCTCGCTACGTCGGAGGTTCTATTTTTGGCCGCCGAGTAATTGCAAATAAACAAAATCTATCCAGGTTGGATTGCGCCAGCCAAATCTTCAAGCGTTAATAAAGATGAAAAAATTACTGGTTGAATTAGGTGACCGTAGTTACCCGATCTATATAGGCTCTGATTTATTGAGCCGGTCTGAACTGTTCATAAAGCATATAAAGTCCAAGCAGGTTGTTGTGGTTACCAATGAAACCATTGCACCTCTGTATTTGAATGCGGTTTTAAAAAATTTGCAGGGCTATACTGGTCGAAACAGTGATACTGCCCGATGGCGAGCAATTCAAGACTTTGGATTTTGTAACTCAAATTTTTGATAAACTGCTGGCCTGCAAGTTTAGCCGTAATGCCACCTTGATTGCTTTAGGCGGCGGCGTTATCGGCGATATGGGCGGTTTTGCGGCAGCCTGTTATCAGCGAGGCATTGCTTTCCTGCAAATACCCACCACATTGCTGGCGCAGGTCGATTCTTCGGTGGGCGGCAAAACCGGGGTTAATCATCCGCTGGGTAAAAACATGATTGGCGCTTTTTACCAGCCGCAATGCGTTATCGCCGATGCCGATGTGTTGGATACGCTGGATGACCGTCAATTAGCTGCCGGTTTGGCTGAAGTGATTAAGTACGGACTGATCAGGGATGCCGAATTCTTTGAGTGGCTGGAAAACAATATCGATGCGTTACTGGCTAGAGATAAGCAGGCATTGGCTTATGCCATAGAGCGCTCGTGCATTAATAAAGCTGAAATTGTCGCCGAAGATGAAACCGAAACCGGTGTCAGGGCGACGTTAAATTTGGGCCATACTTTCGGCCATGCAATAGAAACCGGCGCCGGTTACGGCACATATCTGCATGGCGAGGCGGTTGCCATTGGCACCTGTCAGGCCGCCGATCTTTCCAGAAGAAAAGGCTGGCTAAACGAGGAAGATGTCGCAAGAATTATTGCGCTATTTAAAAAAGCCAAGTTGCCCGTACACCCGCCGGAACAAATTGATTCCGATCGGTTTCTGGAATTGATGGCAGTAGACAAAAAAAATGTAGACGGTCAAATCAGGCTGATTCTGTTGACAAAAAATCGGCATGGCAACATTGCCCGTCGATGTAGACTCAAGAACTATTGGAGATGACACTTAAAACCTATGGTAGAAGATGATACTTTTACTTATCATGTGAAACAGCAGCGCCGCTGATCAGATAAATACGGCGGCTCATTCCTTGATAACAAAGGAACGAATGCAGAAGCTTGATTTATTAATTCATCTGCTTTCAAATCTGACGCAGGCCTTGTTGTCTGCGGTCCGGAAGGCATCGGTAAAACAACGCTGCTTAACGTTTTGCAAGAGCGCAAGACCGAATCATGGCGGTATTGCCTTATACAAGGTAATGCCGACTTAAGTTTTGAGACGATTCATCGGCAATTAGCTCAGTGTATAAAGACTGCGCGCCGGTTAAATCGCTATCAACGGCTTTTAAGCAGTACGAAAGCCAACATAAACAAGTCGTATTGATTGTTGATAATGCGGGCGAATTAGTGCCCGGTTTGATCGCGGCAATCATTCAATATGCAGCGGCAAATCCCGTTTTAAGGGTGGTTTTCGCTTTAACGCATGACGAATTGCAGGTGAAACGCGGATCTGATCGCGTCGTTGATGATTGCCATATCGTTGAGATTCCGCCTTTATCAGAAAAGCAATGCGGTGATTTTTTACAGCATTTGTCAACGAAACCCTATGCGAACTTGTCGTTTAAGGCAATCGGCGAAAACATGATAGCGCACATCTACCGGGAAACGCATGGCGTTCCGGGAAGAATTATCGCCGAGATATCCGGCTTATCCGGCACTAAGCAAGGCGGAAAATTGAAATGGATACTTGTCCTTGCCGTTGCGGCAGCAATAGCTATAGCGTTTGGCGTTCAGTGGCTGATTCGTCAAAAAGTAAGGATAAAGAAGTCAGCGTGCCTGCTGCTGTTGAACAGAAAGCGGACAATGTCGAAATCGCTCCAGTCGCAGCCAGAGGCGCAGATAATGCTCCCGCTGCCGCCTGCTCAGCCAGTCATCCAGCCGCAGCGGCCTGTTGTGCCGACAAACGACGAGTTAAAGCCTTCGGTTGAAGTCAATACAGGTAGCGATGTTCAGCAACCTGTTATTCCCGCAGTAAAACCTGATGCGTCCAGCACGATTGTTATTAAGCCGTTGCCTGAACAATTGGAAGTTCAGCCCGAGCCGGTGACTGCGGTTCAGGCTGAGCCGAAGCCAAGCAATAAACAATCTGTTGTTGCACAGCAGAAACTTATTGAGCCGTTAGGTGCATCGCAAGAAAAACCAAAACAGCCGGAGTTAAGCAAAGCGCTTAATAATGTTGAGGCGCCTATCCCTGAAAAACCGGTGATTAAAGCGCTGCCCGAGCCGGTGAAGCTGAAGTTGCAGAACCGGCAGGTTGCACAGCAGAAAATTGTCGAGCCGCTGACAGCATCGCCAGAAAAACAAAACAGGCTGAGTTGAGCAAAACGGATAATAGTGTAGAGCCATTGGCGGCCAATAAGCTGGAAACTGCCCAGATGCCGCAAAAGCCCGTAGAAGCTGCGGCGGTTCCTAAAGCAGCCAGTGATAGAACAGAGCGCATCTCAACAAGCGGGGCCAGAGAATTCATTGGCACAATCAGCATAATAATTTCACCTTGCAGCTTATGGTGTTATCAAAACAATCGTCCGCTAACGACATGCTCAAAAAATACCCGGCACTGGAATCGGATATTAGAGTCATTAAGACGATAGCCAAAGGCAAAGAGAAGTTTATCTTAGAGTATGGTTCATATTCTGATGCCACGTCAGCCAATAGAGCCAGGGAGTCCTTGCCCTTTGAATTCCGCAATGCACTGGTAAGAAAAGTAGTTCGGTAAAACAAAGGTAGTGTCCACAGGGCTTACATGTTGCCCATGCGCTAAAACACCATAAAATTTTAAACCAGAATAATTAAATCCATGACCGTATTAAAAAACGATACCTTTATTAGAGCGCTGTTAAAACAACCTGTGGAGTACACGCCGATTTGGATGATGCGCCAAGCGGGGCGTTATTTGCCGGAATACAGGCAAGTCAGGGAGCAGGCCGGCAGTTTTTTAGATCTGTGCACCAATCCTGAGTTGGCTTGCGAAGTCACCCTGCAGCCGTTACGACGCTTTGACTTTGATGCGGCCATCTTGTTTTCGGATATTTTGACCATTCCCGATGCGATGGGTTTGGGGCTTTATTTTACCGAAGGCGAAGGGCCTAAATTTACCAATCCGGTCAGAACGGCGGCGGATGTGAATAAACTGCCGATTCCCGATCCCGGAAACCGATTTGCGTTACGTGGTTGATGCGGTTCGGCTGATAAGAAAAAACCTGCAAGGCAGCGTGCCGTTAATCGGTTTTTCCGGCAGTCCCTGGACGCTGGCGACCTATATGGTTGAAGGCGGCAGCAGCAAGAGCTTTCAAAAAGTTAAAGGCATGATGTACGAGCAGCCCAAGTTGATGCATGTCATGCTGGATAAGCTGGCGCAATCGGTCGCGGCCTATTTGAATGCCCAGATTGAAGCGGGCGCCCAGGCGGTCATGTTGTTCGATACCTGGGGCGGCATGTTGGCGACCGAAGATTATCTCGAGTTTTCCTTATACTACGCCAAGCAAGTCAGGGCGTTGCTTAAAACCAATATAGACGGACAGCAGATTCCGACCATCCTGTTCACCAAAGGCGGCGGGCTCTGGCTGGAAGCCATGGCCGATTCCGGTTATGATGCGTTGGGCCTGGATTGGCAGACCGATATACAACAGGCTCGCGCCAGAGTTGGTCATAAGGTCGCCTTGCAGGGCAATATGGATCCGGTTGCGCTTTATGCCGATCCTTCAGTCATCACCGAAAAAGTAAAAACCATTTTGCATAAATACGGTTCGGGTTCAGGCCATGTGTTCAACTTGGGGCACGGCATTTTGCCCGATATGAATCCTGACCATGTTAAAGCGATGGTTGATGCCGTGCATGAACACAGCCGGGCTTATCATCAGGCATAAGCATTGAAAATAATCTAATCAATAAAGGGGTTGCGACCATGAAAATATTGAAAACTTTTTTGGCAATCGGTTTGCTTGTTGTCAATGCGGGCGTTAGTGCAGAGAGCTCGGCAAGCCAATTGATATCGTCGTTCATAGAAGCCCGACCTGTACCTGCTGCGGCAAGTGGCTGGAGCATTTGAAAGAAAATAATTTCAATGTAGAAGATATCGTCACCGAAGACGTGCAGGCCATAAAGGATAAATACGGCGTTACTCGGGAAATGGCTTCCTGTCACACGGCCATCGTCGATGGCTATGTTGTTGAAGGCCATGTGCCTGCAAATGACATTAAAACATTATTGAAAACCAAGCCTAAAGTTGTCGGCACTAGCAGTTCCCGGCATGGTCAACGGTAGTCCCGGCATGGAAATGGGCGATAAAAAAGACCCGTATAAAGTGGTGAGTTTCGATCGTGAAAACGCACCAAGGTTTTAACAGCTACGAAGGCACACATGATTCATCGGGCTTCCATGCCCCGGCGCGTCGCGGCAAATCCGCGGATTTGTCTGGCCGGCGACGTAGGCGGCACAAAAACCATCCTGGCGCTGTTCGAGACCGAAGGGGATGATGTTAAGTGCCTAAAAAAAGAGCAGTTTTCCAGTGTCCACTATCCAACGTTTACCGAGTTATTGACATCATTTTTGACGGATGCCGAGCGCATGCAGATAACGGCTGTTTGCATCGGCGTGGCCGGCGTCATTGACAATGGCCGTTGCGAAACCACCAACTTGCCGTGGGTGCTTAGCAGCAAAGAAATCGGCGAGCGCGTCAATAGCCAAAATGTCTGGTTGTTGAATGATCTGGAAGCCACCGCATGGGGCTTGCTGGACTTGCCGGAGCACAACTTTGTCGAATTGAATCCCGATGCGCAACGCCAGCAAGGCAACATTGCCGTGATTGCCGCCGGAACCGGCTTGGGTGAGGCAATCATCGCGTGGGATGGCGCTGCACATCATGTTATTGCCACTGAAGGCGGACATGCCGATTTTTCACCGACTAATGAGCAGGAAATAGCATTGCTCAGGCACTTGATGGAAAAATACCCTGAGCATGTCAGCTGTGAGCGACTGATATCCGGTGAAGGCTTGGTCAATATTTATCAATTTCTCAAACACATCAACTACGCACCAACCAACCCGGAAATCGAACAACACATGACCGAGCGGGATCCTGCCGCAGTCATAGGCGAAGCGGGCGTTGCCGGTAACGATGCGTTATGCGTTGAAGCGTTAAAATTGTTTTGCAGGCTATATGGTGCGGAATCAGGAAACCTGGCGCTTAAATGCCTGCCTTATGGCGGCGTTTATCTGGCCGGAGGCATAGGCGCAAAAATCCTGCCCGTGCTGCAACAAGGCGAATTTATGCGCGGCTTTTTGGCAAAAGGCCGTTGCCGGGCCGTGTTGCAGAAAATATCGGTTAAAGTATGCACCAATCCTGAAGTCGCCTTGTTGGGTGCGTTAAGTTACGCAAAAAAACAGTTAGGTTAAAGCAATGAAAATCGGCGTCCCTAAAGAAATAAAAGACCAGGAAGGGCGGGTTGCAGTCACACCCGGCGGTGCACAGTTTTTGATTCAAAAAGGACATCAGGTTTTGATTGAAACCGATGCCGGATTGAACTCGGGTTTTAGCAACGAGCAATACCAACAAGCGGGTGCGCAGATGGTTTCCACCGCCGAAGCCTGGGCTGTCGACCTAGTCGTTAAAGTCAAAGAACCCCTGGCATCCGAATATCAATACCTGGGTCGGCAGATAGTTTTTACCTATTTCCATCTGGCCGGTGTGACGCCGAGCCTGACGCAAGAGCTGTTAAAAAAAGGCACAACCGCGATAGCCTACGAGACCTTGGAAGACGAGCAAGGACGATTGCCGTTGCTTGCGCCGATGAGCGCAGTTGCCGGAAACATGGCGACGCTGATGGGCGGCTACTATCTTGCCGAATTCAATCAGGGCAGGGGAGTTCAGCTAGGCAAAGTGCTGGGCAAACGGCATGGCAAGGTCGTAATTATCGGCGATGGCGTGGTGGGCCAGCATGCAGCGCAAGTGGCCATGGGAATGGGAGCCAACGTGTTTGTTGCAGGTATCGACCCAATAAAAATGCAACAAACAAAAGCCGAGATATTGCCGGAAGCGGAGTTCTTTTTATCGAGCCCTGAGGCTATCGCCGAACATGTAAAAGAGGCCGACTTGGTTGTCGGAGCCGTGCTCATCCATGGCGCCAAAGCCCCCAAGATAATCAGCGAACAGATGATAAAGTCGATGGCTAAGGGGGCCGTTGTTGTCGATGTCAGCATCGACCAGGGCGGCTGCATAGAAACATCAAAGCCGACTTCGCATAGCAATCCGGTATTTATCGAACACGGCGTCATCCATTATTGCGTGACCAACATGCCTGGCGCGTATCCCAGAACATCAACCATCGCTTTGTCCGATGAGACATTACCCTATGTCCTGAAAATAGCCGATGCTGGGAAGGCGTCTTTAATGACCGATAAGATATTGGTTAAAGCGATCAATACCTGCGACGGCAAAATCACCTGCAAAGCCGTAGCCGAAGGACTGGGCATGTTGGACAACTACCAGTCGATAGCCAAT
The DNA here is from genome assembly GCA_963814825.1 of uncultured Gammaproteobacteria bacterium. Taxonomy (GTDB): domain Bacteria; phylum Pseudomonadota; class Gammaproteobacteria; order Methylococcales; family Methylomonadaceae; genus Methylobacter_A. Next base: position 270,827 of record CAWFEF010000005.1, on the reverse strand, counting down.
TTTAAATAGTTTTGCAGTGGCAGTTTAAGGTACGATAAACACCAAAGCCGATGTAGCTCAGTTGGTAGAGCAACTGATTCGTAATCAGTAGGTCGTGGGTTCGACTCCCATCATTGGCTCCATTAAATCAATTTGGTTGGTTAAAAACTTAATCCTTCTGTTTTATTCGGGGTTACGCTGGGGTTACATTTCATGAAAATCCTAGCGCTTAAGCAAGAAAAATACGGATGAAATATCATGCACATTAAATGCGATGAGATGATTAAAGCCGCTTAATTGAGTAGCTAATCAAGAATCGAATCAATAAATAACCCGTGACTATTATGCTAAGAATTATGTTTATGAACTCGTCAATGAATGGTGAGCGCCAATATACATGGGTTTTCAAGCGCTTGTATAAGGGCTATAGCAATTCGTACTGTTTTTGTTATGGCTTATCATGATTACTTTAACCTTTAAATGGCTTGATTAGCTTATTTGATTAAGTTATCGCTAATAATTTAGTCTACATAACACCCCGGTTTCTGATCCACGAATGGAAATAATCGACAATATCAACCACCTGCTTGGTGAAAACCTTAAAAGGACGATCAAACCGAATGCCAAGCTAAAGATTGCAGCTTCATGCTTCTCTATTTACGCCTTTGCTGTGCTGAAGCGTGAACTGGAAAAGATCGAAGCATTAGAGTTTATCTTCACCTCACCGACTTTCGTGCCTCACGAAGCTAGCGACAAAATCAACAAAGAGCAGCGTGAATTCCACATCCCCAAAGCGGGGCGTGAGCGTAACTTCTACGGCAGTGAGTTTGAAATCCAACTCAAAAACAAGCTGACGCAAAAAGCCATTGCCAAGGAATGTGCCGATTGGATGCGCCGCAAAGCGACCTTCCGCTCCAATCGCAGTAAAGCCCCGATGCAGCAATTCGCATGCGTAGACAACAAAGCAGACGCTGCCATCTACATGCCGTTACATGGCTTTACCGCAGTCGATTTGGGCTATCAAAAAGGCGATGCCGTTTCCAATATCGTTAACAAAATGGACGAGCCGACCAATACCCAGATTTTCTTAAACTTGTTCGATCAAATCTGGAATGACTCGGAAAAGCTGGAAGATGTTACTGTGCGGCTTTGCGACCATATTGCCTCGGTCTATCAGGAAAACTCGCCAGAGCGCATTTATTTCCTGATGCTTTACAACATCTTCAACGAGTTCTTGGAAGACTTGAATGAAGACGTTTTGCCAAACGACCGAACCGGTTACCAAGATAGTCTTATTTGGAAAAAGTTGTTCAATTTCCAGAAAGATGCGGCGACCGGTGTCATTAACAAGCTTGAAACTTACAATGGCTGCATATTGGCCGACAGTGTGGGCCTCGGCAAAACGTTCACGGCGTTGGCTGTCATCAAGTATTACGAACTGCGCAATCGATCCGTCCTAGTGCTATGCCCGAAAAAACTGGCGGATAACTGGCTGACCTATAACCGTAACCTCACCACAAATATTTTTGTTAAAGATCGTTTCAACTACGACGTGCTTTGTCACACCGACTTATTGCGTACCAGCGGCGAATCGTATGGTATTCCTCTCAATAGGATCAATTGGGGCAACTACGATTTAGTCGTCATTGATGAATCACATAACTTCCGCAACAATGACGCCTACAAAGATAAGGAAACCCGCTATCAAAAACTGATGAATGCCGTCATCAAGCAAGGCGTTAAAACCAAAGTATTGATGCTGTCGGCTACTCCCGTCAACAATCGCTTTACCGATTTGCGCAACCAACTGGCATTAGCCTACGAAGGCGAATCCGAAAAACTTAACCAAAAGCTTCGCACTGAAAAAGACATCGAGACTATTTTCAATCGAGCGCAAGCTGCATTTAATACGTGGTCAACCCTTCCGCCTGAGCAACGTACCGCAACAGCGATTCTCAGCGCACTGGATTTCGATTTTTTTGAACTGCTCGATAGTGTCACCATCGCCCGTTCGCGCAAACATATTGAGACGTTCTACGATACTACCGACATCGGCAAATTTCCGGAACGTTTGAAGCCGTTATCGTTTCACTGTGCGCTGACACACCGTGACGACGTCATCGGTTTTAACGATATTTTCAATCAACTCTCGCTGATGAAGCTGGCGGTGTATGCTCCAGTCAGTTACATCTTGCCTAGTCGCCTAGCCAAATACGAAGACCTTTACGATACCCAGGTCAGCGGCAAAGGTAGGCTGCGCCAAGCAGACCGGGAAAGAAGTCTGCAAGCATTAATGACCACCAACCTGTTAAAGCGTCTGGAAAGCTCAGTCGAAGCATTCCGTCTGACCTTGCAAGGCTTGAAGGATAATCATCAAAAAACGTTGAGCAAAATCGACGAATTCCTCAAAACCGGTCAAGCGACCAACTTTGCCGACACCAGTGCCGCCTTTGAAAATGTAGATGAAGACGATGAAACCTTTCCCATGCCGGATGACGCCAGCATCGGCAACAAAGTGCAAATCAATCTGGCCGACATGGACTTACCCTCTTGGCAGCACGATCTAAATGCCGATTTATTCGTCATTGATGGCTTGCTGGAAGAAATGCAGAAAGTCGGTCCTGAAGACGATGCTAAACTTCAACACTTAAAAAGCCAGATACACAGTAAGCTGGCTAATCCCATCAACCCCGGCAATAAGAAAGTGCTGATATTCACGGCTTTTGCCGATACCGCCAACTATCTCTATGAAAACTTGGCCGACAGCTTGTTGACCAGTCATCATTTGCATACCGGTAAAGTCACCGGCAGCGACAGCCCCAAATCCACGCTGAAAAAGACATACGACTTTCAATCGTTGCTGACCCTATTTTCGCCGCGCTCCAAAGATAAAGCCGCAATCCTGCCCGCTGAACCCTCAGAAATAGACATCCTTATCGGTACCGACTGTATTTCCGAAGGCCAAAACCTGCAAGATTGCGATTACCTGATTAACTACGATATTCACTGGAACCCGGTACGCATCATTCAGCGCTTCGGTCGGGTGGATCGTATCGGTTCGCAAAATGGCTGTATTCAACTGGTCAACTACTGGCCCGACATTAGCCTGGACGAATACATCAACCTTAAGGAACGGGTCGAAAACCGCATGATGATTGCCGATATGGCCGCCACCGGCGATGATAACGTTCTCGCCACGCAATCGCACGACGTGACCTATCGTAAAGAGCAATTGCGGCGTTTACAGGAAGAAGTCATCGAAATGGAAGACCTGAAAACCGGCGTATCCATTACCGATCTCGGTTTAAACGATTTTCGTATGGATTTGCTGAACTATGTAAAAACCAATGGCGACCTCGCCAATATTCCGAATGGTTTGCACGCAGTAGTTCCCACCAATCCCGATATTGGTTTATTCCCCGGTGTGATATTTAGTCTGCGCAATCGCAATCCTGGCGTAAATATCAATCAACATAATCGATTACATCCGTTCTACTTGGTTTACATCGGCAAAGACGGCAACATCATTACCGATCATACCGAAGTCAAACGCTTGCTGGACTTAGTGCGTACCGCGTGTAAAGGCCAGCATCAGCCCATCAGCGCCGCTTGTCAATTGTTCAATCAAGCGACCGAAGACGGGCGCAACATGCAAGCCTATTCAAATTTGCTCGATCAAGCTATCCGCTCGATGGTCGACGTTAAAGAAGAAAAAGACCTCGATAGCTTGTTCAGCGGCGGCAGTACCACAGCTTTGGTTAACACTATTGCCGGTCTGGATGATTTTGAACTGATAACTTTTCTTGTTATACAAGGATGAGGGATATGAAGGCGGAAGGCGGAAGGATGAAGGTTGAAAGGGGCGCGAGGTGAATTCAGCCTTCATCCTTCCGGCTTCATCCTTGTTCGCCTATCCCAAACAAGCGCAGTTCGGTCGTGTCTTGCCCAAAAGCAAACTCTACGAGCATGCTTCGCCGAGTTCTGCGCTGAAAGCATTATTCGTCGAGCAGGTCGAGCAAATTGTTTGGCAATACAAACTCGCTCCTGAAACTATCAATCTGCCTGCCAAATCGGCAGTCCCGGAAATTCAGATATTCGACATAACCTTGAAAACCCCGGAATTGGACCACGAGGTGTTACGCTGCATCGATAAAGCCATTCCGTATCCGATTATCTTCCAGCTTTATCATGATAAGCGTATTCAACCGATAGCGACGTATAAACGTCCCAACGAGGCAGATAGCAGCAAGTGGGTCATCGACGGCTATTTTGCCGGTGAATGGCAATCGTTAGATATGCCTCGTCAGCCCTTGCCGGTTGCTTTGGATATGCAAGGTTTATACGAACAATTGCTCCGTAAACTGTTATCCTTGCCGCCTCGCGACCAGGAAACCTTGAAACATCAGGTCGAGCGCCTGAATCAATGGCACAGCAAACAAAATGAATATCAAAAGCTGCAAGCGCGGCTTAACAAAGAAAAACAATTCAATCGCAAGATTGAAATTAACACTCAGCTTCGTCAGCTGAAAACTGAACTTGAGCAATTGCTCCATTAGCGCCATGTGTAAAAAAGATTTTAGTAGGAGCGGCTTTAGCCGCGATTAGATTCTTTAGCCGCGATAAAATTTATGTCAAACCACAAACCCAAACCCCACGGCAAAGATTTAAGAAAAGGCCGTTATTCCGAACCCAATCGGGCCTATTTAGTTACAACGGTGACAATGCAGCGTGAGCCGGTGTTTTTGGATTTTGTTTTAGGCCGGTTGGTTGTGCAGGCAATGCGACGACAACAGGAACAAGGAAATGTGCAAAGCTTGGCTTTTGTAGTGATGCCGGATCATGCCCATTGGTTGTTTGTACTGAAAAATGCGAGTTTGTCCGAGATCATGCAAAACATTAAAGGCTCTTCTTCGTATGAAATACAAAAAATTCGCCGTGCACGGGGCGAAATCAGGGGTAATCCCCTGCTATGGCAGGAAGGCTATCATGACCATGCGGCACGGAAAGAAGAAGACCTGCGGCAAATTGCCCGTTATATTGTGGCAAACCCGCTCAGGGCCGGTTTGGTCGAGAAAATAGGCGATTATCCGTTATGGGATGGCATTTGGCTGTAGGAGCTTTTGTAGGAGCGGCTTTAGCCGCGATTAAAATAAATTTTTTCAAATCGCGGCTAAAGCCGCTCCTACAAAAGTTGCCCATATATAAGCATTAATCAGAGAACTTTATGGAAAAATTGAAATTACACACTCCGGATTTTACCGAAGCCAATATCGCCAAACTGGCGGATTTGTTCCCCAACTGCGTTACTGAAAACAGTGATGCGCAAGGCCAAGTTAAACGGGCAATTGATTTTGATTTGCTGAAACAGGAGCTCTCCAGCGCTATCGTCGAAGGGCCGCAGGAGCGTTACCAACTGAACTGGCCGGGCAAGCGTGAAGCATTGTTGACCGCCAATGCGCCGATTGCCAAAACCTTGCGCCCGTGTCGTGAGGAAAGCGTCGATTTCGATGTCACGCAAAATCTGTATATCGAGGGCGATAATCTGGATGCCTTAAAGCTGTTGCAAGAAACTTATCTGGGTAAGGTCAAGATGATTTACATCGATCCGCCTTATAACACCGGCAATGATTTTATTTATGAGGATGACTTTGCCGAGGATAGCGAAAGCTATTTGCAGCGTTCTAACCAGAAAGATGAAGCAGGGAATCGCTTAGTGGCTAATAATGAATCCAATGGGCGGTTTCATTCTGATTGGCTTAGCATGATGTATCCTCGCCTGAAACTTGCTCGGAATTTATTGAGGGATGATGGCGTAATTTTTATTTCAATTGATGACGGGGAAGTTGGTAACGTCAGAAAGGCAGCTGATGAAATTTTTGGAGAAAGTAATTTTGTTGCGAATATTATTTGGCAAAAGAAATTCGCAAGAGCAAATGATGCCACTTACTTTTCAACAATGCACGATCATATATTGTGCTTCGCAAAAAATTCAAAGCTAAACGGTGACAGAACGTTTTGGGAGCTAAAACTCCTACCACGAACGGATGATATTCCTGATGGATATTCTAACCCTGATAACGACCCAAGAGGGTATTGGACATCTGTGGTTCTTTCTGCAAAGTCTGGAACCGAGAAACTTATCTATGAAATTAAAACCCCAACTGGAAGATCTTGTTTTCCGCCGGATGGTCGATATTGGAGTGTTAATAAAGAAAAACTTGAAACTTTAGTGGAAGACAATCGAATTTGGTTTGGTAAAAATGGCGATGGAACTCCAAGATTGAAAACCTTTTTATCAGAAGTACAGAATGGTCTTCGGCCAAATACGATTTGGTTACACCAAGACGTAGGTCATAATCAGGAAGGTAGGCAAGAAGTAAAACGCCTTTTCGACGACAAAGGTTATTTCGATAGTCCAAAACCTGTCAGGCTTCTGAAAACAATCCTTTCAATCGTCTCTGATGAGTCGGAATTTATTGCTTTAGATTTTTTTGCTGGTTCATCCACAACCGCCCACGCCGTCATGCAACTCAACGCCGAAGACGGCGGCAATCGCAAATTCATCATGGTGCAATTGCCGGAAATCTGCGACGAAAAAAGCGAAGCCTTTAAAGCGGGTTACAAAACCATTGCCGAAATCGGCAAGGAGCGTATTCGTCGGGCCGGGCAGAAAATAATTGCGGCTAAAGCCGCACCCACAAAAGTTGCTTCCACAGTGGTTGAACCTGCAACCGGGGCAAACCTGGATGTAGGAGCGGCTTTAGCCGCGACAGAGTTTAACGATGAAATGGATTCGACCAATATCGCGGATAAAATCGCGGCTAAAGCCGCTCCTACGGCCTTGGATATTGGGTTTAGGGTGCTGAAAATCGACAGCTCCAACATGAACGAAATTTATTACACACCTGATGCGCTTAAACAGGGTGATTTGTTCAATTTTGTCGATAACGTGCGCGATGACCGCACTGAAGAGGATTTATTATTTCAGGTATTGCTCGATTGGGGCGTTGATTTAAGCCTACCGATCATCCGCGAAACCATTGCCGGAAATTCCGTGTTCTTTGTCGATGGCAATGCTCTAGCCGCCTGTTTCGACAAGGAAGGCGGCATCACCGAAGACTTTGTCAAACAACTCGCCGCCCGCAATCCGCTACGTGTCGTGTTCCGTGACGCCGGTTTCGCCAATGACAGCGTCAAAATCAACATCGAGCAAATCTTCAAGCTGCTGTCACCCGACACTGAAATTAAAACGCTTTAATTGGGAGCGATCATGTCGACAGCGGCTAAAGCAGAAAATACTAAAGATTTAACTGTCTCCCAAGTGGATCGTCAGAATATTTTGAATAATCCTTATGCCTTGATTGAGATTGAAAAGGCCATCGGTATGCGGGGCATACCTTTTGAGGACAAGACCGTTTTGCTCAAAGAACAAGTGGCTAATTTCTTTGAGGTGACGCTTAGAACTGTTGAAAACTACCTGGAGCAGCATTCGGCAGAGTTGTCCAAGAACGGTTATGAGGTTCTGAAGGGCAAGCGATTGAAATCATTAAAAGAAGCCATTCAGGCAATGGATGTTCCCGAAACGGATTTCGGGAACATCGCCAAAACGCCGCAATTGGGGGTTTTTGATTTACGCGCATTCCTTAACTTGGCAATGCTGGTATCGGAAAGCAACCGGGCCAAGTTATTGCGTCAGGCTATCTTGGATATTGTTATTGACACCATTAATCAACGCACGGGCGGCGGCACCAAGTATATTAATCAAAGGGATGAAGATTTTTTACAGTCTGCGTTCATTGAGGAAAATTACCGTAAAAGTTTTACCGATGCCTTGAAAGACTGCGTCGATATGGGCAATTTTAAGTATGCCGTTTACACCGACAAAGTTTATGTCAGCATTTTTCGGGAAAATGCGAAGGAGTATCGGAAAATTCTTAGGCTCGAAGAAAAAGATCATGTCCGCCCAACGCTGTATTCTGAGGTGTTGGATTTGATTGCATCTTACGAATGCGGATTTGCTGATTTGCTCCAGCAGGAAGCCAACATCAAAGGCCGCAAACTTAAACCTTCGGAAGTGGATAGCCTCTTCAAAACATTCGAATCACAACCCCTTTGGAAGCCATTGATCGAAAAAGCACGAATGAAGATGGCAAGCCGGGATTTGGCGTTTCGCGATGCGTTACATCATCAGTTGAAGGAGTATGTCGCCCCTTTGCAACGGGATGAGTTTGAACGATTCATTGGCGAAAGAAGCCAGGAATTTTCGGAACGGTTAGCGGATGCCAAGGATGTGATGAAACGCCTGAAGGAAAGGGATTGATGTCCATCATTTATCTGACCATTGAGCAGGCAATTGATACTCATCAAAAGACGGTCGAAGTCAGTGGCGGCGGTACTCTTGACCATCTTGATATTGGTAAGTTGGGAAGTGTGTTGGAACATATCCAGAATGATGATTATTACCCGACATTTGAAGACAAACTGACCCACCTGTTTTATAGCGCTAATAAATTCCATTGTTTTGCCGACGGTAACAAGCGCATTGCTATAACCTTGTGCGCCCAAATGCTGTTGTTTAACGGTTATCTGTATTGTGCCAGTCGTTTTTTGCATGAGATGGAAAACATCAGTTATCACGTTGCGGCGGGCAACATTGACAAGGATTTGTTGAATGAAATTATTACGGCTTTTCTGGCGGAAGAAATGGATGATGAATGCTTGAAACTGAAAATTTTTAACGCAATTTCTAAAAGCGATTATGAAGCTTAAATTTAAAAAGCAACTGTACCAAACCCATGCTGTTGAGGCGATTGTCGAGTGTTTTACTGGGCAGCCCTTTAGCTCGGGCTTTAAATATCAAATCGATCCAGGCCGCAATGCACAGTCGCATTTGTCGGATGGTTTGCTGGAACAGTCGGGCTTTCGTAATGAAGCAATCGCTATTTCAAAGGAACAATTGCGCGAAAACATCCGTGCGGTTCAACGCAGGCAAAACCTGCCTGTTTCCGATGAAGTAAAAGGCGATAAGAAAACCGGTTGCACTATCAACCTCGATATTGAGATGGAAACCGGCACCGGCAAAACCTATTGCTACATCAAATCGTTGTTCGAGCTGAACAAACGCTATGGCTGGAGCAAGTTCATCATCGTGGTGCCCAGTATTGCGATTCGGGAAGGCGTGTACAAATCGCTGCAAATCACCGCCGAACATTTTTTGGAAGACTACGGCAAGAAAGCCCGGTTCTTTATCTACAACTCCAAGCAACTGCATAATCTGGAAAGCTTTTCGTCCGATGCGGGCATCAATGTCATGGTCATCAATGTCCAGGCTTTTAATGCAACCGGCAAAGACGCTCGCCGTATCAACGATGAACTGGATGATTTTCAATCCCGTCGCCCCATTGATGTGATTAAGAGTAACCGCCCGATTTTGATCCTGGATGAACCGCAAAAAATGGAAGGTGCAAAAACGCTGGAATCGCTGAAGCAATTTAATCCGTTGATGATTTTGCGCTATTCAGCTACCCACAAAACCGAGTACAACAAAATCTATCGTCTCGACGCCTTGGATGCCTATAACCAGAAACTGGTTAAGAAAATCCAGGTGCGCGGCATATCGCTGAAGAATTTGGCGGCACCAATGCCTATCTGTATTTGGGCGGTATTGATATTTCCACCAGTAAACCGCCGGTTGTCCGGGTGGAGCTGGAAATCAAACAAAAAAGCGGTATCAAGCGGGTGCTACGCAAACTGAATAAAAGCGACAACCTGTTCGATCTTTCCGGCGGGCTGGATCAATACAAGGGCTTTGTCGTTTCCGATATTAACGCCTATACCGACACGTTGAGCTTTACCAATGGCGTTGAGTTATCCGTGGGCGAAGCGACCGGCGATGTCGACGAAATGGCTTTGCGGCGCATTCAAATCCGCGAAGCCATTAAAGCCCATTTTGAAAAGGAACAAGTGCTATTTCATCAAGGTATTAAAGCGCTGTCGTTGTTCTTTATCGACACGGTGGCTAAGTACCGTTGCTACAATGAGAGTGGCGAATCTGCCGGCGAATACGCGCAAATCTTTGAAGAGGAATATAACAGTCAGCTCAATGAAGTTCTGGGCTTAGACGACAATCTTTATAACGATTACCTGCGCGGTATTGCGACAACGAAAACCCATCAGGGGTATTTTTCCGTCGATAAGAAAAGCAAACGCTTGATTGATCCGGAAACAGGAAAAAAATCGACCGAAGCGGATGATGTCGATGCCTACGACCTGATTTTGAAAGATAAGGAACGCTTGTTATCGTTAGCCGAGCCGGTGCGCTTTATTTTCTCGCATTCTGCGTTGCGGGAAGGCTGGGACAATCCCAATGTGTTTGTCATCTGTACTTTGAAGCACAGCGACAATACCACGACACGTCGGCAGGAAGTTGGGCGCGGTATGCGTTTGTCTGTTAACCAGATTGGCGAACGTATGGATCACCCCGCAACCGTACATCAAATCAATGTATTAAGCGTGGTAACCAGCGACAGCTATACCGAATTTGTCGCAGGTCTGCAAAGCGAGATTAGCAGTGCGCTTTCTACGCGGCCGCGTATTGCCGATGAAAAATACTTTACCGGTAAGGTATTGCTCACACCCGAAGGTGATGTCGCAGTTACCTCAGATTTGGCAAAAGATATTGAGTTTTATCTAATTCAAAATGGTTATGTTGATAAACATAGACATATTACTGACAAGTATCATGCTGCTAAATTGGACGAACAATTAGCTGCCCTGCCTCCAGATCTAACAATTTATGCAGAGCAAGTTTTTCACCTGATTGACAGTGTCTTCACCGATGTCCAAATGCCTACGATTGAGGACGGGCGCAAAGCCAAGGTCAACCCGCTTAACGAGAATTTCGACAAGAAGGAGTTCAAGGCGCTTTGGGAAAAGATCAATCGTAAAGCGGCCTATGCGGTAGATTTTGATAGTGCAGAGCTGGTTAAAAAATGCATATTGGCATTGAATAATGAGCTGAAGGTCAGTCCGTTACTTTATACGGTGGCGACCGGGACGCAAAAAGAAGAAATATCCTATGATGAAGTTAAAGAAGGGGAGGGTTTTTATGCTACTAAAACCGAAACCGGCAAGTTGAATCACTCTGCGCATTCAGCGGTGAAGTACGATCTGATCGGCAAGTTGACCGAAGCCACTCAACTGACTCGAAAAACAGTCGGCAGCATCCTGCAAGGCATGCGCTTGGATAAATTCGCCCAATTTAACATCAACCCCGAAGAGTTTATCGCCAAAACTTCCCGGCTAATCAATGAGCAGAAAGCGACGGTAATCATCGAGCATCTGGCTTACGATGAAATAGCCGACTCGCATAGCCTGGACATTTTTACCCAGAATCAGCAGAAAATGGATTTCAGCAAAGCAGGTGAAAAACTGAATCGGCACATTTACGATTATGTATTTACTGACTCAAAAATCGAACGGGAATTTGCCAAAGCGTTAGATGCCAGCGAAGAAGTCGTTGTTTATGCGAAGTTGCCGAGAGGATTTTTCATCCCCACGCCGGTCGGCGAATACAACCCGGATTGGGCGATTTCTTTCAAGGAAGGCACGGTAAAACACATTTACTTCATCGCGGAAACCAAGGGCTCCATGTCTTCAATGGAATATAGGGCCATCGAAAAATCCAAAATCGAATGCGCCAGAAAATTCTTCTCAAAGATTACCTCCGAGCAGGTCAAATATGATGTAGTTGATAGTTATGGGCAGTTGATGGGTTTAGTGAAATAATTTTTGAAAATGATGATGATAGGTTTTCCATGGCATTCTTTTGGAATTGTTAGCCCATTTTGCTGATTAAACAGCACCTATTAATAGGTGCTATAATTAGACCATACACATTAGCCAAAGGTGCAGCGATGCTTACTAAATTTTCTGAAGATGTCATTCCGCTCAGTGATCTGAAAATCAATCCTGGCAGAGTCGTTAATCAAGTTAAAGAAACCCACAGACCCGTGTTGCTTACCAGTCGTGGTCGTGGTGTTGCCGTGGTTCAAGACCTAGATGATTACGAAAAGAACCAGGAAGAGCGGATGTTCATGAAAGCCGTTGCCCAAGGGTTGATGGATGTCAAAAATGGAAACGTCATGGAATTAAGTGAGGTCAAAACCAAGCTGGGTATTCGTTAAATGAGACTGTTGTTTGCCGAGTCTGCATTTAACGATCTTGCCGACATTCAAGCGTACTATCTGGAACAAGGCGCCTCTACCATCGGAGATAAGTTTGTAGCTGAGATCGTTGCTCATACTGAAGTTCTGGAAGATTATCCTGAAATTGGTCGTATAGTGCCCGAATTCGACGAACCAAAAATACGCGAACTGATTCATCCACCTTTTCGTATTGTGTATTGGCTGGATAACCAAACAATACATGTAATTAGGATATGGCGTAGCGAGCGATTGCTACAACTGCCAGCCCCAAATTGAGCGTGTGATCTGCGTGACTTTTGCGTGTTTCGGTTATGATTCGTTATGCTCTGTTATGCAAGGCTACGCAAAATAGACTTATAACATATCAATACAATCAATATATTATAGGAGAATAATGTGATTCGTAATCAGTAGGTCGTGGGTTCGGCTCCCATCATTGGCTCCAAATAAATTAAGGTCTTATGTGTTTATTAAGGCCTTTTTTATTGCCTGTGGGGTATGTGGGACAGTTAAGAATAATAAGACACTGCAACTGCAACACAATAGCAAGCCCCTCAAAGGGTGTAGGTACTTTTTAATGTAAAATTGCCAGGCCAGAACTTCTGCTTTCGGCTAATTTCTGACGTTTGTAACTACGAATTGAATGGCAGGTCAAAATCCAAAAGCTGTCATTTCTAACGTAAAACTAACGTGCTAGACCACAAAAACTTGAAATGCCAACATTGACTGCATCAGCGGTGGTTTTTTGACAAAGTCTCATAGGGTATGCAACGCATACTTTTTAGAACATTGACTAATCAAAAGCCTACAAAGGTATGTGGCGAGTATGAGCATTTTTTACGCTATGAAATTGCGGTCACAGGTCTTGGTTATTATTTCTACTAAAAAAACACCACCTCCCGCACTTGCTCGTCCGGCATCACGGGTGTGCAAATGGATGTAATATGCACAATCCGTCAAAAAAGCACAGTTAGATCGAAAAAGCATAGGGTGTGTAATCACCCAGCAATTTTTGTAGCGTTTCAAAATTAACGGGTTTGACCAGATGTGCATCGAATCCGGCTGCATGTGATTTTTCCCGGTCATCAGCCTGTCCATAGCCTGTCAGCGCAATAAGTAAAGTCCGTTCAAGTCCGTGGTCCTGTCGTAGTGCTTGCGCTACCGAATAGCCGTTCATCCCCGGCAGTCCGATGTCCAACAGGATGACATCGGGCCGTTCGGCTCGTGCTATTTCCAGTGCGGTAAAGCCGTTGTTGGCTGTCTGTACCTGGTGTCCGTCTATTTCCAGCAGCAAGGCGAGACTTTCGGCTATATCCTGATTGTCGTCCACAACCAGGATACGGAGCTTTTTTAGGTCCGGGGCGGTAAGCTCTGTGGTGAAAATAGTGGCGGGTTTGGAAACAATAAGCCGAGGCAGCCGGATCACAAATTTGCTGCCTTGGCCCCGGCCCGCGCTGAACGCTCGCACATCGCCGCCATGCTTCTCAACCAGACTGCGGACGAGAGACAAACCGATGCCCAAGCCGCCTTGGGAGCGGTCAAGGTGGCGATCTGCTTGATAAAAGAGATCGAATAAGCTGGATAAATTAGCCGAATCAATGCCGCACCCGCTGTCGGTGACACAGATGCGGACATCGTCTCCCGATAGTTCGACTGACAATCCAATACGTCCTCCCTCCTCGGTGTACTTGGCGGCGTTGTTGATAAGATTCGATATGATCTGGGCCAGTCGAATCCGGTCACCTTCGACCCACACGGGTTCCGGAGGAAGCGTCATGGCGAATTCCTGCTTACGGGTGTCGATCAGCGGCTGATTGGTTTCCACAGCCGGCTGAATGAAGTCCCGTATTTCCAGCGTTTCTTTCTTGAGTTCGATCAAACCGCGACTGATACGGGAGATATCCAGCAGGTCGTCCACCAACCCTGTCAGATGGTTAATTTGACGATCGATGATGTCGGTGCACCACGTTATTCGGGCCGGGTCCATGTTTGCGCGTTTCTGGATTTCCACTGCGTTACGAATCGGCGCCAAGGGATTGCGGAGTTCGTGAGCCAGCATTGCCAGAAATTCGTCCTTGCGCCGGTCGGCATCTTTCAGCGCTTGTTCCACCTGTTTGCGCTCGGTAATGTCGATCATGACACCGTAACAGCGGAGCGGCTGCTTGTTCAGATCATATTCGAATTCTCCACGGGCTTGCAGCCAGCGGATCGTCCCATCCGGCCAGAGGGTGCGGAATTCGGTGGTGTAGACTAACCCTTCCGCCATGCAGCGCTGTATGTTGGATTGGACAGAATCGACGTCATCGGGGTGTACCCTGCTAATCCAGGCCTGATAAGAGGGTTGAACTTCTTCGGGTTCGTAACCCATCATCCGGTAGTACATCTCGTTCCAAATGACATCGCCGCTCGGCACATGCCAATCCCAGGCGGCCATTCGCGCCGCCGCCAGCGCCAAGCGCAATCGTTCCTCTTGTTGACGCAAAGCCTGTTCCGAATTTTTCCGTTCGGTGATGTCGGTGATGAATGAATAGTAATACTCCGGATTCCCCTCTGCATCTGCCGCAAGGTGAACCAATAGCTCAACAGGAACCCGGTTGCCGTCTTTTTTTAGATACTCTTTTTCGTAGCGCACCGGTTGGCCGGTGCGTTGCAGTTCCTCTAAATGATGCCGCTCAATGTCCTGCCATTCCGGCGGGGTCAGCGCCGTGATCCTCCAGTCAACGGATCTCAGTTCATCGCCGGTGTATCCGGTCAGCTGCTCGAAAGCGGCATTGATGAGCCCAAGACGTCCGTCAGGATAAGCCACAGCAAAGGGTTGGGAGGCGGTTTCGATGACCTTTGCCAGGAACTCGTTCTGTTGCCGGCTATGCTGTAGCGCTTCCTCGGTCCGCTTGCGCTCCGAGATGTCTCGGGCAATCTTCGATGCGCCGATAATTTTTCCTGCGCTATCCTTTATCGGCGAGACGGTCATCGATACGTCGATTTTTCGGCCGTCTCTAGCCAGCCTCACTGTTTCATAGTGGTCGACGCGCTCGCCGGCCGCCAGCCTTTGCAGAATCCGATGCTCTTCAGCATGCAGTTCCGGGGAAATAAACAGGGTGACCGGTTTGCCTATAGCCTCCTCAGCCGGATAGCCGAACAGTCGCTCAGCTCCCGCGTTCCAGCTTCGGATGATGCCGTTTAAATCCTTGGAGAGGATGGCGTCGTCCGAGGATTCGACTATTGCCGCCAGCAGCATGCTCGCCTCCTCGGCGCTCTTCCGTTCGGTGATATCGACGAAAGTGATCACGATACCGTCTATTTTCCCTTGCGGGGTCCGGTAGGGGAATATCCGCTTCAAATAATGATGTTCGCTGTCCAGCGCTGCTACTTCCCGCTCGGCAAAGGCTTGGCCTGCCAGCACCGTCTCAGCGTCTTTGACAAGGCTCGGCCAATCGATCTTGCCGGAAAAGTGCCGGAACGGACGTCTAATATCGGCCGGAATCAGGTTGAAGATGGTGGCTGCAGCCGGGGTGAAACCCTTGATATTTAACTGCCGGTCAAGAAACAAGGTGGCAATCTCGGAGCTGGTCAGCAGGTTCTCCATGTCGCTATTGGCTTGATTGAGTTCTTCCACTTTCTCCTGCAACTCGGCATTGACCGTGACTAGCTCCTCGTTAAGCGCCTGCAACTCCTCTTTGGATGTCTCCAGTTCCTCGTTGGTCGATTGCAGCTCTTCGTTGGCGGACTGGAACTCTTCATTGATCGACATCAGCTCTTCGTTGGCCGACAGGTATCCTTCGTTGGAGCTTTCAAGCTGCTCGGCGGTGGCCTGAAGTTGATCGCTGGTAACGCGCAATTGCTCTTCCAGCTGGCGGACCAGCATATCTCTGGATGACTCTTTGCCGGAGAGCGCGGAATCCGTGCCGTCCACCACAGGGGGCGGCGCCGGGAGAACGGCAGGTTCAAAGATGATCATTGCCAGCTTCCCGGATGTCAGCGGCATTTTGAGCGGTTCGACGACCACGTTGATCGCCTTTTCTCCACCGCTGTCAACAATCTTTATTCCCCTGAATTCAATCTGTTTCTGCTCGGCGAAAGCTTTGTGAATCGCGGCTCGTAAAGCCGGCCGCAACGCCTCCTTAGCCTTGCGCAGGACATTCTTGGTCGGTTCGCCGATCGGATCTTCCAAGACATCGCTGGTCCTGTTGGAGATATGCACAATATCGTATTTTTCGTCGACCACCACGCAGGGTGGAGAATAACGCTCCATCAGTATCTTTTCAGCGACCTCATCGAGACTCGGCTCCAAGGTCTCGTCCGGTCTCGGTAGACGTCCTGTTCCAAAGGGTCTGCGAACTGAGGCAGGATAGGGAAAAGGGGTGTCCGAACGACGTTCGCCCTTCAGCCGCTCGAAAATTTTCCACTTTTTGTCGATGGTAGCGAACAGATCCGAAGAGCGGCCCACTGTTTCAGAATTGCCCAGGAACAAAACACCTCCCGGTTTGAGTGCATGATGGAACAGGGCGATTAGCCGCTTCTGCATGTCGGGGTTCAGGTAGATCAGGAAGTTGCGGCAGACCAATAGATCGAGCCGGGAGAAAGGCGGATCCTTGATCAGGCTCTGCTGAGCAAAGACGACCATCTCCCGTAGTGTCTTTGTCACCTGCCATTGATGATTGTTGGTTCGGGTGAAATAAGTCTTGAGCCGTTCCTCGCCCACATCCGCTTCGATATCGCTGTCGTAGATCCCTGCTCTGGCTTGAGCAATCGCCAACTCGTCAATGTCGGTGGCGAATATCAGCACCTTGGTGTCAAGCTTATGTTCATCCAGGTATTCTTTGATCAGCATGGCCATGGAGTAGACTTCTTCCCCAGTGGAGCAGCAGGCATGCCAAACCCGTAGCGGCTCGGCGGCGGCCCGGTTTGCCAGTAGAGCGGGAATCACCTCCCGACGGAGAATGGCGAATGCCTCCGGGTCACGGAAAAAACTGGTCACCCCGATCAGGATGTCCTGGCAAAGTGCTTGCGCCTCCTGGGGATTTTCACGTAGCAGAGTGATATATTTTCCGATCCCGGTCACATCATTCATCGCCATCCGCCGCTCGATGCGGCGCATGACGGTGTTAGTCTTGTAGGCACTGAAATCGTGACCGGTTTTATCCTTGACGAGACTGATAACGGTAGCCAAATTCTCGTCTAAAGAGGCAACATGGCATGTATCTGAAGGAAGAAAGCAATAACCGCGTGAAATATCGGCGATCTTTACCGCTATCTGTTCGGCCGGCAAGATCAGATCGGCCGCTCCTGTGTCAATTACACCCTGGGGCATGCTGGGGTATTCGGCCGAACCGGGTTCCTGGGCAATGACAAGCCCGCCGGCCTCCTTGATCTTTTTCGCTCCTTGAGCACCGTCACTGCCGGTACCGGACAGGACCACAGCCACGATCCTTGCTCCAGCCTGTTCGGACAGGGAGTTGAGCAGACGGTCTATGGGGTGGTGTGCCCCATGACCTTGTTCCGGAATTTCCAGATGGAGCCGGTTATTCTTTACGGCCAGGTTCTTGCCGGCCGGAATCACGTAAACCTTGTTCGGTCTGAGTACCATACCTTCCTCGGCCGTTAGCACTTCCATTGTAGTGTAGCGGTTCAACATTCCGGCCAGGAACGATGGTCCCTTCGGGGGCAGGTGCATAATCACCAAGAATGATATGTCGCAATCATTGGGCATGGTCGCAAACATCTGCTCCAGCGCTGTCTGGCCTCCAGCGGAGGCGCCGATAGCGACCACCATACAGGGTTTATCCGCCTCAGCCGTTTTCCCTCTTTCCGGCTGTATTGGCGTTCCATTAGCCGCTGCTTTCTTTTCGGTATTTTTAGTTGTTTTCATGTCGTCTTGGTTATTGCAGATATTCATTGCACTTTGCTAAAGAGGGTCAATGTATGATCTAGCACAATCCAGACTAGCGAAGCATTTAAACATTGATCTTGCCCTGATTCTCCGGGTATTTTGCTAAGTTGATTTTTAAGTTCAAAAGTTTCAGGCTGATATAGCCTAGTTTCTAATGAAGCCGTTTCCGATTGTAATGCACTTTGATGTAGTTGAAGACGTGTTGTTTGGCGGCTAATCGAGTCAACAACCTTTCGTCGTATTTAACTGAGAATAGTCCAAAAAGCAAGAGATATGATTTTGAGTACTTCGAAATACCGCCTAAATTGCCAAACCTCGGTGTATAAATTGGCAGGTGACCCGTCGATAGGCGCGGCCTGCTCTTTGTAGGGCTTTCTCATCTTTATGCAGATGCTGCTTTAGCTCTGGAACGATGCTGGTATCAATGATTTGCCCGCCACGCGTTAAGTAACCGTGCTTATCCAATTCCCGATGCCCGGCTTCAAATAGCGTTTCACTGGCTTCCGTCGCCATGAGGCGCTCACGGAAAATCCAGAAGGTGGTGCGTCTGGGCTTTGGCTACTCTCAGATTATAAACCACGATGTCAGGCCGACAGACGATTGAAATTGTCCTACATATCAACCTGAAACTTGTTAATAGCCATTTTTTATTTCTTTCTGAATGTTTGCTGTACATAACTAAACAGCCAATTAAACAACCGCTGTAAAAGACAGGTATGGGTTATTCACTAATTCCAAAAGTCGACATTTGTTACTGGTGTAATCCCATTGGAATCGGTGGTCGGGTTTATATCGGAAGGAACGGGTAGCCGTTTTCAATCGGGATGGATCGCTGGTTTGTAATGGAATATGTACGTTGTCTCATGGGACGCTTGAGGGTAAAAAAGGCAATTAATGACAACGAAATCAGCCAACGGACTGAACTTGTTATTGCTTGTTGTGATTAGTAATATGTCATTGATTTTAAAAGATTCTCAAGCAGCAGGTCACGAGTTCGACTTCCGTCATTGGCTCCGCAAATCAAGGTGTTTTCAAGCTGTCGTGCTGCTTCCCGACTAGCTTAAATGCTGGGCAAGCAGCAATAAAGGATGCTCTACCCTTATCTCATTGGGATTGATAAAAATCCTGCAACCAAAATTACTGCTAACCGCGATATCCGCTGAGGCCGCGGCGATGCTTTTCTGTTTTAAAGCCCGTAATTGCCCGGCGTTGTCGGGATGTGTCAGCATATAGCTGCCTCCAGCACCGCAGCAGATAGGGTTGTCGGCCAATGCGACAATATTTAGGCCGGGGATTTTTTGCAGCAGCGTATAAACGGTTTGCTGATTTTTGAGTACGTTGCGCTGGCTGCATGGCTCGTGGACTGCGACTTTCTGCGTGGATGCCGTCAGTTGCAGGTCGTCCGGCCAGTGTACCAACAAAAATTCGTTGATGTCGCATAAGCGATGCCGGAACAGTTGCCCCGCTTCGTCATCATTTTGATATTCGCTTAACATCGCCCCGCAACCGGTGGCCGTATGGAGTACGGCATCGACGTCCAGCGCGTTGAACACGCTGATGTTGTTGTCGATCAAACCGGCGGCGGACTGGCCGTTGTGTTGGTGGATCGCCCCGCAGCAGCCTTGTTGTGGCGGCACCAGTACTTCGTAGCCTATCGCGTTAAGCAGCTTGATCGCCGCCGACAAGGTCTCCCGGTCGAACTGTTCGGCGACACAGCCGGTGAACAGCGCAACTTGGCCGCGTTTTGCGGTGCGGGTGGGATAAGAAACCGCCAATGCCTGCAATGCCGGATTACCCAGCAAGGCTTCGGCCTCCGCCAAATGCAGTTTTTTCAGTAATCCGCTACGGCGTAACGGTTTGTGCAAGCCCGATTTCAGGTAAACGGCCAGCAACGGCATCAGCCGCGTCCGCCAGCGCTTGTTCTCAATCAGCTTGAACGCCAGTTTCGCCAACCGACCTGGATTTGCCTTTAACTGTGCCTGAGCTTGATCGAACAATTGCCCGTAAGCCATCCGGCTTGGGCAAGCGGTTTCGCAGGCCCGGCATTGCAGGCAGTTATCCAGGTGCCGGTGTTCGTCGGCACTGACCGGCAGGTTTTCAACCAGCAGTTTGCTGATAGTGCGGATGCGTCGGCGCGGGGTTTCTTCGTCGACCTGGAACAAGCGGAAGGTCGGGCAACTGCTGACGCAGATGCCGCAACGCATACACTCGCCGGCATCAGGGATATATGGCCCCGATCCAATCGATTCGCCGGGTTCATCGTAGCCCATGTCCATAAAGTCAAACATCTGAGCCCTACATCACCTTGGTATAGGCGCGGCGCAGCAATTCCATTTCCGCAGGCGGCCTGCCGCGCAGTTCCGGCAAGGTTCTCATCCGGCAATCCCGGCTTTGCATCAGTTTGTGCGGAGGATCCAGCAGCATGAAGCGAGCCATGTGGACGGTGATAATGCCGCCGGGCGTGTCGATTTGTTCGCTAAATTCCGGCTCGACGCGCAGCAGGTCGTTGTCCAATTGCAAAAGCCAGTTGATATTGTTGACCAGCATGGCCGGATGAATGCTGACTTTTCCGGATTTAAACTCTTCCGGCTCCAGTGCGCTGGACAAGGCAGGCAACGGCTCAGGAAAGCAGATACTGCCGTTGCTGTGCTGGGCGAACAGCGTCAAGGCGCTGATGTCGCCTTTGTAGTAAAGCAGCAGGCGGTGGTTGGCGAATGCGTTGGACTGGGGCATCAGTTAAGTACGGCAGCCAGTAGGTCTTCGACACCCGCATCCAGGATTTCCAAGCCTATTTTCTTGCAATACCGTTTTTCCTTATCGGTCGGGTTCTTGTTCAAGACCCAGCCTTTTTTCTCGGCCGCGCCATAAACGATGTCGCTCATCACCATGCGTTCCGAATCCCTGTTTAGCGGCATACCGATAAACAGGTATTGCTTGCCTTTGCGGTATTCTTTGAGGAAATCGGGGATCGCAAAGCCGCCCATTAACTCGGTGATGTAATCGACATAATCGGCATCCGAAGCGATGTAGTTGGCTTCCGGTTTTGGCGTGCCCAATGGTTTAAATAGTATGGGGAATTTGGGATGAATCTGATCCTGGGATATTTCAAAATAATCGCTGCCGTCGTAGTGATAGATTTTAAACCGGAATTGGCTGGCGGTGATTCTTGCAACGCCTACAATCAGCGTATGCTCTTCATCGGCATAGCTGTCCTGCAATTGGGTGTCCCGGTTTATATCGATGACATAAGCGGGCCTCCATTCTGCCAGCCAATCGTGTACCGCGGCGCGTGTCCATTCGGTTTCGCCATATAACTTGGTCAGAAACTGCCCCAGAAAGTTCCTGCCTTTTTTGAGCTCCTGATTCATCGCTGCTCTGGGAAACTCATACATCAGCTTCGGAGCCATCGGGTTGCCGTTATTCATAGCCAAAATCAGGCTATTGCTGTCGGCAGGCATGGGCGCCCCGGTTAGTTTGTTGGTGGCATCGAAAAGCACGCCCGGCCCCAGATAAGGCACGACTTTGTTATCGTACAAACCGCTTAATATTTCAGAAAAAACCGTAGAAGACATTGCAAGCTCCATCATTAAGTATGTGTATCTTTTTACTTAAGCAATATTCAATCCAGTTTTTAGCGGTATTTGATAAATATCATAACTGGTTGATTTAAATTGATTTAAATGGGTTTATTTGCTGGCAAATGCCGCTAATGTTTTGTTCTGTTTATAACAATCCTTCTGTTGTTTGAGCTATCTACACACAGTCACCTCTCTATAGGCTGTAACTTTAGGCGGGCACGACTGGAGTGCAAGGCTAGCCTTGTACTAGCCGGTCCATACTGCAAGGCCAGCCTTGCACTCCAGTCGCTGGATATACGCAGCCATTGATTTAATGGCAGTGAGGCAGCACGTGGGGACGATAGAACAATAAATAACCGCACTGTTGCTAAGTCTACAGAGCATTACAAAATGTTTGAAACACTACCTTGATTACCTCCATTAGCAATAAAAATAAACATTAATATTCAACGCGTTATGTTGTATTTTAATGATTGGCACACCGCTTGCTTTACCCCTAATGTCATCAACAACAACGTCCTAATAAGAGGAGAAGATCATGGCATTACGTCAATGTGCAATATACGGTAAAGGTGGAATCGGTAAGTCCACTACAACTCAAAACCTGGTTTCTGCGTTGGCAGAATTAGGCAACAAAGTAATGATCGTCGGCTGCGATCCAAAAGCCGACTCTACCCGTTTAATCCTTCATGCGAAAGCCCAAACTACCATTATGAGTTTGGCTGCCGAAGCGGGCAGCGTTGAAGATTTAGAACTCGAAGATGTATTGAAAGTCGGATACGGCGGCATCAAATGCGTTGAATCAGGCGGTCCAGAGCCCGGCGTTGGTTGTGCGGGTCGCGGTGTTATTACAGCGATTAACTTCCTTGAAGAAGAAGGTGCTTATGACGATGAACTTGACTTCGTTTTTTATGATGTACTTGGGGATGTTGTGTGTGGTGGTTTTGCCATGCCAATCCGTGAAAACAAGGCGCAAGAAATTTACATCGTCTGCTCGGGCGAAATGATGGCGATGTATGCGGCTAACAACATTGCTAAAGGTATTGTGAAATACGCTAACTCAGGCAGTGTCCGTTTGGCCGGTTTGATTTGTAACTCTCGTAACACTGCACGCGAAGACGAATTGATCTCTGCATTGGCTGCAAAAATCGGCACCACCATGATTCACTTCGTACCACGCGACAACGTTGTACAACGCGCTGAAATTCGCCGTATGACTGTTATCGAATATGAACCGACTGCAAAACAAGCCGACGAATACCGTCAATTGGCAATGAAGATTCGCGATAACAAGAACTTCATTATCCCTACTCCAATCACGATGGATGAGCTGGAAGAACTGATGATGGAATTCGGTATTATTGAGCAAGAAGACGAATCGATTATCGGTGTAACTGCGGCTGCTGAAGCAACCGCTTAATAATTGACCAACCGTAGAGACGCGGTTTATCGCGTCTCTGACTGTGGATACGCGATTCGCGATAAATCAGACGCGGTAAATCAGACGCGATCAATCGCGTCTCTACGGGATTCCCATCCTAAAACCTGTCTGTTGGGGGATTACCCACGGCACAAGTAGGAGACACTCATGGCAGCTCTAACGAAAGAAGAGACCGAAGCGCTTATTCAAGAAGTGCTGGAAGTCTATCCCGAACAAGCAAGGAAAGATCGCGCTAAGCATTTAGCGGTTAACGATCAATCCCTGGAAAAATCGAATAAATGCATTACTTCAAACCGTAAATCCCAACCCGGCGTAATGACCATTCGCGGTTGCGCCTACGCCGGTTCCAAGGGTGTGGTTTGGGGCCCGATTAAAGATATGATCCATATCTCGCACGGCCCGGTCGGCTGCGGACAATATTCCCGCGCCGGTCGTCGTAACTATTATGTCGGCACTACCGGCGTCAATACCTTCGGCACGATGAACTTCACTTCCGATTTCCAGGAAAAAGACATTGTTTTCGGCGGCGATAAAAAGCTGGCCAAAATCATGACTGAAATCGAGGAATTGTTCCCTTTAAACAAAGGCATCAGTATTCAATCGGAATGCCCGATCGGTTTGATTGGCGACGATATTGAAGCAGTCGCCAAAAAAGCCAACAAAGAAATCGGCAAGCCTGTGGTGCCGGTTCGTTGCGAAGGTTTCCGCGGCGTTTCCCAATCGCTGGGCCATCACATTGCTAACGATGCGATTCGCGACTGGGTTCTGGAAAACCGTGACGGCGACGACAGCTTTGCCACCACGCCTTACGATGTCGCTGTGATCGGCGACTACAACATCGGCGGCGATGCCTGGGCTTCGCGTACTTTGCTGGAAGAAATGGGTCTGCGCGTAGTTGCCCAATGGTCCGGCGACGGCACGATTGCGGAAATGGAAAAAACCCCTAAGGTGAAACTGAATTTGATCCATTGCTATCGCTCAATGAACTACATTGCGCGGCACATGGAAGAAAAATACAAGATCCCCTGGATTGAGTACAACTTCTTCGGCCCTACCAAAATTGCCGAATCGTTACGCAAGATTGCCGCGTTATTCGATGAAACGATTCAAGCAGGCGCTGAAAAAGTTATCGCCAAATACCAAGCTGAATACGATGCGGTTATCGCCAAATACAAACCTCGTCTGCAAGGCAAACGCGTGATGCTGTATGTCGGCGGTTTGCGTCCGCGTCATGTGATCGGTGCGTATGAAGACTTGGGTATGGAAGTGGTCGGTACCGGTTATGAATTCGGTCACAACGATGACTATGACCGCACCATCAAGGAAATGGGCAATGCGACGCTGATTTATGACGACGTGACCGGTTATGAATTTGAAGAGTTCGTTAAGAAAGTCCAACCTGACTTGATCGGTTCCGGCATCAAGGAAAAGTACATTTTCCAAAAGATGGGTATTCCGTTCCGTCAAATGCACTCCTGGGATTATTCCGGCCCTTATCACGGTTATGACGGCTTTGCCATCTTCGCCCGAGATATGGACATGACGCTGAATAACCCTTGCTGGAAACAGGTGAAAGTGCCCTGGAAAACAGCCGAGAGTTCAGACGTAGCAGTCGCTGCAAGCGCTTAATTTTGTGTAGGGGGCAAAAAAGCCCTCTCCAGAGGGAGAGGGTTGGGTGAGGGGGAATTAAATAAGGAAAAAGTTTATTTATATCCCCTCATCCCAACCTTCTCCCTGAGGGAGAAGGGGCTTTTACTCTTAGTAATTATGTAAATGCCCACCCAAATGCAATATTTTTCCTTCAACCGTCGTCCACAGATTAGTGGCGCGTAGGAGATTATCATGAGTCAAGAAGTCGAAAACATACAACCGAGTTATCCTTTATTCCGTAACGATGAATACAAGGAAAGCCTGGCCAACAAACGTGAAGCTTACGAAGAGCGTCACCCCCAGGAAAAAATTGATGAAGTGTTTCAGTGGACAACCACCAAGGAATACCAAGAAATCAATTTTAACCGCGAAGCATTAACGGTAAACCCGGCTAAAGCCTGCCAACCCTTAGGCGCGGTACTTTGCGCATTGGGCTTTGAAAAAACCATGCCTTATGTTCATGGTTCGCAAGGTTGCGTCGCTTATTTCCGTTCCTATTTCAACCGTCATTTCAAAGAGCCTGTCGCCTGCGTTTCAGACTCGATGACCGAAGATGCGGCGGTATTCGGCGGCCAAAAGAACATGATGGCCGGTTTGGAAAACGCCAAAGCTTTGTACAAACCTGACATCATTGCCGTATCGACCACCTGTATGGCTGAAGTTATCGGCGACGACTTGAATGCGTTCATCAATAACGCTAAAAAAGCCGGACATATCGAACAGGAATTCCCAACACCTTATGCCCATACCCCAAGCTTTGTCGGTAGCCATACCACCGGTTGGGACAATATGTTCGAAGGCATGTTGAAGTATTTCACCCTGAACCATATGGACGACAAGAAAGTCGGTTCAAACGGCAAGATCAACCTGGTTCCGGGCTTTGAAACCTATCTGGGCAACTTCCGCGTCATGCACCGCATGATGAAGGAAATGGGCGTTGATTACTCGTTATTGAGCGATCCTTCCGAAGTATTGGATACGCCTGCCGACGGCACCTTCCGCATGTATTCCGGCGGCACCACCCAAGATGAAGTGAAAGACGCGCCTAACGCGATCGACACCTTGCTGCTGCAACCTTGGCAGTTGGAAAAAACCAAAAAGTATGTGCAAACCATCATGCATCAACCCGCTACCGCCATCAATATTCCGATGGGCCTGGAATGGACCGATGAATTCCTGATGAAAGTCTCCGAACTGACCGGCAAGCCGATTCCTGCTTCTTTGGAACTTGAGCGCGGCCGTTTGGTTGACATGATGACCGACTCGCACGCCTGGCTACACGGCAAAAAGTTCTCCTTGTACGGCGATGCGGATTTCGTGATGGGCATGACCAAATTCCTGCTGGAAGTGGGTGCTGAACCGACCGACGTATTGTGCAACCATGCCAACAAACGTTGGGCGAAAGCGATGGATAAAATGCTCAAAGATTCGCCTTACGGACAAAAAACTGTCGTCCATACCGGCAAAGATTTATGGCATTTCCGTTCATTGGTCTTCACCAACAAACCGGACTTCATGATCGGCAACTCCTACGGCAAGTTCATTCAACGCGACACGCTTTATAAGGGCGAAGAGTTTGAAGTGCCGTTGATCCGCATCGGTTTCCCAATCTTTGACAGACACCATCTGCACAGAATGACAACCCTGGGTTATGAAGGCGCTATTTATATGCTGACAACCCTGGTCAATGCCGTACTGGAACAGTTGGATAAAGAAACCAGAGGTATGGGTACAACTGACTATAACTACGATTTGATTCGTTAGTTGGTAGAGACGCGATTTATCGCGTCTGCCTTCAACGTCTGCCTTTAAAGAAGAGACGCGATAAATCGCGTCTCTACACCCAACCCAATGCGTGTAAACGGAGAAACTCAATGCCTAGTGTCATGTTGAAAAAAAATGCAGAGGGCAAATTAGTCTTCTACGTACCCAAAAAAGATTTGGAAGAAGTGGCGGAATCCGTTGAATTCGACAGCCCCGATAAATGGGGCGGCGAAGTCTTGCTCAGCGACGGTTCAAAATATTATTTCGAACCGCTGGATGAACAACCGGATTTCCCCATTACCTTGCGCGCGAAACGTTTAGATTAGGAGAATAATCATGGCCTTATATATTGTTGAAGCGGATTGTATTTCATGCGGCGACTGCGAACCGGTCTGCCCGACCAACTCAATCACCGAGGGTAAAATTGTCTTTAAAATCGATAAAAAAACCTGCACCGAATGCGAGGGCGATTTTGACATACCGCAATGCGTCAAAGTTTGCCCCGTCGACAACTGCATCTTGCCTTTAGAGGCATAAGCAGATGAACAGCCAGACTGCACTCTCACGAGAACTGGCTTTACGTATCGGGCTGGCGGCTCGCGCTTTGCCCGATACCGATGCCAAACGCCTGCTTTCAGTGTTGACTGACTGCATTGGCCTTCCGATCACTGAACAAAAACTTACCGGCATTAACCTTGATACGCTTAAAACCGCCAAAACGGGTGAGTTTGTCGATGTTGACGAGCCTTTATTGACCCATGCTTTAAGCATTCTTAAATCCGGTCTTAACGCTCCCCAAGCAACAAGCCTATAGTGATGGCGACATGCCCGGTTCCGTCCGCATTGCCTGTGCCAGCAATGACGGCATCAACGTTGACGGTCATTTCGGTTCTTGCAGCCAATTCATGATTTATCAGGTTTCAGCCGATGAAGTCCGGTTAATCGATATTCGCGATACCGACATCCCGACGACCTGGACGTGGAGGATAAAAACGTGTTCAGGGCGGAACTGATCCAGGATTGCCAAGTGCTTTATATCGCCTCGGTGGGCGGCCCTGCGGCGGCAAAAATCGTCAAGCTGGGCATTCATCCGATTAAGCTCTCTGCAATTGATCCTATTACTGAAGTTGTCGATCAACTGCAAAGCGTTATTGCCGGAACTCCGCCGCCCTGGCTGGCTAAAGTCATGGGTGTTGAAGCAACCGATCGATTCAGGTTTGAAAGAGAGGCGACAGGATGATTACCACCAAACCAAGTCAACGCCATAGCGGCAAAAATTGAAACGATGGGTGTAGACGAAACCACAGTTTCTCGAGCTAAGACAGCAATATCAACCCATCCATTTCACCTACTGCATGGATGACGACCTGCCCAACAATACGCCGGTCATTGAGCATAAAGACTTCAACCTTTATTTAATTGACGGCCGGGAACACTGCCTGTGCCTGACCAATGATTACGATGTCGCAACCGGCATTGTCGTTGCAGAAATCATCCCGGACTAAACGGAACGTCGCATGTCCGATCATGAAAGCCCTGTCAGCGTCCCTTTTGCCGATTGCAGTCTTATGTCCTTTTCGCGGCAAAACCCTGCTGATGGGGCGCTGCATGCCCGGCGACACCTGCGTGTTCGTTGAAAGCGGCCGGCAGATCGACCGTTTTTTCCGCGTTAACCCGGCTTATGCCGAGCAATATCTGCACGACAGGTTTTGGGAAAGGCGCGCTATTGCGGTCCGTTATGCGCCGCAAAAAGCGCTTGACCGAACTGATCGATGATGAAGATGAAGTGGTCAGGCGCGCAGTCGCCTATCGGATACCCGCTGTCCCAGCTGCATCTGTTAATCGATGATGCCGACAGGGAAGTGCGCATGACCGTCGCAGACCGCATTGCACCTGAAGACCTGGAAAAGATGGCCGGCGATAAAGACTATATCGTCAGACTAACGATAGCCAAAAGACTGCCGAAAGGACGCCTGTTCCGGTTTATTCGCGATGAAGACCTGCAAGT
Source organism: uncultured Gammaproteobacteria bacterium (assembly GCA_963814825.1). Lineage (GTDB taxonomy): Bacteria > Pseudomonadota > Gammaproteobacteria > Methylococcales > Methylomonadaceae > Methylobacter_A. Next base: position 242,311 of record CAWFEF010000005.1, on the reverse strand, counting down.
ACGAAAAATCGTTGCCGAACGTTTGCCCGAAGTCAGCCTTGGGCTTAATGGCTCGATGACAATGCGCCTGAAGTCAGGCGCATCGTCGCCGAACGGATGAACCCGGATGATGCCGTTATCATGCTGAATGATGCCGACTGGGTAGTGCGCTATACCGCTGCCCAGCGTGTTGCGCCCGAAGCATTGGCCTGCCTGCTTGATGATCCCGAGCCTGATGTCAGGGCGGTGGTACAGGAACGATTAACAAATCATTCCCAGAGGGCACGATGGGGATGAAAAACCGGAAACAGCAATGGCTGATCAACACTTTCAACTCGATGGGCAACAGCTTGCAAAAATCTGTAAGCATACCCTGCCCGATCAGGATGACGAATTACTACTCTCCAAGCTTCAAGCGCTGAACCCGGGCTATCCGATTCGCTTGGCCAAAACCGGCGATGAATGGTATCGCCTGGGCGGCATTGTCGATATGGACGGCAACCGTATCGCCAATAATTTGATTGAATGGACCGAACGAACCTATATCGAATGCGGCAAAAACCTGCAAACCCTGATTGATCATGCACGGGAACAAAAGTTCATCGCCACGCGGCAAACCGGCAACACCTTGCATTTTGTTATTCAAACCGGCAGCTAAAGCGGAACAATTCATCCAGATCGACATTGATAAAACCCATGAGATGTCGGATCGGCTGCTGGTCAGCGAGCGATAATCCGCCGGAAGATCTAGAAGAATTTATTGATCCACTGGAGCCGGAATGCATAGAAACATTCTGCATTGGAACCTCGCGTTATTCTTATCGACGTAAAACTGACGTGTCGATTTTCATGGATGAAATCAATAAATACCATATCAGCAGAACATCCGGTACAACGTTTTATGGATGACTGGAACCGAAGCAGCGCCCTGCAAAAAGCCGTGCTTTCCGACGACTGGATTGTCCGGCCTTTTCGGCATACCGGGCGTTTCGGCGAACAAATAATCAACGTTGAACTTATCAATACCCAGCAAAAAAACGTTCCGCAACTGGAAGATATTAACGGCAAAAAAGGCACTGCGTTACATAACCTGCTAACCCGTTTCGATCGCCAAGCCGGTTACCCGTTTGCCTGGTTCTTTTATATGGCTAAAGGCAAACTGGTTTCCCCACACTGCGGCGTAGCGGTTTTTAAAGATATTAGCGGAGATTTTTCTTATTTACCCGAACGTGATGTCGCGGTACTTAAAGACTGGATTAACACGCCTTATAGCGTGTAGCGAATACTGGATTTTTCATCAACTGCGTTGCAGTAATTTTCAACAAAAGGAGTAAACACAATGTCAATTGCACAAATAAAAGCATTCTCTGAACTAGCAAAAACAGATACTGAATTAAAAGAGAAACTGTTAGCTGTTCAAAAAATCAGAGAGCTGATCGCATTGGGCAAAGAATACAATTTCGAACTGGATGAAGTAGAACTTTATCCGCCCAACGAACCGCAATTCGTCGAAGAGCAACTTTCAGAAAAAATGGCTAAGGCTTTGTTGAGGGTTTAAGTTTTCGTAGGATGATGCTGACGTAAGGAAGCCCAACGTGGCGGATGGATTTTGTAATCCCAACATTTGAACTTCATGCCGGACGGGGTTTGTAACCCCGTTCGAAAGGTTTTACGCGGGTATTATTCGAAACGTTAAGGTCGGGGTTACAAACCCCGACCCGCACAACTTAAATCTTGTTGATTGTCGGCGAAGTACGAACCCCAACATTCGATCCGCTGATTTGTTGGGCTTCGTACCTCAGCACCAACCTACGCAATATCCGGCATACGAGCCTGGCAAATTTGTTGCCAGGACCTATGGTGTTGCAGGATCGTCAATGCCGATTCCAGCAACGCAAGGCCCGCTTCAGTCCGATGCCAGGTCGATGCACCGGACGGATGCGGTAGCGGAATCGCTTCTGTGCGATGGCCGTGAAAGGTGACCGGATGAATTTTACCGATCACATCGTTGAGTTTTTTGACCGGCATCAGTTGAGCAATCGCCAGTTTGCCGACCGGCAGGATCAAATCAGGCTTAAGCAAATCGACTTCCGCTTGCAGCCAGCCTGCGCAATTATCGATTTCAACCGAACTCGGCACACGATCACCGCCCTTCGGATTTTTACCCGGAAAACAGCGGCACACGGCGGCCATGTAGACACGCTGCCGAAAAGTCTGTTCATCAAGCCCGATGCGCTCAAACCATTTGAACATCGTTTTACCGGCCGTCCAGGCAAACGGTTTACCGAAACCGCCTTCTTTATCGCCGGGTGCTTGGCCGATTAGTAAAATCTTCGATAGTACCGGGCTCCCGCTCACCACCGGGCCGATCATCTCCGGGCATCTGCTGCAATTCGACAATGCAGCGCGGTGGGCGCGCATCAATTGTTCGCGTATAGGCATCTTAAAAATCAATCTCGATGCCGACCGGGCAATGGTCCGACCCGTGAATCTCCGGCAGAATAAAAGCCTGCTTGACGTTGCCGATCAGCGCTTTACTGGTCAACACATAATCGATCCGCCAACCGACATTTCTTGCCCTGGCGCCGCCGCGGAAACTCCACCAGCTGTAGGCAACAGTGTCCGGATGAAAATGCCGGAAAGTATCGACCAGTCCGGCATCGAGAAAACGGCTGAATCCGTCGATTTCAACCTGGGTATAACCGGCCGATTTATTGTAATTCGGCTTCGGGCGGGCAATATCGATTTCCTGGTGTGCGACATTAAAATCGCCGCAAGCGATCAGCGGCTTCTTCTTTTGCAATTGCCGGCAATAGGCCAGAAATTCATGATCCCAAGTTTGGCGGTAATCCAGCCGGGCCAATGCCTCGCCCGAATTCGGCACATACACATTGAGCAGGAAAAAATGCTCGAATTCGGCGACGATCACGCGGCCTTCCTGGTCGTGCTCGACAATGCCGATGTCGCTGATAACTTGCAGCGGCTCCTTGCGGGATAAGATCGTGACGCCGGAATAGCCCTTGCGTTCGGCGCAGTTGGAATAAATCCGGTAGCCGTCGATGCCCTCCAGTGCCTTATCGATCTGATCGGCCTGGGCCTTGGTTTCCTGCAACAGAATGCAGTCGGCATCAAGCAGCGCCAGCGTTTCGGCAAAGCCTTTGCTTTGCACGGCGCGAACGCCGTTGACATTCCAGGAGATTATTTTCATGCGGTGGTTCCGTCTGATGGGTTAGAAATGGACTGGGAGGCTATTTTAACCCTCAGCTATATTTCTGCATAACCGCATCATAACTTACCGTTTTTAATTCCTAATTTACTATGCTTGACATCTTGTTACGGCGTTAGATGAAGTTGACCTGATTAAACTAAATCCGATGAACTGGTTAACGAAAAAACGGTTACAAATTTATCATCTTCAAGACAGAAGTGGTTTGAATGCTGTTTGAGCAATCATCACCTAAGATTTCCTTCAATCTTGGAATTGCATAAAAGGCAATGACTTCTAGTAATGCCGAATGATTACCATATTTGTCGCCTGCCATTTCTTCAACTGAACGCAATAGCAATTGGGCAGCCATAGCTGACAACATCGCTTCGGTATCGACTTGATCCAAAAGCTCACAAAGCTCTTTTTCAGTTTTTTCTCCTATTTCTGCTTGCTTGAGAAATATGTTATCCATTACTTTTCAAGCAAACCGTAAACCCAAACAATATGCGCACAACTCGTTCTACGGGATTGCATTTACAAAATCTATGAATGATCAAAACAAACTCTAAGCCGCCAAATCCCGTAATGCCTCCGGATGCTGCTCGGCAATTCGCAGCAATGTTTTAGCCGCGCCGGAAGGTTCCCTGCGACCTTGCTCCCAATCTTGCAAAGTGCGAACGGAAACGCCTAGCAGTCCGGCAAATTGCACCTGAGATAAGCCCGTTTTGCTTCTCGCCGCCAGAACCCGTGAAACTGGAACAGCCGTTTCTTTGGCTCGCCGATTTCCTTTCATTTCACGAACGGACTGCAACAGGTCTTCATAAAATTGTTCGGTTTCTTTATCCATTGTTGATTTCCTCTTTTAACGCATTCAAAACTGCAACGGGAAGATTATCGAATTTGGCTTTTGCGTAAACGATCAGCAACCAAATTACCCCTTCTTCCAATCGATTGAAATAAATCACCCGTACGCCGCCGCGCTTGCCCATACCTTGACGCGCCCAACGCACTTTTCGCAACCCGGCCGTACCGGGAATAACATCGCCAGCTTCGGGATTGATGGCCAACCAATTAACAAACGCCTCACGCTCAGCATCCGACCATATATCGGCAGCATATTTTTGAAAAATGGGAGTTTCTATCACGGTAAACATAAAATCGAATCATACGGCAATGCCGTATTTTTGCAATATCATTCTGCCTACTTGTCATATCTTCCTATCAGTTTTGTAAGCTTCCCTACAAAACAATACCCAACAAACCCCCATGATTTCAACGTTATACAAAATGGCACAACGCTTGCTTTAGCTTAATCAAACAAAGCTATTGGTCAAGCCGATGAAATCAACTAAAGACATTGCCGCGCTGCTGGACGAACCTGCCTGCGAGCATAACAAGAAGGAAAAGTCCGGTTGCGCGAAACCCAAGCCGGGTGCTTCTGCGGGCGGCTGCGCTTTCGACGGCGCGCAGATTGCGCTGCTGCCGATCGCCGATGTCGCGCACATCGTCCACGGGCCGATCGCCTGTGCGGGCAGTTCCTGGGACAACCGCGGCACGCGCTCTTCCGGGGCGGATTTGTACCGCATCGGCATGACCACCGATCTGACCGAGCAGGACGTTATCATGGGGCGCGCCGAAAAGCGCCTGTTCCATGCGATCAAGCAGGCGATCGACACTTACTCACCGCCCGCCGTGTTTGTTTACAACACCTGCGTTCCGGCCCTGATCGGCGACGACATCGATGCGGTGTGCAAGTCCGCCGAAGAGCGCTGGGGCGTTCCGGTGGTGCCGATCGATTGCGCCGGTTTTTACGGCACCAAGAATCTCGGCAACCGCATCGCCGGCGATGCGATGGTCAATTATGTGATCGGCACGCGCGATCCCGATCCGTTGCCGCTAACCGTGCAACGCGCGGAAATCACCGTCCACGACGTCAACCTGATCGGCGAATACAACATCGCCGGCGAATTCTGGCATGTGCTGCCGCTGCTCGATGAACTGGGCCTGCGCGTGTTGTGCACCCTGTCCGGCGATGCGCGGTTCCGCGAAGTGCAGACCATGCACCGCGCCGAAGTCAACATGATGGTTTGCTCCAAGGCGATGGTCAATGTCGCGCGCAAGCTGCAGCAACAGTACGGCACGCCCTGGTTCGAAGGCAGTTTCTACGGCATTACCGACACCTGCCAAGCGTTGCGCGATTTCGCCAAGCGCTTAACGATCCGGATCTAACCGAACGCACCGAGGCGCTGATCCTGCGCGAGGAAACCCGGATCAGGAAAGCACTGGAGCCGTGGAAGCGCGCCTGAAAGGCAAGCGCGTGTTGCTGTTTACCGGCGGCGTAAAGAGCTGGTCGGTGATTTCCGCGCTGCAGGATCTGGGCATGGTAGTGGTTGCGACCGGCACCAAGAAATCCACCGAAGAAGACAAGGCCAGAATCCGCGAACTGATGGGCGAAGATACGGTGATGATCGACGACGGCAGCCCCAGGGCGTTGCTGAAAATCGTCCACGATTACAAGGCCGACATCCTGATCGCCGGCGGCCGCAACATGTACACCGCGTTGAAAGCCATTCCGTTTCTCGATATCAACCAGGAACGCGAATTCGGTTACGAAGGCTACCAAGGCATGCTGGAACTGGTGCGCCAACTGGCGTTGACGATTGAAAGCCCGGTCTGGGAGGCGGTTAGAGCGCCTGCGCCGTGGAAAATCAATCCCTTCCCTGGAGGCCGAGATCCCCTTTGCAATCCGCAATACGGAAGGCGAGAATCGACCGATTCGGATAGTAGCCTGCGTTGGGATAAGACATGGCTGACATCCTGAAAGAAACAAAGCACTATCGGTCAATCCGCTGAAAGCCAGCCAACCGATAGGCGGCTCGCTGGCGACATTGGGTTTTAACCGCGCGATGCCGATGCTGCACGGCTCGCAAGGCTGCACCGCGTTCGCCAAAGTGTTTTTTGTGCGCCACTTCCGCGAACCTATTCCGTTGCAAAGCACGGCGATGGATCAAGGCAGTTCGGTGATGGGCGCGGACGAAAATGTCGTTGAAGGCATTAAAACCATTGCCGAAAAATCCCGCCCTGCCCTGATTACGATTTTGACCACCGGCCTGGCGGAAACGCAAGGCGCCGATGTGCACCGGAATGTCCGGGAATTCAGGGAAGCCAATCCCGAATTTGCCGATGTTGCGGTCGTCGCGGTCAATACCCCGGATTTTACCGGCAGTGTCGAAACCGGTTTTGCCGCGACCCTCACCGAAATCATTCGCGCCTTGGTGCCGGATGCCAAGGAAGCCGGAACCTATCCCGGCAAACGTAAACGCCAGGTCAATGTCCTGGTCAATTACATGCTGACGCCCGGCGATCTGGAAGCGCTTCGGGATATTTTCGAGCAATTCCAGCTCAGGCCGGTTTTCGTGCCGGATATTTCCGATTCGCTGGACGGCTGTTTGACCGATGAAGATTTCAGCCCGGTGACTATCGGCGGCACTCCGGTATCTGAAATGGCGACACTTGGGCGATGCGCTGGCGACGGTCGTTATCGGCCCATCGCTAGCCAAAGCGGCGGAATTGTTGGAACAAAAAACCGGCGTACCGACCTATTCGCTCGATCATCTTTACGGCTTGAAAGCCAATGATGCGCTGATTTCCGCATTGGCTGAAATCAGCGGCCATGACGTGCCCGAGCGCATTGAACGGCAGCGCTCGCAATTGCAGGATGCGATGCTGGACACGCATTTCATGCTCGGCCAATTGCGTATCGCGATTGCCGCCGATGCGGATTTACTGAATGCGTTTGTCGATCAGGTTCAGGAAATGGGCGCGGAAGTCGTTGCCGCCGTCACCTCCTGCAACGTGCCGCTGCTGTCGCGAATCCCTGTCGCCAGCATCAAAATCGGCGACCTTGAAGATATGGAACTGATCGGCAAGGCCAACAAGGTGCAATTGGTGATCGGCAATTCCCATGCTGTCGATACCGCCGAACGGCTTGGGCACGCCCATTTTAAGAGCCGGATTTCCGTTATACGACATCATCGGCGGCTACCAAAAAACCTGGATCGGCTATCGCGGCTCCCGGCAAACGCTATTCGATCTGGCCAATCTGGTCATCAATTTTTCGCATGAAGAAATTCCGGTCTACCGCTCGGTGTACGGCCAAAAACCCGCCGAGCGAAATCACCCGACTACCCGCTGTCATGTCATTAACAAGACGCATGCACATCGTGCAAAGCACTGATGAGAGGAAGTTTATGGAAACCGCATTAAAAATAGCGTTTGCCACCACCGATATGGAAACGGTAAACCAACATTTCGGCTCGGCCAAATCCTTCGCGATTTATGCGGTGGATATGGACGACGCGCAATTGCTGGAAGCCGCTCAGTTTGGCGAACTCAGCCAGGACGGCAATGAAGATAAATTGTCGGTCAAGATTGAATTGCTGGACGGCTGCGCGGCGGTGTATTGCCAAGCCGTTGGCGGCTCGGCGATTAACCAGCTGATTGCCAAAAACATACAGCCGGTCAAGGTGCATGAAGGCGGCAAGATTAAAGACCTGATCGTCGACCTGCAAAATGAGATGAAAGCCGGGCCGTCCAGTTGGCTGGCAAAAGCGATTAATCAACACAAGAGTCCCGATCCTGAACGCTTTAACCAGATGGAAGATGAAGGCTGGGATGAATGATATTTCATCAACGCCGGACGGGGCATGTTGCCCCGTCCGAAACGTTTAGCGTTTAACCATGCTAGCCGAAGTTCAGCTGGAAACGTTAGGAACGGGGTTGCAAACCCCGTCCCGCCTAGGCCGAGTCAGCGTATAGAAATGTAGTTGCGCAAACACGGGACGCGGCGCGTCCGACACCGCGTTCCCACGCAGCGCGTGGGAACGAGAATAAATTTATCACTTAACGGAGAAAAAACATGGCCACCGCTGCATTAGTCGTACAAGAAGACGACGCCAATCTGGGTTCCGACATCGTCAAAGACATGATCAAGCAATTACGCGCGATTGATACTTACGATACCTATGAGGGCTGGTCGGAAGCAAAAATCATCGACCCTATCGTGTTAACCAAAGAACGCAAAAAAAACATCCCGGTAATCGGCGATCCCGATGAAATCACCATTGCCCGCTTAAAAGCCTATTACAACTCACTGGCAACGCTGATTGAGAAAAAAACCGGCCTGATGGCAGCGCCGATGGTTCATATCAGCCATGAAGGTTTCGGCCGCGCATTAATCATGGTCGGCAAACTGATTGTGGTCGATAAAATCTTGCGCGATACCCACCGTTTCGGCTTCTCAAGCCTGGAAGACCTGCGCGAAAAAAGCGACCAGACGGTCGAAAAAGCGCTGGGTTTAATCGAAAAATACAATGCAGCTGCAACTGACTGAGGAATGCCTAAATGACTGAAGAAGAGTTAAGAAAACTGGAAAAAGAAGTCAAAAAGAACAAGCGCTTGGCCAGCGAACAGGCGATGGAACTACATGACCTGATTGAAGACCGCCTGCCTGAAGCTTACGGTGAACTGCTGGGTATTGCTCAAGCCACTTACGTTGCTTGCAAAGCCTGGGATGAAGCCAACCAAAAACTGATTGCCGCTCAAGCTGAAGCGGCCTGAGCAGGAGAACAACCATGTCTGAATTTGTAACCGGCGTTACTTTTGGCGGCGCGGAATGGACGCCCGCTTACGTAACCGACATCAACCAAAAGACCTGCATCGGTTGCGGCCGCTGCTTTAAAGTCTGCCCGCGCGATGTTTTCGATCTGGTTGAAAAAGCCGAGGCTCTCGATCCTGATGACTTTGATGATGATTATGGCGATTTTGAAGACGATGACGACAACAGCATGGTCATGAGTTTAAAAAACAAACTCGATTGTATCGGCTGCGAAGCTTGCTCCAAAGTCTGCCCGAAAAGCTGTTTTACCCACGAACATAAACAAGCTGCGTAACTACTCAGCCATCAATCGCAATGGAACGCTGATGACGCAGATGAATATGATGAACACAGATAAAACCTTATTTAATCATAATTATCAGCGTCATCTGCGTTCCATTTTCTAACCGCTGAATAATTTTTTTAAAAGGATCACGATCATGCCCAGACCCGAAAAACACATATTCGTATGCACCCAAAACCGTCCGCAGGGACATCCCCGCGGTTCCTGCGCCAGCAGCGGTTGTGCCGAAATCATGAATGAATTCATGAATGAGATACAAGCGCGCAACCTGTTTGAAAAAATCGCACTGACCAATACCGGTTGCATGGGGCCTTGCATGATGGGTCCCAGCGTGCTGGTTTATCCTGAAGGGGTGATGTACGGCAAGTTGAAAAAAGACGATGTCAAAACGATCATTGAGCAACACCTGCTCGGCGGCGAGCCGGTTGCTAACTTAATGGTTCCTGCCGAGATCTGGTAATGAGCTCAGTTGCGTTTGTAGAGGAGCGGGTGTTGTTCAGCCCGAATATGCCCGCCGAAGTCAATCGTCTTCTGCAAGCGGCCGTGGCCGCAAGTTCGATCGACCAAAACCGCGCGGAAACCTTGTTTTTACAAGCGCAAGCGCTGGATAGCCATTGTTTGCAAACCTATTTTGCGCTGTATAAATTTTATTTCTTCCAGAAACGTCTCGCCGATGCGGAACGGATTGTTATAGCAGGCTTGGAAGAGTCGGCAAGACAAGGCGGCTTTCCCAGCGACTACCGCCGACTGGCTCAAAACCGGCAAAAATGGGACTTGTATGCCAATGAGATCACTCTGTTTTATTTATATACACTGAAAGCATTGGCGTTTATCAAGCTACGGCTTGGCTTTACGATAGATGCACAGCTGGTTTTGTCGCACCTGCAACAGCTGGACCCCGACGATATTTCCGGCGCATCGGTCATTATTGATTTAGCCGCAGGAGTGACTGGGTAATGGATTTATCCGAACACATCACACTAAACCGCCAGCTGGCCGAATCCATCTGCAATCGACTAAGCGAAGAAATCAACGAACTGGGCTTTACTCAAACGGAGATTCGACACTATCCGCATTACGATGATGCCGACTTTGTACTGATCAAAGACCCTTATTCCGGGGAGCAGAACTTAGCCTGCTATTGGTACGATGAGGCTAAAAAACAGCGCATCGGCAGACTCCAGTTTAATAGCGACGGCACCTTTTACGCGGAATACGATGTCGTCAAACCCCATCCGACCAAGGCCAGTCGCTTCGTTGAAGGCGTTACCGCCTGGGGCAAAGCCGAACAGATCAAATCCGAACCCAAGCTATTGGAAATGCCTGAATAGCTGCTATGGAAAATCCGGCGCGAATTTATGAGCTGTTGCTGGATTATGCCGGCAGCGATACAGAAGTTACAGAATTAAACATCGGCCTGGTTTGGACGGTTTGCAAAGCTCAGCACATAGGTCTGGCAATGAGCCCAGGCATACCGACCCGCACCCTGTCGTGGCCGGGCACGTTGGCCGGTAAGACCTTGGCGGAACTGGCCGGATGGATTACCGACTGGGAGCCGTATAAGGCGACGGTTGCGATGGCGGCCATCAATTGCAGCTTGAACCGCTATGAATTGCCGTCGGGAATAACCCTGCTACCGGCTCCGGGCAACGCCAATCTGGCGGTTTTCGATCATTTCCTGCCTCAGCTGCAAGACAAAAAAGTCGTAGTGGTCGGGCGTTATCCGGGCATCGAGCGCTACGCCGAGCAAGTCAATCTCAGCATCATCGAACGGCAGCCCATACAGGGCGACTATCCCGATCCGGCCTGCGAATTCTTATTGCCCGGTGCCGATTGGGTATTTTTAACGGCCAGTTCCATTACCAATAAAACCTTCCCACGTTTGGCGGAGCTTGCCCAGCACGCCACCACCGTATTGATGGGGCCGACCGTGCCCTGGCTGCCCGAACTGCACGAGTTCGCCATTGATTACCTGGCGGGCATCGAAGTTATCGATCCGGTAAAGCTGCGCCAAACTGCGGCGGAAGGCGGCGGTGTGCGCATTTTTGAAGACGCGGTGCGTTACCGGATAGTCGATTTAACGCCAAGCAACAGCATGGCGTGGCTAAAGAGCCAGATCGCTCAGGACTATGAGGACAGGCAACGACTCAATCTGGCTATGGAGCAATGGTACGGCACCGGCGAAAAAGGGCGGTTTCCTGAATTTAACCGGCTCAATCAAGTGACGGCCAAGCTTTCGCGCATGGACAGCAGTTATAAGCGGCTGTGGGATGTCCATAGCCGCGTGCTCCCCGAATCGAGTTAATGCAAGCTGAAAAAAATTCACCACGAAGGCACGAAGGACACGAAGTTTGCTAGTTCCCAAGCTCCAGCTTGGGAATTCAGTGCGGGAAGTTCCAGCTTCTTGCCTCGCGAAGCTGGAACTTCGCCTCCTGGGCTCCCAATCTGGAAATTGGGAGCCAGCGGAAAGGGCGGTTTCCTGGCTTTAACAGGCTTAATCAGGTAACGACAAAGCTTTCGCGGATGGACAGCAGTTACAAGCGGTTGTGGGACGCGTTACCGAATTAAGTCCCGCGGCTATTGTTTGTAAGCTTTCCGACAATCAATTACAAAATAACGGGTATTGTTGGTTATGACATCAAACGCCACCACAATCAAGCCGACAAAACAGTTTTATCTATCTATTTTAAAAGCAGAAAACATAAATCACGCAACATGGCATAAAGCATGCTAAATCAAAGTTATTACTTAAAAACAGGCAAGGATAATGTCATGCAACCCAGTGTTCATAACCAATGGCAAGGTATCGTCAAAGTCAATAACGGCAATATCGTATCGGAAGTGAAGTTGGAAATAGCGCCCAATGTCTCTGTGCTTGTGACCGTTTCTACGGCTTCGGATGAAGCGCAAAAGCGTAATGAACCAAGCGCCCAGCCCCGCTGATTTATTTATGTCGGCAGAGCAACATACATTCGCAATATTTATTTAATTATCTGGAGAAAAAAATGCTACTAGAAACCTACCAAGCTAAAGGATTATTAACGGTTACTTTGGTTAATGGTCAAACCGGCACTGCGGGTGTTTATGCTTATCGCGGCGACCTGGTTTTAAAGGAAGGATCGCTACGCGAAGGCTCAACGGTCGACCGTAAACCGCCAGAAGCCCTGCTGATCCATTCGGCCATGATCATTGAAAACGACAAGATTAAATTCATCAACGGCCTGTTGCCTACGCTCGATTTGCTGCCCGTTTTTGTTGAAAAATACAAAGCCGATATTGCATCGGACTGCATCGCTTTAATCTATGTCGAAAATATAGGCAAAGGCTTGCAGGTTGAGCTGGAAGGCGTCACCTATAAATTAATGCCTTTCAAGGAAGGTTTGGTTTGGAACGAATTGCTTGAAGAGCTGTATATTGAAAAAAGCGAGTTGAAAGGCCAATCCGCTGAAGATAAAGTCGCCATCGCTTATGCAGCGGCCAAATCGTATAACCCGAAAACGCCGCTCGTTTCATTTGCCGAGGCGGAAGAAAATACCATCGAGGTGATTAAAGACGCCGCCGTAGGTGCCATTTAAAATTCTCACCGTTTCATAAGATTCTAGGTTACAAAATTTGGCATTATTAGTGCTTAAGTCTTTATAGGCTTAACTGCTTTTCGATCAACACTTTCCTGAGCGTTGTACCTTCAGCGCCCTATTTTCTCGACTAGGGCGCTTTTTTTTCCTGCGATTACCCCGCATGCCTATAAAACACAGCGTTTAAGATGATGGCAGACAATTTGCTTAATTAATCCGTAAGGCATTCATAAGGCCTCTTAACCCAAAGCAATAGCGTCATTGGATGCCCGATAACTGTATTTGCAACAACAAAAGCCATTTTATTGTTGGTTTTACTACAACCTGAACCCTTCATACGACCATGAAATACAAAACCATTTCCGTAGCCGATTCTAAAAAACTGATTGAAGAATCCAAACCTATGATTCTGGATTGCCGGGCCATGAAAGATTACAGGGCAGGGCACTTGGAAGATGCCCTGCACGTTCATGAAGACCTGAAAGCGTCGTTAGTCAAACGCGGCGACAAGCAACGCAGCTTGTTGATTTATTGTTACTACGGCCATGCCAGCGAACACCTTGCCGAATTTTTCAGCGATTTCGGCTTCCAGGATGTTTACAGCCTGGAAGGCGGTTATTCCAGCTGGAAAGAGCAACATCAGGAAGCGTGATGAAGCCTGAAATACGGGATTGGTTACAAAATAACTATTTCTCTGTAGCCCAGCCGGTTTTAAAGAACCATGACGGCATTTACCCGTTGATTTCGGCAAGCCAACAAGGCCGTGCCGATGTCGTACGCTTTTTGATCGAACAGAATGCAGCGCTGGATGTGACTGATCAATACGGCAATAACGCATTGTGGGCGGCTTGCTATGCAGACAACAGCGACTGTATCGATACGCTGATTCAGGCTGGAGTCGATATTAATCATCAAAACTCCGCGTCCGGCGCGACTGCCCTGATTTTTGCGGCATCCAGCGGCAGGGAAAAAGTTGTCGAACAGCTGTTGGCGGCCGGCGCCGATCCAAGCCTTAAAACGCACGACGATTTCACCGCGTTGGATTTGGCCTCCACCAGAAACATACTCAAACAATTATCCAAACTTGTTAAATCAGGAGATTGAAATGGAAGCATTGCCCCGTGAACTAGCCTTACGCATTGCCTTAGCATCGCGCATCCTGCCCGGTATCGACGTACCCAGGCTGCTGGAAATTTTACACGAGCGAGTCGGCTCGCCGCTGGATGATGAAAAGCTAAAAGCCATCACCGTCACCAATCTCAAAACCGGCCTAGGCAGCCTGGACGGCGAAGAAGACGGCGAGGACATCGGCATCGGTCTTGCCAACATCAAACTGGCCGTGCGCTACCTGTGGGGCGATGAAGCCGAAGATGAAGACCTGCCGGAAATAATGCCTTATAAAGACGGCGACATGCCCGATTCCATCCGCGTCGCCATCGGCTCAAACAGCGGCGCGCTGATTAACGGCCATTTCGGTTCCTGCATCCGTTTCCTGGTTTACCAGCTGTCTCAGAACGATTACCGGCTGGTTGACATAAGATCAACGATTGAAGCCGACAGCAGCGACGACAGAAACCTGTTTCGCGCCAACTTGATTAAAGACTGTCATGTCATGTTCGTGCAATCCATCGGCGGCCCGGCGGCGGCGAAAGTGATACGCGCCGATATTTACCCGATCAAGGTTCCCGACGTGACCGAAGCGGTAGATCAGCTTAAAGAATTCCAGAAAGTATTCGACGCGCCGCCCCCGTGGTTTGCCAAAGCCTTGGGGCGTTCAGCCGAAGAGCGGGTCAGGTTTACTCATGACGCGGTTTGTTAAGGCAGCCCGCAATAAATGAACTGCATGTAAATCATAACTATTCAGCGCGAAGCACAACATCCCTCTCCAGCGGGAGAGGGTAGGGTGAGGGGACTCAAAAAAGGCATTTTTGCTCTTGCCGTATCTCCTCTCCCCAGCCCTCTCCATCAGGAGAGGGAGCAACCTCTCAGTAATTTGCGAGTTCCCTGCTACTCTATCCCTTCTATCCATCACGACGGGCCGATATATAACTTACTTAGGCTCTAAAAATGACAGATTGGACTATAGACCGGAAGGCACAACTCGCCTATTCCTACGAACGTTTCGCACAAGCCAAGGTTTTTGTGTTTCGTAAATGGTGCGAACAGGCTGCCGAGCGAGGCGCTCTCGCTCCAACCGATCTTTCCGGGTCGTGCAAGTATGGCAGCCTGTTCATGAATCAGGTCTTCGGCGGATCAATCTGCGGCCACTATGAACATCAATACAATCTTATCGGCGGGCGAATCGTCGATCTCAGCCACGATGCCATCGATGTCGGCAGGATCACAAATCCCTACCTCCATGAACCCGATTACTTCGCTATCCCGGAAAAGCTGGCCTCGCTGAATGGCTGCCTGCCGCGTGTCGAACTCTGGGTTGTCCAGTTCATGGCAGAGATTGAAGGTTCCGACGCCCCCGGCCTTGCCTGAAAGCTGACTTGCTTTGCCAGCATCCTAGGCAGTCTTTGTCGATTGCGCTAGAATCCGCCTATGGACTTTGAAATTATTGGCGAAATCAGGCGTCCCGAAACTTTTGCCCCTGGCTCTGGTATCAGAGAGTTGCCGAGGCTTCGCAAAATTCACGGTCTTGGTTAGTGGCGTAAGCGTAAAGGCTTCGCTACAGTGCGCTTGTCCGATGGCTCGCTTCATGAAGCCGAAATTCACTGGTATGAAGCGACAGGTATCGGGAAGCGCGAATTTAAAATCAAACGTTATATGAGCGACGGCCATGAATAAACACGAATTTGTTATATGCGTTGATAACCACGGTTACGAAGTTTCGCTGGAAATGCGTAAGCTCTACGAAGTAATGGCTGACGCTGAAGCAGAAAAACATGGTCAAATCCGAGTCATTGATGAGTCTGGCGAAGACTATCTCTATCCCGCCACATTATTTGATCGCGTCGCGCTCCCTGCTCATGTTCTGGAGCGTGTTTTCCAGGCACAAGTCTAAATGAGTTTTGGCGGATATTCAGTCGAATTCAGAAGCGGGGTAGGATGGGTAGAGCAACGCGAAACCCATCGCACAGGCGATTGATTGTGATGGGTTTCGGCTACTGCCTCTCGGCAACTGCTCCATGCGTTGCTCTACCTCCTGCGTCCATGCAAGTCGTACCCATCCTACCGACAGATCAAAACCTAAAATGCCGCCCCATAATTAACGGTTTCCAGAACGTCGATAATTTCATTACACCCTACGACGCTTTTATCTTCATTGACAATATAGTCCGCCAAGGCTGTAATTGCCCGCCAATTTGATCTTTCATTAACGAAGCTGAATGCCGCTAAAAATAACTCTGTGATTTTTTGTTTTCTAAGCTCTGAATTTGCAATAAAGCAGTCAAGATACTCGTTGACAGCCTCTAATTCGGAAGTAGCGTCAAAGTAATACACGGCATTCAAATAGATCAGACGAGGGTTAATCAGTTCTCCGTTTCGTTCTGCAATATATTTGGCTTCTGCCAAAGAGCCGGCCAGCATGTTGATCATATCCGCTTCAAAAGCGCGCTGATAACCAATTATCTGCGCTGAAGAAAAATCGTGTGTTGCCTCTTCAATTGAGGAAGGCAGCGTATGGATTAAGCGGCCGCCGTCTAAGTTCGCAATATATTTGGTGTCAGTAGTTAAAAACGGGGATGAGCGAAAGTCGCCATTCACCGGCGTTATGAAAATCTGAAAAAAAACCGGTGGTAGTCCTTTTCGTTTGTTACCCAGATAAATAGCCGCTGCATGCCCAGCTTCATGAATAGCAACTTTCCTATATACTTCTTGATGAGCCAGTTTTAACGCTTTATTAAAAATGTGCTTATGATTCATAATATTGATCCTGCAACATGATGTATTGAATTGTTTCGAGTTGAGCTTTTATTAGCCATTCATTGGCGACAGCTTCAAACGGGCAGATTCAATCTTAAAAGTGTTTTATTAATAGCTTCTTAAATGTCTTGTCGGACAACAGTTTTATCGTTGCCCGATCTTTAAGGCTTCGCCGATTTATAACCCACTTAATTGTTATGCTGACACAAAAGGCGCACGTGCTTGGATTTATAAAAAATGGCCTTCTCCACTCCACACCCGTACGGAAAAAACCGGTCATGAACGACGATAGACGATCACACCAAACCTCAAGTCTTAGAGCATTTTTCGACGAACAATTAGATCACCTGCAGAACCTTGTCAGCAGTCTGAGTAGCCAACTTCACGATCAGGCGCAACAGGCGAAGGAAGACCGGCAGATCGTCGAAAGTTTCGTCGATGCCTCAAACAGCAAAATGCGCGCTGTCCATGGCTATGCCCATAAATTAAGGGAACATGTGCGGGCGTTGCACAATCATGTGCTCCAGGTCGCCGATCAGATTCCACCTCCCGTCGACTTGAACCTGGATGCCTTTGGCACCGATCCGTTGGTCAGCGCCCTATTTGTCAACAATAGCGACATCGACAAGCTGTTTGACACCGATCCCGATGTGGGCGTTTTTTTTCGCGCCCATAGCCAATATCAAGTCCCGGTCATGTATGCACTGTTAACCGCCGGCAAGAGTGAAAAGGGGATGCTGGGCATCGCTATGCAAGGCGATATGCTCATTCGCGAAGTGCCGCAACAAGCGGTCAATTTCTCTGCGCATAAAATCCATGCTCCTTGCGCCAGCAGTGCGGAGTTAAGCACAGCGCTAAAAGAATATCTGTTTAGTCGCGTAGTGGCGCTCATCAAGCAGGAGATGACCGCGCATATGATCCATCAAGCGTTCAAGCCCGGCGATGTTTCTTACGAGTCGAAAGTTAATAGTTTGTCCAACCCGGATGTTTATCTGAACACTCTGGTCGGCTATCTCGAAGTCCCGGCCAAGCTGTTGAGCATTGACAAAATCCATTTCAAGCTCAGCAAACTGGGCATTAAATTAGATGAAGACGACAGGCAGAGCGCAAACGAGTTCGACATCCATGAACTCACCTGGAGCAACAATGCCCGAAATGTGTTGTTACAAATTGCCTTCGCTCGTTAAGCTCTCATCTTTATACGCAAGCCTACGGGAAGGCCGTCGTTCCGGCAGGGATTGCCGGAATCCAGACTACATGGACGTGCTTGCTTGCCATTCATAGCACTGGATACAACAAGCGCAGGCCAAGTAATGCTGATCGAATCACACCATCTCACCCGACTCATTAAAATGAATCTCCCTGACTTCATCATCTTCAGTTATCTGCGCCGACTTTAAAACACCATTATCGTAATATTGATACTGATGTTCGGATTCAACCTCGCCATAAACAATTTTCTGGCAAAGCAGCATTTTGTCCTGGGCGTCAAAATAGCCGCGGTAATAAGTGTTTCGATTATTTAAACTGGCTTCGGTTATTTCGTTGACCAGCTTTAGCGGGAGTTTGATGCCGCTGTAACTGACAAAATAGCGACATTCGGTTTGTTGTTCTTGATTCATGGTGTGCAGGATTTAAGAAAAAAGATGAGTAGAGATGATCTCTATTATTTGATCCAAGGTCAGGTTTTCATTTTCACCGACAATATTATGCGCGGAAATCGGATATTTCAGGTCTATGCCGTAACGCCCTGTGTTCTGGCCAAAGGTGTAGATATAGGCGGAAAGGCTCGGGTCGTTAAGCGTGCAGAGATCGATGGCTTGGAAATGCTGTTCCTGAGTGTTCAACGCCAGCGTATTTTCACCGTAACGATGCACCAGTTCCAACAACAGGAGCTTAAGCGGAATATCTTTGTCAATGGCCCAAACATTCATATCGGCACGAAGGGTTAAATCTTCCTGACTACGACAGGCCGGGCGTAATAGTTCAGTATCAACAGACTTTGCGCTTTGTTGATTAACCACAGCGAAAACAGAAAACTCAGCACGGCGCTGCCGGCAATCCATAAATCTGCGTACAGGGTATTATCCGCCAACAGCCAGTCGGCAATGCCGGCACCGGTAAACAGGGCTATTAACGGCACCAGATACAATAATAAGGAAGCGCGCAGCAACAGGTTTTCATCAATAGCGACCATGACTTCATCGCCGGTTTTTAGTTGAATGTCGCTATCAACCGGTACTGACTTTTTCTTGAGAACGCTGCCGATTGCGTTGGTCGTACACGATGCTTTTTGCTGGCAACCGCCGCAAGCGCTATTTTGTCCGCTTTCGACCCAGACTTGATGGTTTTCTATTTTCACCACTACCGCTAATTCTTCTATCATAGCTATAACCTTCAATCGATGAGTGTCAGGTGCTTTTCGGCAAAATAAAGTGTGCCGTCAATTTCTTCCAGACGCAGTGCCTGCATAAGACTGTTTGACCGAAACAAACCGGGCTTTGGCATTCTCCCGTTTTGGGATCAAAGATAAATCCGTGCATCGAGCAACGCAGATATCTGCCGGTTTCATCAAAAATCGCATCCTGTTCGCAGTTTAAGGGGCGTGTGCATGTGCATACAATGGTTGACAGTAAGCATAGGCATTGTCTTCAAAAGCGAAAATAATGGCCGAAACGGGCTGCTTCTTATAGTAAGCACCGTGACGAATTAACTCGCCGTGAAACGTTCACCTCGCGCTACGCGCTGCAGACTGGTTTTAATTTGTCGTGCCTAGCACAATATCAAAGCATTAATCCCAAGCCTTGGCCAGCATTTTTAACCAAGTTTCCAGTCTTTCCGGCGTAAGGTCTTTCTGGTTTTCCTGATCCAGTGCCAAGCCGACAAAACGGCTATCAACGACGGCTTTAGAACTCTTAAAGTTATAACCTTCGGTATCCCATGCGCCAATCATGGTGGCGCCACATTGTTTAAACTGCTCATACAAATAGAACATGGCATCAACAAATTCTGCCGGATAGCTTTTTTGATTGCCCAGCCCGTAAATCGCCACTTTTTTACCGCTGAAATCCTGTCCTGCCAGCGTCGGCAAAAACTCTTCCCAACTTTCAGTCGCATTGCCGGTTGATAAGCCGGGTAACTGGCCTTCGCCATAAGTGGGCGTGCCCAAAATCAAGGTGTCATACGCCAGCATATCCGCCACTGTCGCATTGCGCACATTCACCGGTTTGTGCGGCAATAGCCGAACCCAATGCCGTTGCAATATCTTTTGCAATTCGCCGGGTATTGCCGGTATCCGTGCCGAAAAAAATGCCTACTTTAGCCATGATGTCCTCGCTGAAAAAAAATCACCACGAAGGCACGAAGAACACGAAGAAAAAACTTCCTGTCTTCGTGGTGAGAGTTTCTTATCTACTGCTTACATCAATAATTTAATGCTGTATTTGCAGCAGTCCGCTAGCCTTTCTGTTTATCCGGCCATTCATCCGGGGTATACGCTTTAACGCTGACCGCATGAAGCTTGCCTGATGCCAAGGGTTCTTTTAACGTTGCCAGTAACCAGTTGCTGTTTTTTTACCATCGGTAAATCATTAAATTGCGAACTGACCACGGTGATCGTTAAATCACAGCCTTCGCCTTCGACCATCACTTTGGCATCGTCAATACCCTGCTGCACCAGTTGCGCAACTTCGCTAGCGGTTAATGCGTCGTTTGCGGTTTCCGCTTTTTTCGGCGCGGCGGCTTGTTAATAAGGGTAATAGACTGCCGTTGTTGGACATTTCTTCAATAATGTCGCAACCGCCGACCAGTTCGGCGTTAACAAACAGTTGGGGATAAGTCGGCCAGTGGGAAATGCTCGGCAACTTTTCACGGATAAAAGGCGCTTCCAGCACATTCACATAAGCGTAAGGAATATTGGTCGCATTGAGTATGCCGACCGCTTTGGCCGAAAATCCGCATTGCGGATTAGTCGGTACGCCTTTCATGTAAATGATGATCGGCTGGGCTGCCAGTTGAGCGCGGATTTTGTCTTCGGTTTTCATAAGGTTCTCGTTTTTTGTTAGTCGATGTAATAACTGTTTTCTCGTTCCCACGCGCTGCGTGGGAATGCCGTGAGGGACGCGCCGCGTCCCGTATTTGCACTTTGTACGTTTTTCGGATATTGCGCGTAACTCGCGGCGCAGCGCGCCTTAACTGCGTTCCCACGCAGCGCGTGGGAAACGAGGTAAAATCCGCGTAAATCCGCCTGATCGGCGTCATCCGCGTTCCATCAAATAAATGCTCCGCTACCCAGCCTGCTGCCTGAGTTTGGTTTCGGCTTTTTTTATCAACTTGATCTCGCCTTCCCCTTTAACCACATCGGCATCGACAATACATTGCTCAACGTCATCGACGGACGGAATATCGAACATGGTTTTTCGCAAGATCTGCTCCATGATGCTGCGTAAACCGCGCGCCCCGGTTTCGCGTTCTATGGCCTTTTTGGCGATTTCAACCAGGGCATCCTGTTCGAATTTCAACTCCACGCCTTCGTAGGCAAACAGTTGTTGATACTGCCGAACCAGCGCATTTTTAGGTTCGGTCAAAACCTGGATCAATGCGTCGACATCCAACGGTTCCAACGGCGCCAGCACCGGAAAGCGGCCGATAAACTCGGGGATTAAGCCGAACTTGCGCAAATCGCTGGGCTGCGTCGCATTCAGCATGTCTTCCAATGCCGGTTTTTCAGTCGGATTGTTCACTTCAGCATGAAAACCGATCGCGGAATTGGTCGGCACCAGGCGTTTTTCGACATGTTTTTCCAGGCCCGGAAACGAACCGCCGGCAATAAACAGAATATTGCGCGTATCCATCGTGGTCTCGCCGTCCTTGTTGCGCCCTTTGGCCGGAATCTTGACGTGAGAGCCTTCGACCAGTCTTAGCAATGCCTGTTGCACGCCTTCGCCGGACACATCGCGGGTTCCGGTTTGCTGTTCGGGGCTGCGGGCGATTTTGTCGATTTCATCCAGGTAAACGATGCCCCATTCCGCATTGGTCATATTGCCTTCCGCGACATCCAGCAATCTGACCAGGATATTTTCCACATCATCGCCGACATAACCCGCCTGCGTCAGTGTTGTCGCATCGGCAATAACAAACGGTACGCCGACAATTTTTGCCAGGGTGCTGGCTAACAGCGTCTTCCCGGTACCGGACGGCCCTATTAACAGGATGTTGGATTTGCCGATTTCCACATCCTTGTCAAACTCGCCCAAGCCCGCATCGCCGCTTTCGTGCTTGAGGCGTTTGTAATGGTTGTAAACAGCAACCGACAATATTTCCTTGGCAAGATGCTGGCCGATAATGTATCGGTCGAGATGCTCTTTTATTTTTGCCGGGATAGGCAATGCGCCCTGCATTTCGGAAAGCTCTTTTTTCCGGCTCCAATTGCTGACGACCTGATTGGCTAATAACACACAAGCCCCGCAAATAGTAACCCTCGCTACCGGCAATCAACGGCACCGAAGCGGATTGGTCTATGCCGCAAAAAGAACAGTGTTTGATTTCTTTATCGCTCATTATCTGCTCTCCTCCTGATTCAGAGATGGCTAAACCGGCTATCCAGGCGCGCTGACAGGTACGCCGGGCGCGTTCTTTCATTAGCTGGCGTATTTTCGGTGTTGCTTTTGCCAGGGACAGGGTTTCAGACTTTTGTATGCTCTTGCACAACAGCACATGAAAACCGATTTCCGATTTGACGACATCGCTGACTTCACCCTGCTTTAAGTTGAACAGCACCGCATCCAGTTCAGGATAAAGCGTGCCGCGCGGCACCGTACCCAGAACGCCGCCTTGCAAAGCGGTCGGGCATTCGGAATGCCTTAAGCGCCAGATCGGCAAATTTGTGCGGTTTTTTATGCAGTTTTTCGGCAAGTTCCTGAGCGCGTATTAAAGCCGTTTCATGGGTATTTTCAGGATAATCCGGATTAATGCTGATGAAGATATGGCAGGCTTCGCGCCTTTCAGGGAGATGAAATTGCTCGGCATGGAGGTGGTAATAGATGCCGATGTCGACATCGCTGATAGCAGGCGCACGGCTGGCAACCAACTCCAGCACCGTATTGACCTTGCACTGGCGATGCAATGCCGCCAGCAAGCTGTCTTTGTTGAGCTGGTTTTTTTCCAGATCGCTGAAAAAAGCGTCCTCGTCATCATAACGGTCGCGAATTTCCTGATAGGCCTGTTGCAATTCCTGTTCGGTAATAATCACTGCCGCCGCTTCAGGCGTATTCAGCACTCGGCTCTCAATCCTGAATTCATTCAAGGCTTGAGTTTTTGCCTGGCTTAACTCAGCCTCCGCCAATTCATTGGGCGATTTTTTGAATAAGCTTAAAGCCGCCCTTAATAAATTGTAAGTTTCCAGCTGGACAGGTTTTTCAATTACAGCCATATCAAACCTCTGGTTCATTAAATGACTCAGGGTGCGCCGGAGCAAGCGCCGTCTCAGGCACTTGCAGGACTCTGCCCTGAAAAGCGACATGGTATTGAATCAGTTCATTGTCCCTAATCACTTTAAAAACTTCGCCTTCCGTGCCTTTAGCAAACAGGATATTCACCCTGGATGCCTAAATCGATCGTACAAACCACCTTGTCCCTAAACTCAAAGCGGCTGGGATTCCAGGGTTCATCACCGCCTATCAACTCTTCCAGGCGGCAGCCGACCATTCGTCCACTGATCCAGAAAATGGACGGTAAAAATAACCTGGTCCTGTAAGAAAAGTGCCCACATCAATGACATTGCCGACACTGCCCCGCCGAATCAACAAAGTACCGACATCCATGCCGGGATAAGTGCCGTCATTGCGGACGTTTCGGGTAACCCGGACCGATTCGCCGAATTCAAACCGGCCTTCGTCGAAGCGATCGGGTTTCATGTTTTTATATCGCTTAAAGAAACAAACGCCGTTTGCGACAACTCGCCCATTGCAAACACTTTAAACACTTTTTCGGTTTGCGCGTCGGACTCGACAAAATCCTGATAAGCCCGCTGCAATAGCTTGCTGTAAACCGCCCTTTTCGGTGCTTCATCTTCCGGCATATCGTCAGCGGCCTTTTGCAAATAATCATGAAAACGCTGCAAAATATGCAAGCGGTTGACATGCACCACGCTCGGCTCATAGTCCAGTTGAAAATATTGCAGGAAGTCTTCTGCCGATTCCAGCTCTTCCATTTCTTCTTCAAAACTCATGGGTTTTCTCCGGTAATTAAAGCGGGCCGACTGAAGAGGCATCCTGAAGTAACAGGTAAAGCGCCAGAATAATAAACACCACCAACGGCATGATGGTCATCAATGAATCGGTTATCTCTTTTTTCAACATGATCTTGCTCCAGTTAGTTCTTGAGTTTGCGCAGCGCAACTCAAGCAATCGTGGTTCAAAAATATTGGGTTATGCTGCGCCGACCCAACCTACATCTGTTTTGCGCTTAATCACCAATTCCAATAATCCCTGTGCGCCGATTCTGTCCTTGCTATCCAGCTCGACCAATTTTTCAAAAATAGCCTGGCTCAAATCCAGATTCTCCAAGCGCATATTTAAAAAACCGACGGCTTTCAAGGTAAACAAATACAACCTGATCTGGGTTAATAAATCAGCCGGTGCATCGCTAATATGGCTGGGTTGCAGTTCACGCCAATCTTCGGGAAAAGCTATCGTCGGCCTGATCATAACCAGGGCTTTAGTCGTTGCGCTTAAAGCCTCTTCCAACCGATGCTGGTAATAATAAAAACGGTTTAATGCGACCAGTACATTCAACGATTCGGGAGCCAGAAAATAAGCTTTCAGTAAAGACAGCTCGGCATCGCCGCTGGCATAATTTTCCGCCGCCGTAGCGATTAACTCTTTAACGCCTGCAACATCCGGTTGTTCGAAATACAAACCTTGCGCTTCAAAATCCAACAGATCCATTTACAGCCTCGCCGCCAGTTTTACCGGGCTATCTTTCTTCGGAACGCAAATGCTTTCCGCGTCGCACACATCGCAACTGTCTTCAACCAATACTTTATGCGCCTGCTTTTGCCCGGCTTCCAGTTCATCTATCCGTTCGATCAAACAGGCGATCGCTTTGCCGACCGGATCGGGAATCAAATGATGATCCAGATCGATGCCGTGCCGGTTTTGTATTTGCGTGCCTTTACTTTGGATAATGCGGCCGGGAATGCCCACCACCGTACAGCAAGGCGGCACATCCTTGATCACGACGGAGTTGGCGCCGACACGGACATTGTTGCCCAGGGTAATCGCTCCGAGAATCTTGGCCCCGGAACCCACCATCACGTTATTGCCCAAGGTAGGATGACGCTTTTCCTTGTTCCAGGTCGTGCCGCCCAGAGTGACGCCGTGATACAGCGTGACATCATTGCCGATCTCAGCCGTCTCGCCGATCACCACCCCCAGCGCGTGATCGATAAACAAGCGCCGGCCGATAGTTGCCGCCGGGTGAATGTCGACACTGGTAATCATTTTGCTGAATGCGGCCAGGATTCTGGCGGCCAATTTCCAGTTGGCTTTCCATAAACGGTGGCTGATCCGGTGCACCAGCACCGCATGGACGCCCGAATAGGTCAGCAATATTTCCCAGACGCTATGCGCTGCGGGGTCGCGGCCAAAAACACAGTGGACATCTTCATGCCATTGGGCCAGGAATCCCTGCGGCGTTTGTGCTTTACTTTTAATGTTATCTGATATGGCCATAACCATTTTTAGCTCCTGTCGAGTACGGAGGTGTTCACCCTTGTTCCCACGCGCCGCGTGGGAATGCAGTGCCGGACGCGCTGCGTCATCTTACAAAAGTGTCGCTAGCGCGACGCTTGCTAGAGCCCCTCGTTCTGCTAGTTTCCAAGCTCCAGCTTGGGAATTCAGTTTTGGAAGCTCTCGGCAACCGCTCCTGCGTTGCTCTACCTCCTGCATCCATGCAGTCGTAGCTTCCTGTCTCGCGAAGCTGGAGCTTCGCTCACTCGGTTCCCAATCTGGAGATTGGGAACCAGCAGAACTAATTTAAACTCCAACCCGTTTTACCCAGCATCGGCGGACCAGGTATCCTGAAAAAAGAACCGGGATAACGATCATCCTGATCCGGTATTTCCAAAGTTTCTTTAACTTCCGGTTCGCTTGACGGTAGTTCTTTATGTTCGTTCATGATGATCGCCCTCTAAAGATTTTGATGAAAAAGATTAAGCTCTTCGGTTTTTGGTGACCTTTTGGTATCACTGACAAAGCGCCTAACCTGGGTTAATAAGGCTTGTGCCTGTATTCGGCTTACCGCGATGCCTATTTGCTTATAGGCGTGAATCACGCCTTGAGTACCCGAATGTTTGCCGAGCACCAACTGATGACTGCGCCCGACAATGGCCGGATCGACGCCTTGATAATTATTCGGGTCTTTTAACAAGCCATCGACATGAATGCCTGCTTCATGACTGAATACGCTTTTGCCGATCAGGCTTTTCCGGCTGCCGATGGCATCGCCCGATGCACTGGCAACCTGCTCGGACAGGGCTGGGAAATTCTGCAAATTAATCCCGGTTTCGATGCCATATAATTGCTTTAAGCCAACCACCACTTCTTCCAATGCGGCATTGCCCGCACGTTCGCCCAAGCCGTTAACCGTGGTATTGACATGAGTCGCGCCTGCCAACGCCGCTGCCAGCGTATTGGCGGTAGCCAGCCCTAAATCGTCATGGGCGTGCATTTCAATTTCCAGGTCGGTTGCAGCTCTTAACTTTTTGATCGTCTCGAATACGCCGAACGGTTCCATAATGCCGACCGTATCGGCGAAACGGATTCTGCTCGCCCCTGCCAGTTGCGCGGTTTCGGCCATGCGTATCAAAAAATCCACATCCGCCCGCGAGGCATCTTCCATGCCGACGCACACTTCCATATTCAAACTTCGCGCTTCCTGAACGCAGCTGGTAATGGTGTTTAAAACCCACTGCCGGCTTTGTTTAAGCTTGTGCTGGATATGCTGATCCGAAGCCGATATGGATAAATCGACTTTGTGCACATTCAAGCCCAAACAGGCATGCAAATCATCGCGGCGCATTCTCGACCAGACCAGCAGCTTCGAGGATAAACCTAAAGCCGCAATCGCCTTGATTTCTTCCCGTTCCACCGCCCCCATTGCCGGAATGCCGATTTCCAGTTCCGGTACGCCCAAGCCCGCCAGCTGCGTTGCAATCGCCAGCTTTTCGTCCAGCGAAAAAGCAACACCGGCCGATTGCTCGCCATCCCTGAGCGTGGTGTCGTCGATGATGATGTGGCGAGTTTGGGTTTTCATAATTCACCAAGGTGTGATGGTAGGCCGGAATAAGGCCATCCGAGCGCATAGCGCGAGGTGGCGTTTCCGGCGAATCTGGGTGGTACTTGCCGGAAACGTCGATTCTCGCTGCCGCTCGAACCGGCTTATTCCGGCCTACATGCCTGATCCCTACGAATACGTCGGTGCAAAAGCCTGCTCAGGATTTGCCACCGGCCCATCGCCCAGACCAATACGGCGACAACTTGCGCAACGTCGCAACAATGCCGGGCATCACTTCGATAACTTTATCCACTTCCGCCATCGTGTTGTAGCGCGAAAAGGAAAAACGGATCGTGCCGTGCGCGGCGGTGTACGGAATGTCCATGGCCCGCATTACATGCGAAGGTTCCAATGACCCGGAAGTACACGCCGAACCGCTTGATGCCGCGATACCGGCTTTGTTCAATAACATCAAAATCGACTCGCCTTCGATATATTCAAAGGCTATGTCAGTGGTGTTGGGCAAACGGTTATACATGTCGCCGGTGACGAAACAATGTCCAATCTGCTCGGTAATACCTTGTTCCAGACGGTCGCGCATGGCTTTGACTTTGGTGTTTTCATACTCGATAAACTCCAGCGCCAGCTCGCAGGCTTTTCCCAAGCCGACAATAGACGCACTGTTTTCAGTCCCTGCTCTTCTGCCGCGCTCCTGATGACCGCCGCGCAGCAAAGGACGATACCGCGTACCGCGGCGCAGATATAAAACACCGATGCCTTTGGGCGCATGTAGCTTATGTCCCGATAACGACAACATATCGATTTTGGTATCCTGCAACATCATCGGAATTTTGCCGACCGCTTGTACCGCATCGGTATGAAACATCACGCCTGCGGCATTGGCCATCTCCGCCATCTCCGCGACCGGGAAAATCGTGCCGGTTTCATTGTTGGCCCACATCACCGATACAATCGCCACCTGATCGGATAACAACCGTTGATAAGCGTCCAGTTTTAAACGTCCGGCTTTATCGACCGGCAACCGATGGATCGTGTAGCCTTCTTTTTCAAGATAACTCACACAGGTTTAAAATCGCCGGATGTTCCACCACGGTGGTAATGATTTCTTTCTTGTCCGGCTGCGCCTTGATTGCGGACAGAATCGCCGTGGAGTTGGATTCGGTGCCGCATGAGGTAAAAATGATTTCGGAATCATGCTCGCAACCGATCAAGGCCTGCACCTGTTGCCGGGCTTGTTTGAGTCCGCGCGCCACGCCGTCGGCAAATTTATGGATGGATGACGGATTGCCGTATTGCTCAAGGAAATACGGAATCATCACATCGACCACCGCGGGATCAACCTTGGTGGTCGCATTATTGTCCAGGTAAATGTCAGCCATCACGCCACCTCAATATTGACTAATTTCGCCATTTCCGATGCCGGTACGACTTTAATGAACTCGCCCATCACTTCCATCAAGCGTTGTTGGATTCCGGCTATCGTCATCGCCGCCATTTGGCAACCGTTGCACGCGCCGGTCATGTTGACGTAAGCGGTGTTGCCGATCACTTCGACCAGTTCCACGTCGCCGCCGTCCGCCATTAAGGATGGTCTTAACGATTCCAGCACCTCCTCGATTTTTTTGATGCGTTGCAAATTGGTCAGCGGCGTTTTAACGGCTGCGATTTTTTCAGCGGGTTTGCTGACCGGTGCTGCGTCAGGATCGAATTTCTCGCCTTTTTCCGCCAACACTTTTTCCAGAATCGCTTCAATGTCTTCATGGCAAGCCGCGCAACCGCCGCCCGCTTTGGTGAAGTTGGTGACGTCTTCAACGGTGCGCAATTTATTGGCCCAAACCATTTCCTCGATCATCACCGCATCAATCGCAAAACATTTGCAGATCAGCGCGCCTTCTTCATGATCGTCTTTCCACTCTTCGCCGCGATAATTCGCTATCGCCGCTTGCAACGCTTCGCGCCCCATGACCGAACAGTGCATTTTTTCCGGCGGTAAGCCTTCGAGCTGATCGGCAATATCCTGGTTCGTGACTTTTAACGGCTTCATCCAGCGTCATGCCTTTAATGATTTCGGTCAGCACCGATGACGAAGCAATCGCCGAACCGCAACCGAAGGTTTGAAAGCCCGCTTCGAGGATGATTTCACTGTCATCATCGACCTTCAGGGTCAGCCGTAACGCATCGCCGCAACTGATTGAACCCACTTCGCCGGTCGCATTGGCATCAACGACCGCGCCCGCATTTTTGGGGTTAAAAAAATGTTCTTTAACTTTGTCTGAATAGTCCCACATGGCTTTATCCTCGGAAATAGGTTGTAGGATGGGTAGGGCATACGCGAAACCCATCGCGCCAGTCTTTGATTATGATGGGTTTCGGCTATGCCTCTACCCATCATACGAATTAATTGGTTAAGAACAGGTTTTAGTTCCGGTACCATCGGAACTGGTATTAAACGAAGTACCGCAAGCGCAACTTTTAGCCGCATTAGGGTTGGTAAACTTGAACCCCGAACCTTCGATGGTGTCGAGAAAGTCGACGGACATGCCGTCAAGCATCGGCAAACTGGTTGGATCGATAAACACCTTCACCTCGCCGCAATCAATAATGGTATCTTCCGGCGTATGGCTGCCTTCGAGCTTCAAGCCGTATTGATAACCTGAGCAACCGCCATCGGTGACTTCTATACGAAGACCCGCTGTAGGTGTTTCCGAACCGGCAATAAAGCGGCCGACGGCGCTAATGGCTTTCTCTGTTAATGTAATCATTTTCATGCGCTCCTGAGGTTGTGGCATCGTTCTTGTTAATAACTAAAGCAACCTGTATGCCATTTCATTATTTATTTATTTATAGCTTGTTTAACAGAGTGTTAAGACCATTAGCCATACAATAAGCAATGTATTATCAAACGGGTTTCAATCGCACAACCAGCTAACAATGTAAGGTTTGCTACAAAACAAAAGGGGATACGAAATGAATGTAGAAGATTTAGATTTGGGTGATGTAGTCTATGCCGCCAATACCATTACTGATGACGGCTCGATACCCGGCGGCAACGAAGGCGAAATATTGGCCGAGGCCGGAACTCGCGGGGTTATTACCATGATTGGGCATGTCGAAGAAGAACCTAATCGCAGCGTATTTCTGGTACGCTTTGAAGATAAGGATATGAATCTGGGCAACCCGATCGGCTGCTGGGTTGAGGATTTGGCTATGGAGCCTAAGCGGGTTAATTGACATTAGAGAAATCATTTGTCCACAAAAATCGGCCTCCTTCATTGCTTGGTTTAGCGAAAATAACGGAGACGCGACTTCAGTCGCGCACGAGACAATACACACAGGCCGGAGATGATGCAGTTAGAGAACTTTGACCATGCGCGACTAAAGTCGCGTCTCCGATTGTGATTCGCTCTGCCGTTTAAACAGAGCATTACACAAGAGGTAACCAGACGGAAAGCATAGGGTTTTTCGTGTCTTTTGTGTTTTTCGTGGACGCTTTTTTTATTGGAACAATATATGAACAAACAAACCGAAACCGTCCTAAGCTACCACAACCGCACCAAACACAGCCTGGAGCGCTACGCCAAAGGCCCGGAATCCATCGACTGGGAAGACCAACCCGACCAATTCAGGCGTTTTTCCGGTTGCGAAATTATCACCCTGCCCAAACCCGGAGCCGAACTCGGACCATTGTTTGCCGACCTGGATAACCCGGAAACAATTCCCTCAAAGCCGTTAAACATAACCAATGCCGGTTTATTGCTGGAATTAGCCTTCGGCCTGTCGGCATGGAAACAATTCGGCCCAAGCCGCTGGGCGTTGCGCTGCAATCCTTCCAGCGGCAACCTGCACCCGACTGAAGCCTACCTGATCAGCACCGGCAACGGCTTTATCAAATCAGGCGTTTACCACTATGTCAGCCACGACCATAGCCTGGAACAGCGTTGTCGGTTTTCCGACAATTTGCCCGATTTCGGCATATTGATCGGCTTATCTTCAATCCATTGGCGGGAAGCCTGGAAATACGGCGAAAGAGCTTTCCGTTATTGTCAGCATGACATAGGCCATGCCTTGGGAGCGTTGCGATACGCGGCTGCGACATTGGGCTGGTCGGTTGAGTTACTGGCCGAATGGTCGGATAACGACATCGCCAAGCTGTTGGGGCTTGACCGGGATGACTTTAAAAAGCTGGAACATGAATCGCCCGATATTATTTGCAGGATTAATACACAGTCCGACACTGTGCCATTAGGCATCAAAGCCCTGCTGGAAACCGCGCAATCAGGCGCTTGGTTCGGCAAAGCCGACAGCCTTCGCGCCTATCATATGTATAAATGGCCGGTTATTGACGAAGTCTCAACTGCCGCAAGCAAACCGCAAACTGTGGAACCCGAGCGGCAAGCAGTCCGGCGACAACTTATAAAATCATCCTGCCCAACAACAGCAACGCAAATCATCCGCCAGCGCCGTAGCGCGCAACAGTTTGACGGCAAAATGCCGCCTATGCCGATTACTGATTTTTATCGGATACTGGCCGCCGTTATGCCGACCACAGCCGCATTCGAACTGTGGCGCTGGCCGCCGAAAATCCACCTGTTTATTTTCGTCCACCGTGTTGAAGGCTTAGCCCCCGGCATCTATGCGCTACCGAGACATAACAATGCCTTTGAACAATTACAGGCCGCAACCTTGGCTGATTTCGACTGGCAGAAAGTATCCGAAGCAATACCGCTTTATCATTTGCATTCAGGAGATTGCAGACAGATCGCCAAAACGCTGTCCTGCCATCAACCCATCGCCAGCGACAGCGCCTTCAGCCTGGGAATGGTTGCGGAATTTGGCGAAACCATCGAAGCGGCGCCCTGGCTTTATCGCCGCCTGTTATGGGAATG
This sequence comes from uncultured Gammaproteobacteria bacterium, assembly GCA_963814825.1. GTDB lineage: Bacteria > Pseudomonadota > Gammaproteobacteria > Methylococcales > Methylomonadaceae > Methylobacter_A. The sequence goes on along the minus strand of CAWFEF010000005.1, from coordinate 210,534 downwards.
CGGCCTGATAGGCCAAACGCTGTATCTGGAAGCGGAAGCGGCAGGCATTCGCGGCACCGGTATCGGCTGTTATTTTGATGACAGCGTGCATGAGATTTTGGGTATCAAGAGCGATAAATTCCAAAGCCTTTATCATTTTACCGTGGGTAAGCCGCTGGAAGATAATCGACTGGAAACGTTACCGGCTTATGGGCATTTAGACGCTGCATTATAGGTTTGAACAGATGCCACAAAAATTCTGAATGCGGCGTTTTAAGAACGAGTTTCGTCTTTGTTTGTGCGCCGCGCCCAATTGGTTTAATATTAGTTAAATACAAACAATAACTTATGCAGCATCACAAGCAAGATACGACAAATTAGGTTTTTAGAAGACAATCAATGCCGCATATATCACGTTATCCCTAAAGGACGGTTATGAAGAAAACTGTATCATTTATTTTTGGCTTTGCTTTTCTAATTGCTTTGGTCTGGTGCATCTATTGGTTAGCCAGTCAAATATGGGGTCAATTTAAGCTACTTGATCCGCAAGTTTCGATTGGAATATTAACGGCCGCAACAACGGTAATCGTTGCAACTCTCACAGTCGTTCTTGGAAAGTATTATGAGCGGATGAAAGATATAGAAGCTCATTACCGTGTTAAGAAGATAGAAATCTATGATGAGTTCTTGTGTGAATTTTTTAAACTAGTTCACTCCGATGGAAAAGGTGAAGTTGATGATTTGGTTCCATTTCTCAGGGAATGGCAGAGGAAAATGATTCTCTGGGGCGGCCAGGATGTTTTGTCGAAATATATTGTATGGATGACCCATTTAAAAAAAGGGGAACCAGATGCTAGGACTATGTTTCTGATGGAAGATTTTTTCTTGGAAATACGTAAGGATTTAGGGCATAAAAACAATAAGCTAACCAAAGGTACTTTTGTCCATTTAATTCTTCAAAAACCAGAATTGTTTTTAGCCATGGAAAAAAGTAATCCAAATGTCACTTTTGCGGAACTTGCCGAGGCTGAAAGTGCGTTACAGCGCTAACATTAACATTGTGCTGGTTCCCAATCTCCAGATTGGGAACCCAGAAGGCGAAGCTCCAGCTTCGCGAGACGGGAAGCTGGAGCTTCCAAAACTGAATTCCCAAGCTGGAGCTCTCATCGTTATACACAAGTCTTTAAAAACACGTCATCCCGGCAGGGATTGCCGGGATCCAGAAGCCATGGATGGCAATACCGAAACAGGCAGCAAGTACGCCATAAGGAATTGCCCAATAAAATCAACCGTTCACATCCCTGTGCTCTGGATTCCGGCAATCCCTGCCGGAATGACGATCTACCGCAGATACTTGTGTATAACGATGAGAGCTGGAGCTTGGGAACTAGCGAACTCAAGGGAGAAAAGCAGATGATGACATTAGAATTGGATGATGAAACAGAAACCCTGTTAAATCAATTAGTAGAGCAGGAACATATTAGTCCAGCGCAACTGGTTAAAAATGTGCTGCTTGAGCATCTGGAAGATTGCCAAGACGCTAAAAGAGCCGATGACGCTTATCAACGTTATCTTGAAGGCGGCAAAGTGTCGCACAACTTAAACGACGTGGTAAAAGAGCTTGGCTTGGACAGTTAAGCTGTCTGATGATGCCAAGCGGGATTTGCAAAAACTCGACAAGCCTCTACAAAAAAGAATTGCGTCGTTTCTGCTTGATCGGCTACAAACTACCGACAATCCCCGTTCAACCGGCAAAGCCTTGCAAGGCAAGCTTTCCGGTTTGTGGCGCTATCGGGTAGGAGACTTTTGGTTGCTATGTCGTATTGAAGATAACGAGCTGATTATCCTTGTTATCGAGATTGGTCATCGTAAAGAGATTTATAAATGACGCGGTAAGGCGTATTCATAAAGTGCAATAGGCATTAGCCATATAGCACTACATGTTTTACAAAGCGCGACTAGAAATATCCAACAACGAAAACTATTGCCCGCCCCGACTAGGATCGAAGCTCTTTTTCCATTTTTTTACATTGCCCGGCATCCAGCCATCGTTCGCACCATACATTCAAGGCGGTTGCGCTGGCTTTCATCAACTCAAATTCCCGCTTTGCTTCGCCCGGTTGTTCGGTTGGCCACCAGCTATGCGCGGCAAACTGTTTGGCAATGTAATCGCGGGCTTTGGACAAATCAGCCTCTGTTAGGTCTATTTTTTTTGAATTCATGAGGTTCACCATTGCGATAAAAAGTGGGCGTAGGCAAAAATCAACATCATACGCCGATCGTACTTTTCGTCGATAGCTGCGCCCCAGGCATTTACCCATAACAATCGCGGTAAGTAGAAACGTCGGTGATGCAAGCTGAGCAATGAGCGTTACCGTACAGAACTCATCTATTTTTTAAGCGTAAGGTCTGAAACCGATGAGGCAAAATAGTTTATCTATTAAACACGAACCTGTTAGGAGGATGCATGGATATTCAAGTCAGCGGTTTTCTAGGTTTTATCGTACTTGTCCTGGACATCTGGGCCATTATTAGCGTCGTAAAAAGTGGCGCTACAACTGGATCGCAAGTTTTATGGGTGCTTTTGATTTTACTGCTGCCCGTTGTCGGTCTGATAATTTGGTGGTTTGCGGGACCGAAAGGTGGTTAATCGACCAGATAGAAGCGGTCAACGCGGTAAGACCAATCTAACGTCTTCGCCGCTGCACCGTTTGCGGATCGGCAGTGATTTGACGATAAATTTCCACCCTGTCGCCGTCCTTTACCGCGGTATCCAGCGGGGCGATTTTGCCGAATATACCCACTTTTTGGCTGGTCAGGTTTATCTCGGGATAAAGTTTTAATACGCCGGACAGGTTGATGGTTTCTTCTATGGTGCTGTTGTCCGGCACTTCCAGGCGCATCCATAGTTGTCTATCGACTTGTGCGTAACAAACTCCGACGTTCATGATTCCTCCTCAGCAATAACTGGGGTTAATACGGTTACCGATACTTTTCTTCTCGGCGAATTTTTGGTCTATCAGGCGTTTGCCGACTATCAAAAAAGCCAGCATGATGAATCCGCCGGGCGGCAGCGCCATCAATAAAAAGCCTTTGTAGTTGGGAATGACGGTGACTTCCAGAAACCTGAACGATTCGCCCAGCAACACTGACGCATTGGCGAACAACGTGCCCGACGCGCTGATTTCTCTTGCCGCCCCGAGCGCGACCAGGACGAGGAGTAAAGCCCAAGCCCATCATCAAGCCATCCCACAGCGCATGTTTTACCGGCTGCTTGGAGGCAAAGGCTTCGGCACGGCCTAACAATGCGCAATTGGTAACGATTAACGCAATGAACAAACCCAACACTTTATAGAGTTCGTGCGCCCAGGCATTCATTAAAATATCGACCAAGGTCACCAGCGCGGCGATCAACAGCACGAAAATCGGGATACGGATTTCGCTGGGGATTAAATGCCGCGTCACTGAAATAAGGCCGTTGGACGCTATGATCACCACCAGCGTGGCAAGGCCCATGCCTAAGCCGTTGGTTGCCGTTCCGGTCACCGCCAGTAACGGACAAAGCGCCAGGTTTTGCCCGAACACGATGTTGTTGTTCCAAATGCCGTCGGCGGCGATTTTGCGATAGGTTTCCGATAAAAACATGGCATGTACTCCTCAAGGATTGATCAGTTGTTCTTGATGCGCTTTGAATAACTGCAAGCCGCGATAAATGGCCTGTACCGACTTGCGCGGGGTAATGGTCGCACCGGCAAATTGGTCGAATTCGCCGCCGTCTTTTTTAACCGCCCATTTTGCCGGCGCTAAGTTGTCCAGGGAGCGTCCGACAAATTTCAATATCCAATCCGACTTGGCGACTTCGATTTTGTCGCCAAGACCCGGAGTTTCTTTGTGGCTGAGTACGCGCACGCCCAAAATATTGCCGTCGCGGTCTATGCCCATGATCATATTGATTGCGCCGGAATAGCCGTCGGGCGCGGTAAACTTAAAACACACGGCGCTGACGTTGCCGGATTTTTTAGCGATATAAACAGTGGTTTCGTTCGCGCCGATATTGTATTCGGCGGACGGGATGATCAGCGTGTCTTGCAGCATGTCGTTATCGTAAAGAGCGGCTGGAACGACTTCTTCAAGGGATTTTTTTAAGTCTTCATCGAGCCGGCGCTGGATCGTGCCTTCGGTACTGCAATTGGTAACGCCCAGCAGTACGCTGGCAATCAAAGCGAATCCCGCTAAGACGCCGGTTTGGAATTCCAGTTTGGGTCTGAGCTGGGCTAAGTTTGACGGCTCCAGCCAGTTTTTCAGGAATTCCCGGTAAACGGCGATTTTTTGTTTCAGGCGTTCGATGGTTGCTGGGTCAAGTTTCATGGCTTACGCTCTGGTTCATTTTGATCGTTTTGATCGTTCTCACGCCGGAGCGTGGGAACTATAAAAATTCTCACCACTGTAGGGCGCTCCGTGCGCGCCTTTCCCGATGCTTGAAAAACGTTGCTATCCCTTTGGCGCGCACGGCACGCCCTACTCGATTAACACTTTGTGTGCTGGTTCCCAAGCTCCCGCTTGGGAACCAGCTATCTCTTAACTTAATGGCAGACATGCGCACTGCTATGCCGGAAACACCGGTTTTCGCTAACGCTGCAACCGGCTTATTCCGGCCTACGGTATTTACGATTTCGGTATTTCAAGCGGCTTGCCTTTACGGTCGCGTCCGTAGATCCGGGGTTTAATGTAATGATCGATCAGCGGCGTCGCCGAGTTCATCAACAGCACTGCAAAACCCGCGCCTTCGGGATACGCGCCCCAGGTACGGATAACGAAAATCAGCAGCCCGCAACCCGCGCCGAACACCAGCTGTCCTGTAGGCGTATTCGGCGAGGTGACATAATCGGTAGCGATGAAAAATGCCACACACATCAACGCGCCTGAATTCAAATGCAGCAGCGGACTGACATAATGCTCGCTGTCCACGGCATGAAAAAATCCGGCCAGCAGCGCAACTGTCAGCAATAAAGACACCGGAATCTGCCATTGAATGACATTTTGGCGGATTAACCACACGCCGCCCAAGCCCAGCAACAGCGTCGAGGTTTCGCCCAAACTGCCGCGCGTCCAGCCGATAAAATTAAGAAAACCGGAGTAATCTTTCAGGATGTCGGTCAACAAACGGTTCTGGGAAAACTCGGTTTTGATAAAACCCAGCGTGGTCGCGCCGGTGCTGGCGTCGATATTGTCCAAACCTGAAAAAGTGATGTGCCAGCTTTCGATAAGACCCGGCGAATGCGAAAAAAACAACGGCGACACATTCGCCCAGGTGGTCATTTCGATAGGAAAGGAAATCAGCAACGCGACTCGAGCCAACATGGCCGGATTGAACAGGTTTTGTCCCAGGCCGCCATAAACCTGTTTGCCTAAAATAATCGCCAGCCCGGAACCGACCACGCCGATCCACCACGGTGCCCAAGGCGGCAGCGTCATCGCCAGCAGCCAGCCGGTCAGATACGGCGGAACCGTCCATAATGACCGGTTTGGCGATCCTGCCCTTGAGACGCACGCAGAAGGCTTCAAAAACAACCGCAGACAGCACGGTGACAACAAACAGATTCAATGCGGGCCAACCGAAACACAACAGCCCGAACGCCGTCGCAGGCGATAGCGCCAGCATGACTTGGCCCATGATATGGCTGACGCTGTTGTTGGCGCCTACATGTGCGCCGCTGCTCGGTTTCATATGCGCAATCATACCAATGCCTCCTGCTCGGCTTTCAGCCGTTCCCGCTCTGCCTTAGCCGCTATCCGGGCCAGCTCGTCTTCGCGTTGTTGCTGGGCGATGCGTTCCATACGGGCATTACGCGCATCGATCAGGCGTTTGGTTTGCTCGGATTTATGCTGCGCCTGTTGTCTTGCTATGACTTCGCCCGAGGCATATTTAAAATACTGCACCAGCGGAATATTCGACGGGCAGATATAAGAGCAGCAGCCGCAACTGATACAGTCTTTCAAGCCTAAATCCACCGCCGCATCCAGTTGGTTAATGCGGATATTGTTCGCCATATCCAAAGGCCGCAAGTCCCGCCGGGCAAACGCTGACGCAACCGGCGCAACGGATACAGGGTTGTTCATCGGTGTTTTTAAGTTCGCTTTGGGTCAATGCCAGAATGCCGCTGGTGGCTTTAACGGTAGGTAAACCGGTATGCGGTAAGGAATCGCCCATCATCGGGCCGCCCATAATGATGCGCGCGGTTTCATCCTTATTCACCTCGCAAAAGTCGAACAGTTCGGAGATTAACGTGCCGAAAGGCACTTCCACATTCATCGGGCGTTTCACCGCGCCGCCCGCTACGGTGACAACACGGCTAAGCAAAGGTTGCCCGTAGCGAATCGCTTTATGGACTGCATGAGCGGTGCCGACATTATGAATGGTCACGCCGATTTCCGACGAGCGGCAGCCGACCGGGACTTCCTTGCCGGTTACATAACGGATCAATTGCCTGTCCCAACCCATCGGGTAGCGGGTGGGGATTTGTATGACTTTAATCTGCGCATAAGGCTCGGCTGCGGCTTGCATCGCAAGAATAGGCCTGCGGTTTGTTGTCTTCAATCGCCACCACGGCATGCTCCGTCTCCATGCCGTGCAGCATCAAGCGCACACCGTCGATAATCTCCTCGGCGCGTTCCTGCATCAGTCGGTCATCGCAGCATAAATAAGGCTCGCATTCCGAACCATTGATAATCAGCGTATCGACATGGTTTTCACGGCCCATATTCAGTTTGACCGCCGTCGGGAAGGTCGCGCCGCCCAAGCCGACAATACCCGCCGCACCGACGCGCAAACTGATTTCTTCAGGATTTAGCTGGAAAGGGTCGTCGACAATTTGTGTTTCCATCCATTCGTCCTTGCCGTCGGTTTCCAGCACGATCAGTGCGAATAGGCAACGCGGACGGATGTGGTGCAGGATAATCGTTAACATCAACGATGATGCCCGAACTGGGTGCATGTACCGGCGCGGAAATCAGGCCCTGACTGTAGGCTAACAACTGCCCTTTCAGCACTTTTTCGCCGACCATAATCAGCGGCTCTGCGGGTTTTCCGACGTGTTGCTGCAGCGGGATATACAGTTTTTTCGGCAACGGAAAGTTGCTTGCGATAGGCAATGCAGCGGTCGCGGTTTTATGTTCCTCTGCATGGACGCCGCCGCGAATACGCGGTGTTTGAAAAAAACTTAACATACGGCATTACTCCCTGTTCCGATCGGTTGTACAGGAACATCAGGGTTTAGCCCAGCGCCAGTTACGCAAGGTAACTTCAACAGGATGCATTTGCAGACATTCGGTCGGACATACGTCGACGCATTTCTTGCAGGCTATGCAGGCATCGGCAACGACCGCGTGAATTTGCTTGGGCGCACCGACAATGGCGTCGGTAGGACAGACTTTAAAACAGCGGGTGCAACCGGTGCAGGTGTCTTCGCTGACTCTGGCAACCAGTAATTCGGGTTCTTTTACGTCGCTTAAATCCAGATCCAAGCCCAATAAAGCGGCGATTTGTTCAGCCAGAGCGCTGCCGCCGGGAGGACACATCGTGGCGGGCGCATTGCCCTCGGCCAATGCTTCGGCGGCCGGCCTGCAACCCGGGAAACCGCATTGGCCGCATTGCGAACCGGGCAGCAGGGATTCCAGTTCATCGACAATCGGGCTGCTTTCAACTTTTAAATACTTGCCGGCAATACCCAGCAGCAAGCCTAGAAACAGCCCTAACAAGGTTAAACTTACAATGGCGGATAAAACATACATAGTTTCTTTCCTGTAACTATTTGCTGTAAAGCCCTGCAAAACCCATAAATGCCAGCGATAAAATACCGGCGGTAATAAACGCAATCGGCGTGCCTGCAAATAATGCCGGGACTGCCATTAGCGCCAGGCGCTCCCGCAAGCCCGCAAAAAGCACCATCACCAAGGTAAAGCCGAGCGCAGAACCGAAACCGAAAATCATGCTTTGCATAAAACCGTATTGCTCCTGCACATTGAGTAACGCCACGCCCAACACCGCGCAATTGGTGGTGATCAGCGGCAGGAAAATACCCAGTATCTGATACAGCACCGGGCTGGTTTTATGCACCACCATTTCGGTGAACTGCACCACGGCGGCAATCACCAGGATAAAGGCGAGTATGCGTAAAAACTGGATATTAAAAGGCGCCAGAATAAAGTGTTCCAGCATCCAGCTGGTCATCGCGGCCAGGGTCAGTACGAAGGTTGTTGCCAAGCCCATGCTCAATGCCGAATCCAGTTTTTTCGAGACCCCCATAAACGGACACAGCCCGAGAAATTTAACCAGAACCACGTTGTTGACCAGAGCCGTGCCTAATAAAAGTAGAAGATATTCACTCACTGTTTTTTCCAGGCTGTTTTAAGGGCTGCTTGCAAGGCTTTTATAAGATCAAAGCATCAATTATGCCAATTCGGCAAATGTGCAGGCGCAGCAAGTTTATCGGTCAAGTGCCTTGCAAAAACACCCCAAATCGGTGCATGAAAACTGTTAGCAAGTAATACATACCGACATCGATAAAAATGTGTGTGTCGTAAACCTTACAAAATCTTATTGCTCGATGAACCCGCTTGCTTCATGGCTTCGCCTTACAAACAAGGGCGACATACATGATTGATGACGTTATGCGGAAGACATTAGCATTAATGTTGGCGTCTATATTTGCTTAAGTAATTTTAAAGCCCTCTCACACCCGGCCATAACTTATGAAAAAAACTTCATTGCGATTTTTACAGACGCATACCAACATGACGAGCGTCATCGGCGAACTTGCACCTGATTTATTTGGTGAAGGGTACGAAGATAATGGCGACAAGATGCTTTACAGCCTGTTTGTTGAAACGGTTGAACAGGTGCCGATAGCCATTTCCATTACCGATAAAAAAGCCAAAATTCTTTATGTTAATAAAGAGTTTTGCCAGAGTCACCGGTTACCGGCCTGAAGATATTCTGGGTGAAAACGAATCGCTATTATCGGACAAACAGCACGCCCAAAGAGGTGTATCGCGATTTATGGCGCACCATCAGCGCCAAGAAAATATGGCGAGGAACCTTATGTAACCGGCATAAATCCGGTGAGCGTTATCTCTCCGATTTGACCATTGCACCAATGTTGAATGAATCAGGGGCAATCACTCACTACATCGGCATGCACAGGGACATTACCCAGTCGTATGAATCCGAAAAAAAGGTCATCAACCAAAAATTATTGATCGAGTCGGTCATTAATTCATCGCCTATTGCGATGGTCGTGCTCGATGATCAGGACAGGGTTATCCTGGATAATCATAACTACAAAGCGCTGGTCAGCGATCTTGATAAGGGCGAGCCTGCAACGTATTTTTTACAGCTGCTGCGGGATGAGATGGGCGATTTATGGTCGCAGTTACAAAGCAAAGAACAAGGCTTTAATAACCGTGAATTTAAAGTAGAAAGCAAGGGAAGCCAGAAAACCCGCTGGTTTTCTTGTGCCGGAAACTGGTTTATAGAGAATGAAGTCAATGCCGACGCCTTTTTTGAGAAGACCTCCAAACAGTATCTGATACTGACGCTAACCGATATCACCAGGCAACGCAGACAGATGGAAGAGCTGCATATTCAGACGTTAAAAACCATCATGGCTGAAGATGAGCGGGTGCGCGGTATCAGGGAAACATTGCTGGGCGCGATGCACCAAATTCAAATGCCGATGAACCAAATTAGGGCGGCCGAACAGATTTTACGACATAAGCGGGATGATCAACATGCCGGTCTGTTACAGATATTGCAGCAGATTCAGCAATCCGGGGAAGAAGCGGTTGCGACCATGCAAAAATGTATTCCCGAGATTCTGCAAACAGCCGTTATTCCGATCAACCTGAACCAGATTCTGCATGAAGTGCTGTTACTCAGTAACCAACGGATCTGTAGCAACGATATAGAAGTGCATTGGCAACCCTTGTCAAAATTGCCGACCATGCTGGGTTCTGAAAACCGCCTGCGCATATTGTTCAAGCAATTGATCGACAATGCGATTGATGCCGTCTGCGAGTCGGATGGCGCAGGAACAGCGGCTTAAGATCACCACCGATACCGATGCCGATTTGATTTATGTCTGCATTGAAGACAGCGGTTCCGGTATTCCGGTTGAAAAACGCGCCAAAGTATTCGAACCTTTTTATACCACACGTTCGATGGGCGGCAATCAGGCCGGTATGGGACTGGTGATGGCAAAGGAGATTGTCAACCAGCATCAGGGATTTATTGAAATAGATCCTGATTGTGATCAGGGATGCCGATTCAAAATCAGTTTTCCTCTGCACAAGACAGGCATCCTAAGAGGAGTAGAGTAATGGCTGAACGTATTCAACTGATCGAAGCCGAACTTGATACCTTGTATATCATCAGCCAGGTATTGAACAGCACCCACGATTTGCACGCAAAATTACAGGCGGTTTTGGAGATACTGCACAAACGATCGGGCATGCGTTCCGGCATGATAACGCTGCGGGAAATTGAAAGCAACAGCATGATTGTCAGCGTTGTCCATACCAATGGCGGAGGTAAATTTACCGAGCCGGTCAGGTACAACCCCGGCGAAGGCCTGATGGGCGCCATACTTGACGAAGGCAGCACCATTGTCATTGAAAAAGTGTCCGAAGAACCGCGTTTTTTAGGCCGTCTGGGTTTGTATGATCCCGAACTGCCTTTTATCGGCTCACCGATCTACATAGAAGAAGGCGACACCATCGGCGTGCTGGCCGCCCAGCCGGATAACAGCCTGTTTCTGGGTGAGCGCGCCCGGTTTATGGAGATGATCGCCAACCTGATTGCGCAAAGCGTCAAAATGCTGCGGGTAATCGAACGCAAACAGCGCAATCTGCTGAGTGAACGGGACCAGCTCAAACAGGCGTTGATCAAGAACTACAGCTTTGAAAACATCATCGGGCATTCGCCGCCGATGTTAAAGGTGTTCGATTTAATACGTCAGGTTGCAAAATGGAATACCACGGTATTAATCCGCGGCGAATCAGGCACCGGTAAAGAAGTCGTCGCCAATGCGATCCACTTTAACTCCGGCTGTGCCAGCGGACCTTTTTTAAAACTCAATTGCGCCGCCCTGCCCGACACCTTATTGGAGTCTGAATTATTCGGCCACGAAAAAGGCGCGTTCAGCGGCGCGGTCAGCCAGCGCAAAGGCCGCTTTGAATTGGCCGACAACGGCACCCTGTTTCTCGATGAAATCGGCGAAATTTCCGCATCGTTCCAGGCCAAACTGCTGCGCGTATTGCAGGAAGGCGAATTCGAACGGGTCGGCGGCACCCAGACCATCAAGGTCAATGTCCGCATCATCGCCGCAACCAATCGCGATCTTGAAGAAGAAGTGACTAAAGGCGAGTTCAGGGAAGATTTGTATTACCGCCTTAATGTCATGCCCGTCCACATGCCTGCATTACGCGACAGGACTGAGGACATTCCGCAGTTATCCGAATTCCTGCTCGGCAGGATTTCAGAGCAGCAAGGCGGCCGGCCGCTGGAAATCAAGGAAAGCGCGATACGCATATTGATGAAGCACAACTGGCCCGGCAACGTCCGCGAACTGGCAAACCGGCTGGAACGCGCCGCAATCATGAGCCAAAACGGCATCATCGATCGCGACGTGATGGTCAGCACCGGCCTGGAAGACGAAATCGGCACAGCTATCAGTCTTAAACCGCAAAAAACGCCTGCGATTGATTTTAATGATGAAAACATGGACGACCGGGAACGGGTCATTGCCGCCTTGGAGCAAAGCGGCTGGGTACAAGCCAAAGCCGCCCGCCTGCTGAACATGACGCCAAGGCAAATCGCTTACCGGATTTTGACGTTGGATATTACGATGAAGCAGATTTAAGGGATTTATGAATAAATTACCGTTCGTCCTGATTCCCTGTTTTTCACCACGAAGACACGAACGACTGCATGGACGCAGGAGGTAGACAGAAAACCGCTCCATGCGTTTTCTGCATTCGCCACATCCCTGTGGTTTAGCAACGCAGGAGCAGTTGCCGAGAGCACGAAGGTTATATTTTTTCTTCGTGTCCTTCGTGGTGAATATAAAGAATTCCGGCATACCCTTAATCAGCAAAATTGGAGCAACAATGACCATTTTATACGTGCAACACGATTATGCCGTCTTCGGCTTTGGCGAAACCCGGACAGAAGCCATCGCTATGGCCGCGCAATGGTTAAAAGATGAAACCGGCAAACAAGGCTGTTCAGTCGATTATGCAGAAAGCTCTATTGGTAACCTCGCCAAAACCCGGACAAATGACGCTATACGAAACCACTGAAACCATCCCCGCCGATGCTGAAAACTGGGGCGGTGAAGAGCTTTTGGAATGGTATTACGATGTGGCTTGAGGTCTTACAACGGCTTACCGGAGGTCAAAGCAAGATCAAGGTTTGGCGAGAATATCGCGGCTTAACTCAAACAGATTTAGCCAAACAAGTAGGCGTATCTCAATCAAGGATTGCCCTGCTTGAATCCGGCAAGTATGTCGGCACACTTGCTTTATTCAACGAATTGGCTGAAGCGCTTAACTTGGAGCTGGATGACCTGATTTAGCCTTCGTTGCCCGATATTGAAGCGTTGTGATTGGGTATAAAGCATGCCGGTCGCAACGCTGATTTATTATCGGTTTGGATTACTATGACGCTTCTGCTGCACCTTCTTCTGCCGCTTTGCGATACCAATAAGCGGCTTTGGTGTGATCCTGTATTACGCCTTGCCCAGCCTGGTATTTAAGCGCTAAATTGTATTGCGCATTTGTATTGCCTTGTTCAGCTGCTTTGAGATACCAAGAAACCGCTTCAGCATAGCTTTGCGTTACATATTGACCTTGATCATACATGACGCCTAAATTGAACTGGGCCTTTGCGTGACCTTGTTCTGCCAAGTGTTGGTAAAGTGAAAAGGCTTCTGCATGCCGTCCACGATCGTTCAGGTCGTAGGCACGCTGAAACGTAGTTTCACTATTAGCGCTTGATGGCGGCGGCTGCGTGTCTTGCGTTTGATGATGTCGCGGTTGTTCGGTTGCTTTGCCGGCATCGTTGAACGGCGCCCTTTCGCTCTGCCATTTAGCCTCTTGCTCTCGAATCCAGGCATTATGACTTGCACGCTTAACGGGGTCTATTAAGACCGCATAGGAAGCATTCACAAGCTTAATGACCCTTTCGGCTTCCTCAGTGCTACCCTGGAATTTATCGGGGTGAAAAGTTTGACAAAGAGCTTTATAGGCCGCTCTGATAACGCTGACGGGGGCGTCTCTTGTAACCTTTAGGTTGTCGTAATGGGTACGTACGTTAGCCATAGAACTTAATTTTTATATTTTACCGTGAACAAAAGCCGTGACAATTATAACCGGTTCTGCCGCATATTAACCGCAAAAACGCATACTTCGGATATACAAACAAGACATTTTAAAATGGATTGGATTGTTCTGCCAACGCATAAAATGCTCCACAAATAGCGCTGCCAATTTGTGTTTATTGGCCGAGTTAGGTCATCGGATGCGCTACAGATTGTCGCGTCGTCGATCAAAGCATGTTTAAAAGCATAAACTTGTCGGATACCGGAATCATAAAATTTTACCGCACAAAGCCATTGTGCTATTAATAACAAAACCTAAAAAAATGACTGTTGTGTTTGCAACAATACTACTCATTCACTAAAGACAATAAATCATATAAATCAATAACATAAAATAAAATACTGGCTGTTGGCATGGCCTGTGCTTTTACTTTAAGTAAATGTAACTTACGAGGTCAATACGATGCAATTGCCAGTATTAAACGATGCACCCGCAGCAAAAGGCGGCTGTTCAGCCAGCTCTTGCGGTACAACCGACAATCAAATGGATACATTGCCTGATTCGATACGGGAAAAGGTACAGAATCATCCGTGCTATTCGGAAGATGCTCACCATTATTTTGCCCGTATGCATGTTGCTGTTGCTCCGGCTTGTAATATCCAGTGCCATTACTGTAACCGTAAATACGATTGCGCCAATGAATCGCGTCCCGGCGTGGTTTCTGAATTGCTGACGCCGGATCAGGCGGTTAAAAAAACCATGGCGGTGGCGGCCAATATTCCGCAAATGACGGTATTGGGCATTGCCGGCCCCGGCGATCCGTTAGCCAATCCCGAACGCACGTTTGAAACGTTCCGCCGTTTAAGCGAGGAAGCGCCGGATATTAAATTGTGCGTATCAACGAATGGCCTGGCGCTGCCCGATGCGGTAGAAGAATTGTCCAAGCACAATATCGATCATGTCACGATCACCATTAACTGCGTTGATCCTGAAATCGGCGCGAAAATTTATCCGTGGATTTTCTGGAAAAACAAACGCATTAAAGGCGTAAAAGGCGCGAAAATCCTGATCGAACAACAGCAAAAAGGCCTGGAAATGCTGATTGCCAAAGGCATTCTGGTCAAGGTCAACTCGGTGATGATTCCCGGTGTCAACGATCAGCATTTGGCGGAAGTCAGCAAAGTTGTTAAATCCAAAGGCGCGTTTTTGCACAACGTGATGCCGCTGATTGCCGAAGCCGAACATGGCACTTTCTATGGCGTGATGGGGCAACGCGGCCCTACCCCCGATGAACTGCAAGACCTGCAAGACAGCTGTTCCGGCGATATGAACATGATGCGCCATTGCCGCCAATGCCGCGCCGATGCGGTGGGTATGCTGGGTGAAGATCGCGGCGACGAGTTTACGCTGGACAAGATTGAAGATATGGAAATCGATTATCAGGCGGCGATGGAAAAACGCAAGGTGATTCATCAAGCCATACAGGCTGAAATGGACAGCAAACGTTTGGAAAAAGCCGAAAAGGCGCAGCAACATAAACAAGAACCCAAGCTCACTACGCGTCCGGTATTGATGGCCGTAGCGACCAGCGGCCAAGGCGTGATTAACATGCACTTTGGTCATGCCAAGGAATTCCTGATTTATGAAGCCTCGCCGGACGGTGTGCGTTTTATCAGTCATCGCAAAGCCGATCAATATTGCGGCGGCGACAGCACCTGCGGCGACGGTGAAAGCACTTTGCAAGTGACTATCCGCGCTTTGGCAGGATGCGAAGCGGTGCTGTGTTCCAAAGTCGGTTATGAACCCTGGGAGCAATGCTGGAAGCGGCCGGTATTCAGCCGAACGGCGAACATGCGATGGAGCCTATCGAAGAAGCTGTGATGGCGGTTTACAAGGAAATGGCGGCAGCGGGTAAGTTGGATGACAAAGCCTGAAGCAGTCAGGGCCAGTGCATAACAGTCGTAGGGTACGTTCCCAGCCAATGCGTAGGAGCGGCTCTAGCTTCGCGTTATCGAGGCTAAAGGCCGCTCCGCACTAAAAGCTGGATTCGCACAGTGAACGTTAACCCTACATGTTCTAGGAGTCTGTCATGGCAGTAAAAATTATTGAATCCTGCGTTAATTGTTTTGCTTGTGAACCGGTTTGTCCCAGTAAAGCCATTTATGAAGCCAAACCGCATTTTTTGGTTGATAGCAAAAAATGCACCGAATGCGAAGGTGACTTTCCCGTTTTTCAATGCGCCAGTATCTGCCCGATTGAAGGCGCGATTTTGGATTCGTTAGGCGTGGCGATTAACCCGCCCGGCTCTTTAACCGGTATTCCGCCGGAAAAAATGGCGGAAGCCATGGCTGAGTTACAGTCCCACTAATTGAGGACGCATCCGATGGCTACTGTCTATTTCTACGAAAAACCCGGTTGTATTAACAATACCCGGCAAAAGAAATTGTTAGCAGCAGCAGGGCATCAGGTCGTGGCGCTAAATATATTGACTGAACCCTGGCAAGCAGAACGTTTGCGCGCTTTTTTCGGTGAATTGGCGGTGCGGGATTGGTTCAATTACAGCGCCCCGGCCATCAAACATGGCGAGATTGAACCGGATAAGCTGATCAGAACAAGAAGCCTTGGCGCTGATGCTGGAAAATCCGCTATTAATACGCCGTCCCTTAATGCAAGTCGGCGATAGCTTGATGGCGGGATTCGATCAGCAAGCGGTGGACAACTGGATCGGCTTAAAAGAAATCGAGGCCAATCAGGATATGGAAAGCTGTCCTCGCACGCTTGCACAAGCCAGTTGCGGTCATGAGTAAGCCGCCGGTATTAACGGTTGATGGCGTACCGCAAGCCGTTTCGTTATCGCGAACGCGTGCATTGGATAGGTGCGCTCGATCCCTCGTTTACGCACCTTTGACATCATTTTAAAAACCGCCAACGGCACCAGTTACAACGCCTATGTAGTCAGAGGCAGCGAAGGCGTTGCGATTATTGATACCGTCAAAGAAAATTTTGCCGATGATTTTTTTGCCCGTTTGGAGTCGGTAGCGCGTTATGACGAAATTAAAGTCATCGTCCTGAATCATCTGGAACCCGATCATACCGGCGCATTGCCTGAACTGATGCGCCGCGCGCCGCAAGCCCAGCTTTATATTTCCCAGAAAGCGCAATCCATGCTCAAAGCCTTGCTAAAACAGGATGAGTTTGATTTTACGCCGGTAATGACCGGTGACAAGGTATCGCTGGGCGATCGCACCTTAGACATTTTTTCATACGCCTTATTTGCATTGGCCGGATACGCAATGCACTTATTTGGTGGAAGAAAAAACCCTATTTTCAGGCGATGTGTTTGGCTGCCATTTTTGTGATGCGCGTCTGTTTAACGATGAAGTCGGCGACTTTCGCTTTTCGTTTGAATATTACTATGCCCACATCATGCGGCCGTTTAAAGACTATGTAAATCGGGCGCTGGCTCTGATTGAGCCTTTGCTGCCGTTGAATAAAATCCTGCCTGCGCATGGCCCGCTGTTGCGCGATCAACCGCAACGCTATGTGCAGCGCTATCGCGAATTATCGACGTGCCGCCTTGCAAAGCGAAATCAGTGCCGGCGAAAAAACCCTGCTGATCTTTTATATCAGTTCCTACGGCAACACCCGGCGCATGGCCGAAGCCATTTATGAAGGCGCAATGGCTGTTGAGCATGTGCGCGTCTCTTTATACGACCTGGAAGGCAGTGAAATAGCGCCGTTCGTCGATTTGATAGAAGGTGCGGACGGCATTCTGTTCGGCACGCCGACCATCAACGGCGATGCGGTTAAACCGGTGTGGGATTTATTGTCTTCGCTGGTTGTCATCAATCTCAAGTCAAAGCTGGGCGGCGTTTTCGGTTCGTATGGCTGGACCGGTGAAGGCGTGAAAATGGTTGAGGATCGCTTACGCGGTCTCAAATTGCGTGTTCCCATTCCGGGGATACGCATCAAGTTAATTCCGACCGAAGAAGAAATCGAAATCTGTCGAGAATTCGGGCATGAAATGGCACAGGATCTAATGGGTTTAAGGCAATCCAAAGTGATTGATATGGCCGATCTTGCTTAATATTTTTTAACACACCAGGAGAGTAAAAATGGCGAAAGCGTCAATTACCTTTGAAGATATTAATGTTACCGTTTCGGCGCCTGCGGGCACCCGGGTTATCGAAATTTCCGAAAAGGTCGGTTCAGGTATTACTTACGGCTGCCGTGAAGGCGATTGCGGTACCTGCATTATGAAAGTAACGGAAGGCTGGAACAATCTGACCGAGCCGTCTGTACTGGAAGATAAAGTCCTGCGCGAAAACATGGCAGGCAAACATAACCGGCTGGCATGTCAGGCGCAGGTGCTGGGCGGAACCATTAAGGTCAGGCCGGTTTAAAACACGCATTCTCGTTCACATGCGGCACGACTTGAAGAATTCCATTGAGCCGAGGTCACGAAATCGCTGAGATCGCAAGAATACTCGATTCCGTGGCATGTAGATATAATTCATAGCGGGAGCATGGGAACTAGCGACAGCACATCACATTATTAAGGAGTAAATCATGGCTTTAGTTACTTTTTCAAATCCCGAATACCGGGATAAAACCGTCTATGCCGTAGCAGGCAGTCATACGGAGACACTGCTGAAACTGGCACGGGAAAACAAAATTCCGATCAATTATGAATGCGAGGATGGGGAATGCGGCACTTGTCTGGTGAAAGTCAGCAGTATTGATAAAAAGCACCAGCGCATGGGTGGTCCTTTAACCGAAAAAGAGAAATCGGTACTGCAAGCCAGCGGCAAAATCAGCAAAGAAGAAATGGAACAAATGATTGTTGATGATTTGCCCTCGCCCTGGCGTTTGGCTTGCCAGATGATAGTCAGGGATGAAGATATTCTGGTCGAATATTAACCATGTCTGCCGCGCTCCAACTCCAGGATGACCGGGAACAGATCTATTCCCGGCTAACATCAACGCCTAACTGGCTGTCGCCCAATCATGAATGGTTGGCCTGTATGATAGCCAGTTGGTGTGCCGGGCAAGGCGTTTTGCCCGACTATCTGGGGTTGGAGTCCGATCAGTTTAATGCATTAAAGAAACATTTTTTTCCAGGACTGCAGCCTTCCGGAACAAGCGGCATCGGGCAGCAAGCTGGACTTTAGCCGAATGCTGGAAAAAGAAGATCTGGTTAATCTGCTAAAGCAATTCAGCAGGCCCGATACTGCTCGAAATGGACTGGATGATTGGCATTATCGTTGCCGGATGTCTGGGCAGCGATCATTTATGGCAGGATTTAGGCCTCTGGTCGCGCTCGCAATTGAGCGCCATGCTGCAATACAACTTTCCCGAATTGGCCGCAAAAAACGACAAGGACATGAAATGGAAAAAGTTCTTGTACAAACAGCTTTGCGAAGCGGAAGGGCTTGTATCTATGCCGCGCCCCCTCTTGCAATGTCTGTATCGACTATCCCAAATGTTATGGCTCTGAGGAATAGAGTCGGCCGGTCGCCCTACTCGGAAATATCAATTTCAACCGATTCTTCTGGCTCATTCAGTGAAAGACGCAGAGGAATCATGGCCGAAAAACCGAAACCGTGCTTTTGATAAAACCGTTGCGCAGACTCATTAGCGCGATCTGTCAGCAAGGTAATACGCTTGCATCCGTCCAAACGCGCAAATTGAATGGCTTGCTCCAGAAGCCGAGAACCCACGCCAGAACCGCGCGCATTGGGGGAGACCACCATATCTTCCAACAGCGCCACCCGGTCGCCAAGCGCAGTCGATACCGTATAGAGAAGATTAACCATCCCCACAACCAGTCCGTCTTGACGGGCAACAACGATAAGCCCAATTTCCGGATTGTTAATGATGCGGGCCAAGCCACGGCTTTGCGCTTCGTGATCCGGCTCGAACTCAGCTTCTTGAGAAAACAGGAAATCCAGCAATTTACAAAGCGCCGGGATGTCTGAAGTGGTTGCAGGAGTGATTTGCATTGTTGTGTTTATCGTTGATGGACAAAAAACTGCCGGTATCCCAGCAGCATGATTACCTTCGTTAATTAAAGCCAGCGCAACCGAAATCCGTTTGCCGCCGAGAACCTCAACCCGCAACAGCCAGAATCACCGCACCGGCCTTGAACACCGCCGTGGCAGGCTGGCCTTTGCGCAAGCCCAAGGTTTCGACGCTGTCGTTGGTCACGGTGGCGGCAACCTGCTCGCCGCCTTTTAACTCAATATCGATTTCGGCGTTGACAGCGCCGGATTTGACCTGGGTTACCGTGCCTTGCAGCTGGTTGCGCGCCGACAGCCGGTAGCCGCCGAAATCGGTGACGATGATGATTTGCGGGGCCTTGACCAGCGCCACCACTGACATGCCGATCTTGATCCCCAGCGTTTCGACGGATTCCTTGGTAATGGAGGCGACGATGGTTTCTCCGCCCTTCAAGCCGACATGAACTTCGGCATTCACTGCGCCGATACACACCAAGCTGACGGTTCCGGTAAATTGATTACGTGCACTTGCTTTCATGATGAATCTCCTGGGTTGATTAATTTCATATCCTACGTAAGTCATATAAAAACACCACGAAGGCACGAAGTGTTATGTTGTTTCTTCGTGCCCTTCGTGTCTTCGTGGTGAAAACTTCTTTGCCATTACGTAAATTCAGTTAATTTAATATCGATGTACCCTTGATCTGCACGTAAACCGCCATGCCGATCTGCAAACCCAGCATCAGCGCCGATTTGCGGGTGATATGCGCCAGCAGCGCCTGATTGCCGACTTGAACTTGCACCACGCTCTGTCCGTCACGGCCATCGGCGATGCCGGTAATGGTCGCAGGCAATACATTCAGGATGCTGGTGGCAGTCGGTGCCTCAAGGGCAATGCTGACATCACGGGCGTAAATCTGTACCCGTAATGGTGTGCCGATCTCTGCATCGACCGCAGGCAGGCTGAGTGAGCCTCCGGCAAAGGCGACGCGGGTCAGATGATAATCGGCTTCATGCTCGGCGACGGTCGCCTGCCAAACCGTGGCGGCCTCCCGGTCTTGCGCCAGCGGCACGTCGAGACGGCTTTGCGTTTCCGACAGCGGCCCCGAAGCCAGCGCCCGGCCGTCTTCCATGATCACCAGCGTATCGGCCAGTTGCGCGACCTCCTGCTGGGAGTGGGTGACGTACAGCACCGGAATATCCAACTGCTGATGCAGACGGCTTAAAAACGGCAGGATTTCCTGTTTGCGCTTGAAATCCAGCGACGCCAGCGGTTCGTCCATCAGCAGGACTTCAGGGTTCAGCGCCAGTGCGCGAGCAATGGCGACGCGTTGCCGTTCGCCGCCGGACAAGCGTTCCGGCATGCGCTCCATCAGATGGCCGATGCCCAGTAATTCAACAGCCTGCTCCAGTTTGACCGTACCTGAATTTTGTTTGATCCGCTTCAAGCCGTAGTGCAGGTTGTTCCGCACCGTCAAGTGCGGAAACAGGTTGGCTTCCTGGAACACATAGCCGAGCGATCGTTGATGGGTGGGTAAAAAGATATTGCGTTCGCTGTCCTGCCAGACATGGCCGTTGATTTCGAGCTTACCTTGAGGCGCATGTTGCAGTCCGGCGATGCAGCGCAGCAGCGTGGTTTTGCCGGAACCGGAATGGCCGAACAACACCGTAATGCCGGTGCCGGGCAGTTTTAAATCGACGTCCAGTTTAAAGTCGCCGTAATCGAGCTGGAAGCGGGCTTGGATTGTGGTCATATACGCACTTAGTTATATATATTAGGTTTATCAACGTAGCCCGTCATCCCGGCAGGGATTGCCGGGAACCAGAACACATGGATGTGAAAAGTAACTTAAAAAATCGTTCCTTCCATACGCTAAAAAACAATAGTGAAATTAGGAATTGCCATCCATGGCTGCTGGATCCCGGCATTCCCTGCCGGGATGACGGTGTAGTATAAATTTGTATAGAAACCTGATATCCAAAGCTATTTAAGCGGGTGGGCGACGGGATGCGTTTTCAGCACGGTGTACAATACCAGCAGTACGCTGAACGAGAACAACAGCAGACAGCCCGCCAGCCAATGCGCTTCGCCGTATTCCAGCGCCTCGACATGATTGTAGATTTGCACCGACACTACGCGGGTCTTGTCGGGAATATTGCCGCCGACCATCAGCACAACGCCGAATTCGCCGACGGTATGCGCAAAGCCTAAGATAGTGGCGGTCAGGAAGCCGGGTTTCGCCAGCGGCACCACGACGCTGAAAAACGTATCCAACGGGCTGGCGCGCAAGGTTGCAGCCGCTTCCAATGGTTGTTCGCCGATTGCGCTGAATGAGGCTTGCAACGGTTGCACGACAAACGGCAATGAATACAACACTGACGCTATTACCAAGCCGGGAAATGTGAACGGCAATGTGCCCAAACCCAGCCAAACAGTGAACCTGCCGATTGCGCCGGTCGGAGCCATCACCACCAGTAAATAAAAACCTAGTACCGTCGGCGGCAGCACTAGCGGCAACGCTACGACAGCGTTGATGATGCCTTTCCAGGGGGAATGGGTTCGGGCAAGCCACCAAGCCAGCGGAGTGCCGAACATCAGCATCAACGAGGTCGCGATACTGGCGACCTTGAATGTTAAAATCAATGCGCCGAGATCGGAAGGGGTTAGCATAATGGGCGTTCCGTTTATTATTTGGGCAAACCAAAACCATATTTTTCGATAATCGCCAATGCCGTTGGCGATTTAAGGAAATCCATCAGGGCGTGAGCGGCTGGATTTTCGTTGCCGGTTTTCAGCAACACGGCCATTTGGCGAAATGGACTATGCAAGTTGTCCGGTACGATCCAGCCCGAACCGCTGCCAATTTTGCCCGCTATGAACATCAATGACCTGTGCTAGCGCTACAAAACCCAGCTCAGCATTGCCAGTGCTAACAAACTGGAAAGTTTGCGAGATGTTTTCACCCATTACGAACAAAGGGCGAAGCTTGTCCAATACACCTAGACTTTTCATCACCTCTTCTGCCACCACACCGTAGGGTGCATGAGCCGGGTCGGCAAGAGCAATGTGTTTAAAATTACCGGTTGTCAGGATTTTTCCCTGATCGTCGACGTAGCCGGGTGTCGCCGACCACAACACCAATTTGCCGACAGCGTAAATAAAATGGCTGCCGGTAACGGCAAAACCGGTTTTTTCCAATTCCAACGGGTATTTTTCGCTGGCCGACAAATAGACTTCAAACGGTGCACCGCTTTGGATTTGTGCGAATGCCTTGCCGGAAGAACCGAACGACAGCTTGGCGGTGTGACCGGTTGCTTTTTCAAATTCGGCGGCAATTTCGGTCATCGGTTTGGTGAAATCTGAGGCAACGGCGACCAGAGTGGTTGCAGCCCAGGTAGTGGGTGCAAGCAAAATCAGCCATGCGACGATAATAGGGCGAAAAATGCGACTATGTAACATAAAGGTTCTCCAAAAATTAATAATATGTGCAGTATAAAAGCGCAGATTCGCTCAATGCGTACCCTTAGCCAGTTAAATAAATTGTATGTAAAAATCAACGCTGGATTATCCATGCTGCCAAACCTTAATCGCCGAGATAACCAGTATCACAGCCAGCAATGGCAGTAATAAGCTTGCCGGAACCAGGCCGACCAACTGTCCGCCCAAGAATGCGCCGAACAGTGAGCCGACAGCCATAACCAGCACAAAGTCACGGTTTCGACCGACCACAGCAAAGCTTTGGTCTGTGCTGTAGCGAGTGAAGCCGGTCACTATGGTCGGCAGGCTGATCGCCAGCGATAAACTACCGGCCAGTTTAATATCCGCCCCGAACAGCAATACCAGCGTGGGAATCAGTAATTCCCCTCCCGCCACGCCCAACAGCGAGGCAACTACGCCAATGCCGAAACCCGCCGCCGCACCGGCGATAACCTGGGTTGCGCCGGAAAGCGGCGGCATACCTGAGCCGGCCGGGTTATGACCGAACGCCAGTAATAGCGCAATGAACAACAGCAACACAGCTATAACCCTGTAAAGGGTTTCCGATCTCAGCCGGATTGCCCAGCCTGCACCGACCCAGGCCCCCAAGAGGCTTCCGGCCAGCAGGTTTAGGATTACACTCCAATGATCCATCAGGACACTGAAGGGAATCGTTCCTGCCCGGAACGGCAGCGCTGAGGCCACGACAACAATGCTCATGGCCTTATTGAGAATGACCGCTTCCAAGGAAGCGAAGCCGAACACACCGATCAACAAGGGCAGGCGGAACTCTGCTCCTCCCAAGCCAATAAGACCGCCCAACATGCCGATGATCGCGCCGCCACCGAAAACGGTTAATTTATTTTTTCTCATGTTTTACTTATATACCCTAACTATGCATGAGATTTAAGCTCGTTTAGGATTATCTGGCAGCCTAAAACCGCAACTGACTTGTGACAAAGAAGTAATCAGTGTCTGCCCCAGGTGTGACAGGTAGCGTTTGGGTAGCGCCAGTGGCATTTGTCGGTTTTGCTGTTTTCGCAAAATCTCCTTTAAATAAGTGATACCAGCCCGCATCAAAATTCAAGCTACTGTTAAAGTTGTAACGTCCGGTAACGCCCACTTGATCCCCGACATAACTGCCATTACCTCCTGCAAGGCCGGGAGCGGTAGCCGATGTACAGGCCGCGCCTCCCCAACAATCTCCACCTTCCGCCAGCCAGACTAAGCGTTGTTGAAATCTGAATGAGAGGTCCTTGCGCGGCGAAATGTCCAGTTTATAACCGGGCGAATTGATGTTGCTGCGTTGAAAGGCGCCATAGATACCGGCAGGTCCAAAATCAAAGTCCGAAGCGCCATACAGAGGATCAAATCGCGAATCTACGGTGTTAGGTGAGCGGTCTTTCCAGTTTTTATTTCCGCTAGCGTAGTCGTGTTCCAAATAAAATCTTGGCGACCACGGCAAGTCAAAACTGTAACCTGCTTCGGCATGGGAAGACCATGCTTCATGTTGCTGCTGAGTTTTCGCATAAGTACTGGTCGCTGCATAATTGGCTGTACCGAATTGCCCCATGCCTTCCGCGGTAAAGTCGAAGTTACCTTTGCTGGGTTTTTGGAAGAAGCGAATGCCTGGGGTGAAATAGCGCCGATTCCGGGTGGGGTTACGCGGGTTATCTCCTTCATCGAGATGATAAAGATACACTTCGGCATTAATATCTTTATAAAGTTTGTCGCCTTGCAAAATTCCTCCGGAAAACCACGTATGGGTATCCTCTTTGTCCCAGTCCTGGTGGTTAATCAAATTTGCATTGGGCGTAACTGAATTATAGTTAGGGTATCGAAGGACCGGCATGGTCACGAAACCGTTGAATTGCCAGCGGTCATAATCAATGACTCTCAGTCGGACGCCGGTAAAATTGTTTGCGGTGTTCCGAAAGATAGGTCTTGCTACCAGCCTTCTGCTACCTAAATCCATAGTTTGACGCCCTACCTTGACCTCAACCCCTTTTCCGCTAAAAAATGCATTTTGATCGGCCCAAGACACATAGCCTTGAGCGAAATCTAAGGTATCCGTCGTCGAGTTGTTTGGGGGATTAGGTGTATTGTTTGTACCCGAATCTGAAAGGGTAGTTCTGGCATCCAGGAATTCCGTGGCAAAACGGAATTTACCCAGTCTGGCTTGTAGCCAAAGGTCGGATTGAAACGCAATTTGCTGGTCTCCTCCTCTGGCAGTGGGTGCGGGAGAAGCAAGTGATCCCTTGAATGTATTTGCCACAGATTCATATCGGGTTCTTTGCTCAAGTCCCACCGATAACCATTCAGGCAAGCCGAGTGTATCGTGCAAATTCCACACAGGCTTCTCGTAGCTGTTACCTAACAGAGGGTCCTGCATCATGAAATTGTAAGCGGCCATGGGCGCTCGACTGTAGCTTTGTTGGGGTTCTGCGGCTTGGGCGGCATTAATGTTTTGTCCCAAACAAAAGCCGCCGGCGACTATTAAACTGAGTGTATGATTAACCGTAACGCCGGTAAAAGATTTTTTTCGCATCATCAATGACCTATATCTATAATGTCCGCATCCACGTTGATTAGCCGATGCATACAGAGTCTTATTCGGGAAGCTTAAAATAAGACGCAACTTTAGTTTAACAACGTTATGAATTAAAGTACATAACGATATTGGTTTAGCAAACCATGTGCCAATTATTAATATAGCGGTTACGTCATTGAATTGTTTTGATTATTGTTTTGCGCCAACGAGCAAACAATGTCGTGTTCCAAGCATTTTGTTCTGTTCTGTAAGCTTTATGACAGAGCCGTTATTCAATTTGTCCTCACATCATTTGGGAAATAATGTTTAACCCTATTCTTGCGCCGCAGCACAAACATTTATGGCTGACAGCTTAAACCACAACAATACTTCAGCAGCTTGGGTCGATGGCGAATTGCGGTTAGCCGGCTTGGATAGCCGCATGATCGGCTTGCTAAGGGCGATAGATCAAAGCGGCTCGCTCAATCAGGCCGCCAAGCAGGTGGGCTTGAGTTATAAAGGCGCTTGGCAAATCATCGAAAGAGCCAATAACGGCGCGCCGAAAACATTGGTTAGCACCGCCACCGGCGGCAATAAAGGCGGCGGCACCTGTTTGACCGAGGCTGGGCGTTCTTTGCTGGCGCTGTTTACCCGTCTGGAACAACAGCATCGGCAGTTTCTTGATCAGCTCAACCGTGGTCTCGCCGACGATCCCGATACGGTCTTGTTGCTGCAACGACTGGTGGTTAAAACCAGCGCCAGCAACCAGATTTTCGGCAGCATTACCGCGATTCAGGCCGGAGCGGTGAATGCCGAGATTATTGTAGAGTTGAAAGGGGGCGAGCAGATTATTACCAGTATCACCCAGACATCGCTTAGCGAGCTTGGGTTAGAGGTTGGCGCCGATGCGGTGTTGCTGATCAACAGCGCCGACATCACGTTGGCAATCGATTTCGACCCCGCTCGATTTTCTGCGCGCAACTGCTTGTCCGGCAGCGTGATTCGCGTCCAACAAGACGAGGTGAATGCGGAGGTGATTGTTTTGTTGCCTGGCGGCGAAACGCTGGTTGCCATGATTACCCAGCAAAGCGCACAGAGTTTGGCGCTTGTGCCCGGCATGCCGGTATGGGCGATGTTTAAAACCAATGCGCCGGTTCTGGGCGTTATGTCACCGTCTTGACCGCCGGACGGCAGTTTAATGCGGAAAACCGGTGTCCCCGCCACCCGTAATAAGCGATGTAACAATAACAAAGAACGGGGATAAAAAACGCCTGCTGAATGCCGATCAAATCAGCAAATGAGCCTTGAATCACTGGAAGAATAGCGCCTCCGATTATGGCCGAGCATAATATCCCCGACCCTTGGCCGGTGTGCTTGCCCAATCCGCTAACCGCCAGCGAAAAGATGGTGGGGAACATGATCGAGTTAAACAACCCGACCGCAAGAATAGTCCACATCGCAACGTGACCGCTATTGAGCATGGTCATTAAAACCAGCGCCGCCGCAGCTACCGCGTTAAAGGTAAGCGCTTTGCCGGGCTGGATTTTTTGCATGACTGCCGCGCCGATAAATCGCCCGACCATAGCCCCGCCCCAATAAAACGACACGTACTTTCCGGCGTCTTGTTCCGCCAATCCGGCAATCGAAGGCTCGCCCAGGAAATTGATCAGAAAACTGCCGATGGACACTTCGCCGCCGACATAAACAAAAATGCCGATTGCGCCTAGTACCAGATGCCTGTAGCCCCAGGCACTATCATGAACACCATCTTCAGCGCCTGAAACTTGAATGTCGGCAGCTTCAATTTTGGGTAGTTTGATCAGCGCAAAAACGACCGCAATAAAAAATAAAACCGCAGCAATTAACAAGTAAGGAATTTGCACGGCTGCGGCTTGCGCCGCTTGATAAGCCGACAATTCATTGGCATTCAGCAGCTTGAGTTCATCCGCCGTTTTAACGGCAGTGGCAAGGATAAATAGAGCGCCGAAATAAGGGGCGATGGTCGTGCCCAGCGAATTAAACGCCTGAGTCATGGTCAATCGGCTGGAGGCTGTTTCAGGTTTACCCAAAATGGTGACGTACGGGTTTGCGGCGACCTGCAACAGGGTAATGCCGGATGCCAACACAAAAAACGCCGCCAAAAATAACGGATAAGAATGCGAACTTGCGGCCGGATAAAACAGCAGACAGCCGATGCCTGCAATACTTAATCCGGCAATGATGCCGCCTTTGTAATCGATTTTTTCGACCAAATAGCCGCTGGGAACGGACACGACAAAATAGGCGGTGAAAAAACAAAATTGAACCAGCATGGCTTCGGTGTAATTCAGGGTGAATACCGATTTTAAATGCGGGATCAAAATATCATTCAAACAGGTTATAAAGCCCCAGATAAAAAACAGCGAGGTTAACACGGACAGGGAGCCTAAATAGGATTTTTTGTCTGCGCTAATACGGGGCGTGTAGGTCGCATTGATCATAAGTTGTAGCCATTTAGCTGCTGGAAAAAATAATAAAACGCTGATGACGCTGATATTTATGATTGAATAAGATTTTGTAACCATTCGTCATAATAGACGCCGGATTTCGAATTCTTACAAAGCATACAGTTTAGAACTATAAGGTTCAAAGCCAGCTTTGAACTCCGGCATCCACGCTTTCTGGAGTCCAAAGCTGGCTTTGGA
The DNA here is from genome assembly GCA_963814825.1 of uncultured Gammaproteobacteria bacterium. GTDB lineage: Bacteria > Pseudomonadota > Gammaproteobacteria > Methylococcales > Methylomonadaceae > Methylobacter_A. The sequence continues at coordinate 182,487 of CAWFEF010000005.1, read as the reverse complement.
CAGTTCAAAATCGGCTTTGAGATTTAACAAGGCGTGAGTGGTTACCATGAAAAACCCGTTGATCGCCATTTTGAGCTTATCCGTGTTCATCATAATTATCTGCGTCATCTGCGTTCCATTTTATTGGATAGCTAAAAGTTGCCATAATTTATTCCGTATGTGTGCTAGTTCCCAAGCTGGAGCTTGGGAACTAGCGTAAAAGATTATTACCACGAAGACACGAAGGACACGAAGTTTTATTTCTTCGTGCTCTTCGTGTCTTCGTGGTGAAAGAGACTTTCAATCGCCTGTTTAAGCATTATTTCGTCACAGTAAAACCAACTATTTCATTACCGACCATCACCTTAAAATCTCCCGGCTCGACAATACGCTTAAGATCAACGCCAATAAACGACAAATCGTGCGGCGTCAGGGTAAAGCTTAAACTTTCAGTTTGTCCCGGATTCAGTTCGACTTTTTTAAAGGCTTTAAGCTGCTTGTTAGGACGGGTCACCGAAGCCGCCACATCGTTGATATAAACCAATACCGCTTCCTTGCCTTTTAACGCGCCGGTGTTTTTGACGTTAACGGTGACATTGATATTTTCGCCGATGTTGATTTTTTCTTTTTCCACCTTCAAACCGCTGGATTCAAAAGTGGTATAGCTCAAGCCATGACCGAACGGATACAGCGGATCGTAAATATTCGATTCAAACGACTCGATCGGTTTGTAATCATAAGGCGTAATGCCATTGGTGTTGCGCGGATAGGAAATAGGCAGCTTGCCGTTCGGGTTGTAATCGCCGTATAAAATATCGGCAATGGCCTCGCCGCCTTCCATGCCCGGCAAAAAGCCCAAAATAACGCCGGAAGCCCGTTCGGCAATCGAGGTGATAATACGCGGACGGCCGCCCAGGGTCAGCAAGATCACCGGCTTGCCTGTTGCGATCGCGGCATTGGCAAGATCGACCTGAGCCTGATCGAGATTCAACGTCTCGATATTGCCTGGGGTTTCGGTATACGGTTGCTCGCCCAGACTGAGCAGAATCACGTCGTGATTTTTGGCTTCATCAACCACCTTTTGCACATCGATAGGGGCATCAAACGAACCTCCGCCGACATAAGTCACTTTGCCGGTCGATTTTTCCTGCATGGCTTCCAAGACCGTCAGTTTTTCCTGAGGATATAACTCCTCGGAAGCGCCCTGCCAGGTAATGGTCCAGCCGCCGTTTAGCACGCTGAGCAAATTGGCGGTAGGCCCGGTCACTAAAATACGGGTGTCTTTTTTCAGCGGCAGGATGTTGTGGTCGTTTTTGGCAAGGACTATCGACTCCCTGGCCGCCTGCCGATTGGTTTCTATCGCCTCCGCCGTGGCGAAATTGCCCTCTATAGGCAACAACGGTTTGGGATCGAATAATCCGGCCCGATACTTGACCGTCAGTATCCTGGACACCGCTTCATCGATACGGGACATCGGTACTTCGCCGGATTTGACCAAATCGATCAGCAAATCGTAAAAAGAAAAATCGAACGGCACCATGCTCATGTCGACGCCGGCCATCACCGCGATTTTTACCGCTTCTCTGGGGGATGCAGCCATCTTGTCGCGGGTATAAAGGCGCTCGATGTCCGCCCAGTCGGATACGGTAAAACCCTTAAAATCCAGTTCGCCGCGCAGAATCGTAGTCAGGTAATGATGGTTGGCGTGTCCGGGAATGCCGTCGACTTCGGACGAATTGACCATCACCGTCGGCGATCCGGCTTTTACGCCCGCTTCAAACGTCGGCAGGAAATATTCGCGCAGCATTCTTTCGCCTATCCAGGCCGGCGTGCGGTCTTTGCCGTTGAGGGGATAGCTGTAACCGACATAATGTTTCAAGCAAGTCGGCAGTTTATCGGCAGCGGAAAAATCATCGCCCTGATGGCCTTTAATATAGGATGTACCCATCACCGTCGCCAAATGCACATCTTCGCCGAAGGTTTCCCATAAGCGCGGCCAAAGCGGCTGGCGGCCTATATCCATCACCGTGGAAAAATTCCATTGCAGGCCGGAAGCGTGCACTTCCCGTGCGGTAATCTCGCCTTCCTTGAAGGCCAGATCGGCATTGAACGTCGCGGCCATGTTAATGGCCTGCGGAAACAGTACCGAGTTTTGTATGTAAGTCGCGCCATGAATCGCGTCGATTCCGTAAATGACCGGGATTTTCAAACGTGTTTTTGCCGCCGCATCCTGCACGGTGCGCATCATTATTCGCCAAGTCTCAATGGATTGCGCTTCGTTATTAGGCGAAAAAGGCGTGTTAAGGATAGAGCCGACATGGTGCTTTAACACCGCATCTTCCAGCTTGGCCGGATTAATCAGTTCCTCGGCGCGACCATGTTGTTTCTCGATATTGCCAATGACGTTGATATCGACCTGCGTCATCTGGCCTACCTTTTCCTCAAGCGTCATTTGGGACAGCAAATGTTCGACCTTATTTTCTATGGCTTTGTTTGTCTCTTGCGCACTCACAGAACGCCCCGCCATGGCCGATAGGATGACAATTAAAATGATAGGTAAGGTTTGCAACTTAATATTCTTCGCGTGTTGGTTGTTTAAGATTCAGCATAACGCCAAAACATCAAAGCGACAGCATAGTGATAGTCGGTGAGCTTAACTGATCATCATGATCAAAACCCCGAACAACAATGACGTTATCCCCCTCGTTGGCCAGCTTTGTTTCAATGGCATGATGACGGGCCAGTTTGTTGGGATGGGCATGGCCGGCATCTTCGGCGTGTATCGGTATAACGCCCCAATATAGATTCATCCGCTGGCAAACCCATTTATTGGCGCTGATGGCGATCAGCGGCGCAGCAGGTCTGGCCGAACTCAGGGTAACCACCGACATTCCGCCATGGGTAATGCTGACGATGGCTTTTGCATGCAGGTCAAAGCAAAGCTGGGCGGTCGCATCGGCGAACGCGTCCCCGAACGGCAGCGGTTTTTGTTCGTTATCCCGGTGCGCCAATTTACCGAAAACATCCTGCTCCCTCATGAACGCCTCGGTTTGATTGATGACTCTGGACATCATGTCAACCGCTTCCACCGGAAAATGACCCGCCGCCGTTTCCCCGGACAGCATCACCGCATCGGTAGACGAATAAACCGCATTGGAAACATCGGTCACTTCGGCGCGGGTGGGCCTGGAATTTTCTATCATCGATTCGAGCATTTGGGTGGCGACGATAACCGGTTTGTTTAATGCTCTGGCCGATTTGATCAGCTGGTGCTGGGCAATCGGCACATCTTCCGGGTTCAGTTCCACGCCCAGATCGCCTCGGGCAATCATGATCGCATCGGAGGCGATAATGATTTCCTGGCCGTTGATCAAGGCTTCCGGTTTTTCGATTTTGGCGATGATGTGCGTGTCGTAGCCGTTGGAGATAATCAGCTGGCGTAGGTCGGTAATGTCCTCGGCCTTTCTGACGAACGACAGCGCCAGGTAATCAACGCCCAAATCCAGGGCAAACAACGCATCGGCCCGGTCTTTGTCGGTTAATGAAGGGCAGGACACATTAACGCCGGGCAGGTTGATGCCTTTGTTGTTTTTTAATTCGCCGCCGTGAATGACTTCGCAGCTAATGTCTTGATCATCTTTTTTAATAACTTTGAGTTCGAATTTGCCATCGTCCAGCAGGATGCGATCCCCCGCTGTCACATCGTCAGCCAAGGCGTGGTATTGGCAGGGGATAAGATTTTCCTCGCCGAGAATATCCCGGGTCGTCACCACAACACGGTCGCCGTTGTTGATTATAATGCTGCCGTTTTTAAATTTCCCGGTCCTGATCTTGGGGCCGCAAAGATCGGCAAAAATGGTGATGTGTTGATGCAAGGTTTCGGCCGATTCCCTGATTATCTGATACAGCTTGCGGTGGCTTTCATGCTCGCCATGGGACATGTTCAGCCTGAAAACATTGACGCCTGCCTTGATAAGGTTATAGATAACCTCCGGCGTATCCGAAGCCGGGCCCAGCGTGGCAATGATTTTTGTCTTGCGGCTGGACAGGTGGGGCATGTTGACATGGATAGGCATGTTGGTGTCCTTGTTGAGGGTTGTTTGGTAACTATTTAGCTATAATTAATAGAACACGGATGACACGGATTAAACGGATTTACGCGGATTATTAAAAAGCCAAGTTTGTATGCGCTTTTAAATCAGTGCTTATCCGATTGATCCGTGTCATCCGTGTTCCATTTATCTACGCACTGAGTAGTTACCCTTGTTTGTTAAATCCTGGTTTTCAATTTGGGCTAGTTAAATAGCCAAAGCCCTGATTAATTCAAGCTGCGCATCGGTAGACTCGTTTTTCCCTTCCAGGCAGGCCGATAACGGAACCATTTCAATGGCGCCTTTATTGAAAGCGGTAACGTGAGCGCGCTGGCCCTGATAAAGAGCTTGCACAGCGGCATAGCCCATATTCGAGGCGATCAGGCGATCCGTCGCGGTAGGGCTGCCGCCGCGTTGGATGTGTCCCAAAATGCAGGCGTGGACGCTGAGATTGTATTTCTTCATCAGCGTGTCTTTTATTTCGTAGGACAAGCCGGCTTTCTCGCCTTCGGCTACGATGATAATCGATGAGGTTTTACCCCGCTCCGTGCCTTTATTGATGCCGTTGACAATCTTCTGGTAATCGACTTCCTGGTTTGACAGCACCACATGCTCGGCGCCGGTGCATACGCCGACCTGCAACGCAATGAAGGATGATTTGCGGCCCATGACTTCGACCAAAAAGGTTCGCGCATGGGCCGAGGCGGTATCCCTGATGTTGTCTACGGCATTGACGGCGGTCTGTACGGCGGTGTTGAAACCGATCGTGTATTCGGTGCCGGAAATGTCATTATCGATGGTGCCGGGTATGCCGATTATCGGAACGTCATGTTCCTGATGCAAGGTCATCGCGCCGGCAAAAGAACCGTTACCGCCGATGACAATCAAGCCGTCGATGTGTTTTCTGGCTAAAATGTGCGCGGCTTCCTGCCTTATTTGAGGGGTATGAAACTCCAGGCAGCGCGAGGTGTCGAGTATGGTTCCGCCGCGTTGGATGATATTGCCGACCGATGACAGGCTGAGCTTTTTGATATTGCCCTCCAGCAAGCCGGAATAGCCTTTATAGATGCCGTAAACGTCGATGCCCAGACCGATAGCCGTCCTGACCACGGAACGTACCGCCGAATTCATGCCGGGACTGTCGCCGCCGCTGCACAGCACGCCCAAAGATTTTATTGTTTTTGTGTTAGAGCCCATAGGTCCCGTTTGCTGATTGATGGTTTGTGTAGCGCCTATTGTAGTTTATTTTGAACAATCTACCGAGGACGAGACGTTAATGATGTTTGGCTTCTAAAAGACCTCTATTTCCATTTAAATCTTGAACCGTCATTGTCGCGACCCGTATCTTTGCCGGGATTTATGCCCATCTGGCCGGATTGCTGAGTGTCGGTGACGGATCTTTCCTTAATCTCATGATGGTGCGGCAGATGAGACGGAAAAGCCGGGATCGCCGGATAGATGAGCGAGGGATAAAATGGATATTGCGGATACAGGGGCTGCATATTTTGCCGCTCCAATATTTCGGCCTGTCTCGTTGCTGATATTCCGCGCTTTTTTTCAGCGCCTCGACGGATGCCTTCCTGTCCAGTTCGGCTTGCTGCTCTTTTTCGGCCTGGATTCTGGCCTCTTCCCGTTTTGCAAAGTCTTCTTTCCAGGCCTTTAGCTTGGCTTCTTCCTCGGCGATTTTGCGCGGATCGGGTTTTTGAATCTCAATAGCTTTTTGTTTTACAGCGGATTCGCAGGGCAAAGACTGATAAACCGTTTTACCCGATTTCAGCTGACATTTAAAAACTTCATCAGCCTGGGAATGATGAGGTGAGTAGGGGCAATAATATAAAAAAAATCTTTTTCATCATTAGATACCCGCATCAATGTGTGTCAGAGGGATGATACAAATAATCCTGATTGGCGTCATTTAAATTAGTGATTAGGCGAAAGGCAAAGGGGGGCTTTCGTCCTTTTGCCTTTTTATCAAGCTGAATCGTTAGAACTTTGTCGCGTCAGGGCCCATCGTACATGCTCCCTGACCATGTCGGAGTCATGCTCAAGCTTAGACTTTAAGGCGTCGATAATCAGCGCCGACGAAGGCGCATTGCCCAATGCCACCGCGATATTCCTGAGCCAGCGCTGATGACCGATTCTTCGAATGGCCGAGCCCTCGGTTTTTGCCAGAAACGCCGCTTCATCCCAAGCGAATGCTTCAAGCAGTTGCTGGGCGTTGAGACGGTGCCTGGGGCTGAAATCCTGTTCGCCGGTCAGTTTGGCAAAACGATTCCATGGACAGATGATTTGGCAGTCGTCGCAGCCGTAGATGCGGTTGCCGATCAGCGGCCTTAAGTTTTCCGGAATGGAGCCGTGCAGCTCGATAGTTAAATAGGATACGCACCGCCTGGCATCGACCTGATAGGGCGCGATAATCGCTTGGGTCGGGCAAATATCCAGACAGGCGCGGCACTGTCCGCAATGTGCCGCGGCAGGATCGTCAACCGGTAACGGCAGGTTGGTGAACAGTTCGCCTAAAAAGAACCATGATCCGGCCTTGCGGTTAATAAGATTGGAATGCTTGCCTATCCAGCCCAATCCGGCTTTTTCGGCTAATGCTTTTTCCAGAACCGGGGCGCTGTCGACAAAAGCCCGCATGGATTCCGGGGATTCGGAACCTGTTTCCGCTTGAATCTTATCGGCCAGTTTTTGCAGGCGGTTGCGCATCAGCTTGTGATAATCGCGGCCCAGCGCATAGCGGGAAATATAGGCCAAAGCAGGATCAGCCAGTGCTTGATTCATCGCAGTGGCGGATTCCGTCTGGTAATCCATGCGCACCGAAATAACGCACACAGTACCGGGATGCAATAACTCTGGCCTGCTGCGTTTAAGGCCGTGACGATGCATATAGTCCATTTCGCCGTGGAAGTTATTGTCCAGCCAGTTTTGTAGGCGAGCTTCCGCTTCCGGCAAAGCGGTGTCGGTGATGCCGACCTGTTGAAAGCCCAGCTCTTGCCCCCACTGTTTGATTTGCAAGGCGAGGTTAATCATTTGTTGATTGCTGATGTCCATAGCGGGCGACGGGGATATAACGTGTTTATGAAGTTAATGGGTCATACCACATACGATACAAAATTTACCAATAAAACTCCGCACACCTATTCAAAAGGATTTATCAAAGCAAGACCGCAACTGCTAAAGTCCTTAATATTGCGGGTTGCAAGTTTAAAATGATTGGCCATCGTAATTGAGGCGATTTGACCGTCGGGAAAGCTCATTGGGCTGCCAATTTCTTTTTGGTGTCCCATCAATTCAGAATAAATATGCGCAGCAGCGGCATCGAAGTTGAGTATTCTATATTCAAATCCTTGCCTAACGAATTCTTCAAAACGGTTTTGCAAATTTCTACGGCGTTGTCCGTCGGCCAGGACACGCAAGCCGTAGCCAATTTCCGCAAGGCTTATGGATGTAATAAATAGATTGGTGCCGGGTTGTTGGTTTAGCCATGCCACAACAGCCTCGCTTGGGTGAGGGCGCATGACTTCTGAAATGACATTGGTATCCAGAACAATCACTCCAATAACTCCAATGGCTCATGCGGTGTATGTTCAGGCAATTCCAGTTCGATTCCTTGCTTTTCACCAAACAATTGCAAAGCCATATCGCCGAGTTTAATCGGGTTTGTAACGGCTTGTTTAAGAATTTGGCGTACTTCTTCTTCCATTGAAACGCCATGCGTCGCAGCACGCATACGCAGTTTTGAAAAGACTTCCTCATCCAGTTTTCTAACACTTAAATTTGCCATAATAGGCCTCCTAAAAAATGTTGTTTGAATGATAGCATTTGATAGCATGCGATTCAATGTGGAGGGTAGGGATGGTGATGGTGGTTATGAAAGGCGCTAAAATTATCAACTTACACAATAGTACCGTAGGCGAGGGTAATCATTTTTTGGCTGCTAATGTCCATAGCTGGCGACGAGGATATAATGTGTTTACGATGTTAAGGAGACGCACCACAATACCATGCAAAATTTACCAATAAAACTCTATCGTGCGGCACAGGTTAGGGAACTGGATCGAATCGCGATTCAGGAACGTGGTATTCCCGGCTTTGAGTTAATGAGCAGGGCGGGGGCTGAGGTTTTCGCGTTGCTCAAAAAAAAATGGCCGGATGCCCGGTCGGTAGCGGTTTTTTGCGGTTCCGGCAATAATGCCGGGGACGGCTATATTATTGCCAAGCTGGCATTGGATGCGGGATTTAACGTCTGCGTCTACGTGGTTTCAGAACCAGATAAACTAAAAGGCGATGCGCTGGCCGCTTACCGGCAATATACCCAAGCTGATGGAAAGGTCATGTCGTTCCAGGCGGGACAGCCGGTTAACGCCGATGTGCTGGTTGATGCGCTGTTGGGTACAGGGCTGGACAGATCGGTCACCGGGCTTTATGCCGAGGCGATACAAGCAATCAATGCCCATTCGGCCCCTGTCATTGCCGTCGATATTCCCTCCGGTCTAAATGCCGATACCGGCAACACGATGGGCTGTGCGGTAAATGCCGATTATACGGTGACTTTTATCGGCCTGAAACAGGGCTTGTTTACCGGACAGGCGGCCGAGTATTGCGGCGACATTCGTTATGCGCAACTGGGCGTGCCTGATGATGTATTTGATGCGATTAAAGCCTCGGCGACGCGTGTCGTCAGAACGCCGTTGCCGCGTCGCGACCGTTGCGCGCACAAAGGCAGCTGCGGGCATGTGCTGATCGTAGGCGGTGAGCTGGGTTATTCCGGCGCTGCCAGAATGGCGGGCGAGGCGGCTTTGCGGGTGGGCGCGGGGCTGGTCAGTATCGCGACACGGGCCGGGCATTCAGGACTGATGAATTTGGGCAGGCCGGAATTAATGTGTCATGGTGTGGAAACGGCCGAACAGCTTTCGGCATTATTGGCAAAAGCTAATGTTATCGTGGTTGGGCCGGGATTAGGGCAAAGCGCTTGGGCAAAAGCGTTATTTAATGCTGCGATAAGTTCAGGAAAGCCGATGGTCATCGATGCCGACGGCTTGAATCTTTTAGCCAAGTCACCTACAACAAAATCTAACTGGGTTTTAACGCCGCATCCCGGCGAAGCCGCCCGGTTGTTGAACTGCGCCACTGCCGAGATACAGCAAGACCGGTTTGCGTCAGCCTCGTCCATCCAGACCAACTATGACGGTATTGCCATTCTTAAAGGCGCTGGGACATTAATCGCATCCGAACAAGCGCTTGCCGTTTCCAATACCGGCAATCCGGGCATGGCCTCCGGCGGCATGGGCGACGTATTGGCCGGCGTGATCGCCGGTTTGCTGGCCCAGGGCTTATCTTTACAGGATGCTGCGCAGCAGGGCGTTTATAATCACGGTCTGGCGGCCGATTTGGCCGCAGCCAAAGACGGGGAAAGAGGCTTGCTGGCCAGTGATTTAATGCCGTATCTCAGGCAATTGGTAAATTAATGCTAACGGTGTTGCAAATAATAGAACGCGGATGACACTGATTAAGACGGATTTAAACGGATAAATATAGGCGAAAGGCGAAAGGCAAAGGGCTAAAAACTACCTTTACAATATTGTTATGAAAATATTCCTTTTTATCCGTGCTTATCAGCTCAATCCGTGTCATCCGTGTTCTATTTTTCTAGCTAAAGAGTGATTACAATTGATGAAAACCTATTTAAAGGATATCGAAGCGACCGAGCAGTTTGGCGCGAAACTTTGGGCGGAGTTGCCGTCAAAATGCCTGATATTCTTGCATGGCGACCTGGGCGCGGGAAAAACGACTCTGGTCAGAGGATTCCTAAGAGCGGCGGGTTACACCGGCGCGGTCAAAAGCCCGACTTATACGCTGGTCGAAGAATACACGATAGGCGGCCGCAAGATATTCCATTTCGACTTATACCGTGTTGCCGATCCCGAGGAGCTGGAATGGATAGGCATACGGGATTATTTCGATCAGGACTGCGTGTGTTTTATCGAGTGGCCGGACATGGGTAAAGGCTTTTTACCTGAGCCGGACAGGGTCATTAGCTTGGTTTCGGAAGGAACAGGACGCTCAGTAGAAATACGTATAGCCTCAAAGAGTTAAAAAATAGTTGCACAACCGCCCTAGAAAAACAATTACATACTGCTATAATCTAATCCTGATTATCACTTTGTGAGTTGTGTCGATGGGAAGTTATTGGAAGGTCTTGTTTATTATTGGATTACAGCTATCGGCTGTACCCGGTTATGCGCAGCAGATCAATATCAATTCATTGCGCTATTGGAATACGCCCGATCAAAATCAAATGCTGTTTGACGTAAGCGCCTCAGCTGAACATCGGGTTTTCCTGATGAATAACCCCGCGCGCTTGGTGATTGACATACGCAACGCCAATGTCAAACAGGCATTAAGCCAGCCGCCGCCCTCTCACCCGTTGTTTTCCCAGGTTCGCGTTGCGCCAAAAAACAAGACCGATTTAAGAATTGTAGTTGATTTAAAAAGAGAGATTAGCCCCCAAAGCATGTCATTAAGAACCAATAGCATGGGTGGGCATCGCTTGGTTATTGAATTATTGGGTAAAGCCCCGGATAAATATGCGAAGGTTGAGGATAGGGCAGAGACTAAAACAACTGCCGACAAAATGGTTGCTGTCAAAGCGGCGGAGAGCCAAAAAACTGTAGAAAAACCCGTTAAAGAACTGCAACCGGCCGCTGTTAAAAAGACTGAGCCTGCGCCGGCTGCACCGACAAAAGTTGCCAAACGGGACAAAGGCATCATTGTTGCAGTTGATGCGGGTCACGGCGGCGATGATCCCGGCGCTCATGGGCAAAACGGCACCGAGGAAAAAAAGGTTACGCTGGCTATTGCCAAAAAACTGGCGGATTTTATCAATAAGCAACCGGGCATGAAGGCCGTCCTGGTTCGCAAAGGCGACTATTTCGTAGACCTTAGAAAACGAATGCAAATTGCCCGGAAAGCCAAGGCCGATTTATTTATCTCAATCCATGCCGATGCGTTCCAGAACTCAACCGTCAAAGGCGCTTCGGTGTTCACCTTGTCTGAAAAAGGCGCAACCAGCGAAGCCGCGCGATGGCTTGCAGACAGTGAGAACGCATCGGATTTGGTTGGCGGCGTCAGTCTGAACGATAAAGAAGATGTGCTGGCTTCGGTATTGCTGGATTTGTCGCAGACCGCGACCCAAGATGCCAGCGTCAATGTGGCGAGAAAGGTGTTGAAAAATTTTGAAAGCCTCGGTGAATTGCATTACGCCTCAGTGCAAAAAGCCGGGTTTCTGGTATTGAAATCACCCGACGTGCCGTCTATTTTGGTAGAAACCGCGTTCATCTCCAATCCGTCGGAAGAGCTTAAATTGGTCAATACCGCGCATCAATCGAAAATAGCGCGGGCTATTTTTAACGGCGTGCGCAGTTATTTCAGTAAAGATATTCCTGAGGAAAGCAAGGTAGCGGCTTTAGACATGTGATTTTAAGGTTCAAGATTCATGGCGAAAGACGACCAAAGCCAGCTTTGGACTCCCGATAGCAAAGATACCCGAGTTCAAAGCTGGCTTTGAACTGTTAAACTTTATGGCCTGGATTGCCGCTGTCTTAACAAGGAACGGTGAATAATAACCCCCAGTCATATAAAATACGCGTTTTGCTTTAGGTCGGCTGATGCGTATCCATTCACTCCCCACTCAACTTGTTAACCAGATTGCCGCCGGCGAAGTGGTCGAAAGACCGTCGTCCGTGGTTAAAGAACTGGTTGAAAATTGTTTCGATGCGGGAGCCAGTCAAGTCACTATTGAAATCGAGCAGGGCGGCGCACGGCTGATAAAAATCAGGGATAACGGCTGCGGCATCGTCAAAGAAGACTTGCCGCTGGCCTTGTCCCGGCATGCGACCAGCAAGATCGCCAGCTTAAAAGACCTGGAACAGGTGGTCAGCATGGGTTTTCGCGGCGAGGCCTTGCCCAGCATCAGCTCGGTTTCAAGGCTGACGCTGATTTCACGCATCAGCGATGCCGATTGCGCCTGGCAGGTCAATGCCGACGGCACCGAGCAGGATTTCGATCCGCAACCCGACCCGCATCCGCAAGGCACCACCGTCGATGTGCGCGACCTGTTTTACAACACCCCGGCCCGGCGCAAGTTTTTAAAAACCGAAAAAACCGAATTCGCCCACATAGAAACCCTGATCAAACGCATGGCGCTGAGCCGTTTTGATATGGGCTTTACCCTGTCGCACAACCAAAAGGAAATACTCAACCTGAAACCGGCGGCAACGGACAGCGAGCAGGAACAACGGATCGCCGGTATTTGCGGTTCTGCCTTTATCGAAAACTCGGTAAAAATCGATTTTGCGGCATCGGGCCTGCAACTGACCGGCTGGGTCGGCTTGCCGACTTTTTCCCGCAGCCAGCAGGACATGCAGTTTTTCTACGTCAACGGCAGATTGGTCAGGGACAAACTGGTCTCCCATGCCGTCAAACAGGCTTATCAGGATGTCTTGTTTCATGGACGGCATCCGGTTTTTGTCCTGTACCTGACGCTCGATCCCACGCTGGTCGATGTCAACGCGCATCCGGCAAAGCTTGAAGTCAGGTTCAGGGAAGGTCGGCTGGTGCATGATTTTCTGTTCTCGGCGCTGCACCGGTCACTTGGCTAATTTAAGGCCGGGGCATGGTGTAACCCTCCCGCAATCGGAGTCCGAATCGTCGCCGCAAACACAGCATCGCCGTGGATGTCAATCCAAACAATGTAGGTTGGCTAAACGATAGCGTAACCCAACAATCAAGGCCCAATTTCGACACTAAACCGACTTACAGACCGCCGCAGCAAGCATCACTGCCGTTGCATGTAGAAGAAGCCATACAAGCCTATGCCTCGCTGTATCCAAAAACCGAGCCGATGGCCCAAGTAACTGAGCCGACTCAATCGGAAGCAAGGCCGCTAGGTCACGCCATCGCGCATCTGCACAACATCTACATCCTGTCCGAAACCCCTACTGGCATCATCCTGGTCGATGCTCATGCGGCGCACGAACGGGTCACCTACGAGCGCTTGAAACAGCAATACCAAAACGGCGTGGTGCCCAGCCAGCCATTGCTGTTGCCGATTAAAATAACAGTCAGCGCCGCCGAAGCGGAGTTGGCCGAAGATGAGCATGAATTCTTCCATACTTTGGGTTTTGAAATCAATCGTTCCGGCCCGGAAACCATCGTGCTGCGCTCAATCCCCGTTTTATTGGGCAATGCCGACATGGAAACCCTGATTCGCGACGTGCTGGCCGACCTGACCGAACACGGCATGAGCCAGCGTATACAGGAAAAATCCAACGAAATTTTAGCCAAGGTCGCCTGTCACGGCTCCGTACGCGCGCACCGCCGCCTGACCGTCGACGAAATGAACGCCCTGCTGCGGGACATGGAACAAACCGAAAGAATAGGCCAATGCAATCACGGCAGACCCACCTGGGTGGAATTATCGACTCATGACCTTGATAAATTCTTTTTGCGTGGGCAGTGAGTTCACTACAAAGACACGAAGGACATTAAGTTTCTCTCATTCCCACGCGCTGCGTGGGAATGCAGTTTTCAACGCGCTGCGTTGAGAGATAGCCCGCAGCGCGGGCGGTATGAATTCCCACGCAGCGCGTGGGAACTAGGTAACTCAAAATTATGAAAACTCAACCCAATCCCCCCGCCATTTTCCTGATGGGCCCAACCGCCTCAGGAAAAACCGCGCTGTCCGTGCAGCTCGCCCAGACGCTCAACGGTGAAATCATCAGCGTCGATTCCGCGCTGGTGTTTAAAGGCATGGACATCGGCACCGCCAAGCCCACGCAGGAAGAACGGGGCGGCATCCCGCATCACTTGATCGACATCCTCGACCCCGCAGAATCTTTCTCCACCGGCCAATTCAGGAAACAGGCGCTGGACTTAATGGACGACATAACCCGGCGCGGCAAAATCCCGATACTGGTCGGCGGCACCATGCTGTATTTTAACGTCCTGAACAGCGGTCTTGCGGTACTGCCCGAAGCCGACCCGGACATCCGGGCCAAACTCGACCGGGACTTGGAACAGCTGGGCAAAGAAGCCCTGCACAGTCGATTGGCCGAGATCGATCCCGAATCGGCGGCGAGAATCCACCCCAACGACCCGCAGCGCGTCCAACGTGCGCTGGAAGTCTACGAAATCAGCGGCAAACCGCTAACGTCTTTTTTCACCGAAGCGCAGGCGCAAGACATTCCCTATCAAAGAATAAAACTGATTATCGCCCCGCAAGACCGGGCTATCCTGCACGACATCATCGCCCGGCGCTTTAAACAAATGCTGGAGCAGGGCTTTATTGACGAAGTGGCCGCGCTTTATCAACGCGGCGACCTGACCGAGAAAATGCCCTCGATCCGGGCCGTCGGTTATCGGCAAGCTTGGTCGTACCTGCAAGGCGAATACGATCTTGAAAACATGACCGAAAAAGCCATCGTCGCCACCCGGCAACTGGCCAAGCGACAATTTACCTGGTTGCGCAGGGAAACCGATGCGGCAAACTTCCAGACCGGGCAGCAGGATTTATTGGCAAAAGTGTTGGCGGAAATTGATAACAAGCTTAGAAGCGTGCATGAAACAGCATGAACATTTGTAGGGGCGAATTCATTCGCCCTGGGCGGATAATCCGCCCCTACACAGGAATCAACACGCCAAGCAGTAATTCTGGGTACAATAGGCGTTAGCCTATTTTGAGGTGGTTTTGTGTGTGGGTTGATGGTGTCGCATTTATCTGTGTGTCATGTCCTATTGCTGTAACGTTGGCTTAATAGAAACAAATAATTAGATCATTTTATGAAGAATATACGACAACACAGATTTATTATACGACAATTGGTGTCGTATATATTACGTTATGTCTAAGGAGTCATAGTGGATATTTATGAACATGAATTGAGCGCATATGAACGCGAAATACATGCTCTAAAAGATGAGTCCGAAAGGTATGCTAGAGGTGAAGTAAAAATTGACAACTTAACTCATTATGGTCTGGCTATGAGTAATAGAATCAATTTGATGGCTGTAGGATTATGTTCACTAGTTGAGGTCTTTATGTATGAGTTAGCTCATGACGAAGATACTAAGCAAATGGTGAAAAAACTTAAGGATTCAAAAGGGAGCGGAGTATCTAAGTTCACAAATTATCTGTCTGAAACTAAGCGGGTCAATTTCGGCACACTTAAAGGCTGGGATAAATTCCAGAGAATATACGGTCTAAGGAACTCAATTGTTCACAGTTACGGTGGCTTGGTTGAAACCTGTCAGTTAGAGAAAGTAAAAAAGGTAGTAAAGGCTCTTAATATAGAGCCATCGCTTGTTGGGGGAAAAAGAATCCGTTTATCAGTTGAGGTGATAACTGAGTTTCACGCAGTTATCAAAGAAGTTGTTAGCGGCTTGAGAAATTACACATAACATGGCGCTCAAAGGGACGTGCCGCCTCATGGCGGTTTTAAAGTTTTTTAATTTATCAAGCTTTGGGGCTTCGTTTAGCGTCCGTGAGCGGCACGCCCCTTAGCTCTACGTTAGGCATCTTGGTTGTTTCTCCCATGAGGTGATTATGACATATCAACCCGACCTTACTTCTGAATATGTGACTGGTGATCAACCAGATGCCTACCGCATGCGTAGAGGCGCTTTGCGATATCCTCCTTGGCGAGACGTTGAGGCATGGCGTGATCGTTGGACGGCGGAAAAGGTTCAGGTAGTTCTTCATCTTCTCGACACACAGGCATCGGCAGGCGTTATCGGCAAGAAGACAGGCTTCGGGATATTGTCTGAGATAGATGACCACGGACAAACGACGTATGTACCCGACCTTCGAGGTTTGGATTTAGCCTTATTATCCCCGGAAGAGCGACACTCTGATGTATTCACTCGCCCGCTAGATCTGTCTTATGGTCGCTTAGAAGGTGCTAGGCTGATAGATTTAAACCTTTGCGAAGCCAATTTGATTCGCACAAAACTACAGAAAGCGACTCTACGACGTACAAATTTCGAAGGGGCCAACTTAACCAAAGCACACCTAGAGGATGCCGATATGCGGGACGCAATGCTTGATGATGCCCGCTTAGGGTACATCCGCTACACTGAAGATGGTTTTTGGTGGCGTGGTACGGTCTTAATGGAAACTCATCTCCGAAAAGCATTATATGTTGACCCGTTACTAGAAAGATGTGCAAAAGATCAGAGCTACCTGTACGTCCTCAAGTACACTAACCGGCGAAATCCGATATTTCGTGTCTTTTTTTTCCTATGGTGGATTACCTGCAATTACGGTAAGAGTGCGTGGATGTGGGCATCTTGGTCGATTGGGTTTGCACTGGGGTTTGCGACTCTGTTCTTTTGGCTTGGGCAAAGTCATTTCTCCACAAGTAATCTTGAGTTCAACTTTCAGACGATGATCTATTACAGCGTAGTTACCTTTACGACCTTGGGCTTCGGAGATGTCGTCCCCAAGACTCAGCTTGCAGCTTGGTGCGTGACGGCAGAGGTGATAACAGGTTACATAATGCTCGGTGGATTGATTTCTATACTTTCGACGAAAATTGCACGACGAAGCTGAACCAGTAACGCGGTAAGGTGCAATCTGGAGGGCGCGATAGCCTGTTGCGCTGTATGTTTGCACAACATCCATGCCTAACATGGCGCTCAACCGGAGCGCGGTTATAATGCGGTTTTATTTTTCAGCTTTCCGTGCCGCGCCCGGTTAGCTCTACGTTATGCGTCAAGAATGCCATCTGTAGCGGAGACTTTTACTTTCAGGACATGCCATGACTACGCCTCATATTCTTTTGACTCTCGTCACACTAGTTGTCTGTTTGCCGATTGCCAATGCAGCTACCATCCAATGCAAGAGAGCTTCTATTGAAGCCGAGAAGCTGATCTGTTCAGATCAAACGTTGATTCGCCTAGATCAGGATTTGAACGCTGCCTACAGCAGTGCTCTGGCAAATGTTGATGAAAAATACAAAGAGCGTGTGCGCGAGTCCCAAAAGGACTGGATTGCTTGGCGAAATGAATTGATTGATGCGCGTATTGCACAAGGCCAAGAACGGGGCTTGGGCCAATTAATTCAGGAACGCATTAGCGAGTTGCGTCGAGCAAATATCAAGATCAATAACTTGACGTTTCTACGCTTGCGCGGCCGTTATCGCCCAATGTATCTGCTGACGGAACTTCCAGGAACGGAGACATACAACCACTGGGCAGAAAGAAAATGGCAGGAGGTAACGGCGGATAAAAAGAATAATACGAAGAGTCGTAGCAACAAAGCCGATTGCAAAGGCGACTGTGACTCCCCCGGTTTTGTTTGGCGAGACTTCACCCTCGATTTTGCATCGCTAGAAATGATTAGTGTTCACGAAACCATTACGGTAGACAGCGATGGTGCGCACCCGTGGAATGAGGATGTGCATCATAACTGGTGGATATCCAAATCGGGATCTATCACACCTTCCGAGATATTTGACGGAACAAGCTATCTGAAAGCTATCGATAAGCATGTCGCAGAGTTGTACGAATTCGTAGAGGTAACCGCTAAACAGAAAAAGAGGGCCATAGTCGACGCTAGTAAGCCCAGTAACTGGGGTATTCGAACTAATGCGCTACATATCACCGGTGATGGATACACCTACGATACTGGGCGTGGACTCGTTGAGATCGACATCCCTTGGAGTGCGTTTGGCCTTGGGTTGAATCCCGATTTCAAAGCGAGATTGAAGAGCCACAAAGGGGCAACTCCTGCTTATGAGTGATACGCAGTTGCCGCATAACCCTACGGTTCACCGGACGCTGCGCGATAAAGCCGCGCAGCGCCGGTGACCTCCACGTTAGACCTACAGTTCATATATCCGACACGGAGACAGCCATTGGTCCTCAAAGTATTCGTTAGTTACGCCAAAGAGGATAGAGACCGCGCGCTCCACTACTACGAGCTTCTCGCCCAAGAAGGAGCGTCGCCGTGGTTGGATGTGAAGAAACTTCTACCGGGCCAGAACTGGGAGGCAGAGATAGAGCGCGCGTTCAGTGAAGCAAACGTGGTGGTGCTGCTTCTGAGCAAGCGTAGTGTCGACAAACGCGGCTTTGTTCAACGCGAGGCGAACGACGCGATCGAGCGTCTTAGATACAAGCAGCCAACTGACATCTACGTGATTCCGCTACTCCTTGAGCAGTGCGATGTGCCGGCTCATATTGCCGGCCGCTTACAGTACGTAGACCTAAGCACATCGGGAGCTTGGGAACAAGTTCGCGCTTCTTTGAAGCTCGCGGCCGAGCAGCAATCCATCGATCTTGCGGAGGGCATCAGTGCGGGGCCATTCCGCGTCTTCACGGAGAAGCTGAGGGATACGTGGAAGGGTGCGCCGGGTCACGACATTGACGTTGAGTTTCCCCGGTTCGAATCGATCTCGCATCCGGAAATTGCGAAGGAATTCACGCAGTACTTCGCTGGTAGGGCGGCTAAAGTCCTGATTGAATCCCGGCAGAAACCTTGGGAGCAGTCGCCGGAGATGTTCTCCGACCCTGACGCATTCAACGCATCGGACGGTCGTTGGGACAATTTCGGCATAGCCTTCTCCAGTGAGCGTCTACTGAGTGTCACTTACGAAGTCGGGTGGTATGGTGCTGGCGCCGCTCATCCGAACAGCCACTTCGAGACACATAACTTCGCGGTCTTGGACCGCCTGCACGTATTGGAGTTGGAGGACTTCTTCTCCGATAGCGGCACGGCTCTCAAACGAATAAGCGAGTTGTGCGTTGATCAGCTTTGCCGCGAGTTTTGGAGCCGCGTGGGGGAGAAGCCAGAAGATGATGATCTGAAGTGGTTCAAGACAGGTGCGGGAGAAGACTTCGACAACTTTCGGGCGTTCACTGTCGGTCCCGACCACTTCACCTTTCTGTTCGCGCCGTACCAGGTAAACGCATATGCGCTCGGCAGATGGAGCGTCGATATTTCGTTCTACGACCTTCTTGCATACCTAAGAATTGACGGTCCCTACGGACTCACCCGTCCAGAACTGAAGAGCACATGAACGCCGCACTGCCTTCCTATTTGGCCCGGTCTAACAGGTCGTTCGACACGGACTTCCAAGCGGGGCGGGGTTTGCAACCCCGCTCTTAACGTTTCCGCGATGCCTAGTCAAGTGGTTACGCTTAACTATCGTAAAACGTTTCGGACGGGGCAACATGCCCCGTCCGGCTTGTAGGCATTCTCATCCTAAGCAGCAAATTTCCCAGCCAATCAAACCACCCAAGTTGATTAACGAAACTTCTGGTGACACCGACTTGCAACTGCTAATCTAAATTCACTATCTGATATTGGAGAATGTGATGTTTAGCGCCCCCGAGTTTACTGCTGATCCCGTACGAGAACGGCTGCTCAAAGCGGCTCTCGACAGTTTTCTGTCCGACGACTACCACAAGGTCACTACCCGCCTGATCGCAGAAAAGGCCGACGCCAATATCTCGATGATCCGTTACTACTTTGGTAACAAAGAGGGCTTATATGAGGAGATGATCCGTGACACCATGAACCCGCTGCTTGATGTGTTGGACGGACAAATGCTGGACTCCGTTGATGGGTTTAAAGACTTCTTCAAGCTGTATTACGAGACCATGTCCAAGCGGCCCGAGTTTCCGAAGCTGATCTTGAAAGTTCTGGCGCTTAACCAAGGGCCGGGGCGGCGCTTTATCCAACAGCTATTGGAGCGAGGGCGCACACGCGGGGCCAAGAAGATGGAGGATATGAAGTCTGCCGGGCAAGTCAATTCTTCATTAGACCCTGACATTGTCAGGATGGCATTTGTCAGCTTGGCGATGATGCCGATTCTGCTGAAAGACGTTTTTGAAGAACAGATGGGGCGAACCATGGATGCTGACTTCCTCGAAAAATTGGCTGTGTTCAATGGCTGTCTGTTTTCAACAGGGTTGATGCCGACAAGGGCTGAATAGCTTGGGCGTCTAATCCCCTCACCCCAACCCTCTCCCGGAGGGAGAGGGAGCTAGTTATTAAACAAAATGGTAGATGTGAATATCAGGAGACTTGCGATGTCATTACAAAAAAATCCAGGCCCGGTTCGCCGCTTTGCCATGCTGATGAAGTTTGCCGCTTGGCTGCAGAACATTCCCAACAAGATCACGCCGCCACCGTTTCGGCTCATCCAGATCGGCTCAGCGTTTTGGCAGTCGCGTGTGCTTCATGTCGCCGTATGTCTGGACATTGCATCCGTTTTGGGCGACGAACAGCTCGCGGTTGACGCCATTGCGGCACGAGTTTCGGCGCAAGCGGACACTATCTACCGTCTGCTGCGCATGCTGTCGGCCATGGGTATATTTGACGAAGTGTCGCCGCAAGTCTTCAAAAACAATGCGCTTTCCGCTTACCTGCGGGAAGACAACCCGAAGAACGTCCGGGCAATGATTTTGATGCACAACTCGGTTGAGATGAGCCGGCCTTGGTTTGAGCAACTGGAACAGGGGATGCGCAACGGGGACGTTCCGTTCCAAATTTCCCACGGCCGGGAGCTTTATGCCTACATGGACGAGCATGCCGAATTCGATGCGCTGTTTGCCCGTGCTATGGACAGTGTGGAAGCATTGATGGGCGACAGTTTTGCCACCGACTTCGATTGGGGACGATTTGAGCGCATCATCGATGTGGGCGGTTCGAAAGGAAGTAAATCATTAGCCATACTAAAGCGGCATCCGCATCTCACGGCTTTGGTGTTCGACCGGAATCAGGTTGTTCAAATAGCGGCGAGCTATTGGGTCGACAAAGAACCGCCGGCTCTTCTGTCCCGATTAACCTTCCAAGCAGGGGACTTGCTCGAATCGGTTCCCGCAGCCAAAAGCGACAAAGACATCTACTTGTTGAGCGCCGTTCTGCATGGCATGGATGACGAGAACTGCATCAAAGTGCTGCGTAATCTGGCCGCCGCAAGTACGGGTACCGGTGCCCGCATTGCGCTAATGGAGTTGGTCGTTTCGGAATTGGAGGCCGATTTTTCCAGTGCGGCCTTCGATATGCAGATGTTCATGGCTACCCGAGGCAGGGAAAGAACGCTTCCTGAATGGCAGGGGCTTTTCGATCAAGCCGGGTTGATGTTGGAGGAGCTGGTAGGTCTTCAATCATTAGGCAAAATACTCGTACTCAGGCCGAAGGGTTAAGACTTGCGCGGTTTATAGATTCAACGCACAAGAGTTCGCTTCCTGAAATCGCTGGGAGAGCAACCTGCTTCACGGCGGAAGAACTTGACAAAGTTCGTCGCCTCATCAAACCCCAGCGTATCTGCAATAACCGATACCGATAAACCCGTGTGAACCAAGAGCCGCTTCGCTTCCAATGCAATTCGTTGCGACAGGTAGGCTTTTGCATTGATACCGGTAATTTCCAGCGTGGTGCGGCCAAGCGTTTTTTCCGAACAACCCAGGATTTTTGCGTAATCCGCGACGCGATGCCAACGGTGGAACTCTTGCTCCACAGCAGAGCGGTAGCGCTTAAAGCGCTGCACCGTTAACGGGGCAGCCCGTTCCGGCTGCCGCCTGTGCGACTGGATAAGATTCAAGCGGATCAACAGGACATACAACTGGTTACGCAAAAGCGCATGCAGGATGCCGGGCGCGGCCTTGATTTTGGTATCTTCGAACATGCGAGTGATGCTTGTCATTATTAGCTGTTGCTCGCTCTCGTTCAAGGCCACGTGGACGGGCAAATCTTCCAGATATTGAAATACCTCCAGTTCACCCGGAGACATGGGGTTTTTCCGGGGATGTCGAAACTCCGGGCGATACAGTAGCACCCAACCTTGCCAATCTGTCGTTACATCGAAGCGATGCACTTGGCCCGGCTGAAGAATTAACTGCGAGCCCGGTTCGCAGTCAAACAACTCAAAGTCTACCATGTGCGTACAACGGCCTTCGGTCACGAAAATCAGCATATAGAACTCAATGCGTTCAGCCGATTGAAGCATCTTTGTGCTGACCCTTTGCCTGAGCGCGGATACCGGGAAAACTTCCAAATCCAAACTATAGCCGTCCGGCGGCGCATAGCGCACTTGAGTAATCTTGTTGTCGGCAAGTGGTTCAATCATGATAATTCCATTATGTCCGTTTATTACCATTATTGTCCTTGTATCTACCTGGAATATCAAAGAAGCGTGACCGAAAATATCTGTCGGCGAACTACGGTCCGCTGTGCTTTTAACACATCGACCGGTCGCCATTTCGCAGAACTCATTCATCAGGAGAAAACCATGATTACCCATTACAAGCAACAAGTAGTCGACCTGCTCAAAAGCATAGAAACCGGCGCTCCCAAACCTGTCGGTTACATCAACCCGAACAAGTACATCCAACATAATTTAGCCGTGGGCGATGGTTTAGCCGGTTTCGGGGCGGTGCTGCAACTGCTGCCGGAAGGCTCGGCCAGGGTCAATACCGTGCGTGTTTTTCAGGATGGTGAATTTGTGTTTACGCATACGGATTACAATTTTTTCGGTCCTAAAATCGGCTTCGATATTTTTCGATTTGAGAACGGTAAAATCGTAGAGCATTGGGACAATCTGCAAGAAAAGCCGATAAAGGTTAATCCAAGCGGTCGCACGATGCTCGACGGCCCGACCCAAGCTATAAACTTGAACAAGACTGAGGCAAACAAAAACTTGGTGTGCAGGTTCGTCGAAGACATTTTGATCAACGGCAATATGAATAAACTGGCGGCTTATTTTGATGGTGACAACTATATCCAGCATAACCCGCAGATAGCAGACAAGCTATCCGGGCTTGGGGCAGCGCTGCAAGCAATGGCTAAGCAAGGTGTTGTGATGAAGTACGACCACGTTCACAAAGTGCTGGGGGAAGGCAATTTTGTATTGGCAGCAAGCGAAGGTAGTTTTGCCGGACAGCATACGGCATTTTACGATCTGTTCCGCGTGGAGAATGGCAAGATTGCCGAGCATTGGGACACGATTCAGGCTATTCCGCCAGCCGCTGAACATAAAAATGCAAACGGCAAGTTTTAGCTAAATCCAGGAGTCGTTGTTCCGATCATTCCGTATTCCGCTATCCTATATACCGGTTAGCAGGCCAGGAAACTGAGCAGGGTACAAGACAGCGAAAATATTGTACGCACTGTGCGCTTTACGACTAAAGGCAGCGTTGTTGAGATATGTCAATTCAGCGGTTCGCGGAAATTCGGATGGATCATATAACCGGTGTTACATATTACCCACGAAATGCACGAAACAGGGTGGGGTCGGTTCATGCTGCGTAGCCTTATAGCCTATGCTTATGCCCGGTTTTGATTTATCTTGGCCACGCATCGGGCGGACGGTTTTCCCGTAGTCAGGACTCTGCGCGATAATATCCATCTAAATAATCAACGCTATGGATTTATGAAAAACAAAGGATCGGCAATTAATTCTTTTTGTGCTTGGGATGATGAAACGTTAGTGCTTAATATTCTTGGCCAACCCAGCGCAAAACAGGATGCTATCGGCAAGGTTAAGGGCAAACAACTTAAAATCAGTGTCACGGCTGCGCCGGTGGCGGGCAGGGCAACCGATCATATGGTTCGGTTTCTGGCAAAAGAATTTGGCGTGGCAACCAAGGATATTGAAGTCGTGTTTGGCAGATTTAATGTCAATAAACAATTGCGCATTAAATCGCCTAAGAATCTACCCTCTGTAATCAATAAACATTTATCTCAAGAAGCACGCTAGGACCCATTTCAGCCACAGCTTTCGCGAGAACTTCGGCATAAATCCGGCTTATGTATTTCGAGGGATTAATCGGTTTGAAGTTTAAAGTTGAGCCACGGATAAACGCGAATTTACTCGGATAAACAATAATTCTGTGCCTTTTGGTTGATTCGTTACTTTCGACAACATCATGTTTTATCCGTGTTTATCTACGTCAATCTGTGGCTAACTAAGTTAAACGCTGATCGCGCCTGCTAGCCGGCAGGATGGTCATTCATGTAAACTGAACAATTGTTTACCCCTGATTTAACCTTATTCCATCCTCATTTAGAAAATTTTAGGAGAATTTATGATTGGATATATCACTCTCGGCACCAACAACTTTGAGCGTGCCGCATCTTTTTACGATGCCTTGCTCGCCGAGTTCGGCGCACAGCGCGTCAGGGATACCGAAAGATACATTGCCTGGGGCACGGGGCCTGAAAAGACGGCTTTGAGCATCATCAAACCTTTCGACGAGAAGCCGGCAACGATTGGCAATGGCGTCATGGTTTCGCTTTATGCGGGTAGCCAGGAGAAAGTGCAGGCTATTTACGAAAAGGCGTTTGAACTGGGTGCAACTGATGAAGGCGCTCCCGGTCCACGCGGCGATAACGGTTTTTACGGCGCTTATTTTCGCGATCTCGACGGGAATAAGCTGTGCGTGTTTTGTCTCGTCTAGTTTTTAGAGCGTTAGCCATATGATCATCCGCTTTGGCGACCCGGTACAACAAGAGGTCTGGGCAACTATCCGCGCCTTGAACGATGCTTGGACAAAAGGCAAGCCGTCCGGTCAGTGTCATCCGTGTTCTATTATTTTATAATGATGAGTATCAGATTTCATTACTAAACAACAGGAACAAAGCCTTATGTCCACATGGTTAGCCTCATCCTTTTTATCGAAAGACAGAATTATCGCCAAACCGGGTTTTAACCGTTGGCTGGTGGCTCCGGCTGCGCTGGCGGTGCATTTGTGTATCGGTCAGGTCTACGCATTCAGTGTTTTTAATCTGCCGTTGACCAAGGTGTTGGGCGTGACGCAATCATTGCCGGAAGACTGGAAGCTGACCACTTTGGGCTGGATATTCAGTTTGGCAATCGTGTTTTTAGGGCTGTCGGCCGCATTCGCCGGAAAATGGCTGGAAAAAGTCGGGCCGCGCGTCACGATGTTTTGCTCGGCGCTTTGCTTTAGCGGCGGCTTTTTTATTGCGGCGCTCGGCGTTGAGTTGCATGCAATCTGGCTGCTGTATTTGGGCTACGGCGTATTGGGCGGCATCGGTTTGGGGCTGGGCTATGTATCGCCGGTTTCGACATTGATCAAATGGTTTCCCGATCGGCGCGGCATGGCGACCGGGCTTGCGATCATGGGTTTTGGCGGCGGCGCGATGATCGGCGCGCCGTTAAGCGTGTTTTTAATGAAGCATTTTGCGTCGCCGACATCGGTCGGCGTTGCCGAGACGTTCATGACCATGGGCTGCATTTACCTGGTTTTCATGATGATCGGCGCATTCAGTATCCGTTTGCCGGAAGAGGGCTGGTTGCCGGCCAATTTTCAGCCGGACACTCGGAAAAATAAGTTGATCACGGACAAGCATGTGCATGTCGAGCAGGTGCTTAAAACGCCGCAGTTTTATCTGTTGTGGCTGGTGCTATGCCTGAATGTGACGGCCGGAATCGGTGTGTTGGGGCAGGCTTCGGCGATGAGCCAGGAGATGTTCAAGGATCAGATCACGCCGGAAAAAGCCGCCGCGTTTGTCGGCATGCTTAGCTTCTTTAACATGGGCGGACGGTTTTTCTGGTCCACGCTGTCCGATTATCTGGGTCGGAAAAGCACGTATTTCACCTTTTTCATGCTGGGCTGCGTGCTGTATTCGATTGTGCCTTACACCGGACGGATGAACAATGTGTTGCTGTTCATGGGTTGCTACGCGGTGATTATGAGCATGTACGGCGGCGGTTTCTCAACCATTCCGGCCTATCTGGCCGATATTTTCGGCACTAAATATGTCGGCGCGATTCATGGCCGGTTGCTGACTGCTTGGGCTACGGCGGGAGTTGCAGGCCCGGTGCTGGTTAATTATCTCAGGGAAAGCCAGATCGCTCAGGGCGTGCCCAAAGCCGATGCCTATAACATGACCATGCAGATCATGGCCGGGTTATTGTTGGTGGGATTCTTTTGCAATCTGGCTATCAAGGCCGTCGATGAAAAACATCATCTCAAGCATGATCAGGTCGACGATGAGTATGATGCGGCATAAGGCCGCATCTGATTCAGTGAAGTTATTTTTTTGCCTGCAAGCCGACTTTTAATTCCGCCAGCCAATTGATAAAACGCATGACATCCGGCCCCTGGAAGATGGCGCCGTGCTGGGGACAAAGCATGTCGATATTCATTTTGCTGACGCGCTCGCACCAATCCAGTTTGGCGTCATTGGCGCCAAACCAGCGGCGGTGGAATCCTTCCATAAAACGGACATGCTTGTCGAAATCATCGACGAATAAATACTCTTCCCCATACGGCAGGAGGGCTGCCCCTACATCGCCGGAAAAAAGTATTTTGGCCTGAGGGTCGTATAAGTTAAAGTTGCCGGAAGAATGCAGGTAATGGGCGGGTATGGCCTGCAAAGTCAAATCGCCCAAATGGATTGGCATGCCCTCGTCGGGGATGGACAGGAAAGTCGTGTTATTGCCGCCGAAGTGGGGGACGAAGGTTTCCCATAACCATGAAATATAGCATTTGATTCCGGGGCTGATGTCCAGCCAGAGCGACAGGGAGGAAATGATGTCGGGATCCTGATGCGAGGCAAATAACGCGCGGATTTTTTTCGGATCGAATTCAGTGCTGATCGCGGAAAATACGCTGGGAAAAATTTCAATGCCGCCTGGGTCGGTTAACAGCGCTTCATCGCGATTAATGATCAGGTACTCGTTGGTATCGATCAGATAGTTGGGCCTTTCCGGATCACGGGTGACGGCTGCCCAACGATGCGAGCCTTTACTGTAAATATATTCTATTTTTTTCATGTTGATGCGCGGATGTTATGTATCAGTGTTTGCAGGGACGAGGTGATTTCATTCATCGTCGTCTCGATGCGTTCGGCGACCAGTTTTAGTTCGCCGCTCAACTCCTGTCCGTAGGCGGCTTCTATTTTTGCATTGCGGCTGAGGGCTTCACTGGTTTTGCAGAACTCATAAGCGTTTTCCAATGTCCACAAGAGCGAAGATAGGCCTTCTTCGATTCCCTGATTGAGCTTATTCATATCGGCTTGTTTACGCGAGATAGCCGAATCAATTATCGCGTGTTGGTCGCCGGCCAATGCTCGCTGCAAATAGCCCAGCATACGCTGAGCCTTGCACAGAATAGTTACATCGTAAATGATCATGGCAATGGTTTTGGACACCTCATTCATCAGCTCGCGTAACTTAGCGCTAAGCAGGCGTAATTCGAGGGCGATGACGCTAAATCCACGGGATTTGATACCTGCGCGACGGGTGATGAGCATCGCATTAATAGCGATTAAATTGGTTTTGAACGGGATTTCGATGATGAGCTTGATGTCTTCGCAGATAACCAACGTCAGCTCAAGCCGTGCCAGGTGTGCGGCAGTGTCGTAATGTACTTCGTTCAATGCTTGCACGGTAAATACCTGGGTTTAGGTTTTTTTAAACAACGCCCGGCTAGGCGCCTGCATAATCAGTTGCGGAATTGCCGACAAAGGCAATATACCATCGACAGCGCCCAGCTTGACCGCTTCTTTGGGCATGCCATAGACCACGCAACTGGCCTCATCTTGCGCTATGGTCAGGGCGCCTGCATCGTGCATCTCTTTCATGCCGTGGGCGCCGTCATCGCCCATGCCGGTCAGGATAATGCCTATCGCATTAGGCCCCGCAGACTGCGCACTGGAGCGAAATAGTACGTCAACCGAGGGGCGGTGTCTACTGACCAACGGTCCGTCTTTGACATTAACCTGGTACTGAGCGCCGCTACGATTCAGCAGCATGTGTTTGCCGCCGGGAGCGATTAAAACCATGCCGGGCAAGGCCCGGTCATTGTGCGCGGCTTCTTTTATGGTTACTTGGCAAATACCGTCCAGCCGCTTGGCAAAAGCCGCCGTAAAATGTTCCGGCATGTGTTGTACCACCACAATCGGCGGGGCAGTGCGCGGCAATTGGGTGAACAGGTATTCCAGCGCTTGCGTGCCGCCGGTTGAGGTGCCGATGACGATCACCCTATCAGTCGTCTGCACCATCGGCTTAGGGGCGCTCGCGCCGAAAAGACTGTTTGTGCTTGCAGCGGCGGGGCTGGGCGCGGCGGTAGCTGATTTGATTGTTCTGGGCCGGGATTTGGCAGCGGCCTTGATGACGTCGATAATGGTGGTTTTAGATTCTTGTAGGAAGGCGCTTAAGTTCACCTTCGGTTTGGTAATAATGTCGACCGCACCGGCGCTCATGGCCTGCATGGTCACTTCCGCGCCTTTTTCCGTTAAGGTGGAGCAAATGACCACGGGAGTGGGGCGCTCGCTCATCAGTTTTTTAAGGAAAGTCACTCCGTCCATGCGCGGCATTTCAATGTCCAGTACGATGACATCCGGCCACTCGGTTTCCATTTTCTTCATCGCAAAAATGGGGTCTTGCGCAGCGCCGATGACTTTTATGCCCGAAACGCCGTTCAATAAACCGGTTAATACCTGTCGCACGACGGCGGAGTCATCGACAATCAATACCTTAATTTCAGTTGACATGTTATTTAGTACTATTCAGCAGCCAAAATAGAACGCTGATGACGCTGATAATTATGATTAAATAAGATTTTTCTTGTTTGAAAAAACCTTACGTTTAAATTCTGGCTTCTTTCCGAAATTTAAGAGCAATCCCACTTCTTTGTCTTCGTAATAAACTTTTAGCTGTTTTTGTTTTTCAACGAACAAGCCCATCTCGATAAGATCAATGAGCAATGCATTCTCATAAACCTTTTCTAAAAAACCATACCCTAACGTATTGTAGCTTTTGAAGAATGCATTAATGATTTTTTCAGTAACTTCTGAATATTTATAATTATCTGCGTTAATCATATTCATCAGCGTTATCTGCGTTCCATTGTATTTGATGTTACCTACCAAAAATCAGCCTGATCCGACGGCTGTGGAATGTGTATGGCGGTATTCCTTTTCAGGAAACGTTGTTCCTGGTTAATAACGGCTTCTTCTTCAGCATGTTCAATACGCTTAACATACACGGAAAAATCACTCGCCAGGAAGAAAATATTGCGCCCTATGTGGCCGCCTAAAGCCGAAGCTACCAATGGAATATGCTCGGTTCTCAAAAAGGTTTTAATAAATTCGCAATTAACTGCGCCAATGGACTGGCCGCCGCGTAATTCATTACCCAGTTTGAGCACGTCTCCGCCGCCAAAGGCTTTGGCTTTTAGATGAATGCGTTGAGCGCCCTGTCTTAGCATCTGGTTGATCAATAACTCCATCGCATGGATGCCGTAACGGCCGCCTTCCGAGGCCAGCAAGGCGGCATTGTGGGCTGAATGCTGTTGAGCCAGTAAAAAATGGTTCATGCCGATCACGCGATTAACCGGATCGTATAAACACGCCGCTACGCAGGAGCCCAGCAAGGTGGAAATGATTTCATCTTTCTTGGTCACATAACTTTCGCCGGGGTCGATGATGACCCGCGGCAGCCCCTGGTATTGCCCTACTTGCATGGTTTTCGATAAATGGAAGGAGTGACCATCGACAATTCGGTTTTAATGCTGTGCAAGGTTTCAGAATGGCTGATAATGAAATAGCCGCCCGGCTTTAACGTCGAAATGACGCGCTGCACTATATCCTGTTTGGTTTCCGTGTCAAAGTAGATCAATACATTGCGCAGAAAAATAACATCGAATTGCCCGAGGCTTTTGGGTAGCGTGGTTTTAAGGTTGACCTGGCCGAAATTGACGCGGTTTCTTATTTTTTCGTCGACACGGAAATAGCCCTCCTGAGAACGCACGCCTTTCAGGCAATATTTATCCAGATAACGCTTGTCCATGTTATCCAGCCGGTCCATCAGATAAACGCCTCTTCGTGCGGTTTCCAGCACCTCGGTATTAACATCGGAGCCGAAAATCTCCCATTTTCTCATCCCTAAACCTTCGGCCAAGGTCATGCCGATCGAGTAACTTTCTTCGCCGGTAGAGCTTGCAGCGCTCCATAGACGGAAATTATCGCCCCGCCAGGGCTTGATAATCTGTTCTTGAAGGAAGTCAAAATGCTTGGGTTCGCGGAAAAAATACGTTTCATTGGTGGTCAGGATGTTGACCATCAATTGAAATTCGTGGGGCTGTTGTCCCGAGTTGAGCAATTGGTAGTATTGCCCGTAAGTTTGCAAACCGTAGTGTAACAGGCGCTTGGCTAACCGGCTGGCCACCATGATTTTTTTTTCCGGTGCCAACGCGATGCCTGCGTGATCGTAAATGACTCGCCTGAAATTGGCGAACTCTTCGGTACTGATAGGTTCAAGACTGATAAAAAACTCCCTGCTTAATAAAATATATTTGAATGCAAACGCATATTAGATTGCGTTTTTTACGAGAGCATGACATGCCGGAAATGGGTTTAAGACTAGAACAAACCGCTTTCTTCGTCATGGAAACGTAATAAAATCGAGATGGCACTAAGTATAAATACATATTAAACTGCATCCCCCACAAGAACAACGAGGATTTAAATGCCGCACATCCAAAATAGCAGCGACAGTAAGTTATTGTACTGTTCACTACCTGCATTGCCGATACTCTTGGGTGGGGTGATCGTTGGCTGGCATGACGGCGCTACTTCATACGGCGTGTTGGTCGGCGTGTTGCTCGCGTTTTGCGGGATAGGGAGCGGTTTGTTTTTGTGGCATCGCCATGTTAACGGCTTGGCGCAAACCAATTCCCGCTGGGCTCAGGACGAAAGCAGCAAGATAGACGCTGTTTCTACCTATACCGCCGAGTTGGAGCGGTTGCTGCTGACCATCAGCCCTATACTTTCCCAGCACGTAATGGTTTCGCGGGAGCATACCGAGCAGGAAATTACCTCGCTCACGGGGCGTTTTGCCGACATGGCCAACGAGCTTCAGCAGATCGTCGACAGCACCGATAATACGTTGGGTGGGCCGCAAGGTTACCACCTGGACACTGTGCTCAATACCAGCCGTGATTTGCTGCTACCGGTTCTGGACTCGCTCAGACATATTCACCAGACAGAACACAATGTCGTTGATGACTCAACCCTGTCTCAGGCCGAAGCCAATATCAACCAGACCTTATCCCTTTTGAACCAGACCTTAACCCGTTACCGGGATGATGTCGAGGCGCTTAGAAACAACGCCGAGCAAATTCGCGGCGAGATCAATAATGTGCTGGTGGCTTTGCAATTTCAGGACCGTGTCAGCCAGATATTGACGCAGGTCGAAAACAACTTGCTGAATCTGCAAAAAACCATAGAAAAGATACAGCAGCAAGGCAGCAACCGCGACGGCAATATGCTCCAAGTCGATGAAGCGGTAGAACATATAGAAGAAAACTATAAGGCGGTCAGCTCTCCAGTCAACCGTGGGGCGGACAACTCAGACGACTTAACCTTTTTTTAATCTCTTTTTCAATACTAAAGATAGGCTTTGAATTTATGGCGAAAACAATTTTGATCGTGGATGACTCCGCTTCAATGCGACAAGTGGTCGGCATTGCACTAAAAGGCGCAGGCTACGAAGTGATCGAAGCCTCTGATGGCAAAGACGCGTTAAGCAAGCTGACCGGTGTTAAAATCCATCTGATCGTCAGCGACATTAACATGCCGGTTATGGACGGCATTACCTTCGTGAAAGAGGTTAAGCAGCTCGACCAATACAAATTTACCCCCATCATCATGTTGACCACCGAAATGGAGGACGACAAAAAACGGGCGGCCAAAGAGGCCGGCGCTAAAGCTTGGGTGACCAAACCGTTTCAACCGCCTATCTTGCTCGCGGCCATCGCCAAATTAGTATTGCCTTAACCTTATCCGGGAGCTGTCATGACCGCAAAAGCCAAGAAAAACAACGGGGTGCTGTGTGTGCCTATTATGGATGACATGACTATCTACAACGCACAGTCGCTCAAGGAAACCCTGCTGGGGTATTGCGTTCCCGGTACCCAGGAATTGCAGCTTGATTTGTCGGCGGTTGCTGAAATAGACAGCGCGGGCTTGCAGCTGCTGTTATTACTGAAGAAGGAAGCTCAGAAACGCGCATTTACCTTGCGTTTGCTTAGGCATAGCGAAGCGGTGATTGAGGTTTTTGAACTGCTCAAACTCGGCACCTATTTTGGCGATCCCATTGTTTTCCCTGCTAATTGGAAAAAATCATGAGCGATAACATGAGTAATATAAGCCCCGCTCTGGAAACCTTTTCCCAGGAAGTTGACGAATTGCTGACGGCCATGGAAGAGGCTTTGTTAGGTCTGGACGGAGCGCCTGATGACGCGGATTGCATCAACAGTATTTTCCGCGCCATGCACACCATTAAAGGCTCTTCCGGGCTGTTCGGTTTTGACGATGTGGTCGCCTTCACCCATGAAGCCGAAACCGTATTAGATCAGGTTAGAAACGGCGAGCGGGCGATTGACGCGGAACTGATTTCTGTTTTGTTGGCCTGCAAAGACCATACGGCACAGATCATTCAACACGTGCTTTTAAATGAAAACGAACCGCTGTCTGAGGCGCTGCAACAGCAAAGTCAGGCGCTGATCGCTCAATTAACCGGCCAATCGGTTGCGAGCGGAGGAATGCCCACCGCTCAGGAAGAAAAATTCGATCATGTTGAGGTTGATCTCAACACCACGGACAGCAGCGATAACTGGGTTATCAGTCTGGCTTTCAAGCAGGATGCGCTGCGCAACGGCATGGATCCGCTGTCGTTTATTCGTTATCTGCAAACCTTGGGCAAAATCATTGAAGTGATTATTACCATGCCGACGCTGCCCCGTATTGAGGATATGGTGCCTGAGGACTGTTACCTTAATTTCAAAATAGCTTTTAATAGTAGTGCGGACAAGAAAACTATAGAAGACGTGTTTGAGTTTGCCGAAGATGATTGCGATATTTGTATTTTGCCGCCAAATTCCAGGCAGGAACACTACTTGCAGTTGCTGGCTAATTTGCCGGAAGATCAAGTTAAGCGATTAGGCGAAATGCTTGTCGAGATCGGCGCTTTAACTGAAAAAGAAGTCGTAAACATACTCCACGAACAACGTGTCGACGATAATGCCGAGACGAAGCCTATCGGCGAAATGTTGTTGGAAAAGAATATCTTGCAACAACCGGTCATCGAGCAGGCGCTAAAAAAACAAGAAGCAGTCAAACAAAAAATCAACAAGGAATCCAATTACATCCGGGTCGATGCGGCCAAACTGGGTTATTTGATTAACTTGGTCGGCGAGCTGGTGATTTCAGGTGCCGCGATGCGGCTGATGGTCGACAAGCACGGCTTGTCCGATGTCGATGACGTGGCCTCGACCATGAGCCATCTGGTCGAAGATATACGCGACACCGCCTTGCAATTGCGCATGGTTCAAATCGGCGAGACTTTCATGCGCTTCCAAAGAGTAGTGCACGATGTCAGTAAGGAATTAGGCAAGCAGATTCAATTGCAAATCACCGGCGGCGAATCCGAACTGGATAAAACCGTGGTGGAAAAAATAAACGATCCGCTGACCCATCTGGTGCGCAACTCGCTCGATCACGGCATCGAAACGCCCGCAGAGCGAATGCGGGCAGGCAAGCCTGAAAAAGGCACCATACAGCTTAATGCCTATCATGACTCAGGACGTATCGTGATCCAGATCAGTGACGACGGCAAAGGCCTGGATTCGGAAAAAATCGTCGCCAAAGCGATAGCCAAAGGGCTGGTTAAACCCGATCAAATACTCAGCCAGAGCGAAATTTACAATCTTATTTTCGAACCCGGATTAAGCACCAAAGAAGAGGCCAGCAACCTGTCCGGCCGTGGTGTCGGCATGGATGTGGTCAGGCGCAATATCGAGGCATTGCGCGGCAGCGTTTCCGTCGACAGTGAGTTGGGGCAAGGCACCACGGTAACGATACACTTGCCGTTAACGCTGGCGATTATTGACGGATTTATGGTGGAAGCGCAAAAGGAGCGTTACATCATCCCGCTCAGCATGGTCGAAGAATGCGTCGAAATGAGCAGCGACGAATGGCAAATCGATGATGTTCAACATTATGTCAATTTGCGCGGCCAAGTTTTACCCTATTTGCGCTTAGGCGATTTCTTCCATAAAAACAAAAAACACACGCATACCCAGAGGGAAAGTCTTGTTGTCGTGCGTTTTGGCGAGGCCAAAGCGGGTTTTGTTGTCGATGAGTTGCACGGCGAAAATCAAACCGTGATCAAACCGTTAGGTAAGCTGTTTGAGAATCTTAATGGTATTGGCGGCGCGACCGTATTGGGTAGTGGCGATGTTGCGTTAATTCTCGACGTACAGGGACTTATTCAGCACGCAAGGAAGCGGGTGAATCCTGCTTTAGCATTATCGTCTGCTGTTTAAAATCGGCATTATTGTTGGGTTACGCTACGCTAACTCAACCTACTAACAATAATAGGCGCAGGTATTCTATGAATATTAACGATTTACTAAGGAAAACAAGAATGTCGACGGGAGCTTACCATGCTGAATAATCTCACTATCAAAGCCCGCCTGATTCTGGTGTTTGGTCTTATGTCCTTACTTGCTATCACGCTGGGGGCGCTTGGCTTGAACGGGATGAAAAAAACCAATGAAGGATTGAAAACTGTCTATGAAGACAGAGCTGTTCCTTTGGCCGATCTTGCTGAAATAAAAACGAGGTCATTACATGTTCGCACCGGGATTGTTACGAGCATTTCTTTTCCACAAGAAATGCTTAGACAACACGAGGAAGTTGAACAGGATCTTATTAAGATAAGTACATTGTGGAACAAATACATAATCACGTATCTAACACCCGAAGAAAAAATCCTTGCGGATAAATTTGCTGCTGCTAATCAGTATTTTTTTGCAGATGTGAAAGCTGTTTTAGAATTACAGCGTTCGTTTAAAAAAGAAGAAGCAGAAAAATTCTATTTTGAAAATGTTAGATCTTCCTATGCCCCCGTTTCAAAAGGCGTTGAAGAGTTAATTCAACTTCAACAAGACGTCGCCAAGCAGGAATATGACGCCGCTCAAGTTCGTTATGACGACAGTCGTTTTATTTCGATAGTTCTTCTGGCAGTGGGTTTGTTACTGGCAATGTTTATCGGCTTTATGTTGATTCGCGGTATTTCGCGTTCCTTATTTGCGATGCAACAGTTTGCAGAGTCTTTAGCGAAAGGCGACCTGACTGCGCGCATTGATCTTGAGCAAAACGATGAAATCGGCATCCTGGCTCAATCAATGACAGTAATGCGCGATCAACTTAGCGGTGTCGTGCAGCAAGTTCGCACCAATTCCGATGCCTTGGGCAGCGCGTCACAGGAAATCAGCGCAACAGCCCAATCCATCAGTCAAAGCGCTACCGAACAGGCCTCTGGCGTTGAGCAAACCACGGCATCCATTGAAGAGTTGAGTGCTTCAGTTAAACAAAACGCCGATAA
This sequence comes from uncultured Gammaproteobacteria bacterium, assembly GCA_963814825.1. Classification (GTDB taxonomy): domain Bacteria; phylum Pseudomonadota; class Gammaproteobacteria; order Methylococcales; family Methylomonadaceae; genus Methylobacter_A. The sequence continues at coordinate 146,993 of CAWFEF010000005.1, read as the reverse complement.
CGCCAAGCTAACCAATGGCATGGCAACGACCGCGGCGGAAGAAGCCGCCAATGGTGGGGCGGCGGTGAAACGCACGGTGGAGGCGATGAAGGAAATCGCTGACAAAATCAGCCTGATTGAAGATATTGCCTATAAAACCAACTTGTTATCGCTCAATGCTGCCATTGAGGCCGCTTTGGCCGGTGAGCACGGTAAAGGCTTTACCGTAGTCGCCGCCGAAGTAAGAAAGCTGGCGGAAAACAGCCGGATAACAGCGCAAGAGATCAACAGTCTGGCTAAAAACAGCGTCAAAATTGCCGAAGATGCGGGTAACCTGTTGGAGCAAATGGTACCCAATATTCAGAAAACGGCAGACTTGGTCGAAGAAATTACCGCGTCTTCAGAAGAGCAGGCGCAAGGCATAGGCCAGATCAGTGACGCGGTCGGTCAGCTGGATAAAGCGGCACAACAAAATGCATCGGGTTCGGAACAGCTAGCCGCCACAGCGGAGGAACTGAGCGGGCAGGCCATGCAACTACAACAGGTTATGTCATTCTTTAAGGTGGACGCAAACCAAGGCCGCGTTGCCAAAGGTCAACCGATTCAGCCCGGCAAGCAGCCCCCCGTAAACAAAAAGATTATGAAAAAAGCAGCCCCTCATTTTACTTCGGTCGAATCTTCCCCGGTAATGCTTAAGCCGGTGCCTACCAGCAAGGCAGGAGCAGCCAAACCTGAATTTAATGAGCATGATTTTGAACGATTTTGACAGGTAGAGTGAACATGAATGAATTAACCCATAAAAAAGCAAACCGAACCGAGATAATGTCTCAAGATCAACTACGCCAGTACCTGACTTTTCAGGCAGGCAATGAAGATCTGGCTATCAGCATCTTGGATGTCAAAGAAATCATCGAAATCAACACAATTACCGACGTACCGATGACGCCGGAGTACATACGCGGTGTTATTAACCTGCGCGGTAATGTCGTGCCGGTCATCGATTTGTCGGCACGCCTAGGTCGGCAAAGTAGCGAAATAACCAAACGCAGCTGCATTGTCCTGGTGCAGGTTGAATACAATGAGGATGCCCAGTTGCTGGGCATGTTGGTCGATGCCGTCGATGAGATATTGGAAATTCCCGAAGCGAACATTATGCCGCCCCCCGATTTTGGCGCGGATATTCGGACTGATTTTATTCAGTCTATGGGGCGAGTGGGTGACGAGTTTATTATTTTATTGAATATCAATCGTGTACTTTCGATAAAAGAATTATCTCAGCTCAAACAAGTTGCCGATTATGAAAGCGGCAATATAAACAAAGAAGCCAGTTTCGCGGCACTAAACTGATTACCCAACACAAGGACTCCTTATTTATGAACGTAAAAGACTTAAGTATAAAAACCAAGATATTGACCGGTGCGTTACTGTTGGTGTTGATAACCTGCGGCTTTGGCATGCTGTCAAAGCTATATATAGGCAAAGTGTCAGGCGCACTGTTCGGCATTACCGACAACAACGGCAAAGCGGTTGAGTACGCAACCGGCGTCGAACGTATGGCGCTGGCAACCATTATGGAAGAAAAAAATTACCTGTTGCAGGAGAAAGATGAGGTTCACCAGCGTGCTGAGCAGAACGTTAAAGACCTGATGGGCTATCTGGACAAAGTGGATGCTGTGGCCAAGCAATACAAGAACACTGAGTTATTGGAACAATCGAAAACAGCAAGAGAAGGGACGGCTAAATATGCCGAAAAGTACAGGGCGGGTGTTGCGGCGTTGAAGGCAAACAAGCAATCCGTGGCGCAGATGGTAGAAAAGGGTAATCTCGTGGCTAATGTAGCCGATAAAATGCTCAAAAGACAGATCGGTCTCTTCAATGAAGCCCTAAAAAAAGGTGTGACCGGGTCGGAGCTTGATATGTATGTCCAACGGTTTACCCTCGCGTCCAATATCTCCGTTAAAGCGATGGAAATCATGCGCGCTGAAAAGGAAGAAGTTAATTACAAGGATCGTGTTGCTTGGAAAAAAATGGAAGTTTTATTGCCGGAGTTGATGGCCTTATATGATGATCTGCAAAAAATCGCCCTGAACGAAGTTGGCGTGCAATTAATTAAAGAAATGCGCGGTAATACTCAGGAATACTCCCAGTCAGCCAAAAGTTGGATAGAAAACGACGATCAGCTGAAGGTTATTTTGGCGGATATGTCGAGTCTGGGCCGCAATGTCATTAAGCAGGCGCAAGATGCGGAAGCCGCCGGCTACGCGCAGTTAGGCGTTGCGCGTACCGAAGCCGAGCAATTGGTCAGTGAAGCCAACAAAATCATTATCGGCACCATCATTCTTTCGATTGTGCTGGGTGTGATTATCGCGTTATTTTTAGCCTCTATGATAACCAAGCCGATTGTTTTAGGCGTTAAATTTGCCGAGTCATTATCTGAGGGTGATCTGACTGCCCGGATTGATATTGATCAAAAAGATGAGATCGGCGTCTTGGCCAGCGCGCTGCAAACCATGCGCGACCAGCTCAACAGCGTTGTGCAGCAAGTTCGCACCAATTCCGACGCCTTGGGCAATGCATCGCAGGAAATCAGCGCGACCGCCCAAGCGATCAGTCAAAGCGCTACCGAACAGGCCTCGGGCGTTGAGCAGACCACAACATCGATCGAAGAGTTGAGTTCTTCGGTCAAACAAAACGCCGATAATGCGAAAGTAACCAACAGCATGGCGACAACGGCTGCGGAAGAAGCCGCTAACGGCGGAGAGGCGGTCAAGCGTACGGTAGAGGCGATGAAGGAAATTGCCGACAAAATCGGCTTGATTGAAGATATTGCTTATAAAACCAATCTGCTGTCACTCAATGCGGCGATTGAAGCGGCGCGGGCCGGCGAGCACGGCAAAGGCTTCACCGTCGTTGCCGCCGAAGTAAGAAAACTGGCAGAAAACAGTCGGGTAACCGCGCAAGAGATCAATAGCTTGGCGAAAAACAGCGTCAAGATTGCCGAAGACGCGGGCATCCTGCTGGAAAAAATGGTGCCTAATATTCAAAAAACAGCGGATCTGGTCGAAGAAATTACCGCGTCTTCCGAGGAGCAAGCGCAAGGCATCGGCCAGATCAGTGATGCGGTCGGTCAACTGGATAAAGCGGCACAGCAAAATGCGTCGGGTTCGGAACAGCTTGCCGCCACTGCGGAAGAGCTGAGCGGCCAAGCCATGCAACTGCAACAGGCTATGTCATTCTTTACAGTTGATAATCGTTAATTTGATGATATTTTGCCTGTTGGGTTACAAAAAACCATAATCCAACCAGAATACTTAAACTCAAAAAGTCTGTATATTTAACCGATAAAGCTTTAAGTAGATTAATAAGCCACAAAGAACCAAGTCCGCGATTTTTTTGTGAACTTGGTTCTTTGTGGTTTTATGCTTTAAACTGATACGAGTAGTGCTTTAAACGCAGTCCCGCACAAAACTTTTAAATTATTTGTTCCATTCTCAAGTAAAAAATCCCATGAAAATTAACATGCCGATCACCAATGTTGAACACGCTCTTACCGAGACTGATTCCATTGTTACTAAGACTGATTTAAAGGGGATGATTACCTATGCGAATGAGGATTTTATCCAAATCTGCGGATTTGCCAGAGAAGAGCTGATCGGTTCGTCGCATAACATAATACGCCATCCGGATATGCCGGAAGAAGTTTTCGAGGATTTGTGGACGTCGATGAAGGCAGGGCGCCCATGGACTGGTGTGGTCAAGAATCGCTGCAAAAACGGCGATTTTTACTGGGTGTTAGCTAATGTCACCTCCTTTTATGAAAACGATAAACTAGCCGGCTATATGTCGGTGCGTACTAAGCCCAGTCAAAAGCAAGTTACCGAGGCCGCCGAGTTCTACGGCAAGTTTCGCGAAGGCAAGGCAGGCAATTTAAAAATCCAGAACGGAAAAATCGTCAAAAAAACACTGCTGGGGAGATTTCCGTCGTTAGAAAACATCAGCATCAAAGCCCGTTTATTGATGGTCATCGCTATCATGTCAGTTCTGCTGCTAGCCGTTGGCGGCATGGGGCTTTTGGGTATGAGCAAGGACAGCGAGGGTTTGCGCACCGTTCATAATGACCGCATGCTACCCTCGAACCAGATTTTCCAGATTCAGAAATTGCTGCTGACTAACCGGTTACGCATTACATCCAGCCTGTTCAATCCTGCTCCCGAGTTGATTCAGAAAAACCTGGCCGAAGTGGAACAAAACATCGCAAGCGTCACCAAGATTTGGGATGAATATATTAATAACACATCGAATCCAGATGAAAAAATTCTGGCGGACAAAGTTGCAGGCGACAAAAATCGCTTTGTAATGGAAGGCTTGCAACCGGCTATTGCGGCATTACGCAGCAATGATGTCGCGCTTGCCAGTAATATTATTGAGGCTAAGGTGAATCCTCTTTATGAACCCGTCGGTGAGGGTATTCAGAAGTTATTGCAATTGCAGGTCAGTATTGCCAGACATGAACTTGAGGCCGGCCAATTACGCTACTACAGCACTCGCGAGACCGCCGGCGTCTTGATCACTTCGGGTATTTTACTGGCTCTGTGGCTGAGCTTCTCTTTGCTGCGGTCCATTGCGCGCCCGCTTAATGCCACTATCAGGCATTTTGGTCAAATTGCACAGGGCAATTACGATAACGTTATCGATATTAAATGTATGGATGAAGTCGGCAAGGTGATGGCGGCTCTCAAGTCTATGCAGATCAAGTTGGGTTTCGATATCGAAGAAGCTAAACGTGTTGCCGGCGAACACCTGCGCATTAAGATTGCGTTGGATGATGTCAGTACCGGCGTGATGATTGCAGACAACGATCGCAACATCATTTATGTCAATAAAGCGGCGGTCAACCTGTTTGCTCAAGCTGAAGCTGATATCCGCAAGTTGCTGCCGGGTTTTTCCGTTGCCGGTCTGGTAGGCACTAATATTGACGATTTTCACAAGATCCCCTCGCATCAGGCACAGTTGCTTGCCGACTCAACCAGTTCCAGTACGGTCAGCATTAATTTGGGTGACCGTTCTTTGGTGGTGACGGCCAGTCCGGTAATCAATGCTCAGGGTAAGCGTATGGGTTCGGTGGCAGAATGGCTGGACAGCACCGCAGAGGTCATGGTGGAAAAAGAAGTGGCCGTTATTCTGGTTGCTGCGGTTATGGGCGATTTTACCCAGCGTATTGCCATGCAAGGCAAGACAGGTTTTTACCGTGAGCTGAGCGAATCGATCAATCAGCTGATGCAAACCAGCGAGAGCGGTCTCAATGAAACTGTACGCGTATTCAATGCCTTATCCCAGGGCGATCTGACTGAAAAGATCAGTAATCATTATTCAGGTACTTTCGGACAACTTAAGGAAGATGCCAATTCCACGGTGGATGACCTCAACAACACTATCGGTCAAATCAAAGATGTCGCCGAATCAATCCACACTGCGGCTAAAGAAATCGCTCATGGCAACATGTCTTTGTCGCATCGTACCGAGGTGCAGGCGGCCAGTTTGCAACAAACTACCACCAGTATGCAAAAGCTGACCCTAACCGTGCATCAAAATAGCGATAACGCCAAACATGCCAGTGAACTTGCCGTTAGTGCTTCCGATACTGCCGGCAAGGGTGTCACCGTGATTGGCCACGTTGTAAAAATGATGGAAGCGATCAATGAATCCTCGCGCAAAGTTGTCGAGATTATTACGGTGATAGACAGTATTGCCTTTCAGACCAACATACTCGCGCTAAATGCCGCCGTAGAAGCGGCTCGTGCCGGAGAACAAGGGCGAGGATTTGCCGTGGTGGCCGGGGAAGTGCGCAGTCTCGCGCAACGCGCCGCTTCTGCTGCGGGGGAAATAAAAAATTTGATTGGCGATTCGGTTGAAAAGGTTGAGGATGGCAGCAAACTGGTCACCCAGGCCGGAAACACCATGGAAGACATCGTTAACTCTATCCGTGGCGTGACTGCCATCATGTCCGAGATCAGTGCCGCTTCCGTTGAACAGACTGCCGGTATCGAACAAGTGAATCTGGCCATTTGCCAGATGGATGATGTAACCCAGCAAAACGCTGCGTTGGTCGATCAAGCTACAGCTGCTGCGGCATCGTTGGAAGAGCAGACACAGCACCTGACGGTTACGGTAACGCACTTTAAAATGGATGGCGATAACAATGGCGCGAACAGTTCGTTTGCTCCGGAACCGGTTGATAAGGACGCTGAAATCGGTCATGCCCCTGTGGGACATATAGTCAAACTGGATCCGCAGTCCGATGCCAGTGGCGGATGGGAAGAGTTTTAATGTTTTTGATAACTAATGCGTGGAATCGGCAGTTAACGAGGAATTGAACGTTAGCTGATATGTTCGAGCCGTTTGAAAAATTCCGTCCTTCTTAGCGTCGCCGCACTCGGCATCTGAGGGAATAATAAGCAAACAATGATGAGCTATCAGCATGGCTCATTTGGTACATAGCGATTCGGCCCGGTTGCTGGCCGGGGCTATGCTGCCGTCGCCATTAACATGCCAGCGGAACCGAAGCTGCATGCTTTTATTCATCAGAAATGCCCTTTCCACGTCGAATTGACCATCTTCTTTGAAAACCTGCCAGCCTAAGTCCCGCTGGGACCTGATCTTGATTTTGTCTTTTAAGGCGGCGTCAATGGTCAAACCGTCAAGACAAGGTGCGTTTTTTACAATCTCTTCCACAGTGGTCTCATCTATTTGTGCATAAGCGGTATTGATGGCGACCAGTAAGTTCAAAATAATAGCAAAGGACAATTTCATAGGCTTTTTCCACAGGGCCAAAAACTTCATAGCATTCAAATCGTAAGATCATCAATTAATTAAAAATTGTAGCCCTGCTGGTCATGCTGATTAATATCCAGCCCGTTTGTTTCCTCTTCTTGGCTCACGCGTATGCCGATGAATTTTTCAATCAGTTTAAATAATAAATAACTGACCAATCCGCTCCAGATGATGGTTACGGCTATGCCGAACAACTGGATTAAAAGCTGGTTAAGGATGCCTTGATCACTGACTATGCCAATGCCGCCGAAGCTTACATCGGCGAAGATGCCTGTTAATGCAGCGCCTAAAATTCCGCTTACGCCATGCACCGGAAACACATCGAGCGCATCATCAATCACCAGACGTTGCTTGATCAAATGAATCGAATAGAAACAGGCGACACCGGCTACAACGCCGATAATCAATGCGCCAAAGGGCGAAACGAAACCCGCTCCGGACGCAATCATGCCTAGTCCGGCGACCATGCCGGTCATTGCGCCGAGTACGCTGGGTTTACCGAACTTAAGCCAGTCCATGACTATCCAGGTGATAGATGCGGACGATGCGCAAAGGTGGGTCGATAACATCGCCATACCGGCAGAGCCGTTCGCCATCAGCGCACTGCCTGCACTGAAACCGTGCCAACCCACCCAGAGAATTCCGGCGCCCATGGCGGTCATGGTCAGGTTATGAGGCATCAACGGGGATTTGGGAAAGCCTTTACGGGGACCTATGATGACTGCGCCGACCAAGGCCGCAATGCCGGCGCTACCGTGTACCACGATGCCGCCGGCAAAATCCATAACGCCTTGATCCGCTAGCCAGCCGTTTCCCCAGATCCAGTGGCAAATGGGAACATAAACCAGCAATTCCCAGAGCGCGCAAAATAGCAGTAAAGGAAAAAATTTAACTCGCTCGACCAATGCACCTACGACCAATGCTGGGGCGAAAATAGCAAAAGTCATGTGGTACATCGCAAATACCGATTCCGGCAGGTTGCCCACCAGTTTGTCTGCATCCATGTTAATGAAGAATAATTGCGAAATGCCGCCGATAATCGATTGCCAATGGCCTCCATCGGTCAAGGCTAGGCTGTAACCGGCGGCAGCCCAAACCAGTGAAATGAGCGAGGTGATCGAAAAGCAGGCCATGATTACGGACAGCACGTTTTTGCTGCGCACCAGGCCGCCGTAAAACAGGGCAAGACCGGGTAAGGTCATGAACAAAACCAAACCCGCGGAAGTCAATATCCAGGCCGTGTCTGCCGAGTTCAATCCGTCATCGGCAAAAACCAGGGCAGGGTTTCCAAGGAGAACCATCAACATCACTATTTTTCGCATAATCTTCCCGGCATGTAATTATAATTATTGGCGTAAATATCGATTTATCGATATGCGGATTTTTAAGATAGCGATGCGACTTAACGGTAAAAGCGAAATATAGTATCGAATCTCTACTATATAAATAATAACTCGAATGTAACCGGATTGCTACGGTTGGATACGTTTCATTTTTTGCTAAAAATGGTGGGCGATTAAAGCCCAACTTTAAAACTGGACGACGATGTCCATAGCGACTTCCAGCTGCTGGTTTTGGCTTCGATTATTGAATGTGAGTGCATTTGATCCGGCCCAGTCATAGCGAACTTCAGGGCGGAACGTGAGCCAGCCTTGCGGCTTCCAGTTTACGCCTGCGGTCAGGGCGTAATAATTCCCGGCGTTGCCGATATTGAGCAGCGTGCCGTTAGCGTCACGAAACCATTCGCCTCTTAAGCCCGCAGAAAAAGTATCGGTAAAATCGTAAAACAGGTTTTGATTGATACCGTACCAATAGGCATCTTTGCCGGCAGTAGTGGCTTGTTGTTGGTAACCGAAATCATGTTGGAAAACATATTGCAGCTTATCGGTAAAGCTGTGCGAAACCACTAAGCTGGACACGGTTCTGTTTTTTGAACTGACATTATCCGCATCGCCGCTGATTACGGACCAGGAGGCGGCACTGGTCGCGGCATCATTAGTCCAGGACAGACCGCCCAGGAAATTCATGTTGGAAGAGTTTTTGTCGAAATTGTTCCAACCGGTGACGGAACCGGCATTTAACGTGAAGTCATCATTCAGCGCATAACTGAGCAGGACGCCGCTATGGGTAAAGGGTTCGCCATACTGCATGGTGTAGGAATGGGAGTAGAAAAAGTTGTTCGGAGCGGTAACAACTTCGTGGCCTATTATCGTATAGAAATGACCTATTTTAGCGGTCACGCCGTTGCCGATCGGCGCAAAAACTTCCAGGTAGGCCTGCGGAATGGCAATGTCATAGAAACGAAGATCCTGTTCGCTAATGAGCTTGTTATCCAAGCCGGTTGCCTGGATAAAGCGGCTGTCGGTGCCGAACATGACATCCACACGTCCGCCGATATTCCAAGTGCGCGCTTCCAAATCTACCGTTTTTTGCGCAAAGAGATTTAACTGGTTAAGCTGAAATTCACCGCTGCGATCATTAAAAGTGGCCGGTGCGTTGATGTGATTATTGGGATTATCCTTGTAATAGGCTCCACCCATTGACATCCAGCCTCCGACATTGATGGCATGCTCTTTCAATAATTCGGTTTGATTGATGTCCTTGCCGGTAGCGGCTTCAATCAGGTTTTCGCCATGCGCGGAAAAACAGAAGATCAAACAGGGCAATACCCAATAAAAGGCTAAGCGGGGAATCATTTAATTACCAGTTGTCTGGTGGCGTTGAGATATGAGTCGCACAAGAATTTAAGAAATTTAAATATATGTTTAATTATGCCTTGAATTTGCCTTGGCTCAAAAGCGTATCACGGCATCAAGCGATAAAAGCAATTGATTATTGCGAGTCTCGACATTGAATGGCTTGGGGCCGACTGCCCAATCATAGCGCAACTCCGGGCGTATCGTCAGCCAGGCTCTGGGCTTCCAATTGGCTCCGGCGCTTATATCGTAGTAACTTCCAGGAGCGACCGAAAAGCGAGTGCCGTCGTCATCGTGAAACCATTCAGCGCGCAGTCCGGCGCTCCATTGCTGATTCAAGTCGTAAGTCAGATAGTGCACCAGCGAATACCATTCGGCATGTTGACCGGGCAGTGCATTTTGCTGCTCGCCATAGTCGTGCTGTAAAACATAGTGCAAATCGGTTGTTAAATCCTGATGCAGCATCGAATAATAATAGGTCAGATGAGACGGCAAAGTGTCATCGACGTCTCCGTCCAGGATACTGAACGTGAAGCCGCGGGTGTGACTTTGATTTTCCAGGCTGAAACCGCCGGTAAAACTCCAAGCGCCCGCATAGCGATCGAGGTTATCCGCCCCGGTCACGGTTCCGGCCTGCACGCTCAACATGTCGTTGACCGTATAGCTGGTCAATACTCCGCTCATGGTAAATGGGCTGGATTTCATGCTGTAACTATGAGAAACGAAAAGATTCGGTGAAGAGGGGACGGATTCATAACCCAGGATGCTGTAGAAATGCCCGACCTTGGTGCTGATGCCATTACCGAGCGGCGCGTATAGCTCGACATAAGCCTGGGGCAGCGCAATATCGTAATAACGCAGGTCTTGCTGGCTGATTAAACGGCTATCCCAATGGCCGGTGGCTTGGGTGTTGGGTGTGTCGGTACCAAACATAAACTCAAATCGGCCGCCCAGTTGCCAATTTTGGCTGCTGCGATCCAAAGGTTTCTCTATAAACAGCCCCAATTGGTGCAGGGTGAATTCGTTGGCGCGGTTATTAAATTGCACTGTGCCATTGCTGCGGTCGACAGGATGCAATGGGTTATAAGTATATCCGGCGGTTGCCCAGCCGCCCACGGTTAAGTCGAAAGCATTCAGGCCGGTGAGTTGAGTCAAGTCTTTACCGGTCAAGTCCTTGAGGGCGCTTTGCTCTTGCGCCGAAGCAGCCGGGACGAAACTACCCAATAAAATAAAGGCGAGTCCTTTGATCAATCTTAGAAGTATTAAGGATTGGCTTTGGGCTGTTTGTAATTTTGTCATGATCCCTAGCTAAGTATTGTCTTTGATAACGTCCACGATGTTAATGCCGTTATTTTAACAAACATGATGCGATCAACCCTGAAAAAATGACCGGAAATCCAGGTGAATTCATTTGCAGGATGGAGAACGCAAATAAAGATTGGGCGCAGTTTTTTCAACGGAAGCGGAAATTATTTCACAATATATTTACTTTCGATTCGATACTACGTAATATGCCAGAACATTTTTTTGCTGCTTACCAAATGCATGTCTATCAAGCAGGGCCTTTCATAATGACATAGAGGGAAGAAATACATGTTTAGATTAACTACTTTCAAATTAAATCGTGACAACCCTAACAAGGTCTTAGCCGCTATTTTTCTGTTACTGAGCATTCCCGCTGTTACTTTGGCGCAGCCGCAAGAGGCATCTGCCTCCAATGTACAAAACTGTCAGTACATGGATATAGTTGAAGGCACATCGGGATACGGCAAGAAATTTAATTGGCAAAGTCATGCCAAATATTCGGCGTTAACGCAGGCTGAAGAATTAGGCGCAAGCCATGTTGTTTGGGAGAGATTTACCCCCATTGGCGCCTTCAATGGAACTGCGACCGCCAAAGCCTATAATTGCAATTAATGGCAAAATAGGCTTATGTGAGCAGTGGGCGTAGAAATAGAGGTATGGCGTTGTACAAATCAGCAAAACAATTGCGCGGCGGCTATGGGGTTCGAAGCAAAATAGCAGTGCAGGTAACTGGCTGTTAACCGGTTTAACTGATAAATGGCTTCTCCTGCTGAAGTATTATGCAGGCGTTTGCCAAATGCGACAGGAACAAGCGGCGTTTCTACCAAGGAATGGTGGAAAGTATGACCGCGCAATAGTCCGCCGGGCATCGGCGCCGATTGATAGCCCAAGCCTTTTAGCCGGGTTTGCATGACAGCATGTCCTGGCAAGAGACCAACCATCTTACCGCGATTTCCGGCTTTATCTGTCAATGATTCCAGCAAATACAACATGCCTCCGCATTCGGCGTAAATAGGTTTGCCTTGGAGAAAGTGCGCTTGCAATGCGGCTTTCATCGCCTGATTATCCTGTAGCGTTTGCAAATGCAGTTCGGGATAACCGCCCGGCAGGTAAAGGCTGTCTACGTCAGGCAGCGCTTTGTCCACCAGCGGGGAAAAGAATGTTAACGTCGAGCCCATCGACCTCAGCAAATCCAGGTTGGCGGCGTAAATAAAGGAAAACGCAGTATCGCGGGCAACGCCGATGCGGATGCCCGATAATAGTTGGGGGAGCGTTTCTTGTTCGGGGGCGGCGAACTCCACCGCTTCCGGCAAATTTGCCAAATCGGTCGCCCCAATGGCGTTTGCCGCCGCCAGCATCCGCGATTCGAGATCGAGCACTTCCTCAGCCTGAACCAACCCCAAATGCCGTTCCGGCAACACAAACCGGCTATCGCGGGGTATCCCGCCGAAATAACACAGCCCAGGCGGCATGCCTTGCATGATCATTTCGTCATGACGCGGGCTGGCGACGTTATTGGCCAAGACACCGGCAAATATTAGATTAGCCCTGTAATTGGCGAGTCCGTAAGCGATTGCTCCCAGCGTTTGAGCGGTGCCGGTCGCATTAATTACCGCGAGCACCGGAACCGAGAACAGTTCGGCCGCGTCGGCGCAGCAAGGCTCGCCATCGAACAAGCCCATGACGCCTTCGATCAATATCAAATCGGCTTCCAGCGCGGCTTCGTACAATAACCGCCGGCATTCGGCTTCGCCCATCATCCACAGATCGAGCTGGTGCACCGGCAGGCCGCAAGCGCGTTCGAGTATCATCGGGTCGAGAAAATCAGGGCCGGATTTAAACACCCGGACTTTGCGGCCCTGTTCGACATGATAGCGGGCGAGCGCGGCGGTGATGGTGGTCTTGCCGTGATTGGAACCGGGTGCGGTGATGAACAGGGCAGGGCAGCGGGTCATTTCCAGACGGTTCCCGTCAAGTTAGTTAGCAGCGCCGCCACGTTATTACGGTTCAGGTGGTAACCGATAAAGACCAGTTCCGATTCCTTTGCGGGTTGTTTGGCGGTATCGGCGCTTATCGCCACGCGGGTGCGCACACCCTGCACCAGAACGGGTTGATCTGAGGCAGTCTTGATAAAGCCTTTGCTGCGCAGCAAAGGTTCAGCCTTAGCTATTTCGATTAACGCCTGTTTCAGCGTTGCCGCCTGCTGTGGATCCGGGCTGCGCAGCACGAACGAGAGCCAGCCGGGATCTTGTTCATGAAAGTGTTTGTGCGTTGCCAGCCCGTGACTGTGGCCTGCCAAACCGGAATGGGCGTGGCCGTTCAGCCTGACATGACTAGGCAATGTCGGCGTATCGGAACCGGGTATCGGCGTAAACCGGTGGTTGTGTGCGGTAAAGGTGGGTTGGTGCAAGCGCAAACCAAGGGCTAGCCGGATGTCCAGCTGTGCGTTGTAAGCGAGTTCCAGGAAACGCACGTTCGGCGCGCGGTCGCGAACCCGTTGTTCCGCGAGTAGCAAGGCATCCTCATCCAGTGCGTCGATTTTGTTCAATACCACCACATCGGCATATTCAAGTTGCCGCTCAAACAGGGTCGCGACTGAATCCTGAACGGCCGCATGAGGACTATCCTGGCCAAGTTCACGGTCAAACTGATCGGACAGCAGCAACGGCGTATCCACCACGGCCAGCGTCGCATCCAGAATAAAATCTCCGGCTAGTTCGGGTGATTGCAATAATTCCATGACCGCCGTAGGCAACGCAAGCCCCGAAGTTTCTATCAACACATGATCGACATTGGCACGGCGCCCGGCGATGGCTTGCATGGTCGGGATAAAGTGTTCGTCATCGCCGTAGGCAATCAGGCCGTAAGGGAACTCATGAATCCGCACATGTTCGTCGCCGCCGACGCTGTCGTTAATCAGCGCGCCGTCGATCGAAACTTCGCCGAACTCATTGATCAGCAACGCAAGGCGGCGGCTTTGCCGAGCTTTAATCAGGCTGCCCAGCAAGGTGGTTTTACCGGAACCGAGAAAACCGGTAACGATGGTAACCGGGATCATGCGTTGATATTCCACGCGTGTAATTGGCTCAATACTCCATCGAAAGTTGAAGTAATGAACGGATATTCAATTTTCGGACGCTTGACAACCAGCAACGGGATATTCAGCGCCTGTGTTGCCGCCACTTTGGCTTGAAAGCCGCCTGCGTCGCCGGAATCCTTGGTGATCACGCAATCGATTTTCAAGTCTCGCCACAAGGCGGTGTTGAAAGCCTCGGAAAACGGCCCTTGCATCGCGCAAATGTGGCTGCGCGGCACACCCAGGTCGATTGCTCGTTGGATGAATTCAGGCTCAGGCGTTACCCGCACAAACCATTCGCGTTCGGCGGCACCCGGTGCATTGAGAAAGGCAGCCAAGTCCTTGGAACCGGTGGTCAGGAAAATGCGCCGACCGAGTTTAATGGCTTGTTCGGCAGCTTGTTCCAAAGAATATGTAGGATGTGCTGACGAAGGAAGCGCATCACTATCAGAAAGATGCGCTTCACTGTGTTCAGCACATCCTACGGAACTGGGCCGTTCATAACGCAGATAGGGCATATCCAAACTTTTCGACAAGCCCATCAATTGTTCCGAGATCAGCTTGGCGTAAGGATGCGTTGCATCGACAATCGCCCGCGCCTGATGTTGGCTTAGCGCCTGTTTTCGCGCCTCAACGCCCTGATGCCCGGCCCAGACCGACACGCCGGGACAATGCTGGGCGGCAACCTCGCCGCCGTATTCCGTCGCCGCGGAGACCACGACCGGATAGCCTTGCTGCGCCAGTTCGTTAGCAAGCTGCGTTGCCGTCGCTGGTGCCGGAAAAAACCCATAGCGCGTGCTCGGGCAGATCAGGGCAACCACAAGGGATTGCCCCTACGTCGGGCGTATCCCAGTTATTGTAGCCGCGCGGGGTAAAAATAAAGCCGCGTTTGCGCTGGGTAAAGCGGTTGCCGATCACGATCGTGGTCAGCATATCGAACTGCAAAGACGGCAAGGTCTTCCAGGTGATGAATGCTGACTTTCTGGCCGGGGCGATAGGCGTTGTGTATCACGCCGCACAGCGTCTTCGGCGATTTTGATTCGAGCATGATATTGAGGATGCGGTACACGCCTTCCTGGCGGCCGGCGCTTTGCACGTTATACAACACACACGCCAGATCGGCCTGGGCGATATGCCGTCCGCGCTGCTCTATCCAGTCCCAGGGGCACAACAGGTCGGACAGGCTCAGCGTGGCAAAATCGTGCGACAGCGGCGAGCCCAATAACGAGGCGCAGGCATTGGCGGAAGTAATGCCGGGTATCACGTTGACTTCATAGTCGTCGTCTTCGCGCATTTCATCGAAAGCCAGCGCTGCCATCGCATAAATGCCGATGTCGCCGCTGGAAATCAGCGCGACTTTGGCGCCGCTACGGGCTTTTTCAATCGCCAACAAGGCGCGCTCGCGTTCCTGGGTCAGCGGCGGCGTGTGGATTTCCTTGCCGGTTATCCACGGCTCGATCCAGCGCAAATACAGGTCATAAGCCACAATCACATCGCTGTTTCGCAACGCCGCTTCGGCGCGCGGAACGATCAAATCGCTAAATCCGGGGCCTACCGAAACCAAATTTAATACACCTTTCATTCTTTTATCCACTGATTATTAATCTGTAATATTACGCTGGATTCCACTGTAGAGACGCGATTTATCGCGTCTGGATCACCTAGCGCCTCTGAGATGCGATATATCTGAGACGCGATAAATCGCGTCTCTACCATCACATCAAAGTATCTTCAACAACGGCCACGGCCACGCCGTTTAAAGCCGTTTTCGGCACGATCAATTTGCCGCGGGTGCTGGCGATCAACGCACAAGGCTCGCATACGCCCGGCAACCCCACATTCTGCTGCACCCAGTCCGAGGCTTTAGTTACCCAAGGCCGCGCCGCCACTGTTGCGCTTGCCAATACGCGCAACGGCAAATCATGCTGTTCGCAAAATTCCACCAAGCCCGGTTCGTTTGCTTTTAAATCGATAGTCGCTATTTCGCGCACTTCGTTTAACTGCCGATCGCCCGAGGGCCTGATGTACGGCGGCGGCGATTTGTTCGGCGGCTACGCCTTTGCGGCAACCTATGCCGACAACCAACGGCTTCAAGGCTTCGGTTGCGGTGGTGATGACCGGCACCGCGCCGATTGCATTGGCGACGCGGTAAGCCAAACGGTTGGCGCCGCCTTCATGACCGGCCAGCAGCGACACCGCAAATCGACCCGCTTCGTCCAGCACCACGACGGCCGGGTCGCTATGTTTGTCCTGCGCCAATCCATCGAGAAAGCGCACCGCGATACCGCTGGCCGCAATCATGATCCACTGCGCATGCTGCCTGTAGGCTGCGGCAAACTGTTGTTTCTGGGTTGCGGCGCATGGGTGTAGGGGCGACCGGTTGGTCGCCCTTTATTGCATGAGCCACGGTCGATAAAGTACGCCGCCAAGATGTTCTTGCAGGGCCAAAGCCAAGGCTTCGCTTTCCGGCCGCACCAGCCAGATGCCGCAATCTGTCATGTTGATGCCTTCATCATACCTATCAATTTAAGCGGAAAATTCATATATTCAATAAAAGATGATTCACCACGAAGACACGAAGAAAAAAGTAGAACCTTCGTGTTCTTCGTGTTCTTCGTGTCTTCGTGGTGAAATGTTTTAATTTGATGCCGATGGCGACTTTTTCTTTTTTACGACCCGGAATATATGCGTGAAATCCTTCGAATACAGACTGGATTCGGTTTGCGCATCACGCCCCAAAGCCGCGCCCACCAGCAACATGGTGGTGAGATTCCACTCGCTGCTTTTGGTTTCTTTAAGTATGGTGCCCAATGTGCCCTGGTAAGACCGCTCTTCCGGCCAAGTTGCCCGATAGACCAGCGCCACCGGCGTGTCGTCCGGGTAATGCAGGCGCAGGTCGGCGACTATTTTTTTCAAATGCGGCCCGGACAGGAAGATGCACATCGTCGCTTGGTGTTCGGCCAGATCGCGCAATCGATTCCAGTTCCGGCACGGCGGAGGCGCGGCCGGAAACGCGGGTCAGGATCACGGTTTGCGAGACTTCCGGCTTGGTCAGTTCGGCTTTAATCGATGCCGCCGCCGAGGTGAACGAGGACACGCCCGGTACAATTTCGTAGTCGATACCCAGCGCATCGAGCCTGCGCATTTGCTCGGCGGTTGCGCCGTAAATGGCAGGGTCGCCGGAATGCAGGCGCGCCACATCGCAACCGGCTTCCTGAGCGCGGCGGTAGCAGGCTTCCTGTTGCTCAAGGTCGAGCTTGGCGGTGTCGATCAGTTCGGCATCGGGGCGGCAATGCTGCAACATGTCGGTAGGCACCAGGGAGCCTGCGTACAGCACCATGCTGACCCGGCCGAGAATATTCGCGCCGCGCAATGTGATCAGATCGGAAGCGCCGGGGCCTGCGCCGATAAAGTAAACTTTCATGCGTGTCTTCTCTCTCTGGGTGTTTTGCGTATTAATAAAGTGGCGAGATAGCCCATCGCCGAGGTGGCGCATAAATCGCTGACATCGTCGGCCAGCATTTCGTCGGCCAAGCCGATGCGGCGGGCAAAAGCGCAGTGCTCGGCGATGCCCATTTCACGGAGCAGAGCCAGCACCCAGGGCAGGCGTGCGCCGATCTTCATCAGCACGACGATGTCATGGCTTTCGATGTCCTGTCGCAGCGCGGCCGCATCTTCGGGGCAGGGCAGAATCAACGTGCGCTCCTTGCCTACGCCCAGCGGCCAGCCCATAGCCGAGGCCGCAGCCGCATAGCTGGTGATGCCGGGGAAGGTGCGGTGCGGCAAATCCGGCAGATACTCGCGCAAGGCGGCCAATATATAGCCGTAAGTGGAGTAGGTGAGGCTGTCGCCTATGGTCAGGTAAGCCACGTTCAGGCCTGCGCGCAAATCGACGGCGATGGTCTCGGCCAATTGCGCATAATGCTCGCTTAGCACCGTGCGGTCGGGATCCATGGTGAACTCGATTTCCCGTATCCGTTCCTGAGCGATGTCTATGCCTGCTAAGCATTGCAGGGCCACCGAGGTTTCCGAGCTGTGCGCACGAGGTGCATAGATAATGTCGGCCTGTTGCAATGCCTCGACCGCCGCCAGCGGAATGTAACCCGCAGGCCCCGGCCCTACGCCTATGCCCCAGAATGTACCTAAATGACTCATACTTCTCCCAAGCTATCGCGCTTGTAAATTAAATAGCCGCACTTCAACCTTTTTCACGGCAGGTACGCGTGGCATGAACAAGCGCGGCGATGCGCTGTTCGATGTCTGTCCACAACGCCTGTGCGCCGGGTTCGTTCTTTAATCTTTCCATTGCTGCTTCCACTGTATTGGCCTGTTCCAGTTCTTGTACCAGACGGCTGTTAAATCCTCGTTCTGCCGCCATCCGGGCGACAACGCTCATGGCCATGTCGCTCTTGCTGGAGTGCGTATCCCATACGCCATCCAGCACTTTGGCAAGTTTGCCCGGATGCCCCAGTAGCCACAAGCACATCCAGATGACGCTGTTGTTCAGCCAATGCCTGCTGCACAAAGTCGAGCGCGTCGCCAAGAAAATTGGCGATCTGCACTGAGCGCTGTTCGGGCAAACCCAGCACCTCTTTGGCATAGGCGCGGCCGATTTTGCCCGGCAGCAAGGCGATGCTGTTTATATCGTTGTTTCCCAGCGCGACGCGCACATAAACCTCAATCGAGGCAATCCATGATGCCAGCGACAAGGGCTCGACGATGCCTGAGGTGCCGAGTATCGATATGCCGCCGACGATGCCGAGTCTTCGGGTTGAAGGTCTTTTTGGCAATCGTTTCGCCGTTGACACAGCCTATGGTCAGGTCGAAGCCTTCGATCTCCGTTACCGGACACTTCGGCGACCGCCTGCCGCATCATCTTGCGCGGTGTCGGGTTGATTGCAGGCTCTCCTACCGCTACGCGCAAGCCGGGCTGGGTCGCGGTGCCGACGCCGTCTCCGGCGAAAAAGCGTATCTGTCCTTTATCGTTTCTTCGCACCTCGGCAAAGATGGTTGCCCCGTGCGTGTTATCCGGGTCATCGCCGCCGTCTTTCAAGCACTTCGGCGCGTGCTGTGTGTTCGTTCAGCCAACGGCAGTCCTGAATCGGTACGGTCAGATAATGCATATCGTCAGGCAGTGTTATTTGCACCTGAGTGCGGCGCTCACCGTGCAGCAGCAGATAGAGCGCGGCTTTAACCGCCGCCGTGGCGCAGCTGCCCGTGGTGCGCCCGCGCCGTAAACCGTTCGGTGCGAGTACGTTGAGATCGAATTCTTTAAGCTCCGTCTGAGCCATACTCTGCAAGCTGATTTACCGCATCGATCATCAAGCCGTTGACGACAGTTGCCGCCCACGGCGAACCGCCGCGCGTGCCGCTGTTGGTGATGCGCGGCACTTGCAGGCAGCGTTTTAACTCCGCTTTCGACTCGCGGGTGCCGACAAAGCCGACCGGCAGGCCGATCACCAGTTGCGGCCGCCAGCCGTGTTCGCGAATCAGGCGCACCGCTTCCATGATCGCAGTCGGCGCATCGCCTATCGACAGCACGATGTCGTTACCGAATTTTTCGAACGCGCGCCGAATTCCGGCTGCGGAACGGGTGATGCCCTGCGTTTGCGCCATCAGCGCCGTTTCGTGATCATGCACGCCGCACCAGGTTTCGATGCCGAGTTGTTCGAGCAGCGCGCGCTTTAGGCCGGTCTGCACCATGGTCACGTCGGTCACCACAAGCTTGCAGCGGAGCAGGGCGCGGATGCCGGTTTCGACCGCGCCCGGCCGAAAAATAAATGTCATCGACCGCATTAAAATCGCCGCTGGTATGCACCAAGCGTTGCAGCACGGTTAAATGCGCCTCGGGAAAGACCGACCAGTCGCGCCCGGCTGCGATAATGCGGAAGCTTTCGGCTTCTATCGGATGCGGCACGTAAGGAGCAAATTCCGTTGCGCTGCATCGACAGCGGCTTTTTCGAACAGGCCGCGCACCTGAAGATGATGCGGACGCTGCGGCTCGCCGACCTGTTGTTCAAAACCGACGATTTGCACCCGGTATTTGCACAGCGAGCAGTTCATCTCCGCACGGCCTTCGATGGCTTCTTGCGCCCTGGCGATCAGCACATCGGCGACATTCGGATGCACGCCGAGATAACCGGCTTTGAGCACTTCCAGACCGGGTTCGCGCTGCTGCAAGGCATCGGCCGCATCGTAAATACGCTTGACCAGGATGCCGTCGAACAGGAAAAACGGCACCACGATCAGTCGTGCATAGCCCAGTTTAGCCGCAGCGCGCAGGCCGTCGGCAACCAGCGGTTTGGCCGTGCCGGAATAACACACGTAAGACGCGCCAAAGCCCATGCCTTCTTCGATCATCCGTGCGAACTTGGCGACTTCGCCATTGGCGTCGGGATCGGTGGTGCCGCGACCGACCAGCACCAGACAAGTATCGTCTCGGCGTACAGTTTTAGTTGATGTTGCTTCGGCCTCGACGATGCGCTGCTTGAACCACTTGCAGCAACAGCGGATGCAAGCCCATCGGCGCACCGAAATGAAAGTCGATCTCGGGATGTTCGCCGCGCGAAAGTCAGCAATTCGCTGGGCATGTCGTTTTTGGCGTGGGTCGCCGCCAGCAGGATGCCGGGCACCATGACGATTTGCTTGGCGTCGGCGTTGAACTTGACTCGGCAATCGCCTGATCGATAGTCGGGTCGGCGAATTCCAGGTAACCGTGGCTGACCGTATGCTGCGGCGCGCGTTCCTTGACCAGTTCAACCAGCTGCTCGAATTCCCGAATGCCGTCGGCATCGCGGCTGCCGTGACCTGCGATAACGATGCCGAATTGTGGTTGTGTTTCAGCCTGCATCCGGTAACTGCTCCGTTGCTGGTTCAATCTGGCTGGACATCGGGTTGCGGGTGCGGATCAGCATGATGCTCATGTCGCTGAATTCCTGTGTCGCACAGTCGGCCAGCGTGCCGTGCCATTCCGCTTCCGACCTTGTCAAATTCTCCCAAACCTCGGTCGGATGATCCGGCGATATGCCTTGCTCCAACAGGTAAGCGGCGATATGCCGCGGCATGAACGAGCGCGCTTCGTCCCACGGGCAGGGAATCACAATCGCATTGCGCTGGTCTTGCAGCACATGCACCAAGTGTTGCTTGAACGGTTCGAGGTCGCCGCGTCGGTGTAAGGTAATAAATGTCGTTTCGTCGAAACAAACCTTGGCGCGCGACGCAAGTATCTGCGCCGAAGAGATGCCCGGCAAGGTTTCGACCGGATGGCCGCAAGCGCGCTCGACCCGTTCCAGGTATTGGAAGCCGCTGAAATGAATGTCGCCCATGAACACCACGACGCATTTTTTGCCGGCATGGTGTTCAACCGCGACTTTCGCCAATTGTTCGGTCTGGTCGCGATAATTCATCAGTACGGTTTGCGCGGTATCGGGAATCAGGCTTTGGACGACGTTAACGACGGCATCGAATCCGGCGACCACGTCGGCGTTACGAATCAGGTCTGCGCCGCGTTGGGTCAAATAACCGACATCGCCGGGGCCTGCGCCTATGCAGATAATCATAATTGTTCCTTATTAATAAGCTTTTTTGTCCACGAAAAACACGAAAAGCACGAAAAATTGTAGGGTACGCTGTGCGTACATTGGGCCTAGTGGTACGCACAACGTACCCTACAAGACTTACTTTCTAAACCTACGTTCTTTTTTCCACACCTTGGTAATAGAAATCAAGTTATTTGGGATTTCATAAGAAATTTGCTGTTCAGCAAAAACGATACGATTTTCTTCATGATAAAAAGGGATTTGAATTACTACACACTCCCCTGTTTCAGATACTCCAGAAATCAATAATACCTCTTCCTTGTTAGGAATAAGACTGGGGTCTGCATACTTAATTTTGTCATCTAAAGAATAGACCCATGCTTCGCCAATCGATATTAATTCTTTAGCGCCTTTACGCCGTACTTTCTTCGCCATTTTATGCCAGAAGACATATTTGTCACCTTGCTCTTGAAATTTCGTCGTAACTAATTCAATGCCCCCTGACCTGAATAACAATATGACCAATTTTATGTGGTAACCATCAGTTTGAAGCATTTGTTTGGCAATATTAGCGAATGCTTCAATCTTTTCTGAAAAGGAGGTTAATTTTGATATTTTGGAAAAAAGTTGCTCAAGCCCTGTGTGTTCATAGCGTTTTCTTGTAACTTCAATATCACTTAAATTAAATTTTTTTGTGTCTTCTTCAAAATTATATTGTTCAAGATTTGGTAACTTAAACCAAGCTACTCGATAATCCTCAAACCGTTTCATACATTCTGGTGAATGCTCTTCAATTAATTCTTTTATTGTTTCATGGTCAATCTTTCCTGATTTTGGGTCAGGTAATGTATAAATAGAGCTTGAACCTTTGCGTTCATCAACATCACTAATTAGTGCTGTTAATACTGTCAGTGCATGAGTTAAAGCACTAAGTAATTCAATTTCTAGTCCTTCAACTTTCCATTGTCTTTCAAGTCTAATGAAACCATTTTCCTTATGTTGTTCAGGAATTTTTTTTGATAGAGCAATAGCAACTTGAGACATATTAACCATTGGGTCTACTGCAATATCAGAAATTATTGGTTCAAATAGATAGTTATTATGTATTGAAGCGTGAGCTATACTGCGAATAGCTAGATCTTCTTGTTTTACAATAATATTTCTTGCTTTAACACACCAACGCATAATAGGATCGTTTTGCATAGCTATTTGCCAATCAGATTCATACCAAGAATCAAAATCGGTGATTTCTTCTTTTTGGCTTTGCAAAATAAAAGTAACATTCCTACTTGCTTGTATGCAGGCATTTAGGTTTATCACAAATTCATCCATGTCTTGATATGAGTCGGCAGCTTTATGCCAAAATGACAAAACCTCTTTAAGTCTTCTTTCAGCTTTTAAATTCATTTAACACAACCACGTATCGTAAGCGCCAAATTTTCCGCCGATAATTCTTCCAGAGTCAGGCATTCGGCCCCCATCGCTTGCGCCAGTTGACGTGCTCTGCCCAAGCGCAAATACCCGGTTTCGGTATCGAGCACTAAAGCAGGTACGCCGCGTTCGGCAAGCAATCCTGCAAATCTCAAGCGTTTCCTGCCAAGGGTCGTTGCCGTCGTTCAACGCAACATTGGCTTTGCCGTCGCTAAGCAATACCAGCAACGGCGGCATGCTGGTTTTTTCCAGCGTTTCCAACGCCACGGACAATGCATGAGGCAACGGCGTGCGGCCGCCGGTAGGCAATTCGCGCAGGTTCTGTTCGGCAAGATCGACGCTACGAGTCGGCGACAGCAGTAATTGTGCTGATTCGCCGCGAAAGCTGATCACCGCGACTTCATCGCGCTGCTGGTAGGCATCGGTCAGCAGCGATAATACAGCGCCTTTGACGGCTTCCATGCGCCGTTGCGCGGCCATTGAGCCGGACGCATCGACGACAAACAAAATCAGGTTGGCGTTTTTGCCGGTGCGGATTTGCTGGTGCAGATCGTCTTTTGTCACCTGAAAATCTTCGGCGCCTCGAAGCGCGGCGCTACGCAATGTCGCGCCGACCGCGAGGCTGCTTGGATTCCGGTCGGGGACGGCGCGCACGACACGGCCGCGCGGCGCATCCGGTGCGGTGCTGCGTTTGCCTGCGCTGAAACGGTTGGCGGCGGCATCGACTTCTATTCGTCGGACATTACCGGCAGGTACGGCCGCGAAGACTTGTTGGTCTTGCGGCTCATCGCTATTTTGATCATCTTCCTGCTCGGTACTTTCGTCGCCGGATTCGCTTTGATCGGGCGGCTGTAAGGCCTGTTGCATCAGGTCGTCGAGCTGGTCTTGATCCAGCCCCGGTTGCTCGAACGGCTTGCGCCTGCGCCGGTGCGGCAGCACCAGTTCCGCAGCGCCGCGCACGTCTTGCGGCGTTACCTGCGACCGGCCGTCGAGCGCGGCCAATGCCCGCGATGCTTTATGCATGACGATGTCGGCGCGAAGGCTTGCGACCTCGAACTCGCAGCATAAATGACTGATCAAATCGAGCAACGCATCGTCCAGTGTCACTTCAGGCAGCAATTGCTGCGCTGTCGCGAGTTGGTGACGTAAAGCTTGCTGCTCCTGCATCCAGGCCGCTGCATAAGCGCTAGGATTGGCCTCGAACGCGATGCGTCGGCGCACGACTTCGGAACGCAAGGTTTTGTCGCGCGGCGCGGTCACTTCAACCATCAGGCCGAAGCGATCCAGCAATTGCGGGCGCAAATCGCCTTCTTCCAGATTCATCGTGCCGATCAGCGTGAAGCGGGCAGGGTGGCTGACCGACAAGCCTTCGCGCTGCACTGTATTAACGCCCATCGCCGCCGCATCCAGCAGCACATCGACCAGATGGTCGGGCAGCAGGTTGACTTCGTCGATATAAAGTATGCCCCGGTGCGCCGCAGCCAGCAGGCCGGGCTTGAAAACGCGCTGGCCGCCTTTAAGAGCCTGTTCCAAATCCAGAGTGCCGATCACGCGGTCTTCGGTCGCTCCGAGCGGCAGGGTGACGAAAGGGACTGCTATCCGCTTGAGCAGTGGCATGTTCGGCATTGCAGATTTCGCAGTGCTGATAGGGAGCATCGGGGGCGCAGTTGAACGCGCAACCGGCAACCCGTTCGATCAGCGGCAGGATGTCGGTCAGCGCCCGCGCCGCCGTGCTTTTTGCGGTGCCTTTGTCGCCGCGTATCAGTACGCCGCCCAGCGACGGATCGACCGCGCACAGCAGCAACGCGGTCTTGAGCTGAGCCTGTTCGACGATAGCGGAAAAAGGGAAAGTGGCTGTGGTTCATTTGCTTACGATCTCGTTCCCGAAAGGCTCCCGCTTGGGAATGCAGTCTTGGAAGCTCTAGCTTCCTACCGTACCCGAGAAGTCTGCATTTCTTGACAGGTAGGCCGGAATAAGCCGGTTCGAGCGAAAGCGAGAGCCGGTGTTTCCGGCAAAACCCATCCGAATCAGCCGGAAACGCCACCTCGCGCTAAGCGCTCGGATGGTCTTATTCCGGCCTACGTGACTATACGAATATTTTCGTGCCTTTCGTGTATTTCGTGGACAAAAAATCATCATGCCCCGCGCGGTGTTTCGCCGCGCGCCTCCAACAGGTTTCGCTATTCAGGTATAAAGCCTGCAATGCATCCAGCGTTTGTTGTTTTGGCTCTGCCCACATGCCGCGGCTGGCGGCTTCCAACAGGCGCTCGGCTATCGCGTTTTGCGCCCACGGGTTGGCTTGTTCCAGAAAGCGTTGCATTTCCGGGTCCATCGCGTAAGTTTCGGCGACTTGCTCGTACATCCAGTCGTCCATCACTTGCGCGGTGGCGTCGTAGCCGAATAAATAATCGACGGTCGCGGTCAGTTCCAGTCCGCCTTTGTAGCCGTGACGGCGAATGCTGTCGAGCCATTTCGGGTTGACCACGCGCGAGCGGAACACGCGCAAGGTCTCTTCTTTCAAGTCCCGAACTTGCGCCCGTGACGGATCATGGCTGTCACCGAAATATTTGCGCGGCTGTTGGCCGGTCAAAGCCCTGATCGTGGCGATCATGCCGCCGTGAAATTGCAGGTAATCGTCGCTGTCGAAAATATCGTGCTCGCGGTTGTCCTGGTTGTGCAACGCGACTTGAACGCCGGACAGGCGGGTGCGGAACGCATCGCGCTGGTCGTTGCCCTGTTGGTTGCGGCCGTAAGCATAACCGCCCCAGTTGACGTAAGCTTCGGCAAAGTCGGCATCGGCCTGCCAGTTTTTTTCCTGGATCAGCGGCAAGATGCCCGCGCCGTAACTGCCGGGTTTGGCACCGAAGATGCGGAATCCGGCGCGTTGCGAGGCTTCGTCTTCGGTCAGGCCTTGGCCTATCCATTCGCCCAGTTCAGCAAGATAATGCTTGCGCACAAAGTTCTGCGACAGCGGTTCGTCGAGCGCGATCACGGCATTAACCGCATCGTCAATCAAATCGATCAACTGCGGAAACGCGTCGCGGAAAAAACCGCTGATGCGGGTCGTCACATCGATGCGCGGGCGTTTTAATTCGTCCAGCGGGATGACTTCGACGCCGGTCAAGCGGCGGTTTTCGTGCTGCCATACCGGGCGCACGCCGAGCAGCGCCAGAATTTGCGCGACGTCGTCGCCATGGGTGCGCATCGCGCTGGTACCCCAGATGCTGATCGCGACGCTCTCGGGATAATCGCCGGTTTCGCGGACGTAGCGCGAGAGCACTTCATTGGCAAGTTGCTGGCCGACGCGCCAGGCGGATTGCGAGGGTACGCTACGCGGATCGACCGAATAAAAATTGCGTCCGGTCGGCAGGATGCCAGCCATGCCGCGGGTCGGCGATCCGCTGGGGCCTGCCGGTACATAGCCGCCGGACAGGCCGCGCAGCAGGTTATCGATTTCGTCGGTGGCGCGGGCGAGATTGGGGGCTAATTCGCGGCAGGCAAAGTTTAGTATGCGTTTTATGGCAGTGAAATCATCGTTCCCATGCTCTGCGTGGGAATGTAGGTTGAACCGCTCTGCGGTTCGGGACGCTGGAGCGTCCCCGACTGGGTTCCCACGCAGAGCGTGGGAACCATAAATACGGGTGATAGCTTGGTCTATGGCAGATTCGGAATAATCATGCGCCTGTAATTCTTTGAATAGTTGTTTGCATAGCGCTTCGATGGTTTCCAAAACATCTGCATGGGTAGCTAAAGGCGTCCCGCCAGTTTTTCAAGTTCGGGAATTGCTTGATCCAATCGACGGCCCTGATGCTCCAGCAGCGAGTCCATGTTCAGACCGAATAACCGAGCAATTTCAATAGGCAGTCCGGGGATGTCCTGATTCGGCAAGCGGGTCAGGGAGACCAGCATGTCTACCAGTTGCTCGTTTTCGGGAGCCAGTCCGAGTATATGTAAACCGTCGCGGATTTGCGCCGCGCCCAATTCGCATAGATAGCCGTCCAGATCCTCGATCAAATGCGCGACGTCGGCTCCGGCCATTTTGGTCAGCAGTTCCGGCAGTCCATCTTGATGATCGTCATCATGGTCATGATGATGCTCTTGGTGATGATCATCGTCGTGATCGTGATCGTGGTTATGATGATCGGCATGGTGGTGTTCGCCGTGTTCATGCTCATCGTCATGCTCGTGATGATGTTCATCATGATTATGGTCATGACCGTGATGCCCATGTTCATGATGACCGGCATGGTGGTGCTCATGGTTATGGTGATGATGTCCATGATGGTCGTCATCGTGGTCATGGTCATGATGCAATAGCCGGGCTTGCAGGTCGGCATCCAGGTTGGTTTCTTTGACCAAGTCCCAGATTTGCTGCTGCAACAACGGCAGTTTGGCCGGATCGAGTACTTCCACCTGGTAATACTCATCGACCAGCTGGGTCAATTGCGCCAGCGCGCCGTAAGTGTCGGCGGTGGTCATCGGCGGCGTCAGGTGATCGACAACGACGGCATGAGCACGGCGCTTGGCCTGTGCGCCTTCGCCGGGATCGTTGATAATGAACGGATAAAACAACGGCATATCAGCCAACAGCGCATCGGGAAAACAATTCTCCGACAAGCCCACGCCTTTGCCCGGCAGCCATTCGAGCGTGCCGTGCTTGCCGACATGCACTATGGCATCGGCTTTCCATTCATCGCGCAGCCAGCGATACAGCGCATAGTAATGGTGGGTGGGCGGCAAGTCGGGTTGGTGATAAATAGCGTCGGGGTCCATGCCGTAGCCGCGCGGCGGCTGTAATGCGACAAAGCTGTTGCCGAGTTCCAGTCCTGCCAACGCAAGATGATCATTATGGAAATAAGCTTCGCCCGGCGCGGCTCCCCATTGCGCGGTCATTTTGTCCTGCATCTCAACGGGCAGGTCGTCAAACCATACTTGATATTGCGTTGCCGATACGCGGCCAACGGCATTAGCGAGTTGTTCGGTGGTCAGATAGGTATTGTCGTAAGCGCAGCGGTCGATCAGGTCGTGGATTAACGCGGTGCCGCTTTTCGGCAGATCGCCAATGTTGTAACCGGCGGTTTGCATGGCTTGCAGAATCCGCATCAGCGACGCCGGGGCATCCAAACCAACTGCGTTGCCGATTTGCGAGGCCTTGCTGTTGGAGTTGGTGAACACGAAAGCGATACGCTTGTCGGCATTATTCAGATGCTTAAGCCGAGCAAAGCGCGAGGCGATTTGGGCGATGCGCACGACTCGATCCTGCACGGGTTCGTATTCGATCAGTTCATTCGACAGGCCGGAGGTTTTTGCTTTGAACGACAGCGGTATGGTGATGATACGGCCGTCGAATTCCGGCAGCACCACGTTCATCGCCGCGTCCAGCGGATTCAGGCCGCGCGCCGATTGTTCCCACTGATGCCGCATCATGCCGCTGGTAATGGCTTGCAGCACCGGTACATTGAGCTGTTCCAGAACCGATACCGACCAGCCTGCGGGCGTGGCTCCGCCGGGAGTGATTTTGCCCATCGCAAATGCGGTGGTGTTGATCAGCACATCGATATGCGCGCCTTGTTCTCCGCCGAAATAACTTAAGGCGATAGGAAGTGCATTATCGTTATGACCTGCGCGTAATGACGAAGTAAACACGGGCAGTACGTTCAGTCCGCGTTTTTCCAGTTGTTCGATTAGCGCATCGATAAAGCGCGTGTTGCCGCTCATCCAATGGGCGCGGTAAAACACGATGCCGACGCTTGCTTGATCTTGTGCGCGCAAGGCAAGCCAGTCGTCTATGCCGGCATCTTGGGGTAGGTCGGGGTGATAAATGCCGTGCTCGGGCAAATCGATTGCCGGTTCGAAACCGAAACCGGTCAGTAAAAAATGATCGGAAAGGTAGCGCAGCAGTTGCGCCATATTGATGCTGCCGCCGGCCTGGAAATAAGCCTGTACTTGATGCAGTACATCTGATGATACCGTGGACGCGGCCGCCAGTTCAGGGTCCGGCTCGCCGGTGCCGCTGATTGCGATTAAGTGCCGTCCTTGATTTTTGGCGTGACGCACCAGATCGGCAAAGCCGGGCACGCTGCCGAGGCGGCCCAGTACGCGCAACACGATGATATTTGCCGAGGCCAGCTGATACTCAAGCAATTCGGCCATTTGCGCGTCATTTTCCAATGCCTGCAAGTTAATGCCGGTCACTTCCGGGAAACTTTCCGGCATTTGCGCCTGTGCGCTTTGCAGCACCATCAGGTCGTTGGGTGCATGGGTCAGCAGGGCTATATTAGACATCGCCGGTACCTAAGCGGTGAAAGACATGCTCGCTGACTTCGATGTCATTTTCCAGATGTTCGCTGACGATGCGCTCCAGCACGGACTCGTCGGTACAGGAATACCAGACGCCTTCGGGATAAACGACCAGGATCGGCCCGTTTTTGCAGACGGCAAAACAGTTTGAGCGGGTGCGTTTTACTTTGAGCTGAGGGCGGGCATCGATTTTCTGCCCTAGCTGTTGAAACGCTTCTGTGTTGTTTCCGGAGCAGCGTGGGCCTGTACACATCAATACGTGTTTGTTGTGGGTTCTCATGACTCTTTTTTGTAAAACTGCCCCATCAAACCGCCGATAGCCAGCCAAAAGACAGCATTAGCAAAAACGGTGGCGGTTATAAAAGATTGCGCCAATTCGGCAGGCGCAGCGCTGCTGTGAACTTCCGGCTGCGGCGCACTGATTAAATGAGGTGCTAGGAGCAATACAGCACCGAAAAACTTGTTAGTCTTGGTTTTGGCAAAAGCCAATAGCGACAGGCCGAAGCCGGTATCAAACACTGTTATCAGCCACCAGCTTTGTCGATCCGCAAGTTTGGCAGCTTCAGTGCCGGGAACTTCCGGCGGCAATCCCAAAGACGGTGCAACGAAAAAGGTCAGGTAACCCGCCAGCCCCCACAACAGCCCCATACGCCAATTGTCTGGACGGCCGCGCAAACACATGATCGAACCCATCAGCAGGGCAAAACCCAGGCCCAAACTGATATTGGCTACCGCTGTAAAAAAAGTTCGTTCCCAGCCGTTTTCAGGCTGCCATTCGTGGTATTCGTGGACATGTTCCGTAGTGGAAATGATCGCCGCATGGGCGTTTTCCTCATACACTTCCGCCTTGAGCAAGGTCGGGATAACTCGAATTTGTTGAACCGCGGTTAATAATAAACCCGCCAATAAACCCGTCCAGAGAGCCGCAATAACCAGCTCTCTGAAGGTAGTCAGGTTAAACATTAATGGCACGGAAAACTGGCGGAATGGCGTCCATCATGAGCAGCGTTATGAAGTTGCGCAGTTTTAGCGAAACCGGCCGCATACACGAGAGTCAAGCCCAGCATACCGGCCAGCATTGCAGGCAGTATTTTGTCTTTTAAGACTTCGGAACGGGCTTGTGTTTGAGTGTTATCGAGCAAAACAGGTGTTGATGGCATGTGTTTTCTCCAGAGTAAAAAGACAGCAAAACCGATAACGCATTTTCAAATCATGGCGTTATAGGCGGAAATAATCTGTGCAGGGAGAAAATGCTGGACGGATGCGAAGGAGAGCAATCCATCTGGGCGCCCTCCGCGCACAAATTCGATTATTACTTCAGGCCGGTCTCCGGGCTTGCAAGTGTAGGGGCGACCGGCCGGGTCGCCCCTACGATGTTAGCGCCTTCCCATGCATGACACAGTGGCGTTTACTAACCTTTTACTTGTTTACCGTTGCGGGGGCAGCGTGGGCTTTGTTTGCTGTGTTAAGCGAACTCACCAACTTCCCGTTTCAATTCTGCGGACGATAGTCCATGAATACCTAAAGCAAGTTATACGGGGCTAGTATATTCACTCGATAAAAAACTAGCAAGTTTGGGAGGGTGTGATTTGAAGTGCGGTTTTTAGAAGATTATTCTCGCACCTAATTGTTTGAGTGCATCGCATTGATACAACACGTCATCCCGGCAGGGATTGCCGGGATCCAGGAGCCATGGATGGCAAGATTAAAATAGGGGGCAAGTTTTTGTTACAGGGATTACGCGGTTCACAGTCATTCACATCCCTGTGATCTGGATTCCGGCAATCCCTGCCGGAAAGACGATAATACAGCTGGCGCAATATCTATTGAGTGATCGTTTACCTTGCGTTTAAGTCGCGCTTTTAATCACATCCGATGTAGCCTTTGCGCTAGGTGGATTTAGTTGATTGCGCTAGAATCGGCCCATGGACTTTGGCATTAGACAGCGGGACGGAGCATGTTGCCTAGTCCCGCCTCGTAGTTCAGATTTTTTTGGACAAACCGTAGCAAAACCAGCTCACGGTTTATTTTTTGCGTATTTGTGGGAGTTAAGCTGTGTTGAGAGTTTTATCTGTCTTGTTATTGGCTTTTCTTTTTAGTTCACCTGCAAGTGCCCAATCGAACCCACCGCCGTCATCCATTGTCAATTTGCGAGCGGAGCAGCTTCAACAACAGATTAACCAGTTACAGGCGGATTTGAAGACAACACAAAATGTTCAGGCGGATCACGACAATCTGGTCATGTTGAACAAGGGCCTGCCGGATTTGGAAAAGCGGGTCGAAGATATTCATCAGTATGTCGCGTATTGGGGGTGGTTTTCAGGAGGCGCTTTCGCGGTTATTACGCTTTTATTCGTCTATGTTTCGTTTCGCACCCTTGCACTGGCTAAGATTGAAGCCAAAAAAGCAATTAAAAAACTTGTCTTAAATAAAGTGGCAGAAATTACCCACACTATCGACGAGAAAGGCCAAGAAATTTTTAACGCTATAGCAGAACAAGCCGACCAGCATCATCAACAACTGTCAGTGCTTGAGAGTGACCATCGTGCGCTCATGGATCGGTTAAACCCTAGCCAAAATGATCAAGAGAAGACGCTGGATCCGAAAGACGTAGCCGAGCTGTCCCGCATAACCGAGCAGTTGCGTTTAAAACCAAAAGACTATCAGTACACATTCGATGATTGGCGCGCCCTCTATCTGGAGGCGTCAAACCGCAATGCGTTGGATGAGGTAAACAAGTCTGTTGAGGACATGGAGCGTAGTGCAGCAGATGATTGGCAGAACGCTACAGCTAAATTAGGTCGGGCATGGTTGTTGTGTCAACATCAACAGTATACGGAAGCAGTAAAGCTGTATGACCAGATCATTGATCAGTGTGGCGAGAGCGAAGATTTGCGCCTGATAGAGCGTGTTGCAATGGCACGACTCAACAAAGGCTACATGCTGAGCAAGCAAGACCAGTCGCAGTGGGAAGCCGCGATTGCCGTGTTCGACGATATAGTGTTACGCTACGGCGATCGCAGCGAAGAGGGCATCGCCAAGATGGTGGCGACGGCGCTACGCAACAAAAGTGTCGTGCTAAAAGCGCAAGGCCAGTGGGACGCCATGATTGCCGCGTGCGACGAACTGGTGTCACGCTACGGAAAACGCAGCGAAGCGGGCATCACCGAGCAGGTAGCGGCGGCACTGTTCAATCGCGCAGTCGCTTTGGATAAATTGAAACGAACATTCGAAGCCAAGATGGCCTATGCGACACTCATCGAACGGTATGGATCGAGCACCGAAAGTGGAATATTGGCGCGTGTTAAAGACGCGAAAAAGACTATCAATATACTGGGTAATGTTTAGGATAAGGCTATAAGCAAATCCATCCAACAATAACCACCCCAATCCTACTCGGCCTTTTTAACCCGGATTTTGCTGCCGGCCACATCCTTACCGTTGAGGGTATTCACTGCTGCCTTGGCTTCACCGGGCTTGGGCATCTCGACAAAGCCAAAACCCTTGGAATTTCCGGTCTCTTTGTCTATTACCAGGGTGCAGGACTGCACTGTGCCGTGAGTCTCGAACATGGCCCGAAGCTCTTCTTCTGTGGTGGTGCGGGCGAGGTTGCGTATCAATAGTTTCATGGGATTGCCGTATGATTATAAATTGTTGAAATTATACAGCTAATCAACAAACCATTTACGATTAACAATTTTCTCAACTTAACGCGGTAGGGGTAATAGCGTATTACAGGCTATCGGATTGTTTATGCCCGATAACCAGCTAGGGTGGTCATGACGCGGCTAAGGTTGTAGAATAAAAAACGCTACAAAAAATAAAGGTAATTTTTTAGCGCGATTTTTTAATAATAAAAACTTACGGAATAATTTATGTGTTTTAGTGCTGATATGTCTCTTGGCTTGGGGCTGGCTGGACTGGCCGCATCTAGTGTTACTTTTCTTGATAAGAGTGAGCCGTTTTGGGTTCGGGTTGCCAGGTTTTATGCCATTTTTCATTTTTCCTTGATGGAATTTATTCAGTATTTTGCCTACCCGGTTGCGGATCAGTGCGGCTACGGCACGAATCAATTGTTGAGTGAGCTGTCGGTCTACCATATCAGCTTGCAGGCATTGGCGATTATGCCTGCCTTGGCGACTTATTCGTCCGACAAAACCGCGCTGAAGAAGGCGACCATCACCGGTGTGCTGCTCAGTTCGTCATTCCTGACTTTCAGCTTTTTGCCCAAAGAGTGGCAACTATCTGAAATTGCGCCGAATTTTATCGGCAATATGATCTCGTGCTTGTTTATGGGTAAATACCATATCGGCTACCACATCTCCAGTGCCTTTGGCTTGCTGGTTACCTGGGGTTCGTTGTTTGCTTTGGCGGTCAGCGGCTTTGTCTGGAAGGATAACTGGCGCATCGCC
The DNA here is from genome assembly GCA_963814825.1 of uncultured Gammaproteobacteria bacterium. Lineage (GTDB taxonomy): Bacteria > Pseudomonadota > Gammaproteobacteria > Methylococcales > Methylomonadaceae > Methylobacter_A. Next base: position 113,424 of record CAWFEF010000005.1, on the reverse strand, counting down.
AGCTATCATTTCGGCATGGCGATTATGACTCTGTTTATGCCCCAGTGGGTATTCGGCGTGTCGACCGGCGAAGCGGCGGCGATGTATTGTTTTTATTCGATACCGATCACGATCAGTTTTATGCCCCAATTTAAAAAATTCTTCATTGCGCCGTCCGCAATGGAACAGCGTGAATATGCCTAATTGGCATGAAGGCGCGGTTCTGCCGCGCCGTTTTATAAGTCCTAGGTTTACGTCATAAAGGTAGTCCGGCTCATTTTTAACATGTTTTTTGCCAAGGATTTTATCGAAACCCCTGAAGGACTGATTTTTGCTGTGGTAGAGCAAGGCCTGGAAGATGGCAAGGCGCTGTGTTTTTTACGCTATGTACTTGAATCTTCCGGCTGGAAAAAAGTTGCGACTGAACAAGCCAATCATCTCCTGCAACAACGGCATCCCGATTATCTGCATTACTCCCCGGTTTTAGATGCACATTTGCATGCGGTCGCCACTGACCGGATCGTCAAACATCATCAACCCAAATACCGATTGCAACAGATTATGCAGGCAAACCGGCATGATCTGGTCGAGCGGGATTTGTTCCGGCTGTGCGAGTTATTCGGACAGCACGGGCTGGATTTGACGCAAACCGGGGTTACGGGATCGATATTGGTTGGCGTGCAAAATCCGGATTCGGATATTGACCTGGTCTGTTACGGCAGGGAGGTTTTTCACCAATGCCGGGCAATTACCCGCAAGCTTATCGAACAGGGACATTTGCAGGATTTGGATGGCCTGGATTGGCGGCAATCTTATGAGCGCCGTTCCTGCGATTTGAGTTTTGATGATTATGTCTGGCATGAGCGGCGCAAATGCAACAAGGCCGTGATTAACGGGCGGAAATTCGATTTGAATTTTATCGATCATTGCGCAAGTGCCAAGGCTGTTGTGTATCAAAAATGCGGGGCGATTACGTTGCAGTGCAGGGTGATCGGCGATGTTCACGGGTTCGATTACCCGGCTGAATTTAAAATAGATCACGAAGAGATCAGTTCCATCGTCAGCTTTACGGCGACCTATACGGGGCAGGCAGTCAGCGGCGAAATGGTGGAAGTGTCGGGCGTGCTGGAACAATCGGAACAAGGCGTTAAACGCATCGTGGTCGGCTCCAGCCGTGAAGCGCACGGGGAATATATCAAGGTTGTTCGGTGATTAAGATAGCTGATTTTTCGGCGGTCATATTCGATATGGACGGTCTGGTTTTGGATACCGAGAGTACGTATTTTATCGCCTGGCAACAGGCTGCAAGTGCGATGGGTTATGAGCTTTCGGATGATTTTTGCCGGTCGCTGTCAGGATTGCATTATGAAGATGTAGAGCTAGCGCTGATTGAATATTGCGGGACCGATTTTAATCTGCAAAAGTTTAATCAGTTAAGCGGCGAGTTTTGGTACAAATACGTAACAGCCAATGGAATAAAAACCAAGCGTGGTTTTGTCGGCTTAGTCGAATTGCTGATTCGGCAAAAGATCCCTTATTGTCTGGCGACTAATAGTCTGGCGGCAAATGCGCTGGAATGTCTCGATCTGGCTGGGATTGGAGATGTTTTTTCAGTCATTGTCACGCGAGAGCATGTTGAGCACGGCAAGCCGGAACCGGATATTTTTTTAAAAGCTGCAGAATTGCTGCAAGTGGACATCAGCCGCTGTCTGGTGCTTGAGGATTCTCATGCCGGTATAGTGGCGGCCTCCCGTGCAGGGGCTGCTTCGGTGTTTATACCGTCGACAGTGCAGGTCGACCCGTTAACCATTGAACTGTGCGATTTGATGGTCAGCGATTTGGCGCAGTTAGCCAATAAATTAACTGATTAATTCACCACGAAGGCACGAACGACTGCATGGATGCAGGAGGTAGAGCAACGCAGGAGCAGTTGCCGAGAGCACGAAGTTTTTTTGCTTTGGATTTTCTTCGTGAACTTTACGGGCGGGACGGGGTTTGCAACCCCGTCCCCTAATGTTTCTGCAATGCCCGAGCTAAGCACTACATTTAATAGCCATAAAACGTTTCGGACGGGGCAACATGCCCCGTCCGGCTGTGAAGATTTGGCCCAATTGGCAAATGTTATCAGCGCTTAGTTCGCAGCCGATAGGCCGATCATGTATACTTCCAGCAACTTTTTGCAGCACAACTCAGCGTAAACCTTGATAGTTCAACATTCTAAAGTTTCAGTCATTGCCCCCGCCAGATTGCATATGGGCTTTATTGATTTAAGCGGATCGCTAGGCCGGCATTTCGGCAGCATCGGCGTTGCGCTTAATGAAATCAGCACACGGCTGTCGGTTACTGGAGCCGAGCAACTCACGATTAGCGGTCCCGCAGCGCAGCGGGCTAAAAAGTGCGTGTCCTTGTTGTGCGAGATGCTGCACGTGTCCGATCAACTTAATATCGTTATTGAAGCCGCGATCCCAGAACATGTGGGCCTAGGTTCAGGCACGCAAATGTCGCTGGCAATCGGCGCGGCGCTGAATGAATTTTACGGCTTGGGGCTGACTGTGCGCGAAATCGCCGCCGTGACTGACCGGGGCTTGCGTTCCGGTATCGGCATCGGCGTTTTTGAACAGGGCGGACTGGTGGTTGATGGCGGCCGAGGCGAAAAAACCATCACGCCGCCAGTGCTGGCACATATGGATGTACCTGAGGAGTGGCGGTTTATTCTGGTGTTCGATCAGCGAGGCCAGGGCCTGCACGGTCAACAGGAAATACAGGCCTTTAAGGAGCTGCCGCCGTTCCCTCAGTCGGAAGCCGCGCGTTTATGCTATTTGCTGCTGATGCAGGGGCTGCCTGCTGTGGCCGAAAACGACATCAGTAAATTCGGCGATGTGATCAGCCAACTGCAACGCTCGGTTGGCGAGCATTTCTCTTCGGCCCAGGGCGGTGTTTTTACCAGCCCCGAAGTTGCATCAGCCATGCAATGGCTGGAAAGCCAAGGCGCGGTGGCTATCGGCCAGACCTCATGGGGGCCGACCGGGTTTTGCGCCATTGACGGGGCACAGTTGGCCGAATCGATTACCGAGCAGGCCAGACAGGAGTTTGCGCACTTTGATAAGCTGAGTTTTGTGGTTGCCAGTGCGCGAAATAGCGGCGGGGAAGTTTTTGTCGGCTAGGATGTGACGCAGGACGATACGTGGAAACGATACTGATAGTTGCCAATTCCGCACGCATGCTGGCGCATTCCGCAAAAAGCGCAGGATTGAAATCTCTTGTCATTGACTTGTTTGCCGACATGGATACGCAAGGCTACGCAGAGGATTGCCGCCAGGTAAAATCATTAGCCGAACAAGACTTGGCGCCTGCCGTAGATTATTTTATCGAACGCTATGCCGTCTCCCAGGTCATTTACGGCAGCGGTTTTGAAGGTTACCCGGAAAGCCTGTATTACCTGAATAGTCGTTTAGTTGTGTTGGGCAATCATCCAGATGCTTTTGCAAGGCAGCTCGATAAACAGGTGTTTTTTTCGACGCTGGATCAGTTAAACATTCCACACCCCGAGGTTGTTTTCAGCGCGCCAGTTGATTGTAGCGACGACTGGCTGCTTAAGCCCATGCAAGGGCAGGGCGGTGCCGGGATAAAGCGTTATCATGCTGATGACATTGCTGATAATTCGATTTACTGGCAAAGATTTCAAGCCGGTACGCCGCATTCGGTGCTGTTTCTGGCTGACGGACAGCAACTGCAAGTTATCGGTTTTAACAGCCAATGGCCGGTTCGATTAAGCGAGACGCAGGAGTTTGTTTTTTCAGGGGTTATCAACAGCTGTGATCTGTCAGATATGCACAAAACAGAAATAACAGGCTGGCTAAAACAAATGGTTCCGCTGTTCGGGCTAAAAGGCTTAAATTCGCTGGATTTTATTCATAAGGATGGTTGCAGCTATGTGCTGGAAATTAACCCGCGACCTTCCGCCAGCATGCAGTTATATGATCAGGATTTGCTGGGAAGGCATATTCAAGCATGTATGGAAGGGCAATCTGTAGGGCGCAATAGCGTAGCGTACGGCGCTGCATGGCAAGATTATCATTCGGCGCAATACGCGATGAACACGCCTCAACAGAGCGGCTGCCAAATCGTTTATGCCGAATGTGATTTAGTTATTCCCGACCAATTCGAATGGCCGGACTGGTGCATGGATTTGCCAAAACCCGGCGATATGTGTCGCGCTGGACAGCCGATTTGCAGTATTATTGCGCACCAAAAAAACTCACGGTCGGTAGTGGAACAGCTACGGGCTAAACAACAACTTATCATTAGCAAACTAAAAGGTTTTGACCGTCATGGAATATACAGCCAGCGTTAACAAATTGACTCAGCCCTTGGTCCAGCATTTACTCGATAATGCGGATAAATTACGTTTAGGTGTGGAAAAGTTAGCCAATGGCTGCACCATTATCGACGCGGGCATTAAAGTACCGGGCGGCATCGAAGCGGGCCGTATTATTGCTGAAATCTGTCTGGGCGGCATGGGCACTGTAACCATCAGTCACAGCTCTTATACGGATAACTGGCCGTTGTCTGTAAACGTACATACCGGCAATCCGGTTCTGGGTTGTTTAGGTAGCCAATATGCCGGCTGGAGCTTGTCTCATGGGAAATATTATGCCTTAGGCTCAGGCCCTGCACGGGCTATGGCAACCAAGGTGAAAGACGGCAATCAAGAGCCTGTTGAAGAGTTATACAAAGAATTGGGCTATCAAGACAGCAACGATTCCACTGTCTTAGTGATTGAAAATGATGCTGTGCCACCGGTTGAAATCGTCGAAAAAGTCGCCGCCGCCTGTAAGGTCGATCCATCCAAATTGACAATTATCGTTACTCCAACCAGTAGTCTGGCCGGCGGCGTGCAAGTGGTTGCACGTGTGCTTGAAGTGGCTATGCATAAAGCTCATGCTTTGCATTTTCCGTTGGAAAATATTATCGACGGCAGCGGCAGCGCGCCTATTTGCCCTCCGCATCCGAATTTTGTTAAAGCGATGGGACGCACCAATGACGCGATCCTGTTCGCAGGCCAAGTGCATATTTTTGTAAAAGGCAGCGACGAAGAAGCTGAAAAACTGGCTAAAGAACTGCCCAGTTCAACCTCTAAAGATTACGGCAAACCGTTTGCGGATATCTTTAAACAATATGAATACGACTTTTTTAAAATCGATGCAATGCTGTTTAGCCCTGCCAGCGTTATCGTGACTGCGGTGGAATCCGGCAAAAGTTTCCGTGCAGGCAAACTGGATAATGCTTTGCTAGATCAGTCGTTTGGAGCGTACGACTGCAAGGATGCAGGAGGTAGAGCAACGCAGGAGCAGTTGCCGAGAGCGTAGGCGTGGGTCGAATAGCAATTTTTACCGATGATCCCGGCTGGCATGGCAAACAATTAAGCTTGGCCTTTGCCAGTCGCGGCTATAGCTGCGATTACGTTTCGCTGACAGAATGCCGGTTTGCAATCGAATCCGGCCGGCAACCGATCTTTATTCCAGGTTTCGAACATGAACTTCCGGATGCGGCTTTTGTACGCGGCGTACCGGGCGGCTCGCTTGAAGAAGTCGTGTTGTATCTGGATTTTCTGCATGCACTAAAGGCGATGGGGATTCCTGTCTACAATGACGGTCATGCGGTAGAGCGCAGTGTCGATAAGGCGATGACCAGCTTTTTACTGCATAACGCCGGACTGCCAACACCGATGACTTGGGTGCTGCGTGACCGAGATGAGGCGTTGAGAATTGCGGAAGCCGAGTTAAAACAAGGCAACTTGATTATCAGCAAACCTTTGTTCGGTTCGCAAGGCGAAGGCATACGCCGGATTGAAAAATCAACGGACTTATTCTGGCTAACCGGCAGTCATGGTGTTTATTACTTGCAACGCTTCGTGCATTGCGAAGGCGCCGGATTTTCCGATCATCGCGTTTTTGTTATTAACGGCAAGGCGGTTGCGGCGATGCGCAGGCGCGGAAAATTCTGGCTCAATAATGTTGCCCGTGGCGCGAGCTGCGAGCTGATCGATTTAGAGCCGGAAATGGTGAATTTGGCTGTTAAGGCGACGGCTGCGTTAGCGATGGATTATGCCGGAGTCGATATTATTCGGGATAAGGAAGGGCGCTGCACTATTATTGAGGTCAACAGCATACCGGCATGGAAAGGCCTGGAAAGCGTTTGCGATGTCAATATTGCCGGGCTGATGGCGGACGATTTAATCACCCGCAAGATGAACAAAAAAACTATAGCTGCATGATCATTTCTTCGGAACAACTTGGCGAACTTTATCGGCAAGCCTGCGAAGTTGATGTGCAGGCATTTAAGCCCGGCAACGTCAGCGTTTATGCGGACGGTCATGAGATGACTGTGGCTGACTTCAGAACGAGTGCAGAGGTCAGCGCAAAGCCTCTTTGCAACCCGGATTATTCATTAGGCGAAAAAATCTATTATGCGGTTAAGGCAACGCGCGAGGCGGTAGGCTGCAATACCAATCTGGGCATTATTTTGCTGTGCGCGCCACTGATTCAGGCAATCGGGCAAAAAGGCCCGGATTTAACGCTAAGGCAGGCGGTACGAAAGGTTCTTAGCGAAACTACGATAGAAGATGCCGATTGGGTTTTTAAAGCCATAACATTAGCCTCGCCAGGCGGTTTAGGCAGTTCGGATCAGCAGGATGTTAACGAAAAGGCATCGGTTACATTGCTTGAAGCAATGAAAATAGCTAGTGCGAAAGACCGTATTGCGCTCCAATACGCAACTGATTATCAAGATATTTTTAATTTCGCAGTTTTAAGGTATACTACGGGCTTTAATCGATGGGGCAACCGGAACTGGGCGGCGGTGGCAGTTTACGCTGACATGCTGAGTCATTTTCCTGATAGCCATATCGAAAGGAAATACGGAAATCAGTACTCTGAGATGGTCGCTGTAAAAATGGCTCAGCTCAGTGAGGAGCTGTACAAAACTGATAATCCTGAGCAAATAAAGCCGTTGCTTTTTTGCTCTGGATCAGGAGCTTAAGCTTTATGGTATTAATCCGGGTACTACAGCTGACATGATCGTGGCGACAGTATTTACGGCATTTTTAGAGGAACTTAATCAGTAACAATACTGTTACTAATAGGGCTTCAAAAGGAATTTGTTAAAAACAAATAAGGGGACATTAATAATGTCGATAGTAGATTCAATTTTTTCATTTTTTTCTTCACAGGGGATAGTAAGCATGGCTAAGATTAATAAATTATGCGTTGGCGAATCTTTAGTTGGTGAAGGCAACGAAGTTGCTCACATCGATTTGATGGTTGGACCACGTGGTTCAGCTGCTGAAACAGCATTCGCAAACTGCTTAACAAACAACAAAGACGGCTTTTCTAGCTTGTTGGCTGTTGTTGCACCTAACTTGATGGTTAAACCTTCAACTGTTATGTTCAACAAAGTAACAATCAAAGGCGCAAAACAAGCTGTTCAAATGTTTGGCCCAGCACAACGCGGTGTTGCTATGGCTGTTGCTGATTGTGTAGAAGACGGCACAATCCCAGCTGCTGAAGCTGATGATTTATTCGTATCAGTCGGTGTATTCATTCACTGGGCTGCTGAAGACGATGCTAAAATCCAACAATACAACTACGAAGCTACTAAAGAAGCTCTGAAACGTGCTGTTGCTGGTACTCCTACTGCTGCTGAAGTTGTTGCAGCTAAAGGTACTGCTGTACATCCATTCGCTGCTAACTAAGATTTACTTAGTTATCAAGAATGCTAAAAATACCCCGGCTTAACGGGGTATTTTTTTGCCTACAGGATTGTAGGCAAGGGGCGTAAGCAGGGAGCGGAAGCTTTGCCTGAAATTTCTGCAATATCTTCCGCTTTAATGGTGCCGGAGTGTAAAGCACTGGCAACCAGTGCCTGATGAATTCCCGCTTCACTCAAAGCGATTAAATCCTGCTTGTTTCTGATGCCGCCTGCGGCAATAAAGTTTTTGTCCGGATATTGCCTGCAAAATTCAGTTAATTTCTCCAGGTCGGGACCGTGGCTGCTGCCTACGCGATCCAACGTCATGATGATGATGTTTTCCGGCCAAAAACTCGGGTCGGAAAAAAGATTTGTCCGCGCCTAATGCATCTGAACTTGAATAATCCAACGACAGAATAAAGTTGTTTTTATAGGCTTTGATTTCCGAGATGGTTTCATTGCGATAGGATTCGCTGCCCAGAACCGGTAGAGTGTTGCCGGGATGCTGCATGCACTGATCATATTTTTGATAACCCTTGGTCTATCCAGAAGGTAACGTACGGGAATCGGTTAACACCTCCGTTATTAAGTGGTTATGGTCGCCCTGATCAGTAATCGCATTCAAGTCTGCAATATAGAAGGTATCAAACTCATAAACCCTCAGGAATGCTTCAATAACCTGAAAAATATCAGGCGACTTGCACAAGCTCAGTGTTAATGGGCTGATAGTGTTCGCGATTGCCTTGTCGGGCGTGGACGACAACGCCGTTCTTTAAGTCGATTACCGGGATTATTTTCATAAAAAACAGGATTTGGGGCCAAAGCCGGCTTTGCCTATATGGATATAGGTAATCGGCATGAGCAGGAGCGGAAGCTTTGGACTCTATAAATTATAGTGTTGGAGTTCAAAGCTGGCTTTGAACTGGTGATACAATGTTGCGTTTTATTTTATAGCTATTTATTGAGTATTGTGAAAATTTTGGTGTTTGAGTATATCACTGGCGGCGGCTTTAATAAGCAGGAGTTGCCGGATTCCCTGGTTGATGAAGGGCGTTTGATGCTTGAATGCGCTGCTCGATAACCTGACCAGATTAAATCGTTTGCGAAGTCACGGTCATGGTGGACTGGCGACTTAATGAGTCAGATCGACATGACAGGAATAAATACCGTCACCATCAGGCCGGAGCATGACATTAGTGAAGAATTTGCGCGACTGGTTGAGCAATCTGACTTGGTATGGCCGATAGCGCCGGAATTCGACGGTATCCTTCAAACCCTGTGTCAAACGGTTGAATCATTAGGCAAGATGTTGCTGACCTCGCCGGCAACAGCCGTTGCCGTTGCCGGCAATAAACTCAAGACTTATGAGCTGCTCAGCCGTCATCAAATAGCCGCTGTTTCCACCCGGATGCTTGGAGATGAATGCCCCTCCTTCGACAGGCTCAAGGCTTGTCCTGAGCTTGTCGAAGGGACAGGCGGCGAATGGATTGTTAAGCCGGTTGATGGCGTGGGCTGTGCAGACAGTTATGTGATTGGCAGCCGGCAGGACTTCGAGCGGATGACGGCACGAAAAGGCGAATACATTATCCAACCGCATCTTCAGGGCGCAAAAACCAGTCTTTCATGTTTATTCAAGCAGGGACGAGGCTGGTTGGTCTGTGCCAATTTGCAGCATTTTGACTTCATCAACCAGCAATACCGGTTGGCGGACATCGTGGTGAATCATCATCAAGACTTAGGCGTCTACCAGCCTATGATAGCTAAAATAGCCCAGGCATTGCCGGATTTGTGGGGTTATGTCGGCATCGATTTGATAGAAACTGCAGAAGAAACATGGGTGCTTGAAATAAACCCCCGGCTGACCACCTCATTTGTCGGTATACTACGAGGCTTTAGGCATCAATATTGCCGAAGCTGTTTTGCAGCTGTTGCATGGTGAACCGATACTTAACCCGACATGCAACAGGCCCGTTACTGTTCAAACAGAACAGACGTCCGTAGAGGCGACCAGCCAGTCGCCCCTACAATATGTAGGCTGGGATATAGGCGGCGCTCATGTCAAAGCGGCGGTAATCAAAGACGGTGAGATTATCGCAGTTTATCAGCAACCGTGCCCGTTATGGAAAGGGATTGATCAACTGCAATGCGCGGTAACCACGATTATGCAGGAGTTGGCAGAATCAACTCGCCATGCTATTACCATGACCGGCGAGTTGGTTGATTTGTTTGATAATCGGGACGACGGCGTCAAGCAAATCATCCAAACCATGACCGACTTGCTGCCCGGATCAGATATGCTGATTTATGCAGGCCAGCAAGGCTTCCTGAAAACCTCGCAGATAGAAATCGGGCATTACGCGTTGATCGCCTCTGCCAACTGGCTGGCCAGTGCCTCACTTGCGGCGCAGAAAGCCGGCAGCGGGCTATTTGTCGATTGCGGCAGCACCACCACCGATATACTGCTGCTCAATGACGGGCGAGTACTGGCGGAAGGCTACACCGATTACCAGCGATTACTGTCTCAAGAGCTGATTTACACCGGCATCGTCAGAACCGCTGTGATGGCCGTTGCCCAAACAGCGATGGATCAGGGCAAGAAAATCGGCCTGATGGCCGAGTATTTCGCCACCATGGCCGATGTCTACCGCGTTACTGGCGAACTTAATGACGCCCACGATCAAATCGATACGGCGGATGGCGCGGAAAAAACCGTCCTGGCCAGCGCCAGACGGTTATCGAGGATGATCGGTTGTGACTTTTATCCAGACGAACTGCCGCGCTGGCAACAACTTGCCGAAAACATACGCGCCCGGCAAATACAGCAAATACAACGTGGCTGCGAAGCCCGGTTGTCCCAGCATACGCTTGCACAAAACAGCCCGTTGATCGGTGCCGGAGTAGGGCGCTTCCTGGTTAAACAGATTGCATTGAATTTGGGTCGCCCTTATCTGGATTTTTCAGATTTGTTGCCGGTAGCCGCAAGCGGAACCGATATGACGGCTGCGGACTGCGCCCCGGCGGCAGCGATAGCGTATTTGGCAGGAGTTGGGTAATACTTGCTGTAAATAGCGATTCGATACTTTAGTAATCGTGCTAGAATATTTATTTTGTCAACATTAATAAATGTTTACAGGCTCTATGGAAAAAGTTGATGTATTTGATACTGATCGAGCGGATGTCCGCGTTGATCCGGTCTGAAGAACGTAAAAAGTGCACGGAACTAGGCTTGCAGCCGGTTCATTTGCAGGTCATGGATTATTTGTCGCGCTGCAACCGCTACAGCGACACTCCGGCAGCGCTGACCAATTACTTGGGCATGACTCGCGGCACCGTTTCCCAAACCTTGCTGCTGCTGGAAAAAAAAGGCTACATAAAAAAAACAGCCGATGTAAACGATCGGCGCATGGTGCATCTTAGTCTTTTGGCTGAAGGCGATGCCATCTTGAATAAAGCCCGTCCGGCAGATTTATACAGCCAGGCCTCGGCAATATTTAATGAAAACGATAGTCAGGAAAATGTTTTTGTTAATGCGCTGACCGCACTGCAAAAAGCCAATAAATCCCAATCTTTTGGGCTTTGTAAAACCTGTAAATATTTCACCATAACTTCGGATGGTTTTGTTTGCGGCTTAACCAAAGAACAGCTTAGCCAAGTCGATAGTGAGAAAATATGCCAGGAGCATACTGTTAGCTGACGCCTGCTTGCAAAGAAGATAGCTGACGTTTTATGAAAAAAGCCGGTAAGTCTTACAGAAGAACGAGCGAAAGGCATCAATGAACATTACAAGACAGAACGGAACAAGAGAAAATAAGCGAAGCCGGCACTTGCAAAAAAGGAAGAACGACAAGAATTAAGCAATCTGTGAACCAGGTGCATGATTAATTGAACTTTTCTCCAATAAACTGCTAGGCTTACGGAGTTGCCCTAATTAAATTAGAGAAGAACTTGGAAGAAGATTTAACTACCGATTTAGTCGTTCTGCAAAGTCATTTAGAGTCCATGTTTGAGCGCGTTCAGCAAAACAGCGCTATCTTGCAGAAGTTCCGGGCGTTCGAAATAAGATTGCTAAAGCTCAATTCCTTATCGGACATTATTGACCACCTGCTTGAAGAGGGTAAAAATTACTTTGATCTTGATGTGATCAGCTTATGCCTGATCGACGAAACGGGTGAAATTGCCAAAACTCTTAACGACAACGGTTACCCGCCCAGCTCAAAAAAAGGTTTAATGCTGCTGGACAGTAAGCTTAAAATTAACCGCCATTCAGCCCTATATCGGCGTTTATGAAAACGCTCAATGTGTCGACTTTTTTCCGCATATTGAAAAACAACCCGTCAGCGTTGCCATTACGCCCTTAACTCGCCGGGGCAAATATCTGGGGGCTTTAAATCTGGGCAGCTATCAGCTTGATCGGTTCGCCGATAATATGGCGACAGACTTTATAGAACACCTCAGTTCAGTAGTCAGCGTTTGTCTGGAAAATAATCTTCACGTCGAAGAGATAAAACGGATCAGCTATATCGACGTATTAACAGGTGTTAATAACAGGCGCTTCTTGGAGCAGCGCATAGGCGAAGAATTAAAGCGCAGTCAACGCAATGCCGAGCCGTTATCCTGCCAATTTTTTGATATAGATTTTTTTAAGTCTATCAATGACAAACATGGTCATCAGGGCGGCGATCAGGTTCTGTCTTTGGTGGCCGTCGCGATAAGAGACCAGTTGAGGGACAATGACATATTTGTCCGTTACGGCGGAGAAGAATTTGTCGCTTTATTGTCCAACACCGACGAAACCAAGGCTCTGGAAACTGCCGAACGAGTTCGCAAAGCTATCCAGGCGCTGGTCATTGCTTTTGATGATATTTCCGTCTCGGTTACCATCTCTATCGGCGTATCAACCTACCTGCCGGATAGCACATCGATTTCTATAGATGAAGAAACTGCCGCGAGGCTGATCAAATCAGCCGATTCTGCTTTGTATAGAGCCAAACACAATGGCCGGAATCGCGTGGAAAATGGTGAGATTGTTTCAGACAAACAAGTGTTATAAATAAACGACTGACCACGAAGACACGAAGACCACGAAGTTATTACCTCGTTTTTTCTTCGTACCCTTCGTGTCTCGGTAACTGCTCCATGCGTCGCCTAGAGGCGCCTACTTTTGGCACTCTACCTCCTGCGTCCATGCAGTCGTTCGTGGTGCATGCCTTATCCCTTCAACGCCTTCAACACCGCCTGCATAGTCGCATTGGCATCGCCAAACAACATGCGGGTGTTTTCCAGTACGAATAACGGATTACCCACGCCCGCATAGCCTGACGCCATACTGCGTTTAAGCACGATGGTGGTTTCGCCTTTCCAGCATTCCAGTACCGGCATACCGGCAATCGGGCTGTTCGGATCATCCAGCGCTGACGGATTGACGATGTCATTGGCGCCGATCACGATCGATACATCAACATTGCCCCAATCTTCATTGATTTCGTCCATTTCATAAACGATGTCGTAAGGCACTTTGGCTTCGGCTAACAGCACGTTCATGTGGCCGGGCATACGTCCTGCAACCGGATGGATGCCGAAACCCACTTTCTTGCCTTTATCGCGCAACAGCTTGGTGATTTCATTAACCGTATGCTGGGCTTGCGCAACCGCCATGCCGTAACCTGGAATGATCATGATGTTTTTTGCATCCAGCAATAATTGCGCGGTTTCATCGGCGCTGATCGGTGTCACTTCACCTTCAACAACAGCAGCTTCACCACCTGAAGTGCCAAAACCGCCGGCAATAACGCTGATAAAGTTGCGGTTCATCGCGCGGCACATGATGTAACTCAAGATCGCGCCGCTGCTGCCGACCAATGCGCCGGTCACAATCAACAAATCGTTGCTTAACATAAAACCGGTTGCCGCAGCCGCCCATCCCGAATAACTGTTGAGCATGGACACCACCACCGGCATATCGGCGCCGCCGATAGCCATGACCATGTGTATGCCGAACACCAGCGCAATCGCAGTCATGATCCAGAGAGGCATAGAACCGCCGCCGTTTTCGGTTTGTTGTAAAAACATCCAACCCAGAACGATGGCGGCAATCAGTAAACCCAGATTGAACCAATGACGGCCGGGCAATAACATCGGTTTGCCGCTGATTCGTTCGCTGAGTTTGCAAAAAGCAATCACCGAACCTGAAAAAGTAACGGCTCCGATAAGAATGCCAATGTAAATTTCCATTTCATGGATAGTTTTTTCTACGCCGATCAGGTTGGTGGAGCTATCCATAAAATTGGCATAACCGACCAACACAGCCGCCATACCGACCAAGCTGTGCATGATAGCGACCAGTTCCGGCATTTGCGTCATTTCAACTTTTAATGCGGCTCTGGCGCCAATAGCGCCGCCGATTAACAAGGCAACGATTAAAATAGTGTATGAGGTAACCGATGCGCTTAATGCGGTAGCGATAATGGCAATCGCCATGCCCAACATGCCGTAATAATTGCCTTTGCGGGCTGTTTCCTGATTGCTTAAACCACTCAAGCTGAGAATGAACAGAATGGTGGCGACGATGTAAGACATCGTGACTAAACTTTGGGACATCATATTCTCCGGTTATTTTCTGAACATTTCTAACATACGGCGAGTGACTAAAAAGCCACCGGCAATATTGATAGATGCAATGAGTATCGCCAATCCGGCAAGGATGCTGGATATTTTGATCCGGCGCAGAAACCTGTACCAGCGCGCCGATCACAATAATGCCGCTGATTGCATTGGTTACACTCATAAGCGGGGTGTGCAGCGATGCCGTCACATTCCATATCACCTGATAACCGACGAAACACGCCAACACAAAAACCGTAAAGTGCGACATGAACGATACCGGGGCAACCGAGCCGATGCCGAACAGAGCCAATCCGGCAATAATTAAAGGAATGAACTGTTTAACCGGTTCGGGAATGACAGATTTTTTTTGCTCCTGTACTGATGCATAAGCCGGTGCTTCGGTTTGTGGGGCAGGGGCGGCGGAGAGTTTAGGCGGTGGCGGCGGCCAAGTGATTTTGCCTTCTTTAATAACCGTGGTGCCGCGTATCACCTCGTCTTCCATATTGACGTTAATCGTGCCGTTTTTCTCGGGGCACAGTTCGGTCAATAAATGCCTGAGGTTAGTCGCATAAAGTTGACTCGATTGATTAGCCAAACGGCTGGGTAAATTGCTGTAACCGATAATCGTCACGTCGTGTTTTACCACCACTTGGTCTTTCTCGGTCAACGCGCAGTTACCGCCCTGTTCGGCCGCCAGATCGACAATAATGCTGCCCGCTTTCATGGATTTAACCATGCCTTCGGTGATCAGCTTGGGAGCAGGTTTGCCGGGAATCAGCGCGGTGGTGATAATAATGTCCACTTCCATCGCTTGTCTGGCAAACAAGGCCATTTCAGCTTCAATAAATTCCTTGGACATGGTCTTGGCGTAACCGCCGGTGCCGGAGCCTTCTTCTTTAAAGTCCAGCATCAAAAACTCGGCATCCATGCTTTCGATTTGTTCTTTCACTTCAGGGCGGGTATCGAAAGCCCTGACGATAGCGCCCATGCTCTTTGCCGTACCGATGGCGGCAAGACCGGCAACACCTGCGCCGATGACTAACACTTTAGCGGGCGGGATTTTACCGGCGGCGGTAATCTGTCCGGTAAAAAAACGGCCGAAATGCTGCGCCGCTTCAATAACAGCGCGATAACCGGCGATATTAGCCATAGAGCTCAGCGCATCGAGCTTTTGCGCCCTGGACATGCGCGGCACGCTGTCCATAGCCAGCACCGTGGCATTTTTGGCCGCCAGTTTTTGCATTAATTCTTCATTTTGTGCAGGCCAGATAAAACTGATTAAACGGCCGCCTTCGGGTAACAGGTCGATTTCATCCAGCGACAGCTCGGGATGCTGCTCCGGCGCGCGAACTTTCATGACAATGTCCGCTGATTTCCATAGCGTCTTGGCATTGTCAACGATTTCAACGCCCACTTCTTTGTAGGCTTCATCGGAAATGTTCGCGGCAAGTCCTGCACCGCTTTCGAGCAGGACGGAAAAACCCAGTTTTATAATTTGTTCTGCGGCCTCAGGCGTCGTGGCCACACGTTTTTCACCTGGGTGAATCTCTTTTGGTATACCAATCTTCATACAATCTCCAATGGGAGTAGTTTAAGAGCATAGTGAGCAAAGGTTTTAACCTCAGTCAAAACCTCAGCGTGGAGGATAGGAGATTAAGCCATGTTTTTCAATAAAAAACATAAAAGGGATGGGTGAATGTTGATTTTGTAATGGCAGGTGTTCGTTATGTCGAATTTATCGGTAGAGCAGGACATTGGATTGTCCTGTTTGGAATAAACCAGTTTTTTATAATGAAATACTCTACTGTCAATAAGTGTCTTTTGGGGTAATGTCCGGATGCAAGTAGATGAATAAGCATAATGTTATGAAAACACGTGATAAATCTGATATCACAAATATCCTCTGGATATTCCCAATACTGAAATCGGCCAAGAGGACAAATTTCAGTAAAATTTTCATCAAGGTAAAAGAGTTTCAAACGTTATTTGATTTAGGTATCCATTTCAGTCCCTGCCGGCTACATCAACAAGGCCATTTCGCCCAGCAAGGTAAACAAGTTTTGATGCGGGAGTCTAATGAGATAACATTGCCCATTGAAGGGCTATTTTGGCGGCGCGCTTAAATTTAGAAAAATATGACAATATTCTTATGAAATCAATTGATGTCTTTCCATGGCATGACAGTTTTAATACGGGTCTACTGAAGATTGATGAACAGCACCAAAGGCTAGTTCAGCTATTGAATCTATTGGCCAGCCATATGGCTTTCCAGTCCGATATTCCGGCGTTGAACGTCGTTTTTTATGAACTGGCTGACTATGCCGTTTACCATTTTCAGACTGAAGAAGCCATTTGGCATGAGTATTTTAAAGAAGACTCCTTGGAAGCGAAGCATAAGAAAGAGCATGACAGTTTTATATCGACCGTTCTCAGCCTAAAAGCTGAAGAAAATACCGATGCGGTGGATAATATGATTGAGAAAGTCCTTTCATTCCTCGTTCGCTGGCTGGCTTCTCATATTCTGGAAAATGACAAGTACATGGCTTTGGTGGTGCTGGCCATGCAATCCGGTATGTTGCAGAAGCAGGCTGAGAAGCAAGCAAAGCACCAATTGAGTGGGGGAATGAGAGTACTGATAGACATCATACTCTCGACCTACGGCAGCCTCGCCACTAACACCATACAGCTGATGAAAGAGGCTGCCGAACGTAAACAAGCCGAGCAGCAGCTTCGGATCGCCGCCATCGCTTTTGAATCGCAAGAAGGTATGATGGTCACCGATGCTAATGAGGTGATCCTCCGGGTGAATAGCGCCTTCATCGACATAACCGGTTACTCTGCTGAAGAAGTCATCGGCCAGAACCCACGCATACTCAATTCCGGTCGTCAGGATGCAAACTTCTATGCGGCAATGAGGGAGAAGCATCGCCAATAATGACGCATGGAAGGGAGAAATCTGGAATCGACGCAAAAACGGCGAAATCTATCTGGAATATCTGACTGTCACCGCCGTGAAAGATCAAGACGGCATGCTCACGAATTACGTCGGTATCTTTAACGACATTACCAAAAGCTTGGAGGCGGAAGCAGAGATCAAACATCTTGCCTTCTATGACCCTCTGACCGGATTGCCCAATCGGCGGCTTCTGCATGATCGGCTCAAGCAGGCTTTGGTTTCCAGCGCGCGTAGCGACCGGCAAGGTGCGCTACTGTTTATGGATTTGGACAATTTTAAAACCCTCAACGACACCCTCGGCCACCACATCGGCGACTTGATGCTGCAGCAGGTTGCACAGCGTTTGGAAACCTGCGTGCGCGAGGGCGACACTGTTGCGCGTATCGGTGATGACGAGTTCGTAGTAATACTGGAAGACCTGAGCGAACACTCCATCCAAGCCGCAGCACAGACTGAAGCCATCGCCAATAAGATTTTGGCAATATTCCAACAACCTTATCAGCTCGAATCGCATGAATATCACTGTACCGTCAGCATCGGTGCATCCATTTTCAGCAATCAAAAACATACGCAGGATGAATTGCTGAAACAAGCCGACATCGCCATGTATCAAGCTAAAACGTCAGGCCGCAATGTCCTGCGTTTCTTCGATTCTGAGATGCAGCGTGCCATCAATACCCGTGCCGCACTGGAAAGAGAATTACACATAGCGCTGGCAGAAAACCAGTTCGAACTCTATTATCAACCACAGGTCAACCACGATCATCAGACTATGGGTGCCGAAGTATTGATTCGCTGGCTACACCCGCAACGTGGATTGGTATCGCCGGTGGAATTTATTCCTCTGGCCGAGGAAATCGGCTTGATCTTGGCCATCGGGCAATGGGTGCTAGAGACGGCTTGCATCCAGCTCAAGGCATGGCAGCAAGATGCGCTTACCCGTGACCTTTGGCTGGCAGTGAACGTCAGTGCCAAGCAATTTCGCCAAGCTGAATTCGCAGCTCAAGTACAAGCTGCCATACAACGCCATGCCATTAACCCAATGCTGCTCAAACTGGAATTGACCGAAAGTATATTGCTGGAGGACATCGACAGCACCATTTCTGCCATGAAAACATTGAAAGAAGTCGGTGTACAGTTTTCATTGGACGACTTCGGCACCGGCTATTCATCATTGCAATATCTCAAACTGTTACCGTTCGATCAGCTCAAGATTGACCAATCGTTTATACACGATATTGTCACCGATAGTAATGATAGGGCGATTGTGCGCACCATCATCGCCATGGCGCAAAGCCTGAATTTTAGCGTCATTGCAGAAGGGGTCGAAACGGAAGAACAACGACAACTCCTGATGAACAAGGGCTGTCCCCACTATCAGGGGTATCTGTTTAGCAGGCCGGTGCCGGTTGAGCAGTTTGAAATATTATTGAGGCAGGGTTTTGCTGTTTAATGCGGGCGTCTCGTAATTTGGAAAATAAAATCAGTTAGTCGCGCTGCAATATGAGTAACAGTGCGGCTTTGCGGAAGCCCTGCCAAGGTTCGATGTGTTTGTTCTGTCTGCTCTTGAAACTTAAGTGTTTCGACATCGTAGATACGAGAACTATTGTTGAAATGTTAATTTGTACGCCAGCACTGGGACGGTATAAATGCTTAAGAAATTGACCCGTTTGCGAAAGGTAGGATCAACCACCGGTTTAGAGAGCTAATTCAAAGGCGACCATTAGTGGCATAATTTGCTGATCTGTATGGGGTCGATGACCAGTAAAATTCATGCGAATCACTTATGTTTCTTCAGTAGCGACTCAAACTTCTCAATCGGTATCGGCTCACTGAATAGATACCCCTGACAGAGCGAGCAATCATTTTGTTCCAGGAAGATACGTTGGGCTTCTGTCTCTACACCCTCGGCAATAACCTCTATGCCCAGATTGTTGGCCATGGCAATAATGGCCTGCACAATGTGGGCATCGTCCGGATCGCTTGCGATATCACGGACAAAACTTTGATCTATCTTAAGTTGGTCGAGGGGAAGTTTCTTCAGGCGGGATAGTGACGAATGGCCGATGCCAAAGTCATCCATCGAAAGGTGGATGCCGATTTCCCTGAGTATATTCATCTTAACGATGGTGTCTTCGATGTCGTCGAGCATCAGGCTTTCGGTGAGTTCCAGCTTGAGCCGGTTGGGATTGATAGCACTACGGCGCAATACCTGTCGGATCTGTTCTACAAAGTCGGCCTGACGGAACTGGCGTGCACTGACATTGACGGACAGTTGTAAATGTTGAATGTGCTTACTTTCTTCCCAGATTTTGATCTGGGAGCAAGCCGTCTCCAGAACCCATTGTCCAATGGACAATATCAAGCCGTTTTCCTCGGCCAGCGGGATGAAATCCGCAGGGGATACCAAACCACGCCGTGGATGATGCCAACGGATGAGTGCTTCGGCACCGACAGCTTGGTTGTTATGGGCAATCTGTAATTGGTAATACATCTCGAACTGGTTTTCAGCAAGTGCCAGGCGCAAGTCTGCTTCCAGTGCAGCACGGATATTGATGGTATCCTGCATCTCAGAGTCGAAGAAACGCAAGGTATTACGGCCTGATGCCTTAGCATGATACATGGCAATATCCGCTTGCTTTAGCAGTTCATCTACGGATTGTTTGTGACCCTTAAATAAGGTAGCGCCGATGCTTGGAGTGCTGTGGTAATTATGTGTGGCAAGTAAGTAAGGCTGGTTAAGAGTAGTCAGAATTTTATTACCAACAATTTCAGTCTGTTCCACTGCTTCAATGGTTTGTTCGCTCAAGTGTTCGAGCATCACCACGAACTCATCACCGCCTAGACGAGCAACGGTATCGACTTCACGGACACAGGATGTCAACCGTTCGGCAACCTGTTGTAACAACATGTCGCCAATGTCATGACCGAGGGTGTCGTTTAGCGTTTTGAAATTGTCCATATCAATGAACAGCAACGCCCCTTTTCGACTGCTACGATGGCTTGAAGCCAGTGCCGGTTTTAACCGGTTCAGAAGAAGTCGCCGGTTAGGCAGGCCGGTGAGTGGGTCGTAGAACGCCAGCTGCTCGATTTCATCCGCTGCCGCCTTGCTTAAGGTGATATCGGAGAGTGTGGCAACGTAATTCGAGACTATGCCGTCCTGGTCTTTTACTGCGGTAATGGTGAGATGCTCTGGAAAAATTTCGCCATTCTTGCGCCGGTTCCAAACTTCGCCTTCCCATATGCCGGTGTTATTGATGCTCTTCCACATAGCGGCATAAAAGATTGTATCCTGTCGGCCTGATTGGAGTATGCGTGGGTTCCTGCCGATGACTTCTTCTGCGCTATAACCGGTGATCCTGGTGAAGGCGCGGTTCACCCGAAGGATGATATTATTGGCATCGGTGACTAGCATGCCTTCCTGAGATTCAAAAACAGTGGCAGCAATACGGAAATCTGTCTCGGTTTTCTTACGTTCGGTGATGTCTCGAGCGGCGGCAAACACGCCAATTACGTTGCCATTGCCGTCATGGTAAACGCTGAAGTTAAAAAGTACATCAATGGTCTTGCCGGATACATGGCGAATGATCAGTGGGTAATCGGTCACAAAACCCTGAGAAAATACCTGTTGATACCCCTTGCGCGCTTTCTCGGGATTGGTGAAATAATCCGTGAAATCGCTGCCGATCAGATTATCGCGATTCACGCCGGTCACATGTTCTGTGGCGGTATTGACATCGGTAATCTTGCCCGCTGCGCTGATTGTCACCAAGGGATCCAAACTCGCTTCAATCAGACTGCGGGCGTATTGAGCTGCTGCTTGTCGTGCCTCAAACAGCTCGGTAAGTTCATCAGCCATTATGTTGAAGCTTCACCAATTTCGCTGAGTTCGTCATGTGTTTCCAGATGCACCCGGTCACTCAAATCGCCGCGCGCAAAACCAATCACTGATCGCGAGAGTGTTTGGATGCTGCCTAGAGTAGTTTTGTAAATCGCTGTCATGAAGTAAGTCATCAACAGCAAGAGCAGGATTGCAATGCCAAAGGTAGTCAACAGTGCCGTCTTGGTGCGCTGGATGCGGGCTCGGAGCAGTTCTTCGATTGTTGGTAGCATCGCTTGATACACTTGGGTGTAGCCATAGTCGATGGCAGTCGTCGTGATAGCAAAAAACTCCTTCGAACCCATGGAGAAACTTTCACTCAGAACGTCAGAACGAACCTCATTAATCACTTGCTGCGATGATTTCTCAACCTTCTCGTAAGTCGAAAATAAGGCATCCCGTGTTCCAGGGTTATAACGTGCCGCCTTCTCTATGCTGACCCTAAGGGACGTGACTGCATCATTGAGTTGCTCAATTAGGGTGTTCATGAACACTTTTTGCTGCTCAGATAACTGTTTTGTTCCCAGAATGCCTGTGCCATATGCACGGATTTGACCGAGGCGTTCCAGCGCTTTTAACAGTTCATTACTTAAGCTATGAGCCAAATAGAAGGTATCAAGATCGGCATCGGCCGTCAATCCATAGTCATTGGTGATGTCTACTACAAACAGCAGCATTTCACCAATCAGTTGCGTGTGAACGGAGAAGTTGTCCGCACGCGACCATTGCAAGCCATTGGTCTGAATGTGTTTCCAGTTGGCCGTGATGCTTTTCCATGATTCAAATTGTCTGGTACTGGCAGGAAAGCGGGCTTCCAAGCTAATAAATGCTGCCTCTGTATCGAGCTCTTTCGTTACGAGCATTGGTTTCAATGCGTTGTCGCCACTCAGTACACCGGATGAAAGGCCACGGTGCTTCTGTACAAGTTGTATCGTCTCGGCAAGCGGTTTGATGAACGCTACACCTTCGAGTTCCTTCTGTGAACTACTGATGACCTGATTTAGGTTGATATAAAAACTGTAAAAAGTGACGCAGAACGCAATCATGGCGATTAGACCGAGCATCGCAAATTTCTTATAGAACGACAGCCTGTTCATCAGAGCGATGGCTGGGGAGAACAACAGAGAGGAAAGGCTATGGGTCATGTTCTACAATGTTCAAAAAAATGGCAGATAAGGCTTGTCATTATTATCGGCAGACAATCGAGCTATTTGAGAAAAACATTAAGGCTTAATGACTTGTGAGTAAAAAGAAATCAAGAAAGACTGTCGATAAATGATAAAGCAGAAGCTTTTAAAAGATTCAAAACCATAAATAAATGTGTAAGCCATAAACGACATTATTACACATTTGGCTTAAATACAGGTTCCTTATTGTGTTTGGCTCGAATTTATTAAATGCATTTTTTTCGAAACCGATGCTTTAGCTGGTGTGTTAGAGTGGTTTCGCGCTGGAGGTTGCGAAAAATCGTTGTTTAGAAGTAACCACGAAGAACATAGACGGTTGCAAGGACAGATATTTGCAATCACAAATTCATGTGGATTATGCGGGGAGAGTAATGCAATTGCCGCTGCACCGGTACCGCGATGATCTGCACCGCCACCCTGAATCAGGATGGGTGAGCGCCACCTACCAATACGACCTCAACGGCAGCTAGATAAGAATGAAGTCTTGTGCATAATCAAGCTATTTTTTTAGAAAAACACAATGCAAGGCATAGAATTATTACTTACGCCTCATCTAAAATATTTTTATAAAAATCAGTTATATAAAATTTTTAGGGCGCTATTGCAGTGCTTTCACAGTCTCATACGCATCACGTACCTTTTCGGTTTAGTTATGGAAAAGTCAGACATATAAAGCATGCCGGATCTACGAAGCTAGCCATCCCCTACAGTCCAACCTATTTTTCTAAGTATGTCCCGTGATGACGCATCAGGGGCAGAGTAGTATTGGCCTTCAGTGGAAGGGTTCATTAAATAGTCTGCTCCGGTGATGTGATCGCATGTTGAAAATGGCCGGAATTGTCGGCCGTCTGCGGTTAAGACAATGTACTCGGAGGAATTGATAACGATACTGCCATTGTCTTCCATAAACGCCGTGTAATCATTGGTCGGTTCTCCTTTCGCCAGTTTGGCAGTTGTATACTTGAACAGATTCGCGAAAGGGGTTCTTACGGCAAATCCGGTTTTAGGGGGATCGGGAAAAAAATGCTCGGGGATGTCAACATTAGGATCCATGACTTTCACGGCGAGATTAAGCAATTTGATCAGTCTGTCAGCAGCTGTGTAGGTGCCTAAGCCGTGTAAACTGGAGGAAAGCGCCCTGGGAGCGGCATCGCAAAGGCCAAGAAAACCCAGACCGTGGCAAAGTTCGTGCATTATTGTCGTGGCTAGGCTGTATTGCCCTGTAGCAACCTCTGGCGCCGGGTCGGTTCCCAATACCCATGGCGTTGCTGTATCTATAACAACAATCAAGTCAATATTTAGGTCATGGCCGGCTATAGCCCCTAATAATTTTGCCTGCGGACGGGTGAGCGTTGGCTGATCGGCACCCTGATAAAAGCCGGGGATACATATCGTATTGAGCCCTATATTCATGGACACAGCCCAAACCTGCACATTTATGCTCAGGTCGTCGTTCAGAATTTTCGTCCATTGAGCGGCGGCGTACGCAATATCTGCTTTCTGCTTGTTCGTGGGCATCGCCTCGGGGACATATCTTATATTTATGATAGCCATTTTTCTTCCTTAGAGTTTGTTTGGATTTGCGTTATTGTTATCTGCCTTTAATTAAGCAGCATAGACAACGGCATTTTCCGTAAGTTCAAAATGAAACAAATGGAACTTGACCATTTGTTTTTTTATGTTAAATCGGCAGCTGCGGTTAATTTTGGAAAGGTCAGGCATATAACATATGCCTGACCGGCTGACTGGCCTACGCCACAGTCCAACCTATTAGCCTAAGAATAGCCCGTGATGATGCATCAGGGACGGCATAGTATTGTCCTACAGTGGAAGGGTTCATGAGGTAGTTTGCCCCGGTAATGTGATCGCATGTTGTGAATGGATCGAATTGTGCGCCGTCTGCGGTTAAGACGGTATATTGACCGGCCGGCATAACACCGATAAAAATACTATTAGTCCCCATAAACGCCGTGTAATCATCTGCAGCCGCCCCTTTGACCAGTACTCCATCGGCATACCAAAATAGGTTAGCGAAAGGGGTTATTACGGCAAACCCGGTTATAGGGTTGGCAGGGAAATAATTAGCGGGAAGGACTACAGGAGGCACCATGGCGTTCACGGTGCCCTCAAGCCCTGGGATCAATGTGTTGGCTGCCGTGTAGATACCTTGTCCGGGGGCACCCTGAGCGGGCGGATAAACATTGCAAAGGCCAAGAAAACCCAGCCCGTGGCAAAGTTCGTGCATTATTGTCGTGGCTAAGCTGTATTGTCCGGGGGCAACGACTGGAGCTGGGTTGGTTCCCAATACCCATGGCGTTACCGTATCCATAACAACAATCAAGTCAATCGCTGCGTCATCCTGCGCTATAGCCCCGGATAATTTTGCTTGCGGATTGGTAAGCGTTGAATCGGCTGTCTGGAAAATACCGGGGATGCACATCGCATTGAGAGCTGTAGCACTCATATCCACAGCCCAAACCTGCACATTTATGGTCAGGCCTGGGTTTGCGATGTTCAGGATTCCCGCCCATTGAGCGGCTGCGTACTCAATATCCGCTTGCTGAGCCGCCGTGGGTACGGCGCCGGCATCGGCTAAAGTATTAGCAGCGTATGTTACGGTTATAGTAGCCATTTTTCTTCCTTATCGTTTGTTTTGGATTTGCGTTATTGTTATGGGCATTTTTTCTGCCCTTAATAAGCGCCATAGACAACAGCATTGCCGCAATGCTCAAAATGAAACAAATGGAGCCTGGCTCCACTTGTTTGTCACCGGCATTTATTCTTAGGTTTGGCTCCATTGAATGAAACCGTTAAGACTGACACCCTGGGTTTCAAAATAAATTTGGGCATCCGCATACAGGCTGGCTTGGACGATACTTGGAACGATGGCCGCCTTGGCTGTTGCATATTCAGACCAAGCTACACCGTCGGAAGTCGCATAATCATTGCTGGTCTCCGTTCCCGTGGTGTACAGCTGCGGCGAGAGATAATCGATATTCGGATCGGCAAAAAATGAGTGCATCAAAGTTGCTGCATCGCTAAAGCCATACGGTGCCGAGTGGCTCACGGTTACCAACACTTGATAGCCATTCGCCTTAGCGGCAGCAAACGAATCTTCAAACGCCGTTTCCAGACCGGATTCCCCTTCTTCCACATCGTAAGCAATGCCGTCGTATCCGGCAAAATCACCCGCATTAATGGCGTTGGTAATGTCCGTCAGTGCGGCTTCAGTCCAGGCGCCTTTGTCATTGCCGCCGCCTAACGCAATGTATTTGCTGCCTTGCAAACTACTCTTGATAGGCTCGCTATTTGATAGCGCTTCCGCAGGGTCGACGTAGCCGCTAAAGGCGATACTGAGGTTGGTGCCGGTCGGCGGTGTGACGGTGTTCGACCAAGTCCACCACCAAAAACCAATTATTTCAGCATTAGGTTCAGAAGGATTTGTAGGGGCGTTGCTCTTGGTCTCAGGAATATTGAGCAATTGCCCAACTGCCAGATTATTGACCTGTATGCCCGGATTGGCGGCGGTAATGTCGTCGACTGTCATGCCGCTACAAGTAGCCAATTCGCTGGATATTTTTGAAAAAGAATCTCCCGCCATTACGGTATATTTTAAAACAATGGTATTGCCGGATGAAGCGGGAATATTCAAGACCGTCCCAATTTGCATTTTATTAGGATCGACTTCGGGGTTGGCGCTTTCAATTGCCTGAGTGCTGACACCTGCAGCGGCGGCGAAACCATTGGCGATACCATATAAAGTATCGCCTGGTAAAACTGTATAGATCAATGCTGTGGTCATAGGATTAAAGCCTTCTTTAAATAAACTGGAAAAAATAATTAAACGCCAAAACAAATGGAGCCTATCCCCATTCATTCCCTTTGGGCGCGCTACCACGCACTGGCGTAGTAGCGCAGAAGATCCATCTAAATCATGATCTTATTAAGTAGTCAAAAGGAGGGAGCAGGGCCGGTTGATAGGCACATAAAAACCGGTCAGGCTACACAGCAGAATCAACACCGATCGAGTTCTCCCCTTTGATTTAATAAGGCTAGCCCCGTATGCGTTGCTTCTTATGATTATGCGGATGGAGTTACTTCCCAAGTACCATTTGCTTTGTAAACAACATCAAATGTAAGGTAGCCGGTACTGGCGTCACATAAGGCAGAATTTGTCGAAGCTGTGGTGAAATTAATCACGGTACCCGCTGTATAACTTCCAGTGGTAACGTAAAAATTGACAACAGGCTGACATTGGATGTCTTGGTTGGGTAATGCATTGACGTAGTTGGACAGAACATAGCCGCCACCGCTTTGAACAGCTAAGCCTGCATTATATTGGGCTGCGACAGAATTAAATGTTGGCGTAGTGATCATATAATTGCCTGGTGCCACGCCGGCGTTTGAACTGGGCGGCATCAAACCTAATGGAAACACATTCGCGGTTGTCGCGTCGTTTGTTGCAGTGCCGCCGGCTGCGGGTGCCAGCTCTATCGGTTGAACCGCAATCGTGGAACCGGAAGCTTGACCTATCGTTGGAACAGCGTTTGCGTTAGCAGTCTGAATGCCCGCAAAGTATTGTTGATTAAATTCAAATGTCAGTACAGCGCCTTGAGCAGAAGGGGCAAGTGAGCTGGAATAAATACTGTTTGAA
Source organism: uncultured Gammaproteobacteria bacterium (assembly GCA_963814825.1). Classification (GTDB taxonomy): domain Bacteria; phylum Pseudomonadota; class Gammaproteobacteria; order Methylococcales; family Methylomonadaceae; genus Methylobacter_A. The sequence continues at coordinate 86,416 of CAWFEF010000005.1, read as the reverse complement.
TAAACAGTTGCTCCGCCGGAATAGATAGCAGGTGCCTGGAAAAAATAGAACTCCTGCGCAGTAGCCATTTCATTTGTTACGTTAATTGTGTATAGAGTAGACATTGTTAATCCTTGTTATAAAGCTAATGATAAAGTTGGTTAATTAAACCAGTGAAAAGAAAATAGAGGTCGAGTCCCGACAGTATCCATTTTCGAATATTGCAAAATCCATATTGATACTCTCGTGCGAGTCGGCTTGTTATGAAACCAAGGCCATGTCACATAAGCAATTTGAATCCTGCGAACACACAATAACGTCAATGCCCCGCTCATATAAGTATCGTTACGGTAACAAGCCGCGGGCGTTACTGTAACATATAGCATGAGTGGATTCATTTGGCAGCGGTTTACACAAGTTTTTACACTCTAATCCTTCTTTTCAGCGGCGGCACAGGATGCCTTCTCGCGTCAGCAACATCCAACAGGCGATCAGGTAGGTTGTTTCTTTTCGGTTGCCATCAATTAAATGGTCTAACTCCTTGGCTAAGTAAACAGATTCATTGCGCGGTACTGTTGAATACATCATCAAACACTTCCTTTATGGCCGCGAGCGGGCACTAACAGCATATAACTTTCAGCTTAAATTCCGCTCCAGTAAGCGTGTTCCGCCTTTCGAAGCTATACTCGATGGGTACAAAAACTGCCGGCTATTTTTACTGCCGATCCTGACCATTTAATGGGGGCTAAATGAGAGCCCCTTATTTTCCGTGTCAGACCATCGTATCAAGTAAGCTTAAGCTATGCTCATACCGCGGTGTTACCGTAACACCGGAGGATAGTTACTGTAACGACACTTACACTGGAAGTGATCTGGCGTTATTGTTTAGGCGTGTGATTTGAATTAATCGATACCGTAGCGACGTTAGACAACAAGCCGTCCTGAATAGCTTGTCGAAAAAAGAGGAGGCTTGCTTATATCTGACGGAATGTATGGGTTTAACTAACACCTGAAGTGACTACACTAAATTGGACACACGATCTAAAATAATCTGAGAAAGAAAAGGCGTGTCAAAAATGGATCAAGAAAAACAAAAAATAAAAGTTCATAGTGCCAAATTTAAAGAATTATCTGCCAAGCTGATCCTGGAATCAGAGAGGCCAACCGCCAGGATCGCTAAAGGTTTGATTCGGCATAACGATAGAGGCTGTCAATACGCCTCAGACAATCATCGCTCACTATTGCAGCAACATGGCATCACCCAGCGTATGAACCGCGAAGGTGACTGCCGGGATAATGCCGTTTCAGAGCTGAAGACAAAACAAGACCGTTCTACCTCCTCGCTGTTAATTGGCGTCCCCTCCGTAACAGAGGGGTTTTTTTACATGATCAGGGCATGGAACAGCCAAACACATACGCCGCAACAACTGCACCAACATGGCATCACCCAGGGTAGTCTAAGCAGCAAAGGCAACTGCCGGGATAACACCGTTTCAAAAAGCTTCTTTCATACGCCGATAACAGAGCCGGCCTATCATCAGTGCTATCAAATCAGAGTCGAGCCGAAACGGGATGTGTTCGAATATATAGCTTCATTCGGCAAGCACTATTCATCGCCCGATGACTACGAAATGCAGTTAAAACCTGCCTGAATATGTGTCTGGAACAGTGTTGACACATCAACGTGATAAGGATGTCGGAACGAACGTTATGACCGCGATGAAAGAGGAGAATAGTGCCGTTGCTATTCCGGCGGCTGAAGTTCGGGCGGCTCTTGAGGTGGTTTTGGCAAGCAGTATGTTTAACAATGCGCCGCGCATGTGCCGGTTGTTGCGTTTTCTTGTCGGGAAGGCAATTTCCGGGGCGGTTAGGGACACTAACGAATATGCCATCGGCATTGAGGTCTTTGATCGGGATCCTTCGGCTTACAGCGCCAGCGAAGACCCGATTGTTCGGGTTCAGGTCGGTCGCTTGCGTGAAAAATTAAAAACCTATTATTCGACCTCGGGTGTCGGTTCCGATATTGAAATATCAATTCCACTCGGCAGTTACATGCCTGTTATTCAACGCATAAATGTTGCAAACAACGATGCTAAACAGCATAACATGTTGGCAATCCATCCGTTTAAATGCATTTCGCATCATGGCGATGCCGTGCCTTTCACACAAGGCTTGGATGAGGAGCTGATGCACCAGTTATTTAAAGTATTCGGCAGTGTTATCGTGCCGCATTCTATGGTTACGTCCTGGGCGGCTGATTACGGAAACTTGAGTCTGAAGAATGCTTCCAGCATCGGCATAAATCACCTGCTTGAAGGAAGCGTTCAACTCGATGCAGAGCGCATTAGAGCCTCGATCCGCTTGGTAGATGTCTCAGCAGGATGTATCGCTTGGTCGGAGCAATTTGATCGGGATATTTTTTTGGCTATCCCGCAACAGGAAGAACTCGCCTCATCTATTTGCGGTGCGTTAAAGCATTTCTTTTGTCACGAATAAGAGGCGTGTCGTGATGTTACTGCTACACCGGAAAATCGTTACCGTAACGATACTTATGCCGGAAGTGATGGGGCGTTATTGTCTAGGCGTGTGATCTGAACTACTCAATTCAGTGGCGATGTCAGACAGCAAGCTGTCCTGGACAGATTGTCGAAAAAAGGGGTTGGCGCTACATCCATAAGGAACGTGTCTGCTCAACTCCTGAACCTTAAATATAATCCATTACTAGAGGAAATATCATGGCAGGTAACAATAATAGGGTGCATGGCTATAATCCGCTTTATCAAAACCCGGGGCCGATCCCGAACTTTGCGTCTTTTGATATGGGCGCGAATCCTGGGCCATTTATTAATAGACCAGTGGCACAGGTACCCGCACCGACTGTGCTTGATCATCAGGGGCACATTGTGTCGCAACAGACGATGAATCTTGTCTTGAACGATATGATGATAGAGATGAGTGATGTTTGCGACAGTGCAGCGGATGTCAATGTCTATATAGCGCATCCGCCGCATAATGCTGGATGGATGGCTGATGCGGTAAACTACGGGAACGCATTTAATATCCCGATGTTTGATTTTACTCTCCCGAATACTTTGGCGAATGCCGAAGACCGGGTGGGCAATTTGTTCTCGATTGTTACGTGGAATCCGGTGAATATATGCAGGGCGCCAAGCGATGACTATAGAAACGGGGTTCCCGGGAATAATTTGGATGCCCCTGTACTTGCGTGGTTGAATGCGAATCCGGGTGGTGTGAATGCAGCTTGGCTGGCTGCTTTGAATGTGCTTGACGCCGCAGGGGCGGCTCCGACTGTTCCGCAGGTACGGGCGTATCTGGCTGCAAGTACTGCGACGTTACCAGGGCAGCAGCTGGCTGCGACCGGATACTATTTTTTTTTGTGGCAGGCGAATGGCATTCAGGGTTTGGTGCCGGCATAACAGGCATATAGCAGGGTAGGGCGGCGGGCATGCGGTTGTTGCCCGCCGTTCCCAAACCTCAAGGGAAAAGTTGTTCCAGGAAATGTCTCAGTAATAGCCTGATTTAACGTGTTATATACGATTGATCCAATATTCAGTCCGACGCGACTGAATTCAAGCTTGGTTGCAGCGCTAAATCCTCGATCGCAAAAGAACAAACCACGAGCTGTTGATAAAACGTATCCTATAAACTATTTTTAAATCGATGAAAACACCTTGATTACGCGCGCGAACAACAAACGCATTTCCTGTTAGCAGCCGGAATTTGCATGAAACACGAACGAAGAATGAACTTAACCAGGATATGAAATGAAATACTTAAGATACTTTATTGGATACATTGCGCTATTGTTGTTGCCCGGCATTGCTATGGCAGCCCTGAATGTACAGGTGGTTGACGATAGCTCGGATAGTTCAGGCAATAGCCTGGCGCCCTATTTTCTTATCGTCGGCCAGCCGGTCACTACCGGCGGTAGTATTGCCACTTCACTTAAAGAAGCGCCTAAGGGACCTGTAGTCAATGTAGCTGCAACATCTGCTGAAACCGGGACACCTGTATTGGTAAGCTCTCTCCCATCAGCAAAGAACGCGGCAGGGAAAAATATGAAAACTGTGTCGCCCTATACCGGCAGGGCGCTTAACGTACGATCTTTTGCAATTTCGTCGATTAGCGCGGCTGCCTTCATGGCCTTTTACGGCAACAGCAGCGCCGGTTCACCTCCTTTTACATTCCAGAACAATGCTAATCCCAGTGCATTAACAAGCAATTTTCGCTTCGATCAAATCGAATTAACCTATGACAAAACGATTCAGAGCGGCGTCAACTTGACATCGATTGACGCCTACAGCATCCCCATGCAGCTCGATATTTTTGCCGCTAACGATACGAGTTTTTCGACGCCACTCCACACCAACACTTATTATCTCAGTACGGAATCCATCATCAGCCAAATGGTGCAGGCCGGAATGACCAGCGCTATCCAGGCGATTGGTTCTGTGAGCCCCGCATATAATTGGAGCCTTGGAGGAAGCTTAAGCAGCTTCGCCAGGATCGTTTCACCGGGTCTGTTGGCAAGCGATTCAAGCCAGAATTATTCGCCCTCGCCATTTCCAAGTTTTTCGTCATATCTGGGCTATCTCCTAAAGCAACAACAAGCGCTGCCACCAACTTCGACCACGTTGTTTAGCGTAGGCGGCAACGCCAGCAACCAGAGCTATTTCTATAACGCTACGATCAGCAGCGATGACAGTAGCGGGTACAACATCACTCTCACAGGTACGCTTGGCCCGGTCGGCTCAACCGCAATCTGTTCTTCCGGCTCAGCCTGTTCAGCAGGGCAATCCATCGTCATCAACCTGCCTGCCGCCTCTAATGCTAACCCGCCCAGCCCACTCATGCAGGCGAATAACATGGATGCGACTATTTATGGGGCGGCACTCAATACTTTTACAGTGGGCGGTACTAATCCGTGTCTTTCCGCCGGCGCGACGTCTACTTGTGCTAATACCGTCTATGGCGCTATCGTTCGCGACACGCTGGCAGCCATTAATTTCGGCTATGTCGGCGGCTGTACGGGATCAACTTCAAGCGTGGATTGGTTCGGTGCGGCGCCTTTTTACAATCCCTTTGGCATGGCCCGTCTCCCTTGCGCCACCACGGCAGCAGGGCATCCAGATGGCAATCCGACAAATGACGGCTACTACAACCCGTGGGCTGCGTTTTTTTACAACAACAGCGATGCGTATGGAAACGCCTTTAGCGACCGTAACAATGCCCAATCGCCACTGCTTTCGTTGCAGGATGGACAGACATTGCGCATCACGATTCTTCCAGACAGACGGCTTGATGCCCCGGTCGCAACGGCAGCGGCAAATAGCGATGGTTCAATTGGTTTGAGTTGGCCGGCTGTTAAAGGCGCGACCGGATATAATATTGCCATTATCCTTGGCTCAAGCAAGCAGCAAATTCCAGTTACCCTCAAGAAGCCTGGACCCTGCAAGTTTAGCAAAGCCAAGCCCGTTGAATGCAAGATCTCCAAGTTAGGCGGCAGCTCTATTCTAGGCGGTACCCCTTACACACTGAAGGTTGCTGCGACCGGTGTTTCCACAGTCAATAAGCAGCCGATTTCCAGTCCGGCTCGCATTCTTCAGGTACTCACAGCGAATACAGCAACCGCGCCTACTGGCTCGATTAACTTTCAAACCAGCTTTTCATTCGCCCAGACCGCAGTGCAAAACGTACCCGGCACGGCTTCTGTTAACATCGGCGGGCAGACGCTGTTTTACGACACCACCGATGCGGCTGCCGGGCAATGGACGAGTAACGGAAAGATTAGCGGCATACCTGCTCAACTTACTGGTAATACCGGGCTGAACCAATATGTCGTTACCTTGAATGAGCCTGGTTCTTATGTTAGCGGCACACAGACGATTTATCCCAGTATGCAGCTTTTCTCCGGCATTATGTCGGTCAACTTAACTGGATCAGCCGATAGCTATACCGTGACGTCCTCGTTGAGCGGCAATGCCTCCGCTTCCGGTGGCGGTGCGATAACTTATGCGGGAGGGCCGGGAACACCGCCTTATAGCAGCGGATTTACCTGTTTAGTCACAACGGCATGTCCTGCCAGCTCGTGCGGTAAAAGCGGCTGTCCGCAAAACCAAGGCGGCCCGGCGACCCTAGGTATTCCGTTCGTGCCCAGAGATTATCCGAAATCAATAGCGACTATCAATTTTCCAACCCAATAACTACCGCCATTAAGTTAAGCGGTTTGTGGTGAATTGCTCACCATGAGCCGCTTAAATGTCAGCGCATAGGGCTTTATAGATATTTTTAAACGAAAAGTAGCAGCCCATTATTCAAAAGTGTAGAGTTGATGCGTATCTGCCATTTAATTACTTTATTATGAATTCATTAATTAATAATCTTAGCGGCAACTTGCGGTCGGGCGTGCGTTTGGGCTTTTTTCTTCCCTGCAAGCTCAGCGATTTCAAATTTAGTCTCGACCAGCTTGTTTTATTGGTGATGCTGGATATTACGCTTGAAATCATTTCCGATTATGCGCAGGTGCTGCCTAAGCCGGAATTCAATCTGTATGCATTGCCAACTTATACGCTCAATTTGGCCTGCTTTTTTCTCGCGGCCTATTTAATCGGTAAGCTGCTGCGACGGGATTTTTCCGCCCTGCAAGTCAGTGTCATGGTTTACAGCTTCGGGCCGCTGTCGATAGTGTTGGACAAGGCGCTTGCTCATCCCTACGTACAATCGTTGAGCTACAGCGTGTGGCTAGTCTATCTGTTTTCGATTTATGTGATCGCTGTTCTTGGCAGGATACTCTATTTGGTTAGCGGGCGTTCAAAATGGCTGGCCGCCACTGCGTTAGTGCTGATGACGATGGGGCTAAGCGTATCCCCGGTGTTTTTTGAAAAATATGCCCCGTTTTGGTTTGCCGAGGAGACGCAGGACGAGGCCGATCCTTACGCCGAATACAGGGCATTGGATGCCGAAACCTTAATGTACAGTCAACCGGTAATACTTGATAAGGTCTTGGCCCAATTGCAGCCGCAACGAAAAAAAATAACCGATATTTTCTTTGTCGGATTTGCCGGTTACGCGACCGAAGACGTTTTCTCCAAAGAAGTCGGTTATGTCAAACAATTGCTCGATCAGCGCTTCGATACTCAGGGGCATTCGATCAACCTGATCAATCATTTGCACACGCTGGATCATACGCCGCTGGCTACTTCTACGAATCTTGCCATGACCTTGAAGCGTATCGGCGAATTAATGAATACCGAGGAAGACGTGTTATTGCTGTATTTAACCAGTCACGGTTCTAAGGATCATCAGCTGTCGGTTTATTTTTGGCCGCTGGCGTTGAATGATATTACCCCTGAGAAATTGAACGCGATGCTCGACGAAGCCGGGATTAAATGGCGCATGATCGTCATTTCCGCTTGTTATTCGGGCGGCTTTGTCAAAGCCTTGCAAGGGCCGGCAACCTTGGTAGCGACCGCCGCTGCGGCCGATAAAACCTCATTCGGCTGCGGCACGGAATCGGAATTTACTTATTTTGGCGAAGCGGTGTTCAAGGAACAGTTAAATAGCCAGAGCTCATTTATTACGGCGCTGCAACAGGCTAACGTGTCGATAGGTCAACGCGAAGTCCGCGAAAAACTGGAAGCCTCCATGCCGCAGTTATCGATTGGTGCGGCGATAGAACCAAAACTCAAACAGATGGACAAGGATATGCATCAACATCAATGCGGTATCGCCAAGATAAAGCTGCCGAACTGCTGACAAATGCACCGAGAATTGATCCGTGCAATCTACGCCCTTGCATTAATTAGGTTACAAAGGTGTGAAAACCGGAAAAATTCCATTAGAATCGTGGTTAGCAAAAGACGGGCATATTAGAATAATGAAAGGCCTGTTATTTATTTCACCCTAACTCGGAGTTTTCCTTTGCAATTTTCAAACGGATTTTTCTACCAATTCATTCGGTTAGCGGGGCCTTTTTGGCATTCTGAACACAAATCCACTATTCGCAGTCTGGCACTGGCTTTATTCATGCTCACTGTGATGCAGATTGGCATTGCTGTCGTTATCACGGATATGGAGCGCCGATCTTTTCAATGCGCTTGAACAGCGCTCAATGAGCGGATTGTTTACGCAAATAGGCCTGATCATACTGATTTTTGCGGCCAATATAGCGGTAACCACCGCCCATTTTAAAATCAAGCGGCGCTTGCAACTCGACTGGCGAAGCTGGCTGACACAGCACTTGATCGGTAAATGGATGACCGATGGCCGCCATTATCTGGTTACGCATATTCAGGGAGAGGGCGCACACGACAATCCTGACGGGCGCATCGCCGAAGATATCCGTATTGCGACTGAAGCCGCTATCGATCTTTGCCATTCGTTAATTTACTGCTTGCTGGTGCTGATCAGCTTTTACCAAAATTCTCTGGACTCTGTCCGGCACCGTTACGCTTAATCTGTTGTTTTTTGAAATCCCCATTCACGGGCATTTGCTTTGGCTGGCTATGATCTATGCGGCTTGCGCGTCCACATTGGGTTGGTGGCTGGGCCGGCCTTACACCATGGCGACTGATGCCCGGCAAACCGTAGAAGCCAATTTCAGGTTCGGCCTGGTAACCGCGCGGGAAAACTCACTGGCGATTGCACTGGTTCATGGTGAAGCCAATGAGCAGAGCCGTTTCGTCGGACTTTTTAAGGATATTGTCCACGCTTGGCAGCGGCAAACCCTTGCCTGGTCGCATCTATTCATGCTTACGTCCGGCTATTCGGTGTTGTCGATGGCGTTCCCTATTCTGGTGTCCGCGCCCCGCTATATCCTGGGCAGCATCCCGCTCGGCGCCTTGATGCAATCGGCCCAGGCATTCCAGCAAACGGCCGGAGCGTTGTCCTGGCCGGTCGATAATATGGCCAGAGTCGCAGAATGGCGGGCTTCGGTTGAACGGGTATTGGGATTGGTTAATGGGCTGGAACGGTTAGAGCAGGAAATCGCTCGCTACGATCCGCACCGGATTCATCTGGAGAAAACCGACCAGGATGTTTTGCGTTTTAGTGAGCTGTGTATTATCAGGCTCGACGGCGTGGTGTGCGTATCGGCGATCAATGCCGAAATCAGGCCGGGAGATCGCGTACTGGTTACCGGTAACGCCTTTACCGGTTCCAAGCTGTTCAAGGCGATAGTCGGTCTCTGGCCGTGGGGAGAAGGGACAATTGAGTTGCCGGCCGATCCGGTGTTTTTTATGCCGCCACGGCCTTACTTACCGACCGGAACCTTGAGGGCGGCGATCTGTTATCCATCAATGCATGCGGAATATACCGAGTCCGCGATTGCAGAGGCGCTTGTGCTGGTAGAGCTGCAGGACTTGCAGGATCAACTGGATCACGAAGATAATTGGGCCAGCGCGCTGTCTCGAGAGCAACAACAGCGCCTGGGCGTGGTTCGTTTGCTGCTGCAGCAACCCAAGTGGATATTGTTGCAAGAGTCGATGGACTCGCTCGATTCATCATGCGAAATGAAGATGCTGAATTTGATAGCCAAAAAGCTGCCTGAGGCCGCGATACTGACGATTACCAACGAACCGAGGGCGGAGGGGTTCCATCAGCGGCGGATCGTGCTGTAATTTTCTATCCCCATCATATTCAAAATTCGGTATCCATGCCCCCTCTCCTACATGGATGTAGGTAGTAGAGTAATGCAGGAGCAGTTGCCGGTAGGGCTGGGTGAGGAGATTTTAGAAACCGAATTTTGAAGTGCAAACGGTATAGCATCTTGGAATTCGAGAAATATCTCGGTTGTTTTTTGAGTTACAAGACGTAAACAGCCACGGCCTGGAGTTTTCGCGATTGTGTGAACAAGGGATGGTTGCCGGATAAGTTTGGTTGATACCATCCGTCGACTGAAAACTTGAGAATATGAGGTGCCGCTTTATGCCTGCTTTATCGTATAATTTTAGCCCAAATTTGCGCTAAAGTTGCTTTTCCAATTTCAGATTCGATTACTTTATTGAGATTATTTTTTACTCTAGTATCAATAACATCTAACTGTTTTTCCGATATATCCTCTTTGCTCGATGTGAGCAGAGAAGTGCTTTTTATCATTTTTTTACCAATATAGTCAGGTAATTCATGATCTTGAACCCTTAAAATTCCTTTCTTTGGATTGACTCTGGCCGATCTCCATCCTTTATTAGTTACTAATTTAATGGGGCATAATTGCAAGAATCTAAGGTATTTTATATAAATAAATGATTCTTCATCAGTTGTTATGACATCTAGCTCAATTGCCCTACTAAGATATAAGTTAAAGTTATCAGGATATGATTTAATCGATTCGGCGTCCACAGTATCAAGTAATAACAGTAACTGTCGTTGATCTTGTGGATGCTCCACTTGCCCTAGCAAATATAATTTTAGATTGGTTATTGCTTTATCTACATACGGCAACATTTCAGGTGAAAAATAATCTAATTTACAATCTTCGTATACATAGACAAGAACACGAAACGAAACTGAAGCTAAATATTTTGCTAACCATTCTTCATATTCAAATACTTGTTTCTCACTTTTTTGATATGGATAAAAAATATTATTCGCGAATATTGTTTCCCATACACTAAAAATATCTTCGCAATCACCACATAAGAAAGGTAGCTTTATTCCATCTTGTGTTGCCTTATTTGGATTGTTAGTTGTTCGAATAAAACCTGTTGGCGATGTGTTTTTTTGATGTCTAAATACAAATTTAGGGATTATATGACTAACCTCCAGCTTCTTTTTTTCTCCGCACAATCTGCATTGTTGATTCATTGTTAATGTCTAATGAGTTGTAAAAATTGTAAAAGAATAATTATTTTAAATGGTTATGTCAATTTAGCCCATCCTATCAAGATATTATCTCCTTCCCCGACTTATGCTTGTTATTTTTACCAAGGTTTGACATATATCCTTTATAAAGTTTAATGTAGCCTTTCGCTTACATTAGCCTTTATTCACGGCGTTTTTTTACGCTATTTTCCGGCCTGTCAAAAGAGAGATTTAGAAATGCAAACACCAATCTTGCTCGATAACCCTCAAAACAAAAATAACAAACGTACGGCCCCCCGAATATCCTGGATTTGGACTTTTTTATCGGCCTTATTTCTAAGCCTGTCGTTTTCTGCGCCCAGCTACAGCCACCGAGGTGCGGCTGATGAGGTTGATATGTGCCGCATCAAGGTGGGCACCGAAAAAGTCCATTTTACCGCTTATACGCCGACCTTTACCCAAAACGAGGGTTATTGCCGCTTTATTCCCAATGTGGGGCTGACTAATCTGATTTTCGATTATGAAGGCAAAAAACTCAGGGATGTGTCGGTAGAATTTGAAGTGACCAAAGAGCCTGAAGGCACGCGCATTTTTTATCAGGAGCCGCAAAAAACCAAAACCGGAACGGTTAAAGCGGATATTGATTTTTCCAAATACGGCGCCGGTGATTATCTTGCGCATGTGACTATCGTTCATGACGGCGAAAAACTGGACACGCATTTGCCGTTTGTCGTTGGCGCCGAAGAAGATAAATCGCACTGGAAGCGGAATTTGTTTACGTTGATAGCTGTGGTCGTGTTGGTGATCGGCGGTATTGCAATATTAAGCCGCAAACTAGCCGATAAAGAAAATACCGGCCTTTAGCAAATCTATTCAGACATTATTAACGTGACCAAATCGGTGACGCCGACGTCCAATCCCTGCTGCGACAGCAAGGTCGTCGCTTGGCCTCGGTGATGGGTCTGGTGGTTGAAAAAATGCAGCATCAGGCTGGCAAGGTTTTTGACTGAAGCGTCGCCTTTCATGTTGCGATAGGCGAGCTTATGGTTCAGGTCGGATGCGTCGAGTTGTTCGCACCAGCTGATGATCGTGGCGTCCAGGTTCCGGCGTTCCGCGCTTAATGCGCTAAAGTCATCAAGCAGGGTTTGCGCGAGAGCCGGCGGCTTGGACATTGCGCGAATCGGATCCAATGCCGGATGTTGCGCGGGATGCTCGGAAAAGCGTTGCAGCCAGATAATATCGGCCACCATGATATGGTTCAAGGTGCCCAGCAGCGAGCCGAAAAACGCGCCGCGCTCCCTGGCAAGTTCGTCGGCAGGCAATTGGGCTGCGCTGTTGTAAAGTTTGTCGTTCATCCACTGGTTGTAACGGCTTAATAAGCGCAAATGTTCAAGCATGGTTTTATTCCTGTTTTGTGAAGCCGAAGCTTTTTGAGCTTGGGAAGTAGCAAAGCATCCTATGAGGTAATTGATGGTATCACCAAATTACAAAATCAGAACGATGTCTCGTGATGAAATCAATATTGCTGTTGACTGGGCTGCATCCGAAGGTTGGAATCCGGGCCTGTATGATGCCGACTGTTTTTATGCGGCAGACCCGGAAGGATTTCTGGTGGGGGAACTCAATAACGAACCGGTCTCGATTATTTCAGCGGTGAAATACGGCGAGACATTCGGTTTTATCGGGTTTTATATCGTTAAGCCGGATTATCGTGGACAAGGCTACGGGATTCAAATATGGAATGCCGGTCTTGAACGTTTATCGGGACGGAATGTTGGGCTTGATGGAGTTGTTGCCCAGCAAAGCAATTATAGAAAATCGGGCTTTGAACTCGCGTACCGGAACATCCGCTATGAAGGGGTGAGCGGCGGCGAACCGGTTACAAACCTGGACATTATTAATTTGTCAGAATTGTCTTTTGCCGCCGTTGAAGCTTATGATCGGCCATTCTTTCCTGATAACAGAACCCGGTTTCTCAAAGCATGGCTCAATCAACCTGAGAGTATTGCATTGGGTATCATGCAAAAAGGGAAGCTTTCAGGCTATGGAATGGTTCGGGCCTGTCGATCAGGATATAAAATCGGACCGCTGTTTGCCGATAGCCCTGAGTTAGCACAATCTCTTTTTGTTTCTTTGCAAGCCGGGGTTAAGCCAGGGAAACCAATCTATCTGGATGTTCCTGAAGCGAATCAGGACGCGGTTGCCTTGGCTGAAAATCATAAGATGAAACTGGTTTTCGAAACGGCAAGAATGTATACAGGCGACTTTCCTGACTTGCCGCTCAACAGGCTTTTTGGCGTTACAAGCTTTGAACTGGGTTGAGGTATAGACCGAGTAGCCCGCATGGAGCTTGCGTAAATACGGGATTTCGTGGCTCCGATGTCCTGTATTACGTTACACTTCATACAGGCTACATCAATAGATTTACCAGCATCTGTTCATAAATATCGGACAAAATCTCCAAATCCTCTACGCCGATATGTTCATTGATTTTATGGATGCTTTCATTCAACGGGCCGAGTTCGATAACCTGTGCGCCGGTCGGGGCGATGAAGCGCCCGTCCGAAGTGCCGCCGCCGGTATCGTCAAGCGTTTCAAATCCGGTCACGGTCCTGATCGCAGCATGGGCCGCATCGATCAATGCGCCCGGCTGGGTCAGGAAAGGATTGCCGGACAAGCGCCATTCCAGTTCGTACTTGAAGTCGTATTTGTCCAGTATCGCGCGGGTGCGTTGCTTGATGGTTTCCTCGTCGAGTTCTGTGCAAAAACGCAGGTTGAACTGAACCGCTACGCTGCCGGGGATGATGTTTTCCGCGCCGGTTCCGGCGTTGATGTTGGAAACCTGCAGGCTGGTCGGCGGGAAAAACTCGTTGCCGTGATCCCAAACTTCTTCGGTCAGGTCTTTTAACGCCGGGGCGAATGTGTGTATCGGGTTGTCGGCAAGCTCGGGATACGCGACGTGGCCCTGTATGCCTTTAATGGTCAATTTGGCGCATAAAGAGCCGCGGCGGCCGACGCGAATCACATCGCCGATTTTCTTGTCGCTGGACGGCTCGCCGACCAGGCACCAGTCAATTTTCTCGTTGCGCTGTTCCAGTACTTCGACGACTTTAACCACGCCATTGGTCGCGATGCCTTCTTCGTCGCTGGTCATCATCACGGCGATAGAACCTTGATGATCCGGGTGCTTGGCGATAAAACGCTCAAGAGCCGTGATAAAGCAGGCGATGCCTCCTTTCATGTCGGCAGCGCCGCGGCCATAAAGCTTGCCGTTAAGAACGGTCGGCTCAAAGGGCGGTGAAACCCAGGCTTCCAACGGGCCGGTAGGCACCACATCGGTGTGTCCTAGGAAGGTCAGCAGCGGTTTGGCCTCGCCGCGTCTTAGCCAGATATTTTGAGTGTCTTCAAAGTCCAGGCGTTCTTCTTTGAAACCCAGTTTGGTTAAACGTGCGGCCAGCACGTCCTGGCAACCGGCGTCTTTTGGGGTGATCGATTCCCGGCTGATAAGGTCTTTAAGCAGTTCTAGTGTGTCGCTCATAGTAATTTTCTCGTTCCCACGCGCCGCGTGGGAATGCTATGGTGGACGCGCTGCGTCCTGTGTTTATATTGTTTATGTTTCTGGATGTTGCGCGTCACTGCCATTAAGCTAAGCCTAAATGGAGTACAAGGCTTGCCTTGTACTAACCGCTTCATACTGCAAGGCCAGCCTTGCACTCCAGCCGCTGGAAATACGCCGCCATCGACTTAGACAGTGATTCGACGTATGGGAACAAGGGAGTCAGGTTTCCGACAGATTTGCGGCATATCCATCATCCTTGGCGTTAAACCCTAGGATTAGCTTGTCGCCAGCATCCAAAATCGGGCGCTTAATCAGGGTAGGGGTGTCCAGCATCAGCTGCATGGATTTTTCTAACGTCAGGTCGGCTTGCTGTTCGGCACTGAGTTGCCGCCAACTGGTGCTGCTGCGGTTAAGCAGTTTGTTCCAGTCCAAATGCTCGGCAAAATGCTGTAGCAGCTCTGGCGTTAAGCCATCGGTTCGAAAATCGTGGAACCGATAGACTATGCCGTTTTGATCCAGCCAGTTACGCGCTTTTTTGACGGTGTCGCAGTTTTTTATGCCGTAGAGCGTGTGCATGGTTTTATTTATAGCTGGCTGTTCAGTAATTCGTCGATGCTGGGCAATTGTTTGTCGGTTTTGCAGCGGATTTTGTAAAGATCGACAAACTCCATAAAGGCTTGTTCCAGGTCTGCCAGGATTTCTTCTTCGTTTTCACGCTCATCAGCGGGAACGTCTTGCGAATCCAGATATTCGTGTTGCAAGGCAACTTCACTGTTTAAGGCAAGCGTGGCATAAATGATGGCATTGTTTGATAAGTTTTCGCTCATAGTATTGGACGTAGTTAAGTTAGTGGAGGGTAGAAAGAACAGCTATCAGTCCTGTTCTCTAAAACGAATGGTAAGGCCTTGCAGGAAATTTCTCAGGATTTGGTCGCCGCATTCCCGGTGATGTTTATGGCCTTTTTGCCGGAAAAAAGAGCTGAGTTCGCCTTTGGACAGTTCAAAATCCGCCAACTTTAAGGTGCTAAGCATGTCCTCTTCTTTAAATTCCAGCGCGATTCTCAGTTTTTTGAGTATCGTGTTATTGGTTAACGGCTCCGGTTTTTTGGGTTCTGCAGGCGGATTCTCCTGTTTGCCTCTTCTGTAGATAATCAGGCCGTCTAAAAATTGCTCCATCAGCTTGTTGTTAAGCGGAACGTAATCGGCTTCATTATTTTTTTTGAGCAGCTTGAGCAACTCGTCCCGGCTTATCTCTACGCCGCTTAAGGCAAAGATTTCGATCATGGTCGGGTCTTTCAGCTCTAAAGCGTAGCGTACCCGGCGTAATACATCGTTGTTGATCATGGTTTGTTATTCATTGGCTGTGTTGATAATGGAAGAGCATCGAAGTGTTGGCACGGTTAGATAAGCTTGTACCATATGCAATATTTATAATCAAAGATACGTCTTATGAGGGTGATCTATGTAAAAGCGCAATGGGAAGCTATGCACTTTTTTCCCGTGTCTCAAGTGCAAGTAAAAGACTTGTCCTATGTCTCTTTGCAACATCCCGCCAATGCTCACCAGATATGGCAGCTTCCAGTCCCCATAAGAAGTTGAGACTGGGTTTGCAGCCGGCTCGCTTCACCATGACATATGCAGAGACAGAACCGATTTCTCGAAGTTGCGACAGCGAATATATTTCAGCCGCACGCAACATTCCTCTCGATTTAGGGCCGAGGCCGGGTATCTGTTCTTCTGTCTCAATGTACATTGAAGAGATGATGCCCGGCGCCTTAATCAATCCCTCAACAGCTCGTTAATCCCGGTTTTGCTGCGGGTTTTTTCATCAACTTGTTTGATGATAACCGCGCAGTACAGGCTGTATTTGCCGTCCGATGAAGGCAGGTTGCCTGCAACGACAACCGAACCGGCCGGAATGCGGCCGTAGCTGATTTCGCCGGTCATGCGGTTGTAGATTTTGGTGCTTTGGCCGATGTAAACGCCCATTGAAATAACCGAGCCTTCTTCAACGATCACGCCTTCGACGATTTCCGAACGCGCGCCGATAAAACAGTTGTCTTCGATGATCGTTGGGCCTGCTTGCAAAGGCTCCAGAACGCCGCCGATGCCGACGCCGCCGGACAGATGCACGTTCTTGCCGATTTGCGCGCAAGAACCGACGCTGGCCCAGGTGTCAACCATGGTGCCGCTGTCGACATAACCGCCGATGTTGACGAACGAAGGCATCAAGATAGCGCCCGGTGCAATATAAGCGCCGTGACGGACAACGGCATTAGGCACGACGCGTACGCCGGAGTTTGCAAAGTCTTCAGGTGAGTAGGTGCTGAATTTGCTTCAACCTTGTCGTAATAACGGGTGTTGCCGCCTTCCATGACGCGGTTTTCGTTGATTCTGAACGACAGCAGTACGGCTTTTTTCAGCCATTGGTTGACGACCCACTCGCCGCTGGTTTTTTCTGCGACGCGGGCTTTGCCGCTGTCCAATAAGTTGATCGCTTCTTCAACGGCTGAACGCACTTCGGCGGAAACGCTCGACGGTGAGATGTCGGCACGGTTTTCAAAGGCGTCGTTAATGATTTGTTCTAGTTGTGACATGGTTCTTCTTATAAAGAGTTAAGGAAATTTTTGATGCGCTGCGCGGCTTCGATGCATTCATCCAACGGCGCAACCAGGGCAATTCTGACATGGTTAAGACCTGGATTAACGCCGTCGCAATCACGGGATAAGTAACTGCCGGGCAGCACGGTGATGTTTTGCCTAGCGAACAGCTGCCGGGCGAATTCTGTATCCGAAATCGGTGTTTTCAACCAGACATAGAAGCTGGCCGGCGGCTTGGTGACGGTGCAAACATCGCCAAGAATATCGATAAATGCCGCGAATTTTTCACGGTATAAACGGCGGTTTTCGATGACGTGATGCTCATCCTGCCAAGCTTGAATGCTGGCGTGTTGGGTAGGCAAGGACATCGCGCAGCCGTGATAAGTCCGATATAGAAAATAGTGTTTCAATAGCTCGGCATCGCCTGCGACAAAGCCCGAGCGCAAACCCGGCGCATTGGAGCGTTTGGACAAACTGTGGAAAATAACGCAGCGTTTGAATGCTGTGTTGCCCATGTTATAGGCGGTTTGCAGCAAGCCCGGCGGCGGGTTGGTTTCGTCGTCATAGATTTCGGTGTAGCACTCGTCGGAGGCAATCACAAAATCGTATTTTTCCGCCAGCTTGAGCAGCTTTTCGTGGCTGGCTTGATCGATCACCGAGCCGGTCGGGTTGCCGGGCGAGCAAATGTAAATCAGTTGGCAGCGTTGCCATATTTCATCCGGCACCGCGTCAAAATCCGGCAAGTAACCGGAGTCTTCCAGCGTGTTCAGAAAATAAGGCTCAGCTCCCGCCAACAATGCCGCGCCTTCGTAAATCTGGTAAAACGGGTTCGGCATGATCACGACAGGCGCCGTTTTTATCGCCAGGGATGGTGTGTATGCCGCAGGCCTGCCTGGAGCAGGCGCGGCGGTCGGATCAATCAAACATTGGGCAAACGAAAACAATGCTTCGCGCGTGCCGTTGACCGGCAAAACCTGGGTTTCAGCATTAACAGCGTCAGCCGGAATCTGAAAACGTCGGCTGATCCATCCTGCAATCGCCTGTCTGAGTTCCGGCAGGCCTTTAGTGGTCGGATAGTTAGCCAAACCATGCAAATGGGTTAACAGCGCTTCCTGAATTAAATGCGGCGTGGCATGGGTTGGCTCGCCCATAGACAGGGCGATGTGCGACTTGTCTATGGGCGGCATAATGCCGTGTTTAAGTTGCGCCAGTTTCTCGAACGGGTAGGGATGTAAGTGTTTTAAATTGGGGGTCATCGGTTAGTTGCAATGCGGTTGTTTGCCCGCAGCTTGAGCTTGCTGGAATAGCTCCGTGGCATGCGGCATGTGCCTTACCAAGTCCTGAATGCGTGTCGCATGCGAGGGGTGGGTCGACATGAATTCTATCGGTTGCTGGCCTTGCGAGGCCTGTTCCATCTTCTGCCACAGGCTAATGCTTTGCTTTGGATCAAAGCCGGATTTCGCCATTAAATCCACACCGATCATGTCGGCTTCGCTTTCATGGATGCGGCTATAAGGCATCAGGATGCCGTATTGCGCGCCGACACCCAACAGACCCAGCGCCGTTTGACCCAAGGTAGTTTGCGGTGCGCTGACCGCCTGGATGAGGCTCATGCCCGAACTAACCGCCATTTCTTGCGAAGCGCGCTCATTGCTGTGTTTGGCTTGGACGTGGCCGATTTCATGGCCGATGACCGCCGCCAATTGGTCCTGATTGTCGACCAGTGTCAGCATTCCTGTATGTACGCCGATTTTGTTGCCGGGCAAGGCAAAGGCGTTAGGTGAGGCATCTTCAAATACCACAACTTCCCAGTTGCCGCCGGTTTGCTGGGTGATTGCCCCGGCAATGCAGCTCGCAATCTGGTTGTATTTGCTGTTAGTGCTGATGGGCTTTTCTTTTTTTAAATTATCAAAAGCCTGCAAGCCCATTTGGTCGACTTGCGCATCGGACAAGAACATGAACTGGCTTCTGCCGGTGGGGCTGGTGACGCAGGCAGCTAACAGGCAGGTCGTTATTAGGACAGGGAATATTTTTTTGAACATAAAAAATGACCGGTAGTTTCTACACATACCGGCCATTTTAACGTAACTTTTTATCCGGGGGTTAAAAATGTAACTTTCCATTAATAAAAGCTTTTCACCACGAACGACTACATGGGCAGATATTTTGCTCCATGCAAAATCTGCATTCCCCACATCCCTGTGGGTTATGCAGGAGGTAGAGCACCAACAGTAGGCGCTTTAGGCGATGCAGGAGCAATTGCCGAGACACGAACAACACGAAGTATTATTTTCTCGTGTTGTTCGTGCCTTCGTGGTGAATGATAAAAAATCCGCTAGCTCAAAGATTTATTTCAGAATTTTGGCGAACATCGCATCATAGTCTTCTTTCGACAATACACCGCTGACGCCGGTGCGTTGATGCGCTTTGTCGAAGAAATAGGTTCTGGGCAGCTCGCCATACCATTTGGGATCGATTTCAAATTGCATTTTTTGGGTGTTTTCTTCGGCATAAACCCAGTTTTCAATATCGGACAATTGATTCTTTTCAATGATTTGTTGAATTTGCTCGGCAGCGGATAACTCATCCGCAGCCAGCATGACCATTCTAAGTTCAGGTCTGCTTTTATGGATGCTGCTTAATAAGGCCATGTCTTTCAGGCAGGAGGAACAGTTTACCGACCAAATGACCAACATGAACGGCTGATTGGTATTGTTGGTCAGTATTTGCTGGTAACTTCCTGAGATAAATGCAGATGGGGCTGCCTGGGCAGGAATCGTAAAGATGTTTAAAAAAATAAACACCAAGCAGGGGAAAAATTTTTTCAGTGTCACTGATTGGATCTCCATAGTCTTTGTTATGCCTCTATTTCTTGGCGGTAAACATATCATCTATTTTGTTTGTCATCAAAACTCGATCTTGTCCGTACAGCTTGGTTTTTCATGTTGAAGGCACTCTTCCGGTTTTTACCTTAGCGGACAGCTTTAATATATGGTAAAACATAATCCAGCCGATTCTGACGACTATATCGGCAGGTACAGAACGGTTCACAGCCAAGACCATTGAGTAAACATAACTACCGGAAAATACTATGGCGATAAATACCAACAGACCCACGTCCCCGCATCTGCAAGTCTACAGGCTGCCTCTAACCGGCATTATTTCCATCACCCACCGCATGACCGGCATTATGCTTTCAGCCGGTTTGATCTTGTTCGTTTATGTTATTTCAGCGCTGGCGGGCGGCGCGGATTCATACGCCGCAATGCAGGCGATCATGAATCTATGGCTGCTCAAACTGGTGTGCTGGGGATTTGTTTACGCGCTGTTTTTCCACCTGTGCCACGGCGTTCGCCATTTAATCTGGGATGCAGGCAGCAGCTTTGAACTTGAAACGTTAAACCGATACGCCATGATTGAGCTGGCGGCTTCGTTGGCGCTGACTTTAATGACTTTTGTGTGGGGATATTATGGACTATAGAACGCCTTTATCCAGGGCTCGCGGGCTTGGGTTCAGCCAAAAGCGGAACGGGCCATTGGTGGATGCAGCGCGTCACTGCGGTGGCGCTGGTTCCATTGTCTTTTTGGCTGATCAAATTTTTGGGCTTGAGCCTGACGGCTCCCTATCAACAAACCGTAGATTGGCTGACATCGCCCGTTAATACCGTTTGTATCGTCGCGTGGGTCATCGCCGCTTTCTACCACGCCGCGTTGGGTTTGCAGGTGGTGATTGAAGATTATGTCGCCGCCGAAGGCCCCAAGATCATTTCGATCTGGGCCGTCAATCTGGCTTTCTTGTTTTTGGCGATTGCGGCTTTGCTGGCCGTGTTTCGCATTGTATCGATAGGGTGATTCATGGCAGCAGACTATAAAATTATTGAACATGCTTACGATGTAGTGGTCGTTGGCGCGGGCGGCGCGGGACTTGCGCGCTACCTTGGGCATGGCGGAAAAAGGCCTTAAAACCGCCTGCATCACCAAAGTATTCCCCACCCGCAGCCATACCGTCGCCGCGCAAGGCGGCATCAGCGCGGCGCTGGGCAATATGGGCGAAGACGACTGGCGCTTTCATATGTACGACACCGTCAAAGGCTCCGACTGGCTCGGCGATCAGGACGCGATTGAATACATGTGCCGCGAAGCCATCCCCGCCGTGATCGAACTGGAACATTACGGCGTGCCGTTTTCGCGTACCGCCGACGGCAAAATCTACCAGCGCGCGTTCGGCGGCATGACCACGCATTACGGTACAGGCTTGGCGCAACGCACGTGCGCGGCGGCCGACAAAACCGGTCACGCCATTTTGCATACTTTGTATCAGCAGTCGTTAAAGCATAAGGCCGAATTCTTCGTCGAATACATCGCGCTGGATTTGATTATGGAAGACGGCGAATGCCGCGGCATTCTGGCCTGGTGCCTGGACGACGGCTCGTTGCATTTGTTCAAATCGCAAATGACCGTATTGGCGACCGGCGGCTACGGGCGCACGTTTTTTTCCTGCACCTCGGCGCATACCGTGACCGGCGACGGCAACGCGATGGTATTACGCGCAGGTTTGCCGTTACAGGACATGGAGTTCATCCAGTTTCACCCGACCGGCATTTACGGCGCGGGCTGCTTGATTACCGAAGGCGTAAGAGGCGAGGGCGGTTACCTGACCAACTCGGAAGGCGAGCGTTTCATGGAACGCTATGCGCCATCGGCCAAAGACTTAGCTTCACGCGATGTGGTCAGCCGCGCGATGACCATTGAAATCCACGAAGGCCGAGGCGTAGGGCCGCTGAAAGATCATCTCTATCTGCATATCGAGCATCTCGATCCGGCCATCATTCACGAACGCTTGCCGGGCATATCCGAAACGTCGAAGATTTTTGCCAATGTCGACATCACCAAAGAGCCGATTCCGGTGCTGCCGACCGTGCATTACAACATGGGCGGCATCCCGACCAATTACAAAGCCGAAGTCGTGACCTTGAAAGACGGCGATCCCGATGCCGTCGTGCCGGGCTTGATGGCAATCGGCGAGGCGGCCTGCGTTTCCGTGCATGGCGCAAACCGCTTGGGTTCAAACTCGCTGCTCGATCTGGTGGTGTTCGGACGCTCCGCCGCGATACGCTGCGCCGAACTGATCAAACCCGGATCAAGACTAAAACCCTTGGCGAGCAATGCTTGCGACAAAGCCATCGCCCGTTTCGATAAAATCCGCAATGCGAACGGCAGCCGCAGCACCTCCGATATTCGCCTGGACATGCAAAAAGTCATGCAAGCCAAAGCGGCGGTGTTCAGAACCGGCTCCACGCTGACCGAAGGCATCAACGCGATGGCGGAAGTCAGAAAAACCTTTGCCGACGTCAAAGTGGCCGATAAATCGTTGATCTGGAATACCGACTCTGGTCGAAACGCTGGAGCTGGATAACCTGCTGAGTCAAGCCACCGTGGCGATCAACGCGGCAGGCAACCGCACCGAAAGCCGGGGCGGCCATGCACGGGAAGATTACCCGAACCGCGACGACGAAAACTGGCTGAAGCATACCCTGACCTGGCTGGATGGCGATCAGGTTAAAATCGATTACAGGCCGGTGCATATGTACACCTTGACCGACGAGGTCGACGTTATTCCACCGAAAGAGAGAGTGTATTAACACAGGCTTTGAGAGGCATGACATGAAAACACTCACATTGGAAATAGACGACAGTATCTATAATCAAGTCATTGGTTTTTTAAATTTATTGCCGGAAAAACAATGCCACATTGTTGAAACATTGCCTGCTTTGCCAAACGATGACAAACAACTGTCTATCAAGTCGGCATTCGGTTTAATAAAAACCCCCATCACCGCTACGTTGGCCGATATTGAGCCTGATGGCTGAATTTACCCTGCCTAAAAACTCGGTTTTAATCAAAGGCAAAACCTTTAAAGCGCCAGCGGGTGCAACAAACATCCGCCGGTTTGAAGTGTATCGTTGGGACCCCGAGTCCGGCGAAAACCCGCGCATCGATGCGTTCGAACTGGACATGGACAGCTGCGGCCCGATGGTGCTGGACGCGATCCTGAAAATCAAAAACGAAATCGACAGCACCTTAACCTTTCGGCGTTCCTGCCGCGAAGGCGTGTGCGGCTCCTGCGCGATGACCATCAACGGCAAAAACTCTCTGGCCTGCACCAAAGCCATCGATTCCTATTCCGGCACCATCAAAATCTATCCGTTGCCGCATATGGATGTCGTTAAAGACCTGGTGGCGGATCTGACTCATTTCTTATGCCCAATACGCCTCGATCAAACCGTGGATAGAAACCCAAACCCCGCGCCTGCCGATTCCGAACGTCTGCAAAGCAAGGAAGACCGGGAAAAACTGGATGGCTTATACGACTGCGTGCTGTGCGCCTGTTGCTCGACCAGTTGCCCCAGTTACTGGTGGAACAGCGAGCGTTATCTGGGGCCTGCGATCCTGCTGCAAGCCTACCGCTGGCTGGTCGATAGCCGCGACGAAAGCACCGGCGAACGGCTGGACGAACTGGAAGACCCGTTTAAATTGTATCGTTGCCATACGATTATGAATTGCACCGATACTTGTCCTAAGGGCTTGAATCCGGCTAAGGCGATTGCCGAAACCAAGAAACTGTTGGTGCAGAGAAAGTTGGGCTGATGGACGAGCTGGCTCGATTAAAGTGGCAATGTCGGCGGGGGACTAAGGAGCTGGATTTTCTGTTGAATCGGTATTTGGAAACGGGGTATTTGGTGGCGGATCAGGGGGAGAGGGATTTGTTTGTGGAGTTGTTGGGGATGGAGGATGATGTGTTGGTTGGGGTTTTGATGGGGGATTTGGAAGTTCATGGAATGGAGGTAGTGATTGGAAAAATACGGCGCATTGCGAAAGCCGAGTCTTGATATTCTGTGAATATTTACTGCTTGGATTTCTCAAATTTAGAACTAAAGAGGCGGCAAAGCTGAGTATTATTTTTTTTAATGGTAAACGCGCGCACTCAAAATTAAGCTACCAATCACCGTTGGAATTTGAGCGGGAATTCTATAAGAAAGCTGTTTAAGAAAGTGTCTTGTTTTAGTTGACCATTACACCAACGCTGTGGAGTGACTACCGATGATTTGATCAAGTACATTAACTCGTGGCAAGACTAAAGTCTCGTTGGCTTACTGCAGCGCCTAACCCAATCTATATGTCTTTATTAGGTTTAACATCTCTATTTTCTAGTAATATGTCCAGGCGACGAAGAACATCGTCAATCACCACATATAGATTGCCACTCCTGTCATAACCCAGCAGTATTTTTTTGCAATGCGAAGCGCGATTGATAAAATATAATGGAGCTATAGTGATAATAAGCAATAGCAAAAAGCAGGCAAGCCAAATAATAAACCGTTCTTCATATATTGCAAAAGGTGTTGGAACTTGCCAATCAGCGTTTAGGGTAAAAGCGATAAGCATAATAATATTTAAGAAAATAAAAAGGTTAACTAGCTTAAGAGAAGCTTTACTTTTAATATACATATTGTAAAAAATTCTTAGCTTAGCCTTCTCTTCCCAAAGGATACTATCACCTTTACCATTACCTTTTGTGGTCGTATCAGCTAACTCCCCAATTATGTCGATTTCCGGAAAAAAACCTTTAAATTTTTCTTTTCCGCCTAAGGCTTCATGCTTAAGGTTAACCACAGAAAGAAGTTTATTAACCTCGGAGTTTACTTCGTCATGTAATTCAGTAAATTTAAGTTCACGATATGCTAAGTTGAATACAACTGATATTTCGACCATATAGGCTAAACTAAGCAGATTTACACCTACAGACATTACTCTTTCCTTAATTGAACAAACTTATTCTACGAGCTTTGTATGCGCTTACGGATTCAAAGTTCAGCTGTGACAGTTGAATCTGATAAGGACTTAAGCCTCTATTGGAGTGCCTACCTTATTTTCACTTACAACATAAGGAGAACCCTTTGCAAACATGCTCATAAATTCATCAAACAATACTTTGGCTTTTTCTGGGCGATTAAATGAGGCGACTGCTTCAGGTTTGCTAGCATCAGGACAATACCTATAACCTATTCTATCCATTATCACAAAGCGATCGATCTTCTTTTTTTCTTCTTGATTGGTTATTTCGATAACACATAAATCGCTTTCAGGATTGCATAACTGTAGAAAATTGTGGGCTATTTTATCATTATGAATATCAGGATATTCTTGTAGTAGGATGGATATTTTTATCCTAGAGGCTAAAGCGGTCTTTAGAGCGGAAATCACGTTAGGCTGTCCATACACATCAAATACCAGAGACGAGGAAAAAATCATTATTTCCTTTTGCGCATTAGTTAAAAGTGCGGCAACTAGCACCGCTGCGTGCTCTAGCATTCCATTAGATATAAGTTCGGTGGATTTTGTTCTTGCTAATTCATTTACATAGTTTTCATATGCTTGCAATTTTTCAATCATAATTTTATCCTCCGCTTTATCCCCGGTTTAGTTTGATAGTTATAAGGGTGCATTAAAGTCAATAATGATTTATCGGCACGATAAACTTTTAATTAACCTATTTGTGCAGTTAACTTTACTCGATATTTTAAATAATACAAATAAGTTCAAATGCTTAGGCATTGTCACCTATAGATTGCGTCACTACTACTTGGCACTGGCTAGCATGAGGCATCACAATAGGTCAAAAAGCAACAAAAAGCAACAAAAAGCAACAAAAACGGTAAAACAGATATATTAGGTCACGAAACAAGGCCGGGTTACACCGGCTTCTGCAATATTGAGGATGCTCGAAACCTCGCCAGATGTTTTGCTATCGGCAGTCCAGCGAAGCACCGCTATCTCGCGGTTTGACAATATTGCATCGGCTTCCGGCATTAATTTCTCAAGCGGGACGGGGTTTGTAACCCCGTCCCTAACGTTTCTATGATATTAGAGCTAAGTGGCTATATTAACAGTCGTAAAACGTTTCGGACGGGGCAATCCGTAAGCCGGGTAGGAGGCGGAATACGGGATGATCAATGCCACGAAGCCCCGGATTCCGCAAGCTTCATTCAGGCACTTGCTTTTAAACAGTGCATAAAAAATTCATGTAGTTTTTTTATGGTAATATTCGAGTCGATATATAGTTATGCTATGTATTCATAAATAACAACAATAATAATTCTAAGGATCATAACTCATGAAAATTTTAAAAAACACGCTGTTAATTCTCTTTATTGCCGTTTCTTCTCTGGGTATTTCTTCTATAGCTGTTGCCGGCGCTAATGAAGATGCGGTTGATAATATATCGGCAAAAGTTGCTGAAGCAGTTCATGCTATTGACGCAAATGCTGCTCAGGAAGAGGTGGTAGATTTAATTAGACAAGCTACTGATTTAGTCAAAGATCTGGCCTTGAGCGATGCTCTTGATGTTAGACGGCAGCGTTCTAACACTCATTTGAAACAAGCTCGCACAGCCGCCAATACCGGTGGTTTAACCTCTGCAAAAGAACATTTAGAACAAGCGAGTCAAGGTTTTGCTGATTTAAGAAAGCTGTTGTAAGGCGGATTCGCACTAGGGGGATTCTTCCGAGCGGGACGGGGTTTGCAACCCCGTCCCTAACGCTCCAGCGACGCTTGAGCTAAGCAGTTAAACTTAACCAACGCAAAACGTTTCGGACGGGGCAACATGCCTCTTCCGGTCCTAGAATCAACCAGATGAACTTATGAAAAACAAAGGATTGGCAATTAACTCTTTCTGCGCCTGGGATGGCGAAACCTTAGTGCTTAATATTCTCGGCCAACCCAGCGCAAAGCAGGATGCTATTGGCAAGGTTAAAGGCAAGCAGCTCAAAGTCAGTGTCACTGCCGCGCCGGTGGCGGGCAGGGCAACCGATCATATGGTTCGATTCCTGGCAAAAGCATTTGGCGTGGCGGCCAATGATATTGAAGTTGTATTTGGCAGGTTCAATGTCAACAAACAACTGCGCATAAAGTCGCCTAAGAATTTACCCTCTGTCATCAGCAAGCATTTATCTCAACAAGTCTTGTAGGGTACGCTGCACCATTTCTATGATACGTTTCCAACCGTCGAACATTACATCTGGTTATGGAAAATAGAGCTTAACCCATACATTGCATGATTAGGCTAACAAAGCATTTCAGCAAAACTTTGCGGAAAGTTATATTGGGTCGTTGTGTGCTGTCGTGCACTCATATTTTACAAAAAACCAAGCATCGCGGCCTTTACCGCCGCTGAAGTTTTGTTGGCCGCATTCAACTTGGTGACGGCATTATTGATATGAAAGTTGACTGTCCGTTCCGCAATATTGAGAATGCTCGAAATCTCGCCAGATGTTTTGCCATCGGCAGTCCAGCGAAGCACAGCTATCTCTCGGTTTGATAATTTCGTGTCCGCTTCCGGCATCAATGTCGGCGTCAAGCATCGCGACATGCCCAAGTGCGCTGTTTGGGTCAGCCAAACCATTTTAAATTTCTTGGCTTCAAGTTCCGTTTCGGTAATAGGCTCATTTGAGCGCGCCAGCGTTAACATGCCTTTAACTCCATTGAAGTCATGGATGGACTGCGCCCAGCCGTAGTGCAATCCGAATGAGCGGGCTTCCTCCCATAGTTCGCACACGGGGCTGAATAAATCATCTGTCCATAGGACGGGTAAGAGGGAACGCATACCATGATGTACTGTCGGATCAATCGCCAGATAGTTTTTGGCCTGATAGCGCGTTTGCCAAGCTGTTGGGTAATTGCTGAATATTAAGGTCTTAGGGGTCGCAAGAGGTAGCGGCGCGCGCAAGCCGTAGGTGCAATAATCAAAGCCAAGTTCGCTGCCAAGCGAAGCGATGGTTTGGAAAAGCTGCTGCTCGGATTGAATGGACTGCAATGCTTGAAGCTGATTCTCTTGCCAAGTTTTCATGAGATTTTTCGCCGGTTTTTCTGGTGGCTATATTATGATGCCTGAACCTGAAAGATGCTTGATTAAAAGCGGAAAAACCTGTCAATACTGACAGTTGTTGCTGATAATAAATTCCAGTCTAATTAGCCTGGGATAGAAAGTTATGAACCACTGCACCGCCTGTCTGGCGCAACCAAAACAACTATAGATGAATTAAGGAGAGCGTATGTCGGGTGAAACTACTGGTATGGTGCGTACAGTGCTTAGGCTTGAGGGCTTATGTGTACTCGTTGCCGCGTCTGCCGCTTATTCAAAATTCGGCTTGGGTTGGGGGAATTTCGCACTGTTTTTTCTGACGCCGGATCTTTCTTTGTTCGGTTATCTCGCAGGGCCGAAGGTTGGAGCCATTAGCTACAATCTGGCGCACTCTTATAGCGGGGCGGTTGCTTGTCTTGCGGCGGGTCTTGTTCTTCCTGCGCCGACCCTCCTTGGTGTCGGCCTCATCTGGTGCGCTCATATTGGTTTTGACCGCGCGCTCGGTTACGGGCTCAAGTATTCGGATGGCTTTGGCTTTACCCATCTTGGCCGCATCGGGCTATTTCCGGCAACTACTTCCAACTCTGGGGTCAAGCAGGACACTGTTCAGTGAAAGCAATTAGGCGATGAATCTTGAGCAATATACGACGGTAAGTTTTTATCAGACAGTTGATGTCGTATATATCGCATTAGCTTTAAGAAGAAGGAGTTTCATTTGAGTCAGAAGTTCGGCGAGATGCGACAGATTGCCTTTGTCGTCCGCGACATCGACAACACGATGACATACTGGACGAAAACACTTGGTATCGGCCCATTCTTTATCAAACGAAAAATTGAATTTTCTAACTTTGTTTATCGCGGCTCTAGTGCAAAGTCGCCTGTTGTAAGTATCGCGCTTGCCAATTCCGGGCAAATGCAAATTGAATTAATACAACAACACGACGAGACCCCGAGCATTTACAAAGAATTCATGGATTCCAACGGAGAGGGTTTTCAACACGTCTCATCATGGATGACCCAAGAGGATATGAAAAACCGCAAACAGGAGCTTATTGCGCAAGGTGTAAGCATTGCACAAGAATGCACAATAGCTTCGAGCGGCGTTAATCTTCTGTATTTTGATACCGGCAACGGTAACGGCAGGTTCATTTATGAAATAGCAGATCTTTTGGAGCCGGCACACTATGAGCGTATTCAGAATATCGCAAAGGCTGCCCAAGACTGGAACGGTCAGGAGCCAATCAGAGAAGTTAAGGCTTAACGATTAAAGCTCGGATAAATGAAAAAAGACGACAGGAATTATTATGACCGCAAAAGAACACTATGATCGGCATCTTGGCGATTTTTATTCATGGATGGTTGGCGACTTTGATGCCAAGCAGAAAGAACATCAATTGTTCCTGGAAGCTAACGGCCTATTTCCACACGCCAACGCAATTGCCTTGGATTTAGGTGCGGGACATGGCATACAAAGCGTTTCTCTGGCCAAGTTGGGGTATACGGTAAAAGCTATTGATTTTAATAAACAACTTTTATCCGAATTAATACACAACACGCAGCAACTCCCCATTACGGGGTTTGAGGATGATATTCGCCAAGTAAAAAAATATGCCGATCCCAAGCCCGAGTTGATCATGTGCTGGGGCGACACACTGACACATCTTGGAAGTTTGGACGAGATAAGGCAGCTCATTATTGATTGCTGTGAGTTATTAACCGAAGGGGGAAAACTGATCTTGTCTTTCCGGGATTATTCAACAGTACTCTTGGGCGATCAACGATTCATCCCGGTAAAAAGTGACGACACTAAAATACTGACGTGTTGTCTTGATTATGAAGCAGACAAACTACGTGTTACAGACCTGTTGCAGGTTAGGACGGAAAACGGCTGGCAGCAAAAAGTGAGTTCGTATTATAAAGTCCGTCTTCCGCCAAAAGAAATCGTGGAAACCATTGTAGGTTGTGGTTTGGATATAACGTTTAACGAAGTCGTCAACCGAATGACAACCCTAATAACAACTAAGACATCGTGAGGATAAATATCATGAGTGAATTTAAAGGCGGTTGTATTTGCGGGGCAGTAAAATATGAATTGAAATCCGAACCCCGGTTATCTTTTTTGTGTCAATGCAGGCAATGTCAAAGAATCACCGGCACGGGCCATTCGGCAGAGTTTGTTGCATTAAGTAAAGACACTGTTGTTACCGGAGAACTCAAGTTTTATGAATTGACTTCAAATAATGGCAATACCGTTAGCAGCGGCTTTTGCCCTACTTGTGGCAATCCCGTTTTAAAGAAGTCGTCCGGTTATCCGGGAATGCTGTTTTTTCATGCCGCAACGTTAGAAGATCCCGGCTTGTTTAAGCCGCAGCAAGTTTTTTGGAGCGCAAGTCATCAACCTTGGGATTTTGTAAATCCCGATCTTGAGGTCAAAGAATATACATGACGAAATCTATTTCAACTTATTGGAACACCTTAAACTCAGAGAGTCGGGAACGTTGGACGCCAATAAAAGGACTTGAAGGAATGGCCGAAGAACTAACCTTGAGCATCGACCCAGTTAGCGGCGAATATACCCGGCTGACCCGATTCTTCGCCGGTGCCGATACTTCGCTTTTCGGGAGCAAAAGTCACCTATATCCTGAGGAAGTATTTATTATCAGCGGTCATCTTTACGACAAGGCGTTTGATGTTTGGTTGGAAGCCGGGCATTACGCCAGTCGTCCACCCGGTGAACTCCATGGGCCATTCAAAACGGATGTTGGCTGTGTTGTATTGGAGGTGTCGTTTCCCAGTCGGATTTCGAGTTCGCATGAGTGATTCCGCCAAAAACTTAGCTCAATCCATTCGTGAAGGCTCTGTAACTGCAACGCAGGCGGTGCGAGCCTGCCTGGATCGAATTGATCGCCACAATCCAGCAATAAACGCCATTGTTACCCTGAACAAAGAAGCCGCAATTAATGCAGCCAGAGTGGCGGACATCCGTATCGGCCAAGGCGGGGCTTTGCCGCCACTATTCGGAGTACCCATATCCGTTAAAGAT
The DNA here is from genome assembly GCA_963814825.1 of uncultured Gammaproteobacteria bacterium. Taxonomy (GTDB): domain Bacteria; phylum Pseudomonadota; class Gammaproteobacteria; order Methylococcales; family Methylomonadaceae; genus Methylobacter_A. Next base: position 55,493 of record CAWFEF010000005.1, on the reverse strand, counting down.
GCGATTGAAACCCAAGGTCTCAGGACAACCGCCAGTCATCCGCCGCTCAAAGATTTTGTTCCTACAAAAGATGCTACGGTTGTAGCACGACTGAAAGAGGCCGGAGCCATCGTGCTTGGGAAAACCAATTTGCCGCAACTCGCCGGAGACATTCAGTGCTGGAGCCCGCTGTTCGGACGAACGAATAATCCGTGGGATCTCGAGCTAACCAGCGGCGGAAGTTCCGGCGGAAGCGCGGCGGCAGTAGCAATGAATTTTTCGTTTCTGGATATTGGCAGCGACCTCGCCGGTTCAATACGCATTCCGGCGGCTTATTGCGGCGTAGCGGGACTTAAAGCCACCGAAAATCGTGTGCCTCGCACAGGCCACATTCCGCATCTCCCCGGTGCCGAACGTTCCGTGCGGCACTTGCTGTCGTTCGGCGTGCTCGCCCGATGCGTCGATGACCTGCGCTTAGGGCTTGATTGCATGGAGGGGCCTGATGGCATCGATACGGAGATTCCGCCGCTGCCGATTTGTTCAGCCAAGCCGGCAAAAACGCGGCCTTTGCGGGTGGCGTGGTGGGATGACTTTAACGGTTTGCCGCTATGCAGCCGTACCAGAACCGGTTTGGATCGTACTGTTCAGCAACTGGGTCAGGCCGGTATGACGGTCGAACGCTGCCGCCCAAACGGTTTCGATTTCGAAGAGGCCTGGTATGCCTACGGCATTATCGCCGGAGCGGAAGTCGGTTTAGGTATGCCAGCTATGGAGCGCTTGCCTTTATCAATGATCGGACGGTTTTTGCCTAAATCCCAACCGCTCATCCGCTCTTTCGCCGCAGGGCTGAGGTTCGATTTTCGTCAGTATAACGAAGCACTCAATATCCGGGAGCGACTCATTTCTCAGCTAGAGCAGTTTCTTGATTTGTGGGATGTCTGGTTGTGCCCAGCCACCCCAAGCGTTGCCTTTCCGCATCAACGACCAAGCAAGTTTGGCAAGCCGCCAACTATTATGATTGACGATCATCGACTGTCCTATTTGGAAGGCACCATTAGCATGGCTGTTCCGTTTTCATTGACGGGAAGTCCTGTCGTGACATTACCCGTTGGGGTGGTAAATGGCTTGCCGATTGGGGTTCAGCTCGTGGGTCAGCGTTGGCGTGATGAGGCGTTACTGGATAATTGCTTGATGATTGAGGCAGTCGCAAGCGGGTTTCAACCGCCGCCGGGCTCTGAGCCCTTTACCGTAACATGATGAAGCAAAAAGGTGGTTCACTATGATTAAGCAAGTTGGAAAGACGATTATTAATCCGAAACATTTGGCAACGTGCCACTGCGGGGCCGTTGTGCTGGAACTCGATTTGCCTGACGGTATCGTTGATTCTCGCAGATGCGATTGTTCGATCTGCCGGAGAAAAGGCGCGATAGTCGCCTCGGTTCCGCTCACCGGCATCAAGATCATCAAAGGCCACGATGCATTGAAGCTCTATCAGTTCAATACCTTGACCGCGAAGCATTACTTTTGCTCAATCTGCGGCATTTACACGCACCATCAGCGCCGCTCGAATCCAAACCAATACGGCTACAACGTCGGCTGCCTGGAAGGCGTCAATCCGTTTGAAATCGAGAATGTTCCAACGAACGATGGCGTTAACCATCCGGCGGATCGCAATGTTTCGTAACCATTTGGTCAACCGGATCGCATCAAACATTAGAACGAAGGAGAAAACAAAATGTTAGTTGAGTAGGGCTCGCAGTGCGCGCCAAAGGGATAGCAAAGTTTTTCAGGTATCGGGAAAGGCGCGCACGGCACGCCCTACAATCGCGAGAACTTTGGTCAATTGTTTAAGTTATGCATCAACTGGAGCATCTATTGAAATTCAGTCAGTTCGGTTCCGATAATGGAAAAATAGTGATTTACTTTCATGGCGCACCTGGAGCACCGGAAGAATGCGCAATTTTCGATCTTTACGCTAAAGAGCAGGGTTTGACGTTTATTTGTTTCGATCGGTTTTCCGGCGATTATTCGATAGCCGGTGAGGCGTATTATCAACTCTTGGCTCAGGAGATTTCAAAGCAAGCCGCCGGGAAAGAAGTAGATGTCGTCGGTTTTTCAATCGGTGCGTTCATCGCTCTGCAGACCTGCCAGTATCTGGGTAACGGAGTTCGGGATTTGCATTTAATCTCGGCTGCCGCACCGCTGGATGCGGGCGATTTTCTTGAAGCCATGGCCGGGAAGCAGGTTTTTCAGTTAGCAAAGACAGCCCCGATCTTATTTGTTCTATTGTCTTACTGGCAAGGGCTACTCGCTTTGCTTTTCCCCAAGGCGTTATTTCGCTTGTTGTTTGCCGGCGCCGCCGGCGGCGATAAAGCATTGTCCATCGATCACGAATTTCAATCCCACATCACTAAAGTATTGAGATTGTGCTTTATTGGCCGGGTTCAAGGCTACGTTAGAGACATCAAGGCTTATGTCCAGCCCTGGAAAGGCACGCTTTCGGGTATCAATGTCAATACGCACATCTGGCACGGGGCAGAGGACAATTGGTCGCCGGTCGCTATGGCGGAGTATTTGGCATCGGCGATACCCGGATGCACCTCGACCGAAATTTTTAACGGCCTGTCGCATTACTCATGCCTCTATCGAGCGGTGCCTGAAATATGCCGTCAGTTGGGTGCGGCCTCTGATGACCACGCGTCGCCATCACTTTAGGTTCTCTACGATGAACATCATCTTCTTGGCTCAAGTGGGCCAGATTACGCCAACCGAGATGGAACGTTGGATTGAGCGGGACGTGCCAAAAGCGGCGCTTTACATTGAACATAACAGGTCACAGGAGCGATAGTGCGTTTACATCACATGACGTTGGCAATATTGGTAGTTGCAATTTGGGGAGTCAACTTTGTTGTAATCAAAGTCGGGCTTAAAGAAATTCCGCCGATTCTGCTTTGCGCGCTCAGGTTTTTTCTGGCCGCGTTCCCGGCGGTCTTTTTTATCAAGCGGCCTGCTGCTCCGTTCCGTATGGTTGTCGGCTTCGGGTTGGTGATGTTCTCGCTACAGTTTGCATTGCTGTTTTCCGGCATGTACGCAGGGACAACCGCAGGGCTGGCGTCTTTGTTGCTTCAGGTGCAGGTGTTCTTCACGGTCTTGCTGGCTGTCTTATTTCTGGCCGAAAAGCCATCCGTTTGGCAAATCGTAGGGGCCTTGGTTTCCTTTTCAGGAATCGGTCTGGTGGCGGCGAATATCGGCGGTGAAGTTTCGGCTTACGGCCTGATTCTGATCCTAGCCGCCGCTGTCTCCTGGGGCGTAGGCAGCCTGATTTCCAAGAAACTCGGCACAGTCGATATGCTTGCGCTGGTCGTGTGGGGAAGCCTCGTTGCCTGGCCGCCGCTATTGGTTCTGTCGTTTTTTCTGGAACAAAACAGCTGGAATGTTGAAGTTATTTCGCATATTTCATGGCTCACTATCGGTGCGGTTGGCTATATGGTGTATCCGGTGACCCTGCTTGGGTTTGCCGCATGGAGCTGGTTATTGAGCTGCTATCCGGCTGCGACAGTGGCTCCGTTTACGTTGCTGGTGCCGATATTCGGATTTGCATCTTCAACGCTGGCCTTGGGGGAGCCCCTTTCTCCATGGAAAATAAACGCCGCTACGCTGGTTATTGCGGGGTTGTGCATCAACCTGTTTGGTTCCCGCATTGCGATTCGCACCCGGCCAGCTTAAGTCTTATACGTATCTACTTTGAAAGGCAGGGAAAAGCATAAATGGAGCCGATACCCTTATATGTTATAAAACTATCTTGGAGAAATATGAATACTATCACCGTTCGTCAAGCCGTTCTGTCCGACCTTGAGGCGCTCGCGCAGCTGTTTGACGGCTATCGCCAGTTTTACGGTCGCGCCAGCGATTTACCTGCCGCAATAGAGTTTTTGTCGGCACGTTTCAATCACGGCGAGTCGGTCTTGTTCATTGCGCATGAAGGCAATGATCCTGTTGGTTTTGCCCAGCTTTATCCGAGCTTTTCATCGGTATCGCTGGCCCGGATATTCGTGCTCAACGATCTTTACGTCTATGAGCATGCCCGAAGAAAAGGCGTGGCCTCGAAACTGATGTCCGCCGCCGTTGACTATGCGGGTTCGTTGGGCGCGGTTCGCGTTTCGCTGTCAACCGCGACAAGCAACGAAGCCGCTCAGACGCTTTATCAAGCCGCCGGTTGGCAGCGCGATGAGCAGTTCTTTGTTTATCATTTTGCCATTCCCCAAATAGGCAAATAAACAGCATGATTAAAACTATATTCTCATAGATCTATAGTTGATTACGTAACGAGGGAAATAACATGAAAGGTAGTTGTTTATGCGGAGCCATTGAGTATGAAATCGACAGCATCGATACGCCTGTCGCCCACTGCCATTGCCGGACTTGCCAAAAAGCGCATGCGGCGCCGTTCGCCTCCACGGGTGGTGTGATGCGGGAACATTTTCGCTGGTTGAAAGGCGAGGAAAAGCTTTCAGTCTTCGAGTCTTTTCCGGGAAAGTCGCGCTATTTTTGTTCGGTGTGCGGATCCCATCTGGTGGCCGAGCGGGTGAACCAGTCTCACGTTATTGTTCGGGTGGCAACGCTTAATGAAGACCCCGGCATCGTTCCGCAAATGCATATTTGGACATCGCACGACGTTCCGTGGCTCGAATTTGAAGGCATTCCTTGTTACCCGGCATGGCAGCCGGGGCGATGAAAACAGACATGAAACACTATCTCGACACTAGCGAGTACATCGACTGGAAACATCCTTTGGTGATTGCCAAGGCGGCGGAGCTTGCCGAGGGCTGTGTTATTGATGAGGCGATAGCGAAACGTTGCTTTGAATTCGTCCGCGATTCCATTAAACACAGTTGGGATTACCGGACGAATCCAGTCACCTGCAAAGCCTCGGACGTATTAATCCACGGCACGGGTTACTGTTATGCCAAGAGCCATTTGTTGGCGGCGCTGTTAAGAGCCAATGCCATTCCGGCGGGGCTTTGCTATCAACGGCTGACGGTTGAAACCGATGGCCCGCCTTACTGTCTTCATGGCTTGAATGCGGCTTATCTTGAGCAGCATGGCTGGTATCGCATTGATGCCCGAGGCAATAAACCGGGCGTGTCCGCCGACTTTTGCCCGCCCACGGAAAAGCTGGCTTTCCCGGTTATTGATGCGTCGGAAACAGACTTTCCGCAAATATTGGCCGAGCCGTTGCCGCTGGTGGTAAAAGCATTGACCCAGAACAAGACGGTAGAGCAAGTCTTTGAGAATCTGCCGGATGCTGAAGTTATCAAGGTTCCGCCGATAAGGCTTCGTCCTCTTACCTTGCATCCTAAAGATCAATCATGAACGACACGTTTGCCGAACATTTTGCCAACGACTGGATAGATTCGTGGAACAGCCACGATTTGCAGCGCATCTTATCCCACTATGCCGACGATTTTGAAATGTCATCGCCGGTGATTATCCAGCTGGCTAATGAGGCTGGCGGAACCCTGCGCGGCAAAGCGGCGGTTGGCGATTATTGGGCTAAAGCACTGCAGCTCATCCCTGATTTACATTTTGAATTAATAACGACACTGGTTGGCGTAAATAGCATCACGCTTTATTATCGAGGCGCGCGAGGCCGTCTGGCCGCCGAAGTATTTCATTTTAACCAAGAGCAAAAAGTGACCAAAGCCTTTGCCCACTATTCATTACTTACGGAACCTTCATGATAAAAATCAGCATCCTGTACCCCAACAACACAAGCGCACGGTTCGATATGGGCTATTACATCGACACGCACATGCCGTTGTCGATTGGGCTTTTGAGCGCCCATCCGGGGTTCAAGGGCGTTTCAGTCGAGCGCGGGCTTGGCGGCGCAGTGCCGGGAACGGATGCGGCCTATATCGCCATGTGCCACTTCCTGTTTGATTCGGCTGAAGACTTCATGGCCGCTTTCATGCAGCACGCCGAAGTGTTGCAAGGCGATATGCCCAATTACACCGACATAGAGCCGATTATCCAACTTAGCGAAGTTCTTATTTCCGAATAGTCCCATGTACATACCAACACAGTTTGAACAACCCGATGTTGAGGTCATGCACGAGCTGATTCGCAATCGACCGCTTGCGACTTTGGTGACACTTGGCGCAAACGGCATTAACGCCAATCACATTCCATTGCGTCTTGAACCGACACCCGAACCGTTTGGCGTGTTGCGCGGCCATATAGCGCGGGCCAATCCGCTCTGGCGCGACCTTGCAGCGGATGTTGAAACGCTGGCCATATTCCACGGCCCGGACGCTTATATCAGCCCGTCCTGGTATGCGACTAAACAGGAAACCAGCAAGGTGGTTCCGACCTGGAATTACGCGGTAGTTCATGCCTACGGTTCTTTGCGTATTATCGATGATGCTGCTTGGGTTCGCGCCCAGCTTGAAGCGTTAACGCAGCAACATGAAGCGGCTTTCCCCGAGCCGTGGGCGGTGTCGGATGCGCCGGAGGATTTTACCGAAAAGCTGCTTGGGGCTGTGGTTGGGATTGAACTGGTTATCACCCGATTAATCGGCAAGTGGAAAGTTAGTCAAAACCAACCGCCGCAAAACCGGCATAGCGTTATGCAAGGGTTGAATGCCAGCGGGCAAGGCGGGGCGGTAACTATGGCGGCATTGGTCAATGCCGGGGTTAAAAATGTTGGCTGATCAACGTGGAAAATCGCAATTCAGAGTACAATAGGCGTTAGCTTGTTTGGAGATGATTTTTTGGGTGGGCTGATGGTGTCGTATTTGTTTGTACATCAGTTCTGTTGTTATAAAGCCCTGTAGGCCGGAAACGCCACCTCGCGCTACGCGCTTGGATGGTCTTATTCCGGCCTACAGGGCTGGTTTGGCCCTAGCCAGCGTAGATTGAGTTGCAACTTTTCGTAACCAGCTCGTAGGATGTGCTGAACAGAGTGAAGCGCATCTTCCGCGATTGATGCGCTTCGTACCTCAGCACATCCTACGGGCTGTTACTGTAAAGTTGGCTTAATGAAAACAAACAATTAGAGAGATTTATGAGGAATATACGACAACACAATTTTTTTATGCGACAGTTGGTGTCGTATATATTACGTTATGCATCTTAAGAGGCTCGTATGTTGAAACGACTATTACTTATCAGCATGCTATGCATCCCTGTCGCTGCTTGGGCACTCATTAAGCCTGTTCGAGTTGTTGCACCTGAACTGACTGGGATTTCCTGCATCAATGATACCCTGTGTACTGATGAGGTGTCCCGATATCAGGAAGCTGCCAAGTTGTACGATGAAGCCTTGCATTTTGTCGACTCGTCGGTTGGATTAATCGGACATAAGCCGCGCGTTATTTTCTGCAACTCTGACGCCTGCTCTCAATCCTTCGGCCTAGGAAGACGCGCAGGCATAACTATCGGCACTTTTGGCATTGCCATCAGTCCACGTGCATGGAAGCCATACTATGTACGCCATGAAATGATTCACCACCTTCAGAATGAAAAACTGGGCATGATAAACGCGTGGCGTGAACCCAAATGGTTCATGGAAGGTATGGCGTACTGTCTCAGCGAAGATCCCCGGCCAAAGCTATCCGAGCCTTTTGAGCAGTATCGCTCTCAATTTGAGGATTGGTATAGGCTGGTGGGCAAAGAACGGCTATGGATAGAGGCCCGTAACTTATGAGCCAAGTAGGGTGCGCACCGCGCACCATTTACGAATATCGGAATGACCGGGTTTTTAAAATACTCTAACGGTCAATCCATTTCAGGCATCAAGATTTTTCAAGCGGGGCGGAGTTTGCAACTCCGCTCATAACGTTTCCACGATGCCTAGAAAGTGGTTGAGCTTAATCAACACAAAACGTTTCGGACGGGGCAACATGCCCCGTCCGGCTTGTAGACACACAAATTGATAATTCCGTAATGGCAATTTTTCGGTTAGCTGAGTAGGTCGGACAACATGGTTGGGTTGCATCTTTTAGCAATCCGACACCTTCGCACAAAAATATTGGGTTAACGATACCAAAGTAGGCGCTTTAGGCGAAGCTGAAACCCACTGCATCAGGAACCCCAGCGGGGTTCAAGCCGTTAGCCGGGGGTTGAGCGTAGCGACACCCCCGGACCGGATGGTATGAAACAAAAACCTCGACCCCAACGGGGTCGCAGAAACATAACATTTAAGCGAAGTTTACCATGGCATCCACCTATCTTAGCCTACATTACCATATCGTATTTGGAACCAAAAACCGTGCTCCCATCATAGATGCAAAATGGCGTCCTCGGCTTTATGATTATCTCGGTGGAATTGTCCATAGACTGGGCGGGTTTTCAAAACGAATTGGTGGAATCGATGACCATGTCCATTTGCTGGTGTCTTTAAAATCCACGCACAATCTTGCCGATCTGATGCGGGAGTTGAAGAAATCATCTTCCGTGTGGGTTCATGATACATTAGGAGAAAAGCAATTTGCATGGCAAGAAGGTTACGCGGCTTTCACCGTTAGCGCGTCCGGGCTGGACGCTGTGGCAAAATATATCGCCAATCAGGAACAACACCATAAAATGAAATCATTCCGGGATGAGTTGGTTGAAATGCTGGAAAAATCCGGTGTCGATTATAATCCGGATTATTTGTAGCCATCCGGGGGTGTCGCTACGCTCAACCCCCGGCTAACGGCTTAAACCCCGTTGGGGTTCCAGTGCCGTAGGCCGGGTTGAATGCAATGAAACCCAGCGTTGTTCGCATTAAATCTGGGTTTCGCGTTGCCCTACCCAGTCTACGGCACTGTCACGAAATGGCTGGAGCACCAATGTCGATACCCGCAGCGTTGGGATAGGTGAGCGGTATCTGCGCTATCGCTCCGGTCGTAAAGCGTCAGATCGTAGGATGTGCTGAACAAAGTGAAGCGCATCGTTTGCGATTGATGCGCTTCGTACCTCAGCACATCCTGCGGCCCGCCGGTCGTAAAGCGTCAGCACAAATTTATCAAAAAAATATCAATATGTTATTCTAATCAGTAATTACTGATGTTTAATTTTACCTATGGGGATTTTATGAAAAAGTTAGTTTATATTTTAGCGTTAGCTGTTGTTTCTAATTGGGTTTACGCTGAGCCGGCACCTGCCGTCGAAGCTGCTACGCCTGTTGAAAAAGCTGCCGAAGCTACAAAGGATGGAGCAAAAACAGGCGTGCGTACTCCTACGGGGGATGTTAATAAATTTTGGGATGAAATAGATTGGAATGATATGTCCGCTGAGGAACAAAGACTCTGGAGTGTTTTATCCGATGGTGCTTCGTGGAATAAATTAAGCAAAGAAGAGCGTGAGGCTGCAACTGCTTTAGGCTTTAACAAAAAATCATGGAACAGTGTTCCAGCTACGTCAAAATAAAATTTTAAGAGCTTAGGATGGGCTGAGGTACGAAGCCCATCAATAGTCGCGAACGATGGGCTTTCTGTGTCGGCCCATCCTATACCTTTGTGCTCTTCGTATCTTTCAAGCGGGGCGGAGGGCAATCCCGCCCCTTACGTTCCCGCGATGTTTAAGTAACACAAGTTACACTTAATCAGCCTCGTCCGGCTGTCAGTCCTATTGGGCGTACTTTTTATGCCCAACATTAGGATGTTTCAATGTGGTGCCAGATTTCGATTTGACTCTAATGCGCCTGCTGTTGATGCCCAATTTACGCGACCATGAAAAATCGTGTCCCCCTTCACCTCTACGATATGCGATAAGGAAAACATGAATACATACAGTTGGAATGCTAAAGATTATGAAAGAAACTCAGGGGCTCAACAAAAATGGGCAAGAGAGCTTATTGCACATCTGAGTTTAAAAGGGGCGGAAGATATTCTCGATTTAGGTTGCGGCGATGGAAAAGTAACTGCGGAAATAGCTGGGTTAGCCGGTGACGGGGCGGTTGTCGGCGTTGATAACTCGCTGCAAATGATAGACTTGGCAAAGGAAAAATATCCACAAAACCAGCATCCTAATCTTTCGTTTCAAGTCATGGATGCGAGCGATTTATCATTTGAAAACTGTTTTGACCTGGTTTTTTCAAACGCGGCGCTGCATTGGGTCAAGAATCATAAACCTGTCGTTGAAGGCCTATATAAAAGCCTCAGGGTTGGCGGGAAAATCCTGCTGCGAATGGGCGGCAAAGGCGATGCGGCGGGTATACTTTCGATCATGGATGAGCTTAGAACTTCAGATCAATGGGCGCAGTACTTTACTGAATTTGAATTCCCTTTTACTTTTCTTGGCGTCGATGACTATCAAGCGCTATTGAAAGAATCCGGGTTTTCTATAATCCGTGTTGAACTTATCCCTAAAGATATGACGCATGACGGAAAACCAGGGCTGGAAGGATGGATTCGAACAACATGGCTGCCCTATACGCAGCGAATCCCAAATGAAAAAAGGGAGATGTTTATCGAGGAGGTTTGTTCAAAATATCTGGACAAGGTGCCGCTAACAGCAGACGGTAAAGCGCATGTGGCTATGGTAATGATTGAAGTCGAAGCTGAAAAAATCGCATAATATGCCGCTCAGCCTACGTGGCTCCATAACGATAATCGGTAATAAGGAATAATAATGAATAAGAAAATTTTAGTGTTTATCGCGGCTTTATGTATCGGCTTATCGGCATGTAGTGGGGAGAAGGGGAATGGAAACCAGGTTAAATCAGCTTTCATTAATAACTGTATAACGCAGGAGAGCTCCACACGTTCTGCGGAACAGGCCAAATCTTACTGTGATTGTGCGGCTGATTCAGTGTTTAGCAATAGCAGTATTTCCGATGACACAAAAAATCTGATGCCTACTATCAGTGATAAGGACAGTAAGATTTATAAACAAAGTGATATTGCAACGGTCAAAGGGCTGCTTATGGCCTGCTACACCAAAAAGTTTTATAAAAAATAAGCCTGGAAAATGATGAAGGTGGGTAGGGCGCGTTGTGGGGATCATTGAATGTCGTAGGGTACGCATAGAGTCCCCTACGGCATCGCCCCTCGTGGTTGGGTTAGCGAAATGTACCGAGCCACGAGGCTAGCGAAGCACAATTTATCGGTTAAATGCCGTTGGGATAATCGTAGCTGTAATGCTTGCGCAATGGTTTGACCACTTCCCATTGACTATCCAATCCTGCGTGGAACGACACCAGATCGCCGGGTAGAATTCGTACCGGCTCCCCGTTGGCTGGCGTTACTAAAATCTCGCCTTCCAGGACATAGGCGCATTCGGTTTCATCAAAATCTATTGGGAATTTTGAAATTTCTTTTTCCCAGATTTCCCAGTTGGAAACACCCAGCTCTTTTAAACGCTCTTCACTGGGATTGTGTTCGATGGTAATTTTGCTCATGCTTTTCCTAAAAAATTAAACTTATTGAAACGGCAATTTTAGCATCAGGCCTGCCTTTGTGTCATTTGCCAGCTCTGATCGGTCTTGATAGTGCATAGGATGGGCTGAGGTACGAAGCCCATCAATCGCGAACGATGGGCTTCTTGCGTCAGCCCATCCTATAACTCTACGCTTGAAGCCAATCCCAGCGCCCGGTCGATTTCCTCCAGCGTATTATAAAAATGCGGCGAAAATCGGATGCCGCCGCCGCGCATGGCGCAAACCACGCCGTTGTCCTGCAAGTGTTTATACAGCACTTCGTTGGCAATCGTCCGGTGTTTGAAGATGACAATGCCGGATTTGAGCGGGCTTTGTTTTGCCGACAATAAAACCAATTGCCCGTTTTTATCAATCGCATCGATTAAATAATCGGACTTTTCCAAGACCTGCGCTTCGACTGTATCCATGCCTGTTTCCAGCAATAACGACAAGCTGGCGGAAAACGCATGGATGCCCAGCATATTGGGGCTGCCGCATTCAAAACGGCGGGCGGTGGGGTGAATTTCCCACGGCTGGTTTTCGTAATTATGGATGTCTTTCATCATGTGCCAGCCGTATTGGGTCAGCTTCAGCTTGTCCCTGGCCTCGGGCGTGGTGTAAAAAACGCCCAAGCCCTTCCGGGCCGAACATCCATTTATGGCCGTCGGCCATCACAAAATCGGCCTGATAAGCCTGCACGTCAAACTGCACCGCACCCAGGCTCTGGATCGCATCGATGCAAAACAGGATGCCGCGCTGCTTGCAGAATTCGCCGATCCGTTCCAAGTCCATACGCAGGCCTGAGGCAAATTGTATGGAACTGATGGTCAATAAACGCGTGTTGTCATCGACCAGCGCAAACAAAGCATCCTCGGGCGTATCGGCGCTGTGCAGGTCGGCTTGGCGAAATTCCACGCCCTGATCGGCCAGGGATTCCCACGGCAGTCTGTTGGACGGGAATTCCTCATTGCTGGACACGATATTGTCGCCGGGTTGCCACGTCAAACCGTAGGCGACAAAGGACAAGGCTTCCGAGGTGTTTTTAACCAGAGCAATATCGTCAGCGGAGGGGGCGTTTAATAAGGCCTGCAATTGGCTGCGCAGTTCGGCTTCCTTGTTCAGCCAGTCCAGATAAAAGTGCGAGCCGTAGCGGGTGTTTTGCTCGGCAAACTTGATCACCGCCTCGCCGGTTCTTTTCGGCCAGGGTCCTACGGCGGCATGGTTGAGATAAATCAATTCATCGGTCAGCGGGAATTCCGGGTGTTTACTGCTATTCATAAAGACAGTCGCTCAAATCCGGTATTTTAACCGGTTTGGACATCTTGCCGTCATGAATCATTTGGAAGGCTTTATCAAAATCCGCGTTGATAAAGCTTTGGGTTAAATGAATGCACAAACAATAAACGGCTGAATAATCATCGCTGCTGCCGGAGCTGCAATGATTGATTTTATCGGACAGGGTGCGCATGACCGATAAGACAAAGCCATCATGCTTCCATGTGTCCGGTAGATCGGTAACATCGCCGCCTTGTATTGCAACGGCGCCCAACGCGCTATAAGCAAGATTAACCAGTCCGGCCAATATTTTAACCATGTCGCCGGATTTGATTGCTTTTAACGCCGCGCTGCCTTCATCCATCAGTAATGCTTGACGCAAAACAACATCCATATCGGATAGCCGTACATTTGCGCCAGATTCTGCTTGCGGAACAGACAATGCGTCGTGAAATTCTCTAACTAACTTCAGGTGCTTGTTCATGGTTTTTGTCCCCTGTCCGGTTTATTTAGTCGAGCGCTATTTTTTCCTCGATGCAATGGATGACGCCGATAGAGGGCGCTTCCAACGTCATTTTGACTGCTATGGTTTCGGAACCGTTCAATTTCCCGGTTTCAACCGCTTTAAGCACGGCATGTTCGATCTCGCGTTGTGAGGTGATGCCGACATGTTTGAGAAATTTTCTGATTTCCAAGTTTAAAGTGTCTTCATTCATTTTGACCTCCTAGAGGCAAAGTTTTAGTCAAGTGCGTTGTGGACTGTATTATGTCCTAAAGAAAAACAGGAATAAGTAAGTTCCGCTATAGCTATTCAGCCCATAATGAAATGGAACGCAGATGGCACGGATTAGGCTGATAAACACAGATTAAAAAGTGCATAACAAACTTTGCTTCGGTTTTTTAAAATCCGCGTGAATCAGTCTAATCCGCGTCATCCGTGTTCTATTAATCGTAGGTAGTATTCACTGAATAGCTACGTTCCGCGTATTAACCGCCACGTTATTGGTAATAACGGTCAAATCCAGCCAACAGGATTTCCAGGGCATTATCGCTTTCGGTATTAATTGTAATTACACCGGACTGCTCTTGTTCCGACAGCGGCTGCGCCGATTGCCGCTGTTGATGCAGCACGGCTACCGTCGCTTCCGAAGCATCGTTTTGCCGTTGCTTGATGCGTCTGCATAATTCTTGATCAGACGCTTGAAAAGTGATGATATGAAACGGTACGCCGCAGTCAGCCGCAAGCTGTCGAAACGGGTCGCGTTGCCCGGTTTTAAGAAAGGCCGCGTCGATAATGACAGGGAAACCGGCATCAAGCACGGTTTTGGCAAGTTCTTTAAGATGCTGGTAGGTTTTTAGGCTGGCCTCTTGGGTATAAAGTCCGTTGTCAATGCCGCTGCCGGTCTGCACTAATGCCCGGTAGCCGAACAGCCGTTTGCGCTCTATATCGGAGCGTATCTGGAATGCGCCGATTTTTTCGGCGAGCTGGGCGGCCATAGTCGATTTGCCGGAGCCTGAATAGCCGTGGGTAATTATCAAAACGGTTTGGCGGCGCTTGGTAAAACGCTCGGCCAAGTCGGCAAAAGCCGCGTATTCGCAACGCGATTGTTTGGCGGCGGCATCGTCATCGTTGCTGCGCCATGCGCAACAAGGACACTTTAGCCCGCACCAGCGCACGGTAAACCAGGTAATATCGCAACAACGTCAGTCCTTGATAATCGCCGGTGTATTGCAAATAGCGATTAAGAAAACGGTAAGCATAATGCGTCGTAACCAAAGTGCAGCAGGTCGATAAACAAAAAAGCCACCTCGCTGATCACATCGATCCAGCGCAGCATCGGGTTAAACTCGATGCAATCGAACAGGGTGACCTTGCCGTTGATCAGCGTCATATTGCCCAGATGCAGATCGCCGTGGCATTCGCGTACATAGCCTTGGTGTTTGCGCAGCTGCATTAGTCCCGGCTTGCTTGCGCCATTCGCTGTCACCCCATTGCTGGATTTTTTGTAGCTGCTGTTTTTGAATATCATCGACCAGTAAGGGCCTGATATGGTCGAAATTCTCGATAAACCAATGGTTGATGTTTGCGCTATCGCCATAAGGGGAGTTTTCGTCAGCCTGTTCAACCGTTTCATGAAAACCGGCAACAATATCGGCAAGTTGATCGATTTGATCTGCACTCAGTTGGCCGTGTTCGGCGTGTTCGCTTAGCAACTGGCCCGGCAGGAAACCGGACCATCTTGACCGCGTACTCGATGGCTGATCGCCAGTGCCGCCTAGTTGGGGATGATCCGGTGTTCCGGTTATCGGTACGACCTCAAGATACAGTTCGGCGGCCAAGCGCCTGTTCAGTCTTAATTCTTCATTGCAGCAAAAGCGGCGTTTTTCCAGCGTGGAAAAATCCAGGAAACCGAAGTTAACCGGTTTTTTGATTTTGTAGGCGTATTGACCGATCAGCAGCACCCAGGAAATATGGGTTTCAATGACGTTGCAGGCATTAATATCAAATAACGCATTGACGAGGGTGAGGCTTGAATCCTGTGCTGTATTGTTGCTCATGATGATACCCCCGATGCAATCGATGGTCAGATGGTATTACGTTCTGGGCATCGGGCGCAATGGCGAAGGGCAGGGCGGCGGAAATATAGCGTTCTTGAAATCCTATAGCGCACTTGTTCTGGAGTCCAAAGCTGGCTTTGGACACTTCAGAATTGGCTTTGCGATTACAAAATGGATGGGTAGTTGCCGCTTTTTAATATAGTCTCGGCAACAGCTCCTGCATCCGTACAGTCGTCGATTTGAGGTGCAAGGGGCGCGCGATCATGGCTTTCTTGTTGCTGGATCGGTCGCCTTAACCGCTTTAGGCGGCGCTGTAGAAGCCGCAGGCTGTGAATAATGACTAACAAGCGGGCCAATATGCTGACGGAGATCGGTCGCGACAGGTTTTTCGTTAATGTTAACAATCGCAAGCGGCGCGTAATGATGTTCAATGCCAAATGGAGGCAGGGCTTCCGGTTTTCCTACAGCGCCAGGCCATTCTACATCGCCTGTCGCAACGCGGGCGGGGATTAGCCAGTAATCGCCTGTGCGATATTGATTTTCAGGGTTCGGCTGAAATTGAATTTGCACTCCATCGGCTAGTTTGATCCAATCATTGTTACTGTTGTTTTCTTGGATGGCTATTTCGTCACTTTCCCATAAACGCGCTTTTGTTGGCTTTTGCTCCTCGGAAGGGACTGCGATATTGATTGGCCCCAAGGATAAAACATCGCTGTCGATATTGATTATTTTTGCCAATACCCCTTTTTCTCCGCGCAGTTCCTGGTTGTCGTTAGTCAATTCCACCCATAATCCGACAGTAAAGCCGCGAGGGTTATCGACGGTTAGCTCAGTGCCGCTCAATTTTGCACCGGTAACGACACTGCCGTTATCACGCGACCATTTAAATGTGGCGTTCCCCGCCTTGCCGGGATTATGAATTTCTACCCGATAAAGCTGGTTTTCCGTGCTGCGGTAACTGGCTTCGGCTGAAATGATACAGGGGACGGTGTCTTTTTTCGGGTCTTGCTTTGCCTGTGCTTTAAGCAGGCCGCGATTGGCGGGTTGCCATTGGTTTTTCCAGGCCGACCAGTATTTATCTACCCACTCTATCCAGCTCTTAATGCCGGCATCATTGACATAAGTTCGCGGAATAAGGTCTGTCGAATTGGGTAAGTTTTTTTCGGTTTTTACCTGCCACACCAATTGGCTGCGCGCCGCCGTATCCGGCCCGCCCAAGGCGGCTTCGCGGATGCTGTCATCTTCAATATAAGTGATATGCCGCTCCCAGACATCTGCATAAATTAAATACGTGCCATTTTCTAAGTCGGTATCCTTGGGCCAAGGATAATCCGGCTGCTGGGAAAATGGTAAATCTTTATCGATTTCACACAGGATGCCATCGATGTAATAGTGGCCTTTGCCTATTATGATGGCCGGTTTTTGGTCCAGTAAGGATTTCAGCTCTTTTTTGTGTTCAGCAGTAAGCTCTGAAAATTGATCGATTCGTTCCGAATCAACAATAATTTCAAAGCCCAGGTTTCTTCTGAGTACATTTTTGTTGTTATCTTCAATGTCTGCCGGTCCGCTATGCTCGCCAAATAGGTCCTTGGTCAAGGCCTCCATATGGTGCAATAAAATAGCCGTCTGCTCATTCCAGTCGGCATCCAATTGCACACGTCCTTGCTGCATTAATACGCGTCTAAAGTGCTTGTTCATATTAAATGTAAGCCTGGAAAAATCGCCTTTCATACTGGTTCTCCTGTTGATTAATTTTTTAGTTGGCCTGGATAATGCCGACGTCGGCCCGGGCAGGAATATATTCTTCTAGACGGACACGAAGGTTGGCCTCGCGCTGGGGCTCAAACAGATCGTGGAACACGCCCATTTCTGATTCATCATCTGCTCCGCGTTTGATTTCTTGTGCGCAATCTTCAGTCAGCCGACAATAAGTGGGCGTACCGTATCGACTGCTGTTAAACCGCGGCTGGACACGTTCCTCAGCATGGCATTGGTCTTGGTCAATCGACGCAGTGCAAGGTGGAGGCTGCCCCTCTGCTTTAGCGGCTTGCAGCGATTTGTTTCCGGCCAACTGTATAGCCAAATCCGGTTGGCAGTTATACCGTTTCGGCGTACGCGACCCCGGTCTGACATAACAAAAGCGCATACAGCCAAGCTGGCGTCTGGCGACGCGGATTGCGCCCATAAAGATGCTGTTTTCGGCAAGCTCAATCGCATGGGTGTCGATGCTACCAAATACCGTGCAACGCGCCATGGTTAAGACCGCGTGGGCTATACCGGAGCCGGATGCGTAAATTGCCTCGCTGGCGGAATCCTCGCAATCGCAACCCGTAGCGTCCACTATGCTGTCGCTGATGCGGATTGGCATGGGATCAAGCCCGACTTCATCGATATTGACTTGAATCGAGCCGACAATGCTGTGCTCGATAGTCAGGCACGGATTGGCGTTGGTAATATCGATGCTGGGCTCTTCCAGCTGATCCGGCTCACAGTCCGCATTCAGCGACCAGCCCGGCACCAATGTCGTATGCCGGATAATGACGCCTGAAATCGAGCCGTCCACCTGTAGGCCGCGCCCTGCGATTAATAAGCCATCCAGCGTAAGATAGCTGCCCGCTTGGCCGTTGACGCAAAACTGCTCGGGACGGTCATTAAGACGAATGACCGGTCGGGTTAAATTGCCGGCACGGATTTGTAGGCTTTGTTTTTCTTTTAGCTCAATGTTGAGCTGTTCATCGTAAACGCCGCTGTCGGTGATTTCGATAACGGCATTTTGCAAGCGTTTAGCCTCATCCGCATTGGCCGGGGTTTGCTGATCAAGATGCCATCGTTCCAAGGCTTGTTTGATGCTTTTTAAGCTTTGCTTTTGGCCTACCCGGTAGAGGACATGGTCTAAGGGTTGGGACAGCACTCGTTTATATTCCCCGCCACCCATATCGGCACTAAAGCCGTAATAGTAAGAAACCTTGACGCCTTTTTTGGGTGGCTGTTTAGCGGGAAACAGGATTCGACCCAGCACCGGATCGACGGCAACGGTATTATGATGCGGATGGTAGCGTTCCCAATGGCTTAAATCGGCGGGGACTATGTTGGAAAGGGGAATGGGTTGGACTGCGCCTTTAGCAGGCCAATCCGGCGCCCAAATCGCCAAACTTTTGTGTTCGCCGTAATAAGCGGTCGATGCCTGCTGCTTTGCACTATTATCGGTAAAGGATAATCTGCCGATAGGCACGGGAAGGTTAAGTTCTCCAGCTATCTGGGCAGGATCGGTCTCGCTCCGCCAATGGGTATAAAGCGGCGTGTCATTGCCTAAAACGCTAAAGGTATAATAGTGACGCTGCGCTAAGGAAATGACCGGGGTTTGGGTTACTGAATAGGTTTTTAAGCGCCAAACGAATAAGCCGACACTGGGGATATTGTAGAGGCCTTGGCTCAGGCGGGAATTGATCCTGCGCACATCGACCGTATGAGCCGACTCGTCGAATGGGCCATTTAGCCTGTCCAGCGTTTTGCTTTGGCGTAAATCAAGCGTCCGGCCTTGCAATGGCCTCAAATGGTTGACGGCTTGGGTCCAACCCAGCAGCTTGTAAAATTCCACTGCGCGGCTCGGCCAACCGGCGACATCGTTTGCCAGCAGCTCCAACAGGGCCAACGAGCCTTTTTGGCGTCGGTAGCGGATCGTATTGGCGACTTCGCGGCGAGGGATCAGGGTTTTATTTCTCAAGTTTCCTTGCGCGGTCGTGACCTCGCCCGGTTCGCCCGCTTCGTGTACGGGGGTGTATCCGACCAGTTCCCCAATATACGGCACCACCCAGTCTTCACAGGTCTCGATAAACCAGTTTTCATAAAGTTGGCCTATGTTCCCCTCCAACACATCCAACTGTTCCCCAAGCACTTGCAACAGTTCGCGTAACGGCTCGCCTTGTTCGGCATCGAGCCGTTGGTAGATGTAAGGCAGTAATTTGTAGAGGCGATCTTTGTCAGTCATGTTCATGATGCCCTCAGTTGATCTGGTTAAGGATTAGGGTCGCGGAGACTTCGGGGCTAAGAAACGCCAGTTGGGCAGGGCGTAATGCCTTGCCTTCAAAGCCTGCAAAATTGACGTCCAGGCGTGGAGGCGGCTCTTTAATATTTTTATTGTCCACATCCTTAAGAGGCCCGCTAAGCAAATCGACAATGTCCCCCGGCGTTACTAAACGCCGCTGCCCTGATTGCAGGCTATCAATTATTTTTTCCGGAATACCCCTTAATACGTCAACATCCACGTATGCCACTCCGGGTACGGCCTGCATAACGCTGATGACTTCGCTGAGCAACACGTCTTGCCCAAGCTCACGGCGCTCAAAACTGAAGGCAGCAAGCATTGCGTCGCGTACTTTGGCGACCACAGGTTCCCACAGGTAATCCGGCAAAATACGGAGCCGGGCTTCGATGACCAGCAGCATCAACTCGCGCACTTCCAGCCGAATGGCTAGCGAAGGGTCGCCGTAACTTAGTAATGACTGGCGTAAGTTTCCATACAAATCGGAGTTCGTATCAATCAGTCCATCATCAGCCCCCGCAATAGTGACATGCACCAGCTGACGGCGGCCATCGGTCAGTTCCACTGCACTGGCCTTGCCGATACCGGCGTAGCTGCGGGCAAAATCCTGGTAATCCTGTACCGACACCAGCCGGTCTAGCGCCTTTACGGCCAACGGCGCGTTCTTACGGGCTTGATCGCGGCTTTCCTTGTCCGCGCCGCCGGATGCCTTAAGTGGGTTGATAACCGCCTTGGTGCCTAGCGGTTTGGTCGTCAGCAGGCTGATTTGCCCGGCCTTGACATTGCCGGGTTTGCCGATGCCGTTGCGGTATTCGGCCTTGATGTTTTCTATGCCGGTCGGCAGGCGCGCGCCTTCCCGGCCATTGCCGAAGATAATGCTGGTTTTGTCTTCGTTATCGGTTTTTGTGATAAATTTGCGGTCGGTCGGCGCAAGGCCTGCCAAGGCATCGGTTTCATGCCAAGCGATATTATTGACATAGACCTTTAGGGTGCTGTCCACGCCGGAAGGATTGGAGGCGGAAACATAAGTCAGCGGCGGTTGTTTGAGGGTAAAGCTTTGCAGCGCTTTAGCGCCATCGCCGCTGCCCAGAACTTCCTGACGCGTCTCCCCGTGAGTGGCTTTGACGACATTGCCGTAGATGGTTACGGTGTCGCGTTTGAAGCAATATTCGAGCTTATTGGCCAGTTTGATGAAGGTATGCAGCTTATCGCCATCCAGCGCAGTATCGTCGATTTCTTTTATGTCCAGACTAACGTCAGCCAACAGGGCCAATTCACTGCTCCTGACCCCGCTGGTGCCATCTATCTCGCGCTCGCCGGAAACCACGATCCAACGACCGGATTCCAGCCCTTCATAAACGCCGTCCAATTCGATCAGACGGTCTTCCCCTGCGCAAAGCGGGTCTTCGATAGGCTCTTCGGCAAGTTCAAGCAATTCGCTTTGGGCGTAGACGATTGTCTTGCGTATTGTTGAATCAATAGTGGCGTTCATATTGAGCAGCCACTCGGCATTTAACTTGATTTTTGTTGTTTCACCGCTGATTCCATAGGCACTGCGCGAGAGATATTGAACATCTGCGATCTCAAGAATCTGTGGTTTGTTATTCATTAAAACAGCAATATAGCTATCAGGCGGAATCTCTTCATAGCGCCGGTCGAGATAAAGCGTATTTGCCGTTTCATCCGAGGCAAGATTCCATTCAGGCCAGCTTGTTTGCGGCATTAAATTGCCGGCATTGGGATTGGATATTTTACCCGAAAGCGCGGGTTCGTATTTCGGCTCCTTCGGTGCATTGTGTCCAAAGAGGGATGCCTTTGCCCTGAGGGCATAGACCTTTATGGAATTTTCTTCAGTGACTTGCGCGTTTTTGGCGGCAGCCGTCAAAGTTTCCTGCAATGTCGGCGCAAAAATCTTTAATACTGAAAAGCCCAGCTCACGTCCTGCCAAGGTTTTGCGTAGCAATGATGCATCAGCAGATTTAGTGGCGCCATTGAGATTAGATTCGTCGGCTTGCGTTAATGTTTGTGCCTGAAAACTTGCTGATACATTAAACGTTGGATAACTCAGGTTTAATGGCCTAAACAAAATTTTGCGGTACACCGATGGAGCCAACGTTAGGTTTCCGATAATATTAATGGGGGGGCGGAGAACCGGAGCTGGTTTATTAGTCACAGTCTCCAGCAAGGTCACCAAAGTGCGGTTTGCGGCCGTATCCGAAAACACCTCTTTAACGCGGAAAAATCCAGCTTCTACTTTGTCGGGAAAGACGATCAGCAATGGATCGTTAGGCTTGAGATTGGCCGATACGCCCTTCAGATAAATCCGCTTGTTTTTGCCGTCACCTTGTTCAATGCTTGACTTGGTTTGCGGTTGGGTCAGCCTAGGCTTCAAATTATTCCATTTCGCCCGTGCCTTCAAATCCTCGCTGGTTTCAAACGATTGCGGCAACTCACCCGGCCCCGGCAGGCTTTGCGAACGTGCGCCTTTGGGGATCAGGACTTCATCGGTAGTGTTGGCATCTAGGCTGTAAGCCAGATAGACGCTGGAAGCCACTCCCGGTCTTAGCTTATAACCCACCAGACGGGCAAGCTCCAGTATCGAGCGGCGTTCTGTGGCGGTAGCCAAATAACCTTCGTTGATGATGCGCTCGTTATAAAAGCTGAGCACATCGGCGACCACAGCCCAGGCATCCATTAAGGCAATGGCTGGGTCGTTGGTTTCGCGGGTCGTCAGTTCAGCCAGCTTCGGATAGTCGCCGCCAGACAAACGCGCCAACATCGTTTCCAGAAACGTCGCATGGGTGCCGATGCGATAGGAGAGGGCGGTCAACCCAGGACGGTTAGCCGTAGGCTCTGGCGTAATGGTCTCTATACCTACGCAGCAGCCGCAAGTTTGTGTCATTTGTTTCATCGTCCGCCCCGCATGTCCAATGTGAATTTGCCGTTCTCCGGAAAACTGGGATCGCTATCGAGTCGTGCCACTTCAAAGTCTCCGAGGGCTAACAGGCCGTTGTCGATTTCTTGGTTGGAACCTAGAGAAAACCGCTCCAGCTTAGTAACCACCACGTTTTCGATGCCCGCCACCGCCTGTGCTGCTGCGACCAATCTGCTCAGATAAATGCCCTCACCGAAACTCAAATTATCGGGATGAAAAAAACCTTTATCGCCATTAGGCATCGTCCGTGCGCTAAACACATCAAGCAATGCCGCTTTGACATGGCCGCGCAGATAATGCGGCAACACGCATACGGTCATGGCTATATCCAAAGCCACATAAGCGGCCTGCACCACCACGATGTCGTGGCCGATGCGCCGGTAGCGGCAAAGATGCTGTTTAATGGCGCAGAGCAATGGCTCGTCCGCCTCTTCCGTACCCAAAGGATCAATGGCGACCAACACTTCAAACCAATTCCCCGTCCAACGCAGTTTGGCCTTGGCGCGTTGCACCTGATGGGGGAAATCACGCATGACAATCTGGGCATAGTCGTCGGCGGTAATAGCGCGTTGCAAGTCTTTACGGAAGGCTTGCGGGGCAAACAGCTTGGCTTCGGCGATCGGTTCCGGGTTGGTGCCGCCGATTGCGGGCAAGGGGTTTCTAAGGGTTATGGTGACGCCGTTCAGGGTCTGATTACGCAACACCAGATGGTTAATGGACTCGGCACCGACATTGCCGACAGCGCCATTGCCGATTCGGTAATCGGCCTGAAAACAGGTTTGGGCATTAGGAATGCGCCCCGACTCGCCATTGCCAAAGCGCAGTTTGGCCTGTCTGTCATCTTCCATCTCCACCACGAAATGAGGGTCGAAAGGGCCGCTACCCAGTAACTCTAGCCTCGGCTCCCAAATGGGCGCTTTAGCGATGTCTATGATGTCCTGCGCAGACTCGAGATTATGTTGTTTGTGTTCCGCCAAGGTTTGATGGGCGGGTTCTTTAGACGGAGGCGGAATCTCATTGAGCCTTAGTTCCGGCGTAGCTAAGCGGACTTCTTGTTTTAGCATCGCACTGGCGGGCGTAAATTTTGGGGCCGACATGCAGGGCAGGGCTTTTAAGTTACAGGCCAGTAACGGCTGGCTAAAGGTTAGGCCCGTCCTAGGAAGGGTCGGTTCAAAACGGCCGGCGACTTTGGTTGCTTCCCGCGGCGTACAGCCGCAACCGCATTCGGCTTGCAGTGTTTCCAAGGGAACTTCAGGGAGATCATCCTTGACACGTTCGCCGTGGTCGACCAACAGCACATTGCCGCGCACTATGCTGACACCCGAAATAGGAGAGCAATCATCTTTTTTGATTGACGACAGACACAGGGCAAAAGGCAGGGCGTCTTCTGGACTCCATTCGATTTCCCAAATAAGCCGGCCGGTGAGCGGGTCTTGGGATTTTTGCGCCTTAGTCAAGCGGACGGCATGGCGGTGGCTGGGGTCGGCATCGGCTTTATTGCCGGTCTTTGGGCCTTTGATCTCTTCAAAGATAAGGATGTCGCAGGGCTTGAACTGTAATTTATAACCCGAATCCACTGAGCCTGGCACTGAATCTTTTTCATGACAACAGCATTCATCATGCTCACTATTATGATCGGCGTGTTCGGTTTGCGCCGCCGCTTGGCCCGGATCGATAAGGGTGGCGGATGTCGCCCCTCTAGGCAAACAGCACTCGGTATCGCCCCAGGTATAAATGGTTATCTCATTATGTTCCGCATAAAAAGTAATAGTCTGTTCCGAATCTTCGACCAAGGGCTCAAAGATCAAATAAGGACGAGGTTGTTTATTTGGCAACTCCGTTGAGTTCAGTATATTGCCAAGTGTGGGTAAGCCCGGATCGGTTATTAAATAAAAGTCCATCGGTTTTAATTCGAGCTTGTCCACAGAAATCTCAACGGCCACCCAAGCCCTGGAATTGCAACCTTCGTGCAAGTGATAATCCACCAAGCGCACGTGCCGGCGGACAGAAATACGCCGACGGGCGGTATCGAGATAAGCTTCTGTGGCAACCGCATCCTGGTAGTAACTCAATTGATCCCCGGCATAGGCTAGCAACTCCACCAGAGTAATGCCCAAATCGGGGACATGCCGTTCTTTCCAGTCCGGCATGGTCAGTGCCATGCGGTCAAGAATCAGCTGCCTAAAGCTTGCGTAATCCTTGGCCAGATAATTGATGGGCGGCTCAGTGCGTTGTTCGGGAGGGCAGGGGGGAGGCGATTTGCAATCAAGGTCGCTGGGACAACTGGCCTTAAAGCTAAAATCCAGGCAGGCGTAGCGCGGGTCGATGCCGGACATGGGACGAAACTGTTGTCCAGCTTGCGGGCCGATGTCCACGACCGGTTTTTTAGTGTGGCTGTCAATCTCAATCAGGCACAAACGGTAGGTCGAAAAATCGCCGGACTTATCGACGGTGATATGCGCACAATCATCTACATCCGGGCAGTCAATATCACTATGTATTTCAAGGCCGGTCACTTGAATATTGACGATACGCCGTCCGCCCTGGATGCGTATGTTTTCTTTTTCGAGTTGTAAGGGCGCTTTGCCTAAAAAATAAACCGTAAGACAAAGCTGATCATCGCTGACTTCAACATAATCAAGGCCGTTTAAGCCTTTTTTGTGGCGGACTTGATTACGCCGTAGTTCGTTTTTACAGACTAACGTTGATGCACTCATGACACACTCCTTTCAAAGGTCGCAACCTTAATTTCTTGTGTGCGCCGCACCTGATATTGCAAGATGACCTGCAATTTGGCTTCTTCACTTGTGATGTCCAAAGCGCGTACTTCAATGACATCGCCCAGCCAGCGTTGTAAACCGGCCTGCACGGTAAATTGCAAGGCAGCAGCAAGTTCCGGGCTGTTGGGCGAAAAAATCAGTTGCAACAAGCCGCTGCCAAAATCGGGGCGATTGACCCGTTCACCCGCATTGGTGAATAAAAACTGCTCGATCATATCGCGGATATGGCCGTCCGGGTCGGTAGAAGCAGTCCGTCCGTGGTTATCGAAACGGAACGGGAAATCGAAGCTATTCATCGGATACTCACATCGCGCTGACGCGGGTTTGTGTTGCAACAATCATTAAAGGCGTACCGGTCGGTGTACAAATCGACTGGCTGCTTTGGACGACCAGCGGCTGGCCGTTGGACATGACGCGGGTCGTGCCGCTTAACCACTGCGCCGTGACGCACGGCCCGTTGGCGGCAGTCGGCGGGGGCAAGGTACATCCGGCAACGGTGTAGGGCGCAGTGGTTAACACGGTCGGTTGACCGCCCACCGTCACCCGTGGGTTAGGCGTAGTGGCTGAGGCTTGGCCGGCATGGGAGCACTGCACCGTAGCGCCGGCTTGTACGAGAAATCCTGGCATTATGTTATCTCCAATGCGCCGTTATTAATGGTGACTTTAGGCCCCATAAGGCTGATCTTTGCGCCTTGGCCGTTATCGATTTCAATGCCCTGAGTCTTGATCTCGATTTTCAGTTGCCCGTATTCAATGCTGATGCCGCCGGTTCCCGGTGTATCGTCCAATGTCAACGTACAACTATCCGTCTTCAGCATTTTTTTCTTATCCGCCAAAGGAGAGAAAGCAACCGGCGCGGTATTGTCGTCTTTCCAATAACACCCCGACCAAATCGGGCTGTTGGGATCGCCCGCCTCAAACTCCACCCAAATATTGGCGCCCACCGGCGGCATCGCAAAAAAACCGACATTCGAACCGGCATAAGGCACACAAGGAGTTGCCCAAACCGTGCCTTCAGTGAACACGGCGGGGACTTTAACCAGCAGCCGCCCTTTCCCGTTGGGGTCTATGTTCTGATCGACCGTCCCTGCATATTTTCCGAAAAACTGTGCCATGATGATCTAGGGGATAAGAAAAGGTGAAAGAGTCCCCGTCCCTTCACGGGTCAGGGTAAAGCTTTGGCCGTAATGGCCTTTGCTGATCTTGTGACTGACGTTTTTAACGTAATAAATCCCATCGTAGGTATCGCCGACGCCGCGAACGCCGACCAAGCCGCGTGGGTTGAGGATGCCGTTATAACGCAAGGTGTTCAATTCGCCGGTCGCGGTAACCGCATTGTCATGCGATTGATCCACTTTGCCCTGCGCCTGAACCGCCGTACGGCTGCTGTAGCCGGTCAGGGTGGTTGAGCGTTTGGCCTCGGCGACATTTCGCGTCAGCGGAATACTCCTTTCGATGCCGGGCGAACTGACCTTATTGGTTTTATCCTGATCGGTATAATTCACTTGCTGCGGACTCAGCGCGTTAAATTGGAAATTGATCGACTCGACATTGGTGAATCCGCCCATCTTTACGGACAAGGCCGATTGCGGGACGGTTATGCGCTCAGGCGGCCCCCAATGCACCGTGTTGACGCTGGGCACGGGGCCGGGCGTGATGTAGAACACAAACCCGTATTGATCGGCCAAACTTTTTAGATAGGCGCGGTCTGTGGTATTGGCCGGTTGCTGGCGGATTTGTTCCAGCGGGTTCACCGGCGTCATAGCCTCCTGGTTGAGCGGCGGTTTGGGCGGCACCAAGCCGTACTTTGCATAACTGGCGATAATCTTGCCTACGGCCACATAATCCGGCATGGCGGGAAAAGATTGGTTTTTTTCCTCCAAGTCCATCATCAGGCTGACATCCTCGCCGGTGATGGTCAGAATGTCGCCCCCCGGCTCCGAGCTTGGGCTCAGTTGGATATTGGTGATAATGCCATCCATCAGCACTTGGGGCATGATCGAAAAGGTGACAATCAGGATCACGCGGTTAAAAGGCTTCAGCAACGGATTTGACAGCAGCTTGTAGTCAAGCAAATCGGAAAGTCCAGACCGGCCTACTTGATAACGCAATTGAAAGCCGGACGGGCCATCGTCACGGTGATTGACCTCCACATCCTTCAGCGCAATGCTGAGCTCATAGGGCACCGGTGTCGGAATGGTCTCTCCGATCATTACTGTTAAATGCACACCCAATATGTTCATTCGTCTGTTTTCCTTAGCTTTCGAATTGCGGCAAGGGTATTAACAACTTACGGCCGACTTCGGCGGTCATCTCGCTGGGATTGAGCGCATTGTTGATATCGCAAACCCGCCAAAACTGTTCCGGGTCGCCCAAGGATTTTGCGGTGATGTTATCCAGCCTGTCGCCCTGGTTGACGACTACCTCGGCAAGAACTTGCAGAGCGGCTGGATTAGGCAAAAAGCGTCGACGTATATAAGCGTGTTCCTGTCCATCGGGGCCAGTGAAATTGACCGTTTCCACTGAATAATAACGACTGGTATGGGTAAACATCGGCATATCCTCTTAAAATAATTTCATATCGCCACCGGCAACCGCGCCTAAATTGCCGATACTGCCCATGGTTGCAAAGACTTCTTTGGCGATTTGGTGCGCCATGAAAATGGCATAGCCGGGGTCGGTAATCGGCAAATCGTTGTAACTTAATACCCGTAACCCCAGCGAAACCTTTGCTTGGATAGGATTAAGATCCGGGTCGAACGCTTCCTCGGTAATGCTTAACTCGGTCAAGCGCACCGGAACCACCCGTTTCAAGCCCCAAACCAGCAAGGTGAACGGCGCGGTGGGCGGCAATATTTCCACCGTGCCCACCGCCGCCGCAATCGCGTTAGCAATCACCAAGGCGCTTTTCGGATACAGCAGCATTTCCAGCGCCGACAATTGCGGATATATGCCTAGCGCATTGGTTATGCCGTCGGCTTTTTCCAATTGATCAGTGGCATCAATCTCAACATCCATTTTGATCGTTTCAATCGGTGGGCCCTTTAAGCGTAAAGCCTCGGATTTGTCCCCCCCTTCACTAGCGGCCTGCACCTGCAAACTACGCGTCACCGTATGCGGGTTGTACTGGAACACCGCAATGCTGGCCAACGGATTAAAGGGGTCGACTCCGATAATCGCGCCTTTAAGGACTTTGGGTGAGTTGGGAAAACTGCTCATGGTTTTTTGCCTTTTATGGGTGTCTTAGTATTTATTTAGCCACAGATCAACACTGATTGCTTCGCTTCCTCGTGCCGCAGTTAAACGCCATGATCCAGTAGGAGCGGGCCATGCCAGCGATATTTGGGCTGCGATACAGGGCTATAGCTTCTTTATCGCGGGCATGGTCCGCTCCTACAACGCAACTGAATTAACCTCATGAAGGTTTCAGCCCATTAACAATGGCATTCACATAATCGGTCATCCCTACATTGCCGCAATTGCCTGGGTCGGGATTTATTTTTGTCTCGGCTGCATAGTCTATTATTTGGTCAATCGTCCAGATAAATCCTCCGCCAACACAGGCTTCTCCTCTAAAGCTGGACAACAACGATTCTACGGCCGCCGGGCAGTCGCCTTCCCACGCGTTATCCTGCGAGTTCCAAAATCGTGTCCAGTCGCTGGCAAGGATATATCCGTTAGTATTGAAGTTTGGCAAAGCTTTTGTTATTGCCCTTGCCCAATCGCTGGGGCTATTGCCCTGGCCTCCTGCATAGCATTGAAGGTTCCACCATTTAACTGCCCCAGGATGGTTTTGTTCAATCGCTGCTAATGCGTCAGTCCAAAAAGACATATCCTCGTAAGGACAAAAAGTAATGCCAAAACCGGCCTCAATCCACATTTCGCAAAAAGCAATAAAACAGGCCGTAGCATTAGTAGGCATTCCATCGGGATATTCCACATCCATATCGATCAAGTCGAAGGCGGGAAATGTTGTTCTAAAAACCGTACAATTTGTTTGTAGCGCGGTACCTGCAAATGAATTATTGTTGCTATTGTAAATATCCTGGATATTTTGGAAGGCGCTATCCCAACCGCCAAAAGTAGCCAACAAGGTTTTGATGGTTCCGGTACTTTTTAATTGTGCTAATTGGCTAGGCCAAGTGGAATCGCCTGCATAGTTACCGTTGGAGATGATAGCGTTACCGTTAAAGGTAATGTCGCCAGCACTGTCTACCTGAAACAGGCTCACCATCAAACTAGTCCAGCCGGCTTGCTGCATAGCTGTCATATTCGTTGCAAGGTTTGGCGGGTATAAAATGCCTTCGCCATAAGCGGCAATATTTAAATTAGTTGTCATTGGTTATTTCCTTTTGTTTTTTGTAATAAGGCTTGGTGTTTATGTCTGTTGCACCTAAGCCAAAGTCAATAATTTTCAGGTTTATACAGAAAATATCGGATAACCGGAGCTTTGACCTATTTTTATACGCTTGTTTTTTACTTTGATATTAGATCATCGACTACAGACACGTATGTATCTGGCATTGTTAAAGCCACTGATGCACTACCTCCGGGATATCCTGGTTGACCTCTATAAAGATCCATTTTTGCACCTCCAGTCACAACTCGATGCATAAGTTCATGTAACATGGCATGTGGTTTATTGGGGTCTTTTTTAAATTCATCTGGACAGACTGCAAAGCAGTTATGATTGAGACAATTTTGACCAAGGGCTCGATAGATCTGAATGGGGTTGCCCTGCGGACAGCCATGTACGCATCTGATGCAGAGATTCGTAGTCATTTTATCCAGACCATCTTGAAGATTTTTTGCCACCTGTTTTGGCAAATCGGTAGGTATACTGCCGTTCCATTTAAAATTCTCTTTCAAAGACTGTATAGTTGCTGAACTCGTCGGCGTTTCATTGAGAACATCTACCGCTTTGGCAGCATTTTTAGCTGCATCCTTCCAAGCTTTAAAAATCATTGCATCTTCCTCGGGCTTGCACTGCTCTTCTGGAGCTCGCTCACACTTTCCTTCACCACAGAGTTCGTCACAAGATTTTGCGGAGTTTGGGGTGCCGAGCTTGATTGGCGGCGGCTCGGCTTGCTGGGTTTGAGTTGGTTTTTGATTTTCCAATCGTACTTCCGGTTCCTTGGTGTGCTTTAATTCGCGTGAGCCCTTAAAAACCGCCTTGCGTCCCCCCAAGAATACGCGGTCGTAGAAATCGCGAAGGCTATCTTCTTCCGTGCCGTGGAAATCACTGTCCAAGTCTTTAGGATCAATGCCGTTGGGGCCAAATATTATTTCGAGATCAGCAAGTGAACTATTTTTCAAGATTGTCAGAATCGCACGCTCATCGTCATTTCCGGTGAAACCAGATTGCATCTCTTGTATTAACAGGATTTTTTCATGAGGGCCAAGAGAGCCGAATTTACCGTTCTTCCATAACTTTACAATGGTTCTTGCTTTGTCATCACTGTCCATATTGTCCTCAATATTACCGGCCTTGAATTTGATTAAATAATCCTCAAGGATTTGAGTATTGAAGTCGCCACCTTCAAAGTCGCCAATTTTCTGTTTTTGTAGAACATTTCCTGCATTGCTACTCTGCTGCACGACATGTGTTAGCTCATGGGCGAGCAATCGTTGACCTTCGTTCGTGTGCGGGGCAAATCGTCCTGCAGCAAACACAATATTGTTCCCAGCCGTGTAGGCATGGGCATTTACATCACGAGTTGACTGCTCGGCGACGCCGCTGGTATGCACGCGTACCTCTGAAAAATCATGACCGAAACGCTGCTCCATGTCCTGCTGTAGTGTTGGTTCCAGTGGTCTGCCCGAATCGGCAAGGACTCGCTCTACAGTGGCTGGTGCGGTTTTTGCCCACTCGTTCGCTTGTCCTGAAAAGCGTTGTATGCGTAGTGGTGTAGAATTGATTGCCGAATTTAACGGTGTTGACATGACCTGCTCAGCTATTCGGTCGGCTTCATACTCAAGGGGATCATTGCTTGCGCCTATCGCCAATTTTCGTTGCAAACCGGTTTTTTTCTTCGCACACTCGGCGCATTCTCCACCCGCAACGGTGTGCTTGCCACAAGCGCAATTGCGCTGAAGCATAACTGACGGGATAAAACTTGAAGCATTGGGTTGCTGGGTAGCGCTTGCTTTATTCATAACTCATTCACACGTTTACCAATTGGTGTTTTGCATCGGGTTTTTGCCTGCTGCCAAGTCCGAACTATTAAGCGCCGCGTAAGTTTTCGCAATCAAATTTGGCGTATTAACTGAATTCACGCTTGCATTAAATGCACGAACTTTTGAGACGATTAATACCATGGGGATTAAACCATATCATCCGAGTCCAAGGGCATCGGAGTAAAGCCGGGGGGACAAGACTGAGTACCGCTTTGTTCTAACGAGGTTGCTGTTACTTCGTCCACAAAGTCCAATATTGGTAATATACGACTCGCTTGGAATTGGTGAAGTGCTTGGAGTGTTTTAGGACCAAACATACCATCGCTTTTTGCGAAAAAACCTTTTTCTGTTAGCTTATCCTGAAGCTTATGTACTCTAGGGCGGGTATGCCACGTGCCCCAATTCAGTCCGTCGTTATTTTTTAGTCCAACAAGGTCGCTATGGCGTATGTTTGTGTTGCTATCCTGATTCGAGTAATCCGAAGTTTCATTGCCCTCCATTTCGCCGTTTTGGCTAGTTACCAAATTGAAATTTGACGGCACACATACTGCTGAAGTCTTCTTTCCTCCCGCTCCAGACTTACAAGCTTTACCAGATACGTTATTACAGGGATTATTTAACACATCACTTTCTTTAATACGCTGATGTTTTCTCCGATCACAACAAATCTTTTTCAATAGCGTCGGCGAATAATTTATCTCAACCTCGGTTAGACCAATCACGGAGTGATAATTGATTTGCCTGATATGATCGATGGTATTCCAATCTACATGTACGCAAGAATGAGAGCCTTCAGTCAAAGAGCCCGCATGAAGAGCTTGCTTATCAAAAAAGAATATCGCGTAGCTCATACTTCCCCCTGCTATGTCTTTATCGTAATGTTTTTTAGGGCCCACTCCTCCTTTTTCTGTAAGTTGGTTATATCCGGCTCCTTCAATACGCTTGACTTTGAAATTTCCAGAATTTGTAAAGCCGATCCGTGATGAGCCTCCAGTGACGGTTAGCTTGATATCAGGTAATTTTCCTGAGTTTTTTTCATACTCACCGGTAAGTTTACCTATCGGTATCGTGTCATTATTGCTGCCAGGCTTACTAGACGTAAAGTTAACAGTTATTTTCTTAAGCCAGGGCTGTTTTGTTTTATCGGTGAACGTTTGTTCTACCAGCGCGGCAGAAGATCCTGGCGGACTTTTGTTAAATCTGAACGAAGCCTTGTCCCGGTAACACATAATTTTCGGCTCCACCCTATTAGATGGTTGCTGCTGCAGCACGTGCGCCAACTCATGGGCGAGCAATCGTTGACCTTCGTTCGTTTGCGGGGCAAATCGCCCAGCAGCAAACACAATATTGTTCCCAGCAGTGTAGGCATGCGCATTTACATCTCGAGCTGACTGCTCCGCGCCGCCGCTGGTATGCACGCGTACCCCTGAAAAATCATGACCGAAACGCTGCTCCATGTCCTGCTGTAGTGTTGGTTCCAGTGGTCTGCCCGAATCGGCAAGGACTCGCTCTACACTGGCAGGCGCAGTTTTTGTCCACTCGTTCGCTTGTCTTGAAAAGCGTTGTATGCGTAGTGGTGTAGAATTGATTGCCGAATTTAGCGGTGTTGACATGACCTGCTCAGCTATCCGGTCGGCTTCATACTCAAGGGGATCATTGCTTGCGCCTATCGCCAATTTCCGTTGCAAGCCGGTTTTTTTCTTCGCACACTCGGCGCATTCTCCACCTGTGACTGTGTGATTGCCGCAGGCGCAGTTACGTTGAAGCAAGCCTTGAACGGACAGTAAAGAGTTCGTAATTTTGGCTGGCTGAGCCGCAGCAGTTTTGTTCATGATCTCTATTTCCGTATTCCGATTTATAACCGTGAAACTAAAATTAATGTTTTTGATGTAGCCAAAAGCGCCCTTAACCAGATCAGAATTCGTGGCCGGGTTGGCTATGGCTAACCTTCGAGGCTGCATCCTCTCAACGCTCTATATTGGCAATGCGGAAGTAACGCCCATAGTGTCCTGGACTCGCTTTAAAATCAGTTAAGGTTTGATCGACCACGTGTGGGCCATCTGGTGTCTCGCAATAGCTGATTTTCTGATGGCTGTTTTGACGGGAGCCAGCGCTCATGTTTGCTGAATCCGAAAGTGGCCAAAGATTTTCGAAAGCATCTGGCCCGCCCCAATCTAAGTCTTGCACATGGTCTGCTTGCAAGCCGCTCCAGTCGAAGCCGTATTTGGTAAGTACAGCGCGGAAGTCATCCGCTTTGGTGCCGCGTGCGCTGGGGATGAGCTGCATAACTTTATTTAGGCGCGGCCAGTATTTATTCGGAACACCCAATGGTTCGCCAAGTGGCAGCTTGCGCGGATTGCTTGGATCATCACGCCCGTATACTTGATCTTTGATGTGCAGGCGCTTTGGGTAATAGTCGTCTTCTCGCACTTTATACCAAGTCATCGGTATTGCGTCGGCAATGGTGAGTCCGGTCGGACCGTCGCACTTTGGCTTTTCAGTCTTCTTGGGAGCCGTTTTGGCAGCGGTAGCTGACGCTATGCCAACACCGGTGGCAACTGCACGCGTGCTGCTAGGCGTGAGTGCAGCTACAGGTGCGGCTACAGGCGCAGCTTCTGCCGGTAAAGGCGGAAGCAAACGCAACGGTGGCGCGACCGGGTCCGCAACTGGCGCAACTTTCAGGGCGGTATTTCCAGCGCTATCATATGCTACGGCGCCGGCTCGTGCACTAGTACCGCCTGCGCTTTCTCCGCCACCTTTGATTACCGTGAGCACCGGTCTCGCTCGTGCCGTTGTGGTTGCAACCTCCCCGGAAACGGTGGCAGTGTCAGCAGTGGCTGCTGCCGTTTTGGCGGCGCTGCCAGCACGACCGGCCGCTAATGCAAAGGTGGCGATAATTGCTAATATCTGACCGGTGAGTTCACCGATCATCAGGCTTTGGCGTTCGCTAGGAGCCTTACTGAACTGGTCTAACCAATCGTCAACCAGTTTCTTTACTGCCGAAGGTAGACCCATCAGCGCCTCCCAAACCGCATTCAGATCTTGTTTGGCGGCATCGAAATTGGTGAAAATTCCGGCAATCAGGTCGTAGAGGATCTTGATGACTCCGTAGGCTAGCGTGAGCAACCCCGTGATCATGCCTACAATGCCTTCGCTGAAACCGACTACGATACCGAGTACCGCCATGATGATCGTGATCAGTAAATCAATTGTCGTAATTGCGGTTTCAATAATACCGTCGGCGATAGAATACAGGTTCGCAGGCAGATAGCTGGTAGCCAATTTCTTAAGTTCACTACGCATACTATTTCGTGCCTCGTGAATACCGGAAATCATGGTGTTGTACCCTCTTTCCTTAATTTCCGTCCAGCTCCACCGTTGCAAGCTAGCGCTTTGTACAAAACCAGAAGATTGCTGTACTACGTGTGTCAATTCATGGGCAAGCAGTTTTCGTCCTTCCTGCGATCCGGGCGAAAACTGCCCCGCACCAAAAACAACATTATTTTTTACAGTGTATGCTTTGGCATTCACATCCCGCGCCGATTGCTCGGCAGCGCCGCCGGTATGCACCCGCACCCCCGAAAAATCATGTCCGAAACGCTGTCCCATGTCGTGTTGTAGCGCTGGCTCAAGCGGCCGGCCTGAACCGGAAAGGACGTGGTCTACGCTGGCAGGCGCGATATTTGAACCCTCGTTCGCTTGCCCGGAAAAACGCTGTATGCGTGGTGGTGTGGCGTTGACTGCTGAATTTAACGGTGTAGACATCACCTGTTCGGCAATCCGGTCAGCTTCCTGCTCAAGGGGGTCATTGCTGGCACCAATCGCCAACTTCCGTTGCAAACCGTTTTTTTTCTTTGCACATTCGGCGCACTCTCCACCCCTTGGTGCATGCTTACCGCAATCGCATTTGCGCTGAAGTAAACCTTGGACAGGCGTTAAAGAACTTTCGGTTTTGGCTTGTTGGGCAACACTGGCTTTATTCATGTGCGATGCCTCCATAGACAGATTGGGCGATTTGCTGCCCCAATTGGGTGGGATTGTTGGTTGCGTTCAGTTGTATATTTCCGACGGCAATACGCGGCAGGGCAACGCCAGTTGCAAGGCTGGGCGATATTCCGCCGGTGCTGAGCAAGCGGGTCAGTTCGGCTTCCACGCTGGCTTTTAGCAGCGGGCCTTGATGTTGCGGCAGGTCGATGCCGTCCAATATCAGCCGTTCGATATTGAGTTGGATGTTCATGGCCGCGACCCCACCACTTCCATAACGCGAAATTCCGCTTCGTTAATCGGTTTGTCCAGTTTGCCGTATTCGCCGCGTATGGCTTCGAAAATCAAGGCCGTGGTCACCTGTTGGGGGTCTTTGCGGGCGGCCAGGAAGGCGGCGTTCAAGGCGATGTTATGGACATTGCCGCCGGTTAAGTTAAACCGGGCCAAGCGGTCGTAATCGAGTTCGGCTGTGGGCGTGTCTTTGGGGAAAACTTTGTGCCACATTTCTTTGCGTTCGGCAAGTCCTGGAAACGGGAAGTTGACGATAAACCGCAAGCGACGCGTAAACGCGTCATCCAATGAACTTTTCATGTTGGTGGCCAGTATGGCAAGACCCCGGTAGGACTCTATGCGTTGCAACAGGTAGTTGATTTCGATGTTGGCATAGCGGTCGTGGCTGTCTTTGACTTCGCTACGTTTGCCGAACAAAGCATCGGCTTCGTCAAAAAACAACACCGCGCCGCCGTCTTCGGCGGCGTCAAATAACTTGCGCAGGTTTTTTTCGGTTTCGCCGATGTATTTGCTGACTACTGCGGACAGGTCGATGCGGTACAGGTTTAAATTTAAGGCGTTGGCGATGACTTCGGCGGCCATGGTTTTGCCGGTGCCGCTATCCCCGGCAAACAATACGCTAAGCCCCAGTCCCCGGTTCATTTTTTCGGCAAAGCCCCAGTCGTTATAAACTTTGCCGCGCTGATCTACTTGACCGGTAATTTGCTGCAACAGGCTTAATTGTGCTTTGGGCAGGACGATATCATCCCAGCTGGCTTTAACATCTATGCGCTGTGCCAGTTGATCCAGCTTGGGGCTGGTTTTAAGTGTGCAAGCTTGCCAGACGGCTTGTTGCAAGTCGGGGTGTTCTGCGGGGACATTGCGGCTGATTTCAATGATGGAGGCAAT
This sequence comes from uncultured Gammaproteobacteria bacterium, assembly GCA_963814825.1. Lineage (GTDB taxonomy): Bacteria > Pseudomonadota > Gammaproteobacteria > Methylococcales > Methylomonadaceae > Methylobacter_A. The sequence goes on along the minus strand of CAWFEF010000005.1, from coordinate 19,182 downwards.
ATCCAGATTAAATTGTCCGGCAAGTTTGGCGGCGAACGGTTCGGTGCCTGCGCCCAAGGCTTTGATCCATGCGTCTTGTTGTTCGGCGGAGCTGGGTTTGTCGATTTCCAGGGATAAGCCAAACAGATCGGTTTGCAGGTTGCTGGTAGCGAGTAGGGTGATGCCGCCACAATTGGCAAGTAAACGTTTTAGTGATGCTGCGCTGTCGTGGTTATCGGATTGTCCCGCATCCAGATAAAGCGCGTAGGGCTGTAAGTGGAGTTCGCGCCCCCAAAGCCGAGTTAAGGTTTCGATGTCGCCGGTTTGCGTGGGCAAGGTTTCAACGGGGAAGCGTATCATTTGCAAGCCCAGTTGCGACAAGGCATAGCGGCTTACCACCTGTTTGGCAAGCTCGTCCCTGCCGGTCAGTTGCACGATAAGCGGGCGTTGTTCGGTGCTGTTTGCTTGCAGGTAATGTAACAGCGTTTGCGCTGCTAAGAGCTGGCTAGGGGCTAATGGTATTTCGTCGTTGCCGATGATGTTGATCGGGGCGACAAAGGGCATGAGCCGGTCGTCTATTTTGTGTTTGGGTTCGACGAGATAATTAACGATGTGTTCGTCTGCTCGTAATGCGCTGGTTGCCAAGGGTTCGGCACCCGGTTGGTTAATGTCCAGCAGTCGCCAGTAACGTAGCGGACGATCCGGGCTAATGGCATCCCAGGCCGCTTGCTCGAATAACTTTAAGGCCAGCGCAAAGGTGGGGTAGGGCTTGTAAGGGTTGTCTTGGGCTTTGGCGCACAAAGAGGCGGTTCTGCCGTCCAACTCCATGGCGACGCATAACAGCAAGATATTGCTTTCAAAACGCGTCAATCCTAAATGCCTTTGGAGTATTACCAGGGCAGGCGGGGGCGATAAGGCTTCGGCTGCGGCCATTTTTTCGGCGATGTTTTCCTGGTCTGTATTTTTGACGTTGGCATTCGGTTCAGGCGCAGCTTTTTTAAAACTGTATTTTTTGGCGGGTTCGCTGGGCGCAGGTGGATTAATGGTTTCGATTAAATGCTCCAAACGAAGATGCAGCCAATGGATGGCGTCAGCTAGGTAAGCATCATTGGCTTGCAACCATTGTTCATGATCGGTCATGGGATGCTTACCTTTTGATTAGCGGCAAATTGCAGAGAAGGCTTGTTATTGGCGTCGAATACCCGCTCAAACGGCATGCTGTCAATATTGTCTATGCGTAAGCGCACTGGGGTGTCGGTTACGATTGGGGCATCCTTAATGGCAAAGATTAAGGTGTTGCCGTCAGCAGCAAGCTCATCGGCGGTAATTGCACGGTCAGCCAACAATAAAGAGGCTGTTTGATCCATCAGTATTTGAGGGCTACAGGTGAGCGTTAACGTGGCATCCTTTCCAACCAGTGAAACCGGGGCGATGCTGTCAATGCGCGGCGCTAAAATCAGCGCCAATTCATTGCTTGGCGGCTGGGTTTTGCCGCCGGTTTCAATGATCAACGAAACTGAATACAGACCAACTCGCCAATCGGTCATGACCGTATTTGCCGGATCACTGAGGTCTGGTTCGGGTAAAGTGATTTTAATTTCGTTAGCGGTTCTGTCGACAGGGTTAATGGCCAGTTCTTGCGTCTTTAAAAATTTTGGATGGCCGGGTTCTGAGTAGCGCGTGTGCCTAAAAACAACGGTTACCGTATCGCCGCTTAAATTCGCCCCGCGCAAGATTAAGGTTAAGCCCAGCCGTGCGCTGGGGTATGAATGTGGCAATGGGTCTAGTTCGGCATCTTTAATCGGGCCGCTGTGCAAGCTTTCTAAAATGGGGTAAGTCGAGGCGGCATCGGCAAAAGCTTCCGGGCCTCTATCCTGTTCGCCGCGTTTAAGTACCGGCAACGCGGCTTTGGTGGTGCGTGCGCTTTGGATGAGCACCACCGACACTTGATAAGCCATGGATTGACGGTAACGCGCTTGCATCGATGTCCAAAGCTTTGATAAATCCTCGGTGCTTAAGTAATTGGGGGTGATCTTTATCAGTTCGACTTGGTCAGCTAGGTCAATGCCCTTCAAATCGCCGAAAACTGAAGGAAAATCCGCAAAATTATTATCTACGGAAGAAACTCCGCCAAGCGCGGCACGGATAGCTCCACGCGTCAGCACCGGCGTTTCGTGCAACATTTGCATGGCATAACCGAGCAGAATTTCGGCATTAAAATCTTTGCTGCCGTAACAGGTCAGGAGATAGTGCAGATCCAGCGCTAAAGGCGGGTTGCTGACGCGTTCGCCGTTGTTGTTGCGCGAAGGCAAGGCTTCGTTGCGCCAGCCCAGATTGGGCGTCACTCGGTATAAAAACAGGTTGATTTGATTGGGTTCCTTGGCGTCGGTCGGGATACGGTCGGGTGGCACGGCGGTCACGGAAAAACTGCCGACCGGGACGGCAAGATCCTGATTAATGAAACCATCGTTGAGCAAATTTTTCAGTACCGCGGTAACCGAAGCGATAGCAAATGGCCCGCTCATGATCTACCGCCATTGCGTTGTTTGAGGTAATCGTCAAGGCTCAATGTGGTGCTTGCAGTACGCGGTTTTGCCGGGGTTTTATCGGTATTTTGCGTCGCCCGAATCTCAATACGGCCGATAGTGACTTGAATGGTGGGTTCTGTATGGGGGTTGCCAAGCTCTTCGATTTTTGGCGTTTCTTTAGGCGGCGTGTGTGCTTGTATGCGCGGTTCCAGTACGGATTTTGCAGGGGCTGCTACCGGGTTAGCCTGACTCAAGTCTGCAACAGGCGAATGTTGGCTGATTTTTGGCGTAACGGGTATGTCAGCTGCTACATTGGGTTTGGGGCTGTCGAACGTTGATTGCTTGGGCTGTTCAGCCGGATCCTTATGTTTCGTTAGGACAGGCGTAATATTGTCTCCACGCTCGATCAAAACGCGTTCAATAACGGTATGTTCGATGATTTTTTCGACGGCGGGTTTATAACGCACGCTAGGCTGAGTAACGGGGTTCTCGTCGGCTGTTTTTAAGGCCGTTACAGGTTGAAAATGTTCGGCTTGTTTTTGTATATTAGGCTTAACGGCTTCGATTTCGCTGATCTGGGGCGTGTTGTTTTGTCCAAGCGGCGCTGAATTAGTGGTCTGTATTTCAGGCAAGGGTTGTGGAGAGCTTGCAGGATGGCTTGAAATTTCCGGCTGCGGATTATTGCTGACGGCAACCATCAAGGGATTGGTGGGCAGCTCATGCACCGGCAAAGGCGCAGGGTTTTGCTCTGCTGTGTTGACGAAACGGTCTGCGGACAGAGGCTTAGGTGTATTATGGTTTTCTTGCGCCAATGGTTCCGGACGAAGTTCTTGCTTAGGTGCGGCATGCTCAATATTCCAGGCTTCAGCAGGTTCGTTGGCGGCCTGATTTATTTCCGGAGCCGCTTCAAAAACGCCGGGCAATCGAGGCTGGATGGTTTTAGCCATGTTGAGACTTAAGGCGGCAATATGGTTTAAATAAAAGCTCATAAATTCAACTCGATTAAATGCTTGCGCCTGAAATCAGCGTCAAATAAAAGCGTCGCCGCGTAGGCGTTAATGCCAAAATATCTGATTCCCTCCAGCCATACGCTTTAGCCAAAAGATGGACTTCATTGATAATCCGTCCGGCCCAGGCATTGATCTCGCACCAAAGAAACGAGGCAATGTCGAAGGCCGATAACCAGTGGTTTCGGCACGCAGGACAAGTCAATGCCAATTGGACATCGGCTTGCGAATCGGCATCGGACATAGCGGCCTCCACCTGATTCAAAATTTCATTCGGCAAATCATTAAGTGCTTGCATTTGATCATCCCATTGAATCGTCAACAAACAACGCTCCAACAATAATTGCCGGGCCGCGGCCAAATCGGTTTGGCTCTCGATCAGCAGCAGGTCTTGGCTGGTGGGCAGACGAAAATCCAAGCGATAGTCCGGTAATTCCAGTGTTAATAGAGCTACCGGCTTCGCTGCCGGTTTTATCCTGATGTCGGCAAGATCGATTGTCATTTCCAACTGCTCGGCGCATTTTGTACATTGCGCCAAGCAAGTCATGCCAGAGCCAAACAGCGCCTCGCGCAAGTCCATTAACAGTCCGTCACGTTCGCCAATGCTTAAGTTAAAGAGTTCATCCTCACCAAGACCGGGGTAAGTCGCCGCCAGCAAAGTCAGCGCCCGACGCGTAGGCGATTGCGGCAACCCTCGCTCCCAGGCCGACAGCAAACTTGAAGTTGAAACTTGACAGTTCACTATGCAGGCTCAATAAAAGACTCTTCTGCGGGCTCAGGAACTTCGTAGTCACGTTCCCAGCCTTCATTTTCCAGTTTTATATGCTGTATCGCGATGGCATTGGCGTTGGCATCGAGATCCGGCTGCGCTTGAAATTCAGAAACCCAGCAGCGAAAGACTTTGTAAGCGATTGCCAGTTGCCCCGCCTCGTTGTAAAGCTCGATAATGATGTCCTTGCGAAAGTCTTTAAGCGAGACTTCCTTGCCTAGACCGGAACCATAATTCCAAACTTTGTTCGCCCATTGCTCGAACTCCTTGTCATGAGTAACGCCGCGATCTAAGGTAATTGCATCATATTCGGTACGGCCTGGTGATTTCCGGCTGCTGCTGGGGTCGCCGCCTTCGCGGTGCTTAACCACTTCGGTCGTCCGCTTGAGCATACCCACTTTACAGACACCCGCTACGTATTTGCCGTCCCATTTAACACGGAATTTAAAGTTTTTATAAGGGTCGAACCGCTGTGCGTTAACGCTAAATTGTGCCATGATATTTATTCCTTACACGTCAATTTGCCCAGCCATTTGCTGGAGTTTGATAACTACGAATTCAGCGGGCTTTAAAGGTGCGAAGCCGACTACGATATTTACAATGCCCGAATTGATGTCGGTTTGATTGGTTGTTTCCTTGTCGCATTTGACAAAATAAGCCTCCCTGGGGGATTTTCCTTGAAATGCTCCTTGCCGAAACAGGTTCTGCATAAACGCGCCCAGATTAAGTCTGATTTGCGCCCATAAAGGTTCGTCGTTCGGCTCAAAAACCACCCATTGGGTGCCGCGATAAAGAGTTTCTTCGATGAATAGAGCGGTGCGGCGAACGGGGATGTATTTCCATTCATCGGCGAGTTGGTCGGCACCGCGCATGGTGCGTGCGCCCCAAACCACATGCCCTATTGCCGGAAACGAGCGCAGACAATTTACACCGAGAGGATTTAGTTGGCCGCTTTCACCGTCAGTTAGTTTCACGGACAAAGCCACTACACCGTTAAGAGTAGCTTCGATACCCGCCGGCGCCTTCCAAACACCTCGTGTTGCGTCGGTACGGGAAAAAATTCCGGCCATGACGCCGCAGGGGGCAAATGTTTCCAAGCGGTTTTCTTTTAACGGGTCGGGCATTTTTACGCGGGGAAAAACAGAGCGACGTTCTTATCGCGGAGATTTAAACTGTCTACGCCTGTTGCGGCTGTTACGTCGGAAGCTTCGTCCCAGCCGGAAGGAGGGTCGAGAAGAAACATGGCTCTGCGTTTTTGACAATACGCAGCAGCGGCGGCACGGGTTTGATCGCCAATATCAGTTTCCCGGGTGAACGGTGGGATACAGAGAAGGTTGAAAATGTCGGCTTTTTCCAGAAGCCACAATCCTTGTTTGCTTGTCTCTAGGGAAGGTAATGACACATTGTTGTCGCCGATGTCCAGCCCATCGTCGCCATCAGTGTTGGCTTCGGTAGAATTGCTAGTGGCGAAGGGGTCGGCACCGATGGCGATGTCCGAGTTATCGGTGGGGTGCGTAGTAGGGACGGTGCCGGACACGCGAACCAGATTAGATTCTTGTTCCAGAATTGTTTTGACGTAGCGTTTGTGATTCGGTTCAACCGAGATGTTCAGGAAAGTCTCTGTTGTGCCCGTCAGCATGTCCTTGACCAAAAGGTTAAATAGGGTGTCAGCCGCTTCGCCCGCTACCAAATCTCGGGTATGATGATCCACGCGTACTCGCAGGGATTCTCCCCATACTCCGGGATTTGCCGCAATCAGAGTCAAATTGCCAGGTAGGGTTATCGTTGCGGCGATTGCGCTGTTGTGGACGCGGACGATAATGGCGTCCTTGCCGCCGTTAAGGAAAAATTGGTAGACGGCATAGCCGAGCATGCTTTCCACCCATAATCTGCCGAATCTGCGCTCAAATTCAGAAAAGCTTTGCACTCGTATTGGAGCGTCAATAGGCCCTCGCTGGCTGCGACCAACAAATGCAGTAATCGATGTCGCAACCCCGGTGATGGTGCGAACCCCGCTGGAAATCTCTTCAATATAAACGCCCGGATATGAGAGTGTTGCAGGCATAACATGCTCCTCTTTAATATTGCTAGACACTAAACTACAGAATCAGTTGACATGTAGTATTTAAGTATCGAAATAGGCTCTAACAGCAAAACCATAATTCTGATCAAGCCTTGCAAGCCAACCAAAATAAAAAAACATCTCTTATTAAGAGGTTGAGTTTTTACGTTAGATTAAACTTTATGCTAGCTTTTAAAATGCTGTCAATATTTAAGTGGAATTACTTATGCAATAGCTTATTTTATAAGCCTTTGTAGTGATAATGTCTCGGCATTGGCTGCCATGATGAAGGATGAGTAGTTAAAAATACCTATTACATATAACTACTTTAGTCAGCCGCCTTTACCATCAACGTCAAAATAAAGTCGGTTTCTATCTCAAGTTCTGTAGCATCTTTAATGGCTTGCTGGACGTTCTCATTGGCTCGCCACGCAAAAGGCGTCATTTGCAACAGGGCGATTCTTTGCTGGGGATTCGGAGTGATTTTATAACTGATGCGTTGCGTGTCGATGCGCTCAAAGCCTTGCGGCACCACGCTTTCTAACGCATGCTCTTTCACCTCGGCATAGATAAATTCTTTCAGTTGCCATAAATGTCTTGGCCCCGGCGTTACCGTTAGTAAAAGTCCTGACGGTTTTAGCATCCGTCTCAGTTCACCGTCATTTGACGGGGCAAACACCCTCAGCACAAAATCGAAATACCGATCCGCATAAGGCAAGCGGTTAACACTCGCGACTATAAATCGGGCATTGGGCTGTTTTTTTGCTGCTGCGGCTACGGCATATTTGGCAATGTCGACGCCGTACAGCATCATCGAATTTGAGCAACAGGCTTCAATTGCCCGGCTGTAATAGCCTTCACCACAGCCCAGATCCAGCAGATGCGTGGGCTGGCTGGCATCAATTATCATCGTCAACGCTTTGGCCATCGGTTCATAAAACCCTGCTTCCAAAAACTCGCGTCTGGCCCGCATCATTTGTTTGTTATCACCGGGTTCTGCGGAATGTTTATGCTGCACCGGCAAAAGATTTAAATAGCCTTCCTTTGCCAGATCAAAATGATGGTTGTTCTCGCAAGCATAACTTTTAGCTGATGGATTCAGCTGTAGCGAGGCCGCGCAAATCGGGCATAAATAACAGGAAGTTGGCTGAGCTTGGTGCATGGTAAACAAGGGGCTTTTACGCGGTTAGCCGGGTAAAAGTTGTAGAAGGGGCAAACGATTGTTTTGAATGGAGGACAGGATCAACTAAGTTAACCCTGCCCCAATTAAAAGTCGAATCTATTGAGTGATTGACTTGTAAAAGCCTATTGCTTTGTTTAATTCAGCAATAGCTTTTGGTTCATCTGCACTTTTACCGATGATTTGCGCTTTAATGATGCTTGCAAGTCCTTCTTTTACAGCAGCTTCGTTGCCTACGATTTCATCAGAAGCGGTACGTGCTGCTTTTTCATGTGTATAAGCGGCATTGAAATCGTGTTTGTTGATTTCAGCTATAGCTTCTTCAAGATGTGCAATAACTTCAGCGGCTTTTGCATTTTCAGCGAAAGCAACGTTGCTTGCACCAAAAGAGATAGCCATAACAATGGTGAGTACTGCTTTTTTGATTAAATTCATCATATACCTATGAAGTGTTTTGGTGTGATTTCCAGACAATGCCCGAAAACAAATAATTGGAAAGGCAATTGCTTTCCGGACGCTATGATATACGAAAAATCTTAAACTCATCTGAAATAAATTCATCCGATAAAGAACTGGCGGGCAATGTGAAACCCTTTTCCACACGGCGCTCTCCGGACAGGGTAAATAACGTTACTCAACACATTATTGACGTAAACCGTTTGAGTGACCTGGGTATAGCCAAATAGCTGATATGGGCGACAGTTTTTTTGGGTTTAACGATCAGGAAACCGCTGAAGAGGCATGATTCGTATGATTGATTAGGAACTAGCCGGGGTATAGATTTCGGTTGTTTTATTCAAAGTCCTAAGAGGGTTGGGCTGCATTTTTTGCAGCCCAACCACGGCTTAACTATTCGCTAACCTGGGCAATCCAGTCTTGCAGGTTGTAATAGTTGGTGATACGGGCCACTTTGTTGTCGCGGATTTCAAAAAAAGCACCGGCCGGCAGGCGGTATTTTTGCCCCTGTGCGGCAGGCAAGCCTTCGTCGGTTTTAATATATTCGCCCAACACGACAAATTCGGCAGCCGCGCGTTTGCCGTCTGCTGTCGCCATGATGACCATATCGACAAGCTGTTCTTTGTAATTGTTGTTCATGCAGGCCATGAATTGGGTAAATGCTTCCTTGCCGATTTCACGTCTGCCTTGGTTGATGTCGTGGATGACATCGTCGGTCAGCAGGTTAAGGAAGGTGTCCATATCGCCGCCGTTGAATGCGGCATAGTATTGTTCTACAAGTCTGATGCTGTCTTGTTGGTTCATAGTGATTTCGTGGTTGATAAGTTAAATGATTGTTGGGCGTAGGGCGTGCCGTGCGCGCCTTTTGTGCTGCTCGTTGGCGCGCACGGCATGCCCTACGCTAAGTAACGTGGATAAAATAATTTAGTCAAAATAGTACAGCCATATTTTATCAATCTTTTTCCCAATTATCCCGCAAGGTAACAGTACGGTTAAACACCAGCTTGCCATTAACGCTGTCTATCGCATCAAAGCAGAAATAGCCGGTCCGTTCGAACTGGTAGCGGCTTTCCGGTTGCGCATCGGCCAAGCTGGCCTCAACTCGGCAATCGGTCAGGACTTCCAATGAATCTGGATTTATGACGTCCAGGAAGTTTTCTTCATTGTCTGGGGCCGGTACGGTGAATAAACGATTATACAGGCGCAGTTCCGCCGGTTTTGAGTGCGGCTCGGAAACCCAGTGGATAACGCCTTTGACTTTGCGGCCTTCGGGGTTTTTGCCCAAGGTGTCGGGGTCGTAGCTGCAACGCAGTTCGGTGATGTTGCCGTCGGTATCTTTGATGATTTCGTTGCAGCGGATAACGTAAGAACCGCGTAAACGCACTTCGCCGCCTTCTATCAAACGCTTGAATTTTGGCGGCGGCACTTCGGCAAAGTCATCCTGTTCGATCAAAATGACCTTGGAAAAAGGCACGATGCGTTTGCCCAGTTCTGGCTTTTGCGGATGATTGCTGACTTCCAGTTGTTCGGTTTGGTCTTCGGGATAATTGTCGATAACCACGCGCAGCGGCTGCAAAACCGCCATGGCTCTGAGCGCATTTTCGTTTAAATCTTCGCGGATGCAGTATTCCAGTACGCCCATTTCGATCCATGAGTTTTGCTTGGTCAGGCCGATGCGCTCGCAAAAATCGCGTATCGATTTGGGTGTAAAACCTGCGCGGCGTAAACCGGCGATGGTCGGCATACGCGGGTCGTCCCAGCCGCTCACGTGTTTTTCCATGACCAGCTGGTTGAGTTTGCGCTTGCTGACGATGGTGTATTCCAACTGCAAGCGGGCAAATTCGATTTGCTGCGGATGGCTTGGCGTTTTGAGTTGATCCAGCACCCAGTCGTAAAGCGGGCGGTGATCTTCAAATTCCAGCGTACACAGCGAATGGGTGATGCCTTCCAGCGCGTCGGAAATGCAGTGGGTGTAATCGTACATCGGATAGATGCACCAGTCGTTGCCGGTGCGCTGGTGATGCACGCGGCGAATCCGGTACAGCGCCGGGTCGCGCATGTTGATGTTGGGCGAGGCCATGTCGATTTTGGCGCGCAACACATATTGGCCGTCGGCAAATTCACCGGCGCGCATGCGTTTGAATAAGTCGAGATTTTCCGCAATCGGGCGGCTGCGGTCGGGACTTTCCTTGCCGGGTTGGGTCAAGTGTGCCGCGATATTCCCTGATTTGTTCGGCGGATAGGCTGTCGACATAGGCCAGGCCTTGTTCGATCAATTGCACGGCGTAGTTGTAGAGCTGTTCGAAATAATCCGACGCGTGATGCAATTCCGACCACTCAAAGCCCAGCCACTGCACGTCGCGCTTGATCGATTCCACATATTCGTCGCTTTCTTTTTCGGGATTGGTATCGTCGAAACGCAGATTGCAGCGGCCGTTGTTTTCGGCGGCGATGCCGAAATTCAGGCAGATCGATTTTGCATGGCCGATATGCAGATAACCATTAGGTTCAGGCGGAAAGCGAGTGACGACTTTGCCGTTGTTTTTGTTGTCTTTGAGATCGTTGGCAATGATCTGGCGGATAAAGTTTGACGTAGGTTGGTTATCGTTTGTGGACATTGGGTTTGTATTGAAGTGAATTTGCGTTAATTATACGTACTACTTGGCTGATATGGGCTATTAATAGAACACTGATGACACGGATTTTGCTGATGATCACTGATAAAAAAGAAAACAAAACCCGTTTAAATCCGTCTTATCAGTGTCATCCGTGTTCTATTGTTTCAGACAATTATACATTGAATGGCTGCTACGGGGCTATTCAGCAGCCAGGGTTTGGATTCGGTAAAAGCCTTCGCCGTTATTGCCCAGAACATCGGCCAGCCAGGGCAGAACCTGTTTCATTTCCGCCGCCAAAGTCCAAGGCGGATTGATCACGATCATGCCGCTGGCGGTCATGCCGTGCTCGTTGCTGTCAGCGCGTATGCCCAGCTCAAATAACTGCACATTTTTGATGCCGCTGGCTTGAATGGCGCGTTCAAGTTTTTGGTTGCGGCTGCGCTCAATGACCGGATACCAGAGCGCGTAAGTGCCGGTGGCAAAGCGTTTGTGCATGGCGGTTAGCGTTTCAACAACCTGCTGGTAATCGCTTTTTATTTCGTAAGAAGGATCGATCAGTACCAGCCCACGTCGCTCGAACGGCGGCAACAACTTTAAGCAGCTGGTTAAGCCGTCGGCATGAAATACGCTGATGCGCTTGTCTTTATGGGCTTCGGCGGTTAACAACTTTATTTCAGTATTATGCAGTTCAAATAAGCACAGGCGATCTTTGTCGCGCAGTAATTGTTTGGTAATTAACGGTGAACCGGGGTAGCGGGTTAGTTTGACCAGTGCTGTTAAAGCGTTTGATCAGGCTGACATAGCGGGCAACGCATTCCGGTAAATCGTTGCGTTGCCATAATCTGGCGATGCCGTTGTCAAATTCCCGGTTTTTTAAGGCGTAGTCGCCGTCCAGCTCATATTTTCCGGGGCCGGCATGAGTATCGATGCAGCAGAAGGGCTTGTCTTTTTTTCTTAAGTATTCAAGGCTTTGTATCAGGACGATGTGTTTTAAAACGTCGGCAAAATTGCCTGCATGAAAGGAATGTCGGTAGCTGAGCATGATCGGTTTAATTGTTTAGAGTAATTTGTCGAATATCGTCATGCCTATTTCAAAAGCAATCAGCCAGATAATAATCCATTCCAGTATCGTTGAATGCCGGTGTTTTTGCTCGTCTGCCAGCATTTCAAATAACTCATGGATGGTTTCCAGTTTTTTTGACAATACCTCAGTTCGCGGGGCTATTTCCAGGTATTTTGCGGTGACGCCGTAAAAGGCCTCATATTCAGGGTATTCCCAAAAAAAATCGGGCGTATCCAGCAAGTCGTAATTCAAAATAATATCGCTTTTGGTTAAAAACAGTTGTCCGCGGATTTTCGCTATTTTATTACGGCTTAAGTTGATTTTGCCGTTTTCAGCTAATGACTTAGGAATGTAATTGGTGTTGTTGATGGTGGTGATGGCATTGGTTTCAAAAGAGGCCAGCTTAATCGATTGCGCCATGCCTTGGGATAACGCAAATATCAGAATGGGATCCGAAGACTCGATTTCAATATGATCTTCAATAATGCGGGTGCTGGGGCAGTCGAGAGCGAAAGTAAAGTTGTCTTCCTCTGGCGAAGCTAGCGGATTTTCAGCGTGATCCAATAATAACTGATGCAGCTTGGCCTGCTGCTCTGAGCCGACATTCCAGTGCACAACAGCGCCATAAGCAAAGACAATCGACCAGGATTGAACGTCTTCAATCAATAATGCGCCTTTGATAATCCTTATCAGCGATGAGTCCGATAGCAATCTTGCCAATGCGCTGATGTCAAAACCTTGTGCCAAACAATAGGCCACACATTTTTTAATGGACTGATTTTCAGACATAAAACGCCCTCAAAAGTTATTATTCTCAGTGTAGCTATAGGTTGGCGAGCCTTCTTTTCAACTCTTCCTGTTATGTAGCGGATTGATGTATCGACAGACACGCCTCCATCTGTAGATGCAATTGAAAATTGCGGTTATTGCTCTGCAATTTTCACCAGCCAGCCGTTTTCGCCATTACATTTTGGGTTTTTGGCAGTAACCTTGATGTTGATTCTTGCCGTAGTGTTAACCAACTCGGCGGGTAATTTTCCTTTTACCATGAAAAAAGCGTCTTTATCTTCCGTGGTTACTTCAACAGGGATTGTTTTTACGGTGACTTTAATTTGTTCGGCTTTCTCCACATTAAAAGCCCAAAAAGAGAACGCCGATCCCGGTGCTACGGTTGCCAGGTTGGCAGGCATAAATTTATTTAGTTGTGGTTTTAAACAACCACCTTCGCTACCGCCGCCACCTCCGGCCATATTGTGTCCGCTATGATGCTCCGAGGCATAAGCTTGCGCTGACATTAAAACAAGAAAATATAAAAAAGATGGCGAGTAATCTTAGTGTTTTCATCGACTTACCTTTCAATCATTATTTTGTCGTGACCCGTATCATGCGAGCTTTGAATCGTGGCTAGAGGGGAGATTTGTCGGTGAAACCGCCCGTAGCGCTAATTATATTCATAAATGATGATTCGTCATAAAACATTGGCATAGTCCTGTTCCAGCTGTCTGAAATTCATTGACGACATGAAGCGGCTGAAACTCAGCCAGGACGAAAGTCCCATCAGGTCTTTGAACTGCGGCGGCAAGAAAGCGCGGCGCAATCACCGTGCCTTCTTCAACCAGATCGACCAGCACCTTCATATCCTCGATCATGGTTTTGCCGCAAAACAGCAGCGGTATACGATCCGGTTTGCCCTTGTTGACCGCAAGGCGCATGAAATTATAGGTCAGCACGAAGCCTTTGATATAGGTCAGGTCTTTGGTAAACGGCATGCCGTCGGAGCTGCTGCCCCTGAATACCCGGCTGCTCAGCGTATAGCTTTCTTCCTTGTCCAACCCTTTATCCCTAAAGAAATCGAATATGTCCAAAAAGTCCGCACCTTCTTCGGCCAGCGTGATCGCGCGCACCCGGTTGATCAGGCGCATCAGCCGGTTTGGCGTGGAGCTGAAGGTCAATATTTCCATCAACACTGCCAGTCCTTCCTGGGTGACAGTTGCTGACGGCGGCCCTTTGCCGAGAAAAGTGCAATAAGGCTGAGCCAAGCCGTTCAGGGTGGTGCCCAGATGCACCCATATTTCGTGAACCTCCAGCACGCGCAGGTCGCGCATGTTGAACAGTGCATCGGTGCGTAATTTGATGTAATCGGTGCCGGCGGCGGCATCGGCGACGATACCGTCACTGAGCATGGCGCGCAGGCCTTCGACGGGGAACACGGCCTGGATTTTTTCGTTAAGAATGGCTACCGCGTCTTTGGCGTTGATGGTCTTGGGTTCCTCGACCAGGAAATCCAACTGTAATAGTTGCGACAGGGTTCCTTCCATCATGCTGCCCAGATCGGCAATGGTCGGGTCGCCGACATGAAAAACATCCTGTGATGAGCCGTATAATTCCTGGGAAATATTGGAGAATGTCGGTTTTCCTCTGGCTTCCAGCATACGCACGACGTCCAGGTATTCCTTGCATATCCGGCGCATGATCACGCTGAGCGGGTTGAGCTGGCCGAGCTTGCGCATTAAGTCGCGCTCAATCTGGTAAAACTCGTGTTTCTTTTCGTTCGGGTCAAAGCCTAAGGGGCGTTTTTGATAATAATCCGGCGTGACTATCGGCGATTTTTTGCAGTTGCCCTCGAAAAAAGCCTGCTTGATTTGATCGTCCCATTTGATTGCGTCGAGTATCCGTATCGGCTGTTGCGCCTTAACGATCCGATCCGATAGCGCTTTGACTTCGGTCAGGTAAGCGGAGGGTTTAATGGCTTTTTTACGCATGTGTGTCGTCCATTAGCAGTGCAGTGTTTAGTTGGCAAGCGATAGTGAAATCAGTCCCAGTATAGCAACAGATTGACAAAGCCCAACAAAATTCAAAAAACCGAGACTGGCGTTATATTTTTCCGCGTGCGGAGACCGGTGTTACGGTTGATGTGTCTATTTCGTTCGGCAGATGATGAGTTTTTGCTTGGATTGCCGATGGGTTTTAAATAAGTGCTCGATAGTTCACACATTCAGCGGTAGGGGAATAATTTTGCAGGGGATAGTTAAGGTCAATTAAGAGTAATTTAAGATTAAATGATCAGAATGGCATCCTCGGTATTATTACGTATGAAGCATGAACGCGAGTAGAAACAGACTATGAATGAAAGTGACATTATTTCATCAGACGCAAGTTCCTGAAAAATATGGCTTATGGTTCCCTGTTGATGGTGGGGGGTATCGGAGTCGCAAACGCTAAAGTCAAACATATAGCCTCACATGCAGTGCTTGCCCCACATTCGGCTAGCCATAAAACACGTGTTCATGACACGCTGCATCAGCATCTGTCTTCAAATCAGATTTCTCGCACAAGATTAATCGCAGTACAGATACTTATAACCTATTTGATCGGAACTCGCCTTCGCATAAGATGCTTGCCTTCCATAACACCCATACCGGCGATCAGTTAAAGCTGACTTATTTTGAGCAGGGCCGTTATATCGAAGATGCACTCCACGAAATCAATCATCTTGTTTCGTGACTATCATGACGGTAGCGTTCACCCCATTGATCCGGCATTGTTGGATCAGTTGTATGATTTAAAACATACTCTCGAAGTCAGAAAGCCGTTTCATATCGTCTCCGGTTATCGGTCACCGGCCACCAATGCCGATTTGCGTAAACACAGTGATGGCGTTGCCAAAAACAGCCTGCACATGGAGGGCAGGGCGATTGACATACGCATTGAGGGTTTTGATACCAGAAGGATTAGAAATGCAGCGCTGGCCATGCAGCGTGGCGGTGTCGGTTATTACGGAAGATCCGATTTTGTGCATTTGGATACCGGCAGCGTAAGAACCTGGGTCTGGTTAGGTTCTCAAGACTTGACAGCATATTCCGTTAACTAAGCATAAGAACATCAAAATCTCGTTACTTTGATCTATGCATGCCTTGTCAATGCGGAGCTCGTCCTTATGTGTTTCGACAGTAAACAAGATTTGTCCTGAGTCGTATTGGCACATCGCTCATATATCGATTGCCGTCACATCTTGTAACAATAGTCTATTTGATTTACGCGCTTCCTGCGCGGTATTGGTGCTGATAAAAATCGACTGATCAGACAGGTCGTCCGGTTTACTCAGAGCTTCCAGCAATACAGCAGTCATGACCATAAATATCAGGGTAAAACTCTAAATTATCATTCTGGTCGAAAAAAGCCGTGATATAAAAAAACAACACCGGTATCGGCTTTTTCAATATGACTCGCTGCGTTTTTGGTGTGTTCATGGCCAGTTGTATAGTCTCCGGGGTCCAGTCATCCTGATTTTTAAGCGCAAACTCAGCCAGTTTTTGAGGATTTGCAACCCGCACGCAGCCATGGCTGAAATCCCGTCTTGATTTGCTAAACAAGGCATTTGCCGGCGTATCATGCAAATACACATCATCCTTGTTGGGGAAAATAAATTTCACCCTGCCCAAGGCATTCTTCCCGCCAGGCCGCTGCCTGATTCTTAACTTGCCTTCTTTGAGCAGATTCATTGTTTCTTCGTTAAGTGCAGTAGGTTTTTCCCCGTCGCGAAAAACAGAAACCATCTCCATATTTTCCTTATCAAGATAATTCCTGTCTTGAATTAACTTGGGCAATATTTCTTTTTTTATGATGCTGTAAGGCACATTCCAGTAAGGCATGAAATCGATAAAGTGCATTTCCGCCATCAATACCGGGGTTTGGGTTTTTAGCGCATTACCGACCACGACCCTCATATTGATGATATTGGCATCTGCCTGATCAATTGCAGTCAAAGGCCCATAATTGGAAGGCTGGAATATTAACAATAATGGAGGCTCCGGCATTGAACTCAGGCAACCAGCGCAGTCTTTCCATAGCCAATTCGATTTGTGTTACACGCTCGCTTAAAGGTACGTTGAATGCGGCCGCAGAACCTTGTTCCGATATTGTCCGTCAGCTGTAAGTCCATGCCGTTTTTGAAACTTCTTAACGCCGGCAGCGATAGCGTCAGTGTATAGCGAGGATTTTTCGGCGCTGATAACTGTTTTGTCTTCAGGCAAATCGCCTACGGTGATTAAAAACCGGCGTAGTTCGGCAATTTGCGGATGGGATTCGCCGGGGTGCAAGGTTTTTTTAATGTCCAATTTAAAAAGCGGAGCGTTCGCGGCAAGTTCGCGGTAATTAGCCAATGCCTGCTTTAACTTTTGATATTGTTTTAACTTAGGTTCAACCGATAGCGGTAATTCAGCCAGTGTGTTTTGCGCCAGAGCTGTTTTTAATCAATGACGGGTAGATCAATCAGCTTTTTTTCTCTTAACTTTAAGTTAAAATTGATGCCCTGTGGATTTACCCTGCCATAATGCAAATCATGCAGGAAGCGTAGCAACGAGATGCTGAGTGCCGTATCGTATAGTGCTAATTCTTTGTACGCATCCGGCTTGAGCTTTAAGGCAGGCTGTAGTTTTTGCCGTAGTGTGTCAGTATCGTAATTTTTAGGATTTAAGCCGTGGACAGTCGCATTTGCCAACAGATTAAGCGCAACGGTGATGTTTTTTTCTGAGTCCCTGTTGCCAAGCCACAGCAATTGGTGGTTCGACATCTTATAGAGGGACTCAAGATCGTCGGTACGGTTTGGGAAATTGGACAGCATCAGGATAAGGATGTTGTTTTGCCGAAATAATAGCGGTAATTTCCTGAGCTATGCCGGGTTCCTGATTGACGATTTCTTCGGCAAGCAACGCCTGCATGGGGAGCGCCAAGAGTAGGCCCAAAAAAAGAAACATTAGCAGTCGGGGAATGGACGTGTCTTATGGTCTTTTTCAATTTATTTCTTCGCTGAATGTTCGTGATGTTAGTTTTGCGGTTGGATTACGGCAAGACTCTTTTAATTTAGGATAATCAGTCTTTTGTTGTACATTTCGATGATGGTGCAATTTTAACATCAACTATATCATTCGAGGAAATTTGACGGCATGGCGAATGCTTGCTTGCATGAATATAAACATAGATCACGCAAGAGCAGCATGGCGGTGTGCCGAGATGGCCATCATTTATTGAGTTTCACTCACTATAAGGCAAGGCTATGGCAAATCTCACTTTTTTAGGCGCAACAGGCCAAGTTACCGGCTCCTGTTATTTACTGGAAACCGATTCCAGCCGCATATTGCTTGATTGCGGAATGTTTCAGGGGTCAAGAGAAACAGAAAAACAAAATGAAGCCGATTTTCCCTTTGATCCGGCCGGCATTGATGCCGTGGTTTTGTCCCATGCCCATCTTGACCACTGCGGACGCCTGCCCAAGCTGGTTAAAGACGGCTTTCAAGGGGTCGGTATTTCTGACCGAGGCCAGTTTTCCGCTGCTGGAATTGATGCTGATGGATGCCGCCCATCTGCAATTAAGAGATACCGAATGGGAAAACAAGCGTCGGGAACGTGCCGGTAAGCCCTTGCTTGAACCTTTATATACAGAGGCGGATGTAAAAGCATTACTGGCGCTGCGTCAACCGATAGCTTATGGCGTGGAAACCAAAATACTTCCCGATCTAAGCGTTTCTTTTCATGAGGCGGGGCATATACTCGGTTCATCTATCGTGCGTTTGCGCATCAACGATAAAGATAAAACCAAAACGCTGGTTTTTTCCGGCGATTTGGGCAACCTGAATTCGCCGTTACTGCGTGATCCAACTGTTTTAACCGAAGCGGATGTATTGTTGCTTGAATCCACTTACGGCGACCGCGACCATAAACCGCTGGAAAACACCCTGGATGAATTGCGCGAAGCATTGGCGGAAGCCGCGGAAAGCGGCGGCAATGTCATTATTCCGGCTTTTGCGGTGGGCAGAACCCAGGATCTGATTTACTGGCTGGGTAAAATTCAGCGTCAGGGCGGACTGCCGCAGCAACAGATTTACCTGGATAGCCCGATGGCGATCAGCGCCAGCAATATCTACGCTGATAATGTGCATTTATTCAATATCGATGATCCCGAATTTACCAAAGTTGCCCCCGGAGGCTGGCAGGCCTGGTTGCCGGGGCTAATCTATTCACAGACCGCCGAAGAATCCATGGCCGTCAACCGTATTGCCGGTGGCGTGATTATTATTGCCGGCAGCGGCATGTGTAACGGCGGGCGCATCCGTCACCATCTTAAATACAACTTATGGCGGCGCAATGCGCATATCATCATCGCAGGCTTTCAGGCCGAAGGCACTTTAGGCCGGGCTATTGTTGACGGTAAAAAATCGTATTTAAAAATTCTGGGCGCTGAAGTCAATGTAGCCGCCAAGGTGCATACGCTGGGTGCGTTAAGCGCTCATGCCGATCAAAGCCAGTTGTTGCAGTGGGCGGGACATTTTAAAGAACCCAAGCCGAGACTTTACCTGATCCATGGCGAGAAATCGGCCACGTTATCATTGCAGACCTGCTTCAAGCGCACCGGGTGGAATGCGAATATTCCTCGGGTGGGGGAGAGGATTGTTATTTGCTAGTGATTATATGGTGGGTGCATGCCAATTATTTGCAATAAAAGTAACTGCTTGACGCTAGCG
>CAWFEF010000004.1:0-609687 GCA_963814825.1 uncultured Gammaproteobacteria bacterium | reverse complement strand
AGTACTAGCACTTTTCATGATTCAGCCCTTAAAGCGATGTTAAGATTTATAAGAAAGCTCTAAGGACTGAGGTATCCTGCAAATAATTTTTTACAGGTTTTAAAATTGAATCAATCTTCTATAGTAGCGACAGGCCTATCAACTAGCTCAACATAAGCCATAGGCGCATCATCACCGGGTCTAAATCCGCATTTCATAATACGCAAATAGCCACCAGCTCTATTTTTATAACGAGGACCTAGCTCATTAAAAAGCTTAGTTACTACGTCACGATCACGTAACCGAGAAAAAGCAAAACGTCTTTTAGCTACACTATCTTCTTTAGATAAAGTAATTAAAGGCTCAGCATAGCTTCTTAATTCTTTGGCTTTTGGTAAAGTTGTTTTTATTAATTCATGTTTAAATAATGAACTAACCATGTTACTAAATAGCGCCTTACGGTGGCTGCTATTTATATTGAATTTTCTTCCGGATTTACGATGTCTCATTGTAAGAAGACCTAATGTTAGTGTGTTATTGCGTGAGTTTGATCTGCAAGGTTTTCAGGAGGCCAATTTTCCAACCGCATACCCAAAGATAAACCTTTTAAAGCAAGAATGTCTTTTATTTCTGTTAAAGACTTTTTGCCAAGATTCGGAGTTTTTAATAACTCAACTTCAGTACGTTGAATTAAGTCTCCAATATAAAAAATATTCTCAGCTTTTAAGCAATTAGCAGAACGTACTGTTAACTCAAGATCATCTACAGGACGAAGAAGAACAGGATCAAATATCTCTTCAACTTCAACTTCTTCCTCTGCAAGCTGATCATTTACTTTTTCAAAGTCAACAAAAACAGATAACTGATCATGAAGTATCGTTGCAGCAAGCTTGATAGTTTCTTCTGGATCAACAGTTCCATTTGTTTCCAGTTCGATTATTAATTTGTCTAAATTAGTACGCTGCTCAACACGAGTACTTTCAACATGATAAGCAACCTTGACAATCGGACTATATGAAGCATCAAGCTGAAGCGCGCCAACAATAAGACTATGCTCAGAATTTGATTTACGAACACTTACAGGTTCATAACCTCTTCCTCGACGCACTCTGATCTTCATATTTAAAACGCCAACCTGCGTCAGGTTAGCGATTACCAAATCAGGATTAATAATTTCCACGTCATGTGGAACTATAATATCAGCAGCAGTAACACAGCCAGCCCCATGCTTTGAAAGAGTAAGCTCAACTTCATCTTTAGAATGAAGCACAACCGCTAACTTTTTAAGATTAAGCAAAATATCAATTACATCTTCTTGAACACCCTCTATAGTAGTGTATTCATGAAGAACGCCTTCAATTTCAACATCTGTAACTGCGCACCCAGGAATTGTAGACAGCAACACCCGACGCAATGCATTACCAATAGAATGACCAAATCCTCTTTCAAGAGGTTCAATAACAATCTTAGAATGATTAGGTGTTTTGCTTACAACCTCAACTAATCGAGGCTTCAGCAAGCCAGAAATAGAATTCTGCATTTATATCCCTCAAAACTACGATTATTTAGAGTAAAGCTCAACTACCAACTGCTCATTTATATCACTACCCAAATCCACACGATCTGGCAGAGAGCTAAAAGTACCTGACATCGCTTTAGAATTAACATCAACCCAAGAAGGAAAGCCATACTGCTCAGTTACACTCAAAGCATCAACAATTCTTTGTTGCTTTTTCGCTTTCTCTCTAACAGCAAGAACATCGCCTGGAGAAACCTGATAAGAAGGAACATTAATTAAAACATTATTTACTTGGATAGATTTATGACTGACCAACTGACGAGCTTCTGCCCGAGTAGAAGCAAAACCCATACGATATACAACGTTATCTAATCTTGACTCTAAAAGGTTCAACAAATTTTGACCTGTTGCACCTTTTTTCAAATCTGCCGATTTATAGTAGTTTCTGAATTGTTTTTCTAAAATACCGTATATTCTGCGTAAGCGTTGCTTAGCTCTCAACTGAATAGCATAATCCGAACTTCTTGCGCGCTTAGTACCATGCTGACCAGGGCGCTGATCTAATTTACACTTATTTTCTAAAGACTTTCCTCTGCTTTTTAAAAACAGATCTGTGCCTTCTCTTCGACTTAATTTACAGGTAGGCCCAAGATATCTTGCCATAACAAACTACTCCAGATTTTTATACGCGGCGTTTTTTCGGCGGACGACATCCATTATGAGGAATTGGCGTCACATCAACAATATTATTTATTTTGAATCCCAAATTATTCAGAGAACGCACTGCAGATTCTCGACCTGGACCAGGACCTTTAATCATGACATCAAGGTTTTTCATGCCAAATTCTAAAGCAACAGAACCAGCTTTTTCAGCCGCAACCTGCGCAGCAAATGGCGTGCTTTTTCTGGACCCACGAAAACCTGACCCGCCTGAAGTTGCCCAAGAAAGAGCATTACCTTTTCTATCTGTGATAGTTATAATTGTGTTATTAAAAGAAGCATGTACATGCACTATGCCGTCTGCAACTTCTTTTTTTATACGTTTTCTAGAACGATTTTGACTCGCCATTTACTTCAACCTCTTAAAGGAATATCTTATTTTCTAATTGCCTTACGCGGGCCTTTTCGAGTACGAGCATTAGTTCTCGTTCTCTGCCCTCTTAATGGCAATCCTCTACGATGTCTTATTCCGCGATAGCAACCCAGATCCATCAAACGCTTGATATTCATAGAAACTTCACGACGCAGATCACCTTCCACTGTCATCTTCGAAACCACATTACGAATAGCTTCTAATTGCTCTTCAGTCAGCTCTTTTATTTTTATCGAAGGTGTTATACCCACTTCAACGCAAATTTCACTTGCAGTTTGACGACCAATACCATAAATAGCAGTTAAAGCAATTACTGCATGTTTATGATCTGGTATATTTATCCCGGCAATACGTGCCATCTAGATACTCCCCTTGAGTAGTACTCTAAAGTTAAGCGCCAAATTATAGCATTACATAAATTAAGGCGCAACAATTATTATCCTTGTCGTTGTTTATGTTTTCCGTCTTCACAGATAACTCTAACAACACCATTTCTTTTTACAACTTTACATTTTCTACAAATTTTTTTTACAGAGGCACGAACTTTCACAACTAACTCCTAGACTGCTCTTGTGCAATAATTTATTTTTTTAGATTGGCTTTTTTCATTAAGCCATCATACTGCTGGGACATAACATGAGTTTGCATCTGCGAAATGAAATCCATTACAACCACTACAATAATCAATAAAGATGTTCCTCCAAAATAAAACGGAACATTCCAGTAAACAATCAAGAACTCAGGCAACAAACATACCAGTGTAATATAAAATGCACCGATTAATGTTAATCGAGTCATCACTTTATCAATATAAGAACTTGTTTGAAGACCAGGTCTTATTCCAGGTAAAAATGCACCTGATTTCTTTAAATTTTCAGCAGTTTCTTTTGAATTAAATACTAAAGCCGTATAAAAAAAACAAAAGAAAATAATAGCTGTTGCATAGAAAATAACATAAACAGGCTGACCAGGAGACAACATGGTAGCTACATCCTGCAGCCAAGTAAAGCCTTCGCTATTTCCAAACCATCCCGCGATAGTCGCAGGAAACAAAATTATACTTGATGCGAAGATTGGCGGTATTACACCAGCCATATTAAGCTTTAAAGGCAAAAAACTGCTTTGCCCTGCATACATCTTACGACCTTGCTGTCTTTTTGGATAATTAATAAGAATTCTTCTCTGCCCTCGCTCAACAAAAACCACCAATGCAGTAACTGAAATTGACAACAAAAACAATAAAATGATAAATGCCCCATTCATTTCACCGGTTCTTGCCAACTCTAAAGTACCACCGATTGCTTTTGGTAAACCAGAAACAATACCTGCAAATATAATAAGCGAGATACCATTACCAATTCCCCGCTCAGTAACCTGCTCACCTAACCACATCAAGAAAACAGTACCGGTAACCAAAGTAACTGTTGTAATAACGATAAAACTGATA
Organism: uncultured Gammaproteobacteria bacterium; assembly: GCA_963814825.1. GTDB lineage: Bacteria > Pseudomonadota > Gammaproteobacteria > Methylococcales > Methylomonadaceae > Methylobacter_A. Next base: position 605,649 of record CAWFEF010000004.1, on the reverse strand, counting down.
CCTGGATTCAAAACTACGGAAAGCCCACCAGCAGTCTGATTTTGCAATGCCAAAGAAATACCAATCGCTTGAAAAGTCGCTAAAACGACTGTACCAAATCGAGTGTACTGTGAAATCTTACGCCGACCTGACTCGCCTTCTTTTTTTAGCTGCTCCATTGCAGGAATAACAACCGTCATCAATTGCATAATAATTGACGCTGAAATATAAGGCATTATACCCAAAGCAAATAAGCTTAAACGCATCAAAGCACCACCCGAGAACATGTTAAACATATCCAGGATTGAACCGCTTTGCTGCTCAAACATAACAGCAAGCGCCTTAGGATCTATTCCAGGCACAGGAATATGGGCACCGACTCTGTATACAAAAAAAGCTCCCAAAACAAAAAGCAATCTAGCTTTAAGCTCTGAAAAACCGCCGACCTTGCCAGACACCTGCGCTCTTGATGTACTCACTTAAACCTCTACTTTGCCGCCAGCAGCTTCAATAGATTCTTTGGCTCCACCAGTTACTTTAATTCCTTTAATTGTAACAGCCTTGCTTAACTCACCAGACTTAATTATTTTTGCTTTTTTTGTAAAAACTGGAACAATGTTGGCATCAATCAAAATTTTAAGATCAATAACATCAGCATTTAAGCCATTCGAGTTCATTTAATCTAACCTCCGCCGAATACTTGCTAATTAACGAAGTAAATCCAATCTTTGGCAGTCGACGCTGCAAGGGCATCTGACCACCCTCGAAACCAACCTTATGAAAGCCACCACTACGAGCCTTTTGGCCTTTATGACCTCTTCCACAAGTCTTGCCCAAGCGTACAGCCAATACCACGACCTACTCGTTTAGATTTCTTTCGAGCCCCTTCACTTGAACGGATTGTATTTAAAAACATTACACTTCCTCGAATTTTAGCATGTACGATACTTTATTTATCATACCGCGGTTTTCAGGTGTATTGAGCACCACAACCGTCTGGTTGATTTTGCGTAATCCCAAACCCTTTAAACAGGCTTGGTGACGCTGGTAAACGTCCAAATCTGCTTTTTGTCATCGTAACACTTATTTTATTGCCAGCCATTACTACTACCCAATAATCTGTTCAACTGATAAGCCGCGTTTTGCAGCTATTTGGTTAGCACTATGCATTCCTGTAAGACCATTAATAGTTGCTCTAACAACATTAATAGGATTACTAGTTCCGATGCATTTAGCTAATACGTTATGCACTCCAACCACTTCAAATACCGCTCTCATTGCTCCACCAGCAATAATACCCGTACCTTCAGAAGCAGGCTGCATATAAACTTTAGCCGCCCCGGTAGTATTCATAATAGGATATTGCAACGTGTCGCCTTTTAAAGAGACTTTACGCATATTTTTACGCGCTTGTTCCAAAGACTTTTGGATTGCAATAGGCACTTCACGAGCTTTACTAACACCGTAGCCAACTCTGCCTTCACCATCACCAACTACTGTTAGTGCTGTGAAACCGAAAACCCTACCGCCTTTTACAACTTTTGCAACACGTCTTACATTAACTAATTTTTCTTGCAAACCATCTGCACTAACCTGAGAAGGTGCTGTAGACATTTTATTCCCCTAAAATTTCAAACCGGCTTCACGTGCCGCATCAGCCAATGCTTTAACGCGACCATGATATTTAAATCCTGAACGATCAAAAGCAACTTCGGAAACTCCAGCAGCAATTGCTTTTTGAGCAATAAATTTTCCTACTTCAGCTGCAGCGATTATATTTCCAGTATTTTTTAAGTGTCGATTTAATATCAGCCTGAGTTGTTGAAGCACTTGCTAAAGTTGTCGTTCCATCAGCACTAATAACTTGAGCGTAAATATGTTGCGAAGTTTTGTGAATTGACAAACGTGTTGTGCTTAATTTCTTAATTTTGCTGCGCAATTTTAATGCGCGCTTCATACGAGATTGTTTCTTATCCATTACGCTACCTTACTTCTTCTTAGCTTCTTTTCTTGCAACATGCTCTTCAGCATATCTGACACCTTTACCTTTATAAGGCTCAGGCGGACGATAAGCTCTAATTTTTGCAGCGACTTCGCCTACCAACTGCTTGTCACTTCCCTTGATCAATATTTCTGTTTGACTAGGCGTTTCAACCGAAACTCCTGCAGGAACTTCAAAATCAACCGGATGGGAAAAACCCAAGGGCAAGATTAAGTATATTTCCTTTAGCTTGAGCTCTATAGCCCACGCCAATCAGAGTCAATTTCTTTTCAAATCCTGCAGAGACACCAATAATCATGTTACTTACAATTGCTCTAGCTGTTCCAGCTTGAGCAGTAGCTTTTTTATCATCTTTATCCCACTGAACCTGGATTACGTTATCCGTAATACCAAAACTGACAGCTGAATTAATATCATAAGATAACTGACCATTACTTCCTTTTACGGTCACATTATTACCCTCTAGTTTTATATCCACACCACTTGGGATAATTACTGGAGCCTTAGCAATTCTTGACATATCCTGACCTACACTTTAACAAACAGTACAAATGACTTCACCGCCATGTCCAATTGAACGAGCAGCTCTATCGGTCATAACACCATTCGATGTTGATACGATAGCAATCCCTAGCCCGCCAAGAACTTTCGGCAATTCATCCTTAGATTTATAAATACGTAAACCAGGTTTACTAATTCTTTTAATATTTTCAATTACAGGAGCGCCTTTATAGTACTTCAATTCGATAGTCATTTCTGTATGACTGCCGACTGTTTCCGTAGAATAACCTGTAATAAAACCTTCTTCTTTTAATACCTTGGCAATAGACACTTTCAATTTTGACGAAGGCTGTTTAACGATCTTTTTACCAGCAGATTGACCGTTTCTGATTCGGGTCAGCATATCTGCGACTGGGTCTGTCATACTCATCTTATAATCTCTCCAAACTTGATCTAAAAGATCTTACCAACTTGCCTTTACCAAGCCTGGCACATCGCCACGCATTGTTGCTTCTCTTAGCTTATTTCGACTAAGTCCAAACTTACGGTAATAACCGTGCGGACGTCCGGTTAAGATTGCAACGGTTACGAACTCTTGATGCACTAGAGTCTCTCGGTAGTTTTTGAAGTTGTAAATGAGCAGATTCTTTATCTTCAAATGTAGCATTCGGATCTCTGATAATTTCTTTCAAAGATTTACGCTTAACATCATATTTTTGTACTAATTTTTTACGCTTATCTTCACGCGCAATCATTGATTTTTTTGCCATTTTAACGAGCCCTTTAGTTCTTAAATGGAAAATTAAAAAGCTTCAACAAAGCCAAACCTTCTTCGTTAGTTTGTGCTGTTGTTGTAATAGTAATATCCATACCACGCAAAGCATCAATTTTGTCATAATCAATTTCAGGGAAAATGATTTGCTCTTTAACACCCATAGAATAATTACCACGCCCATCAAAGCTTTTAGGGCTCAATCCTCTAAAATCGCGAATTCGAGGAATAGAAATACTTATCAAACGATCTAAAAATTCATACATCCTATCGCTACGCAAAGTTACTTTGCAGCCAATAGGCATATCGTCACGAATTTTAAAACCCGCGATCGATTTTCTTGCCAAGGTAACGACTGGTTTTTGACCGGAAATTTTTTCCATGTCGCTAACTGCAGATTGCAAGACCTTTTTATCAGCAACAGCACCGCCCACACCCATATTAAGTGTTATTTTTGTAATCCGAGGCGCCTGCATTACAGAATTGTAACGCAAACTGCTCCACTAATGCTGGAAGGATTTTTTCTTTATATACGGTTTCTAGTCTAGCCATGATTTTTATCTACACCTTATACATCAACAACTTCATTTGTTGACTTAAAATATCTGACTTTTTTTCCATCTTCTAGAAACTTAAAGCCGACACGATCCGCTTTTTTGGTCGCAGGATTATATAATCCTATATTGGAAATATTAATTGGCATATCCTTGACAATAATTCCGCCTGAAACCCCAGCATTTGGGTTTGGTTTTTGGTTCTTTTTAACTTGGTTAATTCCTTCAACCAAAACCTTATTATCCTTTAAAACCTTGCTTACTCTACCGCTCTTACCTTTATCTTTTCCGGTACGAACGATAACTTCATCGCCTTGTTTAATTCTTTGCATTTTTGAACCCTACCTTATAAAACTTCAGGAGCCAGCGAGATAATTTTCATAAATTTCTCACCTCTTAGCTCACGTGTTACAGGGCCAAAAATACGTGTACCAAGTGGCTGTAAATTATTATTTAGAATGACTGCGGCATTGCCATCAAAGCGAATCACAGAACCATCCGGCCTACGAACACCTTTACATGTTCTAACAACCAATGCGTTATAAACTTCGCCTTTTTTTACTCTTCCACGAGGTATAGCATCTTTAATGCTGACCTTGATGATGTCACCAATTCCGGCATAACGTCTATGAGACCCACCCAATACTTTGATACACATGACCCTTTTTGCACCGCTATTATCGGCGACGTCAAGGTTAGTTTGCATCTGAATCATGATTTATTCCTAATTATCTGTTTATTAAATAGCTCAAGATGCTATTTGTTGGCGCTTTCTAAGACCTGAACCAACTTAAAGGTTTTATTCTTAGACATAGGTCTGCATGATGTAATGGATACTACGTCGCCTTCATGGCAAATATTCTGTTCATCATGAGCCATCATTTTAGTTGAACGCTTTATGTATTTACCGTAAACAGGATGCTTTACAACGCGCTCGACTAAAACTGTAATGGTTTTGTCCATCTTATTACTAACAACCCGACCCGTGATCGTCCGTAATTTAGTTACATTTTCACTCATTTTATGCGCTCGCCATTTCGTTTAATATGGTATGGATACGTGCCACATCACGTCTAACCTTTTTTACTTGATCCGGTTTAGACAGCTGACCCGTTCCTTTTTGCATTTTAAGATTAAATTGTTCACGCGACAATTCGAGCAACATTGCCCCTAATTCGTCTTTGGTTTTTTGGCGTAATTCACTTGCTTTCATTACATTATTGTCCGAGCAGTAAAAAGTGTTTTTAAAGGTAACTTAGCAGCACCTAAAGCGAATGCTTCACGAGCCAACTCTTCAGAAACACCTTGTATTTCATACAACATAGTTCCCGGCTTAACTTGAGCAACCCAGTATTCTACACTACCTTTTCCTTTTCCCATACGAACTTCTAATGGTTTTTTGGTAATTGGCTTATCTGGGAAGATTCTAATCCAGATTTTACCGCCACGCTTGACGTGTCGTGTAATCGTTCTACGAGCTGATTCAATTTGACGAGCAGTAAGTCTGCCTCGCTCAACTGACTTAAGCCCAAAATCACCAAAACTTACTGATGAGCCACGTACGGCAGTACCGTTATTTCTGCCTTTATGTTGTTTACGGAACTTGGTTCTTTTAGGTTGAAGCATTTTTCTCTATCCCTTCAACTACTTCTTAGTTTCTGAATTAATGGCTGCAATATGTGCATCCATATCGAATACTTCACCTTTGAATATCCACACCTTAATGCCGATAATTCCATAGGTGGTATGTGCTTCGGCAGTTGCGTAATCAATGTCCGCTCTTAATGTATGCAAAGGCACCCGGCCTTCTCTATACCATTCGCTTCGGGCAATTTCAGCGCCGTTTAAACGACCGCCGACATTGATCTTTATACCTTCTGCACCCAATCGCATTGTATTAGTTACAGCACGCTTCATTGCCCGACGATACATAATGCGCTTTTCAAGTTGCTGGGCAACGCCTTCAGCCACCAATTGAGCATCCAATTCAGGCTTTCTAATCTCTTCAACATTAAGTTGAACGGGAATCCCCATTATCTTTGATACAGCTTGTCTCAAAGATTCAATATCTTCACCCTTTTTACCGATGACAATACCTGGTCTTGCAGTATGTATTGTAATATGCGCATTGTTAGGCGGACGATTAATCTGAATACGACTGACAGAAGCATGAGCTAATTTTTTCTTAATGTACTCCCGGACTGTCAAATCTTGGTGCAGGAATACAGAATAATCCTGACTGCTTGCGTACCATCTTGAATTCCAATCTTTTACAATGCCTAAGCGTATGCCTGTTGGATGTACCTTTTGACCCATTTTCTGCCCCTACTCGTATTCTGCGACTTTAACTGTAATATGGCAGGTTCTTTTAAGGATATGATTTGCACGTCCTTTAGCTCTTGCCTTGAATCTTTTCATGGTCGCCCCTTCATTCACATAAACGGTAGACACTTTTAATTCATCAATATCTGCGCTTTCGTTATGCTCCGCATTAGCGATAGCAGACTCAAGAATCTTTTTGATAATCGCAGCCGCTTTTTTTGAGCTAAACTTCAATAAGTTTAGCGCCTTTTCAACCGGCAAACCACGAATCTGATCACCTACTAACCGTGCTTTTTGCGCAGATAGCGGAGCATTTTTTAATTTTGCTGAAACTTCCATAACACAACCTATCTAGATTTCTTATCAGCCACGTGGCCTTTATATGTGCGAGTTGGAGAAAACTCACCTAATTTATGCCCGACCATGTTCTCGGAAATCAGAACGGGTATATGCAGGCGTCCATTATGGATCGCAATAGTCAAGCCCAGCATATCAGGAATAATCATTGATCTTCTTGACCATGTTTTAATCGGTTTCCGATTATTAGTACTTACAGCATCTTCCACTTTTTTAAGCAGATGATGATCAATAAAAGGACCTTTTTTAATTGAACGTGGCACGCTAATTCCTCTCTATTTGAGCTTACGACGTCTGATAATCATATTATCAGTACGTTTGTTATTTCTGGTTTTATAACCTTTAGTGGGCATACCCCAAGGAGATACAGGGTGTCTACCGCCCGATGTACGACCTTCACCACCACCATGCGGATGATCAACCGGGTTCATTACAACACCTCGAACCGTAGGACGAACGCCACGCCATCTCGATGCACCCGCTTTTCCAAGTGAAACCAGGTTGTGCTCTGAATTTGAGACCTCGCCAATAACGGCGCGGCAATCAGCCATAACCTTACGCATCTCACCTGAGCGCAATCTAATGGTTGCGTGAGCACCGTCTTTAGCCACCAACTGTACCGAAGTACCAGCGCTTCGGGCAATTTGAGCACCCTTGCCTGGTTTCAATTCTACGCAATGAACTGTCGTACCCATTGGGATATTTCTCAGCGGCATACAGTTACCCGGCTTAACCGCTGTAGTTTCCGAAGAAAGAATTTCCTGCCCGACTTCAAGCCCTTTAGGTGCGATGATATATTTACGCTCACCGTCCTTAAATAATACCAAAGCGATATTAGCAGTTCTGTTTGGGTCATACTCCAGACGCTCAACAACGGCGGAAATATCGACTTTATTTCTTTTAAAATCAATGATCCGGTAGTGTTGTTTATGACCACCACCTATATGACGCGTTGTTATACGCCCATTATTATTACGCCCGCCAGTCTTGCTCTTTTTACCAAGCAAAGGCGCATACGGTTTTCCTTTGTGCAAATCATCATTTTTGATCCGCACTACAAACCGTGAACCCGGTGACGTCGGTTTAGACTTTACAATAGCCATGCTTTCTACCGTTTCCTATTGATCTTTTAAAACTTTAATTATTAAGCAGCGGCAAAATCTATATCATGGCCGGGCTTAAGTTTTACATAAGCCTTTTTCCAATCAGATCGCTGCCCCAATGAGCCGCCAAATCTTTTCTGTTTGCCTTTAACGTTTAAAACCTGAACTGAATCCACTTCAACTTTAAACATTAGCTCCACCGCACTTTTAACTTGTTTTTTAGTTGCTTGTTTTTGCACCTTAAAAACAAATCGATTATTTTTTTCTGCAGCAATAGTGCTTTTCTCAGATATAATCGGAGCTTGTAGCACACCTGCTAAGTGGTATTTATTTAAACTCACGCCAAGCGCTCCTCTATTTGCTTCAACGCACCCGGCGTAGCAATAACTTTATCGGCTGAGACCAATAAAACCGGGCTTAAATTAATCGCCTCGATCACTTCTACATAAGGTATGTTTCTTGATGCTAAAGCTAAGTTTGCATCGACACTTTCTACAACAATAAGAATGCGCTTTGCATCAATATTCTTTATTGCTGCATTTAGCTCTTTGGTTTTAGGGCTAGAAGGCAATATATCACTACTTACCACCAATCGATCCTGTCTTAACAACTCAGATAGAATTGACCGAATGCCAACCCGAAACATTTTCTTATTCAGCTTTTGCTCATAATTCCTGGGCCTTGCAGCAAATGCAACACCACCTGTCCTCCAAACCGGGCTACGCGTTGTACCCGATCTTGCTCGCCCCGTCCCTTTTTGTCTCCATGGCTTTGAACCGCCACCACTCACATCGGAACGTGTCTTCTGAGCCTTAGTTCCAGCACGGGCACCAGCCAGATGCCTGACAACCAACTGATGAACTAAAGTTTCATTAAAAGCCTGACCGAAAATAGCTTCTGTCACCTCCACATTTCCAGCAGAGTCTTTTTCACTTAAAGCAGGTACTTGCATACTCATGGCTTAACCTTTATTTCGCATTTTCATAGCAGGCGTAATAACTACGTCACCGCCTTTAGCGCCAGGCACAGCGCCTTTTACTAAAATTAAATTTCTCGCTGTATCAATTGAATGAATAGTCAGGTTTTGAACAGTAACTTTTTCAGCCCCCATATGACCCTCCATCTTCTTTCCTTTAAATACGCGGCCAGGCGTTTGACACATACCAATAGAACCCAATACCCTATGCGAGCGAGAGTTACCGTGCGTAGCATCCTGCATGCTGAAGTTATGACGTTTTATGCCGCCAGCGAAACCTTTACCAATGCTTTTCCCTTGAACATCAACAACTTGACCAGCGGAGAAAATATCTAAAGACAACTGAGATCCGGCAGACAAACCCTCACCCTCACCTTCTTCGAGCCTAAACTCCCAAAGGCCGCGCCCAGCTGTCACATTAGCCGCTGCATAATGACCTGCCATTGCTTTGTTGACTCTAGAAGATTTTTTATCGCCCGCAGCTACTTGAATCGAACGATATCCATCAACTTCAATACCCTTAACCTGAGTAACTCTGTTTGAGTCAATCTGGAGTACAGTAACTGGTACTGACGAACCATCTTCACAAAAAACTCTGGTCATACCACATTTACGACCTATTAGACCTATTGACATCTGCCAATTCCCCTGCTTTTTAATTCAACTTTATTTGAACATCAACACCAGCTGCAAGATCCAACTTCATCAATGCATCTACGGTTTTTTCTGTTGGTTCAACGATATCCAATAACCTTTTATACGTTCTCAACTCATACTGATCTCGTGCATCCTTATTTACATGCGGAGAGATCAAAATCGTAAAACGCTCTTTTTTAGTAGGCAAGGGAATCGGGCCTTTGACTTGAGCACCCGTTCTTCTTGCTGTTTCTACTATCTCGCCAGCCGATTGATCAATCAATTTATGATCAAATGATTTCAAACGGATTCTGATAGTTTGATTAGACATATATATTACTCAATTATTGATGCAACAACGCCCGCACCTACAGTACGACCACCTTCACGGATTGCAAAGCGCAAACCATCATCCATGGCGATCGGTGAAATCAGTTTTACTTTGACTGAGATGTTATCGCCAGGCATTACCATTTCAACACCTTCCGGCAGCTCAACAGCACCGGTTACGTCGGTCGTTCTGAAATAGAACTGTGGACGATAGCCATTAAAGAATGGGGTATGACGACCACCCTCATCTTTTGACAAGATGTAAATTTCTGAGTTGAAATATGCATGCGGCTTAATGGTGCCTTTATGCGCCAATACCTGTCCACGCTCAACGTCATCTCTTTTGGTTCCTCTTAACAGGATACCAACGTTATCGCCCGCTTGACCTTGATCCAGTAATTTGCGGAACATTTCCACACCGGTACAAGTTGTGCTGACAGTCTCTTTGATGCCGACGATTTCAATTTCCTGACCCACTTTAATGACACCACGTTCAATACGACCTGTCACTACGGTGCCGCGACCGGAGATTGAGAATACATCTTCAATAGGCATCAAGAATGCGCCGTCTACAGCTCTTTCCGGCAGCGGAATATAAGTATCCAATGCATCAACCAGTCTGATCACTGAAGGTACGCCGATTTCACTGGTATCACCTTCCAATGCTTTCAATGCTGAACCCACGATGATTGGTGTATCATCACCTGGAAATTCATACATATCCAGCAACTCACGAATTTCCATTTCGACCAATTCGATCAACTCTGCATCATCAACCATATCTGCTTTATTCAGGAATACCACAATGTAAGGCACGCCTACCTGTCTTGATAACAGGATATGCTCTCTGGTTTGCGGCATTGGGCCGTCAGCTGCTGAACAGACCAAAATAGCTCCATCCATTTGAGCAGCACCGGTAATCATGTTTTTTACGTAATCAGCATGACCTGGACAGTCAACGTGTGCATAATGACGTGTTGCTGATTCATACTCAACGTGTGACGTGGAAATGGTAATACCACGAGCACGTTCTTCAGGCGCATTATCGATTTGATCAAAGGCTTTAACTTCTCCACCTTGGAGCTCAGCCATTACTTTCGTTAAAGCAGCAGTTAAAGTAGTTTTACCATGATCGACGTGACCGATTGTGCCGACGTTTACGTGGGGCTTGCTACGTGAAAATTTTTCTTTGGCCATGAGTTAATACCTTTAAATTATATTCAATTTTATGAAGATTTTTTAATAATCGCTTCCGCAATATGTGCAGGTGCTTCATTATATTTTTCAAACTGCATACTGTATGTAGCCCGCCCCTGCGTTGCCGAACGCAAATCAGTTGCATAACCAAACATTTCCGCCAACGGCACTTCGCAGCTAAGTGTTTTACCTGACGGAGTATCCTCCATCCCCTGAATTATCCCACGCCGCCTGTTGATATCACCTACAACATCACCCATGTACTCTTCAGGCGTAGCAATTTCAACTTTCATTATAGGCTCAAGCAAAACAGGATCTGCTTTCCTTGCCCCCTCCCTGAAGCACATGGAGCCAGCAATTTTAAAAGCCATTTCATTCGAATCCACATCGTGATACGAACCGTCAAACAAAGACACCTTCACATCCAATACAGGATAGCCAGCTAGAATACCACTCTTCAGCTGCTCTTGGATACCTTTATCTACAGCAGGTATGAATTCTTTTGGAACAACCCCGCCAACAACCTCATTAACAAACTCATAACCAGCACCGATTGTCTTGCGGCTCAATACGCAACCAAACATGACCGTACTGCCCGCGCCCTCCGGACTGCCTTATAAATTTGCCTTCTTGCTCAACTGTCTTTCGAATTGTTTCTCTGTATGCGACCTGCGGAGCACCAACATTAGCCTCAACACTGAACTCCCTCTTCATGCGATCAACAACTAATCTCCAGATGCAATTCACCCATCCCCGAGATAATTATCTGCCCAGATTCCTCATCCGTATGAACCCTAAAAGACGGATCTTCCTGCGCCAATTTAGCCAATGCCACACCCATTTTTTCCTGATCAGCTTTCGTTTTCGGCTCCACTGCAACCGAAATCACCGGATCAGGAAATTCCATGCGCTCAAGCACAATAACTTCTTTCAAATCACAAAGCGTATCACCTGTCGTCACATCCTTGAGACCAATTGCGGCGGCTATATCTCCAGCACACACCTCTTTAACTTCTTCGCGACTATTGGCGTGCATTTGCACTATCCGACCAATACGCTCTTTTTTCTTTTTTATCGGGTTATAAATACTATCGCCAGAATTGAGCACGCCCGAATAAACCCTAAAAAAGGTCAACGTCCCCACAAAAGGATCCGTAGCAATTTTAAATGCCAACGCTGAAAAAGGAGCATCATCGTCCGCAACCCGCACAGCCTCAGTCACATCATCTTCAAGATGACCTTTTATAGCATCAACATCAATAGGAGCAGGCAAATATTCAATAACCGCATCCAACATCGCCTGAACACCTTTATTTTTAAAGGCTGAGCCGCAATATGCCGGAACAATTTGATTAGCTATCGTCCGAAAACGAATGCCGAGCCTAATCTCTTCAGCTTGACAAACTCCCTTCTTCAAGGTATTTTTCCAATAAATCTTCATTTGCCTCAGCAGCAGCCTCAACCATATGCTCCCGCCACTCCTGGCAGAGCTCTAACATATCAACCGGAATTTCCTTTTCCTTGAAAGTCATACCCATATTGGCTTCATCCCAATATATAGCTTTCATTTTGATAAGATCAACAACCCCTTCAAAACCGTCTTCAGCACCAATCGGCAATTGCATTGGAACCGGCTTGCCACCCAATCGCGTCTTAATCTGCTCAATCACGCGCAAAAAATCAGCACCCGAGCGATCCATTTTATTAACAAAAACTATTCGCGGCACATCGATACTTATCCGCCTGACGCCAAACCGTTTCAGATTGAGGCTCAACCCCGCCAACAGCACAAAAAACCGCACATGCACCATCCAAAACTCGCAAAGAACGCTCAACTTCTATAGTAAAGTCAACATGCCCCGGCGTATCTATAATATTTATACGATGCTGCGGAAATTGGTTTTCCATTCCACTCCAAAAACAGGTAGTAGCAGCTGAGGTAATAGTAATCCCCCGCTCCTGCTCCTGCTCCATCCAATCCATTGTCGCAGCACCATCATGCACCTCACCTATCTTGTGAGACACACCCGTATAGTACAGAACACGCTCTGTTGTCGTGGTTTTACCCGCATCAATATGAGCCATGATACCGATATTTCGATAAAACCCTATTGGAGTTTTACGTGCCACAACTATACAGTCTTCAATATAATTCGTTGATTACCAGCGATAATGCGAGAAAGCTTTGTTTGCTTCTGCCATTCTATGCGTATCTTCACGCTTTTTAGCGGCAGAACCTCTGCTTTCAAAAGCATCCATCAACTCACCCGCCAACTTAGCAGGCATATTTCTTTCATTTCTTTTACGTGATGCATCAATCAACCAACGCATTGCCAACGCCATACGCCTTGAAGGACGCACTTCAACAGGCACCTGATAGGTCGCACCACCAACACGGCGAGACTTAACCTCAACCCGTGGCTGAACATTTTCCAAAGCCTTAGACAACACTTCCAGCGGCTCACTATGACCTTTACTTTCAATCACATCCAAAGCACCATAGACAATTCCTTCCGCGATAGATTTTTTGCCACTTTCCATAATCATATTCATGAACTTGGTCAGCATAATGCTGCCAAATCTTGGATCAGGAATAATTTCTCTTTTTGTAGCGACTCTTCTTCTAGACATTTATCTCACCAACCAACGTTTAGCCTTTAGGCCGTTTTGTTCCATATTTAGAGCGACCACACTTTCTGTTAGTCACACCTGAAGCATCCAAGCTACCACGAACAACGTGATATCTCACACCTGGCAAATCCTTAACACGACCACCCCTTATCAAAACCACGGAATGCTCCTGAAGATTATGACCCTCACCACCAATGTAGCTACTAACTTCAGACCCATTAGTCAACCTAACCCTGGCCACTTTTCGCAGCGCCGAGTTCGGTTTTTTAGGCGTCGTCGTATAAACGCGAGTACACACACCCCTACGCTGAGGACAAGCCTCTAATGCAGGAACATTGCTTTTTTCTATTTTTTTAGCACGAGGCTTACGAACCAATTGGTTGATCGTGGCCATAACTTTGTTTACTCCGATATACAATTTAACTGTCAGATAATAAAAGAACCGTCGCACATATTAAACGCCGACGGTGTTTATAATTCGACCCGACCCAAGCACGTTAGCTCATTTGAGCAGAGTATATTACTTGCTAACGACTCGCTGGTCAAGCCAATATTTAGAAATGACTCTTAATAACAACCTTCTAAATATTCAAAGCCTGCTTAAGAGCTTCTTCCACATCGCCGGCATCAACCGCTAGAGGCGTTTCACTTTCCACTATTTCATGCTGAGCAAATCTATTTTTTCTGCTTTCATGATAAGCCAACCCTGTTCCTGCCGGGATTAAACGACCAACGATAACGTTCTCTTTTAACCCTTGCAAACCATCACTTAAACCGCGCACCGCTGCATCAGTTAATACTCGAGTGGTTTCCTGGAATGACGCCGCCGAAATAAATGACTCTGTCGCTAAAGATGCCTTAGTAATCCCGAGCAGCACAGAATTATAGCTTGCAGGAATTTTTCCTTCAGCTTCAACCTTGTCATTTTCTTCTCTCATTGCGGCACGCTCAACCTGATCGCCTTTCAGGAAGCTTGTATCACCAGATGCGGTAATTTCGACCTTTCTGAGCATTTGACGAATGATAGCCTCAATATGTTTATCATTGATTTTCACACCTTGCAAACGATACACATCCTGAATTTCCTTAACCAGATAGTTTGCTAACTCCTCAATTCCTCTTAACCTCAAGATATCGTGCGGAGTTAATTCACCTTCTGCTATCGTCTCACCCTTTTCGACATACTCGCCTTCGAAAACGGTAATATGCCGCCATTTAGGTATCAGTGTTTCAACTTGCTCACCGGCAGGATCTGTAATGATGACCCGCTGCTTGCCTTTTGTTTCCTTACCAAACGAGATGGTTCCGCTGGTCTCGGCAAGAATTGCCGGATCTTTTGTTTTCCGCGCTTCAAATAAATCTGCAACACGCGGCAAACCACCGGTAATATCTCTTGTTTTACTAGACTCCTGAGGAATCCTTGCTAAAACGTCACCAACCTTTACTTCACCACCATCCTTGATTCCGGCAATCGCGCCAGCAGGCAAGAAATATTGCGCAGGTATTTCAGTCCCCGGCAAGTAAATTGCATTTCCCTCGTTATCAAACAGCTTCACCATAGGACGCAATTCCTTACCCGCACTACCCCGCTGCTTTGGATCGGTGACGACTAATGAACTCAAGCCGGTAACTTCATCGGATTGCTTTTGTACGGTGACGCCATCAACAAAATCAATTAACTCGACCACACCATCAACCTCGGTGATAACCGGATGCGTATGCGGATCCCAGGTAACAATAATATCGCCGGCATTAATTCGTGAACCTTCCTGCACGGAAAGCACCGCACCATAAGGAATTTTATAACGCTCCTTTTCCCGGCCATAATCATCAACCACGCCAACTTCACCCGATCTTGAAACAGCAACCAGATTACCTTCGCGGTTAACGACCGATTTCAGATTATTAAGACGCACAGTACCTGCAGATTTAACCTGAACATTACTGATTGCCGCCGATCTGGATGCAGCACCACCAATATGGAAGGTACGCATAGTCAACTGCGTACCCGGCTCACCGATCGATTGCGCAGCAATAACACCCACCGCTTCACCAATATTCACCAGATGACCGCGACCCAGGTCACGTCCATAACAAGCCGCACAAACACCATGTCTGTTTTCACAAGTAATGATTGAACGAACCATAACCTGATCGATACTATGTGCTCTCAAGGACAGACACCCAGTGCTCATCCAACAATGTGCCGCGAGGCGCCACTATAATATCTCCAGCCGGATCCATGATGTCATTGACAGCAACACGACCTAATACGCGCTCCGATAATGGCTCAACTACGTCACCACCCTCAATAATCGGAGTCATGATCAACCCGTTGGTCGTGCCGCAATCATCACCGTTAATAACCAAATCCTGCGCCACATCAACCAGTCTTCGTGTCAAATACCCGGAATTCGCAGTTTTCAATGCAGTATCCGCCAGACCTTTACGAGCACCATGCGTAGAAATAAAGTACTGCAATACGTCCAAGCCTTCTCTAAAATTAGCAGTAATAGGCGTTTCAATAATCGAACCGTCTGGCTTAGCCATCAAACCACGCATACCGGCCAACTGACGAATCTGCGCCGCAGAACCCCGCGCTCCTGACTCGGCCATCATAAAAATAGAGTTGAACGATTTTTGTTTTACCGTCTTACCTTCAGCATCGACAACCGACTCTTCACCCAGTCCATCCATCATGACCTTGGCTATCTGGTCATTGGCATGCGACCAAATATCGACAACTTTGTTATATCGCTCGCCGTCAGTTACCAAACCGGAAGCATACTGACTTTGAATTTCATTAACTTCAGCATCAGAAGCCTTAATAATATCGACTTTTTTGGCCGGAATTACCATATCTTCAATACCGAACGAAACTCCGGAAATCGTTGCATACCTGAAACCCAGATACATCAACTGATCGGCAAGGATGACAGTATCTTTGTTGCCCAAATAGCGATAACTGTAATTAATCAACCGTGAAATATTCTTCTTGGTCATATCGCAGTTAACCAACTCGTATGGCGTACGATCTGGAACCACTTCCCAGATTAGCGCACGGCCCACGGTAGTTTCTACGCGATGAGTTTTATCTTCCAGTCTCGCCGTTTTCATTGGCCACTTTTTCAGTGATACGCAATTGAATTTTAGATTGCAATTCAACAGTTTTGGTCTATCAACGCTTTATGAATTTCACCGACACTGACAAATATACTGCCATCGCCTTTTGCATTAATTTTTTCACGGCTGATGTAATAAAGCCCCAATACCACGTCTTGAGACGGATTGATAACAGGCTCACCGTTTGCTGGCGACAAAATGTTATTTGTCGCCATCATCAACGTTCTGGCTTCCAGTTGCGCTTCAATCGACAACGGAATATGCACAGCCATCTGGTCGCCGTCAAAGTCGGCGTTGAATGCGCTACAAACCAACGGATGCAACTGAATCGCCTTACCTTCAATCAAGGTAGGTTCAAATGCTTGAATACCCAATCTATGCAATGTTGGTGCACGGTTTAACAAAATCGGATGTTCACGGATAACTTCTTCAAGAATATCCCAGACTTCAGCGCCTTCCCTTTCAACCATTTTCTTCGCAGCTTTAATGGTTGTAGCTAAACCGCGAAATTGTAATTTGCTGAATATAAACGGCTTGAATAACTCCAACGCCATTTTTTTCGGAAGCCCGCATTGATGTAACCTTAATGTAGGACCTACAACAATAACCGAACGACCTGAATAATCAACGCGCTTACCCAAGAGGTTTTGTCTAAAACGTCCTTGCTTGCCTTTAATCATGTCCGCCAATGATTTAAGCGGTCTTCTGTTGGTGCCGGTAATCGCACGACCACGACGACCGTTATCCAGCAACGCATCAACAGACTCCTGCAGCATACGCTTTTCGTTGCGAACGATAATGTCCGGCGCATTCAAGTCCAACAACCGGTTTAAACGGTTGTTTCTGTTGATAACGCGACGATAAAGATCATTCAAATCAGAGGTTGCAAATCGACCGCCATCCAAAGGCACCAGTGGGCGCAATTCAGGCGGCAATACCGGCAACACTTTCAAAATCATCCATTCAGGACGATTTTTTGAACTCAATAACGCATCCATTACTTTCAGGCGTTTTGAGTATTTCTTGATCTTGGTTTCTGAATTGGTCGAGTTGATTTCTTCGCGCAGAATTTCGACTTGCTCTTTTAAATCAATCGATTTAAGCAAATCATAGATCGCTTCTGCGCCCATTTTTGCGACAAAATCATCACCATGCAGTTCAACCGCATCCAGATAATCATCATCAGTAAGCAATTGACCTTTATCCAAAGGCGTCATACCTGGATCTAAAACGACGAACGATTCAAAATATAACACGCGCTCGATTTCGCGCAGCGTCATATCCAGCAATAACGCTATTCTGGAAGGCAGCGATTTCAAGAACCAAATATGCGCAACAGGACTGGCTAAATCGATATGCCCCATTCTTTCACGGCGAACTTTGGATAAGGTAACTTCAACGCCACATTTTTCGCAGATAACGCCGCGATGCTTCAGTCTTTTATATTTACCGCAAAGGCACTCATAATCGCTGACCGGGCCAAAAATCTTCGCGCAAAATAAACCATCGCGCTCAGGCTTAAAAGTTCGATAGTTAATCGTTTCCGGTTTTTTTACTTCGCCATATGACCAGGAACGGATCATATCCGGAGATGCCAAACCAATGCTGATTCCGTCAAAATCATCGGCACGACCTTGACGCTTTAAGAAATTCATTAAATCTTTCAAGAGTTTATCCTCTTTAAATACGTACTGGCTTAGACCAGGCTGTAGATCGGGTTCGACGCGTGTTTTTTGCGCCGAACCCAACAGGTGCGACTACTAATCCCGCTGCAATTCTATATTGACAGCCAATGAGCGGATTTCTTTAATTAAAACATTAAATGATTCCGGCATTCCGGCTTCCATCTTATGATCGCCATCGACAATGTTTTTATACATACGCGTTCTACCGGTCACATCATCAGATTTAACTGTCAACATTTCCTGTAAGGTATAAGCAGCACCATATGCTTCAAGTGCCCAGACCTCCATTTCCCCGAAACGCTGTCCGCCGAATTGAGCTTTACCGCCTAATGGCTGCTGCGTAACCAGACTATACGGCCCTGTTGACCGCGCATGCATCTTGTCATCGACCAAATGGTTCAATTTCAGCATATACATATAGCCTACTGTAACTTCGCGCTCAAACGGTTCGCCGGTCAAGCCATCATACAGCGTAACCTGCCCATGTTCAGGCAAGTCCGCCAATTTCAGCATTGTGCGAATGTCCTCTTCGCTGGCACCGTCAAATACAGGAGTCGCCATAGGTACACCGCTGACAAGATTAGTCGCCATTTCCAGAATTTCCTGATCGGAAAACGAATCCAAATCTTCTTTGCGGCCGCTGCTGTTGTAAATTTTATCCAGATAATCCCTGATTGCAGTGACCTTGGCCTTTTCTTGATCATACTGAGCTTCCAGCATTTTGCCGATCTTGATACCCAAGCCTTTTGCTGCCCAACCCAAATGCGTTTCGAGCACCTGCCCGACGTTCATTCGCGAAGGAACACCCAATGGATTCAAGACGATATCAACCGGATTGCCATCTGCCGTATACGGCATATCTTCAATCGGCCTGATCATGGAAATAACACCTTTGTTTCCATGACGTCCGGCCATTTTATCGCCCGGCTGTATGCGTCTTTTAACCGCCAGATAGACTTTGACCATTTTCAGAACGCCCGGCGCCAAATCATCACCCATGGTGATTTTCTTGCGCTTGACTTCGAATTTTTCGTCAAAATCTTTTCTTTGCTGCTCAACTTGGGCGACTACCGTTTCCAACTGAAGATTGATGTCCTCATCCTTCATGCGGATTTTCAGCCACTCTGAATGCTTCAAGCCGTTAAGGTAAGCCTGAGTTATTTTGGTTTCCGCTTTCAATTGGCCGGGGCCCGATTGCGCAACTTTTCCAATCAGCAGTCTGGCGACACGAGCAAAAATATCTTCTTCAAGAATTTTCAGCTGGTCATCAAGGTCTTTTCTGTAACGCTTGATTTCTTCCTGCTCAATATCCAGAGCCCGCTTGTCTTTCTTCACTCCATCACGGGTAAATACCTGGACATCAATAACCGTACCTTCGATGCTTCCTGGAACGCGTAATGACGTATCCTTAACATCGGCCGCTTTCTCACCGAAGATCGCACGCAATAATTTTTCTTCCGGCGTTAACTGGGTCTCGCCTTTTGGCGTTACCTTGCCCACCAAAATATCGCCACCTTTAACTTCAGCACCAACGTAAACAATCCCCGACTCATCAAGCTTGGACAATGCTTCTTCGCTGACGTTAGGAATATCTGCGGTAATTTCTTCCGGGCTGTGTTTGGTATCACGCGCTACGCAAGTTTTCTCTTCGATATGAATCGTCGTAAAACGGTCTTCTTTAACGACCCGCTCTGAAACCAGAATCGAATCCTCAAAGTTGTATCCATTCCAAGGCATAAACGCAACCAGCATGTTTTGTCCCAACGCCAACTCGCCGATATCCGTAGACGGGCCGTCTGCCATAATGTCGCCGGCATTAACGATGTCGCCCGGCTTTACCAGTGGCTTTTGGTTGATACAGGTATTCTGATTCGAACGGGTATATTTAATCAGGTTGTAAATATCAACACCCGGCGTACCTGTTTCGGTCTCCGTATCATTTACACGAACCACGATTCTGGCCGCGTCAACCGCTTCAATTTTGCCGCCACGCGCCGCAACCACGGTTACGCCGGAGTCTTTTGCAACTGTTCTTTCCATACCGGTACCCACCAACGGCTTTTCAGCCCTTAGCGTAGGAACGGCCTGACGTTGCATGTTTGATCCCATCAACGCACGGTTAGCATCATCATGCTCCAGGAACGGAATAATGGAGGCCGCAACCGATACAATCTGCTTGGATGACACGTCCATATACTGCACCGTATCAGACATCGCCAAAGTAAATTCGTCTTTATGGCGGCATGACACCAAGCCTTCAACCAGTTTACCGTTTGCATCCACGGCCACACTGGCCTGAGCAATAACAAACTCACCTTCTTCAATAGCTGACAAATAATCGACATGGTCGGTTACTTTTCCATCGACTACCTTTCTGTAAGGCGTTTCCAGAAAACCATAATTATTGGTACGCGCATAAACCGACAATGAATTGATCAAACCGATATTTGGTCCTTCAGGCGTTTCAATTGGACATACACGACCATAATGCGTTGCATGTACGTCACGAACTTCAAAGCCCGCTCGTTCTCTTGCCAAACCGCCTGGCCCCAAAGCCGATACACGGCGTTTGTGCGTCACCTGAGATAATGGATTATTTTGATCCATAAACTGCGACAACTGGCTGGAACCAAAGAATTCTTTTACCGCAGCAGAAACCGGTTTCGCATTGATGATTTCCTGCGGCATCAAGCCTTCTGAATCAGCCAATGTTAAACGTTCTTTAACCGCCCGCTCAACGCGAACCAAACCTACACGGAACTGGTTCTCGATCATTTCACCAACCGAGCGTACGCGTCTGTTGCCTAAATGGTCAATATCGTCAACGTTGCCGTTGCCGTTACGGATATCGATTAATTCTTTAAGTACATCGATGATGTCATCTTTAGTTAACGTGCCCGGCCCTGTAGTTTCCTGACGACCCAAACGACGATTAAACTTCATCCGTCCAACCGTAGACAAGTCATAGCGTTCATCGGTAAAGAACAGATTCTGGAACAGGTTTTCTGCCGAATCTTTAGTTGGTGGCTCGCCAGGGCGCATCATCCGGTATATTTCAACCAATGCCTCAAGGCTGTTGGTTGTGGTATCCAGTCTCATCGCATTGGACATGTACGGACCTTTATCCAGGTCATTGACGAACAAGGTATTAAGGTCGGTAATACCGCTTTCAATGCATCGATCTATTATCGCTACAGTAAGCTCGTCATTCACATTAGCGACCAACTCGCCTGTGGATCGATCAATCAGGTTATGCCCTAATATCTTGCCGACCAAATAATCCTTGGGCACTTCGACTTCAGTTAACCCGGCTTTGACCATTTCACGGATATGCTTGGCCGTAATCCGACGCCCTTCTTCAACCAATACTTGGCCTTTTGGGGTCTTAATATCAAATGCTGCAATTTCACCACGCATACGCTCAGGTACGATATGGAAAATGCATTTTTGAGCATCGATGGTAAATTTATTCATTTCGAAGAAAATCTTGATCATTTCTTCGTTATCGTAACCTAAACCCCTCAGCAAGATAGTTGCAGGTATTTTTCTGCGTCGGTCAATCCGGACAAAAACGCAATCTTTATGATCGAATTCAAAATCCAACCATGAACCGCGATAAGGGATAACCCGCGCATTAAATAACAGCTTTCCTGACGAATGGGTCTTGCCTTTATCATGATCAAAGAACACACCCGGTGAACGATGCAACTGAGAGACAATAACCCGCTCAGTTCCATTAATAACAAAGGTTCCATTGTCCGTCATCAACGGCAACTCACCCATGTAAACTTCCTGCTCACGGATATCCTTGACTACTTTTGCATTTGCAGAGGCCTCTTTGTCATAGATAACCAGGCGAACCAATACCCTTAAAGGTGCTGCATAAGTCGCACCTCTTTGTTGGCACTCTCTTACATCAAAAACAGGCTCCCCTAATCGGTATTTCACATACTCCAGCACGGCATATCCGGAATGGCTTTCAATTGGAAAAACACTGGAGAATGCCGCATGCAATCCGCTGTCTTCACGCTTTTCAGCGGTAACGCCTGATTGCAAAAAGCCCGCATATGAATTAATTTGCGTTGCCAGGAGATAGGGAACATCAAGTACCTCAGTACCTTTCCCAAAGTTATTTCGAATACGCTTTTTTTCGGTAAAAGAGTAGGACATATCGCTTCCAAACCTTTTCGTCATAGATAATTTTCTACCGTGCACTTATTGCAAACAGTAAAAGGCCGGCGACAAGGTTGCCACCAGCCATACTTGGCAGAGACGCTGTATTCCAACGCCCCTGCAATTGAGTCGAAATTTATTTGATTTCGACAGTAGCGCCTGCTTCGACAAGCTGCTTTTTAGCATCTTCTGCTTCGGCTTTAGAAGCACCTTCTTTCAAAGTTGTTGGAACACCTTCAACAGCATCTTTAGCTTCTTTCAAGCCCAAACCAGTGATACCGCGTACAGCTTTAATAACCGCAACTTTGTTCTCGCCGAAAGACGTCAGAACAACATCAAATTCAGTTTGCTCTTCAACCGCCGCCGCAGCAGCTACAGGTGCCGCAGCTACAGCAACAGCTGCAGATACGCCAAATTTTTCTTCCATCGCTGAAATCAAGTCAACGATTTCCATAACGCTCATCTTTGAGACCGCTTCCAAGATATCTTCTTGCGAAATTGCCATTGTGTATTCCTCTAAAATAATAAGTTTTAAACTGGTTGTGGTGATAGAAACGTTGCGAAGCAACGCTTTCTACTATGCCGCTTCTTTCTGGTCTCTGATTGCAGCCAAAGTACGCACCAATTTCGCTGTGGGTGCTTTCATGACTGACATCAACATTCCAATACCTTGATCGCGAGTAGGCAGACTGGCTAATCGAGCAAGCTCAGACCCACCAAAAGACTGTCCGCCGATAGCAACTATCTTGGTAATTAACTTGTCGTGAGTCTTGGCAAAATTATTGATCAAACGCGCCGCAGAACCTGGATCTTCCATAGAGAATGCAATCAACAATGGACCTACCAGTCCACTTTGCATGCATTCAAATTCAGTTCCGGCTACCGCTCGTTTTGCCAGTGTATTTTTTACCACACGCAGATATACACCTGTCTCTCTCGCAGTTTTACGCAGCTCGGTCAATTCCGTAACTGTCAACCCACGATATTCTGCCGCAATTGCAGAATGAGCTTTAGCGGCGATATACAGCGACTTCTTCTACGACAGCTTTTTTGCTATCTAAATTTAGTGCCACAGCTTACCTCCGGAATTTATCCCCAGAATTAATAAAAAGCATCCATTTTGAATGCCCCTTACGGTCCCTTTCCCCAGATTTTAGGTTCCAGCTTCCGTCTACGCAGGAAGGATTAAGTTTTACAACACCTGCGGTCTTTGACGGTTACCGAACGAGTCCGGCAACCCAAAGTCTTTTATAGCGTTAAATTGAAATACTGCTTTGATCCAGCCACAAACCAGGACCCATTGTCGAAGATAAGGTTATCTTCTTAATGTATATGCCTTTAGCAGCGGTCGGCTTTAGCTTTCTTAAATCTGCAAGCAATGCTTCCAGAGTTACCTTGAATAGCAGCCGCATCGAATGTAACTTTACCCAGTGTACAGTGAATAATCCCTGATTTATCAGTTCGGTAACGCACTTGTCCTGATTTTGCATTTTTTACTGCAGTGGCAACATCAGCAGTCACAGTTCCAACCTTAGGATTAGGCATTAAGCCCCTAGGACCTAAAATTTGACCCAACTGACCAACCACTCTCATCGCATCCGGAGAGGCAATGACCACGTCAAAATTCATTTCGCCTTTTTTAACCAGCTCGCCCAAATCATCCATACCCACTATGTCTGCTCCGGCTTCTCTTGCCGCATCAGCATTAGGACCTTGGGTAAAAACCGCAACCCTGACTGTTTTTCCGGTACCATTTGGCAGAACCGTTGCGCCACGAACATTTTGATCGGATTTACGAGGATCCACGCCCAGATTAACGCTGACATCAATGGCTTCGCTAAACTTTGCAGTACCTAGTTCTTTCAACAACTGAACCGCTTCAGTGATTGAATACTGCTTGGTTTTATCAACTTTCCCTTTGATAATTTTCGCTTTTTTTGACAACTTAGCCATTATAATCCCTCCACATTCAGACCCATGCTGTACGCACTGCCTGCAATCGTTTTTACTGCCGCTTCCAGATTTGCAGCATTCAAATCTTCCATTTTTGTTTTAGCAATTTCTTCCAATTGCGCACGGGTTACCGTACCGACTTTCTTGGTATTGGGATTGCTGCTTCCGCTTTTGATGCCTGTCGCTTTCTTCAAAAGAATAGAAGCTGGCGGGGTTTTAGTAATAAACGTAAAGCTTTGATCACTATAAACAGTAATAACCACAGGCAAAGGCAAGCCTTTTTCTGTATCCTGTGTTTTAGCATTAAACGCTTTGCAAAACTCCATGATATTAACACCGCGCTGACCCAATGCTGGACCTACCGGTGGACTTGGATTTGCTTCACCCGCTTTAACCTGCAATTTGATATACGCGGTTATTTTTTTAGCCATTATTTACTCCAAATATGGGTACAAACGCTTTTCAGCTCCCCTAGACACAAAAAATCACTGCCTTATTCAGACAGTGATTTTATAAATACTACACATCTAAACTTAATTAGCTTTTTTCTACCTGACCAAAACCCAACTCAACAGATGTTGAACGACCAAAAATGAGCACTGATATTTTTATTTTACTTTTTTCGTAATTAACTTCTTCAACGACACCATTAAAATCCTTAAATGGCCCATCAATAACTCTAATTACCTCACCAGCCTCAAACATAGTCTTAGGACGAGGTTTATTTACTCCGTCCTCTACTCTATTAAGAATAGCCATCGCTTCTTTTTCAGATATTGGCGCAGGACGATCGGAAGTTCCACCTATAAAACCCAACACCTTAGGCACATCTTTGACCAAATGCCAAGTTTCATCAGTCAAATCCATCTGCACCAGAACATATCCAGGAAAGAATTTTCTCTCGCTTTTCCTTTGCTGCCCCATGCGCATTTCTACAACTTCTTCGGTGGGCACCAGAATCTTGCCAAAATACTGCTCCAACCCTTCCCGCTTGATTCTTTCTTCTAAGCTTGCTTAACTTTGTTCTCAAAATTTGAGTAGGCGTGTACAACATACCACCGTAGAGCCATTCCCCTACCCTCCTTGACCTGTTAAAAAACGCACACCCCAAAATAGGAACATATCCAACAACCACAGAACAAAGCCAACAATAACGACCATGGCAAACACCAGCAACGTGGTGCGCATAGTCTCATCACGAGTTGGCCAAACAACCTTTCTGACCTCCTGCTTGGACTCCAAAATAAAGCCCCAAACATTCCGCCCCACGCCCGTAGTGAGCATCATACCCGCCACAATCAGCACCACAGCCACTAAGCCAAGAACGCGATATAAAAGCGGAGCCTCTGAAAAATAATAAAACGCAGCCACACCTGCGACCACAAAGACGACGGAAAATACTTGCTTAACAACATCAAAAACCGATGTCGATGCTTCTAGCTGAGTGTTCATGTGTTTTTTTACTATGAAAATAGATTTTGATACACTTTAATCTGAATGGCAGGCCAGGAGGGTCTCGAACCCCCAACCCGCGGTTTTGGAGACCGCTATTCTACCAATTGAACTACTGACCTATTCAGACAAGCCTTACATAAACGATCATATTATACTAAATAATATTATTATTCAAGTATTGATGCAACAACGCCCGCACCTACTGTACGACCACCTTCACGGATTGCAAAACGCAAGCCATCATCCATGGCGATCGGTGAAATCAGCTTTACTTTGACTGAGATGTTATCGCCAGGCATTACCATTTCAACACCTTCCGGCAACTCAACAGCACCGGTTACGTCGGTCGTTCTGAAATAGAACTGTGGACGATAGCCATTAAAGAATGGGGTATGACGACCACCCTCATCTTTTGACAAGATATAAATTTCTGAGTTGAAATATGCATGCGGCTTAATGGTGCCTTTGTGCGCCAATACCTGTCCACGCTCAACGTCATCTCTTTTGGTTCCTCTTAACAGGATACCAACGTTATCGCCCGCTTGACCTTGATCCAGTAATTTGCGGAACATTTCCACACCGGTACAAGTTGTGCTGACAGTCTCTTTGATGCCGACAATTTCAATTTCCTGACCCACTTTAATGACACCACGCTCAATACGACCCGTCACTACGGTGCCGCGACCGGAGATTGAGAATACGTCTTCAATAGGCATCAAGAATGCGCCGTCTACTGCTCTTTCCGGCAGTGGAATATAAGTATCCAATGCATCAACCAGTCTGATCACTGAAGGTACGCCGATTTCACTGGTATCACCTTCCAATGCTTTCAATGCTGAACCCACGATAATTGGTGTATCATCTCCTGGAAATTCATACATATCCAGCAATTCACGAATTTCCATTTCGACCAATTCGATCAACTCTGCATCATCAACCATATCTGCTTTGTTCAGGAATACCACTACGTAAGGCACGCCTACCTGTCTTGATAACAGGATATGCTCTCTGGTTTGCGGCATTGGGCCGTCAGCTGCTGAACAGACCAAAATAGCTCCGTCCATTTGCGCAGCACCGGTAATCATGTTTTTTACGTAATCGGCATGACCTGGACAGTCAACGTGTGCATAATGACGTGTTGCTGATTCATATTCAACGTGTGACGTGGAAATGGTAATACCACGAGCACGCTCTTCAGGTGCATTATCGATTTGATCAAAGGCTTTAACTTCTCCACCTTGGAGCTCAGCCATTACTTTCGTTAAAGCAGCAGTTAAAGTAGTTTTACCATGATCGACGTGACCGATTGTGCCGACGTTTACGTGGGGCTTGCTACGTGAAAATTTTTCTTTGGCCATTAAAATACACCTCTTAATAATCAACACAAAACATGGAGCTCATAACCGGATTTGAACCGGTGACCTCTTCCTTACCAAGGAAGTGCTCTACCTACTGAGCTATATGAGCTATATGAGTTTAACTTTTTGAATATGGAGCGGGTGATGGGAATCGAACCCACGTGATCAGCTTGGAAGGCTGGAGTTCTACCATTGAACTACACCCGCGGATATTTTTTAATTAGATGGTGGAGGGGGGAGGATTCGAACCTCCGAAGGCAGAGCCGGCAGATTTACAGTCTGATCCCTTTGGCCGCTCGGGAACCCCTCCGTTATCGGAAAACCTGACCATTATCTTTGATCAAGTTCATAATGTCAATTAATCATTTACCCGAATTCAATTTATTCATTGCTACGGACATATCACCTGCAACCATCTGAGCCACACACCCATCAGCAAGCTCAAAAGCTGACAACATCAAATCCCACTCAGATTTAGAGGGACCTGATAACACAAAATCCGCAACTACTTTTCCGGCAGGGGGTCTGCCAATACCCATCCTTAATCGATAAAACTCTTTCGACCCCAGATGCGCAATAATATCCCTCAGCCCATTATGCCCAGCATGCCCGCCGTCTTTTTTCAGCTTTACCACGCCAACATCGAAGTCAAGCTCATCGTGAACAACTAGAATTTCCTCTGGCGCCAGTTTATAGTACCTGGCAACCTTGCCTACCGCCTGACCGCTTCGATTCATAAATGTGGCCGGCTTTAGCAGCATCACCTTGCTGCCTGCAACACTCACCTCCGCCATCAGCCCATCAAACCGGGATTCGCAAACCCAGCCAGAACTTGAGCCGGATACCAATTTGTCTAAAAACAAAAACCCGGCATTATGCCGGGTTTTTTCGTACTGCCGACCCGGATTACCCAAGCCAACTATCAATTTAATCATGAGTATCCGTGAAACTTTTAGCCAGCTTCGTCCTTGCTAGCCTTCGAAGCCATCATAGACGCAACAGGATGATCATGCTCAGGACCTTGCGCCAGGGCAACAATTTCAACACCCGCAGGCAAAACAATATCCGAAAGATGGACCGACTCACCAACATCCAAGCCTTTCAGATCAACCTCGATATAATCAGGCAGAGCCGCAGGCAAACAAGAAACCTCAACATCGATCATCGCATGAGCGACAATACCACCCTTCTTACCACCAACCGAAACCTGCTCATTGATAAAATGCAACGGAACATGCACCTTCAATGCCTCTGCCATACTTACCCTTTGAAAATCCATATGCAAAACTTGAAATTTAGCAGGGTGGCGTTGAACGCCTTTCAGAATAACTTTCTCTGTCTTTCCATCAACAGTGACATCCAAAACGTGCGAATAAACCGCCTCATGCGCAAGATGTTTAATCACTTCATTATGGCTTAGCACCAGCATTTGAGGGTCTTTATGCCCACCGTATATTACCGCAGGCACATTACCTATACGACGCGCCCTTCTGGCTGCGCTTTTACCTGATTGCCCACGACTTTCGGCAACAAACTCAAATACGTTAGACATTTTCCTCTCAACCCCGTGCTATCAAGCACAACAAATTAAATTTTATCAATCGACAACCGTCAATCTACGTAGAGCGAACTAACCGACTCACCGACAGCTATACGCCTAATGGTTTCAGCTAGCATTTCTGCGACGCTTAACTGCCTTATCTTGCCTGATTTTGCAGCCTCATGACTTAGCGGAATGGTGTCAGTAACAACCAATTCATCAAGCTCCGAGCTATTTATATTTTTTAAAGCAGAGCCCGACAATACCGCATGCGTACAATAAGCAACCACCCTGACCGCACCATGCTTCTTTAATGCAGCTGCCGCGTGACACAACGTTCCAGCCGTATCAACCAAATCATCAATCAATACGCAACTACGCCCGTCAACATCACCTATTATGTGCATAATCTCTGCAACATTGGCTTTAGGTCTGCGTTTATCGATAATCGCAAGATCGGCATCATCCAACCGTTTTGCAAGCGCCCTAGCCCTGACAACACCACCAACATCGGGCGAAACAACAATCAAATCCTTATATTTTTGCCGCCACACATCACCAAGAAGAATCGGCGACGAGTAAACGTTGTCCACAGGTATATCAAAAAAACCCTGAATCTGGTCGGCATGCAAATCAACCGTTAAAACCCGATCCGCACCTGCCTGCTCAATCATTTTTGCAACCAGCTTTGCACTGATAGGCACACGCGCCGATCGCGATCTTCTGTCCTGCCGCGCATACCCATAATATGGCATTACTGCGGTTACTCGTGATGCCGAAGCTCGGTGAAGAGCATCAATCATCACCAACAATTCCATTAAGTTCTCATTGGTTGGCGAACAAGTCGGCTGAATAACGAAAACGTCCTTACCGCGAACATTCTCTTCAATTTCTACTGCAACTTCTCCGTCACTAAACCTACCGACGGTTGCCATACCGAGGCGCATGTTGAGCTTCTTTACTATACCCTCTGACAAAGCCAAGTTAGCATTTCCAGAAAACACCATCACAGAGGTGTCACTCATCAAGCACTCCCAAATAGAATTCAACTTAGCGGAGATAAATGGCTGGGCCGCAAGGATTCGAACCTTGGTATGCGGAGATCAAAACCCCGTGCCTTACCGCTTGGCGACGGCCCAATAATCAAGATATATTACCGTTCTTCAGCTTGGAAAACAAAGGCGATTCATTTACGCCTTTGACCAGGTAAACCTGCCATTTCTTCTGAAGCGCCTGATAGGAACTAGCTGCTGCCTTTTCCGAATCGAACTGGGCAAAAACACAAGCCCCTGTCCCTGTTAGCCTTGCCTCAGAAAATCCAGACAAATCAAACAAAGCATCCTTTACAGACTGGTAACGTTCGCGAACCACCCCAAGACAATCGTTTTGGTGCTGACCCGCTATAAAGTCGGCTATTTTGATCGATTTGCTATTCCGTGTCAAATCTTTAGCTGAAAATACTTCTCCTGTATTCACATGACACTCCGGTTTTATCACTACAATCCACTGCTCCGGAATATCTATTTTCTCAAGTTTTTCGCCAACGCCTTCCGCCCAGGCTGCATGCCCGTATACAAACACCGGTACATCCGCACCCAAGGTCAGACCCAACTCCATCAACTTTTCCCTCGATAACTGCAAGCCCCATAGCTCGTTCAGCACCACCAGCGTTGTTGCCGCATCAGAGCTACCGCCGCCAAGACCTCCACCCATAGGCAGATTTTTTTCGACCTCAATGCATACCCCTTGCTCGCAACCCGCTTCCGCTTTTAGCAGCTTTGCCGCCCTGACCGTCAGGTCATCCGCTTCAGGCACACCCGGCATAGGCTTTTGCAAACTAACCCGCCCGTCAGCTACCGGATGAAAGGTTATCCAGTCACATAAATCGATAAATTGAAACACCGTTTGCAATAAATGATAACCATCACTTCTTTGCCCGGTA
This sequence comes from uncultured Gammaproteobacteria bacterium, assembly GCA_963814825.1. Lineage (GTDB taxonomy): Bacteria > Pseudomonadota > Gammaproteobacteria > Methylococcales > Methylomonadaceae > Methylobacter_A. The sequence goes on along the minus strand of CAWFEF010000004.1, from coordinate 575,060 downwards.
ATCCTTAGCATTAAATTCAATTTTGCCGGTGCAGGCCACTTTTGAGCCCACGCAGCCTGATTAATTTGTTTTTGTGTCATTTAAAACCCAGTGATCGATGATTAACTTTAATTTGACCTGCCTATTCATAACCATCATTTTGTGCGGCATAGCGCCGTCATCAACCGGCTGCATTTGCTTGTATTCACTCAGCCACCCCGCCTGATTGAAACCGGCATCGGTATCTTTATATGACCGGGACGGCTCCGGCAAGCCCACCACCCAATACCTTAGCGACCGAACCGGAACAAACATGCCTAACTGTTGATTAATAAATTCTTCCGGCTGCGTTGAGGTTTGCACATCGTCCCCGCCCCGATCTATGGTAACGACATTGCCCGCCAACGAAATAACGACCGCCCCTTGCCCCATAGGTCCGGATAACTTAATTTTCTCGGCTTCCGGACTGTGCTCCCAGCTTATATTGGCCGACCAGGAATCCTTTTGCCCGGTCAATGCCAACCGCCCCTCAAACGACCAGTGTTCCAACTCATATAGATGAAGCATCGCCGTCCTCGAATAATGCATATTCGGCTCAACCGGAACCACAGAACACGCTGACAACAAAAATACCAGACAGCCCCCGGCCCACAACCCTACTTTAAAACGCAACACCCTATTCTTCGCCGCTCAGTATTCTCTTTTGAAAATCCAATAAATATTCATCTTCCGGCGCTTTTTTAATCGCTGCGTTGAATATCTTCCTGGCCTCTTCTTTACGGCCTAAGGCCCACAACACCTCGGCTAAATGAGCCGCTATTTCACTTTCTTGTTGCTTTGCATAGGCCCGTTCAAGATAATCCAACGCTTGCTCAAGCTTCCCTTGCTTAAACTGCAGCCAGCCGAAACTATCCATAATTACAGCCTCATTCGGCTGTAATTTGAGCGCCTGCTGTAGATATTTTTCTGCATCGGCATAACGGTCTGCATTATCCAGCAGACTATAGCCCAATGCATTTAAAGCCTCGGCGTCATCGGGATTTTTAGCTAATATTTTTTTCAGATCAGCTTCCAACACGTCCCGCTTATTAATCCGCTCAGCCATCAACGCACGCGTATACAACAAGTCTCTTTGATCCGGCTGACCGGCCAACGCATCGGTCAACAGCTTAAAACCTTTTTCATATTGCTCTTGCTGACCGTACAATCCGGCCTGCATCAAAATAATGCGCAGCTTTTGTTTTGGAAACTGGCTCGACAACAAATTCAACCGGGTGTCTGCCTCATCAAATTTCCTGTCTTTTACCAACAATGAAACCACTGAAAGCCCGGATTCAAAAACCAACGGCCCATCAGTCACCTTATCAAACCATGCCAGCGCTTTTTGCGTATGCCCGCGTTTTTCCTCTATCTTTCCCAGATAAAAACTGGCCTGATTTTGCCATTCGGGCTGAGCCAACAGCTGTTTGAAAATGTCCTCAGCCTTACCTTCACGATCCAATTGCAAATACACCAATGCCAGCGCAATCTGACTCTCAGCATCCTTCGGATTCGCCAGAACAATACCCTGGTAAACCTCGCTTGCCGCCTCATAATCCGTTGCTTTTATCAACACCTGTGCCAGCAACTTTTTAAGCTTGTCATTTTCAGGGTACTTAACGGTTGCATTTTTTAGCAAAGTTTTCGCCTTGGTCAAATCCCCCGAAAACACCGCTATTTGGGCTTGGAATATCAATGCCTTATCCCAATCAGGCTGAATATTCAAAGCCTGCTGCACCTTCTGTTCAGCCAGCGCATTATTTTTCATTTCCATCGCCAACAACGACTGCACGAAATAAACCACGGCCTGATCAGGATTCTTTACTGTCAAGGCATCCAGCACCTCATAAAAAAAATCTGCCTTGCCGTCATTTTGCATGACATTAGCCAATTCAAACGCAGTCTTTTCAAATCCTGCCGGATCAGCCTTCAACACCGAATCTAAATGATCGACAGCCGCCTGCTTATTGCCGGTTCTCAATGCCGATAATGCGGCAATTTTCCTTGCCGTCGAATTTTTAGGATCCTGCTTCAACCATAAAGAAACAGCCTCATCCGTTTTAGGGGCGTCTTTCATGTACATGGCGATCTTTGCCGCCCTTTCCGCAAACCGGGGATCTTTAACTCGCTTGGCGGCCTCCATGTAGCCTTCCAAAGCAATGGCATATTGTCCTCTTTGCCCCGCAAGCTCTGCCGCCATCAGCATATACATCACGTCCGGATCTATCGCTGTTTTTACTTCGCTGGACTGAGTTTTTTCCTTGGGCTCGGCTATTTTGACAGGCTCAACCACTTCTTCCAGCGCGTCCGACTTTTCAGGCGAACTGGCGCAGCCACTAAGGAAAACGAGGGTTATCACTGAAAACAATCTAAAAATTAACACACAATCGTCCTATTTATTTCCCGCATACAATTGCCATAGATTATCAGAAAAAACCAGCTGAGTCAGACAGCTGATTTATTCCATTTGGATAAAGCCATTATATTTCTTAGAATAGACCCCAATAATACAGGCATAAAGGTTCAAGGTAAAAGGTGTGCGGCTCGTAATTTAAGAAGCCGGACTTTTTACCTTGGGCCTTGAACCTTGCTCCATTTACCTTGAACCTAAACCACATGACACTTCTTGCAGTTGGGATTAACTACAACACCGCACCGGTTTCTATCCGCGAGCGTCTGTCGTTCCCTGCCGAAATACTGGGCTCCTCATTGCTGGAACTACGGGGCATCAAAGAAATCTCTGAAGCCGCCATACTGTCAACCTGTAACCGCACCGAGTTTTACTGCACCTCGACCACAGCGAATAAGCAAATCCTGATTGATTGGGTCGCCCAAAGCAAACAAATCAGCGCTGCCGACTTTACGCCTTATCTATACTGCCATACCGACAGCGAACTGATCCGCCACATGTTCCGCGTGGCTTGCGGCCTGGATTCGATGATCCTGGGCGAACCCCAAATCCTGGGGCAGATGAAAACCGCTTACCAAGTCGCCTATGAAGCAGGAACGCTGGGCAAGCGCTTGGGCCGGCTTTTTCAGCACACTTTTACCGCCGCCAAAAAAGTCCGCACCGACACCGCCATCGGCTCCAGTCCGGTATCGGTCGCCTTTGCCGCCGTACAACTGGCACAGCAAATTTTCGACAAACTCAGCGAGCAAACCGCATTGTTAATCGGTGCCGGTGAAACTATTGAACTGACCGCGCGCCATTTGTCGCAACAAGGCATAGGCCGAATCATTATTGCCAACCGCACCTATGACAAAGCCCACGCTCTGGCCATGCAGTTTAACGGCTACGCGATCGCCCTGTCCGAATTGCCGGCGCATCTGGCCGAAGCCGACATCGTTATCTCGTCAACCGCCAGTCAACTGCCGATACTGGGCAAAGGCCGTGTTGAAAGTGCCCTGAAAAAACGCAAGCACAAACCGATGTTCATGGTTGATCTTGCGGTGCCTCGGGATATTGAAGCGGAAGTTGAACAGCTCAGAGACGTGTATCTTTACACCATCGACGATCTGCAAAACACCATCGATCAAAACATGAACTCCCGCCGTCAGGCGGCAGAACAAGCCGAGGAAATAATCGACACCCAAGTGGATTATTTTTTAGCCTGGCTGCGCGCCCAAGGCGCTCAATCGACTATTCAAGATTATCGCCACCAAGCCGAACAATCCCGCGATGAAGCCTTGCAAAAATCCTTAAGTCTTCTAAAAAGCGGAGCCTCCGCAGAAGAAGCCCTTAACCGGCTGGCCCACAGCCTGACCAACAAACTTATCCATACGCCCAGCGCCCAAATCAGAGCCGCCGCCGAAAACGAACGCCACGATTTGATTGCCGCCGCCCGCGAAATTTTTAAATTAACCGACTCTCAATGAAGCCTAATACGAATGATAGAACACGGATTAAACGGATAAGCACGGATTTAAAAGCGCAAAACAAATCTGGCTTCGGCTTTTTAAACATCCGCGTGAATCCATCAAATCCGCATCATCCGTGTTCTACTTCTCTAACTGCTAAACAGTAACAATGAAACAATCCATACAACACAAACTCGAAAATCTCTGCGAACGCTATGACGAAATCGCCGCCTTACTTTCGGAGCCGGAAGTACAAGGCAACCAAAACAAGTTCCGCTCCCTGAGCCAGGAATACGCCCAAATCAACCCGCTGGTCGATTGCTACAAACGTTATCAACAAACCCTGGAATCGCTCGTTTCAGCCAAGGAAATGGCCAATGACAGCGACCCGGAATTAAGAGAAATGGCCAAGGAAGAAGTCAGCGACGCCGAAAACCAGCTGGACGCCATCGAGCATGAACTGCAAGTGTTGTTGCTGCCCAAAGATCCCAACGATAACCGCAACATATTTATCGAAATTCGCGCCGGAACCGGCGGCGATGAAGCGGCGATTTTCTCCGGCGATCTTGCCCGCATGTATCAGCGTTATGCCGAGCGCAAGGGCTGGCAAACAGAAATCATCAACGAAAGTCACGGCGATCATGGCGGTTACAAAGAAGTCATCCTGCGCGTGACCGGCAAGGATGTTTATTCCCAGCTTAAATTTGAATCCGGCGCACACCGGGTGCAACGCGTCCCCGAAACCGAGTCGCAAGGCCGCATCCACACATCGGCCTGTACCGTCGCGATCATGCCGGAAGTCGACGAAGTCGACGCCATCGACATTAACCCTGCAGACCTTAAAGTCGACACCTACCGTTCTTCAGGAGCCGGCGGGCAGCACATCAATAAAACAGAATCCGCGATTCGCATTACCCATATTCCAACCGGCGTGGTCGTGGAATGCCAGGACGAGCGTTCGCAACATAAAAACCGTGCCCGGGCCATGTCCTTATTGGCTTCGCGTCTGCTCTCCGCTGAACAGGAAAAACATCATGCCGAGCAATCGGCCACCCGAAAACTACAAGTCGGCAGCGGCGACCGTTCCGAACGCATCCGCACCTACAACTATCCGCAGGGACGGTTAACCGATCACCGCATCAACCTGACCTTGTATAAACTGGATGACATCATGCAGGGCGGACTGGAGCAGGTTCTGCAACCCCTGATCAGCGAACATCAGGCCGAACTGCTGACCCAGCTGGGAGAAGACTAAGCTAAGATGCGCAGCATAAAATCCGAGCTAATGGAGGCCGCAAAAGCACTGACATCTGTCTCCGACTCAGCCTTATTGGATGCGGAAATCCTACTGTGCCAAGCGCTTAACCAACCACGTTCGCATCTTCGCGCATGGCCGGACAAGCTGTTACAGCCTGAACACTTAGCCGCATTCAGAGCGTTGCTTGAGCAACGCCAACAAGGCATACCCATCGCCTACATCACCGGCCAGCGGGAATTCTGGTCGCGGGATTTCCATGTCAGCCCTGACGTATTGATTCCAAGACCCGATACCGAACTGCTGATCGAACTCAGTCTGGATCTGATCCCGGCAGATGAACCGGTCAAGATCATCGATCTGGGCACTGGCTCCGGCATTATTGCCATAACTCTGGCCGCCGAACGTCCGCAGGCTCAGCTCAGCGCCACCGATTTTAGCTTGGCCGCATTACGCATCGCCCGACTCAATGCCGACAAACATCGTATCAGCAACATTGAGTTTTACCAAAGCGACTGGTTTGCCGATGTACCCGAAGCCAAATTCAAGCTGATTGTCAGCAACCCGCCTTATATTGCGGAAGATGACAGCCACCTGCAACAAGGCGATGTCCGGTTTGAGCCGCAAACAGCGCTATCTGCCCCGGAACAAGGACTTGCCGATATTAGAATCATTGCCGAAGCCGCACGCAGCTATCTGGAACCTGGCGGACACCTGTTGATTGAACATGGCTATAACCAGCAACAACAAGCTCAAGCCCTGTTTAAGGATTTACATTATGATAAGGTACGAACTTATAAAGATTTATCCGGGCAGCCCCGGGTGACTTACGGACTATGGAATCCTTAAATTATGAGCCAAGAACACATCCGAATTCCCCGCAAAATAACCAACCAGCTGCTGCATCTTGCGCAAATCTCGCCGGAGCTTGAAGTCTGCGGACTGATCGGCAGTAAAAACGGCCTGCCGACCAGTTGTTATCCGGTTAAAAATACTGCTGAACAACCGCAACAGAGATTCCAGCTCGATCCCACCCAGCAAATTTCAGCGATGGCCAAAATGCGCGACCAGGGCGAACAGCTATTTGCAATCTACCATTCTCACCCGACCGCACCGGCAACGCCCTCAATCACCGATTTAGAGCTGGCGTCCTACCCCGAAGCGCTTTACCTGATCATTTCACTCAATACCAAAGGCGTTTTAGAGATGCGCGGCTTTAAAATCGCCGATAAATCGGCCCTGGAAATAATGTTATCCCTGAACGAGGATTGATTAGCTTCCAGCAATCAAGCGCTTGCCTGAATGCCATCCGCTTGAAATATCCTGTCGAATGAAGCCTCACAAAGTTGAACCGAGTCGCTATAAGGAAGATGGCAGCAATTTTTATACGACAAGACTTGCAACTATAAGAAAATATAAACATTAACCGGTTTTTAGGTTTATTGACAATGGCACGATGAGCTGATACTTTGCCTTGCTGGCACTCGTCTTAATGGAGTGCTAAATATGGTCGCAGAGGTTGGTGTGAGTAATACGCAGTTTTTAAATGAACGGTCGCTACAGCTATTAAAAACGCTGGTCGAACGTTATATCAGTGATGGTCAGCCGGTGGGTTCACGGGCTTTATCAAAAGATTCGGATTTAAATTTAAGTCCGGCAACTATTCGCAATGTGATGGCCGACCTCGAAGATCTGGGCCTGGTACATTCGCCGCATACGTCGGCGGGACGGGTACCTACGGTCAGCGGTTACCGCTTGTTTGTCGACACCTTATTGACGGTTAAGCCGTTGGAATCGAAAGATTTAACCCGGTTGCATCAAGGCTTGGCGGTAAGCGAAGACACCAGCGACGTAATCGGCGTCGCCTCGCGCCTGCTATCGGAATTAACGCAGATGGCCGGCGTGGTGACCTTGCCCAAAAGAGAGCTGGTCTGTCTGCGGCATATCGAATTCCTGTCTTTATCTCATACCCGCGTGCTGGTCATTTTTGTTACCAATGAGCAGGAAGTCCATAACAAAATCATCCACACCTCCAAAGTTTTCAGCCCCGCCGAACTACAGCAGGCGGCCAACTATTTGAATTCGATTTATTCCGGCCGCAGCCTGGATGCGGTGCGCAAAGCCGTCCTAAAAGAATTGCAGGAAGATCAGGAACGCATGAACCAAGGCATGCTGGATGCGGTAAAAATGGCGCAACTGGCGTTCGATCAGGACAATCAAAAAGACGATTATGTGCTGACCGGCGAAACCAATTTGATGGGGTTTTCCGAGTTGTCGGACATGGAGCGCTTAAAAAACCTGTTTGAAGCGTTCAGCCAAAAACAGGGCGTTATCCATTTGCTGGATCAATGCATGAAAGCCGACGGCGTGCAGATTTTTATCGGCGAAGAATCCGGTTACCGGGCTTTCGATCATTGCAGCCTGGTGACCTCATCGTATTCGGTCAGCGACGAAGTGGTCGGCGTATTGGGCGTTATCGGGCCGACGCGCATGGCCTACGAGAAAATCATCCCTTTTGTCGATGTAACGGCAAAATTGTTGGGTGCCGCCTTGAATCCAAAATCAACGACCCCACTATAAATAACGATCTTTTTTGTGCCGTCGGGCATGGATATTAATTTTAAATATTATGGAGCTATAAATAATGAGTACTGATCAGGAAGCGCCTGAATCTCAGGTTAAAACTGAAAGCGAAACGGTGGCAGAGCCGCCGCATACCGAATTAGCCGAGCACGAGCTGACGATTGAGGAGTTACAACAGGCATTGGCCCAAGCTGAGCAAAAAGCGCAGGAAAACTGGGACAAAGCGGTTCGCGCACAGGCGGAAATGGAAAACCTGAAAAGAAGAACGCAAAAGGACCTGGAAGATGCGCACAAATTTGCGCTAACGGGTTTTGCCAAGGAGTTATTGCCGGTATTAGACAGCCTGGTGTTAGGCTTGCAGGCTGCAACAGGCGATAGCGAAGAAGTGAAAAAATTTCGTGAAGGCAGCGAATTAACGATTAAACAGTTCGAATCAGTATTTGCAAAATTCAAAATCGAAACGATTGATCCGATCGGTCAGCCGTTTAATGCCGAACAGCATCAGGCCATGGCGATGCAGGCCGTAGAAGGCGCCGAGCCGAATACGGTGGTTAACGTTTTCCAAAAAGGTTATATGTTGAACGGACGCTTGCTCCGTCCCGCGATGGTTTTGGTTGCCAAAGCGGTCGAAAAAAAGCCGACAGATATTCCTAGTATCGATGAACAGGCTTGAAATCAAATAAAGCAGCCTCATATTTGTAACAACTTTTACTTTTTTAAATATATTCAAGTCTGGAGAACTCAATGGCTAAAATAATCGGCATAGATTTAGGAACAACGAACTCGTGCGTTGCGGTATTGGAAAACGGCGTCGCAAGAGTGATTGAAAACAGCGAAGGAGCGCGCACTACGCCTTCCATTATCGCTTTTACCAGCGACGATGAAGTATTGGTCGGACAGTCGGCAAAACGTCAAGCCGTTACCAATCCAAAAAATACCGTATTTGCGATCAAACGTTTGATCGGCCGTCGTTTTAAAGACGATGTCGTACAAAAAGACATCAAAATGGTGCCTTATAAAATCGTCGAAGCTGAAAACGGCGATGCCTGGGTTGAAGTTCACGGCAAAAAAATGGCGGCTCCCGAGATTTCAGCGCGTGTTTTGATGAAGCTGAAAAAAGACGCTGAAGCCTATTTGGGCGAAGAAGTCACCGAAGCGGTCATTACCGTGCCGGCTTATTTTAACGATTCACAACGTCAGGCAACTAAAGACGCCGGTCGTATTGCCGGTCTTGAAGTTAAACGTATTATCAATGAACCGACTGCATCAGCATTGGCTTTCGGTATGGATAAGCCTAAAGGCGACACCAAAATTGCGGTATATGACTTAGGCGGCGGTACGTTCGATATTTCGATCATTGAAATCGCCGAAATTGAAGGCGAGCACCAATTCGAAGTGTTATCGACCAACGGCGATACTTTCCTGGGCGGTGAAGATTTCGACTCAAGAATCATTGAATTTTTGGCTTCCGAGTTTAAAAAAGAAAGCGGCGTTGACGTGCATAACGATCCGTTGGCCTTGCAACGTTTGAAAGAAGCGGCAGAAAAAGCCAAGATTGAATTGTCTTCAAGCCAGCAAACCGATGTGAATCTGCCTTACATTACTGCAGATGCATCAGGTCCTAAGCATTTAAATGTCAAATTGACCCGCGCCAAACTGGAATCCTTGGTTGAAGAGCTGATTAACCGCACTAAAGGCCCTTGCGAAATGGCGCTGAAAGATGCGAAATTATCGGCATCGGATATTGACGACGTGATTTTGGTCGGCGGTCAAACCCGTATGCCGAAAGTACAGGAAATGGTAAAAGCCATTTTCGGCAAAGAGCCGCGTAAAGACGTTAACCCTGATGAAGCGGTTGCTTTAGGCGCTGCGATCCAGGCGGGCGTTCTGGGCGGCGAAGTTAAAGACGTGTTGTTGCTGGACGTTATCCCGTTATCGCTGGGTATCGAAACCATGGGCGGCGTCATGACCAAGCTGATCGAGAAAAACACCACGATCCCGACCAATGCATCGCAGGTTTTCTCTACAGCGGACGACAATCAAACGGCAGTAACCGTTCATGTCTTGCAAGGCGAGCGCGAAGTCGCATCGGCGAATAAATCGCTGGGACGTTTCGACCTGTCCGATATTCCACCTGCACCGCGCGGCGTTCCGCAAATCGAAGTCGCATTCGACATTGATGCCAACGGTATTTTGAATGTATCAGCCAAAGACAAGGCGACCGGCAAAAAACAATCGATCGTCATCAAAGCATCCAGCGGTTTATCGGATGATGAAGTTGAACGCATGATTAAGGATGCCGAAGCGCATGCCGACGAAGACCGTAAACTGACTGAATTAGTTCACGCTCGCAACCATGCGGACGGCATGATTCACGCGACTGAAAAATCGCTGAAAGAACTGGGCGACCAAGTCGGCGCTGATGAAAAAACCAGCATCGAACATGCGATTGAAGAACTGAAAGCGGCAGTTAAAGGCGACGACAAAGCGGAAATTGAAGCCAAAACGAATGACTTAACCGAGTTGTCAGGCAAACTGGCTGAACGCGTTTACGCACAAAAATCGGCGTCAGAAGGTGAAGCGTCCGGCGCTCATGCGTTCTTCAGAGCATGCTGCAGCGGATGACGGTGTTGTCGATGCCGAGTTTGAAGAAGTTAAAGACGACGACAAAAAGTAAAATGTAGGCTGGGGCGTAACCTTATCCCCCATAAGCATTAACTTAAGGCATAAAACCACGAAGAACACGAAGCTCGCGAAGGAAAAAACTTCGTGTCCCTTCGTGTTCTTTTTGCGGTTTAGTAACCCGTCTCTTATCCCCTTCACGGGTATCCCGGACAAAATCAGACGATGACAATCATCAAATCCAACAATAGAATATTGAACCATGGCAAAAGAAGATTTTTACAAGCTTCTCGGTGTAGACAGAAACGCCAGTGATGCAGAGATTAAGAAAAGCTATCGCAGCAAGGCGATGAAGTTTCATCCTGACCGGAATAAAGACAATCCGGTCGAAGCCGAGGCCAAGTTTAAGCAGATTAAAGAGGCTTACGAAGTCTTATCCGACCCCAAAAAACGCTCCGCCTACGACCAGTTCGGCCATGCCGGAGTCGATGCATCAATGGGCGGCGGGCGTGGAGCAGGCGGTTTTGGCGGGTTCGGCGCAGGCGAAAGTTTCAGCGATATTTTCGGCGATATTTTCGGCGGCGGACGGCAGCAGCGTAGCAACGTGCAGCGCGGCTCAGACCTGCGTTACAACCTGGAATTAACGCTCGAAGAAGCCGTATTCGGCACCGATGCCAAAATCCGCGTGCCGGTGCTGGTTACCTGCGGCGAGTGTAGCGGTTCCGGCGCTAAAAAAGGTTCCAGCCCGGTTATCTGTTCGACTTGTCACGGTCACGGCCAAGTCAGGATGCAGCAGGGTTTCTTCTCGGTTCAGCAAACCTGTCCCACCTGTCGCGGTTCCGGCAAACAAATCAAAGATCCTTGCGGCGTGTGTTACGGCCAGGGTCGAGTCCAGGAAAATAAAACCCTGTCCGCAAAAATTCCGGCAGGCGTCGATACCGGCGACCGCATACGCTTGGCCGGAGAAGGCGAAGCCGGCGAGCACGGCGGACCGGCAGGCGATCTTTACGTTCAGGTCCAGGTAAAAGATCATGAGATTTTCACCCGCGATGGCGCGAACTTATATTGCGAAGTGCCGATCAGCTTTCCTACCGCTTGCTTGGGCGGCGAGTTGGAAGTACCGACCTTGAACGGCAAAGTGCTGTTGAAAATACCTGCCGAAACGCAAACCGGCAAATTATTCAGACTGCGAGGCAAAGGCGTCAAGCCGGTCAGAGGCGGCCCGGTCGGCGATTTGCTATGCAAGGTCCAGGTCGAAACGCCGGTGCATCTGACCAAGGAACAAAAAGCATTGGTTCAGCAGCTCAGCGAATCCCTATCCGGCGGCGGCAAACATCACAGCCCGCAAGAGTCTTCATGGACTGACGGCGTAAAAAGCTTTTTCGATAAATTAACAGGATAAGTCATGATGCGTATTGCTGTAGTAGGTGCGTCCGGCCGCATGGGCCTTTGTCTGATCAAGGCGGCAGCGCTGGCTAAAAATGCCGAATTGGCCGTTGCCGTCTCCCGTCCCGAAAGTCTCGCCATAGGCCGCGACGCCGGTGAACTGGCCGGCATCAGCGTGGTCGGCGTTAAAGTCGTCGATAACTTGGCGTCCGTAGTCGACCAATTCGACGTGTTGATCGATTTTACCCGCCCCGATGCATCAATGGCCTTTATCGAGACTTGTCGGCAGGCCGGGAAAAAGCTGGTCATCGGCACCACCGGTTACAGCGATGCGCAAAAGGCGCTGATTAACGCAGCGGCTAAAGACGTGGCGATAGTGATGGCGCCCAATATGAGCGTCGGCGTTAACCTGTCGCTTAAATTGCTGGAGATGACCGCCAAAGTCATGGGCGATTACACCGATATTGAAGTGATCGAAGCCCATCACCGGCATAAAATCGATGCGCCGTCCGGCACCGCATTGCGTATGGGCGAAGTGATAGCCGACGCCTTAGGCCGCGATTTGAAAGACTGCGCAATTTACGGCAGGGAAGGCAATACCGGCGAACGCGACAGGAAAACCATTGGTTTTTCAACCATCAGAGCCGGGGACATCGTCGGCGAGCACACCGTCATGTTTGCCGACGACGGCGAGCGGGTGGAAATCACCCACAAAGCCACCAGCCGCATGACCTTCGCCAACGGCGCGGTCAGGGCAGCGGTTTGGCTGGCCGATAAGGACAGCGGTTTGTACGATATGCAGGATGTTTTGGGGATTTCTTGAAGATTGGTTGTGGTCGGGTTAGCGTAACCCGACATATCGAGTGACCTGGGATACCTCAAAGTCCATACGCAAAATCAAAGACATTAAACCACGAAGTTCACAAAGCCGCATAATCTGTTCTTTTCGCAATCTAACACCTTAGCTACATGGTTGACCCCTTACCTTTTCGTGGTTTATGTGCCATCCCATGTGATTCAAAATTGAAAGGGAAAATTTGTGACTGGCTTACATCTACATACTGACGGATGTTTCAATACAGGGCCGTAGGATCTGCTGAACGCAATGACGCGCATCAATCGTGAACGATGGCGGTCCTAACCTCACAGCCCTCTACTTGACGGCTTAGCTTGGATGTTTGTTTGGTGGTGAACATGCAATAATGACATTTTTTAACCAGTACACTCAACCAATGTAAGGATTCCTTTGTATGGGCGCACCATCAATCGTTACCCAAATGTTCAGCCAAATAATAAGCGCCTACTGGTGGGTGATTCCACTGCTTTTCCAGATGAGTTTTCTGAAATCGTCTTTCATGAAAGGTGTGTTTGGTGAGCTTCTGGTTAACTTGGCTGCAAAGTTTTTTCTGGAGAAGAAAGTCTACACGCTGTTTGAGAACGTAACGCTACCAACAGAGGACGGAAGCACCCAGATCGACCACGTCATTGTGTCGCGATACGGTGTCTTTGTGATCGAAACTAAGAACATGAAAGGCTGGATATTCGGCAGCGCTCAACAAACAACATGGACGCAGAAAATTTACCGACACACCAACAAATTTCAAAATCCGCTACATCAGAATTACAAACACACCGAGACACTGCGGTCTGCCCTGGAACTCGAGCCGGATAAGCTGTTTTCGGTGGTCGTCTTTGTCGGCGATAGCACTTTCAAAACCGCAATGCCAAACAATGTTGTTTATGGGATGGGCTATATCCGCTTTATAAAAACCAAGATTCAAGTAATTCTCAGTGATAGTGATGTTCTGGCCATTTGTGCCAAGATTCAGGCCGGCCGGTTAAAGCCATCAATCAAAACTCACGTTGATCATGTTAGACACGTCAAAACGTTGGCCGAGGAAAAACAGCGGCACGATGATAATTCATGCCCAAAGTGCGGTATGCCAATGATATTGCGAACTGCGCGGCAAGGTACCAATCAAGGTAAACAGTTCTGGGGATGTACCGGTTATCCCGGATGCAAAACGGTTAAACAATTGGCATAAAGCCATCGCATTTATTGCGTGAATGGAGGGAGGAGGCAAGCCGAAACTGGTCGTCGCTAGTTTATTGCGGGTGCGACATGGTTTTCATGATGAATGTTGCCGAGCGTCGGAACAACTATTTGCTGACTAGTTGAATGGTATAACCGAAGCTATATGTTCAGCTTCGTGCGAGGAAGACGATAACTTAAAAAGCGCCGGCCGCCTTCATCTCGCAAAAATGACCCAGAGACCAAATACGATAATGAGAAGCGGCCAGAAAAGCACAATACTATTGGAAATCTTACACTCGACTTAGGCTTACAAGTCGCAGATTGATTATTTTTCCTGCAGTTTTGCACACAGCTGTGCAGAAAACTGACCGAAGTACGTACCTACCACAATAGAGATGGATATCAAGATCAGGGGATTATTCAAAGAAGCGCTCAACAAAACGTCTTGAGTCAATTTGTCTGGTGTTTGCAGAAGATATGCAAACGTAGACGAGTAACCCAGTACGCTGGCAGGTATTGTTGCAAATGCTGGAATATTCGCAGCAAGACACAGAACCAATACTGAACAAGTTACAGTAACAGCAGCCCAAACCGGGAAGCCAAGTACTGCTGTGGATGGAATATTAGTAAGTTCAATAGCCGCTAACCAAGCCAGAAATACACCGAAAATCCCGCACACGATAGTATTTTTTAAGGCTTCCTGATTGGCACCCAGGAAAAAGTAAGCCGCCCATGCAATGGTTGCAGCCCATATAAGAAAGATGCCGCTAAGAGGCCCTACTGCCAAAAATGTAGCTAATCCAGCCAGACCGGCAATACTTAATGAAAGCGCTGTAAGATTATTCATAATATATTTCCAAAATACACCTCACTTATTGTTCAGTTAGATTCCGTATTGAGGTGGTTCTACGAAACTTAACACTTGACCTGCGTGTTCCATGGAGCAAGAAAGTCTTCGCCACCCGGCCTATAGATGTGCCGGATGGCTTAGCTTATTATCCTTCCAGTGTCGCCAATCTTGCAGCAAGAATTTCTTCTAGCGACTCTAACGCTTTGGTGAAGCCCTCGATACCTTCTGCAAGCTTTTCAGAAGCCATGCGGTTTTCAGCATGCATGCGATCAAAAGTCGCTTTATCAATTGTTATTTTTTCGATTGCAGCGTTAGCTGATTTTGCAGGATCCAGTTTGCGGGCCAACTCGCCTTCGGTAGACTGAAGCTCAGCTAACAGGGATGGCGCAATAGTCAACAAATCACAACCCGCCAATTCAACTATCTCACCTACATTACGGAAGCTAGCGCCCATAACTTCGGTTTTATAACCGAATTTTTTATAGTAGTTATAGATTTCTGTAACCGACAGTACGCCTGGATCTTCAGTTGGAGCGTAAGAATCACGACCGGTATCTTTTTTGTACCAATCCAGAATACGCCCAACGAAAGGTGAAATCAGGGTGATTCCGTTCTCGGCACAGGCGATTGCCTGATGCAGACCAAATAACAAAGTCAGGTTAGTGTGAATGCCTTCTTTTTCAAGAACGGCAGCAGCTTGGATACCTTCCCAAGTCGCAGCGATTTTGATCAGAACTCGCTCGCGCGAAACGCCTTGCGCTTCGTACATAGCAATCAGTTCACGGCCCACGCGGACGCTGGCATCAGTGTCAAATGAAAGACGAGCATCTACTTCAGTGGAAACCCGTCCTGGAATAACTTCAAGTATCTTGTGGCCGAAAGAAACGGCCAACCGTTCAAAAGCAAGGGTAGCTACTTGTGCTGCAGATGCATCTTTGCCTAAAGTATTTCTGGCACCTTTCAAGGTATCATCAACGATTCCTTGATATTGCGGCATCTGAGCAGCAGCAGTAATCAATGAAGGATTAGTCGTGGCATCGCGCGGCTTGAAGGTTTCAATCGCCTGGATATCACCAGTATCAGCAACCACCACGGTCATTTCTCTCAGTTGTTCAAGTAAAGTCTTTGCCATTAGAGGCTCCTTTTATTTTAAGATTTAAAAAATTCAAGACATACACTCGTCATATTCCAAATTCATTCAGAATATACGCGTATGACATCCAACATAATCGCAGGGGTAGGATTATACCGTGAGTAGCTGTGATTAATCATCAAAAAAGCAATCGCTCCACCTAAATCTAGGTAGAAAACGATTGCTTTTAATGAGCCATGTCGCATGAGTCCAAAAGGCATCCATATAAATTTGGGAAGCTATACACAATAATAGCGCCTATGCTTCATTTCATACACCACATCATGATATCAGTGAAACTACTAGCATTAGAACCAGCGTTGAGGCGTACAAAAACTTATTTGCTTACAAACAAATCACACTTTTTCTCGGTTTGCTCTTGCAGAAATAATTTGTCTAGTCATGTATTTAGAAACGCCACTTGTCACCGGAAATACAGCCTTGCTTTTCCATATACTTGGCAACTCCAGCTTGCTTTAGGCATTTTCTTTGCTGTCATCGCCTCTCTTTCCACATACTTTGCGACTCCACTTACAATCGGTGCCTCTTTTGCATTAATTGCTTGTCTTGCTATGTACTTTGCAACACCACTTAAAATAGGCGCTTCTTTTCTAGATAAAATTTGTTTTGCCACATACTTGGCAACACCGCTTACCGGTGGCTTTTCTTTCGCCAAAATTGCTTGCTCTTCCAAATACCTAGCCACTCCAGTTGCCGCTGTCGCTGCTGCAGCTCTTTCCTGTGCCTTTTGCCATTTCCTTTTCTATCGCCAACTGCTGTTCTCTTTCTTTTTCTTTTTCTTGCTCTTTTGCAAGTATACGCTGTTCTTCCAGATACCTGGCAACTATAGCGGCGGCAGCGGCTTTTCTCGCGGCGATAGACTCGTCTTCAAGATATTTACCAACCCTCGTTACTGCTGCTGTATTTCTGGCAGATATAGACTGCTTTATTAAATACTTAGAAACACTGCTGATAACAGGTGACTTCGCTTGTTTTTCCACATATTTCGCAACGCTACTTACTCAGGCGCTTTTTTTGTCAACGACAGCATGCTTTGCCACATACTTCGCAACACCGCTTATTTTCGGCGCTTTTTTTGCAAATATAGCCTGTCTTGCCATATACTTGGCAACACCACTCACAGGAAACTGATCCAGTTTTTCCAAATACCTGGCAACACTGGATACTGTCTCTTGCGCCTGACCAACATCTGCTGTTAACGCTTTTTCATGATTTTCAAAGTGGTCAACAACCTCTGGGGCTGTTGATACTTCTTTCAGCTGCCGACAACTCTTCCAAGCTTTCTCAGATACCTGGCAACTCCACTTAGCACCGGCACAACTTCTTGGCTTTTCAAATACCTAGCAACTCCGGTAAGTCCGCTAGAATCACTCAATATATGCGCGAGGACGACTGGTTCGAGTTTCAACTTCCTTTTTGGAACCAAACAGTCCGGATACTAAATCGATCAAGTAATTTTGATCCACTTATCACCCCCGGTCGCGCATGTATTTTTCAACTCCGGTTCCCGCTTGTGCTGACTTTTCTTTTGCAGATTTAGCTTGTTTTTCAAGGTACTTTTCAACGCCGCTTGTTGCTGCTGAGCTTTTTTCAGATACGACCTGGCTTTCCAAATATCTGGCAACACCGGTTGCCGCACCCATATTATGTTTTCTCAAATATCGGGCAACACCGGAAAGCCCGCTGGCATGACTGACATACGCACTTGAACCGCTAACTTTCGGCTTTTGTTTCGCGCTTGGTAAAGAACATATATCCAGCCACGGCAAAAGCAACCAACCCCAGCAAGTAAGTCATCATTGACTCTTCTTCGCCTTTTGCCGCTTCGCTTACCGCCACTATCATCTGCCGTAGCCCGTTCGGACGTCGACGATGTTCCAGTAAACTTGCTTGGCTTATAGTCAGCATCCTTGTATAGAACCTTTGGCTCAAAATTTGCCGCCGGATATTTTGAATCCGCCTCAGTCGACTCAACAGACTTGGCCTGTTTGGTCGGTGCCGATGCAGACTTGCTGCTGTCAACATCTTGATAAATTACTTTTGGCTTGAAATCTGCTGCCGGATATTCTGTTTCTGCCCCTACTATGGGACTGGCTAATAACAGCGTAGCAACTAAACCATTCGTCAAATTATTTATTTTCACGTGTGAATCCCCCTCTATGCGTTGTTTTTAGAGTAGCCATATCTGCGTTTTGTTGCGCTTTGATCTATAAATACCGAATCAATGAGTAAACAGTCACTCAATCAATACAGTCAGTTTTTTAAGTCTTCTCAATAAGCAACAACTAACGCAAACATGGCCTTTAAAATTAAAGTACCGCTTCTACGTTTTTGACAACGTTTTCAACAGTAAAGCCGAAGTGTTTCATCAACTACGCCGCCAGGTGCAGACTCGCCGAAAGTATCAATACCGACAACTGCGCCCTCTAAACCAACATATTTACGCCAAAAATCAGTAATACCTGCTTCAATCGCAACACGTTTTACACCTGGTGTTAATACGCTGTCTTTATAAGCTTGGTCTTGACGGTCAAATACATTTGTTGACGGCATTGAAACAACACGAGCTTGAATACCTTTTTCTGCTAAGGCTGCTTGTGATTTTATTGCTAAATCAACTTCTGAACCGGTTGCAATCAGGATAACTTGGGCGTTACCGGCTGCATCAGAAATAACATATGCCCCTTTACGGATAGCTGCGATTTGTGCATCAGTACGCGCTATGAAAGGCAAGCCTTGACGACTCAACACCAAGCTTGAAGGCCCTGTCATACGCTCAATTGCCATTACCCAGGAAACCGCTGTTTCTGTGGTATCTGCTGGCCGCCAAACATCCATATTTGGAATGTAACGCATAGCAGAAGTATTCTCAATCGGCTGATGCGTTGGACCGTCTTCCCCTTGACCAATAGAGTCATGAGTCAAAACAGCAATGGTACGAATTTTCATTAACGCTGACATACGCAAAGCACTTTTCGCATAATCAGAGAACATGTGGAATGTTCCGCCGAAAGGCAGTAAGCCGCCATGTAACGCCATACCGTTCATAATAGTGTACATACCAAACTCACGCACACCGTAGGAGATGTAATTACCCGGCTCTTTACCGCTGACATGTTTAAAGCTGCTGCAACTGGTTAAGTTAGAGCCTGTTAAGTCCGCAGATCCGCCTAAAAATTCAGGCAATGTAGGCGCTAATCCGCCAATTACTTTTTGTGAAGATTGACGTGTGGCAAGATTTTCTGCTTTTGCGTTGGTTTCAGCGATCAATGCGTCAGTCGCTGCTTGCCAATTAGCTGGTAGATCACCAGCCATGCGACGTTTAAATTCTGCTGCCAATTCTGGATGCGCTGCCTCGTAGGCTGCGAATTTTTCATCCCATGTCGCTTCAGCTCTCGCGCCTTTTGCTTTAGCGTCCCAGCCTGCATAAACGTCATCTGGAATGATGAATGCTTCGTGATCCCAGCCTAAAGCCGCCTTAGTTAAATTAATTTCAGGTTGACCCAAAGCCGCACCATGACATTCATGAGTGCCTGCTTTGTTTGGCGAACCAAAACCGATAGTTGTTTTGCAGCAGATTAACGAAGGCATATCAGTCATTGCTTTAGCCATAACAATTGCTTTGTTTATCTCTTCAGGATTATGTCCGTCTACTGACAGTACATGCCAACCGTAAGCTTCGAAACGTTTTGCTGTATCATCCGTGTACCAGCCTTCAATATGGCCGTCAATAGAAATACCGTTATCATCCCAGAAAGCGATTAAGTTGCCTAAACCCCAAGTACCCGCTAATGCACAGGCTTCATGAGAAATACCTTCCATCAAACAGCCATCGCCCATGAAGACATAGGTATGATGATCAACGATTTTATGTCCTGGACGGTTGAATTGGTCTGCAAGCAGCTTTTCAGCCATCGCAAAACCAACACCATTGGCAATACCTTGACCTAATGGACCGGTCGTTGTTTCAACGCCTGGTGCATAACCGTATTCAGGATGTCCCGCACATTTTGAATGTAGTTGACGGAAAGAGGCTAACTCATTCATGGGCAAATCATAGCCACTCAAATGCAATAGTGAATAAATCAACATTGAACCGTGACCGTTGGAAAGAACAAAACGGTCACGATCTGACCATTTTGGATTGGACGGATTGTGGCGCAGGTGATCATTCCACAACACCTCGGCAATGTCCGCCATGCCCATAGGTGCGCCTGGATGCCCAGAGTTTGCTTTCTGCACGGCATCCATGCTCAAAGCGCGTATGGCGTTCGCTAATTCTCGACGCGAAGTCATATTCTTCTCCTTACTATTATTAGATTACTAAATGGTGAATTTTCAGCCTGATCGACTCTGTCACAACATGTTCTTTCGGCGTTCTTACCCTGCGCAAGGATCAGAACGAGTGGTCATAGCCACTCGTTCCTGTGCCGCTATTCTAAATTAGCGTGCCTTTCTCTCATTACTTCTTCAGCAATTCCCTTATCATGGATGATATGAGAAATGGTTGCTTCCAAAAATAACAAGGTAGACAGTTCAAACACAGTCCCCATAGGCATCCCTAAAACCTTACCATATTGTTCCGGGTTACCGATTTGAAATACCGCATCTGCCAAGTCGCCAATAGTTGAGCTGCTTTTCGCAGAGATCAAAACGATGTTAGCACCTATTTTTTTTGCGCTTTTAGTGAATGCTATTAATTGCTCAGTCTCTCCGGAACCGGAAATAATGATCAATAAATCACCGTTTTTAATGCTTGGTGTCACAATTTCACCTACGACACTGACATCGTAACCGCCGTGAACCAGCCTCATTGCAAAGAAATTGCCAACAAGCTTGGAACGCCCAGCACCTGCGATAAATATACGCTTGGCGTTATCAAGCAATTGGGTCAACCTTACATCATACGAATCATCTGTAGCTTCAAGAACACCTGAAATCTTTTCTATGATAAGTTGCTGATGCATAATTATACCGCGTCAACCAATTCGCGAATTTCACGTGCTGCATCAGCAGGTGAAGCCGCGCCATAGATTGCAGCGCCAACTACGATGATGTTTGCGCCTGCGCGAACTACATCTTGAACAGTTGACGGTTTAATGCCACCGGCAACAGAAATTCTGACATTTAAGCCCAATCTTGCGATGTCGTTCAAATCAGCGAAAGGAGTGTGACCGGCAGCTTGAGCGTCAAGACCTGTATGAATACCCATGATATGAGCACCCATGTCGGCAGTCGCGCGTGCGCACGCCACTTTATCTTCAACATTAATTAAATCGATTTGAGCTTCTGCACCGTATGCATTGGCTGCTTTGATAACGCCTGCGCAAGTTGCAAGGCCAGATACGCCCAGAACTGTACAAATATCAGCACCTGCCGCATAGAAAGGTGTTGCTTCGTACTCGCCTGCGTCCATAGTTTTAAGGTCAACTAAAAGCAGTTTTTCTGGAAATCTTGCTCTTAATTCTTTAACCAGGTTAATGTCCATTATGTTTGATGCATGGGGTTCCGATTTCAAAAATATCAACGTAAGGAGCTACTAAGGTAGCAAGGCCTACTGTTTGGTCGAAATCCAATGAATCTAATGCCATTTGTATTAATGGTTTTGCCATGATGCGTGCTCCGATGGTTATAGTAATAGTTATAATTTTAGTTACTTACTGTTTATGCGAATGCAACTTTAAAGTAGAAAGGGGACAGATGTCAATGCCAAATGCTCAATGTTCTGCGTTGGTACAAGGATAACTGACTGAGGAAGACATGTTATAAGCTTATTTTACGTACAGTAACTATTACCTCCTATAAAGTTAGCTGTACCCTTCTTCTATACCTTGCCAATAGCCTCTTACCAACTTTCCAGCATATATCATAATTAACTGTCAAGGTATTTACCCAGATACACTTTCCGCAACCATGCCTTGCAATGTACAACGCTTTATGCCATCGTGTATTAGGCATGAAGCCAATCCTATCGTCATTGCATAATGCATCTTCAACTCTGTAACTAAGCCCTATTTGATCCGCAAAATTAGCTTTTGTGTCAAGTTTAAACAACCTCAACCGACCTACTCCGTTGACTTAACGTTAACACCATTTTGATATCGAGTCAATGGACTAAAGCACTAATCAGCATATTAAATATGTCAAGCCTTACTGCCCCATAGCTCAAATCCGCGCTTGCTCAACTGACACACGATGCATACTTAGCATTCGACGTAAACGACATAACAAGCCCCAAATTAAGAGAGAAACAACCCGATGGAACCTTTTACCAATATACGTGCACTCATTATCGATATGGATGGTGTTTTATGGCACGGCGACCAGCCGATGCCTGGATTGACAGACTTTTTTCAAACCTTACGTGAACAACAAATCCGCTTTATTCTGGCGACCAACAACGCCAGCCTGACTCAGGAGCAATATGTCATCAAGCTGGCACAAATGGGCGTAGAGGTAAGTCGTGATGAAATCCTGACCTCCAGCATGGCAACCGCACTGTACCTAAGTGAACATACCAATCCGGCGGAAAACCGCGTATTTGTGATCGGCGAAGATGGCGCTAAACAGCCGCTTACTTGAACGTGGCTTTACCTTGACCGAGCTGTATGAATTGAATGATGACAAAGATAACCCCAACATGGGTGCTGACATTGTTGTCTGCGGCAAGGACAGAAACCTGTCCTGGGACAAATTGGCAACCGCCACGCTTGAATATTCGCGCCGGCGCCAAATTCATCGGCACCAATGCCGACACCACGCTACCGACAGAACGCGGACTCACCCATGGCAACGGCGCGATCCTGGCGGCACTAACGGCCGCCACCGGCGTAACACCGACCATCATCGGCAAGCCTGAACCCATTATTTACCAACAAGCCCTCGCATTACTGGGCGTTGATCCGGCCCAAACCGTAGCTATCGGCGATCGGCTGGAGACTGACATTCTTGGCGCTGTTCGCACCGGCATACGCAGCCTGATGGTTTTATCGGGAGTGTCCACCGAAGAAGATTTTGAAACAACGGATTATCGCCCACCTGGGTTATGCCGGATATCCGTGCCGTGACCCAAGCATTGAAAAACTGACAGTTACGTATTAAAGCTGATAGATCGAGATTTGCTGATCAGACGCTATCATCAAAAAACCTGAATCCACCGGAGCCGCCGCAATGAAAAAATTCATCAATAACATTGACACTCTGCTTGACGAAAGCCTGTCGCGGTTTTGCCAAAGCCCATGCCGACATAGTCCAATTCAATGCCCAACCGCACTTCATCAAGCGCATACAGCCCACCGCATCGGGCAAAGTTGCACTGATTTCCGGCGGCGGTTCCGGGCATGAACCTTTGCATACCGGCTTTGTCGGCTTGGGCATGCTGGATGCGGCCTGTCCGGGCCAAGTATTCACCTCCCCTACCCCCGATCAAATGCTGGCTGCGGCGCAAGCCGTGGAAAATGGCGGCGGGGTTTTATTCATCGTCAAGAACTATGCGGGCGACGTGATGAATTTCGAAATCGCCGCCGAAATGCTCGATTGCCCGCATGAAACCGTCCTGGTCAGCGATGACGTATCCTTTCCCAAAACCCACAGCACCGGGCGGCGCGGCGTTGCAGGCACCCTGATTGTAGAAAAAATCGTCGGCGCTGCGGCAGAAGCGGGCGCAGATTTGGCAACCTGTAAGGCACTGGGCGATCGGGTCAACCAAGTCACCGCATCCATGGGCGTGGCCTTGAGCAGTTGCACAGTACCCGCCCTAGGCAAACCCACTTTCGACATTGGCGACAACGAAATCGAAATGGGCGTGGGCATTCATGGCGAGCGCGGGCGCGAGCGCTTAGCCATGAGCAGCGCCACAGAAATTGTCGACTACCTGGCGGGCATTATTGATGAAGATCTAAAGCCGCAAAAAGGCCAATCGGCGTTACTGCATATCAACGGCTTCGGTGCGACGCCTTTGATGGAACTGCATCTGGTTTATGAGCTGGCCTCCCGATTCTGGGAAAAACGCGGCATCAACATCTGCCGTTCCCTGGTCGGCAACTACACCACCTCGCTCGATATGGCGGGCTGCTCGATCACACTGAGCCTGCTTGACGAAGAACTGCTTCGCCTGTGGGATGCGCCCGTCCATACCGCGGCCTTACGCTGGGGCTGTTAAATGCTCCGCCAGCACATCGACCATCGCGCAAATCATTAACTGACTGGTTTTAGCGCCCGCATCAATATGTCCGCGGCTGCGCTCCTCCAGAAAAGAAGCGCGCCCCTTGGTCGCCAGCATGTCCCGGGTAGACTCCATACCCGCGATTGCTGTCTGCGCGACATTTTCCAGATGCTTCAGGTAACGCAACCGAATCCGCCGCCGCCTGCCGCAAGCTTGCCGCCACCGGAATCAGCACATCCAGCATGGTTTTCTCGCCGGCATCGGCCTTGCCCCGCTGCTTTACCGCCTCCACGCCACTACTGAAAATCTCGGCAAAAGCCTGCAAATCCAAAGACCGTTCGACTCCGCTCACGACAGGCCGGTCGCGAGCCGCCTTGCTCATCGCAACAAACAAGGTACCGTATAAAGAACCTGACGCGCCGCCCACCGCCGTCATCATGGTCATACCGATTTTCTGCCAGGCCGCCGCCCAATCAAGCGTGGCCAATTCATCGCCTTGAGCCATCAGCGCCTTAATACCGCGTTGCAGATTAGTCACATGATCGCCGTCGCCGATAGCCTGATCCAGAGCCGTCACTTCCTCGGCATTTGTTTCGATTACGTTCTCTATCGCCTGAATCAGGCTGGGTAATAATGCAGGTACAAGTTGCATGGCATCCTCCAATTCAAATAGTCATTAGGGTGAACCGTGTCATCACCCTTCCAGCAAATCATACTCCAAGCAACACGCCATACAGTTAGGCTAAAAAATAACTTTAACTTTTTACTTGTTCTTTATTTGTTCTGCTGCTATATTTTTAAAAAACAAACAGAGAACGAATTATGATTAAATCACTTACCAGAAAGCAGCAGGAAATTTTCGATTTCTTATTGCAAAATCAGGACAGTTTTTCTCATCCACCCACACTGGAAGAGCTTTGCGCCGGCATGGGCTTAAAATCACGCGGCTCTTTGCATAATCACATCAAAGCCTTGATTAACGAAAACCTGATCGAAGCCCCTGAACGCAAACAGCGCGGCATCCGCCTGACCGAATACGCCAAACAAATGATCGACCATTCCGACGATCAAAGCGCGCTGCCTTTTGTCGGCTTTATAGCCGCCGGCAAACCCATCGAAGCCGTCGAAAACATCACTTACATGGCCATCCCTGAGCAGCTGAAAACACAAAAGCCCTGCTACGTCCTTAAAGTCAAAGGCGATTCGATGCTCGAGCAAGGCATCTATGACGGCGACTGGGTGATTATCGAGCAACGCTGCCATGCCCGTAATGGCGAAATTGTGGTGGCCTTGGTCAATAAAGCCGAAGCCACCTTGAAATTTATTGAGCAATACCCGCACGAAACATTACTTATCCCCGCTAATTCAACCATGGAAGCGATGCGCTACAACCCGGAGCAAGTTGAAATCCAAGGCGTATTAGTGGGACAAATGCGTAGTTATACTAAAAATCATTAGGAGAAATATTATGTTGCAACAACGAATCCACATGCGCGACCAAGTAACCAATCGAATTGACATCATTATGGACAACGGCAAATCGCCGCTCGTTGAATGGCTGGAAGAATTTGCAACCTCCCTGTTATTTGTGGCCATCATTATTTTTCTTATTCGCATCTAAGGCCGCAATTCGCTTGTCGACCAATATAACTTGAAAAAACCATCGACAACAGATAGGGTACGCCCGAAATAACAATACATTATTTATTTTTACCCACCGACCACAGCATCTTAAACATGCCTGACTTTAGACCATTGGTTTTTGGTGCGTGAACCATTCACGCACCCGATTCCCTCCAACACTATTCTGACACTTACCCGCAAGGTTGCTATACATGCCCATTTCGCAAGCCGTTCTTGAAAAGATTATCCGCGAAGCCGGATCAATCGCCATGACTCATTTTAAAGACCTGAAGAATTTAGAAGTGACCAAAAAAAGCCCCCGCGACTTAGTCACCGATGCAGACGTGGCGGTTGAAGCCTTTTTACAAGAATCCCTTGCTAAGCATTACCCGCAATTCGGTTTTTGGGGAGAAGAAAGCGGGCAAAGTGCAAACCAGACCAGCCGCTGGATCGTCGACCCGATTGATGGAACTCACTCATTTTCAAGAGGCCAATATTTTTGGGGCATCAGCGTCGCACTGGAGATTGACCAAGAGCTCATATTCGGCGCAGTCTATGCGCCCGCGCTGGATGATTACTATGCTGCCGAAAAAGGCAAGGGCGCCTGGAAAAACGGACAGCCCATTACCGTGTCCAACGAAAGCAATCTCGCTGACGCGATGGTCGCGACCGGATTCGCCTGCTTGCGCTCCTACCTAAAAGAAAACAACCTGCAACGGTTCTGCCGAATCGCCGAGATAACCACCGGTCAGCGCCGTTTTGGCTCTGCGGCAATAGATCTATGCCTGGTTGCAGATGGTCAAGTTGACGCTTTTTGGGAGCAGGAATTAAACCTGTATGACGTTGCCGCCGGCGCATTGATTGCCCAAGAAGCAGGCGCTACGGTTACCGACTTCCAGGGAAACAAAGGACTCTTCCCAAAACAGATCCTGGTAACCAACGGAAAAATTCTTAACCAGCTGCTTCCGCTGATGTAATGTCCGGTTAATACTGCTGCGTGTTTATCCCCAGAACACACAAAACACCCGACCTATTGATGAATTAAACGATTTACGTTGGAAGGGTGCAATCTGACAAATTATGCTTTTGCGCGGATCAACAAAATATATCGTCTACCAAAAGTAGGCGCTTTTAGGCGAAGCGCTTACTTTGCGTGCCTGCCCAAGCTATGCAGTTATTTTAAGAAGGATGCCGATTAATACACTAAATTGCGCTAAGGACATCCCGACTATCCATTTTAAAAGATCAAATTTCATTTCCGCTATCCTAACCTCAAGATGTTCAATATCGCGCTTTGTCGCTACTTCCGCTTCACCACTAGCCTCTTTAAAAGCTTCAGCAATGGCCTCAGCCTGCTCTGGGGGCAACCCCGCCTTTTCGAGTTTTTTGGTAAACTTAAGCGTATCGAATGTTATTGCTGTCATAACCCTCTCCATCAAATTTACTATGTCTAGCAGTTTAACACCTGAGCAAAAAACCGCCGCCACTTTTCTCCAAGCACTATGGGTGCAGAAGGAGTTCAGACATTGACTTGACCGGAGCCGCAGATTGCCCGGTTTTTTGGCAGGCCGTTGACAGCCCCAACAAACAAGCTTGATTATGGGCCTGCATAGCGGCCGTAGACTCACCAAGCCCTTCCAAGGCATCGGCTTTACCCCAATAAAGCTTGGCTTTATTCGTCGGCACCAGCTCGATAGCCTTGTTAAAATCGTTTAGCGCCAGAAGATATTGTCGGTTCCCCAAATAAGCCGTACCGCGATTTTGATAAGCGTAACCGATATAGCCACCTTTTAACTCGATTACTTTGTTGAAATCTTCTATCGCTTCGTCGTAGTGCTTTACCCAGATTAACTCCCTGCCACGATTGTAGAAAATTCTGGCTATGCCCAAGCGTTTTCCGTCGATATTTTCGACTTGTCGAGCCGCATCATCCCAAAGTAGCAGCGGGTGAGAAAATGTCGTCAAGCGTAGCCAAGATAAAGGCACCATCAATAGTGCAACCAAGGTCAATGCGATAGCAGCCTGTTTTCCGTTTAGTTTTTGGCACAAAGAAGGCAGCGCCGCGAAAGCGCCGGCCATCCACAGATAACTGCGGTAAAGCACAAATGGCTCCTGAATCCTGACGGTTGAAAGCTCAGTGGCAAATAACAGCCACGGACAAAGCAGCGCAAAACCCAGCAAGCCTTTTAACTCTCTTTGCAACAGCAGGCGAATGGCAATAACGGGATAAACTATAAATCCGACCAAACCGGCAGTTTCCGGCCAAGACCACAGACTCCGGGCAAAGACTTGAGGCATATCGACCGACATCCACGCGGGGCTTGGCGCAATCCATACCCACAGGTATTTAAAAAACAGGAAAGACTGCGTCAGTATCGACAAGGGATAGGCCAGACGCTCATTGAAATCATATCCCGGCAAAGACATATAATTTTCGGCTACCGGCTCATATGCCTGCCCCAGAATATGCCGTGATTTAATTTGGAGAACTACGAACCCGCCAATCAAGCCATAGAGCACGAAGGTTGGCCAAACCAGCATCAACCGTTGGCGGGCAGACTGGTTATTGACCAGCAACAGCAAGGCTATCATTACCGCAGGCGTCATGATCGCATGTTCTTTCGAGAATACAGCCAGAAAATAAGTAACGGCTGAGGCCAGCAGCCAGCGGTAATTGTCTCTGATCACACCCTCAAGAAACAAACGCCAGGTTAATATGGCGAACAACGTTGCCATCAGAGTGGAACGCTGAACTAAATAGGCGGCGGCATATACGGAAGCGGGGTGCAAGGCAAAGATCAATGCGCCAAAAAAAGCCAGCCAATGCGGCGACAGGGTCTCGCTGTTTTCGTCATTAGCGGGAAGAACCTGTTCAAACAATCGGCGCAAGAATAGAAACAGGGTTACGGTCGCGGCAAGATGAAACGCCAGGTTGCCCAGGCGAAACCAGATCAGCTCCAATCCGAGCAGCGCACGCGTCCACTCAAAGGTCGCATAAGGCAACCAGCGCAAGTCAAAGCTGAAGACCTTGCCCAAATATTGCTCGTGTACCGAGCCATCGAAAAAATGAATGTCATCAAAGACGACGGGGTTCCAAAAAAATTGGCTGTAAAGTAAGGCGACCGGAAAGCATAAAGCGAGTAAGGAAAAAACAGTTCTCATGATGTTACCTTGTTTCAGTCCGATACGTTAGCGCATAAACTGGAAAATTAAGGGGAGGGACAATAGTTTAAACATCCCCATTCAATGCACACAAAAAAACCGCCCAAGGGTTACCCAGAGCGGTTTTTGGTATTAAACCAAGTGAGTTCTGTTTTAGTACCCCACTTGAGTAGATCTACTATCTATTTAGTACCTGTAAAACAAGTGGGTTAGTCCCGGAGGTTGAGACTCCCCAAGTTACAGCGCTACCGCCAAAAGTTGGCGACCATGTTACTGTTGTGCCATCGATAGGTGTAGTAGCACCACCTTTAATGCCCTGCAATGTTGCTACGATCGCCCCAGATACAGTTGTAACGTGAATTGCTGAAATTTCAGTAGTTAGTGTTGGGGCTGCTACTCCAGCTGCACTTATGATACCGAGTGAAGTCCAGTCATCGCCTGCTAGGCTAGCTACTGTACCACCATTCTCTTGCCCATAATTAGCAACAGCTAGCTTGATTGAATCGACGGCAGTTGCAACTTTACTTAACTTTGCTTTGACTACGTAATCCTGATAAGCCGGAATCGCAATCGCCGCCAAAATACCGATAATCGCCACCACGATCATTAATTCGATTAAGGTGAAACCTTGTTGTGCTTTTTTGATAGATAATGCGTTCATGAGTAAAACCTCTTTAAGTTAAAAATAAACCGCAACAAGACATATGCAGGAGCTATGCCAAACAATCATTTTTGCCCCATCATCTCGGTTAAAACAGGAAAATAGCCTTTATCCGGCAGAAATAAACCTCGCTAAAAAACCGGTCACGGCAGAAATGCCTGCCAAAAAGCCCTGCCATGATAAAATGCCACTCAAAAAGCCCTGCCAAAATCATTACGCTCATTTGCAACAAGGGATACCCCATGCAACACCTCAGCCTACAAGCCGCCACCACCCTAACCGAATATAGCGTTCGCACCATACGTCGCCGCCTTGCCGACGGCACATTACAGTGCGCCGCCGATAACGACGCTTATCACAAAACCATGATCTGTTTCGATTCGATCAAACCCGATATTTGTATTGCGCTAGCTCCAGAGGATATTGAGTTGAT
This sequence comes from uncultured Gammaproteobacteria bacterium, assembly GCA_963814825.1. Classification (GTDB taxonomy): domain Bacteria; phylum Pseudomonadota; class Gammaproteobacteria; order Methylococcales; family Methylomonadaceae; genus Methylobacter_A. The sequence goes on along the minus strand of CAWFEF010000004.1, from coordinate 545,257 downwards.
TAAAAGTGCCGACGCCGGGGATGCAGCGGCGCAAAATGATCTGGCACTGCTTTTTCTGGAACAAAAAAAGCCAAAAAGTGCCGTGTATTGGCTGGAACTGGCGGCCAAGCAGCAGGTTGCCGATGCGATGCAACTTGCTGGGCTGTTGTTATTTGGAGGGCAACGGCTTATCTAAAGACGACAACCTTGCCATGATGTGGATTGCCAAAGCCGCTTCACTGGGGCATTCGATAGCGCACGCGCAGATTCAGTCGATACACCGAACTTAAATAGCTTGTGAGCAACCCAAAGAAGGCGATTTACGACTACACGAACATGCTTAGCGGTACATTGAGGACAAGCCGCACCCAATTTTGCTGAACAGCTATAAAAATACTGAGTGCAACCGGCTACATGTTGCGATAACATGCGCATATTAATCCAACATTAACAGAGACCATGCCATGCAGACTCTTGCCAATGCCACCAAGAAAGCAACCAACATAACCCTCTCGTCAGATGTATTAAGTGAAGCGAAGGCCTTGGGAATCAATATTTCGCAGTCTTGCGACCAATTCTTGCGCGAACTGGTGCGTAACGAGCGCGAACGGCGCTGGCAGCAGGATAACGCCGACTTTATCGCCGCCTACAATCAAACTGTAGCGAATGAAGGTTTGCCATTGGATTCATGGCGGTCGTTCTGACATGCCGCGTTTTGATGTCTATCGTAATAGTGGCGAATACGCTGAAGTGACGCCGTATCTTCTGGATATTCAAAGCGATTTGTTACAAGGACTGGATACCCGCATCGTCGTGCCGCTACGCAGACGAGATCGTTTTCCTGCCGTCAATCTTCCCGCTAATCTTACGCCGACGTTCGAGATTGAAGGCGTCGAATGTCTGTTGGAAACACCCAAGCTAGCCGCCGTGCCGCTTCGTTTATTAAAAACGCCGGTCACATCGCTTGCGTCCAGGCAGATTGAAATTACTGCAGCGTTGGATTTTCTATTTCAGGGGTTTTGAAAAAGCGCATCGCTCGCAAGTGATGCGCTTTCTCTTCGGCTTACTTTAACTTGTCCTTAAGCATTTTATTCACTTCGCCGGGATTTGCCTTGCCCTGCATTTCCTTCATCACCTGCCCGACAAAAAAACCGAAGACTTTGTCTTTGCCGCTACGGTATTGCTCGACCTGATCCTGGTTGTCGGCAATGATTTTGTCGATAATGGCTTCTATCGCGCCGGTATCGGTAATCTGTTTCAGGCCTTTGGCTTCGATGATTTGATCGGCTGTATCTGCTCCCTGCCACATTTCCTCGAACACCTGTTTGGCGATCTTGCCGGAAATGGTGTCGTCGCTGATACGTTTTAACAATCCGGCCAGACGTTCGTGACTGACCGGCGAATCGGTAATGTCCAAGTCGGCTTTATTAAGCGCCGCTAAAAGATCGCCGGTCACCCAGTTGGCGCACATTTTTGCCTCGCAAGCCGATTCCTTAACCACGGCTTCAAAATAATCGGCCATCTGGACGGGAGGATGTCAGCATGCGTGGCGCTCTCTTCATCCAGATCGTAATCGGTCTTTAAAACGCTGTTTTTTTGCTTGGGGCAATTCCGGCAACTGGGCTTTTATTTGCGCTTTAAAGTCTTCATCAATCAGTACCGGCAACAGGTCGGGATCGGGGAAATACCGGTAATCGTTGGCCTCTTCCTTGCTGCGCATGGAACGGGTTTCATCCTTGATCGGAATCATACAAGCGGGTTTCCTGCACCACGGTGCCGCCGCTTTCTATCAGCTCTATTTGCCGCTCGATTTCGTGATTGATGGCTTTTTCGACAAACTTGAACGAGTTGATGTTTTTAATTTCAGCCCGTGTGCCGAATTCTTTTTGGCCTTTGGGGCGCACCGATACGTTGGCATCGCAGCGGAACGAACCTTCCTGCATATTGCCGTCGCAAATACCCAGATAGCGCACCAGTTCGTGCATTGTCCGCATATAGGCCACGGCTTCTTTGGCCGAACTCATTTCCGGCTCGGACACGATTTCCAGCAGCGGCGTACCGGCGCGGTTTAAATCGATTCCGGTCAAGCCGTGAAAATCTTCCATGCAGCGATTTGCCCGCATCTTCTTCCAGATGAGCGCGAGTGATGCCGATGCGTTTGCTTACGCCGTCAACGTCAATATCCAAATGCCCGACGCCGACGATAGGCAGATCCATCTGGCTGATTTGATAGCCTTTGGGCAAGTCCGGGTAAAAATAGTTTTTTCGGGCGAACACCGAATACGGTGCGATATGCGCTTCGATCGCCATGCCGAAGATAACCGCCATGCGCACGGCTTCTTCATTCAATACCGGCAACACGCCCGGCAAGCCTAAATCGACCGCGCAGGCCTGGGTATTGGGTTCTGCGCCGTAAGCGGTGGATGCACCGGAAAATATCTTTGATTTGGTGGCGAGTTGGGCATGAATTTCCAAGCCGATTACTGTTTCCCATTGTTGGCTCATCTGTTTGCTCCTTACTCGAAACCTTTAGGTGTATGTGTATGCCAATCGGTGACTTGTTGATACTGATGGGCGATATTCAACAACCGGTCTTCGGCAAAATAATTGCCGATGATCTGCAAGCCTACAGGCATGCCTTTTGCAAACCCTGCGGGAACCGACATGGCCGGCAACGCCGGCAAGATTGATCGCAATCGTGTAAATATCGGATAAATACATTTCAATCGGATTGCCGATTTTTTCGCCGATACCGAACGCGGTTGACGGCGTGACCGGCCCCATAATCACATCGACTTCCGACAACGCTCTTTTGAAGTCTTCGCTGATCAGGCGGCGGATTTTTTGCGCCTTAATATAATAAGCGTCGTAATAACCTGCCGACAGTGCATAAGTCCCCATCAGGATACGGCGCTTAACTTCCTTGCCGAAGCCTTCGCCGCGCGAACGGGTGTAAAGATCGGTTAAATCCGCCGGATTTTCACAGCGGTAGCCGAAACGCACGCCGTCAAAACGCGACAGGTTCGCGGAGCACTCGGCCGGAGCAATGACGTAATAAGCGGGAATGGCCAGCTTAAGCGTAGGCATCGATACTTCCGTTACTGTGGCGCCCAATTTCCGGTATTCGTTGATAGCCGCTTCAATCGCTGCGGCCACATCGCTGTTTAAACCTTCGCCGAAAAATTCTTTGGGCAAGCCGATTTTTAAACCTTCGAGACTGTTGTTTAAGCCGGCCATATAATCGGGAACAGGCAAATCGACGCTGGTTGAATCTTTGTCATCGAAACCGGCCATGGTTTGCAGCATGATAGCCGCATCTTCGGCGCTGCGGGTCATCGGTCCGCCTTGATCCAGACTGGACGCATAAGCGATCATGCCGTAACGGGACACCCGGCCGTAGGTCGGCTTTAATCCGGTAATGCCGCAAAGGGCCGCAGGTTGGCGTATCGAGCCGCCGGTATCGGTGCCTGTCGCGCAAACCGCAAGCCGTGCCGCAACAGCCGCCGCCGTGCCGCCTGACGAGCCGCCGGGAACGGTATTAGTATCCCAGGGATTTTTGACTGCGCCGTAATAACTGGTTTCGTTGGATGAGCCCATCGCAAACTCGTCCATGTTCAACTTGCCCAGCATCACCGCACCGGCGTTATTAAATTTTTCCACCACCGTTGCATTGTAAGGCGCAATAAAATTATCCAGCATTTTTGAACCGCAGGTGGTTTTAACGCCCTCGGTGCAAAAAATGTCTTTTTGCGCAACCGGAATGCCGGTTAACAATTCCGCATCGCCCTTTGCCAGCCTGGCGTCGGCCGCTTTGGCTTCCTGCAAGGCCAGCGTCTTCGGTCACAGTGATATAGGAATTAAGAGAACCGTGTTGCTTGATTCTGTCTAAAAAAGCCGTGGTCAATTCCACGCTTGAAAACTCGCCGGAACGCAGTCCCTTGGCTAATTCTGCAATTGTTTTGTTATGCATAGTTGTTACTTTTCCCTTTACTCAATTACTTTGGGCACTAGATAAAGTCCCGCTTCTACTTGTGGCGCGATAGCCTGGAATTTTTCGCGGCTGTCCTGCTCGGTGACCACATCGGCCCGCAATCTTTGCACCTGATCCATCGGGTGAGCCATAGGCTCGACGCCATCGGTGTCAAGATCGCTCATCTGCGTCATCAAATCCAGCATCCCGGACAAGTCTTTTGCATAAGAGGCAACATCTTGCTCCTCGATTCCCAGTCGCGCTAAATGCGCTATTTTCTTCACATCATCCGCCGTTAAAGACACGATTAACTCCCAATAAAAAATTTCAGAGATTCTACATATTATTACGTTTATAATACTTTATATCTTGCTCAAACACCCGCTTGATTGATAAAGTAATACAATTTCTATTCCTCCATAAGGATACAGCTAAAAATGTTCAAAAGAATTCGCGGCCTTTTCTCCAACGATCTCGCTATTGACTTAGGAACCGCCAATACATTGATCTACATTCCCGGCCAGGGAATTGTACTTAATGAACCGTCGGTTGTTGCCATCAAAGAAGACAGAGTCCGCGGCGCAAAAACGATTGCCGCTGTCGGCCTTGACGCAAAACTTATGCTGGGACGCACGCCGGGCAATATTACCGCAATCCGCCCGCTAAAAGACGGCGTCATCGCCGATTTCGCCGTCACCGAACGGATGCTGAGATTTTTTATCGAAAAAGTCCATCAAAGCAAGATGCTGCGCCCCAGTCCGCGTATTTTAATCTGCGTGCCTTGCGGCTCAACCCAGGTTGAACGCCGCGCCATTCGCGAGTCTGCGGCAATGGCCGGTGCGCGCGAAGTCTATTTGATTGAAGAACCCATGTCGGCGGCTATCGGCGCAGGCTTGCCTGTCGAAGAAGCCTGCGGCTCGATGGTTTTGGATATTGGCGGCGGCACCTCCGAAGTAGCTGTCATCTCAATCAACGGCATCGTCTATTCCTCGTCTGTCCGTATCGGCGGCGACCGCTTTGACGAAGCCATTATCAATTATGTGCGCAGAAACTACGGCACCTTGATTGGCGAGGCCACCGCAGAAAGAATTAAGCATGAAATCGGCACCGCTTACCCCGGCAGCGAAGTCAGGGAAATCGAAGTCAAAGGCCGCAATCTGGCCGAAGGCGTGCCGCGCAGTTTTTCCTTGAACAGCAATGAAATTCTAGAAGCACTGCAAGAACCGCTATCCGGCATCGTCGGCGCGGTAAAGTTGGCCTTGGAACAAACCCCGCCCGAACTCGGTTCGGATGTGGCGACCCGCGGCATATTCTTAACCGGCGGCGGCGCATTATTGAAAGATATAGACCGATTAATATCCGAGGAAACAGGTCTGCCGGTCTACATCGCTGATGACCCTTTAACCTGCGTTGCCAGAGGCGGCGGCATGGTGTCTGGAAATGCTGGATAAAAAAGGAGTCTCGACTTTTTCCCTGGAATAATCAACATAATCCCGCTCTTCCTTTTAAAGCGCTTGCTGAGACAGCAACAAAAACCGCAGGTTGGGGTATGCACCTCGCCCCAACCTTACGAAACATTCCCATCATTTTTTAAACTGGATAAAGAGGCATCCCGCTATAAAACTTTTATTTGCTACCGGTCCCTCCATCAACACCCGTCTGCTTGTGGCAATAATCGCTTCAGTTGCCTTACTGATAACTGAACACCAAAGCCATAAATTGGACTCGCTACGCGCCACATTATCCGTTGTTGTCGACCCGTTAAAATATCTGGTCGATTTACCGACAGTACTGATTGAGCAAGCCGCCGACGCTGTTAGCTCCTATTCGACCTTAAAAAAAGAAAACACCCGCTTACGCGAAGAACAATTCATCGACAAAACCCGATTGCTGAAATTCGACTCTTTGGAAAAAGAAAATATTCGTCTGCGTGCGTTATTGGAAAACTCGTTCAAACTCGGTGAACAACTGCTGATTGCAGAATTACTGTCGATCAATACCGCACCCTACGAAAATATAGTGGTGGTCAACAAAGGCACGCGCTTTGGCGTTCACCCCCAACAACCGGTACTGGACGCCAACGGCGTGGTCGGGCAAGTCTTTCGCGCGTTGCCGTTCAGCTCCGAAATCATGTTAATTACCGACCCGAACCATGCCATCCCGGTACAGGTCAATCGTAACGGCCTGTTGACCATTGCGGTAGGCAGCGGCCAGCTGAACCGGCTTAACCTGCCTTTTTTACCGAATAATGCAGACATTCGCCCCGGCGACTTGCTGATAACATCAGGCTTAGGCGGCACTTTTCCATCAGGTTACCCGGTTGCCGTGGTCGATGACTTCACCCCGATTACCAACAAGCCTTTCGTCAATATTACCGCCACCCCAAAAGCCATGCTGGACCGAAACAGGGAGCTGCTGATCGTCTGGAGCGACTCATCCCCCGTTTCGCTGACCACACAGCCTGCATCAACCGAAAAAACGCCCGACCCTGAAATAATAACCCATGATGTCAAATCCGCCGGGAGCGGGTTGACGCGCAAAGCGCCCGCAGCAGAGCAGCCAGGGACAACCCGTAGCGCCCAACCCGTCAAGAACGAATTGGCGCACAAAGTGCCCGCCGGAGAACAACCGAAAACAGCCGGCGACCCATCCGCTGGAAGCGGATCGCCACGCAAAACGCCCGTGGCTGCACCGGCAGAGACAGACAATGATGAATAACTACTTCGGCTTTGGCCGCATTATTTTGACTGTTATCGTGGCGATGTGCTTAAGAATTACCCCTTGGCCGGGTTTTTTGACCGACATCAATCCTGACTGGGTACTGCTGGTACTCATCTACTGGGCACTTGCCGTACCGGAACGCGCGGGCATCTTTTAGTGCATGGACAGTCGGGCTGCTGACCGATGTATTGACCGGCAGAGTATTCGGTCAATATGCGCTAACCTATACGTTGATTATCTATTGCTGCCTGATGCTGCACAAACGCTTGCGCCAATTTCCTTTGCCTCAGCAGGGCTTGTTCATTTTCTTTTGCCTGCTGTCTTCCCAAATGCTGCTGTTCTGGCTAAAAAACATTCAACAACCCACTCAACTGCATGCCTCTTTCTGGTTACCTGTTTTTACCGGAACACTCTGCTGGCCCCTGATCTATACAGCACTTCGCCGCGTCCGTTTGTCACGTCGCGCTAAATAAAACACGCCGTAGCTGTTATGTCACGCATCTATACCATAAAAAATAAGCTGGAAGAGAGCCGTCTTTTTGTCAACCGCATTATTGCGGCCTTCGTTGTGATACTGCTGTTAACTTCCGGCCTGATTGTGCGTCTGGTTTACCTGCAAATCGTCGGACACGAGCATTACGCCACGCTGGCAAAAGACAACAGCATCAAAATCGAACCGTTGGTACCGACCCGAGGCATCATTTATGACAGACGCGGCAAAGTGCTGGCCGACAACACGCAATCCTTCAGCCTTGAGTTGATTCCAGAGCAAATCAAAGATCTCGACGGCACCCTGCTGCGTTTACAAAAACTACTCAATATTTCCGACGAAAAAATCGACCAGTACCAGAAGCAGCGCAAACGGCAAAAACGCTTCGTCAGCACGCCCTTGTTAATCAGCATGACCGACGAGGAACTCGCCAAATTTGCGGTAGTCCGGCCTTATTTTCCCGGCGTCGACATCCAGGCTCGCCTGGTTCGACACTACCCTTATGCCGAGCTGGCGTCCCATGTTGTCGGTTATGTGGGCCGGATCAACGAAGCCGAAATGAAATCCTTGCCCATCGCTGAATACCGGGGTTCGACTCATGTCGGCAAGATAGGCATAGAAAACACGTATGAAACCGCGCTGCACGGTAAAACCGGCTATGCGGAAATAGAGACCAATGTCCAGGCGCGCGCGATCAATACCGTGAACTCAGTCCCCCCTGTGCCGGGTGAAAATCTTTATCTGACTCTGGATATCGATTTACAAAAAACCGCTTACGATGCGCTCGACGGCTTCAATGGTGCGGTCGTCGCTATTGAAATTAAAACCGGCGGCGTACTGGTTTTTGCCAGCCGCCCCGGCTTTGACCCCAATCCTTTTGTTATCGGCATCGCCAATGACGCCTATCAGGCGCTGCAATCCTCCGAAGACCAGCCGCTTTACAATCGTGCACTGCGCGGCTTGTATCCGCCGGGCTCAACCTTTAAACCTTTTGTTGCACTGGCCGGGCTTGAATACAACGCCATCAGCCCGGAGCACAAACTGTTCTGTCCCGGCTCTTACCAGCTGCCCAATGTCAGCCACCATTATCGGGATTGGAAAAAAGGCGGTCACGGCTCGGTTAATATGAGTGACGCCATCACTCAGTCCTGCGATGTGTATTTTTATAGTCTGGCATCGACCCTGGGCATAGACCGCATGCATAATTTTATGCAACAGTTTGGTTTTGGCGAAAAATCCGGCATTGATCTGGTCGGAGAAAAGCCGGGCTTATTGCCGTCGCGCGAGTGGAAGCGCAGCCAGCACAACCAGTCCTGGTATCCAGGGGAAACACTGATCACCGGCATAGGCCAGGGATTTTTACAGGTTACGCCAATACAGCTGGCCAAAGCCACCGCTACCTTGGCGAATAAAGGCAAAATTGTCATCCCTCATCTGGTGAAAAATTCCGCCACCCCGGATTCAGCCAACCCTGATACGGCAACCCATGTGGACAACATTGAACTTAAACCTGAAAATGTCAACAACATCATCTCGGCCATGGTCAATGTTATTCATGACCCGCACGGCACCGCCAAAAGTATCGGCAAAGACATTAACTACCAAATCGCCGGAAAAACCGGGACTGCCCAGGTTTTTAACATCAAGCAGGATGCCAAATACAACGAAAACGATATTGCCTTCAAACTGCGCGATCACGCCTTATTTATTTCTTTCGCCCCGGCCGATGATCCCAAAATTGCAGTTGCCGTCATCGTTGAGAACGGCGGTCACGGAGGCTCAGTTGCAGCGCCCATCGCGGGACAGGTTATCAAGCAATATTTAGGGGGCAATAATGAAAACTGAAACCCGTAGCGAACAATTTCATCCGCCGTCATTGATCGGCAACATCCTCAGGAAACTGCACATAGACATCCCGTTATTTGTCGGCTTGCTGCTTATATCCATGTTGAGCTTCGTTATTCTTTACAGTGCGGGCAGCCAGGATATGGATGTACTGATGCGCCAAGCGGCGCGCGTCGGTTTGGCTTTTCTTTTAATGACGGCGCTGGCTCATGTTGACCCTTACCAGTTCAAGCGCTATTCGGCGCTGCTGTTCGGCTTCGGAACCTTGTTGCTCGTTGCGGTGCTGGTTATGGGACAATTCGGCAAAGGCGCGCAGCGCTGGCTGGATCTTGGCGTTTTTCGTTTCCAGCCCTCGGAAATGATCAAGATCACCACGCCGATGATGATTGCCTGGTACTTGGCGGAACACGCATTGCCGCCAAGACCGAAACAATTGCTGATAGCCAGCATACTGATCATCATTCCGACCCTATTGATCGCCAAACAGCCGGATCTGGGCACCGCGTTGCTGGTTGCCAGTTCCGGTGCCGGCGTACTGTTTTTTGCCGGCCTGTCCTGGCGGTTCATGCTGGCCATTGGCGCCACGCTGGCGGGACTGACACCGATACTCTGGCATTTTATGCGTCCTTATCAACGCGACCGGGTACTCACCTTCCTAAACCCGGAAGCCGATCCGTTGGGCCGAGGCTACCATATTATCCAATCGAAAATCGCCATCGGTTCCGGCGGCATCTACGGCAAAGGCTGGCTGGGCAGCACCCAGTCGGAACTGGATTTTTTGCCGGAAAGCTCCACCGACTTTATTTTTGCCGTCTTTGCCGAAGAATTCGGACTGTTCGGCTGCGTAGGCCTGCTGGTTTTATACCTGCTGATCATCAGCCGCTGCCTGTATATTGCCTCGCAGGCTCAGGACACTTACAGCCGCTTATTAGCCAGCAGCCTCGCTTTCACCTTTTTTGTTTATGTATTTGTCAACATCGGCATGGTCATCGGCGTGCTCCCCGTGGTCGGCGTGCCATTGCCCCTAATCAGTTACGGCGGCACCTCCATCGTCACGCTGCTGGCCGGTTTCGGCATCCTGATGTCGATTCATACCCACAAAAAATTTATACCGCATTAGATAAAAGCAGGCAAAAGGCAAAAGGCGCAGGGCTAAAAAAATGCTAAATACCATCTTGCGCTCTGCTTTCGGCTTGAGCCTTCGATTCGTGCCATAATCCAGAGCAATTTAAGGAGCCGCGACTTTAGTCGCGCACGAGTCATAACACAAGCCGTGAAGGAAATAACCGTCGGCGCGACTAAAGTCGCGGCTCCAATATCATGGGATTTAAAATAGATACATAAATTCCTACCGCACTCATAAAACAAAACAGGTTAAAGATGAAAAAAATCGACCTAGCATCCTGGTGTAAACATGCAACCCGTACCCTTCGCCTTTCGCCCTTCGCCTTTTGCCTATTCCTGATCGCCTGCACCACCAATATCAAAGACACCGAACCAGTTCATGCCTTTATCGAACAGATGGTAACCAAACACCAGTTCGACGAAGCCGAACTTGATGACTTGTTTGCAACCGTCGAGATTAAGCAGGATATACTCAAACGCATCGCCTCACCTTCGGAAGGCTTGCCTTGGTATAAATACCGCAAAATATTCCTGACCGATGCACGCATCGATGCCGGCGTGCAATTCTGGCGGGACAATGCGCCCGCGCTGGACGCCGCGGAAAAACAATACGGCGTCCCGCCCGAAATCATTATCGCCATTATCGGCGTTGAAACCCTGTTCGGAAAAAACACCGGCAACCACCGCGTCATCGACGCCCTGTCTACACTGGGCTTTGCCTATCCGCCGCGCAGCAAATTCTTTCTCAGTGAACTTGAAAACTTCCTGCTGCTCTGCCGTGACGAACACATCAACCCCGCCGACCCGCTTGGTTCTTATGCCGGCGCGATGGGAATGCCGCAATTTATGCCCAGCAGCTTCAGAAGCTATGCCGTTGATTTCGACAACGATAATCGCCGCGACATCTGGCACGACAGCAGCGATGTGATAGCCAGTGTTGCCAATTATTTCGCCAAACATCATTGGCAAAAAGGGCAAGCTATCGCTATTCCCGTTACGGCCAAATTCCCCAATCCACATTCCGCAGAAAAAAACCATGAACCAGTTCTCAATAATGACCTTAAGCCTGATTTAAGTGTTACCGAGTTAGAATCGCTCAACTTAATTATATCGAGGCAAATACCTTTCGACAGTAAAGTGAAACTGCTTAGCTTTGAACAACAACAAGGCGAAGAACTCTGGGCGGCGTTGGACAATTTTTATGTCATTACCCGTTACAACCACAGTCCTTTATATGCCATGGCCGTTTATCAGTTAAGCCTATCTATTTTAAATAAAAAAGGCTCATTTCCATGAACAAGATCATCCCGCTACTTTTAATTTTTGTTTTATGCAGTTGTACCACCGAACAAATTAGAACTTCAGCGACTTCTCAGATCAAACATCGGTTACAACTGCCTCCTCCGCCGCAAAACACCATTCAAGATTTCACTTCGGCGATTCTGATGCCCGACGAAGAAGAAAACCTGTTACCCCGCATTGCCCGCTACCTGAAACAAGGCATCGCCTCATGGTACGGCTCCGAGTTTCACGGCAAGAAAACCGCATCCGGCGAAATATACGATATGTATGCGATGACGGCCGCACACAACACACTGCCGATTTCATCTTACGCCCGCGTCACCAACCTGGAAAATCAGCGTAGCGTTATTGTCCGTATCAATGACCGAGGCCCTTTCCACGGCAACCGGGTTATGGATCTATCTTACGCCGCCGCCAAGAAACTGGATCTTCAACAGGCCGGAACAGGTGCCGTTGAAATCAAGGCGATAGCGCCTGAGCAAGCATTAGCGCAACTGCAAAACACGGCAGAAAAACAAGAGAAGAGTGTCTATTTGCAAGTAGGCACTTTCGGCAACAAAAAGAAGGCGGTGAAATTGCAAAATAAAATTGCCGCTCATCAATTTACCTCAGCCTGAAATACTGCCCTCAACACACAAAGGCTCTACGCTCTACAAGGTTCAAATGGGGCCTATCGAATCACCGGCGAGCGTTCAACAAGCTAAATATATCAGCTGGCAAAACTGGGCATAACAGCCACTCAATTTGTTACCGAATCTGATCAAAAACAAATCTCCATGATACAATAAAGCTATAGAATGGGCTGGTCAAAAGAGCCCATCATTCACGATTGATGGGCTTCGTGCCTCAGCCCATCCTATGTTCACTGTGTTAGAGAGCAATGATCCATTTTAAAAATTTCTCCGTTTTTTTATTTTTTAGCCTATTGATTGCCGCGACCCCGCAAACGCCGAAGACGCCGAAATCACGACCCCGGCAGCACCCACCATTGCTGCCAGCGCCTACATACTTAATGAACTATGACACCGGCAAAGTACTGGCAGAAAACAACGCCGATGTTAAGCTCGCTCCTGCCAGTCTCACCAAGATCATGTCTGTTTATGTGGTGTTTCGGGAAATCAGCAATGGTCACTTACATTTAGACGATCTGGTCACCATCAGCCAAAAAGCCTGGCAAACGCCGGCTCCCGTATGTTTGTTGAAGTCGGCAATCAAGTTAAGGTTGAAGACCTGTTAATGGGCGTCATTATTCAATCCGGCAACGATGCCAGCGTTGCCTTGGCTGAACATATCGCCGGCGATGAAACCACTTTTGCCGACATGATGAATCAACATGCCGAACGCCTGGGCATGAAAAACAGCCATTTTGAGGATAGCAACGGCCTGCCCATCGACAATCATTACACCACCGCCCGCGATCTGGCCATCCTCACCCGGGCTTTAATCAAAGAATTTCCTGATTACTACCGCTGGTTTTCACAAAAAGAATTCACCTTCAACAACATCGTTCAGCATAACCGCAACCAGCTGCTTTCGCGCGATGAGACGGTGGACGGCGTTAAAACCGGATTTACCGATGCCGCCGGCTATTGCTTGGTCGCCTCTGCGTTAAGAAACGACATGCGCCTGATTTCCGTCGTGATGGGTGCAAGCAGCCCCAACGCCAGAGCCAACGAAAACCAGAACCTGCTCAACTACGGCTTTCGTTTTTTTGAAGCGCACAAACTGTATTCAGGAAAAACCTCCCTGGCCGAAGCAAGAATTTGGAAGGGCGACACTAAAAATGTACAACTTGGCTTGGCCGAAGATCTTTATGTCACGATTCCCCGTCGCCGTTACAACGATCTGAAAGCCGGCATTACCATTGATAAAAAAATTACCGCGCCGGTTAAAGAAGGTACAAAACTGGGTACGGTCAACGTCACCCTTAAAGATGAAGTGATCGCCAGCAAAGACCTGATCGCCCTGAAATCGGTAGAACAAGGCAACATTATTCAACGGCTCTACGACAGCGCGATGATGCTGCTGGAGAAATCGGATGGACAATAAAACCGTCTATCTAAATGGCCAGTACCTGCCGCTAGCTGAAGCCAAAATATCGGTTATGGATCGCGGCTTTTTGTTCGGCGACGGGATTTATGAAGTCATCCCGTCCTACTCGGGCAAACTGTTTCACTTTCACGAACACATGGAACGACTGGAAAACAGCCTGTCTTCGATTCGCTTGCCTAACCCGCATGACCGGGCGCAATGGCTGGAAATCCTGACGCCGTTGCTGGATGCAAATCTGGATCAATCTATTTACCTGCAAATTACCCGTGGCGTCGGCTCCAAAAGAGACCACGCTTTCCCGGAAAATATTACGCCGACCGTGTTTGCGATGAGCTCAAACATCGTGCCTTTTGCAGACTTGGATTCCGGTGTAAAAGCCATCAGCGTCGACGACAGCCGCTGGGAGCTGTGCAATGTTAAAGCCACCACGCTGCTGGCCAATATTTTGCTCAGACAGCAGGCGGTAGAAAAAGGTTGCGCCGAAGCCATCCTGGTCAAAGACGGCTACGTGACCGAAGGCGCCGCCAGCAATATATTTGCCGTCATCGACGGCATCCTGATTACACCGCCCAAAGGCCGCGAAATATTGCCCGGCATAACCCGCAATGTCATCCTGGAACTTGCCGAGAAAAACAACATCCCCTACAGTGAAGACATCATTTCATTGGATGCCTTAAAAACAGCCAGCGAAATCTGGCTAACCAGCTCGACACGGGAAATCGTACCGGTTGTTCAACTTGATAATGAAACCATTGCAAACGGCAAACCCGGCCCCATATGGCAAACCATGAATCAATTATTCCAGGCTTACAAGCAATCGCATCATGAGTGAAGAAACCCTTTTAGAATTTCCCTGCCAATTTCCGATCAAGGCAATGGGCAAAACCGATCTTGAACTCGACCTGCTGGTCATAGAAATCGTGCGCCGCCATGTTGCCGACATTAACGAAGGCGCGGTAACCACACGCCCCAGCAAAGACGGCAATTACATCGCCGTGACGGTCATTGTCGAAGCATCCAGCAAGCAGCAACTGGATGCTATTTATCAGGATTTAACCGACCATCCGCATGTCTTGATGGCGTTGTAGTTAAACAAATAGAACACGGATGACACGGATCTGACTGATTTACACGGATTTCTTGTTATTACTCATTTTGATCCGTGTTTATCCGTCTAATCCGCGCCATCCGTGTTCCATTGCATTTTCAGGATCAGCCAACTTGCTAGAAATACGCAACTTAGGATTGCAAGACTATGAATCCACCTGGCAAGACATGCAGCGATTCACCCAAAATCGCGACGCCGAATACCGCCGATGAAATCTGGATCACAGAACACCCCCCCGTTTATACGCTGGGCCTAAACGGCAAGCGTGAACACCTGCTGAATACCGGCGACATTCCGGTCATCAACTCCGACCGGGGCGGACAAGTGACCTACCACGGCCCCGGCCAGCTGGTTATTTATACCCTGATCGACATTAAACGGCTAAATCTCGGCGTCCGCCAACTGGTCACAACACTGGAACAAGCCATGATCTTCGCCTTGGCGCAACACGGCATTATCGCCGTAGCCAGAGCCGATGCCCCCGGCGTTTATGTCGATAACAAAAAAATCGGCTCCATTGGCCTACGCATTAAAAGAAATTGCAGCTATCATGGCCTCAGTATCAACAACCATATGGATTTGCGCCCTTTCGACCATATCAACACCTGCGGTTATTCAGGACTTGAAGTAACCCAACTGGCCGACCTGGGCGTGACTGTCAGCAATGCTGAACTCGCCATCCCTGTTACCCAAGCTATCATAACGGCATTATCAAAATGACTTATCAAGCGCCCTCCCGTTCCACGCCCGAATCTCACCAGCGCAACACCGAAAAGCTGGCAAAAATCCCGATCAAAGTGGAGCCTGCCGAAACGACTTTGCGCAAACCCGAATGGATACGCATAAAAATATCGGCCAGCGACGAAGTCACCCGCATCAAACAACTGCTGCGCGAAAACAACCTGCATACCGTTTGCGAAGAAGCCGCCTGCCCCAACCTGGGCGAATGTTTCCAGCACGGCACCGCCACCTTCATGATCATGGGCGATTTGTGCACCCGCCGCTGCCCTTTTTGCGATGTCGCGCACGGCAAACCGCTGCCGCTGGATAAAGACGAACCCCAACACCTGGCCGATGCGATACAGGCCATGGCCTTGAAGTACGTGGTCATCACCTCGGTAGACCGCGATGATTTAAGAGACGGCGGCGCCGGACATTTTGCCGACTGCATCGAAAAAATCCGCCTGCAAACGCCCGCCACCAAAATAGAAATCCTGGTGCCCGACTTTCGCGGACGCATCGAAAAAGCCGTAGCCATATTAGCCGAACAACCCTGCGACGTATTCAACCACAACCTGGAAACCGTCCCCCGGCTGTACAAACAAGTGCGCCCCGGCTCCGACTACCAAGGCTCGCTGGATTTACTGCGCCAATTCCACCAAGCCCAGCCGCAAGTCCCCACCAAATCCGGCCTGATGCTCGGCGTCGGCGAACAGCCGGAAGAAGTCCATCAAGTCATGAAAGATTTATTAGCCCACGGCTGCTCAATGCTGACCATAGGCCAATACCTGCAACCCAGCAAAGCCCATTTGCCGGTTCAAAGCTACATCACCCCCGAACAATTCGACGAATACGGCGCAGTTGCCAAAGCCCTAGGGTTCAAACAAGTCGCCAGCGCGCCGATGGTTCGGTCGTCCTATCATGCAGATCTTCAGGCTAAAGCTGTTATGCCGGAGTGAGAAACGCAGCTTCAACTAAATCATGGCCCCAAACTTCGACACCTCTGTTAGCCTAGGCATTAACGTGAAGTCCAACAGAGAATGCGAGCGATTATGTCTATTGATAGAGCGGCACTTTACCCTGAGTTTAAACCGCACGTTTAATCCCCTCTCTCACTACAAGGCGATTGACATATTCAAATTATTCCATACCATTGCAACATGGCTACGAAACATCGCTTTCGCAACAAATACCGGCTTGAGATAAGAGAAGACGACTCTCCGCCTGTGCATGCGCACTTGGTCGGAGGCAATTTTGATGTAATAATTAACTTGGAGACCCTGAACTGCACCGGCACCTTTCCGCGCGGATTGCGCAATGAGGTCATGGAGTGGGTTACGGAAAACCGTGATGAATTGATTGAGGAATGGAATAAGTGGTATCAATGAAACGCCCCCGCCTAGCAGCGGTTGAACCTTTACCGAACTATCAACTAAAAATGACCTTTATTAACGGCAGCATAATGACCGTGGATAAGGGTGAAGCCATTTTCGCCAAACCGGGTCTCACGCCTTTGCGCGATCCGGCCGCCTTTGCCAAGGTTCAGCTCACCAACAGCGTAGGTTGGACGATCGAATGGACAGACTATGACATTCAAATCGGAGCCGATACCTTGTGGCTGGAAGCCATGTATCAAGCAGCCACCGACGAAGACACCCGCACCTTCCTGGCTTGGCGGCTGCGTAACGGCCTGTCGCTGGCCGATGCAGCCCAAGCATTGGGCATGACGACCCGCACCATGAGCTCATACGGAACCGGCGCCCGCCCTGTTCCGCATCATATTGCGCTGGCCTGCAAGGGTTGGGAAGTTGAGAATCGTTAAAGGACGTAAATCGAAATGTTCGATGACAGCTAACAAAACTAAAATCCGTCGCCTTTGTCCCCTCTCCTGCTGTAGAGGGTTAGGGTGAGAATATATAAAAAGAATTTTGATGTATGAAGACTATAAAACATAGCAGAGCGGATATAAACCGCATAATTCACTTTAGACAGCCACGCTGCAGCGGCGTATGATTCAGCTGTCAGTCCTGGAGTAAACTATGCTAAACGTCAACCTACCGGAAAACATCGAGACACGCCTTGCCGAGCTTTCAGCTCGAACAGGCAAAACACCCGACGCCATCACCCAAGCCGCTCTAGACCTCTACCTGGAAGAATTTGAGGATTATCTGGATGTTGCTGAAATCAAAAAACAAGGCGGGGCAACAGTCTCCCTTAAAGAACTAGGCAAAGCGCTTGGCCTGGAAAGTTGAAATATCCGCCTACGCTGCCAAACAAATTAGTGGCCTGGACAAGCCCACACAAAAGCGAATTTACATCTTTCTACAAAAGCTTGAAACTGAAGCAGACCCTTTCAAGCTACTCATCCCCTACAAAGCGATCATGGTAGGCCTCTGGAAAAAGCGCCTCGGTGATTGGCGCATCGTGATTGAAGCAGATCATGGTAAACTCACTTTGGTCGTTATGAAAATTGGGCATCGCAGTAAGATTTATCGCTGAGCAAATACTAGATCGCTAGACGCCATTTCTTCCCCCTTAGCCCTCAACGCAGTTCCGAATGCAGCCCGGACAACAGATTTATTTATACAGAAAACAGGGGAAATAATGAATGTCACAACATTAGCAATACCGAATAACTCGAACGATGCGCCTCCTTGCATCGGCATATCCTACCGCCCTTCTCATCGAGATTTATAAATGGATTTGCCTACTTTCTTAAGAACATACAAAACCCGATCTAAAAACATCCATTGGTTTCTCGGCGCCGGGGCTTCTGTAAATACTGGAATAATGAGTGCATGGGAAATGACATGGGAGTTCAAACGCGATATTTATTGCAGTGAAAATGGAAAATCAATCGCTTCTTGCAAGGATTTATTCAACCCGAGAGTTCGCTCGTTCATTCAAAGCTATTTGGATGCCCAACGCATACATCCTGAAGAAGATTCGCTGGATGAATACTCGCACTTCTTTTCGCTCGCATATAGGTCGGAATCAGACCGCCGTGCTTACATAGAAAAAAAGATCAAAAGCGCCGAAATAAAATTTTCTCACCGGGTGCTCGCAGCATTAATGGGTACTGGGACATGCAAGGCGATTTGGACAACCAATTTTGATTCAGTGATTGAAGAAAGCTGGCAATCACTTGGCATACCGGTAAGTAAATTAAATGTTGCAAGCATTGAAAATGCCATTAAAGCCAGTCAATGCTTAAGAGCAGATCGTTTTCCTCTTTATGTGAAACTCCACGGAGATTTTCAATCCTCCACTCTGAAAAACACCAATAGTGAACTACAAAATCAGGAGCAGGACTTTAGACAAGCTCTGGTCGAGCAAGTTGGAACCCGATTTGGTTTTGCATTTGTTGGCTACAGCGGACGAGACAAATCCATCATGGAGGTATTAGAAACAATAGTGGCCAAAGCAGATCACGAATACCCAGGGCTATTTTGGTTTAATCGCATCGGTAGCACTGCAATACCACGTGTACAGGCATTAATAGACGAAGCAAAAAACAAGGGTATTGATGCATATATTATTGATATTCCAAGTTTCGATGAACTCATGTTGCAGCTATATAAGTTTCTTAGTGATGAACTTGCTGAATTCGCTGATCATCTTCAACCGACAATGCAACGTCGTAGCCCTGTGAGCCTTGCAACAACTAGTAATGACATAACTAATATCGTCCGATTCAATGCTTTTAAAGTGCTTTCCGTTCCGCAGAGTGTTTACCAATTCGAATGTGAAATTGGCGGTATAAAGGAAATAAAGGAGTGCATATCAAACAATAGTACGGTATTAGCGACGCGGACTAACGAGGGTGTTTTAGCATTCGGCGACAGAGATGAAATTGCTAGCGTATTTTCGATTGCCGACAAAAAAAGTATCTCCGTTCAACCCTTTAAAGTTAAAAACTATAAACCATCAGAAATCTTCTTACTCTATCAAGTACTTGAAAGAATCTTTTGCTCTCAACTCCCGCTAAAATATTATCAAAGCAGGCTTGGACTGACATTGTATATTGATCCTAATATAAGCAATCTTAACTTATTCGCCCCTCTGGTGACTGCATTGAAAACCCAGTGGGATAATTCTCCAAAGATCAAAGGTAAAACTCCCGGCCTTTCCCGATATTGGTCTGAAGCCGTTCAGCTCCGAATTGAAGAGAAAATGGATTCGCTCTGGCTGATTGTAAATCCCACGCTTTTCATCGAGCAGGGAGAGCAAGATTGGAGCAATACTAACTACGTAAAGCAGGAAGACTTCAGAAAAAAAAGACTGGGGGGCCGATACAATAAACAAGCCGATGACCTTTTTAGTGCGTGGGCAAGTTGCCTTGGCCTTGACCACCATTTGGCAGGAGATCTCAGCGTGAAACTTAAAGCATTTAATGAAGATTTTGGCGTTAATCCATCAATGGAATTTTCCACTGTAAGCGCTTTCAGCAATAGAGGTGGACGTGAGCATGACGGACTATAAACTACCAGCATATTTTCAGACTGAAGAACCTAAACTGAGCTTTCATCCAGAAAGATCAGCAGATGTAGATATTCATCCTTTAAGAGGGCTATTAAGGTATGGTCCCTATAGTCAAAACACAATGGCAGCCATTCGAGGCCCGATAAGAATCGGAATAATTTGCCCTAAAGGGAATCTCCCAAAACTTAAATTTTTTATTTCAGGTCTTGATAACAGATATATAACTGCTCATAAAACAGACTATACTCCGAACTATCCTGGCATGGCATCGGCTTTCCGAGTTAACGCAGCTATTGAGGAGCACTTAACTTATGAAATAAGTTTTGATATTCGAAAAATTGATTCTAGTGCAGTCCCTCACCTTGCGTTTGCTGAAACACTTACAAACGCCATAAGATCATTTGCCAAACAAAGGCATAATTTCGACATTTTGATCATTTATCTGCCCGACACTTACGAAAAATATTTCACCCATAAAGACACTGGGTTTGATCTACATGATTTTGTGAAAGCTGAGTCGGCGAACAACGATATAATTACTCAATTTCTCAGGGATAAGGCTTTAAATACCCAGTGCAAATCAACCAATTATTGGAATCTGTCATTGGCTATCTATACCAAAGTAGGTGGCATTCCCTGGAAAATGTCTGCCTTGGAAGATAATGTTGCATTTATGGGAATCAGTTATGCGGTAAGGAATAATGTCGAGATTAAAGATGGTAAGCCAAGGTTTGTAACCTGCTGTAGCCAAGTATTTGATTCTCAAGGTACGGGTTTAGAGTTTGTCGCTTTCGATGCCCAACCAAAAACATATGCACATTATGGAGACAACCCTTTTCTTGACAGAGAACAGATGGGACGTTTGGTTAGTCGGGGTTTGGAGATCTATCGATCTCACAATGGCGCTCCGCCTAAGCGTCTGATTATCTACAAAACGACTGAATTTCGAACGGATGAGATCGATGGCTGCTTTGATGTATGGGGAAAAAACGAAGATCTCGATCTAATCAGCATTAATCAAAATACACCATGGAGAGGAATGCAGCGTCAAAAAGATCCTGATCCTGACATTCTCACCAAAACACTATCATCATTTTTTCCGGTAAATCGTGGCACCTATTTATCTATTGATGACTTTGATCTTTTATTATGGACCCAGGGAAATGTTAACGGCATAGCCAGTGGTGGCAAGTCATTTTATCGCGAAGCAAGAGGTATTCCAGAGCCACTACATCTGACCCGATATGGTGGGCATGGATCATGGAATGATATAGCGAGCTATACTCTTGCACTCACCAAGATGAATTGGAATAACTCTGGTCTTTATGACCAGCTACCGGCAACACTATTAGTATCAAGTAAACTGGCGAAGTTTGTAAAACACATGCCGTCGGTTTCTCATTTAATCAACCATAAATATGATTTAAGGTTTTTTTTGTAAATTGAAAGCTGTAAGGTGGATTCGCCCATAGGCAATCCACCGTAACTTCGACTGATTGTAATCGACGCTGTACATTGATTGGCGGTTTGCTATCTCGAAAAACCACCCTACACTTTTCAAAGCCCCAACGCATCCAATTCCTCCAACAATTCCGCCGCCCGCTTGGGGTTACCGCGCCGTTGGGCTGCCAGGAAACGCTGCTTCGCTTCTTCTTCCGCCAATACTTGAGTGGATAGTTCAAACATCAGCTTGTTCAAGCTGATACCACGTACTTTGGCGATGTTCTTGAGCCTTTCCGCCTCAGCATACTTTGCCAACGATAACCAATTAGGTTATTATCTATTCATGGAAAAACAGACTCCTCACTATAAGTTACCGGTCGTTAAAGCCATGATTGACGCTGGGAATATACGCGCAACGAAAGCTGCTCGCGAAGGCGGCACTGCATTAGGATTTGATTTCGACAGCATGATTGCTGTCGTTATGGCGCTTACTCCAACCGATTTCTATAAGAGCATGACCACTCATGCGGATCATCGGATTTGGCAAGACGTTTATCGGCCAATCACCCCGGCTGGCGAAGTCTACCTGAAACTCACGGTCATTGATGATGTCCTCATCGTGTCCTTTAAGGAGCTATGAATATGAAATGTCCATCTTGTGCGGCGGCTGAATTGGTGCATGACACCCGCGACATGCCGTATACCTATAAAGGTGAATCGACCATTATTCCCGCAGTAACCGGCGACTTTTGCCCGGCCTGCGATGAATCCATTTTGGATGCCGTTGAATCGCGACGTACGATGAATCTTATGCTGGAATTCAACAAGCAGGTAAATGCGTCGATTGTCGACCCAGGATTTATTGCCAGCGTTCGCAAAAAGCTCAAGCTTGACCAACGGGAAGCTGCCGAGATTTTCGGCGGCGGGGTCAATGCCTTCTCGCGTTACGAAAATGGCAAGACCAAGCCACCCTTGGCGCTGGTAAAGTTGCTTAAGATACTTGACCGTCATCCCGACCTACTGAACGAAGTCAAGACTGTTTAAGACGCAATCCGTAGATGCGGCGGAGCTGTTCATGCTTCGACAAGCTCAGCACGAACGGCTTCCACGAGCCCCCCATTTGGCGAGCCTTCTGAAATCGCCTTACTTAATCA
Organism: uncultured Gammaproteobacteria bacterium; assembly: GCA_963814825.1. Taxonomy (GTDB): domain Bacteria; phylum Pseudomonadota; class Gammaproteobacteria; order Methylococcales; family Methylomonadaceae; genus Methylobacter_A. Next base: position 522,866 of record CAWFEF010000004.1, on the reverse strand, counting down.
CCCGCAACAAATTCCCGCAATACAGTTCCTTGCCGGTTTTTGCCGGCATCCACAGCTGTTTTATTTCCAGTTGCTTTACGGAAAAAAGCTGCCCGGCGGACGCGGCCAAATCCGCCAGCTCTATTTTGGGCGAGTAGGTGTTAAGAATTAAAAACGCGCCTGGATTCATCAGCCCGTGCGCCGTTTCTATCAAGCCAGACAGGTGATGTTCCAGTTTCCATTTTTCGCCTTTTGCGCCCAAGCCCCAGGCGGGCGGGTCCATGATGATACCATCGTATCGATTGCCCCGTTTCAATTCGCGCTGGGCGAATTTTAACGCATCCTCATGCACCCATTTGATGTCGGACAGATTAGATCGCTCTTTGTTTTCGTTAGCCCAGGTAATCAGCTGTTTGACCGAATCGACATGCACGACTTCCGCCCCGGATTCACGGGCAACCAGCGAGGCCGCGCCGGTGTAGGCAAATAGGTTTAAGACCTTTTGCCCGGCATTAACCCGTTCTTTAATAAAGCGCCAGTTTGCCTGTTGCTCGGGAAACAGGCCCACATGCTTGAATTTTGTCAGCTTCAAGCCGAAGCTTAAGTTGCCGTAGGCAATAAGCCATTGTTCGGGGGCATGCGGTTTGATGTTAAGCCAGCGGCCTTGGGTTGAGGATTGCTCTTCAAATTCCCAATGCGCCATGTCTTGCCATTGAGCGTAAGGCCATCCCGGTTTGAAATCGGCCTGGATTTCCGGGCGGATGGTGATGATTGTTCCCCAGCGTTCGAGCTTCTTGCCGTCGCCCGCATCAAGCAGTTCGTAATCGGGCCAGGCTGACCCGTATTCGCGCGGGATTCCGGTTGTTTCTTTACTGTTTTCAGCTGCTTTGCGTCGACTGCCAGCCATTTATGCTATCCACAATTGAGTTTTATATACTGGAGACGCCGAATTAATCCGATCGATTTAAGCTGCGGGATATTACTCGATGCTGCTACTTGAGTACTTTTCAACGAGGATTAAAACCAAGCAAGGAGTCAACTTAGCCTTTATAAAATACTCTCGTCAAAAACTAAAACCGGGGTATTGCGGGATATAAAAATTCGTCACCCCGCCCGTCTTACATCAGGCCACGTTTTCTCCTCGTTCGCCTGTGCTGATATGTCCGCCCTCATCAACATCAATGATATAGACCTTGCCTGCGCCATGCTGATGGGTATTGGCAACAGTCATGATGGCATTGAAAATGTTGTCCACCAATTCATCCTGAGCGAAAACCTCGATACGCTTTTTCGCCATGAAGGGTGTGTAATCCTGTCCTTCAATAACTTTTTCACGCCCGAAACCCTCACAATCGGACACGCTCATGCCTGGAAAATGGGGTATTTCGAGCAACATCTGGGTCAATTTAGGCAACATAAAGGGCTGAATATAAGCTCGAATTTCTTTCATGGGCGGACCTAAGTTTCGTGTTGTTCTTCAAAATGGCGATAGAGCGCCGGCAGCATGGTCAAGGTTAATAGTGTTGCGGTAATAAGTCCACCAATAATAACCACTGCGAAAGGTTTTGCGGTTTCCGATCCGACGCTGGTTGACAGTGCCGCAGGCAGCAGCCCCAGTATCGCCATCAGCGCGGTCATCACCACCGGGCGCAACCGGCTGACGGAACCTTGCAAAATAGCATCTCGCAACGGGATGCCTTCCCGCCTCAGATGATTGATCTGGGTTAACAGAATAACGCCGTTTTGTACGGCAATCCCGAACAACGCGATGAAGCCGACCGCCGCCGACACGCTCAAGTGAATGCCGGTCAGCAGCAAGGCTACCAAGCCGCCAATCATGGCGAAGGGCACGTTCATCACAATCAGCGATGCATTCTTGAGCGACTGGAAAGCCCAGAAAAGCAGGACAAAAATAAGCACCAAACTGACCGGAACGATAAATGAAAGCCGCTTCATCGCACGCTGCTGATTCTCGAACTGGCCGCTCCAGACAATCCGGTATCCGGGCTCCAATACAACCTGCTCCGCGACTTTTTCCTGCGCCTCGGCCACAAAACTGCCTTGATCGCGCCCGATCAGGTTGCACTTGATAGCAATGCGGCGCATGTTGTCCTCGCGGCTGATACGGGAAGCGCCTTGGTTGACCTTGATCTCGGCCAATTCGGCCAAGGGAATGCGGCTGCCATTCGGGGATAACACGGTAATATCCTCTATCGCCCCGACCGAATCGCGCGCCGCCCCGGTTAGCCGCACCGTAATGTCGAAACGGCGCTCGCCTTCCAGCATCTGTGTAGCGGTCTTGCCGCCGACCGCCATTGAAATTACATTTTCCACATCATTGACGTCGATACCGTAGCGGGCGATCTTGGCCCGGTCAATGGCAATGACCATCTGGGCCAGCCCCGATTGCTGCTCGGCAGCCACATCGGTAGAGCCTTCTATGGAACGAAGAATACGGGTGACCTGATTAGCTTTTTCCTGAAGGACTTTAAGATCCTCGCCGAAAATCTTGATCGCAATCTCGCCTTTGACACCGGAAATGGCCTCCTCCACGTTGTCCTGAATCACCTGGGAGAAATTGAACTGCAAGCCGGGAAACACCGCCAAGCGTTTCTGCATGGCTTCGACCAATTCGTCCTTGTCGCCATAATGCCAGGTATTTTTTGGATTGAGATCGATAAGAATTTCCAGGTTGTTGAATCCTTTGGGATCAGTGCCATCCTCCGGGCGTCCTAGCTGGGTGAGTATCGACTTGGCCTCGCTGAACTCGCGTAAACGGCCGCGTATATCCTGTTCCAACACTTTGGCTTTAGCCAATGAAACTGGCGTCGGCAGCGTGATGGTCAACCAGATATTGCCCTCATCCAGCTTGGGCATAAACTCGGTTCCGATCAACGGCGTAGAGGCCAGCGATAAAGCCAATGTCAGTCCTGCGCCGATGAATAATTTGCGAGGGTGGCGCAACACTGATTGCAATACCGATCGATAGCGCCGCTCCATGCCTTCCACTATCGGATTGTGCGATTCGATAAGCCGGGGGCCAATCAGGTAACTCAGCAGCACAGGCACCAGGGTTAAGCTGATGACCAGTGAACCCAACAGCGCAAAACTGAGTGTGAATGCCATCGGCGAAAATATTTTCGCTTCGACCCGCTGAAAGGTAAAGATGGGCAAAAAGGCAATAATGATGATGGCTTTGGAGAACAGGATGGGGCGGGCCAAGTCCACCGCCGTCATCAGCATGGATTGGCGCATATGCGCGACGCTGGCCTTTTGACTCATCTCTAATGTCACCTTGACCATAATCGCTTCGACCAGCACCACGGCGCTGTCTACGATAATGCCAAAGTCAATCGCGCCTAGAGAAATCAGGTTGGCGGAAACATGCTCTGCATCAATCAGAATGAAAGCGAACAGCAAGGATAGCGGAATAACGGTAATAACCACGGCCGAAGCCAGCGTCCGGCGCAGGAAGATAATCAAAATGGCTAAAATCAGCGCCGCGCCTTCCAGCATATTGTGCTCGACCGTACGCACAGTGTGCTGCACCAGTTCTGTACGGTCGTAAATAGGAACTATCTTGACGCCGGGGGGCAGAGCGTGACCATTAAGGCCGTCAACTTTTTCCTTCACCCCCTGCAATACGTTGATCGCATCCCTGCCCTTAATCAGCAAGACCACGCCTTCAACCACATCATCGCGCTCATTGTAGCCAACGATCCCATTGCGCGGCTGCGGCCCCACCACCACATCGGCGATTTGTTTAACGAACACCGGCACGCCATCCCGGCTGGCCACTACGATGTCGCCGATCTCATCAGCGGACTTCAGCAGGCCGGCACCTCGCACGACCAATGCTTCGTAACCGTGCTCGATATAACCGCCGCCGGTGTTGGCATTGTTGGCGGCGACAGCTTGATAAACATCAGGAAGCGTTAATTTGTAATCTCTCAGCTTGTCGGGATCAACTTCTATCTGGTATTGCTTAACACCGCCGCCAAAAGCCACTACATCCGCTACGCCCTGCACAGAACGCAATGTCCGTTCGATCACCCAGTCCTGCAACGCGCGCTGTTCAACCAAAGGATAGTTAGGCGCTTCAATGCGATAACGGTAAATTTCACCTACGCCCGTTGTCAACGGCCCCATCACAGGCTGAGCTCCGTCCGGCAAGCTGGAGCTGACAGCCCGTAGCCGCTCGACAACTTGCTGCCGCGAAAAATAATCCTCGGCTTCATCGTCGAAGGTTAGCGTTACCACAGACAAGCCAAAAATGGACACCGAACGCATATTGATCAAATGCGGCAAGCCGTTCATTTCTTTCTCAATCGGCAAGCTAATCAGCTTTTCCACCTCTTCGGGGGCTTGACCGGGGTATTGGGTGACCACTTGTACGAAAACATTCTGCACGTCAGGAAAAGCCTGCACCGGCAACCGTTCGAACGAGATAACGCCAACGATAGCCAGCAGCACCGACGCACCGATAACTAACAGGCGTTGCTGTAAACAGAACGCGATGATTTTATTAATCACTTTTTAGTTTCTCCAGCTTCCTGCTCCGTATCTTCCTCAGTCCGCAACAGCAGGGCTCCATCGACCACCAAGCGCTCTCCAGGGTTCAATCCATCAAGAATCACTGCCTTATCCTTAAGACGCAGGCCCGCCTTGACCGGACGTTTTTGATAATGGCCGTCACCGATAGCCACAAATAACCAGTCGGACTCATCCTCGGTAAATAGCGCCGTCAGCGGCACGACAACCGCCTTGTCGTTCGGGTCGCTTTGTACTTCAATGGCGGCATACATGGCAGGCAGCAGACGGTTATCGTCATTAGGCAAAATACAGCGCACTTTCACCGTGCGGGTGGTTTCTTCCACCACCTGACTGATATAACTGATGGTCGCAATAAAAATCTCGCCGGGATAGGCGGGCACACGTACCAGCACCTGCGCACCGACATGAATCAAGCCAATATCTTTTTCGAAAACATCCATCTGTACCCACAGACTGCTCAGGTCGGAAATGACGAACAGCGGATCGGCCAGATCGGATCTGACTTCCATGCCGGGATTGATGTTGCGTTCGGTTATTACGCCTGCAATGGGCGCGTGCAGCACAAAGCGGTTGTCGGTGCGCCCGTTGCGCACGCCAAGGTTTGCCAGTTTGAGTCGAGCCCGATCCGCCTCGCTACGAGCGCGCGCCAGATTATCTTGCGCCTGTTCGTGATCCTTGCGTGGAACGATGCCGTTTGCATAAAGCTCCTGCATCCGCTGAAAAGCCCGGTTGGCCAAATTCAAATCGGCCAACGCGCCGGCATAATCCGATTGCGCCTGCCCAAGCTCCGGGCTATCCAGTTCCGCCAGGGTATCGCCCGCCTGGACATGAGCGCCCAATGCAGCGATAGCACCGGTCACTCGTCCGGCAATGGGCGAGGAAACCCGAGCGGTGCGGGTTTCGTCATACGTAATCTTGCCCGTTACCGGGTCCATTAAAGGCCGCCGCACCAATTCAACAATGGCCTCCTTGATGTAATTCCGCTTGGGCGAATCGGGACTCAGTATTACTTCATTCTTAGGGAGTGCCGTACTTTGGCGTTGCGGTTCATTATTGTGCGGCTGACAAGCCAGCAGCGACAATCCTAGCAATCCAGCGGCCAGTCTGATCGGATCGAGAAACTTCATATTCATAATTTGACTTCTTCTCCATAAGCCATCAATAAGTCCGCCCAAGCGTTGCTGCGGTTCGCCAAAGCGGTGTAATAATCCAGCATCATTGCTTTGTAATTGCGCTCTGCGTCAATCAAGTCCAGCAGCCCTACTGCACCTTTTTGATAAGCAATCTCTTGCGCTTTGCGCAACATTTCAATCCGTTTTACCACGGATGTCTCGAAGCGCTGCGAGATGGCATCAGCACTTTGCCAAGCCGCCAAGGCCTTCATGACTTCGGCCCGCACACCCTGCTCAGTCTGTTTTAACGCCAACTCGGCAGAACTTAAGCCAACGCGTGCTTTTGAGATCTCGCCCTCCTGGCGGTAGAACAAAGGTAGCGGCACGCTGACGCTGACGCCGCCGCTTTCCGTAAAGAAATTACCGGGGTCGCGCTGGTAAAAAGCACCGACGGTCACATCGGGAATGGCCAGCCGGTTTGCCAAGGTGAGTATTTTGCCGGCCTGGTCAATGCGCACTCGAGCAGCTTGCAGATCCGGTCGCCGCTCCAGCGCTTTTTCGGCCAATTGATCTTGTCCTGATTTTGCAATTTCAGATGTAGCTACCGGCCAGGCTTCGACAGCTAAGATTTCCATGCTGTTTTCAGGCCAGCCCAGCAATAACAGCAGATTGGCCCGCGCCTGATTTAATGCCGCCTTGGCCTGATCTTGATCACCTTGGGCCTTGAGGCTTTCGACCTCGATACGGGTAAAATCGGTCTCGGAAATATCACCCACCTTGAGCCGGATGCCATTAACCCGCAGAATTTCACGGTAACGCTCGTAGTTTTCGGTTGCCACCTTGGCTGTCTTTTGCGCCAGCAACAGACTGTAATAGCTGCGCCGCACAGCATTGGTGAGTATTCGTGCCGTGTCTTTCAAGTCAAAGTTTACCGCTTCGGTTGCAAGCTCACTGCTTTCTACCCGTAACCTGCGTTTCCCGGCGGTCTCGATGAGCTGCTGAATCTGCGGCGATATTGCAGGCAACGACGAGACATTGTTAAATTCCTGGCGAAACATATTCGGATTCAGTGATGAAACGGTAAAGCTGAACACCGGGTTTGGAATCGCGGCAGCAATAATCTCTTGCGCCTGCGCATTATCGATATTGAAGTTTGCTGCAATCAAACTGAGGTTACGCTGATAGAACAACGCGATGGCTTGTTGTTCAGTAATGGCTAAACTCCCTTCTGCAACTGCCTCAGTTTCCGCCCGCAGTGCCATCGTCCATAAAGTAAAAATCAGGCACATTAAAGCTTTTAAATTGAACATTTTCATAACTTTTCATTAAGAAAGAAAAGCCACAACGGCTTATTTTCCATTGAGTAGAATTGCATTTTAGGGGAGGATTTATCGTTGAATCTATTCAGCTTACACAATCCATGTCTTTGGTATTAGCGTATATAAACAGATCTATATGACAGCAGTTTGAAAAACAATTTTATAATTATTTTGGTATCAGCAAATTATGTGCCACAGACTAACGCAACTACACCGCCTGTCCAGATAGTCTTTTTCAAAGGGGCAGCCTTTCCTGGGGTGCAAAACAACCGCTTATCTTGGGTCTTATGGTTCAAAAGAACCCGCACGCTCAAGTATGCAGGCAGCGTTATATAGATAAATGAAGTTGTGTTTTATCAGCAGGCATTTTGTTATTCGTGATAGAAATTCTTTAGCTTGCGTAATATTAATTACTTTAAATCGGATTAACAGCGCCAACCATATCACTCCGACAGGTTGGCAGTTATCTTAGGATAAGAGTTATGCGCAATAAAGCGATATTATTGGATATGTATATCTCTAAATTTGATCTTGCGCATTGGTTATTGAATATTTTTTGCAGCGGAATATCAGTTACAAGTCCAGTTCATCCTATTCATCGGTTCATAGACTCATAGACCAAGTTAAGCAGCATCACTTGGCTGGTAAGATCAAGCTCATGAAACGAAACGCCATGCGATATTCTTGGCGGCGCATCTTTTTTCTTGCTAGGCAACTCTTGAATGCTGCGTATCGTCGCACTGGTCTCTATATGTGCATTTTGATTGCTCGGCTTGACAGGGAACTCGAAAGAAACCAACGCTTCTTCATTAGGGTTACCCAGTGCTTTATCGGCAATGATCGCAGCACCTGTGACACTGATGTCGGTAATAATGCCGGCTCCAGCTATGCCATTGACTTGCACCGGTAAATTCACCTTGGCCCTGATGGCGCCGCGAAGTGCAACGGATTTAATGTCAGTAGGAAAACCGAGATGCAAATAATAATGCGGAGCCCTAAAGATACTTTTTACCCTGCACGTCAGCGTAAAAACATCCACTCCAGCTAATATTCGAAGAACAACCGGTTCCTCTACCTGAACTTGAATCGACAGCCCATTTTCAATAGGCGTCTTTACTATCATGTACTCCCCATCAACGTAGCCGATGAGTTCCGTATAATAAATAAGTTGCTTGGGGCCATGTTGCAACGACATTTGCAAGCGTGAACCGACTTGCAAATTAATATCTTTAAAAGTGGTCATTCTGTTTTCGTCCAAAGTCTAATTATTGTTCTTTTTATATCGACTTTTTAATACAGGCCTAATTGCAGCTGGGCCGCTTCCGACATCATGTCCCGCGACCAGGGAGGATCCAGCACCACTTCGACATTAACACTGGCGACGCCGGGCAGCGCGCGGATGCATTTTTCCACGTCGCTCTGGATAACCGGCCCCATGCCGCAACCCGGCGCGGTCAGAGTCATCATGATATGGACATCATTCAGCCCTTCTTCGGCCGGAGTCACTTTACATTCATAGACCAGGCCGAGATCGACTATGTTGACCGGGATTTCCGGATCATAAACCGTTTTCATCACTTCCCAACAGTTTTTTTCAACTGCCGCCGCATCAGTCGCCGATACCAACGTATGCAGCGTATGCGGCTCCTTGCCCAAGGCGTCGGCATCGACACCTGCAACCCGCACCATATGGCCATGTTCGCTGACCACGGTATAGTTGTCGCCCAGCGCTTGATGGATAGTGACTATCTGGCCTTTGCTTAAGGTTCCGGTATTGCCGTCTGGAATAGTGACAACATTGACATCACGGGTTAAAACAACGTCTTCTCTTTCAGCCATAATAATTTGGTTATAAATAAAAGGTTCTAGCATCGACAGCTTGGCCGGTGATGCCTATGCTTTCTGAGCCGAATAAATACTGATAGATAGGAGCCAGCGATTTCATTGAAGGCAACTTACTTTTATCTTCGGCCGGATAGGCCCGTTTTCTTAGCGGGGAGTCTATCGGTCCCGGTATCAGAGTATTGACCCGAATTTTGCCGAAGGCTTCATGCTCTTCGGCCAGTATGTTAGCCAAGCCTTCCAGAGCTATCTTGGACACGCCGTAAGCGCCAGCGTAGGCGGGAGCTTTCCTGGCGGAGGAATCGGAGGTGAATACGATGGAAGCATGTTCGCTCTTTTGCAGCACCGGCAACAAAACCCTGCACAGCAGAAAAGGCGCATTCAGGTTGACGTTCAAGGTGTGCCCCCAGTCCTTGGTCTTGTGCGTGGCGATCGGCGAAAAGGCGCTGAACTCTACCGCCGAATGCAAAATGCCTTGCAGCGAGCCGTATTCCTGATCGATCTTGTCGGCCAATTCCTGGTATTCGTTTTCATTGGCGCCGGCCAGATCGAACGGGTAAATGACCGGCTCGGGCGCTTTGATTGCCAAAATCGCATCGTAAACCGCTTCCAGTTTGGCGATGTTTTTATCCAGCAAGATGATATGCGCGCCGTATTTGGCCAAGGCCAAAGCAGCGGTGCTGCCTAAGCCACCACCGGCGCCGGTGATTAAGATAACTTGATTTGTTAGCGGCATAGCAATGCGTCTATCCAGGTTGATATTTGCTCGGGCGACTCGATTAATGCATCAGCGCCCCAGGTTTCCGGGGCATCGCCGGGATTAATGTAGCCGTAAACTGCGGCCAGGGTTTTCATTTGCGCGTTTTTTCCGGCGGTAATGTCGTGCCGCGCATCGCCGATATAGACGCATTCCTGCGGATCGACATCGGCCTGTTTGCAGGCTAACAGCATCGGTTCCGGGTGCGGCTTGGGGTTGGCGGTGGTATCGCCGCTAACGATGCAGGCCGCGCGCTCGGTCAGCTTTAACGCGTCCATCAGCGGGTTGGTGAAGCGTTCGCGCTTGTTGGTGACCACGCCCCATTTAAGTCCTTGGGCTTCAATCGCAGCCAGCGTGTCAGCCATGCCGGAGAAAAAAACCGTGTGTTCGGCAATATTGTTCTGGTAATGGGTGAGCATGGTTTCCAGAATGTCGGCCTTTACCGCAGCGTCAAGAGTAGGCTGGCTCGCGTTGATCATGGCCGCAGCACCGTAGGAAATAAACGGCTTGATGATTTCAGTTGCAGCGGCATCAAAGCCGTGGACGTTCAGCGCGCGGTTCAGGCATGAAATCAAATCCGGCGCGGTATCGACCAACGTGCCGTCCAGGTCGAATAATACGCAGGATAATTTGAAGTCAGCCGTCATGTTCAAGCGGGACGCTTAAAGGCCGCGATGTAATTGACGTCTATGTCTTTGCCCAGGCTGAAATGCTTGCTGAACGGGTTGTATTCAATCCCGACCATACCCTGCAACTCAAGGCCTGCCGCTCGCGCAGTCTGGCTCAATTCCGATGGCTTGATAAAAGTTTTAAAGTCATGGGTGCCTTTGGGCAGCATTTGCAGCACGTATTCCGCCGCAAAAATAGCCAATAAATAGGCCTTGGGCTTGCGGTTCAGCGTCGAGAAAAACACCATGCCGCCGGGTTTGACCATTCTGGCGCAGGCGGAAATGATCGAGCCGGGATCGGGCACATGCTCAAGCATTTCCATGCAGGTCACATGATCGAAGCTTTCCGGCTGTTGCTCGGCCAAGTCTTCGGCGCTGATTTTTTGATAATGCGCGCTGACGCCGGATTCAAGCCCGTGCAAGTCGGCGATGTCGATCAAGTCTTCACTCAGGTCGATGCCCAACGCATCCGCGCCCTGCTTAGCCAGTCCTTCGGTTAAAATGCCGCCGCCGCAGCCGACATCAACGATGCGCTTACCTGCAATATCCGCATAACGCCGGATAAACTGGAGTCGTAGCGGGTTAATATCGTGCAGGGTTTTGAATTCGCCCTGAGTATCCCACCAGCGTTCAGCCATCGAGCCGAATTTATGGATTTCGTGCGGGTTTACATTGTTTGATGCAGTCATCGTGCTAACCGTGAGTGAGGTTGAGATAGTGTACTATATTAGTAGGTTATTCGTCATGCGTTGTTCTGCCGCACGCTGTTTTCTGCCGTTTGAATTTTGCCTATTATATCAGTAGATTATTCATCTCTTAATTTACATGGCGAATTTTAATATCGGAAACGAGGCTTTAATGGACAAGTTATTGTCTTTGCTACAGGTAATCGCCATTTTTATGCCAGCTTTTATGTAAGAAAACTTACAAAGGACGAGGTTCATATGACTAAGCAGCTTGTTGAATTTGAAAGGCTGCTTATTGAAACGGGTAATAATGAGTATATTAACTGGACTGATGTTGTTCTCAAGGCTTCTTGTTTTTAACAGTTATAGTCTCGGTCCTCAAAGCTAGAATTATTGACTGTAAACAGGCACTCTTCCGCAACGCAAGGCATCGCAAAGAAATAGCCCTGACCAAACCGGCAACCTTGATTTTTTAGATAACCGGCCTGCTCTGCCTGCTCAATCCCTTCAGTAATAATATCAATGCCCATGTGTTGCGCGATGGCAATAATGGAATTAACAATCACCTTATCGTCGTTCGTTTCAAGAATATCTCTTATAAAAGAACGGTCTATTTTTAGAACATTAACCGGAAACTGCTTAAGATAAGTCAACGAAGAATAACCGGTACCAAAATCATCCAATGAAATACTAACGCCTAAATGCTGCAAGCTTTTAAGCATCTTGATGGTTTGATTCATGTTTTTCATGATCACCGTTTCGGTAATTTCCAACTCCAAGTGCTGAGGCTCCAAACCATACAAATCCAGGACATGTTTAACAACGTCAACCAAATTATGTTGCATAAACTGTCGCGCCGACAAATTAACCGACATTTTCAAATCGCATTTGCCGGTGCTATGCCAATGCCTTAATTGCCGGCAGGAGCTGTGCAGCACCCATTCGCCAATATCTGTGATCAAGCCCGTCTCTTCGGCAATCGGTATGAATATATCCGGAGGGATAAGTCCGCGTTTGGGATGCCGCCAACGAATCAAAGCTTCAAAACCTACAACTTCGGAAGTTTGTAAATTAACGATAGGCTGGTAATGCAACACCAGCTCCTGGTTTTCCAGCGCCGAGCGCAAATCACATTCCAGTGTGCTGCGCGTCAATGCCAACTCGCGCATGTCATCGGAATAACACTGGTAATTATTGCGCCCCAGCCCCTTCGCGTGATACATCGCGGTATCCGCATTTTTCATTAACTCGGCAACCGAATGTCCGTCCTTGGGAAAGAAAGCGATGCCGACACTGGTTGTCGTCATAAACTTATTGCCGGATAAATCGAACGCTTTGGATAATTCGGTCAAAATCTTTTGAGCAATTTCGGCGCTATGCAGGGTAACGGATTGCTCGTCTTCAAAGTCAGACAGCACAATCATGAATTCATCGCCGCCAAAGCGCGATACCGTATCGCTTTCGCGCACACAACCTTTAAGGCGTTTGGCGACACCTTGCAGCAATAAGTCCCCTATAAAATGCCCCAAGGTATCATTCAGATTTTTAAAACGGTCAAGATCCAGAAACAATACCGAAATCCATTGCTTATGCCGGGTAGCGCGCACAATACTGTGTTTTAACCGTTCATTAAACAACACCCGGTTCGGCAGATCGGTCAATGCATCGTAATGCGCCATGATTTCAATTTGCTGCTCATCATGCCTGCGCCGGGTAATGTCGGAAAAAATACCGATAAAATGGCTGGCCCGGCCGAATTGATCGGTAATCGCATTAATGCTCAAGCATTCCAGATAAAAATCGCCGTTCTTGCGCCGGTTCCATATTTCCCCTTGCCAGCTCCCTTCGCGGTTGATTTTGTTCCACATTTGCCGGTAAAACTCAGACGAGTGTTTATGGGATTTTAAGATAGTGGGTGATTTGCCGATTACTTCGTCGGCGTCGTAGCCGGTTACGGCAGTGAAAGCGGGATTAACTTTAACAATACGAGCTTGATGATCGGTAATAAGAATACCTTCATCGCTGTTTTCAAACACCTTGGCGGCCAGCCTTAACTCTTCTTCCAGCTGTTTGCGAGCGCTAATATCGACAATATTGACTAATAGGTAGAACTCTCCATAGTGGATGATTTGCTGCGGAGTAACCGACTTAACCAAGCGCCCGCTAAGCTCAACCAGCACAGGAGAACCTTGACGTTTTTGCAAGCGCAACTCAATGCGTTTGTTTTCAGGGCGCTTAAAGAATGCCTGATACCGGGCATTGAAAATAATCAAGTCATCGTGATAGATAAACTGCGCAAAATATTTTTTGCTATTAAATTCGTCGGCATGATAGTCAAGCAAGTCATGAAGAGTACGATTGCTGCGTAAGATTTCGGCTTTACTGCTTAGAATCAAATAGCCGACCGGAGCCAGGTCAAACAACTGCTCAATATTTTTTTGAGCCCCGAGCAACTCGGCTTGCGTCGACCTGAGCTGCTCATTCTGCATTTCCAGCTCAATCTGGTAAACCGTTAAGTCATGAAAAACCCTGGCGATTTCACTTTGGTCGGGAAGAACGGCATCTTCCTCTTGCATGGCGACAAGAGATTCGGCCCTCTCTCTTAGGGCTTTATAATGCTCGGCATCTTTTTGACGCATCGACTCACCTATAGCATGACTGAACTTATATCAAATGACTTTCAGTAATAATGATCAACAACACTTCGCCGTTATGATTATTTAACGCTGAAGCGGAAAAATTTACCGTAATTTCACGTCCATCTTTGGTTAAGCGCCGCACTTTTAAACTATGCTGCATGGTCTCGCCGTTAACCAGAGCCTCGATTCTATCGCGAGTCAGCGCCTGCTCCTGCTCTGAAACCAGATCAATAATATTGGTATTGATCACTTCATGCTCTTGCCAGCCGTACAGTTTTTCCGCACTCTGATTCCAGGCCATAATATTGCCTTGAGGATCCAATAAAATAATGGCGTCTTGTATATCCATCACAATCGTCGTCAAACGGTGCATACACGACACACAATCGTTATCTTCCACTATTTGTCTGGCACGGATATCTCTTTCGGTAAAAGCGATCAATTCGCGATTATGGTCTTCGGCATATAGCACTGAAACCGTTACCCAAACGTTAAAAACGCTGCCGTCTTTGGCAATACGGCTGGCTTCAAATCCTTGAACCGGCATACCGTTTCTCAGGTTTTCACGAATTTGCCGATCATTGGCCAATTCGTTCTCAGCGATGAAGGCCATAAAATTCATCTGCAACGCTTCCGGTTCGCTCCAGCCATAGAGCTCTTCAGCGCCGCGATTCCAGGTCAGGATTTGCCCATCCATCGTTTGCAAGCTGATCGCGTCATGCGAATAGCGCACCATCGTTGCCAAACGTTGCGTTTCTTCCTGACCGCGCTGTTGTAATTCAAGCTGCGTTTTCTTGAGCTGGTCAATATCGATAAAGGTCAAAATAACGCCGGCGTACATATTATCCGAAATGGCATACGGCGTAATCCGCAGCAAATACCAGTTCCCTGCCGCCGTTTGCACGTCCTTGACAATGGTTTTATGACTGAGCACCACCGAATTAATCAGCTCACCTAAATTAATATCAACGATACGGTGCGACAAATGGCTATAGGGGCGGCCTACATCATGCTCCATGATATGAAAGATGGATTGTAATATCGGCGTGAAGCGGCGAATATCCAGGTTTTCATCCAAAAACAGCGTAGCGATTTGAGTGCTGTTGAACAGGTTGTCCAAGTCATTATTGAGCAAGGTTAACTCGGTAATTTTGCCCTGATATTCAGCATTGACGGTATACAGCTCTTCATTAACCGATTGCAATTCCTCATTGGTACTTTGCAGCTCTTCATTACTGGCAAGCAATTCTTCATTGGTTGCCTGCAATTCCTCATTGGATGTTTCCAGCTCTTCAACCGCGGCTTGCAGGTTTTCTCGGGTGAATTGCAGTTCATGATCCAGGTCGTTAATACGTTGCTCAGCTTCCTGATTAACGTCGAATGTCATCGACTCTGACGCACTTAAAACATCTTTTTTGACGGTTTCGCTGATAAAAATAGCTAACAACGGCTCCTGGCCTTTTTTACCGGGCAAAGTTTTAAAGCGCAAATTCAAAGAGCGCACATCCTGAGCTTCACGAATACGAATGTTAGTTAAAACAATATCGTCGTTACCGCTCAAGGCTCGTTTAATCCCGGTAGCAACAGGAATAGACAAATCTTTTATAACAATCTTAGTGACATCCTGCACCAGCTTACCGCTGGGATAGGCCAGATAATCCTTGGAATCGCCAAACACATGGGTCAGCTCCATTTTTTCGTTAACAATCAGCGTAAACGGCAGCAAATCATCGGCCAGACTGCGGACAAAACGGTCAAGTACCCGATCGTCTGCATAATAAGCCAGATTGGCGCGATTGCTGTGTTGAGGTAACTGCGTATTAAAAGGGCCTTTTATAAACGGGCCGGCGTCTGAGTTGCTCAAGCTGACGCCTGAAATATTTTTACCTTTGGAACGGTGGATCTTCCATTTAGGGCTTACCAGCTCGAAGTAATCGACCATATCGCCGATAGATTCGCTGGTGCCCAGCATTAAAATGCCTTCTTTTGCCAATGAGAAATTGAATAATTCGAAAATCTTACGTTGCAACACCGGTTGCATATAAATCAACACATTACGGCAACTTAACAAGTTGATATTGGTAAACGGCGGGTCCTTGATCAGATTGTGCTGTGCAAACACCACCATTTCGCGAATTTTTTGGGTAATCTGGTAATTATCTTCGCGGCGTATAAAATACTTGCTTAGCAAGTCGGGCGGCACGTCCGCAGCAATGCTGGCTGGATAAATACCGTTGCTGGCTTTTTCGACGGCCTTATGATCGACGTCGGTAGCAAAAATTTTGATCCTGAAATATTCACCAGTCTGCTCCCGGTATTCCGACAGCAACATGGCTAGCGAATAGGCTTCTTCCCCGGTTGAACAGGCGGCTATCCAAACCCTGATTTCATCATCCTGTAAATGCTCGATAATATTGGCCAGCCATTTATCGCGCAATTCATCAAACGCTAATTCATCGCGAAAGAAACAGGTGACACCGATCAACAGCTCCTGAAATAAGGTGGCCACTTCGTTCGGATTATTCTGCAAATAACGCACGTATTCGCTTAAATCGTTTAATTGATTGATAGTGACCCGGCGTTCAATACGGCGCAATATCGTCGTCGGCTTGTAATAAGTAAAATCAACCTTGCTTCTTTCACGCAACATCAAAAAAATGCGCGTTAAATCATTATCATCGCCTGGCAACATCGAAGTTTCGGGCGCAGACGCATACGGATGCTTAACAAAAGACAGCAATTGCTTGGGCATTTCTTCAGGCGACAAGATAAAATCCGCCAGCCCGGTCGCAATCGCATTTTTAGGCATACCGTCAAACTTGGCCGTTTCGTCATCCTGCACCATGACCATGCCGCCGCGTTCTTTAATCGCACGGATACCACGCGTTCCGTCGCTACCGGTACCGGACAATACGATACTGATCGCATATTCGCCCATATCTTCGGCCAGCGAACGGAAAAATATATCGATCGGTAAATTGAGCCGGCCTTCGGAATGATCCTGGTCTGTTAATAACAAGCGGCCATGAAATGAACTGAGATTTTTGCGCGGAGGCAGCAGATAAATATTGTTTTCTTTGACCAACACACCGTCTTCAATACGATTGACCGGCATTTCAGTGTGTTTGGACAACAATTCCACCATCAGGCTTTTATAATCCGGCGACAGATGCTGCACTACGACAAAAGCCAACCCGGAATTTGGCGACATTTTCTTAAAAAACGATTCCAGGGCCTCTAATCCCCCTGCCGAAGCGCCGATACCGACAATATATTTCGCCGGCGAACTGGGGAGTTCATTCAATTCATTCATAAGCATTTAAAAACGTTCAGTATTGATGAAAACATAAATCTTAATTTCCGGCTAAATTATCCAACTTAATATTCAAGCATAATAGCACAACTCGTCTAATAGCTCGTGTTAGCCAAGGTTATCATTAATTTACTCCATACAGCCTGCCGATTGCCAGGCAAAAAAAAGGCCGATGCAATCGCACCGGCCTTTTTCCTCAGCTTATCAATTTACAGCGTGTTAACAGCATTCAATTCCTGAAAAGCTTGTTCCAAACGGACTACCATGCCGACTTCACCGGCACGTTGCCAGACGCGTGGATCATAGTATTTTTTGTTTGGCTTGTCGTCACCGTCAGGGTTGCCGATTTGGCCTTGCAAATAACCTTCATTTTTCTTGTAGTAGTTCATGATGCCTTCCCAAGTTGCCCATTGGGTATCGGTATCGATGTTCATTTTGACTACGCCGTAGCTGATAGATTCTTTGATTTCTTCTGCGCTGGAGCCTGAACCGCCGTGGAATACGAAATTCAGAGTATTTGCAGGAACGCCGAATTTTTCAGAAACGTGTTTTTGCGAGTTAGCCAAAATGCTTGGCGTCAATTTAACGTTGCCTGGCTTGTAAACGCCGTGAACGTTACCGAAAGAAGCCGCAATCGTGAAGCGTGGGCTGATTTTGCTTAACTCTTCATAAGCGTAAGCGACATCTTCAGGCTGTGTGTACAGCATTGAATGATCCATGTCGCTGTTGTCGACGCCGTCTTCCTCACCGCCGGTGCAACCTAATTCGATTTCCAGCGTCATGCCCATCTTGGACATGCGCGCCAAATATTGGCCGCAGATTTCGATGTTTTCTTTCAGGCTTTCTTCAGACAAATCCAGCATGTGCGAGCTGAATAAAGGTTTGCCGGTTTCCGCGAAATGTTTTTCGCCGGCATCTAACAATCCATCAATCCAAGGCAACAGTTTTTTAGCCGCGTGGTCAGTGTGCAGAATGACAGGTACGCCATAAGCTTCAGCCACATTGTGCACGTGTTTAGCACCGGAAATAGCACCCAAAATAGCAGGGGTTTGGCCTTCCGCTTTCAAGCCTTTACCGGCAACAAACGCTGCACCGCCGTTAGAAAACTGAACCACGATAGCCGATTTTACTTTCGCGGCTGCTTCCAACGCTGCATTAATCGAATCAGTGTTAATGACATTCACCGCCGGCAATGCAAAGTGGTTTTCTTTGCAAATCGCAAAGATTTTTTGTACGTCATCGCCAGTGACAACACCGGGTTTTACTACATCTGAAATTTTCTGTGACATTAAGGGTTCCTGTTTCAATCTATTAGGTTGAGGGTTAAGCTGAAAGCCATTGCGGTTGCGGAAAAATAGCCGCCCAATGCTATCTGCCGCATATTATAAAGTGTGTTCATGTAATAGGCTAGTTGAAGCCTCTTACAATGCAGAATGTTGGCAAGTGCTTTTATTTACCAGCAAGACACGAACGACTACATGGATGTAGGAGGTAGAGCAACGCATGGAGCAGTTGCCAAGAACACGAAGTTGTATTTCTTTGCGTTCTCCGTTAAGTAGCGTCATGATCTGATGAGAATAGCAACGTAGGGCGTGCCGTGCGCGCCAAAGAGGCAGGGGTATGTTATACAAAGCCTGAAAAAGGCGCGCACAGCACGCCCTACTTTATGGCTGAAGGCTAACAACACCTCTTAATCCCATTCCACTTTTCATCCTGCCACCGTTTGAAAAAAGCCTCTTTGCTTAACGGCGTATCGTCTTGATGATGCTCTGCATAGTGCTGCAAATAACGTTCATAAGCATCATCCCCGGAAAGACGACGCACCATTTGCCAGAAAGTTTTGAGTTTGCTAAACATCAATCCCTCACCCAATCTTCAACCAAACGGCTCGGACTATGCGGCGATTCTGCCAGCGGCAGCACCGGCTTTCCGGCCAGATAACGGCTGCAAACGCGCAGCATGTCGAACACGATCAGCCACAATAAAGCCACGAAGAATAAAGTCAGCCAACCGTCCAGATGCTGGTTGAAGATTAACTGCGGCGCAACCGCCGCTTTTTCCGGCGGCAGCGCGCCTGCCGCCAGCTTGTCGGCCAGATCATTGGCCGCAGCAAAGAAACCGATCCGTATATTGTCGCTGGTTATTTTTTCCCATGCCGCAGCGCTGGTAATCGTCACCAGCCAAGCCAGCGGTAAACCCGTTACCCAGGCATATTTGAGCTTATCGGATTTAACCAAAATACCGGTCGCCACGCACAGCGCAATCGCGGCCAACATTTGATTAGCGATACCGAATAACGGCCACAAAATATTGACCCCGCCGTTCGGGTCGATCACGCCGATATACAGAAAATAGCCCCAGCCTGCCACGACCAATCCGCTGGTCAAAACGACCGACGGCGTCCACGACGTTTCGCCCAGTTTCGGCCAGATATTGCCGAGCATATCCTGCAACATGAATCGGCCTACACGAGTTCCGGCGTCCAATGTGGTCAATATAAAGATAGCCTCGAACATAATCGCAAAGTGATACCACAACGCCAACATGCTCTCGCCGAATGCACTGCCGAAAATACTCGCCATGCCGACAGCCAAAGACGGCGCGCCGCCGGTTCTGGCAAACAGCGTCGCCTCGCCCATTTGACTGGCTAAAAGCTGCATCTGATCCACGGTAACCGGAAAGCCCCACGAAGAAATTTTGGCAACCGCATCGACAGCTTCCTTGCCGACCACGCCCGCAGGGCTGTTGATCGCAAAAAATACGCCCGGATCGAGCACAGTCGCGGCCATCATCGCCATTATCGCGACAAAAGATTCCAGCAACATGCCGCCGTAACCGATCATGCGAATATCGCGTTCATTGCTGAGCAATTTCGGCGTGGTGCCGGAAGCGATCAGCGAATGAAAACCGGAAATCGCGCCGCAAGCGATGGTAATAAACACAAACGGGAACAGCTTGCCGCCGAAAATAGGCCCGGTGCCGTCGATGAACTGCGTCAATGCGGGCATTTTCACGGTCGGTTGCAGCATGATAATCGCCACCGCCAGCAACGTGATCGTGCCCAGCTTTACATAAGTCGACAGGTAATCACGCGGCGCCAGCAACAACCAAACCGGTAAAATCGCAGCCGCGAAACCGTAAGCCATCACCCACCAAGCCAGCGTCAAACCTTCATGATCGAACCAAGTGCGCAAAGTTTCA
Source organism: uncultured Gammaproteobacteria bacterium (assembly GCA_963814825.1). Lineage (GTDB taxonomy): Bacteria > Pseudomonadota > Gammaproteobacteria > Methylococcales > Methylomonadaceae > Methylobacter_A. The sequence goes on along the minus strand of CAWFEF010000004.1, from coordinate 502,796 downwards.
TTGTGATCGATCCAGCCGCCGCCCATCACGGCCAGCAACAACAAAATCACGCCCAACGCCGAAGCCTCCAACACTTGGCCGGGACGGAAACTGCGCATGTACAAGCCGACGATCATCGCAATCGGAATCGTCGCCGACACCGTAGCCGTCGCCCACGGGCTGTGCTTCATCGCGTTAACCACCACCAAACCCAGCACCGCAATCAGGATGATCATGATCGCGAACGTGCCGATCAGCGCCGCCGTGCCGCCCAATGCGCCGAGCTCGTCACGTGCCATCTGCCCCAAACTTTTCGCGTCGCGCCGGGTCGACAAAAACAGCGTCACCATATCCTGCACGCAACCGCCCAGCACCGCGCCGAACAAAATCCACAGCGTTCCGGGCAAATAGCCGAACTGCGCGGCCAGCGTCGGCCCGACCAACGGCCCCGGCCCGGCAATCGCCGCAAAATGATGGCCGAACACAATCCATTTATTAGTCGGCACAAAATCGCGGCCGTTATCCAAACGCTCGGCCGGTGTCGCCCGCGTTTCATCAACCGTCAACACCGTGGCGGCAATCCAAGCCGCATAAAATCGGTAAGCAATCGCGTAGACGCACAAAGCAGCGGTTATAAACCACAACGTGTTGATATGCTCGCCGCGGTTTAAAGCAATACCGCCGACGGCTGCCGCACCGAGCGCGGCAATCAGTACCCAGATGGAGTTTTTCAGTAAATTATTCATCAGTCAGCTTCTTTTTATTGTTGATGTTTTAACAGTGAGACAGGGGGGATTATGCAGGAAAATGGCAGTATTGCGAAGGATTAAGCCGAAAGACACGTACAGGTTACCGCAATGCCATTAAGTTAAGATTTGTTCCGTTCGGCCTGAGCTTGTCGAAGGGGAGCGGAACAAGTCGTTAAGTCGCTCAGGTTCGACAGGGCTCACCACGAACGGCTTAACTTAACGGTACCAAAGCTATTCCCGTGAACACAGAATTAGATTCTCAAGTATTCCCCTCAACTCTCTGAATGACCGGTTGCAACAGTCGGCTGCCATGAATGACAGCTACTATCAATGCCCGTTCCGGATCAATTTGATAAATAATCCGGTAGCTATAAACAAACCGCTCTCGAATGTTTTTACGGCCGATTTCTGGAACCACCCGGCCCATTTCAGGATTTAACGGTATAGACTCAGCGGTGCTGACAATTTTTGACGCAACGATTTGCGCAAACCACGGAGAGTCCCGTTCGATGTAAGACGCGATGGACTCGATGTCTTCAATGGCTTCCGGCGACCACTCTAACCGACAAGCCATTTATTCAGACGCTTCTTAACTTCTTCATGCGGTACTGCGCCTTCAGTCTCAGCCCTTTCAAGACCACGATTAACTTTTTCGAGGACATATAAATGATACTGAATATCTTCAAAGTCTACGTCATCGGCAAGTGCCTCCAGCATAGATGCCACTTCCGTTTTAGGACTGCTCATAATGATCTCCATTGATGATGTTTCGCCTAGCTATGTTTTCTGATTGTACCCCAATAAATGATAAGAGCTAAAGGAAAGCTCTATATAACCTGCAAACCCAAAAACTGTTGAAAGGGCTGAAAATCCTTGTCTGAATGCAATAGCGACAATTCGTTTTCAATGCAGAATGTAGCAATCATCGTATCGATGGTTTTTCGGATCGTAATGCCTTGTTTACGCAACTGCCTGAAATTTTCGGCGCTTTTCAAACTGAGGGTTACGCCTAACATAGCGTGGACTGGCAAGGAGCAAAGCAGGCTTTTTGCGGCTTGGTAATCCTGGTCTAATCTGAATCCTTGCAGCACTTCCGCCAGAATCAAATCCCCAGTACATAACGGCTGCACGCCCAGCAGATTATCCAATTTTTTGGTTGCCAGTGTTTCTGTGCCGTTGAAATAATCGATCCAAACACTGGAATCGACCAGAATCACCGATCAGTCCTCATTTGCTCCAGATCCCCCTCCCATTTTAACTTGCCTTTAAAGGCTTTGATGCCCTCTTGCTGCTTTAACATCAATAAGGCTTTTAAACCGAGTTCTACCGCTTCGCGCTTGGATTTTGCGCCTGTCGCTTTTAAAACATCGGCCATTAAGGTGTCGTCAATGATTATATCAATTCGCATCTGATTATCCTTGTGTAAGGAATCTCTAAACAATACGCAGTAGAGCATGTCCATTGCCTCGTTCCCACGCGCTGCGTGGGAATGCGATATGGGACGCGCTGCGTCCTACGTTGAGGTTCTCTGTATTTCGGCGTTTACAGGGACTTGCGGCGCAGCTCGCCTTGACTGCATTCCCACGCAGCGCGTGGGAACGAGGCAAGCCTCCAGAAGCTCTTGCTCTGCCTCTGGACGGAGAACAACCTGCATTAGCTTTGATCGGAAAACAACTTAGCTCGAACTTGTTCCCACGGAACTGCTGAGGAAGAATCGGATTGGTGCTCAGCAACACGACGATGCAGCTCAGCCTTTTGAGCTTGAGACAAGCCAAGAGCATCATCAGGTGCCTCTGCGGCAATACTGTCCCATATGTCCTCAACGAGCTGGATGCGTTCGGAAACAGATAACTTCATGTATTCAGTAGTAACGTTAGAAGGATTCATGGAAGTATTATCAAGGCTAAAATTTAACGAGAGTGATTAAGTCTAAAGAAAAAACCGCTTAAACCATAGTATATGTTGCCTTTTTCATACGAGACAAGCTACATAGGGAATGCATCGCGCGCTTTTCTCGAGGTCGTTGAGATTCTAAAATCCGTAAGTGGTGCACGGTGCGCACCCTACGAGGCTAGCGCAAATCCGCCTAACAGCGTTACAATTTACTAATCATCGCATTTAAATGACAGCCTGCCGTAGGCGAGCAGTTACCCAACGGCGAATCATCCTAAGCTCTACAGTCTTTATTTTTTCAAATACCAAAAACAATGTGACGGTAAAACCATGTCCGAGCCATTCATATCTACCAAACTGATTAAACCACTTTACAAGAAGTTGACCAAAATTTGGGAAACACGAGATAAGGAATTCGACGTAATAACCGACACATTTGGTGACCCACGAACACTCGCCCAATACTATATTCAACCTGACTGTCAACAACACAACCCTACGGATTATGACGAAGATAGTATCTGCTCCTTCGTAAGGTCAGGGATATTCAAAACAATCAACCATTTTTTAGAACGTGATACAGTCGAACGTGACGGTCGCAACCAGATGTTCGTATTGGCAGATGCTGGTATGGGTAAAACCTCTCTCTTAATGATGCTCAAATTAAGCCAAATGCTGTCATTTTGGCCGAAAGATTACGATTGTCTGCTGCTCAAACTTAGCGAAAACACCTTGGAACGAATAAGTACACAACCAAATAAAGCCAAAACAGTATTGCTCCTGGATGCCCTTGACGAAGACCCGTTGGCCCGTGGTCGCATAGCTGATCGGTTACAGGAAATACTGGAGGCCAGCACAAATTTCCGCCATGTGCTTATATCCTGCCGTACCCAGTTCTTTCCCGATACTGGCCTAGACTCCTTTGGTCGACCCGGACGAGTCGTAGTTGGTGCCTACACCTGTCCAATGATCTTCCTGTCGCTATTTGACAATAGTCAAGTCCATTCCTATCTCATTAAACGTTTCCCAGATACCGGGATTCCTTTGTTTAAGAAAGCCGATCCGCGCCGGGAACAGGCTGAAAAATTGTTGCACTCAATGCAGTCATTGCAATTTCGGCCTTTATTACTGGCCCACGTGGAAGATTTGCTAGAGTCAGAGCAAACCCGCTGGAACAGCTATACAATCTACGAGGCTCTTGTGAAAGTCTGGTTGCGACGGGAGATACGCAAGATGGAGAGTCAGAATATTAAATCGGTTCCGAATGAACGTGATCTCTGGGCGGCCTGCCGCCTAGTCGCAGTATATTTACAGTCTTTAGGAAAGCGAGCCTTACCGGAAAGCGAATTAGCACAATTAATCGCTAAACTGCCTGCCGTCTTTCACCTGAAACACCTGGATTTTGGCGGTCGTTCGCTGCTGAATCGAACCTCCAACAGGGATTATCGTTTTGCCCATTACAGTATTCAGGAATTTTTTGTGGCTAATGCTGCTTGTATGGAAACTTTAGTACCTGACTGGCAACTGTGTCCATTGGATAATTCGCCGTTTCCATTACCTAAACTTACAGCTCAAATAATCAGTTTTATACGTTGTTTCGATAGCTCATTAATTCCGAGAGTCTTTTTTAGTTTTAACTGGCAAGGGTTGAAACTTGATCAATTCATTTTTCAAGATAAATTGGCGAACGGCAACTTAGGTCCTGACATGATGATTATTCCGCCGATAGATTCTCAGTCGGATTATTTACAGATGGATCTTCTGGAGGATGAAGATAGGCGGTTCACCCAATTAAGTTTGGAACAGAAGGAGCAATTTAGTAAACCTTTTGCCCTGAGTAAAAATAAGCTTACTTATGACAAAATTGTAGAAATATCCAGTTTATTACAATTTAAAAAGGCTCTTACTTCAGAAAATTTTAAGAACCTGGAGTTTTTAGATTCTCCATATATCTTAGCAAGATACTGTGTCAACCAGTTGTCGATCTTAACGGGAATAGATTATCGTTTAGCTGACGATGCAGAATTAGAGTATGCCTCCCTTATTGGCTTCATAGACGACTACTCGAATGAAGACGAAGCGAACTGGATTCTTTTCGAAAAAATGCTGATTCCTTCTGGCCTCGAATCGAGATTAACATTTAGATATGGAACCGATAATATTCGAATTAAATCGCAAAGACTTAATATGGCTCTTTTGAGAGAACTTTCTTCTCTAGACAGATTAAATGCTGAGAAGCTCTTACATGAAAATGGGCCTTTTTTTCATGTTGCCAGGGACTTGTGATTTTGTTTTGCCTTATGCAGCCTTGTAGATAGGGCAACAGCTTTTTCGTTGCCCGACACTATTAGCATATCTGATTGTCGGGCATAAACAGCATGCCCGGCCCACGGGACTATCAAACCAATCCAGCGCTTTTTATCTCGTTCCCACGCGCTGCGTGGGAACGAGGAGCAAGGTATTCAATGATTCGCATTTAACAACGTCTTCAGCGGACGTAGTGCGTAGACCGGGCAACAGCTTTTTCGTTGCCCGACACTATTAGCCTATCTGATTGTCGGGCATAAACAGCATGCCCGACCTACGGAACTATCAAATCAAGCCAGTACTTTTAATAAAATCCTGAACAAATTGGCTACACAACTGCCACAACCCCAACAGACTCACAGTAACCAAGCCGCCGCCAATCCAACGTTTAAACATCAAATCGTTGCGCATAATCGCGTCATGCGTTTTCAAGCCGACTATATGGCCTATCGCGGCAATCGGTAACAGCGCCAGCGCCGTTAGAAAATGCAAATCGACGGACAGGGCGACAAACGTGGTCATTTTGATGCTGACCAACGTGAACCACAGGATAAACAAAGTATCCCTCAACTTTTGTTTGCTGACGTTGCGCATATAGACGGCGACCATCAACGGCGCGCCGGTCAAGGAAATTCCGGCAACGTATCCGCCTAAAATCAACAGCACTCTATCCGCCCAAACATGTTGACTTTGAATGCCTCGGTTAAGCATCCAGGTAAAACCGTAAAACAAGGTAACCGAATAGATAAAGCCGTTCAGCCATAATACCGGCAGGTTCAGCAGCCCGAAAATGCCTACGAAGGCGGCGGGAATGATGTAAATCGCGGAATAGCGCAAATACTGCCAATCGACGTTATGCAAGCGGTTAAGCAATGTTAAACCGGAGAAAAACAACAAATGCACGCCGATGATAGGCAGCCATAACAGCGGATTGTTATGGATAAACAACATCAGCGGTAATCCCAACGCGGCGCCGCCAAAACCCAGCCCGGTCCGGACAAAGCCGGTCCAGACGAATATCAAGGCAATAGCGAGTATTTGGTAAAAAGAAAAATCGAGTAACGTCATTGAGGAATAATCTGCCTTATTTTGATCTGTTTATTTGGCTCAACGGTAAGCCGGAAGTGCAGATTTTACCAATTTCAGTATCTTTTATTCTTCATAACCGCCACTAAAAATAAATTACTTTAATTAATCAATGAGATAGAAGGCTCGCAAGTCGGGCAATAGCTTTTTCGTTGTCTGACAGTATGAGCTTATCTGACTGTCTGACATACACAGCATGCACGATCTACAAAACTGCACGAAACCTTATCGCAAAATACGCAGTCAACGATACGATGCGGAACTAACCAGATATTCCTTTATCCTGTTCATTCTGTTAATCCATGTAAATGGTAGCTTTCATTTTCCGGTATTATACAATTGGCTCTTTCGCTTACGCCCAATCCGAATTTTTCCAGTCTTATTTTCGGTTACAGCTTATCAGAGGCATAACAATCATGAGCACCACCGTAAAAACAGAAATCCCCGACCAACTCTGGCAACAAGCACAATACATGGTACAGCAGGGTTGGGTTGCCAATATGGATGAATTGATTGCCGAATCCGTCCGCCGTTATCTGGAATCCCACCTTGAAACGATGAACGAGCGCTTCATTCTCGATGATGTTGACTGGGGCTTGCATGGGCAAGACTAGCCCGGTCGTCATTGCTGATGCGGGGCCTATCATTCATCTGGATGAGCTGGGTTGTCTTGATCTTTTGGCCGATTTTGGCCGCGTAATCGTACCCGAAGCGGTTTGGCTTGAGGTGCAAAACCATCGCCCACAAGCATTGATGGCTGAAAATGCACTGCTTATTCGACGATCTGCAAGACAGTCTTCCCAATTGGTTAAGGCGTTGACGCCGCTCTATACATTACATGCCGGTGAGCAAGAAGCCTTGCATTTGTGTGTCGAATACGGCGATTGTTTGTTGTTGACCGATGACACAGCGGCGCGGCTTGCCGCAAAAAGTCTGAGTATCACTGCGCATGGCACGTTGGGTCTGTTAATCAGAGCGATACGCAGGCAATCTCGGTCAAAATCCGAGGTGTTGGCATTGTTGCGAGACATTCCAAAGCAAACGACTTTGCATATTCGTCCGGCTTTACTCGCAGAGGTCATTACTAATGTCGAAATAAACGCAGAATAGACGCAACACTTTTTTGAAAATCAGCCATTAAAACTTCAAACCGTATCAACCATGCCGCAAAACAAAACAATCCCAAAAATCAAAGCCGAATTTCTATTAGGCAATTTACGCCAAATGAAAGCCAATCCGTTTCAAGCGCTTTGCGACTGGCAGCGCGATTATGGCGATTTAGCGAGTTTCAGATTGGCGATTCGCCATTTTTATTTAATCAGCCACCCAAAGCTGATCGAACAGGCTTTAATCAAGCAAAGCGATATCTTTGTCAAAATGTACGATCCTAAAAAACCAACCGGTCTGGCATTGGTGTTAGGGCAAGGCTTAGTGACCAGCCAGGGTGATTTATGGCAACGACAGCGGCGGTTAATGCAGCCGGTTTTTCAGCGAAGTAATTTGGCGTCTTTACATTCGCAAATCGTCACTGCCGGCAATAACTTATTAGCCAGATGGCGGCTATTAGGCGACGGGGCGCAAGTTAATCTCGCTGATGAAATGATGCAGGTGACGCTTGAAGTGATCACTCAAACCATGTTTAGCACCAGCGTCCTCGATAAAATTGAACACATTGCGCCTGCTTTAGACACGCTGCTCCGGTATGCGGCCAAATCGGTCATGAATCCTTTACGCATGCCGTTATTTATACCCACCCAGGCCAATCGGGAATTTAATGCGGCAAGCGCGGTAGTAGATGAGGTCATTTACGGGATCATCGAGCAACGCCGCGCCCAATCAGCAGTGCACAACGATTTGTTGGATATGTTGCTGAACGCAAGCGATGACAAGGGCGAACTTATGTCCGATAAACAGATTCGCGATGAAGTCACTACCATTTTCAGTGCAGGCCATGAAACCACTGCGAATTTGTTAAGCTGGACGCTGTATTTACTGGCCCGGCATCCGGATGTATTGGCTAAACTGCGTCAAGAACTGGATACCTTGCTGCAAGGCAAAGTCCCAACAGCGGAAGACTTGCAGCAGCTTGTCTATACCAGAGCCGTACTGAATGAATCGATGCGCTTCCGCCCGCCGGTCGGCATTATGATGCGCAAAATTCTCAAGGATACTGAGATTGACGGGTATTCGTTAAAGCAAGGTAGACTGGCGATTTTCAGTATTTACAATATTCATCATCACCCGGATTTTTGGCCGCAGCCTGAACGGTTCGATCCCGAACGCTTTTTAAGCGATGAGAATCGCAGATTTTCATTCATGCCATTCGGAACCGGCGAGCGCATTTGTATCGGCAATCATTTCGCGTTACTGGAAAGCCAGCTTTTGTTGAGCATGATTATTCAGAATCTTGATTTGCAGTTGCTTGATACGGATGAAGCCGAAATTGAAATGGCGGTGACGCTGAAGCCGAAGGGTGGAGTGCCGGCGAAGTTAGTCGTTCGAAGCGGGTATCATAAATCCTAGGAAAAATCAGTTGATTGTGATATTTACGGGCAACCGGCCGGTCGCCCCTACAATGGCCTCATTATTTTGCTGCCGACCTAGAGCTGGCCATCTATCTGAAAATTACAGCGTTTTTGTGTTTTGACATCTATAGTCCCGAGCTTTTTAACCAGCATGGACTGTCCTGTTAGCACAAAAAAGCCCATCATAAAGACGGGCCTTTTTTAAACGCTTAAACTGACTATAGATTTATACCCCTCATCCCAACCTTCTCCCTCAAGGGAGAAGGAGCATGTGTTTACAGAAAAGAGGGAATAAAATCAGCCATGTAGGGCACGCACAGCGTACCTAACAATAAATTTGACCTATCTATTGTGTGATCAATAAGCCTGCGACAACGGCTCCCACTAAAGTACCTCCGACTCTGAGCGCCAAGGCCTGACTGCCAATAACCCATGAAAAAATACTTTTAACGCCTGAATTAACGGAGACCGCAATAAGAATTGCCTTGGCGGCGACACTGACGTTCAATCCATCATTGCTCATTTGCAACATCGAAAGAGTAATAGGATCAACATCTGCCAAACCGGAGGTTGCGGCTAGAAAATAGGTGCCAATATCACCAAAATAAACTTTGAGTAGTTTGGATAGGAACATGATAACGACTAAAAATGCACCGAACTTTAACGCCATTCCTAATTGAAAAGGATTTTCCAGTTTTATTTCTTCAATGGTTTGGAACCCTTGCTCGCTTTGCCATAAAAGAAAAGCAACAAGGTACGTAAAAATGGACATTACCAGCAGGGCAGGAAGCAGCACTAGGAACAATGTTGGATTCATAACCGAGGTCAGCAGAAGAGTGCGTGCAAACATGGTGGCGCAGGCTGTTAAAATGCCGGCAGCCAACACATTTTCCATGTTTGGATATTGTGTTGATAACTTGGATAGATTAAGGGTAACGGCTGTTGAAGATACCAATCCTCCCAGTGCGCCGGTCAAAACCGGTCCATGCTGATTGCCGACAATCTTGATCGCAAAATAGCCCAGATAGGAAATGCCTGCAATCAGTACAACCATCCACCAAATATGATAGGGATTAAAGGCGGCCCAAGGGCCATAGTCCTGATCCGGCAGTATCGGAAGCATAACGACTGAGATCAACAACAATTTCAGCGTTGCATGCAATTCGTGCTGCTCCAGTTTTTTCACCCAACCGTGGAGCAAGGGCTTAAAACCGAGCAGTGATGTAATGACTACGGCACTTGCAGCAGCAAGCGTAATATGACCGTAAACAGTCAACGCTCCCAAAGTAAAGGTAGTCAGCGATGCAATGGTGCCGGTGATGCTGAAGTCTTTAAATGTATCGAGACTTTTACTATAAGCAAGCAGCAAGACGGATGTCAGGCCCAGAAAAACAAACCCCATAAAATAAGTGTCCACTTGTTGAGCCAGGAGGCCCGCCAAGCCGCCCAACAAGCTAATCATCCCGTAGGTCCGCAGTCCGGCAACTCGCATACCCTCATTCAGGTCACGAGTACGCCAGCCACGCTCCAGGCCAATTAGTAAACCTATGGCTAAGGCAATACCCAGAAGCTTGAAGTTTTCCAGTTCAGTCATGAGTATAAGTCCGGAACATTAGTAATAATCCTGTCAATTAGCGTCCAATATCAATGTTGGCTTTATCCGTTTTCGTGCAAGTAAAGCATAAAAAACCAGGTAATAATTATTTTTATGGTCAAATTTTAAGCTGCCGAGCGGCAAATATTGGATGTTGATCAGAACGCCGACAGTTACAAGACTGTGAAAGAATTCGTGTTCAGCATATTAAATAATTACCACGAAGAACACAGAGGATACGAAGCTTTAATATGTTGAATTAACGAAGGCTTCGTGTTCTTCGTGCCCTCTGTGGTGAATAATTTTTTTAGCTGATTTGGATAATATTAATCGTCCCCAAAGTTATCACATCAATTGGGAACACGGAATTCCCAATTGGTCTAACCTGTAGAGACGCGATTTATCGCGTCTGAATTCTTAGGATTATACGGAGCACACTCAAAAGACGCGGTAAACCGCGTCTCTACCGCCCACAAAAGTTTCGCCAAACTTCCAATGGAAAACGTGCAAAAACTTTTGGGATAATTAATACTTTCACAGTCTCATATGCACAACGTACCCTGCAAGATTAAATAGTTACGAGCTTTTTACAATCCCCTGAAACTCCAAGCCAAACTTCTGTAAATATTGCTTAAGCCGGTGCGAGTCATTGGCGCTGGCTTTTTGGGTGCGGCTATGATTGAACAAAACCCGTCCCGCCTCGGCCAAGCTGCGACTGGCGCGGCAGACGCGCACTACTTCGGCAAGTTGCAAACGGTCGAATAAATCCAACTCCGCCAAGGCTTGCGCCGACAATACGGCGGCAAGTCCATCGTCAACCGGCTTGCTGGCTGAAACCTGACCAAGCGTACTGCAAGCGGCTGATTTCTTCGCCCACCAGTTCTTCGGTAATGCGCCCGCCCGTTGCCAAGGTTGCCATGCGGGTAATGCTGGAATTTAAATCCCGGAAATTCGCTCGCCATAGCGCCTGTTGCTGAACGGGCAAACTTTAAATACTGTTCGCGAGCGGCTTTGTTAAAGCTGACTTTATAGCCTGCTTTAATCGTAAATTGTTGCAGCTCGTGTTCAATATTGGGCTCTAAATCTTCGATGCGTTGTTTCAGCGAGGGCAGTTGATAGGTCCATAAATTAATCCGCGCCAACAAATCTTCACGAAACAACCCCCGTTGTACTTGTTCGAACAAATCGCGGTTAGTTCCGACTATCAATTGAAAATCGCTGCCGACTTCCTGATCGCTGCCCAATGGCATAAACACTTTATCTTCAATCGCACGCAGCAGCATGGCTTGTTCGTCGAGGCCCAATTCGCCGATTTCATCTAAAAACAGCAAGCCTTTATCGGCTTCGCGCAATAAGCCCATGCGCTGAGTCAAAGCGCCGGTATAAGCGCCTCGCACATGGCCGAATAAAGCCGACATCGCGTTATCGCCGCGCAAGATCGCGCAATTGACTTCCACCAATTTGCCGGTCACCAAGCCGCGCTGTTTTTTCAGTTCGTAAATGCGTTTTGCCAGCCGCGATTTTCCGGCGCCTGTCGGGCCTGTTAACAACATCGGCGCCGACGATTTGATCGATACATGCTCCAGTTGGGAGATCAATGTATTAAACGCAGGATTATGCGTTGTTATGCCGCCTTTTAAATAAGCAATGCCGTCTTGGGCTTCACGGGCAAAGCGCGAGGCGATTTGATCGTAGCGCGATAAATCCAAATCGATGACTTGATAGCAACCTTGCACGCCTTCCTTGCTTGGCGAGGTTTGCAGCAACTTGGCCGGAATGTAGTTGGCTTCGGTCAGCAGATACAAACAGATTTGCGCGACATGGGTGCCGGTGGTGATGTGGACATAATAATCATGCTGTTCGGGATCGAAATGATAGCTGCGGGTGAATTCGTGCAGCTGGCTATAAACCTGTTCAAAGTCCCAAGGGTTTTCATAATCGACTTGATAAGGTGTCAGCCGTATTTGCGGAGACATGGCCGCCATATCGTTGAGCGTCAAGGTGGCGAGTTGTTGTTCATCGGCATGATGGATCAACACAAACTCATCGACTGGCAGGTTATCGTGCATCAATAACGAGATGCTGGGCCGCCAGCGTTCGTGCCGTCTGCTACCCAAACCGCCGTGATCCAGGCGAGATCCTAAAATGCCGATGATGACTGTATCCATTTTGATAATCCGGTATCTATATCGATAAAAAGTTAACCTGGAGTTTAGCCTCTTGGGCGATGCAAATCTACTCTAGCTGAGCAATTTAAGTTCAACAGCGCATGTAATTACTTTGTTTAAATAGCACGTCATACCGGCATGGACTGCCGGTATCTAGGGCACATGGAGGTGATCTGAGCCTTACCATCCCTGGCTTCTGGATTCCGGCAATCCCTGCCGGAATGACGTTTTTGGGGCATTCCCATTAAAAATGATAGGTGTTTGGAACTCATGGTTAAAGATGGCGCAGCCGATTACATGCTATTTGGCACAGGCCTTGCTCTAAACAAATCGTTAGTAAACAAACTCAAGGAATCTCAATCATGACTAGCTCCTACGAAGTCTTACACGAACAAGGTCACTATCCTGTTAAGGCATGGACACGCGGCGTAAGCTTTGATGAAAACTCCAAGCAACAATTGCTGAATATCGCCGGGCTGCCGTTTATTCACAAATGGATCGCGGTAATGCCCGATGTCCATCTGGGTAAAGGCGCGACGATCGGCAGCGTCATTCCTACCGTCGGCGCGGTGATTCCGGCTGCGGTGGGTGTGGATTTGGGCTGCGGCATGATGGCGACTAAAACCAGCTTTAACCGCCGCGCAACTGCCCGATTCGTTGACCGCGTTACGCAACGAGATTGAAAAACGCGTGCCGCATGGCCGCGTTGCCAATTTTAAAGTGCGCGATACCGGTAGCTGGGGCCAACCGCCTGAAGACGTTGTGCAGGCTTGGCTGCTGTTAAATGAGGGCTTTGAACGGTTATGCCAAAAACATCCGTGCTTGAAAAACACCAACAACCTCAACCATTTGGGTACGTTAGGAACAGGCAATCATTTTATCGAGATTTGCCTGGATGAGGCGGATGCAGTTTGGGTGATGTTGCATAGCGGTTCGCGCGGTGTCGGCAACCGGATCGGGACGCACTTTATCGAGCTGGCTAAAAAAGATATGGAACGCTGGTTTATCCATCTGCCCGATAAAGATTTGGCCTACATTCCCGAAGGCAGCGAGCATTTTAAAAACTATCTGGAAGCGGTGAGCTGGGCGCAGGATTTTGCGCTTGCCAACCGGGTAATCATGATGAACAACGTGTTAAGCGCGATACGGGACATGTTGCCGGTACCGTTTAGCGCAGAGCTGGAAGCGGTTAACTGTCATCACAACTATATCAGCCGTGAGCATCATTACGATAAAAACGTGCTGGTTACCCGGAAAGGCGCGGTCAGCGCCAAGCTGGGTGAAATGGGGATTATTCCCGGCAGCATGGGCGCCAAATCCTTCATTGTGCGCGGTTTGGGCAACGAAGAAAGTTTTTGCAGTTGCAGCCACGGCGCAGGGCGGGTTATGTCGCGCACCCAAGCGAAAAAGCTGGTGTCCTTGGCCGAGCATATTCAAGCCACGGCAGGCGTGGAATGCCGTAAGGATGAAGAGGTGATCGACGAAACGCCTTCCGCCTACAAGCCTATTGAAGCGGTGATGGCAGCGCAGGCGGATTTGGTTGAGATTGTGCATACCTTGAAACAGGTGGTTTGTGTTAAGGGATAAATCTAAAACATGCAGTTGAGCACACCAAAATCCCGTTCGCTCTGAGCCTATCGAAGGGGTAGGGTTTAGATTGCGAGCTCCTTCTCCCTCAGGGAGAAGGTTGGGATGAGGGGATTTAAATAAGCCTTTTCCTTATTTTGATTCCCCTCACCCAACCCTCTCCCCTCTGGAGAGGGCTCAGTACGAACGGATTTCATATGTTCCAACTGATTTCTAGGATAAATATATTCGGCGTTGCCGCAAAGCATAGGTAACGCCAGCAAGAATTTGACATACCAACAACACCAGCGGTTCAGGTTCAAAACGCCTGACTGACGCAAACCTGATAGGCATCTGCGTATCGGTGTTGAGACGGTGTCAAATAACGCTGCCATAGCTCAGTCAGGTAGAGCTACCGAGAATACTCGGTAGGTCGTTGGTTCGAATCCAACTGGCAGCTCCATCACTATAGCTCATCCAGGTAGAGCAACTGATTTGTAATCAGGCTGTAGCCGGTTCGAATCCGGCTAGTGAAACTACCCTTCCAAGGTAGCTTGAAAAAGCAAAGCCCGAAAGGGCATCAGATAGGGCCTCCCGATTGAAGGCGGCGGTTGCGTGTAGTCAGATGCGGTTTATCTGGCGTCACGTCACGGTCACCGGACATCAGCACAAACACCGCCTTTGGGCTGGGTCTGACGGGTGCGCAAACAGCAAGCGAGGGTTTGCCCGCTCGCCATAAGGCTTGGAGCCGGTGGCTGTGCGGAGGCTTTATCACTTTATTTTAAGGAGACAGCAATGCGTTTAATCAAAAAAATAATAATCGCGGAAACGCAAAAAGGTTTGTTGTTTAAAGAGCGGCAATTTCTAAAAATTTTGCCCGCCGGTGTCTATAGATTTTGGGATTGGTTCGATCAATACCAAGTTCAGGTAGTCACGCTGACCAACACTTTGCAGGAAGAGATTGATAAAGACCTGCTGCACTTGGCGCAATTACATCCGGATGCGTTTGCCGAGGTGATGACGCAATGGGAAACCGGCGAGCAGGAAGTCGGCCTGGTTTATCAAAAAAATGTTCTAAAAGACATTAAAGCCCCCGGACAACGCGGCGCTTATTGGAAAACTCAGCAAGAGATACATATAGATAAGCTGGACATCAGCCAGGACTTTACCGTACCCAAAAAATTGGCGGCGTTGTTGGCGAATGCCAAAGACGACATGTTGCGGTGTGCCGCTTTGAGAGCGATAGTCGTAGCGACAGTGCCGGAAAATCATTTGGGATTCTTGATGGTGGACGGGGAAACGGTCGCAACATTAACGTCAGGAACGCATGTTTGGTGGCGGTTTAATCGCAATATCGCCGTGACGTTATTCGATGGCCGTTTGCAAAACATGGAAGTCAACGGTCAGGAAATTTTGACCAAAGACCGCGTGAGTTTGCGGGTGAATTTGTCGTCAACCTGGCAGATTAAACAAGCTGAAGTGGTTAAAGCCGAGCTGGCCGATGCCAAGGATTATTTGTACCGCGAATTGCAATTGGCGTTGCGGACGGTTGTCAGCACGCAAACGTTGGATGAGTTGTTAGCCGAT
This sequence comes from uncultured Gammaproteobacteria bacterium, assembly GCA_963814825.1. Taxonomy (GTDB): domain Bacteria; phylum Pseudomonadota; class Gammaproteobacteria; order Methylococcales; family Methylomonadaceae; genus Methylobacter_A. Next base: position 487,342 of record CAWFEF010000004.1, on the reverse strand, counting down.
AAAAACTCATTGAACACACAGGTGTTAACGATCATTGCCGAAAAAGCAGCTGTTTACGGCATTGAAGTAAAAACCGTCGGAGCGCGAGATATTGTCTTGCCCGGTGAAATGAAAGCGATTCTGACCCAAGTGGTTGAGGCGCAAAAACTTGCCGAAGCGAATTTAATTAAGCGTCAGGAAGAAACCCAAGCAACGCGGTCTTTGCATAACACCGCCAAAGTCATGGAAGGCAACCCCGTGTTATTGCGCTTGAAAGAGTTGGAGATATTGGAAAAAATCACCGGCCGTATCAATACGCTGAACGTTTACGGCGGCTTGGATGGCGTGATGAATGACATGGTGCGTTTGACTGAGCGGTGCAAGTAGCTTTCCGAGACTTCGTGCATTGCGGGCATAGCAAAAAAAGCCCGTCATAAAGACGGGCTTTTTTAAACACTTAAACCAATTTAGATCAGTTTTTGGTTTTATCAACAATCTGATTGGCTTTGATCCAAGGCATCATGCTGCGCAGTTTTGCACCGACGACTTCAATCGGGTGTTCTGCATTCAAACGACGCTTGGCGGTCATTTCAGGATAGTTGGTCATACCTTCCATGATGAACTGCTTGGCGTATTCGCCGTTTCTGATGTTCTTCAACGCTTCGCGCATCGCCCAACGGCTTTCTTCGTTGATGACGCGTGGACCGGTCACGTATTCGCCGTACTCTGCATTGTTGGAGATCGAGTAGTTCATGTTGGCGATGCCGCCTTCAAACATTAAATCAACAATCAACTTTAATTCGTGCAAGCATTCGAAGTAGGCCATTTCAGGCTCATAACCCGCTTCAACCAAGGTTTCAAAACCCATTTTTACCAGTTCAACCGCACCGCCGCATAGTACCGCTTGTTCGCCGAATAAATCGGTTTCACATTCGTCGCGGAATGTAGTTTCAATAATACCTGAGCGACCACCGCCAATAGCAGAGGCATACGATAAACAAATCGCTTTCGCTGTGCCTGAAGCATCATGATGAACTGCGATTAAGTCAGGAACGCCGCCGCCGCGTACAAATTCAGAACGAACGGTGTGTCCTGGTGCTTTAGGCGCGATCATGATCACATCTAAATCGGCGCGTGGCACGACTTGGTTGAATAAAATTGAAAAGCCGTGGGCAAATGCTAATACTGCACCTTGTTTGATGTTGGGTTCAATTTCGTCTTTATACAATTTTGATTGGAATTCATCAGGCGTCAAAATCATGACTATGTCTGCGCCGGCAACCGCTTGTGCAACCGCTTGAACGGTTAAACCATGCGCTTCAGCCTTAGCCACTGAGGGTGATCCTGTGCGTAAGCCCACGACAACTGAAACGCCGGATTCTTTTAGATTAAGAGCGTGGGCATGGCCTTGCGATCCGTAACCGATAATAGCTACTTTTTTAGCTTTGATGATTGAAAGATCGGCATCTTTGTCGTAATAAACTTGCATGGTTTTTCCTGTTTTGAGTGTTTAAAGTATTGGTTGGTTATCAAATCGTGGAACCGTAGGATATGCTGAGGAACGAAGCGCATCAATCACGGAGATGGGCTTCCTTCGTCAGCCCATCCTATAGGCTCTGTTACAAATGCAGCCCTTTTTCGCCTCTTGAAATGCCTGTCGGCCCGGAGCGAACGACTTCAATAATGGTATCGCCATCGATAGCGGCGATAAACGCATCCAGTTTGCTGGAGGGGCCGGTCATTTCCACGACATAAGTGGTCGGCGTCACATCGATAATCTTGCCGCGAAATATATCCGCCATGCCTCTGATTTCTTCGCGCGATCTGTTCGGTGGTCTTGACCTTGACCATCATCAGTTCCCGTTCAATATGATCGGATTCGGCCAAGTCTATCAGCTTGACCACATCAATCAGTTTATTCAGCTGCTTGGTGATTTGCTCGATAATGTCGTCGCTGCCGCGAGTGACCAGGGTCATTCTCGACAGGCTAGGGTCTTCAGTCGGCGCAACGGTCAACGACTCGATATTGTAGCCGCGCGCGGAAAACAAGCCTGCCACCCGCGATAACGCACCGGATTCGTTTTCAATCAGGATAGAAATAATATGTCTCATTACGCCAATTCCCTGTCGGTTGATGTGCCTTCCGCAACTCTTAAGGTCATGTCGTTATGGGCTTTGCCCGCTTCAATCATCGGGTAAACATTTTCGGTTCGGTCGGTCAGGATGTCCAAGAATACCGTGCGGTCTTTCATCGCAAACGCTTCTTCCAGCGCCGGTCTGACTTCTTCGGGCTTATCGATACGCATGCCGACATGGCCATAGGCCTCAGCCAGCTTGACGAAGTCCGGGATGGTGTCCATGTACGAATGCGAGTAACGACTTTCGTAGGTAAATTCCTGCCATTGGCGAACCATGCCCAAATAGCTGTTGTTCAGGTTGATGATTTTTACCGGCGCATTGTATTGCAGCGCGGTCGATAATTCCTGAATGCACATCTGGATGCTGCCGTCGCCGGTCACGCAGGCGACTTCGGAATCGGGAAACGCCAGTTTAACGCCGATAGCCGCAGGCAAGCCAAAGCCCATCGTGCCCAAACCGCCGGAATTAATCCAATGCCGCGGCTTGTCGAACGGATAATACTGGGCCGCCCACATTTGATGCTGACCGACATCCGAGGTGATATACGCCTCGCCTTTGGTGACTTCGTACAACTGTTCAATCACGTATTGCGGTTTGATCAAGCGGCTGTTGCGGTCATATTCCATACATTTGACGGCCCGCCATTGGTCGATCTGCTTCCACCAGTTTTCCAACGCTTTCTTGGACGGTTTCTTTTTGCTTTCCCTGATCATTTCCATCATTTGCTCCAATACCGGTTTGACTTCGCCGACGATAGGGATCGCGACTTTAACAGTCTTGGAAATAGACGCAGGATCCACATCGATATGGATGATTTGCGCATGCGGGCAAAACTCGTCCAGCTTGCCGGTGACGCGGTCATCAAAACGCGCGCCGATCGCAATAATCACATCGCTGTCATGCATCGCCATGTTGGCTTCATAAGTGCCGTGCATCCCGAGCATGCCGACGAACTGCTTGTCGGTTGCAGGATAAGCGCCCAAACCCATCAAGGTATTGGTAACCGGAAAGTCCAGCAATTGAGCGAATTCGGTCAGTTCCTGGCTGGCTTCACCCAAAACCACGCCGCCGCCGGAATAAATGATCGGCTTTTGCGCGGTCAATAATAAATCCACGGCTTTTTTAATCTGCCCTTTATGCCCGGTAACCGCAGGATTATAAGAACGGATGGTGACTTTTTTAGGGTATTTATAAGGTACTTTTATTCTGGGATCAGTTATATCTTTGGGTATATCCACAACAACAGGGCCGGGACGGCCGGTGGTAGCGACATAAAACGCTTTTTTGATGGTCTCGGCCAGTTTGGTTATGTCTTTAACCAGAAAAGTTATGCTTCACGCAGGGACGGGTAATGCCGACCATGTCGACTTCCTGGAACGCATCGCTACCGATGACCGGCAACGGTACTTGGCCGGAAATAACCACCATCGGGATTGAATCCATATAAGCGGTGGCGATGCCGGTGACTGCATTGGTAGCGCCCGGTCCCGAAGTGACCAGAACTACGCCCGGCTTACCAGTCGCACGGGCATAGCCATCCGCAGCATGCGTGGCGCCCTGTTCATGCCGAACCAGGATGTGCTTGACATCATCCTGCTGGATAAATGGCATCGTATAAATGCAACACCGCCCCGCCGGGATAGCCAAAAATATATTCTACGCCTTCGTCCTTGAGACTCTGAATTACAATTTGTGCGCCGTTTAGCTCCACGCTAATACCTCAAATAAACTTTCGAATTAAGCCGATTAACTGCGTTTTTAAAAATTCAAACCCAAATACCCGGTTTGTTTTTTTCAGGACATCAGATAAACCGCTGTTGGCAGCCGCTGTTTTAAAGCGACATATGTCGGCCATTTTACTAGGTTTTTGCTGGGATTGCACTCGCATCTCTTATCCTTTTTAATTGTTGCTTGACCGATAACAATCAATTATTGTTCGTCGCTAATGGAATAATAAAAATATCGTTGAAAAGGCATTACCTGCTCATCGTTCCCGATTGATGGGCGGCATGCTGCCTAAAACGCCTACTGTTGGTGTTTAGCCCATCTTACGACTAAGGAGCGACTATGTTTATTACCTCTTACACCACGCTATCCATGGCGCAATGGTGCTTGCTTTTTGCGCTACTTACCGCTATCGCCGCCATTTTATATAGTCTGATATTACTCAAGTGGATTAAACAACAGCCGTCAGGCAATGAACAAATGCAGGCTATCGCTCTGGCTATCCAGCAGGGAGCCGAGGCTTATCTGACCAGACAGTACAAAGTTATAGCTTGGGCGGGTACTGCGCTGTTATTGCTGGTCGGCTTCTTATTAAACTGGACTACCGCCGGTGGTTTTGCCTTAGGCGCGCTGTGCTCGGCGCTAGCCGGTTTTGTCGGCATGCACAGCTCGGTCCGCGCCAATGTCCGCACCGCTCAAGCGGCTTATTCAGGCTCCCATCATGCTTTTCTGATTGCGATCAGAGGCGGCTCCATTACCGGCATGTCCGTGGTGGGCCTGGGCCTGTTGGCAGCGGGCGGCTACTACAGCGTTTTACTGTGGCTGGACGTAAACCAGCCTTTGTATGCCATGCTCGGCGTGGCTTTCGGCGCATCGTTAATCGCCATGTTTGCCCGCCTCGGCGGAGGCATCTTTACCAAAGGCGCCGACGTGGGAGCTGATCTGGTCGGTAAAATCGAGGCGGGCATCCCTGAAGATGACCCGAGAAATCCGGCCGTTATCGCGGATAACGTCGGCGATAACGTCGGCGATTGCGCAGGCATGGCAGCTGACCTGTTTGAATCCTATGCGGTAACCCTGATCGCCACTATGTTGCTGGCCGATCTGCTGATCATCGACGGTAATGAAAATGCCATTGCCTATCCTCTGGTTCTGGGCGGCATATCGATCCTTATCTCCATGATCAGCATTTTCTTCGTCAGGGTGGCCGAGAATGGAAACGTCATGTTGGCCTTATACAGAGGCGTTATTATTGCCACGGTGCTGTCGTTATTGCTGTTTTATCCGGCCACCCGCCTACTGATGGGCGATGCGCTAATAATCGGCGGCAGGCTCATTCCCTCGCTCCATCTGTTTTATTCGGCCGCTATCGGTTTGGGCCTGATGATCGCCTTAATGCTGATTACCGAATATCACACCTCCAGCGCCTATGCGCCGGTTCAGAAAATCGCCAAAGCATCGACCGCAGGTGACGGTACTAATGTTATTGCCGGATTAAGTTTGTCCTTGAAATCCACCGCCGCACCAGTTATTTTGATTTGTGCCGCTATGTGGGCAACCCACCAATTGGCTGGACTATTTGGCATCGGCGTAGCCGCAACCGGTATGCTGTCATTAACCGGGATGATCGTCGCTATCGATGCTTATGGCCCGATTACCGACAATGCTGGCGGCATAGCGGAAATGGCAAAAATGCCGGAAGGCATCCGCAAGATCACCGACCCTCTCGATGCCGTAGGCAACACTACCAAGGCAGTCACAAAAAGTTTTGCAATGGGGGCGGCCGGGCTGGCTGCACTCGCGCTTTTTTCCGATTACACCAGCAACCTGGGCGGACTGGTTTGTGATCTATCCGATATTCGGGTCGTTATCGGCCTGTTGCTCGGTGCGCTGATTCCCTACCTGTCCAGCGCATTTGCAATGGAAGCGGTAGGCGAGGCCGCCGGCGATATTGTTAATGAAGTCCGCCGCCAGTTTAAGGAGATTCCCGGCATTATGACTTACACCGCTAAACCGGACTATGCAAAGGCTATCGATATTTTGACGATTTCCGCGATCAGGAAAATGGTGGTTCCGTCGCTGCTGCCGGTTTTCATCCCGGTCATCGTCGGGTTCACGCTGGGCAAAACCGCCTTGGGTGGAGTGTTGATAGGTTCTATTATCTCCGGCCTGTTCATCGCCATTTCGATGACCACAGGCGGCGGCGCCTGGGATAACGCCAAGAAATATATTGAAGCAGGCCATTACGGCGGCAAAGGTTCTGCGGCACATAAGGCCGCAATCACCGGCGACACGGTAGGCGATCCTTACAAGGACACGGCAGGACCCGCTATCAATACCATTATCAAAGTAGTCAATACGGTTGCGCTGTTGATTGTGCCTTTGCTTTAGATACAGCCGCCGCTATGCCGAAAATTCGACCTCGTAACCGGCATACTTGCGGATATTAATGACGCCGGTGTCCAGCAATAAATACTGGCCTTTAATGCCGTGCAGCACCCCCGAGACTTCGGCGTCCTTATCAAGGTTAAACGACTTGACCTTGACCGGGTAGCTGTCCACCGGGAAATGAATATCCACAACCAGTTCATCGGCTAACAACTCAAGCGCCTGCGGACCAAAACGCCGGCTAATTTCATCCAGATCCGCTTTGCAGACAGTGATCAACTCATTCCGCCTTGCAGCCAGATCGATAGGCTCGGCCTTATTCTTAAGCATTTGCTGCCAGCTGGTTTTATCGCTGACATGTTTGGCAATGGCGATTTCGACCAGGCCGGAAATATAGCGCGACTGTACTCTAAAAATCGGCAATGCCTGCACCGCACCTTGGTCTATCCAGCGTGTCGGGATTTGCGCCTGCCGGGTAATGCCGACCTTGATACTGCTGGAATTGGCCAGATAAACCACATGCGGCTGAAAGCAGAATTCCTCGCCCCATGACGGCTCACGGCAGCTGCCCGCCGCATAATGACAAGTTTCCGGCTTCATGATGCACATGTCGCATTGCGCCAGCGAGGTGAAGCAGGGATAGCAATAGCCCTGATTAAAGCTCTTCTTGATCGACCTGTTGCAGTGGATGCAAAAGATTTTGCCGGCATACACCAGCTTGATCGATTTCCCGAGCAGCGGATTTAACGCAACCAATTGCTTGCCTATCGGCATTTCGTACTGAACCGGCTTTGATCTATCCAGATCCAGCCGGGCGTGCATTTTTCTTAATGGTCCCTGCATTTTTGTATTTCCTAAAAAATAATCACAACGGGCCGGTTAAATATAACCGCAACCAATGAGTAGGGCGTGCCGTGCGCGCCAAGGAATAGCTCAACAATTCATCCGCCGAAAAAGGCGCGCACGGCACGCCCTACACAAAACTACCGGCTTAAGCTAAAGATAACCGTCCGTATTTTTTACCAACCAACGTTCGGCCTCGGATTTTAACAGCTCCTTTTTCCAGAAAGGCGCTCTCGTCTTTAACGCTTCCATAATGTATCGGCTCGCATCAAACGCATCGCCGCGGTGCGATGTCCATACCGCCACCAGCACGATCGGTTCATTAGGCAGAATATCCCCCACCCGGTGCACCACCAACGCATCGATAACCGGCCATTGCCGCAACGCTTCGGCAACGATTTTTTCCAGCTGCTTTTCGGTCATGCCGGGATAATGTTCCAGCGTCATGCCCTTAACATCATCGCCTTCATTGAAATCGCGCATCGTGCCTATAAAAACATTGGTCGCACCGAACTTGCCGGCCATGCCCTTTGCCGAATGCTGGTGCGCCTGAATTTCCTGCCAGGGATCGAAAGGCTCCGCACAAATTTTTATGCCCATGATCAGCCTCCGGTCACAGGCGGAAAAAAAGCCACTTCATCGCCATCCTTAACCGCATTATTCAGTTCAACATAGTCCATATTTACCGCCGCCAAGATGTTATCCGGCAGCGCTTTATTCGGATTGGCGCAGCGCCATACATCGCCGACGGTGGACAAGCCCGCAAACTCCAGATTGTCTTCCGAGCGGCCGATGCTTTCTTTCAAGCTGGCAAAATAACGCACCTTAATTGACATAGTCACTCACCCAATCACAACAAATAAAGCAGGCACGAGGTGCATTGCAAGAGCAACCGGTTAATCGCCTTTTTAGTTTTATTAACCGGCAGTTGTTATAATGCAATGCGCCTGCCTCTTTTCACTGATAATTTTACAGAAAAATGACTGCATTAACCCACTTTAATCAATCCGGCGAAGCGCACATGGTCGACGTCGGCGAAAAGGCGATCACCCAGCGTACTGCCGTCACCGAAGGCTATATTGAAATGCAGCCGGAAACGCTCAAGCTGATCGTAGACGGCGGTCACAAAAAAGGCGACGTGCTGGCCATAGCAAGAATAGCCGGTATCATGGCCAGCAAAAAAACCGCTGACCTGATTCCGCTCTGCCATCCGTTGCCGCTAACCCATGTTGAAATCAAGCTGAACGCAGAAACCAACAACAACCGGATACGCTGCCAAACCACCGTAAAAACCAACGGCCAAACCGGCGTAGAAATCGAAGCGCTAAACGCCACTCAGATTGCATTGCTCACCATTTACGACATGTGCAAAGCCGTAGACAGGGGCATGGTTATCCAGTCAGTCCGATTACTGGAAAAAGACGGCGGCAAATCGGGACACTGGCAGAACGCAGTCAAAATTGACATTTGGGCGTTATAAAACAGAAAACCAAAATCAAATCGGTTACATTGAAAACCTCACCATTCCGGTCAGCCACTTAACAGCGGTAATGTGGTTGTTTATTAGATTTGTTACACTAAACTTAAATTTTCAACAACGTGCCGACTGTTTTGGCGCTATTCAAAATAACAGCAGAGACATATATGTCGATTACATTAAAAGAACTTGCCGATTTTTGTGGTGCACGTATTGAAGGCGGCGATCCATCAGCAACCATCCATTCAGCGGCAGATATTACCTCTGCACGCCAAGGCCAAGTCACGCAGCTGACCAACAGCCGCTATACTCAGCACATCAAGGATTCAACAGCGTCCGCCTGTTTTATTGCGGAAGGCTTCAGCGTTGACAATGTACCTGAAGGCATGGCGCTGTTAATTTGCGCCGACCCGGAACTCAGTTTTATCAAAGCGGTCGAATTGCTGCATCCCGCCAGGACTTATGGCCGACAAATTGCGCCGCAGGCAGTGCTTGAAGCCAATGTGACGTTAGGCAATGAACTGTATATCGGCCCTTACGCCGTCATTGGCGAAAACGCTAGCCTAGGCGATGGTAGCGAAATACACGCAGGCGCCTATATCGGCAAAAATGTAAAGATAGGCAAAAACTGCAAGATTTATCCCTATGCCGTTATTTATGACGACGTGGTCGTGGGCGACAATGTCATTATTCATTCAGGAGCCATCATCGGCGCTGACGGCTTCGGTTATAAGTTCAGAAATAATCAACACGTCAAAGTGCCTCAAGTCGGCAATGTGGTTATCGAGGACAATGTCGAGATTGGCGCCAACACCTGTATAGACAGGGGCGCACTGGGAAGCACCTTAATAGGCGCGGGCAGCAAAATCGATAATCTGGTACAAATCGGACACAATAATAAAGTCGGCAAACATGTCATCATGTGCGGCTTAACCGGCGTATCAGGCTCCTGCAACATTGAAGACTATGCGATTCTGGCCGGAAGCTCGGGCATTGCCGACCATGTTACGATTGGTCAAGGCGCTGTAGTCATGGCGCGCTCTGGCGTGGCAGGAGATGTCAAAGCGGGTACGCAGGTCTTCGGCAGTCCGGCAAAAGACAAGAAGACGGCTTACAAAGAGCAGATCGCCATCAGCAAACTACCGGAACTATTGAAAAGGGTAAAAATGTTGGAAGAAAAAATCCAGCAGCTGGAAACAGACATCTAGCTAAACTCAGAGGAGAGGGAGCGGTATATCCAAAACTTGGGAATTGAAGTTGTTGTCAGCAGCGATTTAAACGATTCGAGTTAGCCAACTCGGCAATGGCAGAAAGTATTGAGTTGAAGCTACAGTGAGATAAGAAAAATACCCCCCGCGAGACGGGAGGTATTTTTCAATTGACTACTTTTTACAGCTTTTATTGAGCAGTTTTGTTGCTGGTTTTCTTTGTAGATAATTTTGCGTCGATTTCAGCATTACTTGCCGCAACAGCACCACTTTGTAAATGCTTAGTTTCGTCTTGTTTTAACAGTACAACTAAAACAATAACAGCAGCAATAGCAACACCAGCAATCAACCATGTGTTATCTTTTTCTTGTTCTTCAGCCATTTTAAAATCCTCGAGAGTTTATATTATATTGTTTTATTCCCTTTCCTCAAAGGGGCCACTCAGCTAAATTACTTTACTGAGCTGCTTGTCGAATTAAGTAATAAACGACAGGGTACTTTTTATCATGAGATACCGCGTTGTGTCAAAACTATAAATAAAAAAAACATCAACCGCACCGAAATCCACAACCTAAAAAGGCTTGATATTCATTGAAAAACAACAAGATGCCCCAACAAAAATTAATGCCGACATTTCATAAGCCTGATGAGAGACATAAACATATTGTTGCTAGTAAATTGTTGGCAACCGGGCCATAGCGGACTGAAATCAAGTTGTCGAAATCAGAACGATTCATGCTTGTTGCGACAACTAAAAAACCGAATGCGAAACCATCTGATTTTTTATGACTACTCTTTGACCGGCTTCTTATCGAGCTTTCTTTGCAACGTGCGCCTGTGCATATTTAACGCCCTGGCAGCGGCCGAAATATTGCCGTCGTGCTGCATCAGCACTTTTTGTAAATGCTCCCATTCCAGGCGTTTTACCGACAGCGGATTTTCGCTGATCGAGACCGATGAGTCGCCTTCGTTCTTATGCAGGGCGTTGACAATTTCGTCCGCATTGGCCGGTTTGGTTAAATAATGCGTGGCGCCCAATTTTATAGCTTCAACCGCGGTGGCAATGCTGGCAAACCCGGTTAACATCACACACGTGGTATTGTCGTCCAATGAGATCAGTTTTTTCACCAGCTCCAGGCCGGACTCATGTCCGATACGCAAATCAATGACCGCATATTCGGGCAAATACTGTTCAGCCAGCGATATTCCCGTTCTGACATCGTTAGCGACCAGTACCTCATAATTTCTTTTTTCTAAGGCACTTTTTAGTACCTTGCAGAAAGTCTCATCATCATCCACCAGCAACAGCCGTGGTTTATCCATATCCTGAGTTGTCATTATTATTCTCTGCCTTTAAAAGGGGTAGGGTGATTTCCACGCAGGCTCCGCCCGTGTCGTTGTTGTAAAGATTAATTTTACCGCCCAGACGATTAATCGTGGAATAAGCTAACAATAAACCCACACCTAGACCCCGTTTTTTGCTGATAACGGGCTGCTTACCGGCAAAATCGATCAATTCCAGCGGAAACCCGTGACCAAAATCCCTGATTTTAATAACAACGTAATCTGAATCCCAGGATGCGTAAAACTCAATGCTCTTTTCCGGCGGCGATGCTTCAGCTGCATTATTTAAAATATTAATAATTGAATGAGTCAGCGTCAGCTCGGCTACGATTTTTGCCGACGTTGCGACTTCAGCATCAATAAAAAAAGATAGCTTTGCCGTTGGTTTGTGAGTGCGCCACTGCTTGATGACTTCATCAAGGTAATCAGTCAGCAGCATAGCTCTACCGGACTCTGCGCGCATTTCACCCGCAGAGGCTGACATCACCGATAACGCTGTTTTGCAGCGTTCAACCTGTTGCTGCATGATCAGCAGTTTCTCGTGCAGATCTGGGAAGCGATGATCCGGGTACTCTTGCTCAAGCTCATGAGTCACAATTGCAATCGTGCCTAATGGCGTCCCCATATCGTGAGCTGCACTGGCCGCCAAAGTGCCCAATGCGACAACCCGCTCATCCCTTAACGCATTTTCTCGGGCTTCAGCCAGATTTCGCTCCTGAGCTTTGAGCGTTTTAGCCAGCTCAACCACAAAGAATGCGACCAAGCCGGCACTAAATACAAAACCGAACCACATGCCGAAAATATGCAGATTAAAGTAATGAGTGTCGCTCATCGCGTGAACCTGCTGCAACAGCTGATAATTCTTTGCATCGGAATACTGCATTTCCGGATTAGGTATATGAGGCTCTATCGACGGCAGCGGGACATTGTAGGCCATTAACGCCGTATACATGGACGTGGTTAAAATCACCATATACCAAGCATAGGATTGATGCAGCATAATGGCTGTAATAATCAGCGGCAACAAAAATACCCAGGTAATAGGATTTGATGCGCCTCCAGTCAAATACAGTAATGCCGCAATAGCAAAAACATCAATAACTAACTGGGAAAAAATTTCCAGCTCCGTAACCGGATCTTCTGTCTGCAAGCGCATTGAGGTATAAATATTAACGGCGATTATCGACAATATCACCAACCAAAGCGGCTGCTCCGGCAAACGGATATTAAGACCGTACACCGATAAAACAATCAGTATAATCTCGCTGAGTATCATCAAATTTCTTAGAATAAACAGCCACTTAAGGTTTTGCCGGGCAGAGAATTCTGATCTATGTGAGGCGTATGAGAGCATTTTTATAAATAATAGTTATTGTAGAAATATCCTAATCTTGAAACTTTAGTGCGTTTAAGTACATTATCGGAATTTTAATTATAAATTAAACAAAAATTAAACTGCGACAATATGTCACATTTTATATTGCAATAGTTATTGGTATTATTAACCTAACTTTTAAAGCTCTTGTAGAGCTCCATAGCTGAAAAGTTGCGTTATATTCTTCCTAAATATATTCCAAGGCGGTTTTTTTAAACCGCCTTTTTTTTGTCTTCTGAAATCTATTCACCTATCAACAGCCACATCCAGGCCGCCTAAACCGCAGTAACCCATAGGATTCTTTGCCAGATATTGCTGATGCATATCCTCGGCATAATAAAACTCGCCAGCCGACATGATCTCGGTGGTTATTTGGTTAAAACCTGCTTGAGTCAGTTGTTCCTGGTAACGTTGTTTTGATGCCAGCGCTTCATCGAATTGTTGCCGAGTATAGGTATAAATCCCGGATCTGATATTGCGTGCCGATGTCATTGCCTTGCCTCATGCCCTGCGTGGGATTGTGGGATTCCCAAAAAATCCGGAGTAACTCGCCGTACGAAACAATAGCCGGATCATAAATCACTTTGACAACCTCACTATGACCGGTCAAGCCGGTACAGAACTTCCTCATACGTCGGATTGGGCGTGTAGCCGCCGGTATATCCAACTGCCGTACTGAACACCCCGGCGACATTGCCAGAATTTCCGCTCCGCCCCCCAAAAGCAGCCCATGCCAAACAATGCCTGCGCCATAGTTTCCGGAAACGGCGGAACTATCGGGTTGCCGTGTTACAAAATGCCTGTTGGTAACCGGCATGGGCGTGGTTCGGCCGGGCAAAGCATCTTTGGGATCAGGTAAGATAAGTTTTTTTGATGAAAAAATCATGGCCTGTGGTATTTTTATAGAACGGTTGGGACAAGGATATCGATGATCCTAATGTCATAAAATGCACGACTTTTAACTGGAAAAACATGATAGAGCAAGATTTATTACGCCGTTTTTTATTTGAAGAGCTGGGTGTTCGCGGGGAATGGGTCAAATTGACCACCAGCTGGCAGGCGGCAAAACTTCATCAGCGCGGTTCTGAAAGCGTGCAGCAGCAACTGGGGCAAGCGCTGGCCGCCGTGGTCATGCTCTCGGCTACGGTCAAGTTTAAAGGCTCGATGATCCTTCAGGCCCAAGGCGACGGCGACATTAAAACGCTGGTTGCCCAGGCAACGGATCAGCGAAAAATAAGAGGCCTGGTCAGAGGCAAGGAAAACATAAACGCCTGGCCCATTAGAAGCCATGTTCGGCCATGGGCGATTGGTGTTAACCATCGAATCCGAAAACGGCCATCCTTATCAGGGCATCGTTCCACTTCAAGGCAGCAATTTGGCCGCCGTCTTGCAAACTTATTTTGAGCAATCCGAGCAGCTCAAGACCCGCTTGTGGCTATTTGCCAATGCCACCCATGCCGTAGGATTATTATTGCAGGAGCTGCCTGCACAGGAAAATTATCAGGCCGATTGGGAGCATATCGAGATACTGGCCAACACGGTAACCGAGCAGGAACTGTTCGAACTGGATTGCGAACAGCTGCTGTATCGATTGTTCAACCAGGAAAAAGTCAGGCTATTTGACGCAGAGCCGGTCGAATTCGGCTGCGCCTGTTCCCGGTCAAACATCGAGAGAACCTTATTCGCGATGGGACGGACTGAACTGGAAGATATTTTAAAGGAACGGGGCATTATTGAAGTAAACTGCGAATTCTGTAGTGAACAATACCGCTTTGATAAAGTCGATGTGGAAAATATCCTGTCTCAGAAAAACACCGTTACCGACGACTCCGAAACACTGCATTAATAAACAATCCCATGAAAACCGGAATCATTAAACGAAGTCTTCGCATTGTTTTTTTGCTGGCAGTGGCCTGTTCATTATCCGGTTGCATGTACTGGATTCGGGCTTACCAAGTCTACCTGCAAATGGATGAATTCGATCGCCACTTTTCCGTCGAGACCAATAACGAATTTACCTTGCACTTTAAAGACCCCATTCTTTTCAGCCAGGATTTTGTCTCCCTATCCAAGCTTTATGCCAGCCAGGATGACCCTACGGCTGAAGGCAGACGCTGGCGGTACTGGTTTCGGAAAGTTGACGGCAACAATAAACTGATCAAGCCGGAGGTGAAGTTTTATTCGGATTTGAATTTTAACAAAGAAAACCGCCTGATTGCCTGGTCGTTTTCCTCACTTGTTTCTTGCAATTGCCCCGCCCAAGTTTTTAGAAGTTTCATTACGCTCGATAGGCGGCGCTGAAATCGACAAAGAAAAACAGCAACTCAAAGCCAACTCGGCATTGCTGGAAAAAATTTCCGACGATTTACCCAAAAAACCGGCCGTTCTGGCGCAACTGGGCGAACCGTTTGAAATCAAAGATGAGCCGGAACAGGAAATCTATATTTACCGTTTCCTGCTGGAAACCCATCATATAGAAGAAGGTTATGAAGATCGCGCCTTGAACGAAGTTAAAATCACCTTCGATAAAAAGACTCAGGAACTGGTTAGAATGGCCGGCCGTTTTGCGGGACTTAAGGTTTCAATCAATTACCGGAAGTTTCTGGATGAACCGCAAGATGTCGCACAGAGCAAACCGGAATAGCGATTCAATCACACTTCCCGGCAATAAAAAAGGCTTAGACACTCAATGTCCAAGCCTTTTTTATTGTGCTGGCCGGTTTTAGGCCGGCGCCATAATCCGCTGTTACTTACAGCTTATCAGCATTTTTATCCAGATATTCCGCAACACCGGCAGGGCTTGCGTTCATACCTGCATCGCCTTTATGCCAGCCTGCTGGACATACTTCGCCATGCTCTTCGTGGAATTGTAAGGCATCAATCATACGCAGCATTTCATCCATATTGCGACCTAAAGGCAGATCGTTAACAACCTGATGACGGACTTTGCCTGAGCGATCGATCAGGAAAGAGCCACGGTAAGCCACGGCAGCACCCTCCACTTCAACATCGTAATCTTTGCAAATAGCGTGGGATATGTCAGCAGCCATTGTGTAACGAACAGGACCGATACCGCCTTTATTAACAGGAGTATTACGCCATGCATTATGGGTGAAATGAGAGTCTACAGACACCGCAATCACTTCTACATTACGGCTTTTGAATTCATCGATACGATGATCCAAAGCAATCAATTCACTTGGACAAACAAAGGTGAAATCCAACGGGTAGAAAAAAACTACCGCATATTTGCCGCTAGTAGCCTCAGAAAAACTAAATGAATCAACTATCTGACCATCGCCAAGAACGGCGGGAACTGTAAAATCAGGTGCTTGTTTACCGACTAATACGCTCATTGATTATCTCCAATAAATAGTGAAAAAACAAAAGACTGTTAACTTGTTGTTGGCCACCGAAGCAGTGGATAACTGGAATTGTACACTAGGTTAGTCGGGAATTGGAGAATTGTTCTGATTTTTAGCTTGCTTTAATTTTAATTTGAGCCATAATTTGTCATTAATAGCTTACAATACTGTCGGGGAATTACTCTACCCAGGTCTTTCTTAAAGACACGTCGCCCTAACTTAGCTGTTAAATTCATTTAGTTAATCCGTTTGATGGGGTTCTATCATGGCAAAAGACAAACATATTACCGAGCCCGATGTGTTCGGCTACCAAGTCCGCATCGTAAGACGCGGCAAAGAAAGCAGTCGTTATTTTTCACATAAATTGTGGGGCAACAAAGGCAAGTCCCTGAAAGCCGCCATTACTTGGCGCGACCAAATGCTGACCGTTTTAAAAGGCAGCAAGACACGGTTCCTTAAGCCGCCCAAAAACAAAACCACCACAGGCGTCACAGGCGTATCCAGAACCATCAAGTATGATCATCGTAAAGATAAAAGCTATCTTTGCTATACCGTTTTTTGGGTCAGTAACGGCAAATCCAGGAATAAAACCTTTCAGGTCGGCAATGTCGATAAAGTAACGGCAGATGACGAGTTGCATGCATTTCGCACCGCCAAGCTGTTCAGAAGCTGCTATGAGCATTCAATTGATAATGACCTTGAATTTTATGACAGCAAATTCACCGGCTGGAAGAAACTACGTTTGTATGAAGACGAGAATTTGAACGCAGTAGCGATTTAAAACAAAGATTTCATGTTAGAGATCTGAGCTGCCCGGCCCATCGGCCCTGTACAGCTTCCGACAGCTAGATGGATTAGCGCCCATTTAGCCGCTAAAGCTCGATGCGGATGCCCAGCTCAATGACGCGCTCGACAGGGATCTTAAAAAAGTCTATCGCGCTTGATGCATTGTGGAATAAAAACCTGAATAAGGGCCTGCGCCATTTAGACATTGGACTCTTTTTCCTAAAAGACAGCCGCTCACTACCGATAAAAAACGATGTCTGCTTGAAATCGATGTTTAACCCTTCCTGGGCGCACTGCTCCAAAGCTTGCCGCACATCAGGACTTTGCTGGAAGCCATAGTAAAGCTTAACCCGGTGAAAATTGCTGTCCTTGCCAAATGAACGAATCTTGACTCCGGTGAGCCACATCAACGTATGGCTCATCCTTAGTGACGATGGTTAAAACAACGATTTGTTCATGCAGCACATGGTTATGCTCGAAATTGTGCAAAAACACCTGGGGTACGCCATGTAGGCTTTTAGCTAGATAAATGGCCGAACCTTTAGCTATAACTGCCTGATGACTGATGATCTTATCTTCCAGATCCTCAAACAGCATACGCCTCTCATCCATGTAGTCCGCCAGCAAGGCACGACCTTGAATCCAGGTGGTCATCATCAAGAACAACACAAATCCGATAACCAAAGGCAACCAGCCGCCGGTCGGTATTTTTAAACTGTTAGAGGAAAGAAACAAAAAATCCACGGTTAGAAATGTGGTCAAAAAGGCGATACCGGCCGACT
The DNA here is from genome assembly GCA_963814825.1 of uncultured Gammaproteobacteria bacterium. Classification (GTDB taxonomy): domain Bacteria; phylum Pseudomonadota; class Gammaproteobacteria; order Methylococcales; family Methylomonadaceae; genus Methylobacter_A. Next base: position 469,931 of record CAWFEF010000004.1, on the reverse strand, counting down.
TTTTCCACTGCCAAAGCTCCTGAATGACAATAAACACCAAAATAGTATCGACAATCATGGTACCGGTAACGGCAATGCCGTAAGCCGAAGCGAGCGCCGAGGACGATTGAAAGCTCAAGACCACGACAAATACCGAAGTCATCAATAGCCAGTTGATCGCAGGAATATACACCTGCCCGACCTCCCGGCCCGAAGTGTGCAAAATATTCATGCGCGGGCAGTAACCAAGTTGTATCGCTTGCCTAGTGACCGAGAACGCGCCGGATATGACCGCCTGAGAGGCAATAACGGAAGCCATTGTCGCCAAAATTAACAGCGGGTACATCGCCCAGGTCGGGGCCAGCAAATAGAATGGGTTTTTCACCGCCTCAGGATGCTCAAGCAGCAACGCGCCTTGCCCAAAATAGTTGAGCAACAAGGCAGGGAAAACAAAGCTGAACCAAGCGTAACGGATCGGTTTCAGGCCGAAATGCCCCATGTCGGCATAAAGCGCTTCAGCGCCGGTTATTGCCAACACCACCGCCCCCATAATTAAAAAGCCGTGCCATCCCAATTCGATCAATAAATGAACAGCGTAATAGGGATTAACCGCAGCCAATACGCCGGGAGCATCAATAATATTATTGACCCCAAGACCGCCCAACGTGACAAACCAAAGACACATGATCGGTGAAAACATTTTCCCGACGGTTCCGGTGCCTTTGGCCTGCAAAATAAAAAGCGCGAGAAGCACCGCAAGAGTAATCGGCAAAACATAATTCGCCAAGGGAGGGGCAATAATCTGCAAGCCTTCGACCGCGCTTAATACTGAAATTGCCGGGGTGATAATGCCGTCGCCGTAAAACAAGGCGGCGCCGAGCAAACCGATGGTGATGATAAAGCGTGTTTTTTTCGGGTTACCGTTAGCGCTTTGCAGTGCAAACGTCATTAACGCCATGATGCCGCCCTCACCCTTGTTGTTAACGCGCATAATAAAAGTCGCGTATTTGATTGCAACAACCAAGGTTAACGCCCAAAAAACCAGCGATAGCACGCCCAGTACATGGGGCCGATCAATCGGCAAATGACTGCCGAAGATTTCCTTAACCGCGTACAAGGGACTGGTGCCAATATCGCCAAATACGACACCGATTGCACTTAACGCCAAAACTGTGACTTGTTGTTTGGAATGACTCTGTGGGCTTGTTGACATAGTGAATATGTGAATTAGGTGAAAAAAATCAGCAAGGAATCAACTGGATGTCATTCTATAGCTATTTTAGGATGGACCTAAAAATACCGACCATTGATAAGAAAGTGAACGGCGATACTGCCGAAGTAACCCAACGCGATGACCGGCGTCCATTTCAGATGACTGGTGAAAGTGTAAATTCCTTTAGCTTGTCCCATTAAGCCGACGCCTGCTGCGGAACCGACCGCCAACATGCTGCCGCCAACACCGGCGGTCAATGTGACCAGCAACCACTGGCCTTGAGAAATATCAGGAGCCATAGTCAGTACAGACAACATAATGGTGCCATTATCCACAAACGCAGAGGCGATGCCCACCAGAATGTTGGCGACTGTAGGCTCGATGCTGCCGTAAAGATGGTGGGATGCCACTTCCATATAGCCGATGAAACTCAAACCTCCGACACCTACCATTACGCCGTAAAAAAACAGTAAGGTGTCCCATTCAAGATTGGCGACTTTCTGGAAAATATCAAAAGGCAGTTCCTTGGTCATTTGTTGATTTCCCCCTGCTTGCGGATTGTTCATGTATTTCATCGGGCGCAAAATGATCGATTTTGGTATCGGTCAAATCCACGGGAATTAATACAGAGTGGGAATCGCGGGTTTTTTGCAGGTAATAACTGAAAAACTTCAAATAGGTCAAACCCATCATCATCCCGGCAGCGGGCGGCAGGCTCAGGAAGTTTTCAAAGCAAGCCGACGTAATAATGGTCAATACGAACAAAAAGATGATTATCCAGCCGCCCCGCTTCATAGCTTGAGCTTCCATTACCGCCGCCGGTCTTTCTTGCGGAATAAAGAAATGCATGATCGCGGCAGGTATTGCGAAGTTGACAATGGCCGGAATCAGCAGGGAAAAGAAGTCGGCAAACGGCACGACGCCTTTTTGCCAGACCAGCAACGTGGTGATGTCGCCGAAGGGGCTGAATGAACCGCCTGCATTAGAAGCTACCACAACATTGATACTGGATAAGGTAACAAAGCGAGGACAATTCTTTACCCATAGCCAGAATAACCGAACCCATCAGCAAGGCGGTAGTGAGATTGTTGCAGCCGGACGAGATAAAGAACGCCTGGAAGCCGGTAATCCAGAATAATTGCCGATAGCTGAAATTCTTACTCAATAGCCAGACCCGCAGGCTGTCAAATACGCCCCGGTCTTCCATCGCATTTAAGTAAGTCATCGAGACCATGATGAACAAAAACAGTTCGCCATAACTTTCAAGCGTAGCGCGGAAAGCGACTCCGGCTTGTTCGCTCATCCCGGCCTTGGTATAAAAAGCGGCAATAAATATCCAGATAAGGCTTGCCGCAAACACCATCGGCTTGGATTTTTTTAACTCAGTCACTTCCTCGGTCATGGCAAGAATGTAGGCGACAGCAAAAACCGTCAAAGCCAAATAACCAGCCCAATGCTGAGTCAAATCCAATGGTTGTACTTGGCTAATAGGGCCTGCTTCAGCGGCCGCCATTGATAAGGAAGGAAAAAGGAGAACAAGAATAATCGGAATATATTTTGAGCAAAGCGACATTTTTTTCCTTAAGCGGCAAGCAAAATTGAACAAAAGCTGTTGGTTGTTTTTACGCATAGCGAAAGCTGTTTTTTATTCAATGTGTTTAAAGGTAAGTGCGTTTTAATAAGCAATAACGCATTACTTAATATAAACAAAATGGATAAAACACTTCAAAAATTGAATTCGCATAGGTTTTTTCGTACAAAAGGTCTAAAGGCGGGGGCTTAATATACACCTAATCGATAAGATCGGCATCACTGCTCCGACACGCATCGAATGAAAGTAGACTAAAAATTTTCGCTAATCAATGTGCGATTTTGTATATAGAGTGTATACAAATAATCAACAACCGCGAAGAATTCGGATTTTTTTATGCCGGCTTCTTCGTGGTTTTATGACTCTTGAAAGAAAGGAGCTACTGCTTCACAGTCACGAACGCTATTTTAGCGATCCCGGCATGCTGCACGGTCGCCATCACTTCGGCGACTTTTGCATAAACGACATCCTGATCGGCGTATAAATGCAGGCCGATTTCCGGATTTTTTAAAAGCTCAGCCTTCAACGCGGTTTCCAGGGCGGCAAGATCGGCGATCGGGAGTTTATTCAGCGTTATAACTCCTTGCGCATCGATACCGAGCTGCAACGGTTGCTCCTTTACATCCGCCGTGGTCTCGGCGGTTTTCGGCAAGGTCACATGCACCGATTGCGTAAGCAACGGCGCGGTCACCAACAAAATAATCACCAGCACCAGCATCACATCGACCAGCGGCGTGACGTTGATTTCGCTCATCGCTCCTTCGTCTTCGGATTGCGGTTTAAAGGCCATGTCTATTCCTTCCCGCTGACATTCGCACTTGAAGCAATGTGCATAAAACTGACGACAAAATTTTCCAAACCGGCGCGCTGCTGTTTGACCCGGCGCAGGAAAAAGTTATACGCCAATACCGCCGGTACGGCGACCGCAATACCGATTGCCGTAGCGACCAGCGCGTCGCCGATAGGGCCGGCCACCACGTCCAGGCTGGTCGAACCGCTTGCAGTAATCTCATGCATCGCATGCATGATGCCCAAAACCGTACCGAACAAACCGACGAACGGCGCAGTACTGCCGATGCTGGCGAGCATGGTCAGGCCGCTTTCCATGGTGTGTTGTTCTTGCTGCATTTGTACGAGCAGCGAGTGCTCCAGCAATTCAGCCGGAACGCCGCGATATTTAAGGCTTTTGCCGACAGACTGCTGACTTTCATCCATCCAGGAAAACCCCTGCTGTGCAATTCGCGCCTGCGGGCCTCTGACTATCTCAGCGGGCAAGGCTTTTGCCTGCTCCAGATCGGCCGCATCCCAAAACGCCTTGTTAAAGGCCCGGTTATAAAAACCGTTCTTGGTGAATTGCCAGATTTTGAAAAAAATCACCGTCCATGTCGCCACTGAAAAAGCCAGCAATGTGTATAACGTGCCGTCGATAATGACTTCTGCCATCGCAATATGATCGGGCATTAAAATCTCCTGTCTAGTTAGTCAAATAAAATTAAGGGGTGCAATCATCAAACTGACTGCTGATTTTTTGTTCGAAGCTACCGGCTGGAGTTTGTCTTGGCAAGACCAATCTAGGCCGGTAAACCGTAAATCAATTATTGTGTTAATTTAAATTGCAGCGTCTGAACTGCGCGCTGTTCAACGGCTACACCGTTTACTATTTTTTCTTTGAAGCGCCATTGATTAATAGCCCTTAGCGCGGCCTCGTCAAAAACGTCTTCGGGCTCAGCCTCGACAACGGCGGCATTTTCAACGCTGCCATCCGTGGTAATCGTAAACTCGATTTTAACCCAGCCTTCGATATGACGGTCAGCCGCACGCGCAGGATACTTCGGCGGCACTCGCTCCAACGGAACGACGCCGGTGCTGATTTTCGGTTCGGTGCTGACTACCGGCGCCGGCCGACTAACGGGTTGCGGCGCCACAACCGGCGCTATCGGCATGGGCGAAGGCTTTTCGTCGGTAACAGGCTGCGGTTTTGGCAGCTCCGCCTGTTTAGGTATAATCGGCGTTTTTTTCTTGACCGGAATTTTGGCCGGTTCCTTTTTCGGCGGCTCTGGTTTTGGCGGCGCCGGCGGTGTAACCGGCGCTTGTTGATTCGGCATGGAAACCAGCGATACTTCCATGATGATCTGCGATGAAGCAGGAGGGGGTGCATCGGCCGGTTTTAACAGCCAAAGGCCTAGCCATACGTGCAGCAGCAGCACCAAAATCAATAACAATCCACCGACAAAGCGCGGCTGTTCTTCGCCGGCCAAGGCTGCTAACAATGCTCGCATTTTTTGCACGAGCGGACTCGCCTCGTCACCCGTAGGCGTTAAATTCCGGCCGGCTTGGCCGCCGTCGCTGTTAAATAAAAACATCAGGGGAATTACCTTTTTAAACATCGGTGATGTATTTGTTATAGTCAGATTCCGGACAACGCCGTATTTTACTCGGCACGATAACTAAATGGACTGCGACTGTTTAAGCAATTTAACTTTTGCAAACTGCCAAACCATCGGCATGAACGACACGAAAACAATACCCAAAACGATCTTCTCGAAATTGTGTTTGACCCATTCATTCGAGCCTAAGAAATATCCGGTTAAGGTGATGCTGGTAACCCATAAGGTCGCGCCGATGATACAAAAAATAATGTATTTTGAGTATTTCATGCTGCCCGCACCGGCGACGAAAGGAGCGATGGTGCGGATGATCGGCACGAAGCGGGCCATGATAACGGCTTTGCCGCCGTGTTTGTCGTAGAACTCTTCGGTTTGGGTGATGTATTCCCGCTTAAAAAATAGAATTTGTTCCCGCGATTTAACGAACTTACTAAAATGCTTGCCGACGAAGTGATTGACATTGTCGCCCAGCAAAGCCGCGCTTATCAGCAACGGAATGATGATTTGAATATCCAGCTTTCCGGTCGATGACGCCAACAGCCCCACCGCAAACAGCAACGAATCGCCGGGCAACAGCGGCATGATGATTAGGCCCGTTTCAACAAAAATTATCGCAACCAAAATTGCATAAGTGAGCATCTCGTAATGCGCCAGAAAATCTTGCAGCGTCGTCAGCGGGTCTTTGAGCAAATGCAATAAAAAGTAAATAATTTCCATAAAGGTCAGTTTTTATATCGTTAAAACGGGTAAGCATAAAGCACGCTTTGTACTTTGGCGATTATTTATCATCTGATTCAGCCAACACCGTCATACCGGCATGGATACCGGTATCCAGAGCCATGGATGGTAACTTACCGATACCGTTGTGCATGATTTAGACTCGAAGCTTCCGCTCCTTACCTATATATTCATGCAGACCGGCAAGCCAGACCATAGGCTCACGTCCCTGTGCCTGGATTCCGGCTTCCCTGCCGGAATGACGTGCTTTTTGAGGCTGTCCGAAGTAGTTTGCTGATCAGAGCTCAGTTGTCATCAATCAATTTTAAAACGTATTCCTGCTGCTGCGCTTTCCAGGAGAGATAAATCTTCTGCCCGTCGCTGACCAGGAAAGGCTGATCACCGGACTGGGCGGTCTGCGCAATCACATCGGGCTTCGACCAGCTTTTGCCGTCGTCGGCAGATTTCATCAATTTAACAAGATTGTTCGTGCCGTCGAACTCCTGCCAAACCACATTGACCCGCGAACCTAAAGCCAACACATGCGGATGGCCTGTGCCGGCCTTGCCGAAGTTAACCGGCGTTGAAAAATGCCGTCCTGCATCGGTCGAATAAGCATAAAACAGACCTGGGTTGGTGGGCGCGCCGCTAAACCATACCGCATGATAAATGCCGGAATCGGAAATCGACAGACCGGGGCCGTGATGCGGACAGGCATCGATTTTCCAGTTGTCCTGACCGACACGGTGGGTATCGCCGGGGGTATTCCAGTCGTTGAATTTAACCAACGCATGATCGCGTATGCCGCCTTCGAAAACATGCCGCCAAGTGACGACCGGCGTGTTGTCTGGTGCTATCGCGGTATCCAAACGGCAGCACTGGCAGGTATGGGTGGCGATTCTTTTATTCGGATAAAAATGCTGGCCGCCATCGTCCGACCAGCTGTAATAAAGCGAAGAACCTTCAAATTTCTTGACCGGCTTTTTTTGCTTCTTCAAAATCGCGGGCATCCAGCCAGGCAATAAAAATTTCGCCGTTTTTGCCGATCGCCATGCTGTCGAAGCGGTGGCTGATGATATCCAGATTATCGTTGACGGTAACCGGAGCGGAAAAATGCTGTCCGCCGTCAGTCGAACGGCTAAAGCGGATATGGCCGCTATGTTTGCCTTCCAGCTTCTGCGTCCAGGTTAAATAAATAGTTGCCCTTTTGGCATCCAGCTTTATTTTCGGGCGATATTCGCCTTTGGCTTCTATTTTTTCAGCAACGGAATTGACCTGCACCGGCGCGGTAAAGCTTATGCCCTTTATCGTCCGATGATTGCACGTAAACATGGTCATTGTTCGCCCAGGTAATCCATAACACGCCCTTGCCGTCAAAAGCGGCACTTATCGTTTCGGCGCATTGGTTTGAGGGCCGCGCGTTGGCATCGGCGCAAGCGCCTTTTGCATCGCCAGAGTGATGATGTGCATGTTGTTGAGCATCGTCTGCGGGCTTGTACAGTCGTGTCATTAGCGCAGCCGGAGACGGCCAGCGTTGCAAGAAATAGAAAAGAGGATAGGGATTTCATTGATTACACCGAATTAAAGAGTCGAACCGAATTATAAAGAGAAAGGCAAAGCCTAATAGAGAAAAATATTCAAAAAAGCCGGGCTCTCAAACAAGCCCGGCTTTTTTTGTCGCTCTAATTAAGCCTTTAATAATTATACTTCAACTCAGCAAAGTAAGTACGCGATGGGAAGGGGTGAAATAACCAGACCTCCTGATTGTTGACGTTATCAATACCTGCCGAAGCGCTGACCTGCTTGGTGATTTGATATTTGGCTTTCAAATCGACGATAAAGTATGCGTTGCCGCCTCCACCATAAGTCTCCGGATTGATATCGCTGTTGTTCAACTGGCTAAATTGCGCGCTGCTGTAACGGCCGCTTACCGAGGTCGTCAACTTGTCGATTGGGCGATAGGCAATAGTTGCACTGGCGCGCCACTCGGGAACCCTGGGCTGGCGTTTGCCGGTTGACGGCTGGTTGGCGTCTGGGGTTAGCGGCAGTAGCGCCTGCGGCGGCAGCCGCCGCATCTGAAGCCGCGTTCTCGGTAATTTCGGAATTGGTCCAGGTGGCATTACCGTAAAGGTCAATACCCTTGTATGCCGACATCACTGGCTTCGCCTGCAACTTCGACGCCGTAAGTTTGAATTTCGCCGACATTTGAAGGAGTACTGGAAATAGCCCCGGTGGATAAAAGAGTTTGCTGCGAAAAAATGGCATCTTTTACGCGTTCCTGGAATAAGCTAAGACGTAATTTGCCTTGATCCAGGAAATATTCGTCCGGAAAGTTCGGAAGACAGCGCTTCTTCGGGTTTTAGGTTCGGATTGCCATTGACAATATTCGTTATCCCGCCCACAGTCGTCGTCGTCGTTTGAAACAACTCCGTCACGGTAGGAAAGCGATAGGCTTGGCCGATGGACTAAACCTGTTTGTACACGGTCTAAAGGCTTCCAGGTCAACTTGGCCTTGGGCGAAAACTCCAGATCATTGCGCTTCGCCTGATTGAGTCGATTCTGAGTGTGCTGCCTACTGTAGCCTGCATTATAGCCATCGAAAGCGTGCCAGTTTTCCAGGCGGCCACCCAAGGTCAAATTCCAGTCTTTATTAAAGTCCCAAGCATCCTGCAGCCAATAACCTTCGGTTTGGGTCTTGCCTTGCGAATTGGAGAAAATGCTGCCGCCGTCGCTGGTTTGCCAGTTGGTAACGGTATAAACCGGATTATCCAAATTATATAAATCGTGGTGAAAACCAAAGCTGACTTCATGCTTGCCCAGCAGATCGACGCCGGGTCGCCAGATGCCCTTGGCATCGGCGGTATGCCAGCCGGTTCCGGTCAAGCTGGTCACTCTGCCTGCGCCATTTCCAGCGGCTTGTGCCGGCGTTTGTGTCGATGTCCGGCTAAGATCCGTGCCGTATTCGACCACACTGCCCGCCAAATCCCAATCGAATACGCCGCCGGTGGTGGATTTAAGGTTCATGCCGTGCGACCAGTGCATTTGTTCGGCTCTGGTTTCTGCGAAAAGAGGAAGACCTGCGCAAGGTCATAGCGCTTTCCGCCAATATTAACGTTGCCGCTATTGACTACATTACCGGCACTATCACGTAAAAAACTGTTAAAACCGGCATTAGCATCGTTCTGCCAAAGTCCCAGCGTATAGGCCGCATGGATGGTCGGGGTGAAGTCATAGCCCAATTTCCATTTGAAGTTGTCCTGCACCGTATGATTAAGTGCAGACTCGCCCAGCACTTGAGCGCTAACTCCGTACGGGTTTGTGTTTGCAATGGCCCCCGTTACTCGGTGTCCGCAGCCGTTGCGTTGGCCGTTGGAACAATAGGATTCACAAAAGCTATAGGCTGGCTATGACTATCCAGATGGCTGACATCAAAACGAAATGACAGGTCTTTGTAACGATCACCGACATTGAAAGAATATTCCTGGCTGTCGAAGGTCTTTTTCTTGCCATAGAAAGCCATAATCCTGCCAGGTCGATTTTATATCGGCACCGGCCTCAAATTTTTCCGGCATACGCGTAGTGATGTCAATCACGCCGCCGATCGAATTGCCTGAATAAGCCGCCGAAAATGGTCCATACATCACATCAACCCGTTCAATTTCCGAAGGCGACACCATATTCCAGCGCGGCGAGCCGGTGTTGCCGTTGTTATTGCCCAGCAACGAAGACAGCAAAATGCCATCGGCATAAATCAAGCCGCGAGCGCTGGCGCCAGTGCCCGAAGTACGCCAGCCCACCGGCGCATTGGTGTCGCCGATATAACGTCTACGCACTTGAATGCTGGGCAGGTATTTAATAGTGTCCTCGGCAGTCATCGCATTGATGGTGTTGTCGATTTTTTCGCTGGTAACGCTCTCTGTCGTCGTCGGCAGCTTGTATCTTTCCTTGGCGGTCGGCGTTATTTTTTCGGTTACCGTCATATCCGACATCACCGCTTTGGATTTGTCGGCGGTCGCTTTTTTTCCGGTTGAACGTTTTGCTTGGTTTCAGCCACGGCCAGCGGGGATGCTAGTATCAGCAAGCAGATCAAAGCGCGTCGGGATTAAGCGGATAAGGCGGTTTGGAATGTGTCATAGAGTCCTCGTAAAATTATTATTATTATTAAGATGTGCATTTGAAGGGCGCACATCCTTGTGCTGATCAATAAACTATTTTACACGTTGTGGTTAATATTTCAGCGACGCGCTAATAAAATAGGTGCGTTGCGGATAAGGATGGTTTTCAAAGGCATTGGCATCAAAAACGTTATCGATCCCCGCTGAGATGGTGCTTTTCAGTTTTGGGTTAATCGGTAATTTATAAGAGGTTTTTAAATCGACAAAAGTAGATTCATCGGTACCACCCATGACATTGGCCGCCGTGTCGGTGTTGGCCAACGTTTGAAACGAGTCACTGCGATAACGAACGCCCACTGAAGCATGCCCATGGCTGCGTGATATGATAAGTTGCCGAGCCGTTGATTTGCAACTGGGGTATGCGATCCCATTCTTTGCCGGTGTAGTTGACGCTGTTAGTCCCGATAGGGTTATGTTTGGTAATCTGCTTGTCCATTATGGTGGTATTAGCCATCAAATCGACCGGCAGGTTAAACACCTCGTTCTGTTGATAGGTCAAATCCACACCGATAGCTTCGGTTTGGTCAATCGGCTGAAAGGTTGTTGTCGTCTGGCCGTTAACGGTTACCGTGGTACTGTTAATTTCATTGTTGATTTGATCAAAAAAGAAATTGGCGCGCACATAACCTCTGGGAATATCGTACTGGGTCATGAAGTTATGAAAGTAACCTGCCTCAGGCCCTAATCCGGGAGCAGAAAAAGTGGCGCTGTTAAGTCTGGATAAGCTGGCGAACATTTCTTCGGCAATCGGAAAACGATACGCCTTGGAAAACGAATAGCGGAAAGTCCAGTTGTCGGGCGAATATTCCAGCGATGCTTTAGGCGAAATACGGGAAGCATCGCGGTCGGCGTAGTTTTGTATTCTCAGATTAGGATGTAGCATTTGTATAGTCATAAACGTGACCGTCAATGGCTTGCCAATGGTCAAACCTTCCCCCGGCCATTACGCTCCAGTCGGGCAAAAATCGCCATTCCAACTGCGAAAAAGCGCTGTTGGTTTGAGTTGCACCGCCGCTGTCGTTGGTTTTAACATCGGCAGATCCGGCCTTGTAATTATTGCTGTTGTAAACATCCAGATTCAAGCTGGCATGGTTAAACTGATAGCCGCCCATAAAGGACAAATCATCCCTGCCCATAAATTTGTCGGTCGCCAGCTTCAGGTCGTAAGTTGCCCACCAGGGTTTTTCATCGGAAACCTGGCCTTTGTTTTGGTTTAGCGGATGATTGGGATTAAGATTTGAACTGATCGTTCTGTCCTTGAATGCATCGTAATAACTGGCGGTCGTATCGATACTCCAGTTATCCGAGATTTTGCCTTTTAAACCCAAGCCATAGTTTAACGCCTGGCGTTCCGAGTCGCTGACCGAGAAAACCGAGCCGGGAACGGTAAACCGCTGCCCGCCGGCTGTTCTGTAGTTTTGACTGGCTGATAATCCTGCGGCAGTGGCTCCGCCCCATACCGTGTTGCCCGCCGCATCTCTTAATAAACTGTTCGGGTCGTCAACTTTCCCTACGCGATCTTCATAGGCAATGGTAAAGCGTCCTTGCAGCTCTTCGGTAAAGTCATAAGCGAATTTGGCTTTGAACAAATCCGTCGTTTGTTGGGCAACGCCGATGTCACCGTAGGCAATCGCCGGAGCTTCCAGTCGTTGTTTGGTAACCTTCTCCTCCGGTGACTGGCTGTTCCGCCTGCTGCCGTAGTTAAAGCCGCGGCATTGATGGTCTGCGGTTGCCCCTCGTTTTCAAAACGGTTATAAGAGCCCCAAACGCTGAACTTATCAATCCGGTCGCCTGCAGAAATAAAGGTTTTATAGCCCATTAAAGTTTCATTGCGCCCTGACCGGTGCACATCCTGAAACATGCCGGTGGCGTCCATTTGGGCTTCAAATTTTTCCGGCATTTTAGTATTCAGGTTAATCACGCCGCCCATCGAGTTGCCGCTGTATTGCGATGAGAACGGCCCGTAAAGCACTTCCGCCGAATCGATTTCGCTGGGGGACACCATCGACCATCTGGGCGCGCCGTTGAAAGTGGTGCGCAAAGGATTGTGCAATGGCATGCCGTCGGCGTAAACCATGCTGTGTGCGGTTTGAAACGAATTTGAGCTGCGTATGCCCAAGGTGCCGTTCGGATCACCCATAAAACGTTTGCGGATCAATACGCCTGGAGCATATCTGATAGTATCCTCAACCGTTGTCGCATTAACTTTTGTTTTGACGTCTGCCGCGTCAATCGTATAGGTGGGCGTTGCCTTGGCGGTATCCGGAAACTTTCTATCGGTCGCAGTCCCGTAAGTCACCATATCCTCGCCCTGGTATTTATCGGTTTTTGTCTGGCCTGTTTCTGTCTTTTTAATCGCTGTCACCGGCTCGGCCGCAATTCCGCAGCCTAAATAAGTTACTCCCAGCAGTAATAGATATTTTTTCATTGTTTTAATTTTTAATAGTGATGGGTGGTTTGTGTATAAGAGCACATTGCATGCCAAGTTACCAAGGCCTCAGCGGCACCACTTATCAGACCCGCCGCACTTGGCTTTTTATTTTTCGCAATCAATTACTTGGAAGCTCTATTAAATGACCGCGCTTGCCCTGAACGGGCTTCTACGCTTTTATTGCAGGGAATGTTTCTGATTTAAAGTGCGCCATATGACGCACTTTAAGTGTGTTAAATAACGCTGTTTAACAAAACGTAATCGGGGCCGTAAACCCCCTTAGCTTTGGTTTTGGAAAGGACACAAATAACTCATGCATTTTTCGCAATGGACGACCTGCCAATCGTCCATTGCAGAGCACGCAAATAATTCCAGGTACGAATTATTCATACGCCATGCGATTAGTAATTCACAGTCATGCCGACATTGAATGAGCGCCCCATTCCGGGAACCGCCGTTCCGGTAACGCTTCTTTCCCCTATATAAGTGCCGCCTAACGGCAGGGCGTAATTCTTATCCAGCAGGTTGTCTATGCCGCCATCGATGCGCAAATGCTTCCAGGTATAACTGCTGCGTAAATTAAGCAGTGCGTAACCTGCGGTTTTAGGTTCTACCCGGACGGCTTGTACGTCGGTTTTGGACGCTACCAGTTGCGTTTCGATGGTGTTGGACCAGCCGCCGCGCTTATGTTCCAGCGCTACCGTCGCATTGAACGGCATCTGCTGGTACAGGTTGCCGCCGGTGTCGTTGTTCTGCCCTCTGACATAATTCAAGACGGTTTTCCCGGTTAGGTTGCCGTATTTGACGGTTTCCAATATCCGCTTAGACCCGGAAACATCGACGCCAAACAGATGGGCATCGAAGTTAGCCAGTTGCAGAAAATTAAAGCCGCCGGACGGGCTGGTGCAAGCCACACCATTGCCCGGCTGGCAGAGTCTCGCATCAATATAGTTCTCGACGTGGGTGTAAAAGGGCGTGATTTTGGTTTCCCAGTCTTCCTGCTTGGCGTCATGCCAATTGGCTGTCGCGCTGACAGTGTGCGCGACTTCCGGCTTAAGATTAATGTCACCGACATAGCCATTGCCATCGCCGACCCAATTGTTCATAAACATCGCCATGGCTCCGCGAGACCAGGCAAAGCGCTCGTAAAGATTGGGTGAACGGGTTTTTCTGGCAGCCCCCAGTTCATAAGTCTGCATGTCATTAAAGGTATAACGCGCTAACGCAGTCCAATCGATATTCACATCGGTTTGTTTTTTATTTTGGCTGTTAACGGCTGTCGCCTCTGCTCTTTGTGCCACAGTGCCATTTTGATAGTCTTTTACGTCGCCGGCATTCATTTCCACAACACCGACACGGGCGCCGAGTTGAGTCAGCCATTGCCGGCTCCAGCGGCCTTCCCATTCGGTAAACAGATCTATGCGGTCGCGCTTTCCTGCAGCGATATTCCAAAAGGTACCCGGCCCCATCATCATGCTACCCGGAACGGGAGCCCACCAATCATCCAAACGATAGCGCTGATACTCACTGCCAACAGTCAGCAAATGCTTGTCGGTAATATCAATATTGGCTTTTACCGACAGGCCTTGGTTAATGCCATGTGTCTCCATCGGCATGTTGCGGGTTGGCGTGGTCATTTTATCCTCAAGGAAGTTCATTTTGTGCCGGGCATCCTCGTGATAAGCGCGGGTTTCCAGGTTGCCCCACTGGAACTGGCTCTTGGTGAAGACATTGGCGAACCAGCTGTCATCCCCGGTCATGTCCATCCGCACGTTGGGAAAGGCTTGATAAGGGATGTTTTGCTGACCGACCTTGATCACGGCAAGGTGGTCGTCTTTGCGCAAAGCCAGCGACAGCGATTGGTTCTCGGATTTATAGGCTGAAGAAGCCACGACATCATTGCCGTTTTTGGTATTTTGGGTGGTGAAATTTCCGCCCGCTTTGTAATTGCGGGACTGTACGGTTGATCCTGTGTACTTAAGCTCGGCATGTTCGTTCGCTATCGAGGCGGCAATATTGCCGCCCCGTGCATCGCCGTTGGTGCGATAAAAGGTCGAGGCCTGACCTTTTATCAACGGCGCCTTGCCATCCTCGGCAAATTCCGGGTCGGCGGAGTTAACCCGGATAGTGCCGCCGATACTATCGCCGCCCATGCTGACCGGTGTGATTCCGGCAAGCACCTGGGCGCTCAGCACGCTGGACGGGGCGACATAAGACAGCGCGGGATTCATGTGATTGGCGCAAGCCGAAATCAAATTCATGCCATCGACTTGAACCCGCAAACGGTCGTCCGCCATGCCGTGGATAATGGGGCGGCTGGAAATTCCGCCACCGCCGGAAAAACTCATGCCGGGCGTACCATTAAACATTTGCGCGGTATCGCTGTTTGCGGTCCTGGCGAGGGCTATTTTGGAATGGTCGAGATAGCTGCCGAACGGCTGATCGATATTGGATGATTGCGCCTTGATGGTCAGCATGTCCAAAACCAGCGGTTCCTCCGTCTTTTTTGGACTCTCTTTTTTCTGGCCGGATTTGACGGTCGCCAACGGCTCGGCGGCAACTCCAGCGCCTAGATAACTTATTCCCAATAATATTACGTATTTTTTCATTGTTTCAATTGTTATAGTCATGAATGAACTATCACAATTGCAGATTGCGTACCAAGTCGCCAAAGCCTTGCCGGCCATGGCTTATAGCCCTTCAATCGAAAAGCGCCTTTAATCCGGCTGCGTCATATGCCGCACTTTACTGAGTCAAATAACCTAGTCGACAACGCCGCGTTCAGAGCAGTTGCAACATGGCGGTTAAAAGCGGACGCATAAACCTCGCTACGCGGAACAGCGGGCTACTCGTTTGTCCGAGGCAAGAACTAACAAAAGCAGTTTAAAATCGGTTAAAATAATAAATTCTGACAATAATCCTGTAATGGGTTGATAGCTTTCATGCATACAAAATATAACACTGATGACTTGAGAATTTGTGGGACTAAGGAAGTCATAGCCCCGGTTCAGGTTCATACTGAAATGCCGATTAGCGATGCTGCGGCGCAAACAACTGCGCTGGCCAGGCTGGACGTACACAGAATACTGGCTGGACAGGACGATCGGCTGGTTGTGGTGGTGGGGCCTTGCTCGATTCATGATCCGGTAGCTGCGCTTGACTACGCCCACCGCTTGAAAGCGATTAAAGACGAATTAATTGGCGACTTGGTGATCGTGATGCGGGTCTATTTTGAGAAACCGCGCACCACGGTGGGCTGGAAAGGCCTGATTAACGACCCTGACCTGGACTCCAGTTTCAATATCAACAAGGGCCTGCGCATCGCCAGACGCTTGTTGCTGGACGTGAATGAAGCGGGCGTTCCGGCCGCAACCGAATACCTGGATTTAATCACGCCGCAATATATTTCCGACTTGATCGCCTGGGGCGCAATCGGCGCCAGAACCACCGAAAGTCAGGGCCACCGCGAACTGGCTTCGGGTGTGTCCTGCCCTATCGGCTTTAAAAACTCCACCGACGGCACGATAAAAATCGCCATTGATGCGATAGGCGCGGCGATGAGTCCGCACCACTTTATCTCGCTGAATAAAGCCGGTCATTCGGCTATTTTCTCAACCACCGGCAATGAAGACGTGCATATCATTTTAAGAGGCGGCAATGATCGCCCTAATTATGATGCAGTCAGCGTGGAACAGGTCGCTGAGGGCTTGGTCAATGCCGAACTAAAGCCGAATATCATGATCGATTTTAGTCATGCCAATAGCTTGAAACAATGCCAGCGGCAATTGATAGTCGGCGATGATGTCGCCCAACAAATCGCCAACGGCGACCACCGAATTATGGGCGTGATGATCGAGAGTCATCTTAAGGCGGGCAATCAAAAAGTTGTCGAAGGGCAGCCTTTGGTCTATGGCCAAAGCATTACCGATGCCTGTTTGTCCTGGGACGATACCGTTCCATTGTTAAGAGAGCTGGCCGAAGCGGTGCAAAAACGCAGAACCGTCGACACCAGCCGGAGTTTAAGTAGATGATGATTTATGTGAACGGCGAAACCCGCGACTGCGCTGAAAACAGCCGAGTTGCCGATGTGGTTGCCGAGCTGGACTTAACCGGCAAAAAAATTGCGATTGAACTGAATAAGGAAATTTTGCCGTTTCAGCAATACGGTACTCAGGTGTTACAGGCCGGGGACCGCCTGGAGATTGTCCATGCGATTGGCGGCGGTCAGGATGATTCGTTTATGCTCGCCGGAGTCAAGTATCATTCAAGATTGCTGGTCGGCACCGGCAAATACAAGGATCTGGAAGAAACCCGCTTGGCCATCGAAGCCAGCGGTGCACAAATCGTGACGGTGGCGATACGCCGTACCAATATCGGCCAGAATCCCGGCGAGCCTAATTTGCTGGATGTCATTTCGCCGGACAAATACACCATACTGCCCAATACCGCCGGCTGTTATAGCGCCGAAGACGCGGTAAGAACCTGTCGCTTGGGTCGTGAACTGCTCGGCGGCCACAACTTGGTCAAGCTGGAAGTGTTGGCCGATCAAATTACATTGTTTCCCGATGTCGCGGAAACTTATATCGCCGCCGAACTGCTGGTCAAAGACGGCTTTGATGTGATGGTCTACACCAATGACGACCCGATTGCGGCCAAACGGCTGGAAGAAATCGGCTGCGTCGCGGTCATGCCTCTGGCTGCGCCGATCGGTTCGGGTTTGGGCATACGCAATCCCTATAACATTTTAACTATCGTTGAAAATGCCAATGTGCCCATCCTGGTCGATGCGGGCGTCGGCACAGCCTCTGACGCTGCAATTGCGATGGAACTGGGTTGCGACGGGGTATTGATGAATACCGCGATTGCCGCCGCCAAAAACCCGGTATTGATGGCCTCGGCCATGCGCAAAGGCATCGAAGCAGGCAGGGAAGCGTTTTTGGCAGGGCGCATGCCGCGCAAACGCTTTGCTTCCGCATCGTCGCCGATAGACGGCTTGTTTTTTTAATTTTATAGAGACGCCCGGCTGGGCGTCTTTTATGCCCCTTCGTTTTTATGCTCACTCCTGAACAAACACCCTCGCACAGAATCCGCAGCTTTATCCGCCGTCAAGGACGAATCACCCAAGGCCAACAATTGGCTTTGGATAATCACTGGGACAGGTATTGTCTCGACCCTGCTGCCAACTATGATTTCAGCCAGGTTTTTGGCCGTGTCGCACCGTTGATTGTCGAAATAGGTTTCGGTACCGGCGACAGTCTGGCAAAGATGGCGGCGGCTAATCCCGAAAACGATTACATCGGCATTGAAGTGCATAGGCCGGGGGTCGGACATTTAATGCTGCTGCTGGACCAGCAAGGCCTGACCAACGTCAGAATTTATTGCCACGATGCGATTGATGTTATTGAGCACAAGATTGCCGACAATAGTCTGGCAGGCGTGCATTTGTTTTTTCCCGATCCGTGGCCGAAAAAAAAGCATCATAAACGGCGCATCGTCCGCCCCAGTTTTGTTGAGTTATTAGCCCGGAAATTGAAGCCGGACGGATATTTTCATGCCGCAACAGATTGGCAAAATTACGCCGAACACATGCTGGAAATATTGTCCTCGGGAGTCGGCATCAGCAATGCAAGCCCTGCCGGCGACTATTGCGAACGCCCGGAATATCGGCCGTTAACCCGGTTTGAGCAGCGCGGATTGCGCTTAGGGCATGGGGTATGGGATTTGATTTTCAGGAAAGAAGCCCAAAACTGAAGTCAAGTTTGTTATCCTACCGTTCACCTTGAGCAAAGTACCTCCTTCGGAGGCTGACGTTACCAAAAGGATGCGGAAACAAAACGAACATAAACACCGGAATTCGGCTCATCAGGGGCTATGATTTTTTTATTTTTATCGTTCACCAACCATCTGAATAACATTCTTTCCCCTACCAACTGCAATAAGGTTGGATTGCCGGATAACAGGGCGAGCACCTCGCTATTTATACGACTCCTGTTAACATCCCAATTAAAAAAATTCTCAAAAGCCTTGTCCAGATATTCATCGGCAAAATACTCATAAGGCTCTACGCCATTTAACGTATCGTAGAATTTTTTAAGCTCCTTACGCAAACGCTCCTCAGTAAAATAGTCATAAGGAACAGCCTCTTTGATAAACCGATTAGCCAGATTTAACATGCCGGAATGTATCCAAATTTTCGACCATTTATCAAAAAGAAACTCCTGATAGCCTAATTCCTCATTGAACTCAAAATAGTCCTTTTGTTTCTCAACCTCCCATAAGTCCTTGGCGGCTGCGGCAAGGCTGCTCACCTTATCGGAAGGCTTTAGGCTGAAAAATTCCTTGCTCTCGACCATACGCACCATCGTTGCCGGATTGCCGTAACTGCGCAACCATAAAATATCGGCAGCTCCCTCTACTTCCAGCCAACTTTCTTTTCCTTTAAACTGCGTCGCTTCATCTTCAGGCTCGGTTTGCGCTTCGATGCCCTGTTGCTGCGTTAGTTTCTCCAAGGCAACCAGCTTAGCAGTTGTTGCATCCATCGCACCAACCACAACCTCCTGAGTAATAACAGTGGCCAAAATACCTAAATTGCCGTCAAGACGTCTATGCCGATGTTTTTTCAAGCGCTCACCCAGTTTGGGGCCGCTGATGAGTACCCATAAAAACTCGGCTCCCAGGCTGGATTTTAATCGCGCCAAGGCAACCAAAAATAAGTCCAGTTTGTTGTCAGGCGGAACGCTTGCCGAGGTTTGTTCTGTTGCTTGATTGGGTTCATTAGGCGTACTCGTGTTTTTGGGTGTAGCCGTTTTCTCCTTGCCTTGATTCTGTCGGCTCTCTTGCCAAAAATCATTCAGCTCTTCAAGTTTATCCAGCTCATCCAAGACCAAAACCGGTTCCAGGCCGCAACGATGGCATAAAAACAAATAGCGCCGCAGCAACGAAATCATCCAGGCGGAATTGGTTTGGTCGTATTGGGCGTGGTCATGGTTTTTGGTTTCAATAATTTTTGTGCCTGCGTAGGTTAGACCTAAAAATGCAGATAGGAGGGTGCCGATTCCTTTTGGGTTAATTAGATTTTTAACATCTTGAAATTGATCGGTCACACAAAATATTACCAGACTTATTATTAATAATGGCAGTAACACAATAACAGGCAGTTTGCTGGTTAGTTTTTCGTTATTGGTAGTTTTGTTTTCTTCGCTTTTAGAGAAATCATGGGCATTAACCAAGGCGAAAAGATACGCCGACATATTCGCCAAGGCCCGCCAATCTAGCCAGCGCCAAAACATCAATAACATCGCAGCAGCAACAACGCCGCTAGCAAGCAAAATAGACAGAAATCCCAAAGGGTGCGTGAAACATGCCAAGACATGCCCCGATAAAAAACCAAGGCCATTTAAATAATGTTCTAAAAGATGTCCCACCCATATAAAAATAATCAGGGAAAAAGTAAACAAGGCGCTAGTCAAATAAAAACAATCTGGAATTATCCCATTAGGCGCAAACCAATACCGCCAAAACCCCAACCGCTCACGCAAAGTTTTGCCATGCTGACGCAAGCTGTAGCGGCTGTCGATAGCACTGGTCAGGCCGAAAACAATGTTACGCATCAGGGTAAAAGCCAAGGTATTTTCATCCACAGTGGCATCAGCTTTAATGGTTCTTTCATCCGTAGGAAAAAACGGGTCGACATCCACCTTGATTAAATAGCGCTGAAGTTTCTTAGGCTCGCGCTTTACCTGAACCCGACGACTGGTTCCTTGGTCATTGCGCTCATTTAAGGCTGCGTCCACCAGATGGGTTTTGCCCACCCCGCGTATGCCCGCTACTAATAACACCCCACCAGTATGAGTGGCGCGGTGACAAAAACGGCGAATTTGGTTTTTGTTTTTTATGAACTCATTGTCCGCCATGTTGCCGCCCCGGCCAATTGCCGCCAAACCAGTGTCCCGACCTCGACTCCCAGTCATAATTTTCGATAAACTCTTTGGGCGAGTTGGTATAAGGCTTATCGGCGAGTTTTGCCGCCCAATACAATAAGGCCAGAGAGCCCGGTTGATAATAAAGCTTACCGTCCACAGGCCATAGCGTCAGCCAGCCGTCAAGCAATAAATGGCGGATGTGCATATTTACCTGCGGGCCTAAATAGCCTTGCCATAAGCGCGGCCCGCCTCGGCTGCCGGAACTGTTGGTAGGCAGATAGTCGTCTTTTTTTGCATCCGGGTTGCTGCGGGGTTTATGGTAAGGCAAAAACTCGCACAAAGTGCCTATGTAATTTTGCCAGTCCTGCCAACCGGGCAAGTCGGCTTTTTGCTCCTTGCGATAATAGGCCAGTAATACCGTATCGTATGCCATTAAACGCTCCAATGCCGCTTTTGCCCAAGCTTCTATTTCGGGCGGATAGGGGCAAGGCTCGGTTGCGTAGTTGCTTGGGTTTTGCGCCAAAGCGCCTTCCAGTCTTGATGACAGCCAACCTGAGCCTAGCCATGCCAGGCGTAAGTTGGCTTGTTCGGGTGAAAACTTTACTTGCCCGGCAGTAGGGTTTGATAGCCCAGCGGGATGAGATTGTGGCATTTCGGAGCGGACGGATGCTGAAGCACTGGGAGTGTCCGCTTGCGCTGTTGACAAATTTGACTGTAGTTCTAGCGCAGGAGGATCTTGTAATTTATCAGCTTGTTGTTTCCACTCATCCTGCGTCCATAGACCGTTGTCGTTCCATAACAGGTACTCCCGATAAATACCGCCTGTGTCATAGATAGGGCTTTGTTCATAGAATGCACTCAGTAAATTGTAGATACTAGCTTGATAAAGTGCATAACCGGGTTCCTTTCCATAAGGTTCCGCTAAGCTCAACGTTGCTCGTAATTTCCCAGCAAACGCCAGAGCAACTTTCTCAGGAAACCCGGCTGTTGGCTTGTTTTTATAACCAACAAGAGATAATTCATCAGCAATAAAGCCGCTATCTTCATTGGGAGTATTGGGTTTAATAAGGCCACCAATACTTTCAAAGTTTTGTTTAAGAATATTTACCGATAAATCTTGTTGGTCAATGCGTTGGGCGTATAAATCGCCAATAATCGAGCCATGACAATAAAACGCATGAAAGCCTTTTTTTAGGTGGTCACTTTCAAGTAATCTACTCAAGGTATCACAATCTTTTGCCTCTGTGAAAAACATGTTTAAACAACGAAAACAACAGCTCACAATATTTCTCCTGAATGATGCCGCAACCAAACCAGCAATAAATTACCGGCAAAAACATAATCCTCGCGGCTAGTGCTTACCCCTTCCAAAGCGGGTGAGGATGACAACATGGCCAGGGCGGCCCGCAAGGCCGGTTCTTTAACCTTGGGTAAAAGCCGTTGCAGCTCCTGCACTTTAAAAGCCGCAGGCTCTGGCCAGTTGTTTCCGGGCAGTAAGTCAGGATAAAGCTTGTTATTGGCAATTGTGGTTAATGCCCGCCATAAATTACCGCCGCTCAAAGCGGTCTCGGGATAGGTGGCGAAAGGCAGTTGAAACGCCGTATCCTGCCGCAAGGCCATTTTCTCAATGGATTCCTGCATGACTTCATGGAGCTTTTGCAAGGCCTTTTGCTTGGCTTTTTGCCAAATTTCCGCAGTAACTACACGGTTGCTGTTGGCATCGCCCTCGTATTGTTTCGCCAATTCATCGCAAATGCTTTTACCCAGTTGATGGACTAGCCAGGGTATGCCACGGCTAATATCGAGCACTTCATGGCGATAATAGCGTGGCAACACGACCCCCAACCCCGCCAGACGGGAGGCCAAGAAACCCCAGGCAGTATCAGGCGACCAAGCGTGTAACTCGATAAAACTGCTAAAGGTGTTATGTGTTGGGCTGTTGCTGTCATTTTTGGCAACATTAAGCGCCCAGGCCACTTCTGCCCCGTAGGGGTAAGAGGTGGCAATCAAACACAATAATTTATCCTGAATTAAAGCGCGGAAAAAACCGAACAGGCTGAAAGGTTCTTTTTTGTCATTGGCATCGGCTTTAATTAAATGTTCGGTTTCATCAAAGGTAAACAATACGGTGCATTTGTTGTCTTTTTTTAACTTGCGCAAATGTTCGCGTAAGCGGTTGCGATGACTGGTTCGGGTTTCGATGTTATCTTTAACGCCTTTTGGCCAAGCGACATGAAAGGACTGCCCGCACTCGTTAAAACGCTTGGACATTTCTTCAAAAAACCAACGCTCCAGTTCTACGCCGGTTAATTCGACTAAATGGGCTTCGCCTTCAAAATTAAACTCCAGGCAAATACGCCGGGGCTGGTCGCGCTTAAGCTCAAACTGCATCCGTTGCCGTAAACTGGTTTTACCCATGCGCCGCCCGCCGACTAATAAAGCGCTGCCACTACCCAGTTCGCGGTCTGCCTCGTTTAAGCAATGCCGAAGGCTCCGTAGCTCATCGTCACGCCCATAAAAATGCTTTTCTACCAGGGAGCCTAAACCGATTTCAGTGCGGAATGCCGATTCAGCATTAATCCGGTGTTGCGGTGCGGCAAAACGGTTAAGCAAAACCAGTGCTTGTTTAGGGGATTGGCTATGCAGTAAGGCCAATGCCTGTTGCGATGTAATGGCTAAACAGACATTCTTAGGCTCATCGATTTGATGCGTGTCGTTAAGTTCTGCCAGCGGTGTGGTTTCGCCCAATGCCAACCAAAGGCCTTTCGGATAACCAAGCAATTCGGTGCGCTCAGAGGGTAGTGTTTTCGGTAATAAATATAGGCAAGTAAAATCCTCCCAATTTAAGGTGACAGCGGTTTGCTGTTGCCATGCCGGTTTAAGGTAGCGGACACTACCCTCTCCTAGTTTGCCTAGCAATAACGGTGCGGCCATATCCATTTCCCTAGCCTGCAAAGGCTGGGCCTGACTATCAAATAACCCCGCCACGGAAAAAAAACGCTTGCGGCCTTGTTGCGTTTGCAGGGCTTGTGTTTCGGTAATACCTAATAACTCGGCCACATCAATTAAAGCTACTTGGGCATCATCAATGCACTTCCACACAGCTTCGCTTAATAAACAGGCGGCAGGCAAATACAATTCATTCGCCAATACCGCTTCGTCATCTTTAAGCGCATAAAACGGTTCGGCACTGCACCAAGCCCCCACAGCCACTGCGGGCAAATTCCGCAACACCTTAACCACTGCCTCAAGGCGTTCAGCAGAAACAAATAACGATGTCAACAGATTATCAACCATATATGATTCAGGCAATGCTACTGCAAAGGCTTGCCGAATACTGGCCGTAACCGAACCACGCGCCCAATGCCAAACCGCCAAGGCCCAATAAAAACCATGCTGCCCAGCCCAGTTGTGCAGTACGGCATGGAATTGCTCCAGCTGTTTATGGGGTTCAGCCGCTAAGGCTATATCGGGGCTAAATACCGGATTGACCAGATTATTGATGCTAACAAGCGATTTTTCCGATGCCGCCGCTTCTTGGTAATGAATATCCGGCGACAGTTCCGGCAGGCCATCAACCGCTACAGAATATTTTTTGACTATATCCTGCTCTAACAACTCACGATCTTTTTGCAGCCAAGTGTCGCCACTAAGCCAGTGAAAACTGTTTTGTTCGTTACAAGCTTCCAGTAATGCGTCCAAGCGCTCCCAAGTTGGCAGCCATTGGGCATCGGCTGATAATTCCAGCAGATTCCGTTGTCGAGTTATCGTGATTGGAAAGTTAACTGCTTTATCGGATTCGGTATGCACACATTCCAGCATTAACTCGCCGTCTAAGACATTATCATCAGTTGCTTCGAGAACAACGACCAATTCGGTAGGGTATTCGTCGGCGGACAATTGTTTGGGCAGGTGTTGAGCCTGGGTATCGTGTCCTTGCCAAAACAGTTTGAGTAAATTTAATGAGTAAGGGTGTCGATTGCTGATTTTTAAGGCGACTTCAACGGTTCTGGCATCGCGCCAGCGTTCCTGGGTAGCCACCAATAAATAACGATCAGGATGATTTTGTACTTGTTGTTCCAACCTTAGCAATTGCTCATCAATATAGCCTAACCACTCGCGTTCAAGATACGGCCACCACAAGGCCAATAGAGTTTGTCCTTTGGCGACGGTAAAGGTTTCTTGCCCTTGCGCGCCGATATGCTCGCGCAAGCCCCGCCAAGCGGCACGTTCGCGCCAAGCTTCATGGGACGACGCACTACGCGAGAACTGCACCGCGCCCAAACAGGTTTGCAAATTACTCCACCATTGCCGCCAAGCGGAATTATCGGCAAATATCGCCAGCAAGCTGTTTAAGTCAGCCTCGCCAAAAGGACCATCACGCGGAATTTGCAGGCAAGACAACGGCGGCGGTGGCTCTGCTTTATCTTCGCTGGCCGCAAAAATAAACGCTAGCCATAATTGCCAGGGGTCGTCTTTAGCCAGCAAATAAAGATTGTTGGCAAACAAATACTTTAGGTTGTCTTGTAACTGCGCCGGATTGTCGGCAAGGCATTCCACATAGATTGCATTGCACCAATCGAACACCTGTTGCGCTGCGGTTCCCGACGCGCCATGCCAGCACTTTAAGGCTTGGTTTAAACGGATCGCCAGCAAGGCAGTACCTTTTTGCAGTACGGCGCATTGAGCACAATTTTCATCGCACAGTTCCTCCGGCTTGTGCAGCCAAATACAGCTCTTAATCTTTATTAGTAACGGTCTAGCTTCAGGGTAGTGCGGGGGGGAGTCAACAAGCTTATGGAGAATATCAAACAGAGGGGAAATGAATTTGCATAACAAACTGGATTCTTTAAGTGTTGCTACGTCTTGCCAGCAACGCTCCGCCAAGCTGACAATAAAGGCAAGGACTGGCTCGGACAGTGTCGTTTTAGAAAAAATTTGCCGTAAACCATACAGAAAGACGATTTTTCGCTCTAGGCTCTGCTCGCGCCAATAAGCAAAAAATGCGTTAGAAAGCTCGACCGGCATGATTGCTTCGGGTCTATTTAAATAATCCAGACAATGGCGCAACACCATAGTGGCAATCAAGGTTTCTTTGCTGTCATCATGCTGTAAAAATTCCACTAGCTGGTCTGTGCTATACGTTGTTAAACAGCTCAATGGGGAGGTTGCCTGTGATTCGATTGATGGCGACGCTGATGGCCGATTAGTGTCCATCAACACTAATCGGCCATCTAAGGTACCAACAAGTAACGCTTGTTTGATTATTGTTGTGCAACCAACATTAGTATTTTCAAGCGTTCCAATGACCTGTCCGTCTTTATTGACCACCAAGCTGTTTTTGTCATCACTGCATAATAGCCACAGCCCTTTTAATTGCCATAGGTCATTGTCAGTTTCGCAGGGTAAATATGCCAAATGGTGCAAGTTGCCAGCGACATTGACTAACCAACGTAACGCACCGGTATCCGCATTTAACGCATAAACCAATCCGTCCTGACCACCACAGATTAATAAATTATGTTCAGCGGAATAACCAAGACAATTCAAGGCATGTACCGTCTTTAGCCAGACTTTAGGGGGGTGAGAGCCCAGTTGCTGGTATTTGTCATCACTGGATTGAATATCCCAGCAAAGCAATTCTCCGGTTTCACTGTTAATAGCCCACAATCGGGTGTGTCCATCATTAACTTGCAACATACGCAAACAGCCTTTGCTAAGCTTATCCCCAGTCCATAACTGTTGCGCCGCTTTTAATTGCGTGGCTGTCGGCAGCAGGTATAAGCAGGGGCGATTGTCACTGGTTTTACCGCCCAGTAAATGCTGGTCAGTATGCGGATAGGGCTTCGCATAGCACATAACGGCAAAATTATCGTAACTATGATTACGTTCTGTGACAATATCATTGGTTTTAGTGCTATCCCAATTTAACACCACTAACTCACCGCGTTGAGAACCAACTAATAGCCGTATTAACTGTGGTGAGTTTGAGGCCAGCTTTTTTATGAACATGGGTTGACCCTGCCATATAGCGTCCCCTGATTTTTTATCACGCTCCAAGTGTGCTAATTCAAGCCAAGTTTCGCCATTAGGAGGGATTTGCAAAATAGTTAAAGAACAATTGGGTTCTAAAACAACAATAAGCTGCTTATCAGCATCAATCACTTCAATATGACAAGGGGGGTTATAAAAGCGGTGGCTGCTTAAGGTGTGAAAAGGGCGGGCGCAATAAAGACCAGGGGCTAGGTGCAGCCGCTGTTGCCAAAGAACCTGCTCCCAGTGCTGATAATCAATAGTGAATTCAGCAATGTTAAATAAGCCTAATGCTTTTGCCCAACAGCGCACCCAGTCAGACTTTCTAAGCAGGAGCATCCATATGGCAGCGGGGGCATCTGGTTTTGGGGTGAGCAATTGTTTAATGACGCTCCATGCAGACTTAATCTCATCGTATTGGAAACTAACTGTTTCAATGGAATAAGCCCGAAAACAATTTTTTTGCATCCATCGGAATAACCTGTCTATCAAATGGGTATGCAGTTGCACAATCACTGTAGCAGGAGTTGTTACGGTGCTGTAATAATTATTTAACCACCAACACCAGGAACTTAAGCTTTGCCATGAGTCTGGATTGTTAATGCCCTTATTAGGATGCCAGTGCAACAAAAAAGATTCCAATAGCAGTTCACCCAAATATAAAACGAACTCATTCTGCACTAAAAAGTCTTTAGGCATTTTTAAATAATTACCCAGATCATCTTTGAACAACCCATAAAGCTCGTCAGTCGCAAAATCACTCGTATCGTTTAATACTTTCTGGTTAGTTATTAATCTCAAGGGGATGAGCCTGCCCCTGCTGTCCAATGATAAAATATGCTCATCACCCTGACCAATCAGCCGGAAAATGGGGCAACCCGTATATTGCCACTGTTTAATTTTAATAGCCTTTTCATCATTGGTTAGTTTTGCATTTTGGGTATCCTGTAATAAATACACTGCACCATTATGAACAGTGATCAGTAAAAAATGTTTCTGAGTGGCAGCGGTGACAGTAACGGTCAATACATCCAATACCTCATCGGAAAAATATTGAGAGTGCGCTAATGGATGTCGCCAGCCTTTATCCAGACGATAAATACAAAAACGACTAGACGCCAGATAAAACCAATCGGAATTATCCTTAAAGCCATCGCCGCCATTAATACGGCCTAGTTGGCTGCCAGGCACGAGTGATTTGCCAGAGTCATCAACAACGCTATCATCCTGCCAGTTTTCACCTTTTACATAACGACCGATTTTTACTGCTGTTTTCATATCACCAAACGAATAGCGCTCAATCCATGTCAAGGTGTTTTCTTTTGGTTTTTCGGCGGATTGCCAAGCGATATTTAAAATCCCCGTTTTACTGTTGGCGATTAAATTTAGCTCACCGTCGGGAAAAACCAAATGGATCATGTGGGAGTTGCCCGCTTTGGCGCATTCAATTTCCTGCGGTTTGCTGTCCAGGCGTTTGTTGCAGTAGATGATGTCCACGGGAGCTTGCCCTGCCAAGGGCTTAACGCTTGCCGGATGCTTATCGCCACATTGCCAAGTCATGATTTGCACTTGCGATTGGTTGACCTCGTTGACAAAAAACACCAGTAGCCAGCGTTCGGCTACTCCATCTAAAGGCGGCAATAAATAGCAATTTACCGGCGGCGTATCGAAAAGATAAGCTTCACCTTCCCGTAACAACAAGGGGAAGGCTTTTTTACGCATCTCCAGAATGTTGTGATACGTTTCGAGATAGTCGGATTTATCCTGGGATGAATAGGAAGCGGAATTATTGAACTGTTGTATTTTCTCTAGCAGCTTTTGGTAATCTTGCCACTTAATAAAATTACCTTGATTATTAGCATCTTTATTCATCGTGAGAAACCAATCGGAGCAAGAGAAGACGTTAGAGTATAAAAGGACGACTTCGGCTTGTCATTTTATTGTGAGGATTTGGAAAACTTTTGAGAGAGTTTCAATGTGAGCATTACTGGGACAAATATTGTCTCAGCCTAATGTCGGCTACGATTTCAATCAGTTTTTTGATCTCAATGCGTCAGGCATTTAATGTTGCGGCGACCAACAAAGCCTGACCAACGTCAGAATCTATTGTCACGATGCGATTGATGTTATTGAACACAAGATTGCCGACAATAGTCTGGCAGGCGTGCATTTGTTTTTCCCCGATCCGTGGCCGAAAAAAAAGCATCATAAACGGCGTATCGTCCGCCCCAGTTTCGTGGAATTATTAGCCCGGAAATTGCAGCCGGACGGATATTTTCATGCCGCGACCGATTGGCAAAATTACGCCGAACACATGCTGGAAATATTGTCGTCTGGAGCAGGCATCAGCAATGCAAGCCCTACCGGCGACTATTGCGAGCGCCCTGAATACCGGCCGTTAACAAGGTTTGAGCAGCGCGGCATTGCGCTTAGGGCATGAGCGTATGGGATTTGATCTTTAGGAGGGATAAAGATCCTTTGTAGGGGCGACTTTAGTCGCCCACGGCGAATGAATTCGCCCTACAGCGGGTTAACATCCAGCTGCATCGCGTTAATAATGGTAGCCAATTCGTCGCGTTGCCGTTTTAACGGCTCCAGTTCCGCTTCAAGGCTGGCAATGTTTTCATGAATGCTGCCTTTCGATTCATTAATTTTTCTCAGCATTTGCAGGCGGCCTTCAATTTGTTTTTTATGATCCTTAATTTGATGCATCAAAGGCGTTAAAACGCCGTTGCTCCATGTCGTGGCATCTGCATGCGCCTGCCTGAGTATATTTCTGGCCTTGGCGATCAACGTGCTGTAAAGCTTGTTGATAACAATGCTTTGTTCCGACATCGTGGTTTTGGCGCTGGAACGAAATGCTTCACCCTCGTCAAAAATCTGTTCCAATTCAATCTGATATTGCTTGATCGAAAACAGCTGCGGCTCGATCTCCTTAAAACCGTATTCGTCCTTGAATTTTTTGTGTATCGCTTTGACCAGACGTCGGGTTTCATTGGTAATATCGACGGAATCCTGCAACAGATCGCGCAATTCATCGAACAATTTACGGATATTTTGCTTCATGCCGTAAGTTGTCAGGCTCTTTGACATGTCATGTTTGGTGGTTTTGATGATGTCATCGATTTTTTCTTTAGCGAATGAATCAATCAGATGCCTGGGCTTGAACGGCAAAAACCCGGCGACTGGCCTGAAAGTTTTCGACATTGGCCATGTAAAGATTTTGTCGATCCCGCGTCTCGGCCATCAACTTGTTGGTCATATCCTCATTTTGAAAATCGATTTTTTTGAATTCCTCAAGCTGGGCAACAGCATTTGTTAATGAAGCACCGGTCAAGTTGGACGACTCATTAACCAAAAAACCGATGTCGCGAGTAATGGTTCCCAGCAGGATTTTCTTGCGCTGCTTTAAAATATCATTGGCAAGATAGTTTTCCAATGCGGCCAGACGGCTTTTTTCCAGCAAGTCATCATCGCCTTTAACCTTGGCAAGCAAGGCTTGCTTGGCTGAAACCGGGAAAATGACATTCTCGTTTATTTTTAAAGTAGCCGCCGAGGTTTTTATTTGTGAGTGAATGGAATCGTCATAACCGTTTTCACCGGCAAGATCATCCCACATCGCATCGATTTTATTCATCACCACGGCCAAACCCTGCTTACTGCCGCCACGATTATGACAAACATGGTTGTGCCACATTTCCAGGTCGCTTTTGGTCACGCCGGTATCGGCAGCGAGCACGAAAACAATGGCTTGAGCGCTGGGCAACATGCTTAAGGTCAGTTCCGGCTCGGTTCCCAGCGCATTTAAGCCGGGCGTATCGAGTATCGATAAGCCTTCTTTTAATAACGGGTGGGGAAAACTGATCAGGGCATGACGCCAGCAGGGAATTTCGACTTTTTCCGGATTGATAATGCCCTGCTCTGCCGCTTCACGTTCATTCCATAAGCCCAGCTTGTCGGCGATGTCCCGATCAACCAGCTTGGTCGCGACCAGCTCCTTAAACGCTTCCTGCATTTGCGTTGGCGAGTTGCAGTCAAGATCGATCTGGGTCCAGCGATCCGGATTTTTTTTAAACTCAGCCAGTGAAATATCTTCAAGACGGCTTTCGATATTGAGCAAACGGATATAGTTGCCGCCTTTTTCATCATGAAAAAGCTCGGTGGGCGACATGGTGGTGCGCCCTGGCGAAGACGGGAGCAATCTGACGCCTGTTTCGGCAAAAAACAGGGCATTGATCAGTTCGGTTTTGCCGCGCGAAAATTCAGCAACAAAAGCCAGCGTGATCTTGTCCGATTGCAGGCCATTAAGGATATTTAAAATGGTTTCAGTGCTGTGCGGATCATTCATGCCATAGCGACTACGCCATTGGTGATACATTTCTATAGCTTGAACCAGTTTTGCACGCCATAGCGAATATTCGTGCATTTGCTCTTTAAATTCCATATTCCTCATGGCACGCCTTTTGTTACTAACATGATTTTGTAAGTTAGTCGAAATGTCGGCATAGCTCCTGCTCCTGCATATGCTGCGGAGCACCTCCTGCATCCATGCAGTCGTCTGCTGACGGTAATTTTTTGGGTAATTGTAGTCTATATCTTAAGAACTGTTAGCTTAAGATGTTTATTTTTTGAGCGGGACTGGCGCATTTATTAAATGCCGTAAAGACGTTGATAGGCTTTTATCGCATCGAGTAAAGATGCGTCTGCATCGGCGTCAGCCGTTAGATATTCAATAATATTTGCCAGGGTAATGATCGCAATCACCGGCATTGCAAATTGATCTTTAACTTCCGAAATAGCGGAAATCTCATTTTGGCCTTTTTCCTGCCTGTCCAGCGCAATTAATACGCCTGCCGGTGTTGCATGGGCATTTTTTATGATGTCTACGGATTCCCTGACCGAAGTGCCGGCAGTAATCACGTCATCAAGAATGAGCACCTTGCCGTGTAGCGGCGCGCCCACCAGAGCTGCCGCCCTCGCCATGATCTTTTGCTTCTTTGCGATTGAAGGCAAAGGGAATATCTTCGCCGGTTAACCGGGCATAGGCAATCGATGTGGCGCTGACCAGCGGGATGCCTTTATAAGCAGGGCCGTAAAGAATATCCGGGTTAATGCCGGATTGAATCAATGCCTGAGCGTAAAACTCGCCCAGTTTTCCCAGTTGAGCGCCGGTATTGAATAAACCGGTATTGAAAAAATAAGGACTGGTGCGGCCAGATTTTAACTGGAATTCGCCGAATTTTAGTACGCCGCAATCCAGCGCGTAGGAAATAAAGTCTTTTTGATAATCAAGCATGATAAGTTATGGAAGTTAAGTTTGCAGGGATTAAGGAATGAATTTCTCTAAAATATTGTCCAGAAAGTTCCAGCCTTGTTCTGAGCAATAATAGTGATTATTTTGTTGGATAAGCAAGTTTTGTTTCACGCAAGCGGATAAAGCCGGTTCCAGCGTTGTCGGTAGCAAGGCCGGTTGCTGCTTGATAGGCTTCCAGCGTAAAGCCCTGCTTCAGGCGCAAATGATTCATGATAAATTCCAAAGGCAGCTCCGCTACTGCAATAACCTCGGCTCCGCCGTTTTGATGCGGGTCGATTCAAGTACTGTTCCGGGCTTTTGGGTTTAAAACTGCGAATAATGTGCTGCGGTAATTCTTGGGTGATTTTCCCGTGAGCGCCCGCGCCTATGCCCAAATAATCGCCAAACTGCCAATAGTTTACATTATGTCGGCATTGCAGGCCTTGTTTACTGTAGGCCGAGACCTCATATTGTTGATAGCCGTGATCCGCCAATAGTTGCTGACACTCTTTTTGCGTGCGAAGATTGTTTCATCATCAGGCAGCTTGGGCGGGAACTTATGAAACCAGGTATTGGGTTCCAGCGTTAACTGGTAAAAGGAAATATGCGTGGGCTTGAGGCTTATAGCGGTTTCTATATCTATTTTGCTGCTGTCAGGACTTGCGCCCGGCAAGCCGAACATCAAATCCAGATTGAAATTGTCAAAGCCTGACTGATGAGCAATCTCGGCAGCATGAATGGCTTCTTGTGCAGAATGAACGCGGCCCAGTTTTTTTAATAGTGCGTCGTTAAAGCTTTGTATGCCGATCGACAAGCGGTTAATGCCCAGCGCCCTGAATTCAGCAAATTTATGGCTTTCAAAAGTGCCTGGATTGGCTTCAAGCGTGATTTCCAGCCCCTCTTTAAGCACCAGCTGTTGCTCTATGCCGCGTAATAAGCTGATTAATCGATTCAGGTGAAAACAAGCTGGGCGTGCCGCCGCCGATAAAAATGCTGCTTATCGGCCGGGTGATGCTATATCGCTGTATGTCGATGGCCAGATCATTCAGCAATGCGGTTATATAAGCCGATTCAGGCGTATCGGATTTAATCGCATGCGAATTAAAATCGCAATAAGGACATTTTTGAATACACCAGGGAATGTGAATATAAAGACTAAGCGGCGGCAAGAGATTTTTTGCTATATGGTTTAAAATAGCCGTCAGTTTAACACATGAGCCTTTGATGAATAAGACTCCGTGCGAATTGCAGGGACTGGAAACTTAAGTGCAAGCTTAACTTATCGTTTAGGCACTACGCTTGCCCCTAAATTTGTTGATGACTAACTACTTTAAAGCGAGAATATATGCGACTGTTACTGGTTGAAGACGACGAAATACTGGGCGATGGACTGGTCGAAGGTTTAAAAATGGAAGGCTATGCGGTTGACTGGCTAACCAACGGCAAGCTTGCCGACGAGGCGCTGAAACTCAACAGCTATGAGCTGATCGTACTGGATCTGAACCTGCCGGACATGGAAGGCCTGGATATTTTGAAAGCGTTAAGAGCGCGTAAAGATGAAACGCCGGTGATGGTCTTGACCGCCAAGGATACCGTTCCCGATCGCGTACTAGGGCCTGGATAGCGGTGCCGATGACTTTGTGATTAAACCGTTTGAACTGGATGAAGTTTGCGCCCGGTTAAGGGCGTTGGCGAGAAGAAACGAAGGCCGCAGCGTTCCCAATATTGAGTATAAAGGCATTGTTTTGGATCCGGCCTCACATCAGGTCACCTGGAACGATGAAAAGATTGACCTGTCGCAAAAAGAATTTGAGATACTGAGTTTTTTAATGAGCAATATCGGCAAGGTTATTTCCCGTGCCCGGCTTGAAGAAAGCATGTACTCATGGGATTCGGATGTGGAAAGCAATACCGTCGAGGTCCATATCCACCATCTGAGGAAAAAACTCGACCCGTCCATTATCCGCACCGTCAGGGGTGTGGGTTATATTATCGATGAAGATTGATTTTAATAATGGAACACGGATGACACTGATTTAACGGATAATCACTGATTAAAAGCGCAGAATGTTTAAAAAATCCGTGTAAATCCGTCTTATCTGTGTCATCCGTGTTCCATTTCTATCTATTAAATTGTCCCGAGAATTAATGAATTATTCGCTACGCCAACTGTTGTTGTTTAGCCTGCTTTCCGCATCCATGTTGATCTGGGGAGTGACGGCCTATATGAGTTATAAAGTCACCCGCGACGAAGTCGCCAGTCTGTTTGATGCGGAATTGGCGCAATCGGCAAAAGTGCTGCATGTGTTTGTGGAAAGCCTGGTGCGGGAAGGTTCGCTATCCAAGCATTGGGCGCAAACGCAGACCGATGAACGGTTACATCCCTATACCGGGCGTAAAAATAAAAGGCAAAGCGCCTTTCAGCTCTGGGCTAAAGGGGACGACTTGTTACTGCGTTCGGAAAACTCGCCTGAGTTTGCGGTACACGGCTTCAGCAAAAAAAATATTGACGATCAATTATGGGATGTATTTGACGGGCTTTTGGAAGCCAGCGCTTTAGGTCATAAATACGAAAGAAAAGTCGCTTTCCAGCTGTGGTCCAAAAATGACGGCTTATTGCTGCGCTCGGAAAGCGCGCCGACCTTTGCCTTTTCCTCTGCAGCTGCATGGTTTCAGTGAAACCGAATATCGATGACCATCTGTGGCATGTGTTCAGTATTTCCAGCTCAAACGGCGAATATGTTATTCATGTCGGCCAAAAGGAAGAGATCCGCGCCGAATTAACCGATGAAATTTCGGCGCAATTGGTGACGCAGTTTCTGGTCGGCTTGCCTATTTTAGGCATCGTTATCTGGATTATTGTCGGGCATTCCTTAAAACCGCTTAACCGGCTGGAAATAGCCTTATCCAGGCGGGAAGCCAGTTATCTTAAACCGCTGTCCAGTAAAAAGCTGCCCAAGGAAATCATCCCGGTGGTCAATGAGATCAACAACCTGTTTGCCCAGCTTGAGCAGGCCTTTGAACATGAGCGCCGGTTTACCGCCGATGCCTCGCACGAATTAAGAACGCCGTTGGCGGGACTGCTGACCCAGGCCCAGGTTGCCATGCGCACCAGTGACGAGACGGTTCGTCATCAGGCGCTCAAGCGGATTGAACAAGCCGTTAATCGCATGACCTACATGGTGCAGCAATTATTGACCTTCTCGCGCATTGAATCCGGCACTGAGTATTTAGCCAAAGAAACGACGGTACTCAGTCGTGAAGTGCCACGAATCATTGCCGAACTCGATCCGGAGGCGCATAAAAAGCGGATTCACATGGAATACGATGAAGTTAATGCGGTGCCCATCGTAGCGAACACCCTGCTGATCAATATCCTGATCAGGAACATTATCGACAACGCCATCAAATATACCCCGGCTCACGGAATGGTACGGGTTAGCCTGACAGGGACGGAACATCAATTACAGCCTGTGCGTTGAGGACTCGGGACCGGGCATAGCGCCCGATCAATACGAAAACTCGCTAAAACGATTTCATCGCTGCGTTGAAACCGCCAACAAAGCGCAGGGCACCGGCCTTGGTTTTTCGATCGTGCAACGAATTGCAACGATACATGGCGCCGAACTTGTCTTGGATGAGTCCGAATTTGGCGGCTTGAAAGTGACGGTGATATTTCCCTTGCCGACAAGAGCAGTGGTTAAAAAGAATGTTGGTAAATTAAGTTTTTTTACGATCAAGAAAAGCGCTTGAGGCGCTGTTGCACCCACATTCACTTACCAGCAATCCGTCACCGAAAGAGCCGTTGAAATTCCTCTAACGCCGGTTTGAGTTAGTGACAGCGTACCGCATTTATCATTGGTCTGGGCACCGGTTGGTGCCGCATTGAGCGTGTAAGTACTGGCAGTCACCGCATTAATGGTTAAATTGTAATACGGGGTTCCGCCATCAATGGGGCTGGTGGTTGAAAAAATAGTCGGGGCGCCGGTATTGCCGGCGGTCGTTCCAGCCCCTAAATAACTGTTCGTTTCTGTAAAATGCCGTTCCATCGCATTGGCGAATCCCAATAATGCCCCTTTCGCATCCGCTCGGCGCGATTTCATAACACTATCCTGATAGCTGGGATAAGCAATACCGGCAAGAATGCCTACGATTGCCACAGTGACCATTAGTTCTATCAGCGTGAAGCCATTTTGTTGTAGCTGTTTCATTACCTATTTCCCCTACAGGCCAAGCCTTGACTGCCCGACATAATTAAAGAAGGCGTACATTTTTATTGACGAATCTATTGTAATTGACGCCAAGATTGTCTGCTACCGGAAGAACTGATTGAACCTTGCTCAGTAGTCACCTCAATCTGACCCGCCTTAGAGCCACTGGTATATTTGTATTCCAATTTTCCTGCTGACACTACACCGGGTGTGCTGGCCGTACCCACGGTAGACTGCTTACCCGATACCGAAGTGACTACTCCAGCGATCGTTACCAGATCACTGGCGTCAATTTTTCCATCGCCGGAAATATCCCATGGAGTACCACTCGCAGTGTCCGACAAGCGGCTACCGGTCAACGCATCCAGCTCCATTAACCAGCTGGTGCCGTCAGATCCCGCCCCGCAAATATCAGTCCCGCTTGGAGGAATAGGTGTTAACGTATTAAAAATAATATGCCCGTTACGCAATAGTGGGGCGCTGACGACGCGCTCGCCATCGCTGGTTGTCATCGAAGGCTTAAGAAAATCCATATACCAACCCTTTTGGGTTGGGTAATTCACCGTGTTATTGGTAGTTACCCGCACTTTAAATCCGCCTGCCGTCACTTCTGACGAAATGCCCTGAGCCTGCAAATCAGTTTTTGCCACAGCGGCGTTATTATCCCAAATGCCATAGAAAGTCTGAGTCTGTGCGCCGGTCACATTGTTATCAATTGTTTCAAAATATTTGCCTGTACCAAAATACACCATCACACCGGTAGACTGACTTGATCCAACTTTACTCGATTGCGGCTTGGCGGTAATCGGCTGTCTCGTGGTATCGCAAGAGCTTGCATCCACACACGCAACAAACAAAGGCGCTGGCGTAGCCGTTGTTCCATAGGCAACTTTCCATTGACTCGTGTTCGAAGAGCTGACATCGAATTTCCACATATTGCCGAGCAAATCGCCTGCGTAAATAGAATCCACGACTCTGTCATCATTCGTATCAACGGCAATGGGCGAGGATAAACCATTCGGCGTAGACGAACTTCCGGCTTTGGTATCGATAGCGGCGATGATATGGCCTGTTTGCACATCAATAATATATAACACCGCCAGGTTGTTAACGCTGCCATAACCGTTAGCCACAATAGCCGCCCATGAACCATCCTGCATTTTCACAATCGACGCCTGCGGCAAGGCATAGCCCATATTGTTGGCAAAGCCGCGTTTTGCCGTTGTATCGCTGGTTAGATCGGAAGCGACGGGACTGTTGGTATCGCTGACCTCCCATAACACATTACTGCCGCCAAAATTACTCGGGTCGGTCACATCCAACCCAAACACGGCCTTGCCGCCTGCACCGGTCGTGCTCACAAGCATCGTATGCCAAGCACTGCTAAAATACGCATCGGCGACCCGCGGCGAACCATCCACCAGATACTGATGGGTATAACTGGGCGACGATAACGCATTAAGTTCGCTATAGACGGCGTTGGGCACATAAGCAAGAATTTCCTTGCCCGAATCGGTACCCGATGAACTGGCGTCAAAACCATGCAACATGCCATCATTAGCGCCGACATAAACCATCTTGCGGCGGCTGGCATTACTGGTAACAAAGGCTTTGTAAGACGAACCTTCCGCCCCTGACAATTTGTCATAACCGTAGTTCTCGGCGCTGACATAGGCAGGATTAGAGTTCACAATATCCCCTAACACCCACGGATCGGGCGCAACCATAGCAAGGGTCGTCTTATCAAGGTGTGTGCGATTACGAAAAACCCTATCTGCCACGGTCGATGACCGTATAGTGTCTGCATCTGTACGTTGAGGGTTCTTTTCTTCATGAGCCCAATCGCCGCGTATATAGTTTAACCGCCACACACCTTGATCCGTGGTGCTGGAGCAATTGGATATACCTAGAGCCGTTTTCTGACCGGCCGTTAAATTGGCGCAGACAAAGGTTATCCCCTTTGGAGTGCCTGCTGGATCATAAGTTAAAATATTCCGCGAGCCGAAAGCCGGAATATGCTCTGCGGCATTCCATAATGCCGTTCCAATAGCGCCGGCGTCCAATATTCCATTATGATTAGTATCCTCGCCGGGATCCAAAATACCATTGCCATTAGTATCTTCACTAACTCCGAGAGGAAGCATTAATAAACTCCCCGTCCAATCGGCACTGTCAAACTTACCCTGATAAATGGCAGCTCCGGAATCCAACTTTGAAGAATTCGCCACTACAGAAGAAGACGAGCTGACTTTACTGATAATGTCTGAGGTTATATTATCCAACGCATCGGCCAGTGTTGTGGTATCTGTCGCGTAGATAAACTGCCCGCCGCCTTGAGTCGCCGTATCGCGCAACAGAGGATTAACTCCCGCTATCGAAGGGTCAATCGCAGGGTCGGCGAAACCGACGGTATAAGTAGTCAGATTATTCTTTTCCCCGTTGATTTTCGTCAGATCCGGTCTTAAGTCCATTTCATAAAGGGCCTGGGCAACATCATCAAGATAATCGCTGGATTCGCTGCCAGCACTGCTTATGCTTCGATTAGGAGTCCCGCCATTACCTCCAGGATAGGCATAAGCCTTTTTCATGTCATAACTGGTGCATAGGCTGCTATTGCTACCGGAGCAATCGCCGTCATAATCTTGAAAATAAGTGCTAACATCTCTATCGGCTGAGGGTAAACCGTCACTCAAAATTATCACGGAGCTTTTTTGACAGGCTCCCAGAATGGGCGCGACAAGTGGCGTTGACCCGGTTGAATTCAATATACTGTGACTGTTAAATACGGCGTCCACCGTCGGCAGCGTTGTTGCTGTACTGGTAGCGGGATGGGGTGTGAGATTCCCGGTGGTATTCCCTATTGCAAAATAGCGTCCTATGTCGGATAAGGTTTCCGCCAGCGGCGTACTGGAATCGGCAGCAAACCCGGCTATTTGAGTGGTGATTGTTGTTGCCTTGGTTGCATCCAGGTCGCCTATGGCCGCTAAAAGTTCGCCGCCGGTACCGCCGTTATATCGAGCGAGTCCTAACCTGACGGTGGGCGATGCACCAGTTGTCGGTACCAGTGCATTTACAAAATTGGTAGCCGCATTTTTGACAACTTGGAGCCGTGATAATGGCGTGCTTGTTATACTACTTAATGCGCCAGAAAAGTGTCCATTGTATGTATTAAAAAATTGGTTTAACTGGTCGCCAGTATAGACGCCTAAACTAGCGACATTGTAATATTTACTGGGATTAAAACATTTTTTTGAACTTGAATTTCCAAAAGTGGTGGAACTACTGCTGGTGCAACTTCCACTGAGTGGGCAGAATTTTGCACTGCTTGAAAAAACCTGCATAGTAATAACGGTTGTTGCACCTGCCGCTGTCGCTGCACCGTCAACTCCGCTAGGAGCCTTGTAATTGTTGGAACTGCTACAGTTGAAAGACCCCGTAACGGCATCCGGTGCCAGCGGGGTCGTCCCACTAAACGTCGTCGAATTCCCCCCCATCGAAATCGAATTATCCACCATCAGCATGATATTCGGTTTAGCCGCTGAAACGCCTATATACAAAGGCGTCTGCGCCGGAGTAATCGCTGCCGCAGGCTCCAGTACAACGCTTAAAATGCCTCCTAAAAAGAAGACTATAGTCGCTCTGCGGATTTTGTTAATGTCCATGCCGATCCCCTGGATACCGGTAGATTATTGTGAAGACTAGGTTTGGATTCTTATCGTTTGTAAATGGATTGCAGTATTACCACAGCATCAGTGGTACCGCCCGTGCCGCGGGCGGTGATCCGATACCAGGATATGCTCGCTGAATCCGGCGGCGCTCCGGCTTCAAGGCTCCCGCCGACACTCGTTGAGGTACCTGTGGTGCTGGGAAGCATTTCAATGGTATATCGCGGAGCTGAACTAATACCCGTCAGGGTTCCTCCGCTATAAGTTGTCACCGCAGCATTCGTCCAATCAATCGGCTGTGTGCCTGTATACAAAGTGGGAGTTCCGGAAGTGGCCGCCTCACCGGCTCGCAAAGCCGCTTCCGCCGCTTGAAAGGCAAGGTTAGAATCCCTGCTGTTTCCGGCCATCTTCTCTTCAAGGCCGGTTACTTGACTTGCGGTGATACTGACTAAGGTGAGCAACAGCAACATAATCATACTAATCGGCAGCACCACGCCGGATTGATGCTTAAATGAACAATATTTGCTAATCATTAACATCCTCCTTTTATGGCAGCCGATTGCGCAAGGCAATGGTTGAAGTAAAAACCCGCCTGATTCGTCGGTCGGTCGGCGTGACCGTTGAGCCATTGTAAATATAATCCAGCGGCTGGGCGGCTAAACCGTCATTCATGCTTCTTACTAAAACACTGATACGGATGCTAACCACTTGGTTCATATTGAGTCCGGCTGTGCCCGCAGGCACGTAGTAATTGGCCGTACCGTCCGGCGTTGTATCCGTATCCGCACCATATAAAATCTGCATATTCTCGACGCCCTCAACCAACTCGATAGGATTGGTTGTGCTTGCAGGTTTGGCGTTATCCAATCGCCATAATCCCGGTTCGCCGCTGGCATTGTTACGAATAAAAAAACTGTAGGACCGAAATGCCAGCACTTCAGCATCGGAGCCGTAAAGCTTGCTGAGGTTGTTGGTGGTGTTTTGGTTATTGGCATGTGGAATAGTTTGAATTCCACCAGATGAGGCGCTCGTTGCGATGAAGATGTCCGTTGCGCTGCAATCGGAAAGCATAAGCACATCATACATATTGATATTGCAGGTATTAGCTGCCGATATTTGAATGTTGGCATTATTGGTCCCCATATTCCCGGTCAAATACCCGCCGCAACTTGCGCCAAAATGGTAGGTGATCGCATCGGTTCCAGCTACACAGTCGTTGGCAGCGCCGCATGCGCCGGCGCTCCAGTTATTGGCAACATTATTGCTGCCGATAAGCGGCGTGCTAAGCCCCCCTGCAAGCGTGGCAGCGGCGGGGTTCGGATTGGGGTTTTTAGGATCAACGATGATGTTGGGGATTGTTGATCGGGATGCACAGCCTTGAAATCCCATCATGCGATTATCCCTGGTAATAAAATCCATGACAAACCGGCCGTTTTCCTGAAGCCTGGACAAATTCTCCTGCATTCTATAGGTCTGTCTGGAGCCGATGAAAATCTGCATTACGCCGCCTATTAAGAACGCGCCCAGCAGCATGGCAATCATCAGTTCTATCAGGGTAAATCCTGTTTGCGGGCTTTTAGACTGTTTCATAACTGAAAGCTCACTGAGAAGTTCGGGTCGGAAGCGTTGACCGCTCCATCGCGGTTATCATCCCAGTTGACGGTAATGGTAAAAACCCGCGTTGCGGCGACAACCGTTATTGTTCCCGTACCGCTGGGCAGAGTGCCGGTTAAGGCCGCATTCCACTGGAACAGGTCATTTTGAGCCATTTGCGCACCGGTACAGCCGGTCGTTGTTGTACAGCCCGATTGAGCTGCGGCGGCTGACGGAGCCATAGTAACCGTAAGGTATGTGCCGGCCGCAATAACGTTGCCGGTTGCCGGATTCAGACTTTCATTTTTGTTAGCTCGCATTCTGTCGGCCATGTCATAAGCCAGCTGCGTAGCCTGGCTACGATTATAGGCGCTCAGGTTATTTTTGATGCTGGCAGCTTGAAGTCCTGCCAACCCCAATAAGCCGACGGCCAAAACGAGCGTCGATATTAGAACTTCAATTAAGGTAAATCCGCTGTCTTTATTTATAAGGCATAAGGCATCATGGCGCCAAGCAAAGGATTTTGGCTGGATTATGGGCATGCTGTTGTTCCTTCGGAGGTGCTTGGCCGACCCAATGCATTGATTGCGATTGCACGGGAGTTCACGGTGTCGCCCGAACTGGCGCATAATCTGAATGTGTCGCCGCTAGAGTTTAAGCTTAAGCCGCTAGGTAAATAGGCGGTAAAAGTCTGGTAGCCGGCAGTTCCGGTTCTTAAGGTAAAACCGTTGGTTAAAGCCGGGTAGGTTTTCAGCAACATGTCCGCAGCATCAAGCGCGCCATTCCCGTCCAAATCGGTAAAAATATCCCAACCTGAATCCCAGTTTTGATTTGTACTTCCTTTTCTTCTGACGCTGATTTGCACCCCGCGTTTAACGGCTTCGCTACGAGCCAGATTTAACGAGGTAACCAATTCATTGGCATAGGTTGTTAACCGGGTGCTTCTTATGGTTGAGGTAAAACTTGGTATGGCTACACTCAGAAGAATACCCACAATGGAAATCGTAACTATAAGCTCAATCAGGGTAAATCCCTGGCTTTTTGTTTGCTTGTTGTCCATCGACGATTAACCTCCATTTATTAACGGTTTTTAGAATAAGCGTTAAGTACGCCGCAAAAAGTGCATTTGATCACAGTTTCTTACATTCGAATTTATTACAAACGAGGAATATGCTTCGATATTAACCGATACTGTTTTGGTTACGGTTTAGCATACGATACAAATCGGCCGGCTTTGATTTATGAAAAAGCTATGCAGAACTTGCGGACGTGTCGCTTACTAACGACTAGCGCTATGCTACAGCTTTTGAATAGCATTTGTGAAGCCTAAATCATCCGGCTCCTCAATAACCGGATTAACCAGCATTCCAATCCCCTCAATTTCAATCCGGGCGGTTTGCCCCGGCAACATATATCCGCGCGGTTTCATTTTTACACCGACGCCGGCTGGAGTGCCTGTGGCAATCACATCGCCGGGTTCCAACGTCATCGCTTGCGACAAATAGGCGATCATTTCATAGCAGTTGAAAATCATCTGCCGGGTATTGGAATTTTGCCGCAGTTCATCATCAATCCAGGTTTTAAGATCCAGATTATGCGGATCGCCGATTTCATCGCTGGTCACCAGCCACGGACCTAACGGGCCGTGAGTATCGAACGATTTGCCCAAGGTAAACGTCGGCGAACGAAACTGCCAGTCGCGTACCGAAACATCATTGGCAATGGTAAACCCGGCAATGACCTGATGAGCCTTATCGACAGGCACATGGCGGCAGCGCGTGCCGATAACAAAAGCCAGCTCGCCTTCATAATCCAGCTTATCGGAGACTTTAGGCCGGTGTATCGCATCGCCGGGCCCGATCACACAGGTGCCCTGTTTGGTGAAAAAACTGGGATATTCCGGCTTATCCAGGCCGGTTTCTTCGATATGGTCGGCATAGTTCAGGCTGATGCCAAGATATTTACCGGGTCTTGGCACCGGCGCATGCAGCTTGACCTGATCCAGCGCGATACGACCGTTGCCGCTGTCGATTTGCTGCTGCATCGCTTCCAGCGCACGGCGCCTGCGCTTAGAAATTCAAGCATGGTTGCCGGGATTTTAGTATTATTTTTGCCGTCAACGACAAAGCCATCAACGACTGCGCCGACACGGGTTTCGTGATTATGAGTAAAGGTTACCAGTTTCATGAATTAAGCTTGTCCGTATAATTTCAAGTGCCGCTATTGTAAACGTAAGAGTTTGTGCAAAAAAAAGATATAATTAATAATTTTTTAATACAGAGGATCAGAAAATGAACGAAAACTGGATTGCACCCTCCATCCTGTCAGCTAATTTCGC
Organism: uncultured Gammaproteobacteria bacterium; assembly: GCA_963814825.1. Taxonomy (GTDB): domain Bacteria; phylum Pseudomonadota; class Gammaproteobacteria; order Methylococcales; family Methylomonadaceae; genus Methylobacter_A. The sequence goes on along the minus strand of CAWFEF010000004.1, from coordinate 426,383 downwards.
CAAATTAGGTGAAGAAGTTGATAACGTTTTAAAAGCGGGTGCCGATGTTGTGCATTTTGATGTGATGGACAACCATTTCGTGCCCAACCTGACCATCGGGCCTTTGGTTTGCGAAGCGTTGAGAAAACACGGCGTTACCGCACCGATTGATGTGCATTTGATGATTGAGCCAGTTGACCGCATTATTCCCGACTTTGCCAAAGCCGGTGCCAGCATCATTACTTTCCATCCCGAAGCCTCCGTGCATATCGACCGCACCCTGCAATTGATTAAAGATTGCGGCTGCAAGGCCGGACTGGTATTTAACCCAGGCACGCCGCTGCATCATCTGGATTATGTGATGGATAAACTGGACATGATTTTGTTGATGTCGGTTAACCCCGGCTTTGGCGGCCAGTCTTTCATCCCTTCAGCGCTGGGTAAACTGCGTGAAGTCAGAAAAAGAATCGACGACAGCGGTTTGAATATCCGTCTGGAAATCGACGGCGGCGTTAAAACCGACAATATCCGCGAAATTAAAGAAGCCGGTGCCGATACTTTCGTCGCAGGTTCAGCAATTTTCAGCCAGCCTGATTACAAAAAAGTGATCGATGACATGCGCGCTGAATTGGCTAAAGCGAGTTAAGGCCTAACAATGCGTAGTAGTCGAGGTGGATTGCCTAACGGTGAATCCACCCTACGCATTCGTTTTTTAATGTTATAAAAAATGGCTACAAAAAGAGCTACAAAAATGAAAACAACGCTTTATCAAACCGAAGAGTTACACCAGAAGCCATGCAATTTACTGACATTAAAACAAAAACTAAAGTTATTGTATTGGCGTAGCAAGAGTTAATTAATAAAAATAAAGTTAACAGAGCTAAAATTTCATACAGATAAGCAATTGATTCGCTTAGAAAGCGCGATCCGCATCCTGATGATAGCTCTTTATTTTAAAGCGGCTTTAATTGCCGAACTCTATACAGCTGAATAACAAAAATGACCCCAGAACAATTCAATCACTATAGCCCGTCAGGGCTACAACCGCATCCCGGTTATGCCGCGAAGTGCTGGCAGATTTGGATACGCCCTTGAGCGCCTACCTGAAACTGGCCGACGGCCCTTATTCCTATTTATTCGAATCGGTACACGGCGGCGAGCAATGGGGTCGCTATTCGATCATCGGCCTGCCCTGCAAAACCGTCGTCAAAATCACCGGCAATCAAATCCGTCTGGAACAAAACGGCGAACTGCTGGAAACGCTCACGCACGACAATCCGCTGATCTGGATCGAGCAGTTCAAGGAACGCTACAACGTTCCCGACATTGACACCCTGCCCCGTTTTAACGGCGGCCTGGTCGGCTATTTCGGCTATGAAACCATCGGCTATATCGAGCCGAAGTCTGCGCAGCACCGGAAAACCCGATCCGCTGGGCAATCCCGACATCCTGCTGATGGTATCGGAAGAAATGCTGGTGTTCGATAACCTGTCCGGCAAAATGCTGCTGCTGACTCACGCCAATCCCGAAGAAGCCGACGCTTATAATCGTGCCGTTGCGCGAGTGAATGATTTGGCCGTCAAACTGCGCGAACTGCAAGCCAAACCGTAAAAACCATCATGCCCCCAACAAGGTCGAAGAATCCGATTTTATCTCCGGCTTTACCCAACAGGGCTTTGAAGATGCGGTATTGAAAGCCAAGGAATACATCACCGACGGCGACATCATGCAGGTGGTGCTGTCGCAACGCATGTCCATTCCTTATACCGCCTCGCCGCTTAATTTATACCGGGCTTTGCGTTGCTTGAATCCTTCGCCGTACATGTTTTACCTGAATCTGGACGATTTCCATATCGTCGGCTCGTCGCCGGAAATCCTGGTCAGGCTGGAAGACAACATGGTCACCGTGCGCCCGATTGCCGGAACGCGTCGGCGCGGCGTAACGCCTGAACAGGATATTGAACTGGAACAAGACCTGCTGGCCGATCCCGAAAGAACTGGCCGAACATTTAATGCTGATCGACTTGGGCCGCAATGATGTGGGCCGCGTTGCCGAAATCGGCACCGTACAATTGACCGATAAAATGATCGTCGAACGCTATTCGCACGTCATGCACATCGTCTCCAACGTCACCGGACAGTTGCAGCAAGGCGAAAACGCCTTTGACGTGCTGGCAGCGACTTTTCCGGCCGGCACCGTCAGCGGCGCGCCGAAAATACGCGCGATGGAAATTATCGACGAACTCGAACCCGTCAAGCGCGGCGTTTATGCAGGCGCGGTCGGCTATATCGCCTGGTCGGGCAACCTGGATACCGCCATCGCGATCAGAACCGCCGTCATCAAAAACAACATGTTACATATACAAGCCGGTGCCGGCATCGTTTACGATTCCGTGCCCAGAAACGAATGGGATGAAACCATGAACAAAGGCCGCGCAATTTTCCGCGCTGTCAGTATGGCCGAAGCAGGCTTGGAAGGAGAGCAATCATGAGCGCAGTCAAAGTGGTCATGGTCGATAACTACGACTCGTTCACCTACAACCTGGTGCAATATTTGGGCGAATTAGGCGCCGATGTCACCGTGGTGCGTAACGACCAGGTGACGGTAGCAGACATAGAAAAGCTCGCGCCCGATAAACTGGTGATTTCCCCAGGCCCCTGCACGCCCAAAGAAGCGGGCGTATCCGTTGAAGCCATTTTAAAATTTGCCGGAAAAATTCCTATCCTGGGCGTTTGCCTGGGACATCAAAGCATCGGCTATGCGTTTGGCGGCAATATCGTCCATGCCAAAAGCATCATGCACGGCAAAACCTCGCTGATTTATCATCAGAATCAAGGCGTGTTCAAAGGGCTTAACAACCCGTTTACCGCCACCCGCTATCATTCGCTGGTCATCGAACAGGCAGACCATTGCCCGATTGCCTGGAAATAACCGCCTGGACACAGGATGAAGCGGGCAAACTCGATGAAATCATGGGCGTAAGGCACAAACAGCTGGATATTGAAGGCGTGCAATTTCATCCCGAGTCGATTCTGACCGAGCATGGGCATGATATGTTGAGGAATTTTTTGGAGAGGTGATTGTCGCCACGTGCGAACATCACAACTAAGCTGGACTAGGTTTCCAACCCCGTTCGTACCATTTCGTATGCCATCAAATTTAAACGATAAGGCCGGGGCAACATACCCCGCCCAGCGCAGGAAACCGTAGGCCGGAATAAGTCAGTTTGAGCGACAGCGAAAACAGGCGTTTCCGGCGCAGCACCACAGATCCGCCGGAAACGCCTGACCTACGCGCTACGCGCTTGGATCGGTCTTATTCCGGCCTACGTCTGACATTAATCAGGAGTGCATCATGAGTCGTATCGTCTGGCTATTCTTAAGCGCAGTATTGTTTGCATCAATCACTCAGGCAAAACCGTTAACCCCGGAACAAGTGCCGGAGCCGCTCAAACCCTGGATAGCCTGGGTATTGCAGGATAGCCCGGAGCCTCCCTGCCCTTTCATCTACAACAGCTACGAAGAAAAACGCTGTAGCTGGCCTACCCAAACCCAGCTGGATTTAACCAACGAAAAAGGCATTTTTTCGATGAGCTGGACGGTATACCAGGACAGCTGGATCAGCTTGCCGGGCGATAAAACGCACTGGCCGCTTAATGTGACGGTTAATGACAAGACCGCGCTGGTCATGGATAAAGACGGCACGCCTTCGGTCAAGCTGAAAGCGGGCTTGCAGTACCAGATCAAAGGAGGGTTCTTGTGGACTGCCATCCCGGATAACTTAAACATACCCGACGACACCGGGCTGATCGATCTGCGCATCAACGGGCAACAATATCCCGACACCGACCATTAAAGACGGGCAGCTGTGGCTGAAAGAAAGCGAGACCGGTTTAAAGAAACCGGAAAACATCCAAAACAACCTGGACATTCAAGTCTTCCGCAAAATCGTTGATGAAGTGCCCGCCGAGGTTTTAACCCGGCTGGTGCTGGAAGTCTCCGGCGAGCAACGCGAGGTTAAATTGCCCCGGCCTATCCTGGACGGTTTTATCCCGCTGAGTCTTGCAAAGCCCATTGCCTGCCCGACTGGAACCCGACGGACAGTTATTGATCCAACTTCGTCCCGGCCACTGGCAGATCGACATACTGGCGAGGAACAGCAAAGAGCTGACTGTACTTCCCGCTCAAGGACGACCGACCGGTTGCTCCTACAGGCCAAGACATCCGTGGCCGGAATCGGAAATCTGGGTCATTCGATGCACAGCCCCAACTGCGCGTCGTTGAAATCGAACAGCTCAGCGCCATCGATCCCAACCTGACCAACTTACCGGACGACTGGAAAAACCTCCCGGCCTATAAAATCAACCAAGGACAGGCGATGGGTTTTAAAACCATACGCCGGGGCGACCCGGAACCCGAACCCAATCAGCTCAATCTGACCAGAAAGCTATGGCTGGATTTCGACGGCGAAGGCTATACCGTCAATGACACGATTACCGGCAACATGACCCGCGGCTGGCGGCTGAATACCCTGCCGCAAACGCAACTGGGCAGAGTCACCCTAAACGGCAGCAACCAGTTTATTACCCAGGATAAATCCGGCAAGCAAGGCGTGGAAGTCAGAAGCGGTTCGATAACGCTGGATGCCGACAGCCGCGTTGCCGGTGCCGTCAGTGTCAACCAGCGCGGTGGGCTGGGAGCAGGACTTTCACAACGTCCGCGCCGAACTGAACCTGCCGCCGGGCTGGCGCTTGCTGGCGGCCGGCGGCGTTGACAATGTGCCTGACAGCTGGATTTCCCGTTGGACCTTGCTGGACTTGTTCCTGGTGTTAATCGCCGCGCTGGCGACAGGCAGGCTGTGGAATCCGTATTGGGGCGGTCTCGCCTTGGTCACCCTGGTATTGATCTGGCATGAACCGGGCTCGCCCCGATTTCGTCTGGCTGAATATTCTGGCCGCAACCGCCTTGATCAAGGTATTGCCGCAAGGCCGGTTTTTAAAATTCATGAGCTGGTATCGCAATGCTTTCTGGCTGGCGTTAATCATGATCGCTTTGCCTTTTATGGTGACGCAGGTACGCACCGGACTTTATCCGCAACTGGAAAAACCTTGGCAAGCGGTCCCTATGCCGGATCTTCCAAGACCGCGGTATGGTTGGAACAGCCGTCGAAATGAACGCTCCGGCACCCGTCTCTGAAGCGATCAACGAGATGAAAGCACAAATGTCAAAAAAGTCGATGCCGTCCGATGCCTCATCGTCTTATGGTTATGCAGACACAGGCGGTCGATTTTGAACGCATCGACCCTAAAGCCAAGGTGCAGACCGGCCCCGGCTTACCGCAATGGCAATGGAATAAGGTGTTGTTGTCATGGAACGGTTCGGTTGATGCACAGCAACAGTTGCACTTATGGTATTTAACGCCGACTCTGACCATGCTGCTCAATTTCGTCCGCGTGATTTTAGTCGCGGTACTGGCCTTGCTGATGTTCGGGGTCGCGGAAAAGTTCAAGTTTAAAGGCTTTCGACCTTCGACACCGCTTGCTGCTGTGGTTTTTGCTGTTGCCGATGCTGTCCATGCCGTCACCCAAAGCGTATGCCGAAATTCCGGACAAAGCCGTGCTGGACGAACTGCGAAGCAAGCTGCTGGAAAAACCGGTGCCGCCGGACTGCTTGCCGAATTGCGCGCAAATTCCGCAGATGAAAATAACCATTACCGATAAGGAACTGGCAATCGCCCTGCAAATTCATGCCCAGCAATCCGTGGCGATTCCGTTACCCGCCGAATATGAACAATGGTTTCCCAATCAGGTTCTGGTTGACGGCAAAATCAGCGCCAGGGCTTTATCGCGACAACAACGGCTTGTGGATTAACCTGAACGAAGGCGAACATCAGGTGGTGCTGGGCGGAGCCGTGCCGTTGTTAAGCAAATTCACCCTGCCTTTACCGTTAAAGCCGAACTGGGTCAGCATTCAAAATACCGGCTGGCAAGTCATCGGCCTACAGGAGAACAACGAGGTTGACGATCAACTGCAATTTAGTCGCATCAATCAAACTCAGCAGCAAAAAGACCCGTTAGGCACGTAAGTGAACCCGCGTTGGAACCGGTCGCATTGCCGCCGTTTGTCAGGATTGAGCGCACCCTGCAACTGGGCTTGGACTGGCGTGTTGTCACCCGGATCATCCGCGTTTCACCGGCACGATTCCGCCGTGGTCTTGGCCGTGCCCTTACTGCCGGGCGAGTCGGTCACCACCGCTGGCATTCGGGTCAAAGACGGCAAAGCCGAGGTCAATATCCCGGCCCAGCAAACCGAACTGCAATGGGAATCCACGCTGGAAAAATCGGAAAAAATCGATTATGCCGCGACCGAAACAGAACAATGGATAGAAGTGTTAAAAGCCGATGTCAGCCCCATCTGGCATGTTGAAACCTCCGGCATCGCGATGATCCACCTGAATAACGACGGGCAATGGCTGCCGGAATGGCATCCCTGGCCGGGCGAAAAAATCACCCTGCAAATAACCCGGCCCAGCAGCGGTGGAAGGACAAACCTTAACCATCGACAACAGCCGGTTAAGCATCAAACCGGGGCAGCGCAGCCAAGAAGCCGAATTGAACATCAGCCTGAGAAGCTCGCAAGGATCGCAGCACACGCTAATCCTGCCGGAACACGCCGTGCTGCAAAGCGTCGCGATCAACGGACAGACCCAACCGATCAGGCAGGAAGGCAGAAAGCTCACCGTACCGGTCAATCCCGGCAAGCAGGAAGTCTCAATCAGCTGGCGGGAAGCGACCGGCATAACCAGCTGTCATGACTACGCCGCAGGTTGACTTGGGATTGGCGAGCGTCAACGCCAACCTGAATATCGGCTTGGGTCAGGACCGCTGGGTATTATTTGCGATGGGGCCGAAACTGGGGCCTGCGGTTTTATTTTGGGGCGTGCTGATTGTTATTGTTGATGTTGTCTCTGGGCATGGGCAAAATCCGGCTGACGCCCTTAAAAGCCCGGCACTGGTTTTTATTGTTGGTCGGGCTTAGCCAGATACCCCTTGCAATCGGCAGGCATTGTCATTGCATGGTTAATGCTGCTGGGCTGGCGCAAGACGCAACAGGCTTCCGGCCTGCGCTATTTTAATGCGCTGCAAGTTATCATCGGCGGTTTAACCGTGGTATCGCTGGGCATGTTGTTTTTAGCGGTCGAGCAGGGTTTGCTGGGTTCGCCCGATATGCAGATCATCGGCAACCAGTCCTCGGCATTCAACTTAAACTGGTACCAGGACAGAAGCCCGGCGACTTTGCCCATTGCGACGCTGATCTCAGTGCCGCTGATCGTGTATCGAGTATTGATGCTGGCTCTGGTCGCTATGGCTGGCCGTGTCATTGCTCAACTGGCTGAAATGGGGCTGGGAGTGTTTTTCAAGCAACGGGCTTTGGCATAAAGCCGTAGCCAAAGAGAAAGCGGTAGCCGTTGAGCGGGAAGATAAGTGGATAACCGATGAGCCGAAAGATAAATAAGTAACCACGAAGAACACGAAAATTTTCAAAAACATTGCAAACTGTAGGTCATCACCCACATGGTTAGAACATTGTAGGGGCGACCGGCCGGTCGCCCCTACGGTAACTCGTAAATATCAAATAATACCGCCATGTCAACCTTCCACTTCCAGCAGTTTTCCGTATTACAACAACACTCCGGCATGAAAATATGCACCGATGCCGTGTTATTCGGCGCGATGGCCCCGGTCAATCCGGGCGACCACGTGCTGGACATCGGCACCGGCACCGGCGTGCTTGCGCTAATGGCGGCCCAGCTCGGCGCGGCGAAAATCACCGCCGTGGAGTTGACCGGAGAAGCTTTTAAAGAAGCCGACATCAACTTCAACAACAGTCCGTGGGCAAAACGCCTTGAAGCCGTGCACCAGGATATTCAAAGCTTTGCCTTAACCGCCCGCCAACAATACGACCTGATCATCAGCAACCCGCCGTTTTTTGAAAACCACCTCAAGACCGTCGATGCCCTTAGAAACACCGCCCGGCACACCGACCAACTGCCCTTTGCCGACTTGATCGGCATTGCCGAAAATTTATTATCCCCGCAGGGTTTGTTTTACCTGTTGATTCCCGCCCATGCCGTCGCCAAGTTTTCCGCCCAGGCCTTAGCGGCGGGGTTTTATTTGATCCGGCAAACCGATTTTCGCGGCTTCGCGCATAATGAAGCCAAAGTATCCGCGCTGACGTTCAGCCGCACCCCAGCTGTGTGCTACGGCAAGGCTGTTGACGATCTATGAATCCCACAACGTTTACAGCCAAGACAGCGAAGCTTATTTAGCGGATTTTCTGTTGCGGTTTGCCAAACAGTTGAGTTAACTCAGTCGGTTATTTCCAGACGGGATGAATGCCGCGATCATGGGGAAACAGCTTGATGTATTGCACTACCCGCGGATAATGCGCCAAGTTGCGGCTGCTACCGTGCGGCAACGCATGGTGCCAGAGAACAAAATCCCCGGCGGAACCGGTGACTGGCACTGCCCCCAAACTTTCCAAATCCTGTTCCCGCGGATTTTGCTCCGGCGTGAGTTCTCCAAGCCATTGCTCTAGACGGCGATGAAAACCCGGCACACAACGAAACGCGCCCTGTTCTGCACTGGTATCGCTCAAATACAGCAGCCCCTGAACACCAAAAGGCATCGGCAAGGCAAGACTGACATCCCAGTGCAATTGACTGGGGCCAGACATATTGATACCGCCCCGCTCCGGCCGGTTCAAACTGGCACGATCTACGGTGGCCCACAAATCACCGGTTCCCCAGACCTGCTCGAATGCCTTGCGGATACGCGATGCGGCGCGGTTCTTGTCCAAAGCTTGATGCCGAAAAAGCGACACCCAAAACAAATGCGATCCATCGTACCAGCTATCGGGATTTTGCCGATCCATGCCGAGAAAGTCCCAAATCGCCAATTCGGCTTCCCGGCAATCCTCCGCTGAAACCGCATTACGCAGCACCACATAGCCGTTTTCCTGCCAAAACGCCATGTCTGCTGCCGACAAAACCGGTTCCTGTATCTCTTCCCCCTCAATGGGATAACTGCGATGCGGCTGTTCCAAATAGCACCTGATCATTTTATTGAGACGCTCCAGCAGAGTGCGATCCGGAACGCCACCTAGCTTTTGCACGATCCATCGCTCGAACGCGGTATAGTCCGGGCGATATTGAAACAGGTATTCCAGCGGCTCGACGATCCCCAACCCCAAGCCTTGCATCAGGGCAAAATCCAACCCATATTCGTCTCGCACGCTTTCCTGATCGAGCCGGCCCTCGACCTCCAGCATTCGCTTGGCCCAATAGCGCCGCAAGTGAAGCACGGCCAGGTCGCCTGCTTCCATGGAAGAAATGCCGGGTTCAAGTTTTGCGATCACATAGTCTCCTAAATAGTCATGGGGGTTTTTGCCGTGGTCGTGTGTAACATGTATATTATAAATTGAAAGTGACAGAACTAAACAACCTGAGAGAATGAGTATAGATGCTTGGCAATCCGATTTCAGGATTCGCTTAGTCAACTCAAGGGGCAAACTATACAACTGCTCGCGCCCTGACTATGCACATTTCTTAACTTAATGACATTGGCGCAACGCCTGGGAACGCGAAAAATCATGGATACTATTTTCAAAGGCAAATTAAAACGCTGGAACGACGATAGAGGCTTTGGTTTTATCGTCCCTGAAAACGGAAATGATGAAATCTTCATCCATATCTCCGCATTGAAAAACATGAGTCGCCGCCCTGTCGTCGGCGATGTGATTTGGTATCAACTACATATTGGCAATGACGGAAAAAATAAGGCCGTTAATGCCAAAATCGATGGCGTTTCATTGACCAAAACAACAAGCCGTTACCGTAATGACAAGATGAAGCATAATCGGCTGGCACAAAAAATCTTGATTGTTGTTTTGGTTGCTATCGGATTTTCAGCTTATACAAAATTTACTACCAATAACAGTTATGACTCGGGTAACTCTATTACAGGTATTTTTAAAGCCGTTACACGGAAAGCGCAAAAATCAAAAACCAGTTATCAATGCGATGGCCGAATTTATTGTTCGCAAATGACGTCATGCGAAGAAGCTGAATTTTTTATAACCCATTGCCCCGGTACCAAAATGGACGGGGATCATGACGGCAATCCCTGTGAAAGCCAATGGTGCGGTTAATAAAAAACCATTATTCCGATCACCGTTGCCAACGGGTTTCGCTATATGCTCTACCTGTCTTACTCCGCTGTACCATCAACCTAGAAATAGTATTGCACTGGTTCCCAAGCTGGAACTTTTACCTCGTCCCCACGTGCTATGTCAATGGCACAATGACGTTGTAGGAGCGGGCCGAGCCCGCGATATTTGAGCATGTAACACCATCATCGCGGGCATGGCCCGCTCCTACACCGCTTAACTTAACGACATTATCTGCTTGGGGACGAGACAAAAACATTCCCCAATGACCAAAATTTATCCGGCTATAGCGATCTCTTCGAAAAAATGGTCTATACCTTTACACGATTTGGAAACCAACCATTAATCCGTTTATGATTACGTATCGGAACGGAGCGCGTGATTTTTCTTAACGGCGGTTTATGATGAAATTTCCAAGTTTGATGACTGTAAACATGATTACAACTAACGCTGTATCTCCACGAAATTAAGGATTTTATGGAAGAGCTATTCATCGGTTGGCTAAAGGAATACGGGTACGTTATTTTGTTCCTGTGGAGCATATTGGAAGGCGAATTGGGCCTGGTCATGGCTGGAATCATGACTCATACCGGCGACATGCAATACTTCGCGACAATTTTTGTGGCGGGTCTGGGCGGATTCACCGGGGATCAAATCTATTTTTACATTGGCCGCTTTAACAAAGGACTTATTCAGCGCAAACTGCATAGTCAGCGGCGTAAGTTCGCGATTGCACATTTGCTGTTAAAAAAATACGGCTGGCCCATTATTTTTATGCAGCGCTATATGTATGGTTTGCGTACCGTCATTCCGATGTCGATTGGCATTACCAAATATTCGGCAAAAAAGTTTGCCTTGATTAACCTTCTTAGCGCCTGGGTATGGGCCACTATTACGATAACGCCCGCTTATTTTTATGGAGAGGAAATATTAGGCTTCTTGGCCTATGCCAAACAGCATTGGTATTTTGCACTGCCAATAGCGGGGGGATTTATTTATGGAATTCATGCCTATTTTCAAAATCTGGAGCGACATTTTTTACAAAAACGGAATAACCGTTTTTCGAACGTTGCCAGACAAGAGCTAAGCCGCCCTGACGACGTAAAAGCGCACGAATCATCCGAAAACTACGATAGTGAGAATACGAAATCCGCGATGCCAAGGACTTCGGAAAACCTTGCGATTACATGCACTGAAACCCGGTAAAACACGATCTGACATCCCATTCAGGTGAGTGGAGGTATTCTATCTTCGTCTTGGGCGTTATCCTCAGTATTTACCCGGATGTCCGGGAATTGTGGATGGTCATAATTATTCAACTCCTTCCCTCGTACTCTGTGGGAACATGCAGGCGAAACCCGCACTCCAACAAACCCAGCTCCAGGCTTAACAATGACATAGTCAAATCAATGGGGGTAAGACCAATGAAAGCCATGGTATTGAAAGCGCTTTGTAATCTTAAAGAAAATCCGGTGCCGCTTGCATTGATGGAACTGCCTGTTCCGTCGCCCAAAGCACAGGAAATTCTGGTAAAAGTTTCAGCTTGCGGGGTTTGCCATACCGAGCTGGATGAAATCGAAGGGCGCACCCCGCCGCCGCGATTACCGGTAGTTCCGGGGCATCAAGTCATCGGCCGGGTCGAAGCCGTAGGCAGCAAGGTAAACACCATTAAAACAGGCGACCGAGTCGGCGTTGCCTGGATTTTCTCTGCTTGCGGCAGCTGTAAATTCTGTTTGACCGGCAATGAAAACCTGTGTCCGTCTTTTGCGGCGACAGGCCGTGACGCCAATGGCGGCTATGCCCAATATATGACGGTTGCGGAAGATTTCGCCTATGCCATTCCTGAAGTTTTTTCAGACGTGCAGGCCGCGCCGTTGCTTTGCGCCGGTGCCATCGGCTACCGGTCGTTGCGCTTGACGGGGATAAGGGATGGGCAACGGCTTGGGCTGACCGGCTTTGGCGCATCGGCGCATCTGGTGTTAAAAATGGCGCAATATCAATACCCGAATTGCGAAGTTTATGTTTTTGCCCGCAGCGCCAAGGAACGAGCATTTGCCGTAGAACTCGGCGCCGCTTGGGCGGGAGACACCCCCGAACGCGCGCCCCATAAATTGGACGGCATCATCGATACCACCCCGGCCTGGGAGCCTGTCGTTGAAGCCTTGGCAAACCTGGAATCCGGCGGCAGGTTGGTGATTAATGCAATCCGCAAGGAAGGCGACAAGCGCTGCCTGCTGGCCTTGGATTATCCGGCTCATCTCTGGCAGGAAAAAGAACTAAAGAGCGTCGCCAACATCACCCGAAACGACGTAAAGGAATTTTTGAGCCTGGCGGCAAAAATGAATCTCCGGCCCGAGGTTCAGGTATTTGCATTGGAACAGGCAAACGAGGCGCTGCTTGAGCTAAAAACCGGGCAAATTCGCGGAGCCAAGGTGCTGAAAATAGCTTAGCAGCAGCACTTACAGTAATCATACTTATAGATATTTGAGCATTGCAAAGACACAATAATCAGTCCTTTCACGGTTATCGTAATGCCGGGGTGGGATTTGTAATTTACATGGTCTATTCCTGAGGAGGAGTCATGGCGCTCAAACAATATGGTGTTCTTAAAGGCAAGGCCATCAATAAAGTCATCGGCCAGGGATCAAGCCCGCATTACGAAATTCATCTGATCGACGATACCACAGACTACCGCGTTGCGATCAACGCAAAATCCAGTCTCGCGCCTTCCGAGCTGCTGTATATGGTCATTGATGATTTCCAGCATCCTGTTCTGGCAAATCTGCCGCCTTTGGCTAGGGGGTTTACCGCATTGCAGAGCAAGCCTAACAACATAGCGCTGGATTTCATCCGCGGCAACCTGTTCGATCCCAGGCAGATGCGCGCTTTGCCCCACAACATTCCCGGCCCCGACAATGACCTCAACGAAAGAATTGACGCTTACGTACAGCGCGCCATCGGCGACGAACGGGCAAGCGTCTATGCTTTCGGCGAATGTTGGGGGCCTGAGCCCGGTATAAAAGATAAATATTTCGGCTTTCAGCCCGGCAACGGCATTCATAATGTTCACATGAATCAAGGTAGCATCGGTGATTTTGCCAAGGATGACAGCGTTTGGCAGGACGGCGCGTTACTTTTTCATTTTCCGGGCATCGATAAAGTCAATGTCGGTGTCGGCGCAGAGATTTGGCCGGAACAATGGGTTGCCGTTTTTCCGGCTTTTCAGTCGCAATGTTGGCATACCGACGATCACACAGGCCAGAGTCTTCCCCAATGCGAAGGAGTTATTATTCCTGAAAAAGATCCCAGCATCCAAATCATAGCGGCGCTGATCAACCCTGAAGGCCAAGACCCTGGGCATGAAACAGTGACCTTGATTAATCTGACTCCAGAGCCGGTTGATTTATCCGGCTGGTCTATTGCGGATAAAAATAAAAACCGCTCGCTTATCGCCGATATGCGGATTAACCCTGGCGCAACCGGCGTTGTAGAACTGGACGGTCAAGGCGCGCAGCTAAGCAACAGCGGCGGCATCATCACCCTGCTTGATCCCGGTGGGCTGAAACATCACGGCGTGTTTTATACCAAAGACCAGGTTCTTAACGGCTGGACGGTTTTGTTTTAGGCTCATCTGGTCCCGCGTGCTCCGTCACTGCCATTAAGTTAAGCCCAAATGGAGTACAAGGCTTGCCTTGTACTAACCGCTCCATTACTGCAAGGCCAGCCTTGCACTCCAGTCACTGGAAAATGTACAACCATTAAATTAGAGCGACGCACGGCAATTCAGTCTCTGTCCCGCATTAACAATGACCATCGACCAAACGCTCCAGCTCCTTGATCAACGCAATATAGGGAAACAGGTTAACCGGCAATGTGCTGTTGATTTCCTGGTAAACACGCCGGTATCGGTTGATTTTGTCCAGTTGATCCGGCTGGTCGAAATAGCCTGCGCAGGTCTCCAGCTTGCTCGCAAGGATGGCCTTAATCACACGGCCTGTCACCCGCTTCATGTCCTCCTGCAATTCATTCAATACCTTTCGTCTCCCAAACATCGTGCATGGGCATTTTTGCCAACTGGTCATTGACCTCATCCAAACTCAAATAACGGGTAATTTCGTTGAACCGTTTCAGCGTGGTAACAAAATCCTGCCCGGTTTCGGCGGCTAATGAGACGATCAGCGGAAAGTCGTTGAGACTGGCTATAAACACCATACTCAGAGCCAGTTGCTCAGGAATGCCGTCTTGCCTGTATTGCTCCAGCTGCTCGCTAAACTCGCTGTAGTCATGCTTAAAATACTGTTCATAGTCCTTTAAATGACGGCGATAGCAATCGATGGTCTGTTCATTAGGCCGGATTTTTTTCCCCTGCATCAAGGCCCAGCGACAAAAAGCGGCCAGCGTATTTTCCAGCTGCAGCAATAGCTGGTATTGCAGACCGGCCGGCGTGTTATTGTCCAGCGCAGCAATCGCCCGCCGCAACGCGTCGCCGTCTACAACCCGGTCGAAAGTCAGGTAACAGGTGACATGATCAAGAGTGTTTTCGCTGCCTTCGTCCAGGCTTAAAAAGCTGCAACCGGCTTGGTTAATGATTTTATTGCTAATCAGCGTGGCTTTAATTTCATGCGCCAAAGGGTGGTCGGAAAGATAATCGCCATATTGTTTGCTGATCTGTTCGGGAAAATAGGCGTGCAAATAACAGCTGCAACAATCCTCCTGCAACAAGGCGGATTGATCCTGTATCAGCAGGGTCAGGTACATTTTGCTTGCCGCCATCAATACCGCAAGATCAGGCCGGGTAATCAGTTGTCCGGGCCGCGACATGACTTCTTTGGTTTGCGGAAAACATTCCTCGGCCCTGTCGAAAAATCCGGCGGCTTCCAGGCGTTCGGCCAGTTGCAAATAAACCGCTGAACTTTCTTCGCAACGCAATTGTTCCAACGATAAGCAGAGGCTTTGGGCGATATTGTCAGCTAACACCAATTGGCAAACATCATCGGTCATGCTGATAAATAACGGCTGGTAATCGGCGATCAGGTTTTTCTTTTGCAGGCTGGTCAGCAAGATTTTTAAATTCACCTCATGATCGGAGGTATCGACGCCCGCCGAATTATCGACCGCATCGGTGTTAATGTGCCCTCCCCTCAGGCTATATTCGATGCGCGCTTTTTGGGTGAACCCGAGGTTAGCGCCTTCGCCGACGACATCGGCGCCAAGACCGGCCGCATTCACGCGTACGTTGTCGTTAGCCCTATCGCCGACATCCTCGTGCTTTTCCGTACTGGCTTTTACGTAAGTGCCGATACCGCCCAGCCATAACAATTCCACCCGAGCCGTCAGCAGGTAACGGATCAGGGATTCGCCGTCCAGCGTTTTATAGCGTACGCCCAGCCATGTTCTCAGCTCGGAGGAAACCGGAATATCTTTGTCCGACCGTAAATATACGCCGCCGCCAGCCGAAATAAGCGTCCGGTCGTAATCATCCCAGCTGGAGCCCGGCAACTCGAACAAACGCTTGCGTTCGTTAAATGCGGCATCGCTATCGGGCGGATTCGGGATCGATAAAAATATGCTGGCCGCTAAAAGCCGCCTTTAACCGGATATAAGGCGACTGCAACATACCGTTGCCGAACACGTCGCCGTCCATGCTGCCGATGCCGACGACGGTAAAGGCTTCGCTCTGTATGTCTTTGCCGATTTCCCGAAAATGGCGTTTTACGCATTCCCAAGCGCCGCGAGCGGTAATGCCCAGCGCTTTATGGTCGTAACCTCGGGAGCCGCCGCTGGCAAAGGCATCGCCCAGCCAGAACCGGTACTCTGCCGAAACGGCATTGGCAATATCGGAGAACTGCGCCGTGCCTTTATCGGCCGCCACCACCAGATAGGGGTCGGAGTCGTCGTAGCACACGATGTTCTGAGGCTGTGACGACCTTGTCATCGACATAGTTGTCGGTTAAATCCAGCAAACCGTGGATCAGGGTAAGGTAGGCTTTTTTTCCGGCTTCCTTCATTGCCTGCCCGGAGAGCTTTGTACCGTTCTTTTTAACGACAAATCCGCCCTTGGCTCCGGTCGGGATGATCAGCGCGTTTTTGCTGATCTGGGTTTGCATCAGACCCAGAATCTCGGTTCTGAAATCATCGGGCCGATCCGACCAGCGGATGCCGCCGCGGGAAATCCTGCCGCTACGCAAATGGATGCCTTCCATATCGACCGCATGGACATAAATCTCGTTTTGCGGCTTGGGTGCGGGCATGTCGATAATGCCCAGACTGTTAATTTTAAAAGCGATGAAATAATCGGCCGAGCTGCGACGCAGATGAAAATTGCAGCGCATCGTCGCATCGATCAGGTTAAACAGGGTGCGCAAAATCCGGTCGTCATTAATGTCGGAAACCGAGGCGATGCTCTCCAGCAATTGCAACCGTAACGGGAATAAAGCCTGCTCTTCGCGGATCGCCGGATCGTCCCAATCGGGATCCGGCCTAAAACGCGCTTCAAAGTAATTAAACAAGCCCAGCGCAACCTGCGGGTTGTTAATCAAGGCGTGATGTACACTGGCTCGGGTGGTTCGATGCCCCAGTTGCAAATAATAATTCCGGTAAGCCCTGAGCACATCGATTTCCTGCCAGGCCATGCCGGTCAGGACACACAGTTTGTTCAGCGCGTCATTTTCCACCTTCCCGTCCATCATCACTTGAATGGTTTCCAGCATCCGGTTTCTCAACTTGGTGAATGAAGCGCACTGGCTTTTTGCGCCTTAATGGTGAAGCTTTTAATAAACAGGGTGATCGCCGTCGACCGTAACCGGAAACTGCACCTGATCCATCACTCTTAAATGCATGTTTTCCAGAACCGGAATATATTCGTCCAGATAACGCGGCTGTCGGCTGTAAAAATGCAGCCGGTAATGATCGACTTCTTTTCCGGGATTAAGCAGGCTGATGCAGTTGATTGTTGTGATGCCAAAATCTGCTCAAGATGCAGCATATCTTTTAGCGCATAACGCGGCGAAACCAGCGCCCGATATTCGGTTGAAAACGCGGCATGGTATTTTTGCCACAAGTGGTGACCGGCTTGTTTGCCCAAAGCCCTTTCAGCAATATGCTGCAAGGCCATCGGCCAGGTTTTGGTAGCTCTGTTCAATGTGCTTAGCCTCCTGTAACTATTCGGCAATTAGAAAATAGAACGCGGATGACAATCTTATATTCACCGCGAAGTTTTATTGCTTCGTGGTGAAATCCTTCAACTCAGATATTTAATGATTTCCAGAACATTGCAATCGCCCTGCCGGGTATAGGTCACCGAATCCATCAAGGTGCGGATGAAAAATATGCCCATGCCGCCTTCTTTGGGATGATCAAAATCCGGTAGCGGCACGGATTCCAGATCGAAGCCCTGGCCGTGATCGTACACTTTGATGTTCAGCTCGTTTTCCTGAATATGGATGGTTATTTTGACGGTATCTTTCGGGTCTGCGATGATTTGCGTGTTTGATCGCATTGACGGTCGCTTCCGTCAACACCAGATTTAAATGATAAGCCAACGCCTCGCGGTCACCGGAAAAGTCATCCAGTTCTTTCGCTATATGCTCGCCGATGCTTCCGATCAAATCCAGATATTTGGTCTGCGTCGGAATGATTACCTCTACCTGAATAACCGAGTTACACATACATAACCTCTACGTTTCGCCTTCAAAAGCCTCATTTAAATCCGCATAGATCTCAAACACCCTGTTTAAACGGGTCAGCTCAAACATCGATAACACCTGTTGCTGCATGTTGGCTATAGCCAGCTTGCCCGACCTGGCCGCCGCATTTTTATAGCCCGACAGCAAAGCGCCCAAACCGGAGCTGTCAATAAAACGCACCTGTTCCAGCTGGACGATAATATTGATTTCGCCCTGCTCTATCAGGTGCAAAATGGCTTCCTTCAATTCGCCTGAATTATGCGCGTCTATCCGTTCTTCCTTGATAAAGAGGATGGTACAGCCGTTTATTTTTTCCTGATTCAAATTCATAGGTTTTTCTTGAGTGTGATCAATATTTAAAACAAACCCCGTAGCTGAATCATAGCACCATCAGCAGCATTACAAACAGTTTATCCTAAGTCATGTCGGGTTACGCTATCGAGACTATGAAAGTATTCTCCAAATCAATCTAAAAAAAATTGTTTACCATGGAGGGCACAGAAGACTCGGAAAAATAATTGTTTTAATTCAATCTTCGTGTTCTCGGCAGCCGCTTCATGCGTCGACAATCCGTCAGATGCATAGCAAATACCCTCGACTCATCCGCTCAACCCCACGAAGCCTCACTGACAGGTCGGCGTTCCGCAGTGCAGCACCCTCAGGTCTTTGCCGGTAAAGCCGTTATAGCTGACAACCGGATTACCGGCAGCATCCAGCGTCAACGAGCTATCCTCGGCAAAGCTGCCCAGAGGATCGGCGAGCGTATTGCCATTCCCCGCCGTACATAGCGTATTGCCGCAGTGGAGCAGCCACAACCCGGCATCAGTGCCATAGCTGACAATGGGGTTGCCGATAGCGTCGAGTTTGATCGAAGGGGCTGAGCCGGCCCAAGGCCCCGTCACCGGCGTAGCGATGCTGTTGCCCGCCGTGCAGTTGGGGTCGCCGCAGTGCAGAATTTTCAAAGCTTGAGCGGCTTGGTCCTGATAAGCCAGCACGGGATTGCCGCCGGCATCCAGCGCCAGCGAGGTCGAGCGGTGATCGGCGGCGTTCGCGCCGGGATCGAGCACCACAAGGGAATTGCCGGGGCCGTTGCAGGCTGGATCGGCGCAGTGCAGCAGCTTCAGCTGTCCTTTATCCGCCCGGTAGAAGCTAACGATTGGATTGCCGCTGGCGTCCAGCGCCAGAGATACGCCGCGCACGTCGGCGGTGAACGGGTATGCCGGAAAATCGGGTGAAACGGCGCTGTTGTTGGCGCTGCATGTGGCGTCGCCGCAATGGACGATGCGCAGCCCCTGGTCCGCCGGCCCCGCCGCCGCAATAACGGGCAGGCCGGCGGCATCTAATGCCAGCGATGCGCTGCGCCTGGAAAATACATCCGGGGTGTTGATGGTATTGCCGCCGGTGCAATTGCCGTTACCACAGTGCAGAACCGTCATTATATGGCTGCTGAAGTTGAAATAGCCGACAACGGGATTACCGCCGGCATCAAGCACCAGCGACGTATCCCAGCCGGTATTACCAGCGGTGTCAGGAGTGGCGATACTGTTGTTGCCGCTACACGTCGCATCGCCGCAATGCAGCAGCATAAGATCGCCGTTGCTGGAATTCCAATAACTCACCACCGGCTTGCCGCCTGCATCGAGCTTGAGGGAGGTGAATTGGCCGGTGTCGCTCACACTGTCCGGTACTGCAACCGTATTCGGGCCGCAGGTCGAGCTGCCGCAGTGCAGCAGCTTAAGATCGCCCTGAATAGCGTTATAGTAACTAACGACGGGATTGCCGCTAGCGTCCAACGCCAGCGAGGTATGAAGGCCCGACGTATCGGGCGAGGTAATCATATTGCCGCTGGTGCAGGCGGCATTGCCGCAGTGTACAAGCTTAAGGCCGCCGCCGCTGGCATTGTAATAGCTGACAATGGGGATCCCGGCAGCACTGAGGGCCAGCGAGGAATAATAACCGACAACGCCGCTCGTATCGGCAGCGGCGGTAGTATTGCCTGCGCTGCACGCGGCATTGCCGCAACGCAGCACTTTGAGATCGCCGTTGCTAAGATCGAGGTAGCTGACGGCGGGATTGCCGCTGCCATCAAGAACCAGCGACGGGTAGCGGCCTACGTCGCCGATAGAATCGAGCGTGGCGATAACGTTGCCTGCCGTGCAATTGGCGTTGCCGCAATGCAGCATTTTCAGCGAAGAATTGGTGAAATCGAAATAGGCAACCACCGGATTGCCTGCCGAGTTGATTTTGACCGAACTCTGCACGCCGTTGCTGCTCCCCGTGTCGGGCTTAACGAGAGTATTACCCGCGCTACAGGCAGCGTTGCCGCAATGCAGCACTTTGAGTTTACCGCTGGTGGCGTCGTAATAGCTGACAACCGGCCTATCGCTGCTATCCACTGTGATTGAAGTGTATTGACCGACGGTTCCCACCGAATCCGGCGTGGCGATGGTATTGCCCGACGAGCAGGATGAGTTGCCGCAGTGCAGCACTTTGAGTGCGGTGTTGGCTTGGTCGTAATAGCTCACCACCGGGTTGCCGCTGTGATCGAGAACCAGAGAAGAATATTGGCCGACTTGGCTGGCGGCGTCCGGCGTGAGGATGGCGTTGAAGGACGAGCAATTCTTATCGAAACAATGCGCCACTTTCAGCTTCGTCTCGCTGGAGTCGTAGTAGCTGATAACCGGATTGCCTTGCGCGTCGAGCGCCATCGACGTGTATTGACCAACGGTTCCGTCCTGATCCACGGTAACAATGCTGTTGCCCATGGCCGACGCGGCAACGGGCAGAAACAACAGCGTCAGACCGGACAGCACGTACGCGGCAACGCGTAAAATCATGGCATGATTTTTCATTTTAACTTTCCCTTGAAATAGAAAATGGGGTCCAATAGAATCGAGTCTTGCAAAATCAAACGCAACGTAACATTGTTCTTTTTTCAATGTGATTTTGTAATATCGTAAAAATGGGGGTCAGCATGCTGTTTATAACCGACCACGATTAAATTTTAAAGATTTTTTTGAGCCGCTTAGAGGATTTCAAAAATTGCCATTGAGAGTGTGGCAACTGCTTCCAAGCGGGGCGGGGCTTGCAAGCCAGCCTCTACCGTTTCTCTAGCACCGTCAGCGCCATTTCAATTTACTCGATTCTCCTTTTACCCCGGACGACAGCAAGCGTAGGTGCGATATTTAACATCCGCACCATATCGATTTTACCTTTGGATTCGGACAACATGGCATTGTAAAGTGCCACTTTGCCCACGACTATCACGGGCAGTGTAACTAGTATTTGTCCCGATTCGGCAATAGATAGTATCGGTATTGCCTCTCGTTTTTCTCGCATATTTCAAAGGCTGTCACCAGCGCGGCTTCCGCTTGATCATCGCCGACCGAATGGGCAAAGGGTATATCGGGGTTATGAAATCATGATGATTCCAGTCTTGGGGGCTTTTTCAAAAATTACGGGGTAACATAACATTTCGATGCGCCTTTATTTCAAGCCTAAATCTTTCTTGATGGTGTCAACTAACGGCGTGAGTATTTCTTTGACTCCGTAAAACGGAAGGGTTACACCAACCCAACACAAAAAATTCCGAAAGAGGCAATAGCCCCGCTTAAAAATCAATCAGCGGAGCGACACTCTCTTACCCGGCATGAACTTGCGGCACGCCATGATTTTCCTGATCGTGCTCATGCACGACAGTACGAACATGAATGTCCCGCTGCGGAAAGGGAATTTCTATATTATGCTCGCGCAACGCTTTTTCCAGCCGAATGTGTAAATCATGCGTAACCGGCAATCGATTGGACAATTCGCTGACAAAAATACGGATGGAAAAATTCAGCGAGCTGTCGCCAAAACCGACCAGCACTACGCTGGGTTCAGGTTCTGCAAGCACCAACGGCGTTGATTTTACCGTATCCATCATGACTTTATGCGCCAACTCAACATCGGAACCGTAAGCAATGCCGACAGGAATCACCACGCGGGTTATGGCGTCGCTTAACGTCCAGTTGATCAGCTGGCTGGTAATAAAAGTTTTGTTCGGCACGATCAGGTCTTTTTGGTCCATGTCGATCAGCGTGGTGGCGCGCATCTGGATACGGCTGACTTTGCCGGTGACACTGCCGATGGTGACGGTATCGCCGACCCGTATCGGGCGCTCGAACAGCAGGATAATGCCCGATACCATATTGGCGAAGATTTCCTGCAAGCCGAAACCCAAGCCGACACTGAGTGCCGCAACCAGCCACTGCACCTGCGACCAACTGCCGCCCAGCTCGTTTGCGACGCTGATAAAACCTATCGAAACCAACACATATTTAGCCAGCTGGTTAACCGCATAACGGCCGCCCGCCTCTATCGACAAGCGCCTGAACACCAGCAATTCCATCACGCCGGAAAAATTTCGTACCGCGACCACCGCAATAAAAACATATAACCCGGCCAGAAAAAGATTGGTCATGGTTATCGGTTGATAAACTATCCTGATGTCGACATTAACCAGATGCTGCCAGAGCACAATACGATCCAGGAATGAAAAGGCCGGCAAGATATTTTTCCAGATCATCCAGAAACCGATCACCAGCGTAAAACCGATAACGACATTCAGCAGCTTGATGGTTTGTGCATTGATTTTAGGAATATCGATTTGCTGCTCATCAACCGGCAGCACCGGGTCTTCCGATCCGGCCAAATGCTTTTCGGGAATCGCCGCAACTTTGCGTTTTTGTCTGGCATTGGTGATAGCCAGCTGCCGGTTAACCAGCGTCAGCCAGCGGAACACCAGCGCATGAATGATGATGGTCAAAAAAATCAGCCGCAGAGTAATAATCAGTTTTTGCTGCAACTCCAATGCGCTCAAATAATAGCCTGCGACAGCAAAACCGATGATAACCAACGGTATGCCGATGGCTGCCGCATACCAGACATAGCGCAGTTTGGCTGTCCAGCCTTCAGGATTTTTGTTGATATAGTCCTGCAATAACCCGGTACGAAGGTTTCAGCACCCGGCCCGCAAACACCGCCATGGCAATCATGACGATAATCAACGCCAAACGGCCGATGCTGTCGCTGTGCGCCGAAAATTTCGATGCGCTGGTGCTGCTGATAATAAACACCCCCGGCACCACAATAAAACGCACCCAGGCAACCTGCGCGCGCAACAGACTGACTGAGGTTTTTTGCCATTGAAAATGTTTGCGCGCTATGCCGTCGACTGCAAACAGACGATAAAAAAATTGCAGGAAAAACAGCGGCATTGCAGTGCCTTGCAAGCCTTCGCCGACGGCTTTGGTGAAATCGGCAACATGAATGCTGCTGCTCAAAAACCAGCCTACGTAATTAAGAATTAACGGCAGCGGCAATACCAACATTAAGTTGTAGGCCAAGGCCTTAAGGTGTAATAAAAACTATCCGTTTTGCCGGCGATAGCCGCTAACTGTAACTTTGCCCAGTTTCTGCTCCACTGCAAGCCGACCAAGACACAGTATCGCAATAAACGTCAAAAACGGATGACGAAAGACCAGCTTAACCGCATCGGTAACCACTGCCATCCAGTTAAACGGCGACAACAGCCATTGCGTGGAATGATACAACTCGGCGATATAACTTAAATTGATCGGCTCGGAACTGGGCACCCATAACAAACGCTCGTCCAGATAGATGGCAAATTTACCGGCCTGAGTGGCCATTTGTTGTCTGGCAAAATCAAAGTCGCCCAACGTGCGCAAATAAGTGGTGTAAGCAACCGACAGCTTATTCAGCAACTCTTTCTGATTGTTCAGCAACACCCGCAATCTCAGCCTGAATCATCATGCGCTGATCGACCGGCAAGGCTTGATCGACCTGCTGACTCATCATGTCTTTTAGCCCGGCATCAACATCCATCAGCCGTTTCAGCTTGTCTTCAACCTTGAATTGCTCAAGGCTGGTTACCGCGGTTTCGTTCTGAATGATCTGGGACTGCTGCTCGAACTTCATCCTGAATCGGTAAATTGCGCCGCTGCTCACGCAGGATTTTGCCCAACGCCGGACTTAAACCGGCCAGACTGATTTTCTTTTCGGCGCTTTTAAAGTCGGTTTCAATTTCACCGGCCTGAGCCTCAACCTTGGTTTTTTGCTCGGCGTATTGTTCGATCTTGGCGGTAATATCCTGCAAGTCACGACTGTATTGAATATTTTCCCGCGTGCTTTGCTGAATAAGGGGATGCTTGCCGGAAACCGCTTTTTCCGCTTGGCTGAGCGCATCCTGCATTTGTTTCGCTTCCTGTTGCCGCAGCTCGAAAGTAAGGCCCTCGATAGCGGTAACAACCGGGTTTAGCGCCGCCTTTTGGCTATCCAGCAGCTGGAACCGGGTTTTAAGCAACTCGACCCTGGCCGGATTGCTGATGGCTTCAACATCTAGCATTTTCAGCTCGGCAGTACGCGAATCAATCAATGTTTTCAGCTGTACCTGCCTGGCTTCGGCTTCCAATTTCGCCTCCGCTTTTCCGACCGGAACTTCCAGTTTTTTCTGTGCCGCTTCCAGGTCTTGCTGTGCCGTTACCGTTTCTTCGCGAATCAGTTGCGGACGGCTGTTTTCCACAGCCAGCTCACTTTCAAGCTTCTTGATCTGCTCATCCAGATTGCTGATCTTCCCTTTCTCAAGAATAAGCCGCTGCTCAAGTTCCTCAACCGGTATCCGGCTAAAATCCTCCTGTTTTTGCTTGGATACTTTCAGCAAAGCCTGCTCAAGTTCCTTTTGCAGCTTTTTGGTTTGCTCAGGCGCTTGCTTGATAGCCGCCTTAAAGTCGGCTGTCTGCGCTTTAAACTTTTCGATATTGCCCAGATTATCTTCGGCCGCTTGGTAAATAGACAGCAACTTGGATTTTGTCGCCTCATCAATACCTTCCCGGGTATTGATGGCATCGATTTTGGCTTTTAACGTGTCTTTATTGATTTCAAACGTTGCGCTTTTTTGCCCGGCATCCGGCGTCGTGCTTTTAGCCCACGCGCCGGTTGAGCCCAAGGCGATCACAAGCAATAAAAACAGCAGCGGGATGAATCTTTGATTGAACGGCAGGGAAATTAATGATTTTCATAGATTAAATAGGTACAACCGGGAATGAATACACAGCGATATTGTAAACTGTTTTTGCCGGTTCCGAAGCAGGAAGCATAGGAAGAGTGTGATTAAAAACGCGGTTTTCGGCTAGCCGCTATTAAGTTCAAAATTATTAATTTAAGCTCAATGACATTAACTAAGGCTTAACCGTTCAACTACGCTCAGGACTAAAAGTCCTTGTCGAAGGATAATCAGTTGAGCCGTTCATGGTTCGACAATAAGTGGAAACCATAGTCAAAACCCATTATAACGCGGTGGACGGGTTTCGCTACGCGTTACCCGTCCACCGCGTTATAATTCGATTTCCAAACCTCACACGAGTGCAAAGCCATGAGCATTGATTATCACAACATAATCACTATTGAACCCGGCAAACGGAGCGGCAAACCGTGTATTAGAGGTTTACGGATTACCGTTTATGACGTGCTTTCCTGGCTGGCCGAGGGCATGAGCCGTACTGAAATTGTCGAAGACTTCCCCGAACTAACGGATGACGATATTACCGCCTGTTTACAGTTTGCCGCCGATAGAGAACGTCAATCCGTAATCATCAAAGCCCTATGAAGCTATTGCTTGATGAAAACCTGTCTCGACGGATTGTGCCATTTATCCAAGACAGCTTCCCCGATTCACCGCAGGTGGTTTTAGTTGGCCTGGAGCGTGTTAATGATAGTGTCATTCGGCAATATGCCATTGATAACGACTATATCATCGCCACCCAAGATGCTGATTTTTATGAAATGAGCCTGATTCATGGGCAACCTCCCAAGATTATTTGGCTCAAAATGGGTAATCAATCGAAAGCGGCGACTATCAAAACCTTATTGGACAATCAGCAGGCCATTGAGCAAGCGTTAATTATTGACAACAAAGCCTGCATTGAAATTATATAATTATGCAGGAACGAGGGGCTGTGCAATATATCTGATTGAAGTGGGTTATGGCTAAAAACCATCATAGTCAAAATCCCATGTGATGGGTTTCGCTACGCTCTACCCTTCCTACCGCTCTCCATTACCGGGAATACCCTCTCCCTAAGCTTTTAACTTCTCTTAATCTACCATTTTCGAAACGAAGGTATTGCTGCAAACGTAAACGACCGAAATTGTATACCCACTCTTCTACTTGTATCTCTTCATATTGTTGCAGATCAACGGTTCTACCCGGAAGGTGTATCGTTTTACTCACTATTTTTGTGTGAGTTTCAACGGAATCCGGCTCGCCACATTTAGCGCGCACATCATCGGTATAATCGCCCCGCTCAACCAACTTATGTCCGCATCTCATCGCATATGCGGCATTGAAAGAATACAAACTCAGAACCAAGACCCACATAACGATAGATTTCATCACATAAACCTTAAAGCAATTAACAAATCATACAGATATTAAAAATATGCCTGTATGATTTTCGATGAGGCGGCAGAAACTCAATGTTATGCTTCAAAAAACTTCTTCCGCTAAAAATTTCAGTATAACTCTTTGCTGAGAAAGCTAGGTAGTGCAACAACTCGTGTCTTTTTAAGTTTTGATGCCGGAATGATTTGGAAATGGCGTGCAGTGCTGAGCATTGGCGTTATTCCAGCACCAATAATTTTGAGAGGGCTACCGGTTATAGACAACGACTCGCGGTAAACGCGACGTTGGCGAGTCTGAAACTGCATTCCCACGCCGGAGCGTGGGAATGATACAAAAACTTCATCTTAATGAATAAAGCGTCTTACATGCAAACCGCATCAATCGCGCATTTCGTCCGCCTGCCGTTCATGCACTTGACCATCAGCCCCAACCAAAACCGTCGTAGCCAGCCCATAAAAAATACCATGCTCAACAACTCCGGGAATGCTGTTCAAGATGTCGTTAAGCGTTCCAGCATCGATATGCTGATCAAAGCTCATATCCAATATCAAGCTGCCGTAAGAGCTTACCGCATAACCGTTTTTACTGGCATTTTGGCGTAATTCGCCGTGCCCGCCCTTCGCTTCCAGCTGTTTTTTAACCAGTTGCCAGGCGAACGGCATTACTTCTATGGGGATCGAAAAATTCTGACCGATTCGTTCTACCAATTTACTCGGTTCAACCAACACTATAAATTGCTCGCTGGCGGTTGCCAGCAGCTTTTCGCGCACCAAGTCAGCCCCTTGGCCTTTGAGCAAGGTTAGTTCCGGCGACACTTCATCAGCGCCGTCGACATAAAGATCAAGGCGGTTGACCTGATCGAAACCGAGCACCGGCAAGCCGAGCTGTTGCGCCTTGATCGCACTCACCACCGAGCTGGCAACCGTGGTTACTTTAAGTCCCTGTTCGCGGCTACGTCGCGCCAATTCCTCGATAAAACAATTCGCCGTCGAACCGGTACCCAGCCCGACCAGCATGCCGTCTGTCACTTGGTTGGCTGCATGTTTTGCAACCCGTTCTTTATCGTTCATGGCTTGCTCCTCAATGTAGGTAGGACTGACTTAATACTACAACAATCCTTACAATGCTAGCTTTCACACGCCGAAGCAGACACCGCGCCGACAATTTATGCAGGGACTAACACACTGCCTCCAGAATAACTCTTTGCACATCCGGCGGCAGCCGTAGCGGCGACTGAATGAACGAAGGGGAAATCCTGTACTTACCCTGATTGCCCAGCTTTGGTTCAGAGGCGTATATCCAAGCCTGCTCCACCGTGTCGCCCGGTGCCGCCTGATTCGGCCATTGACCTGTAAACGAACTCACTAAGCCTGCGGTGTTGTCAAATTCCAGCTGGTAGCAATGCACCGCCTTGCTCTGCATGTAGGTCACCAGTTGGATGGAAAAATCGGTGTCCGGCCAAAACCAACCTGGGTTGGTGGCTGCGTTGCGGATAGGGCAGCCGCACATCATCGTCACTTTGGCAAAACAATTTACCTCCGGGCCTTGCCAATCGGCTTTCACGTTGCTGATGCACAATCCCGGCACTTCAATCACCAGTCCTTCAGGGTATTGCGGACTAATCCCGATATTCACGCCCGGCAGCACCGTAATATCGGCTTGCGCTATCCGTGCCTGGTCGGGATGGCTTAAGGGGCCATACACCAGCACCCTGAAATCGGTCGGCTCCGAAATATCAACACTCAATTGTACCTGGACCGTGTTGTTGTCGGCCGCAAATGGCGCACTCCGGCTCACGGGATTCATCAAATCCGGCGGCCCGGCGCTCAGCGGGTTTGAAGCATCGGCTATTCCATAGGCGACGAGCGCTTCCGTTATTGGATTCAACAAAAACACCAGCGCACTTTTGTGCTTCGCATTGGCCGCATCAGGGCCGAGGTACTTACCGCCACGGGCTGCCGGACGGACCAGAAGGGTTGTCTGCTGTTTTTTCATCGTATATTTTCTCCGTTCATTGAAACTTTTGATCGAATGCTGGAAATTGGTTTACTCCGCCGGGAGTTAGCCCGACGGAATAGAGGTTGGAGGACGGCCCGTCAATTCGAGCCGTCCCCATTTTTATTGAAGCCCCCTCTTCCGCCGTTGCAAAAGAGGGAACAGTTTTTTAATGCAATGCGCTTACTTGGCGTGTTTCAGCAGGAAGCTGAAGTCGGCATTTTTACCGGCGGTGGTGGTAGCCATCTCATGGCAACTGATACAAGACGCCGATGCCTGGTCGTAAGTTTCCATCGTCATGTTGGAAAGCGCATGGGGAACTCCAAAACTGGAATTCGGGGCTTTTGTGTTCTCCGTCCCGCCGAGCCACTGGCTTCCGATCAGCTGGTAGTTGGCCCAGACCGTTCCGCTAAGGCTATTCTGCCAGAGTGCATTGACCGCCTGAGTATAAGCGGGAATCGGAACCATCCGTACCGTCTGGGTGCCGAACGCATTACCTTTTTTATCCTTGAAAGCTGCCGTTGCCGCATACGGTGGCGTGGCGGACCAAAGATAAGACTTTTGCTCATTGAGGATGTTCTGGAAACAAGTCGACGAGGGGCAATCGTGATTGTAGAGATTCTTGCCCATATAGTTGGCATTGGCGCTCAGGTCGTTGATGTCTGGAGCGTTGTTTACCTGCTCGAAGGTCGACCATATCCAACCGAAGCTAGAGGGTTTGTAAAGAATGTGCATGCCGACCAGACCGACGGTGACGTTCTTAATGCTAAAAGCCTGGCCCGAAACGCTGTGGGCCTTATCCACATTGATCGTCGCTTGACGGGTATAAAATTGTGCTGCCTGGTCCTTTCCCGAAAGAATTTTCCACGCGGCCTTAATCTCCATGGAACCAGCCGTATTGGTCGACGGGACGCTAGGCGGAAACAACACTGCGGGCGCAGTCTTCTGACCGTTCTTGGTGTTCAGCCCGTTCTGCATGATATAGCTGACTTCGGTGGGATTGAGCCGGACTTCATACACCAGGTAGTTGAGATTGTTGTCTACCATCGGTTGCCCGGACGCTTCAATAAACGCCGAAAGGGGACTTCCTGCCGAACCATCTACTTTTGACAGTTTCCCGATGGCCTTTACGCCACCGGGAAATTTCTCTGCCGTGGTGCTTCCTTTCTTAGCCGTTGAGGAGGGGCCGAAGACATCCGCCATGCCGTCGTAATACTCCCAGACCCGAAAATTGCCGGGATCGGTGCCGATGTTAACGTTAGCCCCTGATTCAGGCTTTCCAGTGCTATCCGCAGGCCAGTTGAGAGCGGCGAAGACCTGCCAGGAAAACATATCGAAGCAAGGTTGATCCCGCACATTGAATGCCTGATAACCTGGCAGAAAGGTATTCGCAACGGAAAGCGGGAGAGTGGAACTGACGGTGACCGTTGACGGACACTCCATCTGCGGCGGCGTGGGCGCGGTACTTGCCTTGGCGTTTTGCGCTTGGGGAGCCGTCCCCGTAGTTACAGCCTGTTTATTATCCTCCGGGTCTTCTGCGAAAACAGCCGCAGAAACTAATAATGCCCCGGTCAAAAGAGCTATGTCTATACGTTTTCTCATGGTTTCTCTCTGAATTTAAGTTAATTAAAAAGTCATTAGGGCCAGATTTTTTTATCCCGTCATTTCCCGTTCCGGCCCAATGCTTAACTACTCACGGAAGCGATGGTTGGAGGGCAGCAAGCTTGCCCTCCTTTTATTACAGGCGCTAAGGCCCCGTGCAGCTATAAGGCCCAGCCCCAGGGCCGATATTGCTGGTTGGGGAACTCGTCCCCATCTGACAGCAGTTTTTACCGCTACTGGTGAAGCCGATTCCAGTTGAGTTGGCGGTAAAACTCTGACTGCATGAAGAGGGCAACTTGCCATTCTTACTGATTGCGGACAGCGTGTACGTTTGCCCCGGCGATAACAGGGCAACCGAGTTTTTGGTTGGGATCGTCTTTATGCCCTCATTGATGGTCGCTGTTACCTTTGCCGGGAGGCTCAAGGTAAAACGCGCCAGATAAGGTCCCTGCCCAGGACTGAGAGTAGTATTCCCTTTTGCCCCCATCTGGCACAAATTACTGCCATCGCTGGTAAAACCGTTTCCATCCGAATTAATCGTGAAGTTCTGGCTGCATGAAGTGGACGGACTGCCGTTTGTACTGGTTGCGGACAGCGTGTATGTTTGCCCCGGCGATAACAGGAACGATTGGGTTTTGGCGTCCATCGTTACGCCCTTGATCGAGGCAGTTACTCCAGCAGGGAGATTCAAGGTAAAACTCCCGTCATAAGGGCCCGCAGCAGGACTGATGGTGGTGCCGCCACTCGCCCCCAACTGACACCAATTAGCGCCAGTGCTGGTGAAGCCTGTTCCGTCCTGGTTAACCGTAAAGTTTTGGCTGCATGAAGTGGATGGACTGCTGTTTGTACTGGTTGCAGACAGCGTGTACGTTTGCCCTGGCGTTAACAGGACTAAAGAGGTTCCGGGAATCAATGTAACACCCTTAATAGTGGCTGTTACGTGCGCCGGGAGAGCCAAGGTGAACACTGTTTTTCCGGTTTTTGGTGCTGGCGGCCAGTCCGGCGACGTCGTAATGGGACAAAACCCCGTCGTCGGTGGGTTGGTAAGCTCATTGTGCGGGAAACCTCCATTGGCCCCATGAAGCGCCGTCTGGATAGGAGTGTTATTGCTGTAGGCCAGTTGGTTCAGGCCGCTCGGATAGGGTTGCGTATAGTCGGTCGAACCACCGTAAGGCGTGCATGCCGACGGGGATCCAGGCGTATAGCGGCTGTCCACTTGGATCGTGTAGAGCTCGCAACCTGGGCCGGGACAGGAATAAAAGCTCTTATCCGCGCAAATTCCGTCTGCATCCTTGTTCCCTGCACAGCTCCCGATCGGAGACGAGTATGTCCCGCCGGCATTGGGTTGTTCCTGAACCACGTTGAGAAACAACAGGCCGCTGGTTGAGTCATAAAAATAGCACTCGCCATTAGGACATTGCGCCGGGTCGTTCAAATCGTCGATTGTGGCAACGCTAGGCAACGCTCCTGACGCGCCCTGTGTGCTGAGGTACGGCGCACTCGGGCAGACGTTAGAGCAGTCACCACCTGAGCACAAGTTATTGGCGTTATCGAGACCATTACAATTGAGAGCATTGAAGTAGTTGGGTACAAAAGTCATTGGATTGCCGTTAGGGCCGGCCAAAGACTTACTGCCCTTATAGACCGTGAACGCCGAGGCGTCCGGTGCCTCTGCCATATTTTTGTTCTTGTAGCAGATACCAACCTGAGTATGAAACGGGTTCGTCGTGGATATCCCGGCGGGCAAGGTCGCATCGGTGTACGTCAGTGAGACGAAATTGGGCATGCCTTGCGATGCGCCGATGGTGTAACCGAGTCCGTTCACCACCTTGGGTTCGTAGATGCCTTGGCCGTTGCGGCCGGTAAGCGCTACGCAAGCGTGTCCGGGAACGCCGGGGTCACTTGCCTCCGCCGTTCCGCCGCAGTGCACCTTATACATAGTGTTGTCGCTGTCGATCGCAGTATCGTTGAACTGAATCTTGCCGCCGTAGTCCTTCTGGTTCTTGGTGAAAACCAGGACGTTATTGTTCGTGCAGTTCGGCGCCCCAGAGCTCGAGCATGACCCCGTCAGCGCGGTAAACTCGAGCGTGGCATAGCTGTATGGGCTGATCAGCGATGTAGGACGACCCTCAAGCGCCTGATCCTGCTGGCCGGTCGAAAGACACTCGTCGACTGTGCCCGGCCCGGCCAGAAACGGGAGGTTGTTCAGCGAGATCGGATAGGCGCCCGGCACTGAAGACGGATTCGCACCGCTCGAAACCACCTGTAGATCGGTGAGGCTCTGGTCGCGATCCAGGATGACCGTGAATTTGTCGCCGTCGCGAAAGTTACTTCCCGTACCCGACGGGGCGGCAGTAGGCCCGACATCCTGCGTGTAAACCTGATGGCGCAGATCGACGTTAACGTAGCTGAGTTCCTTGACGTACTGCGTCGGCGGATAACTGTTGACGTTGGATTGGAACCAACCCATAGCGGCATCACCCTCATATACAAAAGAGCCAGTCGTTTGCCCCGGAATTGTGTTCCCGGACGACGAGTAATAATTGAGGTAACCGAGGTCGGCAGCCGTCAGGTAAGAAGTAATATCCTTGTTGAAGTTGACGAATTTAACGTTTTCGAGTCGCGCCGGCCCATCGTAGAACATCATGCCGGCAAAATTCCAGCTTGGTGCTGGGTAACCGTTGCCTTGCACCGTCTCATAACAACCGGCGCTGCCGCCGAAACCGATGCCGTTCTGTCCGGGATAAGGGCAAGGACCGAAGCGTAGCGGGTTATTGGCGCTGATCCCCACGATAATCGCGTCTTTGAGCAAGCTCCACTCGCCCGGAGGAGAGCCCTCGGTGCCGCCGCTGGAAACCAATGAAACGCTATCGCGGTTGGTTGCGAGCCGCGCATTCTTGATAGCGTACCAGCTTGCCCGTACCCAGATGCCTCGATTGCGGTTGCGGGTAGCGGTAAGTTTGTCGAATTCGGCCACTACGTCGCAATTTGTATCCGTGGCCCCGCTTCCGGTAAGACAGGAGCCTTGCGGAGTGTAATTCAGCGCTCCCGTTACCCCGTTATCTGAAGCGGTATCGAAGCCGGCGTAGCAACCGTGGGCGCGGTTGTTGGCAAAGCCGCCGGGCGGGATGGCGGCGGTCACTGCGGGGGGCGTGCTATTCCCCGGAAGTATCCAAAAACCGCGCCCGACCGCTTGGCATCCGGCGATGGAATTGCCGGTGAAAGTATTGCCGGTGAAAGTATTGCCGCCGAGATTGGTGATCCAGAAGCCTGAAGCAGTGTACTGAGTCCCGTTCACCGGGCTGGTTCCTTCTGTATCGGTAAACTTCACGTTAAAGCCGTTGTAGCCGTTGTTATTTGCAAGATAGTCGCCGCTCCAAAACGCGGCGTTTGCAGCGGCGTTGCCTGCGGGAATGGAGAAAGCATTGCTCATCGCGCCGATGCCGAGGTTATTGATGAAGGCATCGTTTGTCTCGGTACCCATCTCCAGGAAATACAGGTGCCCGACCGCACGGGCGCAGACGTTGTTGGAGATCGTCACGCCATTCGTCGCATGCAGGGTGACGCACTTATTGTAGCTGTGGTGGATGCTGTTGCTGTCGACCAGCACCGTTCCCGCTGCCACCGCCCCTGCCTCGTGGAAGTGTATTGGATAGCTGCCCACTTTATCCTTGCCGAACTTTTCGATTTCCACGCCCTGGATCGACACCTCATTAAAGCCCTGCATGATTTTGATCTCGCCGCCATTGGCGGTGTCGTTGCCGGTAATCGCCGCGGTAAGTTTGATGTTGCGGCTCACCAGCCCCACCTCTGCCCGCTCGTCGACACCGTAATTATGGGTTACGCCGTCGTAGAAGGCCGCCTTGCCGGTGTGGGGGGCCTTGCCGCCGTAGTGGTAAATCACCAGCGGCGTCTTGGCGTCGAGAGTGATGGTGCAGGCGCCCTTAGTGGGCTTCTTGCAATTGACCTTCGAGATGCGGACGAATTCGGCGCTATCGGGAGAAGAAGTCGGTGCCCGCGACAACAATCCACTGGCCCGGCTGCCAGTCAACCGTATCGCTAAGCTGGAGCGTTGTCGCTGCGCCTGCCGCAACGGGACTGGCAACCCCCAGATTCGCGCCGTATAACTTCGACGGTCCGGCCGGAGCGGCTAAATAAGTCCAGCTTGGCGCTTGGGGATTGCTGCCCGCTGGTGGTTGCGCGGGGACGACGCCGGTCTTTCCGAAGAGTTTCAAACTGCCGCCGGCATTGACGGTGATGCCCTTGGTCACGGTTGTCACCGCGCGTGCATCGGTGAAATTGATCGTGACCGCATTACTGCTTGCGATCGGGTTCGCGGAAGAACCGGCTTTTAGCGTCCCGTTAACAACAATACCCGAGGTATCCAGCTTTCTGCTGCTGTTCTTGTTATCAAAAACGAGCGCCCCCCCTGAAGCAATGGTGATGGCGCCTAAGCCACTGGTACCGGTGTACGATTGATCGACGTAAACGATTGGTCCACAGCCGCCGGAGCCGCCGATGGTGACATTGCGGTTGCTGTCGAATGCGCACGTGGAGAGCGGCACTGGGGCCGCGGCTCTTGCCTCGCGCTCCGGCAAGAGAAGCACCGTAGCAGCCAGTAAGATGATCAGAAAAGCCGAGGTTAGTCGCGATGAAGTTAGCATGATGATTCCTATTTTTTTATTATTCTGGTAAAGACGCTAAGTAATTAGCGTGAACCATGCGGCCATCATGAGGCGCATGGGTCTATTTTTTAATCTTATTTATCTTTCCCCCATGCGCCCCAATCCAGCTAACCTGAGCGCTCCACTCATTCGTAATATCCGGCTTTTGTAACCTAAGAAGGAAATGCTGGACAAGGTCAATCCCCAACCCTTTCACAGCATTGATGTTTTACCTGATTATGGTGAATATTGCAAAAAAGCAACTGATGAAAAACATCTAGATTTTAGTTAATAGCATCAGGCGATGCCGCTTGTCATATCATGCCTGAGTACCGATCCAAGCCCACAATAGTCCGGCTTCACCCTGTATGGCAACAGCACGGTAAGTAACCTAACGTGGGAACTGGCTTAAGGATCGACTTTCAGACGTTGAAAATCCTTATCGGCAAGACTGCGGACATCTCAGGCAAATATTCGTAACAAGCTCAAAGACTGTAAGACGTTTTGCGTTTCAAACATCTCTCGTTGTTCTTTCTTGAGGCCCGGCCCCCCCCTTCTTCACAGCCCACGATTTGCTCCTTAGCATGCGAAGCTCCTACAATTTCATTCTTAGGCTGCTAATGTTTGAAACGATTATAAATTTGCCCCGCCAGCGTCAATCCGGCCAACACCAGCGCACCGGAAGCGATGCCTGCCAACGCATTGAGCAATGAAGAAACCAGCATTTCCAGTATCCCGCCGATGCTGGGCTCGATGTTGGCGCTTTGCGCAAGGTGCTCGATGAAGTGGTGCGCTACCGGAATGCCGTGTACCAAAATCCCGCCGCCCACCATAAACATCGCCGCAGTGCCGACTATCGCCAGCAACCTCATCAAATAAGGCGCGCCGTGCAAAAAGACCCGACCGACTTGATGCTGAATTTTCGACCATAAGTCCAGCCCCGGCTTTTGGCACAGGTGAAATCCCACATCATCCAACTTCACGATGACTGCGACCAAACCGTATACGCCTGCGGTCATAATCAGCGCAATGCCGGAAACCACGACCACTTTGGTTGCAAAAGCCGAAGTAGCCACGGTCCCCAGCGTGATGACGATAATTTCTGCCGACAGCACAAAGTCGGTACGAACAGCTCCCTTGATCTTGTCCCGCTCAAACGCCACCAGATCGATCTCTGGATTGGCAACTGCCGCCGCCAGTTCGGCATGTTGAGCTTCGTCTTCGGCATGAGTATGCAGTAACGGGTGCGCCAGTTTTTCAAAACCCTCGAAACACAGATAAGCGCCACCCAGCATCAGCAACGGCATGATCAACCACGGCGCAAGCCAGCTGATTGCCAGCGCCGCCGGCACTAAAATCAGTTTGTTTTTCAGCGAACCTTTCGCGACCGCCCACACCACCGGCAGCTCCCGCTCTGCCCGGATACCGGATACCTGCTCGGCATTCAGCGCCAAATCATCGCCCAAGACCCCGGCGGTTTGCTTCGCCGCAACCTTGGTCATCAAAGCCACGTCATCCAGGACTAAGGCAATATCGTCAAGTAAAACTAAAAGACTTGCACCGGCCATATTGGACCCTCTTAGATAAGTGGATGAGAAAGGTTGGGTGTAGGCTCTGCTCTGCCGATTTGAATCCTGATTCAATCGCCATAAGGCCTGCGGCGTGGGTAACATACAAATCAGCGCCGCATTGAGCATGAGCGAGAAGCCGCAGATTACTAGGATTACACTTCGGAGTTGAAACCGCCCGTAATGAGAAGTGGCGAACACGGTAAATATGAAAGCAGCGCAAAAGTCACTGGAGAAAGCAAAGATTTCTCAGCGTACAAAAACTCCCCGGTGGACAAAAAGCAAGTAAAAATCAACATAGAACCCCGGCTCGATGCAGCCATGCGAACTGGGATTCTGTGCTCGCTCGCACCGGCGAATTATTTAGCCCAACAATCCAGATCTACGAGTCTTGAAACTCTGCGCTACCATGTGGCGGATATTTTCAACGGTTACCTTGTACCAAACACCACGACAGTTTTGCCGTGCGCAGTAATCAGTTTTTTATTTTCCAGTTCCTTTAAAACGCGTCCGGCCATTTCTCTCGAGCAGCTGACCATGCGGCCGATTTCTTGCCTGGAGATATGCAGTTGCATGCCGTCAGGATGCGTGATTGCCTCGGGACCTTTACATAAATCCATCAAGGTCCGGGCAATTCGCCCTTCTACATCCATAAACGCCAGATCGCATAAATTGCGGCTGGTGGTTAATAAGCGAACCGATAATTGTTCGCCTATCATGAATAAAATATCAACGCTATGCTCCACGAGTTCTTTTCTCAAAATCTGGCGGAGCCGTTCGTAACTTATTTCGGCCAAATGGCACTCGCTGCGTGTTTTAACGCTGACCTTGCGTCTTTCTGTCGCTTTAAAAACGCCGATTTCACCGATAAATTCATTTTTATTTAAGTAAGCGAGAATCAATTCATGCCCGCCTTCGGCCTCTTCCACGCAAACACTGACCGAACCTTCTATGATAAAATACAACCGGTCTCCCGTGTCTCCAGGTCGAATAATGGTTGTTTTGGCTGGATATTTTTTGATATGGCAAAAACGTAAGAAATGCTCCAGCGCTTCTTTATAGGGGGGGTCTTGGACTTTAAGTGTCATAGCAACAATTCATCTATCATTAAGATGCCGTGAGATAATTCGATTAACAATGCAGGATTTTAACAAAAAAATCAACATTGTCACTCTGGCAATAAGCGTTTTTATGCTACTCTATGCGTCATTTTTAACCGGAAAAACAAATGCAAGTAACAGTCAAATGGGTCGACGGCGTGATGTTCGTCGGCGAAACCGGCAGTGGGCATGCTGTCGTCATAGACGGCCCGCCCGACCACGGTGGTCGTAATATAGGCATGCGTCCCGATGGAAATGCTTTTGCTGGGCGTGGGCGGTTGTTCGTCTTTTGATGTGGTGCAGATTTTGCAAAAAGGCAGAAATGACCTTGTTAAATGCGTGACCGAGGTCACCGCCGAACGGGTCGATGCCATCCCTAGCGTGTTTAGCAAGATTCATCTGCATTTTATCGTCACCGGCCATGATTTAAAGGCATCGGCCGTTGAAAGAGCGGTAAAATTATCCGCAGAGAAATATTGCTCTGCATCCATTATGCTAAGCAAGGCAGTGGAAATCACCCATGATTTTGAAGTTATTGAGGTTTAACTACGTTGAATAAATTGCAATTACACGGCTTTAATAATTTAACAAAGTCGCTCAGTTTCAATATATATGATATTTGCTACGCACCGGCTGAACAGCAGCAGGCTTATATCGAGTATATCGATGAAGCTTATAACGCCGATAAACTGACCCAAATCCTTAAGGATGTCGCCGAAATCATCGGCGCGCAAGTCCTTAATATCGCCCGCCAGGACTATGAACCGCAAGGCGCCAGCGTTACCATGCTGATCTCCGAGGGCGAAGCGCCGCCGCCGCCCAGCATGAACAGCCAATCGCCCGGCCCCTTGCCTGAAACGGTATTGGCGCATCTGGATAAGAGCCATATTACGGTGCATACTTATCCTGAAAGTCATCCCGATAACGGCATCAGCACCTTTCGTGCGGATATTGACGTTTCCACCTGCGGCCGGATTTCGCCGTTGAAAGCGCTCAATTACCTGATTCACAGCTTTGAATCCGACGTGGTGACCATGGATTACAAAGTGCGCGGCTTTACCCGCGATATTTCAGGCAAGAAGCATTATATCGACCATAAAATCACGTCTATTCAGGACTATATTGCGATCGATACGCAAGAAAGTTATCAGATGATTGATGTGAATGTGTATCAGGAAAATATTTTCCACACCAAAATGATGCTCAAGGAAACCGAGCTGGAAAATTATTTATTCGAGAAGGAATGCGACTTGTCCGACGAGCAAAAAGCGGAAATAGAAAGCAAGCTGCATAAGGAAGTGACTGAAATTTTTTATGGTCACAACTACCGTCAGCGTTATGAAGAAGTTAAAGCCTGATTCGTTAAGCGAGCTTCAGCTTAAGGCATAGCACCGCGAAGGACTCGAAGAATTCACTTCGTGTCCTTCCGCAGTTTATTCATTGATCTGCTTATCATTTTAATTGCCGCGCAATTAAAGTAACCGGATGAAGCACTTCCAGCGCAACCCCTCGCTCCCTTAGTCCCGCCGAAATATGCAAAGCGCAGCCTATGTTGGAGCTGACCAGATACTCGGGCTGATCTTCTAAAGCTGCATTCAATAAATCATTTAACAACGCTTGCGCCATTTGCGGATGATCCAGCATATAACTGCCCGCCGAACCGCAGCATTGTATTGATGCAGGCAGCGGCGCTCATTTTAATGTCGGGAATTTGTTGCAGCAGCTTTATCGCCCCTTGCTCTTCGCGCATGACGTTTTTTAACGAACACGGCGTATGCAGGCACACCGATGCGGCCAATGGCAGCAGCTGATCGCTGAGATCACAGCCCGATTTGATTAAAAACTGGCTAATATCAACCACTTTTCCGGCAAACTCAGCCTGCTGATATTCCTGCATCTGGCTGCCGCAACCGCTGGCGATGGTCACTATCGCATCCAGGCTTTTATCTGCAAAAGCGCTGCAATTGGTTGCTGCCAGCTGCTCGGACGTTTTCAATATCGCCGTCATGCATATCCAGCGCACCGCAACAGGTTTGCTGTTCAGGTAAATGACACATTAAATCCCGCTGCTGTTAACACCTTGATTGCCGCATCGACGGTCTCATGATCCAGCAAAGAGCCCATGCAGCCGATAAACAAGCCTACATTGCCCTTCAGCCGGCGAAATTGCCGGGTAAAGTAATCGGTTCTAAAGGCGTTCGATTCATTATAATCCGGCAACAGGCGATCAACTTTATCGAGACGTAACAATTCAGGTAATTTGAGAAATCGCGCCGTTTTTTGCAGGCCGCTGGTTTGATAAAACTTTAAACCCGATTGCGCCAAACGAGTCGACGGCTTTATTGTGGGACACTCTCTTTCAGCAAAGACACCGGCCAGCGTAGATTTCGTGTTCGCGCTTTATTTGTTCGCGAAAATTATTAATCAACCGCCCATAAGGCACCACGGCAGGGCAAACCCGTTCACAGGATCGGCATAGCAGGCAATTGTCGATATGCTCAACCAGCTTTTTTGAGGTTTCCAGATGCTCGCCCGCCCAAGCCTGAATTAACGCAATGCGGCCGCGTGGCGACTCGTTTTCGTTTTGGGTTTTATTGTAAGTAGGGCAGTGCGGCAGAGCATAAACCGCATTTAACGCAGATGTCGGCGTCGGCTAATAAGTTATTCATGGTTTTGTGCAGAGATTGCTTCAATTATTTCGGAGTACTCATCGGCTTTCGGCCGGTATAAAAACAGCCCCAGGGCCGACAGCCCGGTGAAAATGTACAAGGTGTTGAATCCATCGCCCAACACAAACATGACTAAGCCAAAAATGCCGACAACTTCAACCAGAGCCATCGAAACGATGATAGTCACCAGATAACGGCTTTTTGCGATGCACCCATACGCCGTGCTGTCGCAGGGCATGGTTTGATTCAAGCGAAGCTGAATATGACGGATCAGGTTGGTCAGCGGAAAAGTCACGATCGCAACAGCATAAAACACCGTCCTGATCAGCACCCGTTGGGCTTCCGGTAACGGCTGTTGCAATTGTTCGCCCAAGGTATGGCACAAAATGACGTAAGCCGCCAGCATCGCAAGCATCATGCCTACAATGACCCAGGGCAGGGTAAGATCGGACTTTAATTGTTCGCGTTCAACCTGGTTTCCCATGTTGTTTCCTGTTAAGTGGATGTAACTGTCTATGATACCAAACCCTGTTGCGATGGAGTTTGAATTTGTTGATCCTGAAAAACTATGGTTTCGTGAAATAAAAGCATGTTGCTGGAAGTAGTCAAGCAACGCTATGCCTTTGTCTATCAAAATTTTAGAATAAAACTTTTTGACAGAATAAGACAACCGGTCGTATTATTCAACCATGCATGGAACCACAAAAAAACAAATCAACCGGGAAAACCTGTTAAATCAGGGCGTAACCTTGCTTATGGAGCAGGGCTACCACGGTACCGGGCTGAAAGAGATTCTGGATGCGGTGCAGATTCCCAAAGGCTCTTTTTATAATTACTTCGGCAGCAAAGAAAATTTTGGCGCCGAAGTCATTCAGCACTATATCGAACCGTTTATTAAGCAATTGACTGCGCATTTGCAACAGTCCGAGGGCGATGCGCTCGGCGCGCTACAGCGTTATTTTGATGAGGGGATTGCCGAGCTTGAGAAAGCGGACTTCAAAGGCGGCTGCCTGCTCGGCAACTTAATGGGCGAAATCGGCGATACCAGCGATCTTTGCCAAAAGTCCCTGCAATCCGCAGTCAATCGTTACCGGGATTTATTGCAATCAGGCTTGGCCAAAGCGCAGCAGCAAGGCACGGTAAGAACCGACAAATCGGCTGAAGACATGGCCGATCTGCTGGTCAATGCCTGGCAGGGAGCCTTATTAAGAATGAAAATTGAAAAATCGTCCGCACCGCTTAAACAGTGTTGCCAGGATTTATTAGGGGATTTTTTTAAAGCGTAATCTTGATTGCGCTTTAAAAAGCCGACCCATCATTTTTACCATCAACCAGGAGACAGACATGCCAAAATATATTATCGAACGCGAAATCCCCGGCGCAGGTTCATTAGCTTATCGCGAGCTGCAAGACATTTCGCAGAAATCATGCGGCGTTCTTTGCGAAATGGGACCTAAAATCCAGTGGGTGGAAAGCTATGTGACCGACGATAAAGTCTATTGCGTCTACATTGCACCGGATGAAGAAACGATTAGGGAACACGCCGAAAAAGGCGGATTCCCGGCCAACCGTATTTCCCAAATCAGAACCATGATCGACCCCACCACCGCAGAATGATCCAATTCCAGCCGTAGCGTCCTGATGACAGAGCGGCGGTCGCCTACCCGCAGGCGCCGGCCGTCCCAGCTAACAAATAATCAGAGGCACTACGATGAAAACAAAAAACGTAATCAAAGCCGCTCGCTCCGTGCTTGTTTGCACCGCGCTGCTTAGCCCTGTGTTGGGGTATGCGGAAATACTGGCGATGGTTAATTATGAAAGCAAACCGGGACAAACCCCAAGACGCGAAGGCATCGCGATTATCGACGTCGATCCTGCATCGAAAAGCTTTGCCAAAATCCTCAATGACATCCCGTTGCCGAACGACTTAGTCGCCCATCATATCTTCTACAACAAAGACCTCAGCAAAGCATATATCACCTCATTAGGCAACGGCGCGCTGCATGTGATGGACATGACGCATGTTCCTTACCGTCCCAAAAAAGTCGAGATGTCTGACTGTAAAGTCGCTGAAGACGTGGTCTTCTCCAAAGACAACAAGACTTGGTACATGACCTGCATGGGCTCAAGCAACGTGATTGTCGGCGATGCGCAAACCGACAAGCCGATCAAAGTGATTGCCGCCGATTCGGAAAACGCTTTTATCCGTTATCCGCACGGCATCAGCATCAATGAAGACATAGACCGCATCATCGTCACCAGCACTGTGCGTCCGTCGGATCTGGGCGATGCCGGCGAAACCGTGACCGTTATCGAAGCTTCCAGCGGCAAAGTATTATCCAGCCATAAACTGTCCGATAAACCTTCTCCTTCCGGCGTATCGCCCGTTGAGGCGGTTTTCCTGCCCGGATCGAATCCGCCGACGGCTTATATCAACACCATGTTCGGCGGCGGACTGTGGACCGGCACATGGAATGCAGGCAACAAGAACTTCGATTTCCAGCAAGTGTTCGACTTTAATTCCGTTAAACAGGGCGTGCCGTTGGAAATCTACTTCAATGACGAAAATGATCGCATGTACATTACCACGGCCAATCCCGGCTATCTCAACATCTTCGACATCAGCCAATCCAAGCTGAAACCGACCTTGATAAAAGCCATTCCGACAGCGGGCGGCGCTCACCATGTGGTGCTTACACCTGATGAACAGTATGCCATCGTGCAGAACAGCTTTTTGAATTTGCCGGATATGAGCGACGGTTCAATTACCGTGATCGACCTGAATAAGCAGGAAGTGAAGGCTACGATCGATACATTCAAGAAACAAGGGCTTAACCCTAACTGTATTATTCTGATGCCGAAGTGGCATCATGATGTTGCGCATTAAAAACTGCGTAGGCCGGAATAAGGCTACCCAAGCGTAGCGCGAGGTAGCGTTTCCGGCTTGATATTGCCGGAAACGTCAGTTCTTGCTCGCGCTCGAACTGACTTATTCCGGCCTACATGTCTGCCAGAGACGGTCTGGATTGACCGAGAAGCTAAGCAAATAGCGCATAAGCTCCAATTCCGCTGCCCACGATAAAACAAAGAAAAGACAGATACGGAATGATATAGTCAAAGCAATCAGGTACAGCCCGTTCTTTGTCTGCATCCGCTAAATCCGTCCATGTGATCGTGTCAGCGTAGAAATCCTCTACGCCTTGTTTATATTTTTTGAGAAGCCAGGACAT
This sequence comes from uncultured Gammaproteobacteria bacterium, assembly GCA_963814825.1. Classification (GTDB taxonomy): domain Bacteria; phylum Pseudomonadota; class Gammaproteobacteria; order Methylococcales; family Methylomonadaceae; genus Methylobacter_A. The sequence continues at coordinate 383,203 of CAWFEF010000004.1, read as the reverse complement.
ATGGTGGAAAATTTTTGCGGTTGATATTCCCGCGAACACAATTCCTAATACAAACAAGAAGAGCCCAGCTTTTGTTCCGAAAACGTTGTAACCTTTTTCTGCTCCCATGAAACTTAGAGTGGCGATAGCTCCGCCAGAATTTGTTAGAAAAAGATATTTTAGTGCTCTTTCACCCCACTCTTTTTCCAACTCATAGAGCTGTCCCCATCGGCGGTTAATATGGGCATTCAACACTTCTTTTAGTGGCTGTTCCAGTTTTGAGTAGTGATCCATGGCAATATTCTGGTCTAATGTTAAGTAAACACCTGAATCGGTGTATATCAAAATTCTGAACGGCGCGTATCACCGCCCTGTTTTTCATTGCTACTTAAATATTTATACTTACATATTTCGCGGTGATCAGAACCGCCCAAGTTTCGACTACTGCCGCAATAACGTCAGCGAGTCCGAGCCGTTTTACCTGTTGCTAGCAACCGTCATCATATAGCGTTGCTTGATCGCCTGCGCCAATTGGTGCACGGCCATCGCGTATTTATCGCTGTTATTGTATTTCTTGATCACCTTGAAATTGGGATGAACGCGCCAGTATTCGCTGCCTTTAACTGCGCTCAACTCAATAGTCGAGTCGCCGTAGCTTTTGGTTTGATTGGCTACCGGCATGGTATTTTGCCAGCCGTTACGCGAAAAATAATGCGCTACGCTACCGATTGCGTCGCATTGATCCCAAAGATTACGGTGTCCGTCCTTGTTGAAATCAACCGCCAAGGTCCGAAAACTGCTCGGCATGAATTGACCTAAGCCCATTGCTCCTGCCCAGGAACCGACCGGTTGCAGCGGATCGTAGCCTTCTTCACGACTCATCAGCAGAAAGTTTTCCAGTTCTGCCGTAAAAAATTTGGCGCGCCGTTGAGTGTCGAACGCCAGTGTCGTCAACGCATCGAGAATGCGGGTTTTGCCGACATTACGGCCGAAGAACGTTTCCACGCCGATAATCGCAACGATATATTCGGGATCGACGCCGTAAGTGGCGCTGGCTTGCCGGATCGAGTCTTCGTTATTGCTCCAAAAAGCGGCGCCGTTATTGATATGGGCTTCGGTAAGAAATTGCTGGCGGTAGCGCGTCCAGCCTCCTACCTTGGGGCGTGAAGGCGCGGGGCCGTTATACGGGGCCGGATTTTCCAGGCGGATGACGTAATCCAGGCGTTTAGCTTGTGAGAATAGGCTCTTTAAATAGTCTTCGGAAAATTTATGCTCCAGCACCATGTGCCGGATAAAGTTCTGCACCGCCGGCGAGCGGGAATAAGTTCCGGCCAGTGCCTGCGATTGATACTCCAGAGGCTGGGTAGGAGGCGTAGCGACGGTATTAATAGGCGGCGTGTTGGGTTGGGATGGATTGCTTGCGCATCCGGTAAGCGCAAGCGCTAAAGCCAGCTTTAAGACGCATGTACTGCTTGTGTTTTTCACGGGTGTCTCTTTTATTATTGATGTTGATCGGCAATCCCTTGGCCAAAATTTATAAAGCTGAGTTGAGCAGCTCGTCTGCTCAAACGAAACTTATGCCCTTTGGGTATAAAACGTTCTGTGTCGCAACTTGTTATTAGAGAATAACTAAACTACATAATCCTCCTACTTCATTTTCATCGTTAAGCCGGCACTGCAAAAAAACACATTATCGCAATGCTGTCCCATCAACTGGGCGGCTTTGCCGGACAGGTCGACGAATTGCCGGGCCAAGCGGTTGTCGGCAATGACGCTGAGCCCGACTTCGTTGTGCACCAGCACCATGTCGCAAGATAACTGTAGCACCGCTTCGAGTTCTTGCAAGATGTCCGCTTCGGGAATTTGGTGATAAAGCTGATTGTTCAGCCACATCGACACGCATTCGATCAGCACCGGTCCTGGGCATTTTTGCAATACTTCGAATAGTTTAACGGGTTCTTCGATAGTGACAAATAAATCCTGGCGGCGTTGCTGATGAATCAGAATCCGCGCCTGCATTTCGTCATCGAAGACTTCGTTTGTTGCCAGATAGTAGGGCTTATCCGTGGCTGTTTGCTCTAAAATATAGCTTTCAGCCAGCCGGGATTTGCCGCTTTTGATGCCGCCTATAAACAGTGTTTTCATGACAACACGGCTCCAGCCGCCAAAAGGCTTAGAACGATCAGATTAATGCCTGTTTTCATCTGCAATGCCTGGGTTAATGTGGATTTGTCGACCGGATTGACCGGCAAGCCCAGCGTCGGTTTATGTTTTATCTGGCCGTGGTAACTGGCATCGCCGCCCAACGCAACACCCAAAGCGCCGGCCATTGCCGCGATGGGGTAACCGGCATTGGGGCTCTCCAGCTTATAGCCATCGCGCCGTAAACATTGCCACGCGCATTGTTTGTCTTTTGCCAAAATCACAATCAACAACGCACTCAGCCGGGCAGGAATGAAATTGGCTATATCGTCCACAATCGCAGCAGTCTTGCCGAAATAAAAATAGCGTCCGGTTTTATAAGCAATCATCGAATCCATGGTGTTGATGGCTTTATAAACGGCGATCCCCGGCAGGCCGAACAGCAGCAGGTAAAACAGCGGCGCGATAACGCCGTCGCTGAGATTTTCCGCCCAGGTTTCAAGGCCCGCTTTATAGATTTCAGTCTCGGTCATGTCTTTGGTGTCGCGGCTGACCAGATAGCTTAACGCATGCCTGGGCTGCTCGGCGGTTAACAGGGCGGCGACGCTTTCGTGCAGCATATTCATGGCCAAGCCGGTGGACGCAAGTAATGCCAGAATTACCAGCGACAGCCAGCCCGGCAAAAAATCGCACAAATAAACCAGAGTGACGCTGACCAACAAGGCCAAGGCGATCAAGCTGACTACCAATAGTGCGCCGGGCAAAATCCGGTCGCTGTAAAAGCGCCGTTCGAACGCAGAAATAAAATCACCCATCAATGCCACCGGGTGCTTGCAGGGTAACTCGCCAAAAATCATATCGACAAGATATGCCAAAGCTGCCAATTCAAAAAACATTGTAATTACTCAGTAGTTGAAAAAATGGAACTCGGCAATTGCTCCTGCATTGCTCTACCTCCTGCATCCATGCAGTCGACGGATGACACGGATTAGACTGATCAGCACAGATAAAAATCCGTTTAAATCCGTCCTATCCGCGTCATCCGTGTTCCATTGTAAAAATCACCGCGCCTGTAGCGCCTGCAAAATGGCGGCAATATCCAGATTTTCCGCGACCATATCGGCAAAGCCCTGTATTTCGGCCTTCGCGATAATGCGCATAGGCATAGCCCTGATACTGCGGGATTGATGGCTTTAAAGTAATCGGTGCGGAACGCATCGTCGATCAAACACGCCATGCACATGCGGGAGCCGCTGCGACCAACGGCCGCCCTGATAATACAGCGGATACTTGTCCATGCGTCCGCAATGGATTTCATAGCCGCTGATCGCGGCGTATGAAAACAGCTGGTATTGACCGCGCGTGAGTATTTTTGGGCTTTGGTAAAGCACCGTATCATCGATAAAACTCAAGCCCTGCTTCACAATAGCGATTTCATGCTCAATCGCATCCGGGTCGTGCAAGCTTTGACAGAGCATTTGATAGCCGCCGCAAATGCCAAATACCGGTTTGTTGAATTGCAAAATCTCCTCGAATAAGCCCTGGTTTTTCAGCCACTGCAAATCGCGGATCACGGTTTTGCTGCCCGGCAACAGCACCATATCGAAGCTTTCCAGCGGGCGGTAATCGTGGATCAGCTCGACATAAAGCTCGGCATCGCCCATCAACACATCAAGATCGTTATAATTGCTCAGGCCCGGATAGGCGATAACCGCAACGCGGATTTTGGCATCGTCCAAACGTTGCCGATAATTGCGCAGCGACTGGGAATCTTCCATGTCGATATTCAACGGCTTAAACGGCAGTACGCCTAAAACCGGAACGCCGAAGCGCTCGGTGATGATCTTTTCGCCCTCGTCGAAAAAACGCCGGTCGCCGCGAAATTTGTTGATCACCACTCCGATCAGGTTGCTGCGCATGACCGGGTCCATCAGCTCCAGCGTGCCGTAAATCGACGCAAACACGCCGCCGCGCTCGATGTCCGCGACCAGGATATTTTTGGTATTGAAGCTGTTGGCGACAAAGGTATTGGACAAATCCTTGTTCAGCAAATTCAACTCGACCGGGGAGCCAGCACCTTCTGCAACGATCAGGTCATAGTCCTGCTGTAGCAATGAAAACGCCTGTTTGACCTGCTGTTTCAGGTCGTCGATTTCATGGTAATAGGCTGCGATGGTCTGGTTTTGATGCACCAAGCCGTTGACGACCACCTGAACCGTACCGTTGCCGTGCGATTTAAGCAGCACCGGATTAAACAGGTAACTCGGCTCCACCCGCGCAGCTTCGGCTTGCAGGCATTGCGCCCTGGAAATCTCCCGGCCTTCTTTAGTGACCGCGGAATTATTGGAGACGTTTTGCGCCTTGAACGGCGCGACTTTCAAGCCTTGGTCGGCAAAAATCCGACACAAGGCCATCACCAGCGTGGTTTTTCCGGCATCTGAACTGGTGCCGAATACGGCTAATGGTTTCATGGGTAGTTTCATTTAAAGGGGCTATACTTGGCGCACAGAACACGCAGAAAATCAGTTATTAATGCTAATAATAGAACACGGATGACACGGATTAAACTGATAAGCACTGATTAAAAAGTGCAAGACAGCTTGACTTCGACTTATAAAAATCCGTTTAAATCCGTCCGATCCGCGTCATCCGTGTTCTATTAGGCGTAGTCGTAGGCCGGAATAAGGCCGACCAAGCATAGCGCAGGGCGGACGTTTCCGGCAATTTCGCGCAGTGATGCCGGAAACGCCAGTTTTCGCTTTCGCTTAAACAGGCTTATTCCGGCCTACGAAGCTACGAAGCGGCCTACATGCATCCCACTGAAGAGGGCTTTTCGCATCGTTAGCATACGCTGAGTTTTTTCTTCGTGTCCTTCGTGTCTTCGTGGTTATTTTTTAAAGTTCTTAAAACTATCGGCAAGTCGGTCTATGGCCTGTTCATCCTTGACCGCAAAACGTACATGGCTTTTATCCAGGCCTTCAAAATTGTCGCAGACGCGGATTAAAATCCGTGATGGTTCTAGTAGCGTTTGCAACTGATAACCGTCGCCGCCGTTTGCCATGCGAGCCAGCAAAAAATTGGCCTGCCCCGGATAAATCTTATCGAACAAGCCGGAATCTTGCAGCGCTTGATACAACAATCCACGTAAATGAGCGGTCTGCTGACGGGTCTGTTCGATGAACGCGGTATTTTCCAGCGCTTGTTGCATATAGGACATGTCCAGGCTGGACAGTTTCCATGCCGGTTCAAAGCGATGCAGCTCCTTGATCGCCGCTGTCGCCGCCAGGATAAAGCCGATGCGGATACCGGCGCAGCCGTAAAACTTGCTCAGTGATTTAATCACATAAAGTTTATCGTAATGGGCGATGTGTCCTGCAACCGAATCGGCCTCGCAGAAGTCCAGGAACGACTCGTCGATGATGATCGTGCAATCTGCCGTCTGCCATTTCGCCAGCAGCTCTTGCAAGTCGTAAAGCTGGCCGTCCGGCGTGGACGGATTAACAAAAATCACCGTGCTGTGTTTGGGAATATCGGCCATCAATCGGCCGAACCGGTCGATGTTATGCACCTTGCAGCCCAGCTCTCCGGCAATATGCGCATATTCGCCATACAAAGGCGTATACAAAACCAGGTCTTTCGGCTGCAAGCAGCGCAGCAAGGCGAAGATGGCCGCGCTCGCGCCGTTAAATAATTCAATATCAACGCCGGCAGGAGCCGGGTAGCGCTGTTTGATCGCCTGTTGTAACAAGCCGTAATCAGGGTCGGCATACGGTGTAAGTTGCACTTTTAACAGGCAATTTAAATCGACCGCCTGCACCGGATTAATGTTGGCCGAAAAATCCAGTACTTGTTCCGGCAGACAGCCAAGACGCCGGGCGAACCGGTAAATATTGCCGCCGTGGTTCATTGATAACTTAAGTATTTGCCAAAGCGAGCTTTGAACTCCAGGCAGCGGAGTACAAAGCTCGCTTTGTAATGGCTACGAGCGCGGTTCATTATAAATTGATGTATTCGATATAAAGGTAACCGTCAGCCTGCCGCAGTTTATGCACGGAACCCGAATCAATCCGCAGTTGAAATGAATTGGCTAAAGGCAGGTTCAAAGCGCGGGCCAGCAAGGCGCGAATAACGCCAGCATGGGTGATCACCAAAACCTGTTCGGCTTCAGTGGCTAACAACTCCTGCCAAAAACTGCCCGCACGCTGGTACAAGTCTTCAAAGTTTTCACCTTCAGGCGGGGCGGCTGTCACAAAATTGTTCGTCCAATGCTGCAAAACACCGGCGTCAATATCGTCAAAGCGCTTGCCTTCCCACTCGCCGAAATCAAGCTCCTGCAAACGCGCATCGGTGGTCACCGTGTCTGAAAAGGTCTCGGCCAATTGCAGGCAGCGCGTTAACGGACTGCTGAAAACCTTGCAGTCGTCGTCAAACTCGGGCAGTTTTTGATGCAGGTTTGCCATTTCGTCGGGAAAACTGTCCGCCAGGGCAATATCGCTTTGTCCATAACACAGCCCCGGATCGGTGGCAGTTTGGGTATGGCGGATTAAATAAATTTCCATAAGGCACTCACGCTTAAATAAAAAACAGTTTCGGCGACTTGCTGGCTTGCGCCCAGGCAATCGCCGGTATAGCCGTCGATGCGGCGGTAAAAATAATGCCCCAAAAGCGCGGTCGCAAGCAGTACCGGAATGATTGCCAGCGCACACAAGGCGGGCAGCAACGCCAGCGGCAACAACGCTATAACGGTGGCAAAAACCAGCTCTTTGGAATCAGGTTTATAAACGGCTCCCGATGATTTGCTGTCATTTCCACGCGCATATTCATAACGCTGCATCAGCAACAGCGGCGACAACCGGCTGATGCTGTGTCCCGCCAGCAACACCAAGGGTACGGCGACAGACATTTCGATGAGTACGCTGATCTTCACCAACAGCAGTAGCAGCAACCCGATAAATCCGTAAACCCCTATGTGGGAGTCTTTCATGATTTCCAGAATACGCTGTTTATTCATGCCGCCGCCGAAACCGTCGCAGACATCGGCAAAGCCGTCTTCATGCAAGGCGCCGGTCAGCAAAATTCCGGCGATTAGCGCCAGGACAACCGCCGTAGCCTGCGGCCAAAGCAAATCGGCCAGGTAAATCACTAAAGCGCAGATACCGCCAACCAGCCAGCCGATCAACGGCAAATAAACGGCCGCTTGAGGCAACTGCTTGTAATCCAGCGTTTGAGGATGGGGCAGGCGCGTGTAGAAGCTGAGGGCTAGAAAAAATAGCATCTTATCGTTCCCACGCTCCGGCGTGGGAACGCATCCGGCAACGCTCCAGCGTTGCCAAACGCGACGCCGGAGCGTCGCTAACTGCATTCCCACGCTGGAGCATGGGAACGATGGTATTTTCATAGAAATTTTTGCATAACCGCTTCGTACGACTGCATGGATGCAGGACGACTGCATGGATGCAGGAGGTAGAGCAACGCAGGGAGCAGTTGCCGAGGTAGAGCAATGCAGGAGCAATTTGCCGAGCTTACTGTTTTTTGCTCACCCGCTTTATAGGCCTGCCATCTTTTTTGCGCTTCTTCACGCCAGATGGCATCGATTTCCAGATTGGGTGTATCCAAATCGGCAAATGCTTTTAAAACAGGCAAAAGGTTCAAGTTAGAAAAACCTTGGACCTTTCGCCTTGAGCCTTTCACCTGCTTTATCAACGATCAACTCCGGCCTCAGCAAACGTAGCCATCTCGTTCAAGAACACTGCCGCCGATTGCACCAGCGGGTAGGCCAAGGCAATACCGGAACCTTCGCCCAAGCGCAGTTCCAGATTCAGCAACGGTTTGGCATTGAACTGATGCAATAAAGCCTGATGGCCCTGCTCGCTGGAAACATGGCTGAACACGCAATAATCCAGTACTTGGGGATGCAGCTTGTGCGCGACTAACAGCGCGGTGCCGGCAATAAAGCCGTCAACCAATATGAGCATACCCAGCTCGGCGGCCTTGAGATACGCGCCAACCATCATCGCGATTTCAAAACCGCCGAAAGTGGTCAATACATCTAAAGGCTCTGTTGCGCCTTTATGCAGATTTAACGCCCGCTGCAAGACGGTTACCTTATGAAGTAATTGCCCATCGTTTAAACCGGTGCCGCGGCCTACGCACCGTATCAGCGACAGACCGGTTAAGCGGTGCATCAGCAGCGCGGCTGATGAGCTGTTGCCGATGCCCATTTCGCCAAAACCAATGCAGTTGCATCCGTTTTCATGTTGACGCAAAACCTGATCCGCTCCCGCTTGCAGGGCTTTGCCGCATTCCTCGGCAGTCATCGCAGGAGTGTTCAAGAAATTCTGGGTGCCTTTGCCGATTTTTGCATCAATCAACTTGGGATGACTGTTCAAATCGGCGTTGACCCCCGCATCGACAATCAATAATTCCAAATTGTTTTGCCGGGCAAAAACACTGATAGCCGCGCCGCCTGCCAAAAAGTTGGCGATCATTTGCGCAGTCACGGATTGCGGATAAGCGCTGACCCCTGCCTCGACAATGCCGTGGTCTCCGGCAAAAATAAGAATGCACGGTTTGTTTAAACTCGGCGTCAGACTGTTTTGGCAGCGCCCAATCTGCAACGCCAGGGATTCCAATTGTCCCAGGGAACCCCGAGGCTTGGTTTTCTGGTCGATTTTGCTTTGCAAAGCCGCATTAAGTGTTGATGCGAGCGGAGGGATGACGAAATTTAGCGGCACGGTGTATTCCAAACATTTTCAAATAATAAATCTTTAAGGTCTTTACGGTCAGCCCATTGCTCTTGTTCCAGCATCGGTTTGTCGTAGAATTTATCGACATGCCCGAGGCATAAAACCGCAAACGGCTGACTGTCTTCAGGCATGTTTAACAAGGTTTTCAGGGCCTCGGGCTCAAACATCGACACCCAGCCCAGGCCTATCCCTTCCGCCCGTGCCGCCAGCCACATGTTTTGTATGGCGCAGGACAACGATGCCAAATCCATTTCCGGCAGGGTGCGACGACCGAATATATATTGATCGCGCTGCTCGCACAAGCCGGCAACCAGCACTTCCGGGCATTCCAGTATGCCTTCCACTTTCAGCCTCATAAATTCGTCTTCGCGTTCCGCCAAAGCCTTGGCGGTATGGATGCGTTCCTGCTCCACCAGCGCATGTATGGCTTTGCGAAGCTCCGGGCAGCTGATGCGCATAAATCGCCACGGCTGCATAAATCCGACGCTGGGCGCATGATGCGCGGCATCAAGTAGGCGGAGCAACAGCTCTGGATCGATAGGATCGGGCAAAAAATGGCGCATATCGCGGCGCTCGTAAATGGCGCGATAGACGGCGGCACATTCCGCATCAGAGTAACGGTTTTGGCTCATAGTTTTTCGAGTTTGCCGTAATTCGACTTACACATTATACGGGTGAACGGCTTCAAAACCATGTACTTTGGCTTTGGTGGTAAAGACCGGCGGCGTCCAGTTATCCTGTTTTTGCCCGGCCAAAAATTCCGCCAGCCATAAGGCCTGATTGCGTATAGGCAAAATAAAGGCGTAAAGTTTTCCGTTCGGCAGTTCGGCCAAATCGCCCAGCGCATAAATGGACTCGTCGCTGGTTTGCATCTGCTGGTTAACCTTGATGCCGCGGCCTGTTTCGAGGCCTGCAAGTTCCGCCAATTCGGTGCGCGGTTTAAATCCGCAGGCGACAATCAGGCCGTCAAACGCGGACGTCACCTCGGTTCTTACGCAAATTTTGCCTCCGGCAACTGCTCCCTGCGTTGCTCTACCTCCTGCATCCATGCAGTCGTCCTCTTTGATAAACTCATTTACCGCCTGATTTAGCAAAACCTTCACGCCGGAATCCTGCAACACCTTGAGCAACGACGCCGAATCCTCGGCCGCCAGCTGGCGCTCCATTAACCGGTCCATCGCATGAAACAGGGTGACGTTATCGCCCGCCGCCGCCAAATCGGAGGCCACTTCGCAGCCAATCAGGCCTCCGCCAACAATCGCCCACTCAGGCCGTTGGTTTCGACTTAAAAAACCTTGCCGGAATTGTCGCAAGGCTTTCAAATCGACCAGGCTGTTCAGGCAAAAAAACAGCTTTTCATAGGACCTGAACGGCGGCGGGATGAACGCGGAAGAACCTTGTGCAAGTATCAGCTTATCGTATCGCAGCGTTTTTTCCTGAAGACTGTCATGGACAGTTATGGCTTTATCGGCGCGATTGATAGCCGTCACCTCAGTGCCGCAAAGGACATTGATGTTGTTCTCGCGCAGCTTATCGAAGGGTTTCAGGATGATGGATTGCTCAATATCGGCCTTGCTAAAACCGCGGGACAGCAGCGGCCGCGAATAATAGCCGTCATCTTCCCTGGTTACCAGCGTGATGTCATCATCGGCCGATAACGCGCGATACTTCTCGGCGAAGCTGATACCAGCCACGCCTGAACCGATAATAACAATCTGCATGCTGTTCCCCCGTCAGGATTAATTAATCCATTAAATCGTATTCGCTTTTTTCCACGCCGCATTCGGGGCAACGCCAATCATCGGGAATATCTTTCCATAAAGTGCCCGGTGCAATACCGCTATCCAGGTCGCCTTCCGCTTCATCGTAAATATGGCCGCAAGTGCCGCACTGGTATTTTTTGTAATCAGGCATAGCTATTCCTTGTTTAATGTTGAAAACAGAGCTGACTTTAACAGGTCTGCTTTAATTTTCAATCCGAATCGTAACTACTCACTCCTAATAATGTTCAAAGCCAGCTTTGAACTCCGATAACAGGTATTCTGGAGTCCAAAGCTGGCTTTGGTCGTTCAAAAGTGGCTTTACGATTAAAAAAGGCGTGAGCAGTTACTCCGAATCAACGGCTTTTATTCGATACAGCGCCGAAATATCCTCATCGCCGTAACCTTCCTGCATTAAGCGCTCATAATCGGCAATGGTCATGTCGGTCAATGTAGTCGATACGCCGGTTTGTTTTGCCATGCCTAGACAAATTTTCAGATCCTTATGGTGCAGCGCAAGCTTAAAGCCTGGAGCAAAGGTGCCGCGGCTCATCGTCGGGCCGCGATGCTGTAAAAACCAGTTTCCTGCCGCGCCGCCGGAGATGACTTCGATCAACTTATCCATCGGCAGGTTTTGAGACTGTGCGAAAGCCAGCGCTTCAGTCACTGCCTGATTGATGCCCGCCGCCATGATTTGGTTGACCGCCTTGGCAGCTTGACCTGAACCGGTAGCGCCCATGTGCATAATACATCGAGTCATAGCTTCCAGCACCGGCCGGGCTTTTTCCAGCGCAGATTCATTGCCGCCGACCATCATCGCCAATGTGCCGTTTTTAGCGCCCTCCACGCCACCGGAAACCGGCGCATCGAGAAAAGCCGCCTGTTTTTCGGCCAACATAGCAGCGGCTTTCTTGGCGGTATCGCCGCTGACCGTGGACATGTCGACGACGACAGCGCCGGGCTTGACGGTTTTGGCTATCGCCTCTACCATCGCCAGCACATCCTGATCGGCGGAGACGCAAATCAGCACTATATCGACATTGGCGGCCAGCTCTTCCGGCTGCGGATAAGCGATCACATTCAACTCTTCGGCCAGACTTTGCGCCTTTGCCGCCGTGCGGTTATAAACGCCGGTCAGGTTTCCGGCCTTAGCGATGTTTTTCGCCATGCCGATGCCCATTGCACCTAGGCCGATCATGCCTGCTTTCATGTTATTCACCTGAGATTGTTCAATACTATGCATACTCTAAGGAGCTGAAAACGGATTTAGCAGGCGAACGCCGGAACGTTCGACATCGCGCACATTGCGCGTGACCAAAGTCAAATCCTGTTCCAGCGCGGTAGCCGCCAGCAACCCATCGATAACCGGCAAGGGATCGGGAACGTTTAGGCGTCCCCACCGCTCTGCGATGGCTTGGGTGACAGGCAAAATGCGCCCTGCCATGAGTGTTTCCACCGCTAACAGTTTTTGTTCCAACCGTACGGACTGAACGGCATCACGACGACGCAGGCGTTCTATGCCTAGTCGAATTTCACCGATCACCAGCACAGACAGAAACAATTCGTCGCCGTCAGTAGCTGCATACCAGCGTTGTACACTCGAATCGCAACGGCTACCCTTTTGCAATTCCGATAAAATGTTAGTGTCAATCAAGTATCCCATTCTGGCAACTCCCGCCCAAATTCTCGTGGTCGGAACAGGTCTTCGTCAGTCAAGCCTTCTGCCATGCTGGCCAACAAGGCCTTTAAATCGCCCTCTGCCGTTGCGGCAGGTTCTTCATCCATTAACAGACGAACCCTCAAACGAACCCCATCCGGCACGGTGTCGGGAATTTGGATGGTGTGCCCATGGGCAATAGTTTCAAATTCGATAGCTTGCATAGTTTTACTCCTGTTTTTAAAGGATGTGCCGATTCGGCGGCTATTTCCTCGCTTCCCTTCCAGCACCCTGATTGGAGCGAAAGCCGAACTAGGCATATTACCCCGTCCGAAACGTTTTGCGCTGAACATGTAGCCACTTAGCTAAGGCATCACAGAAATGTTAGGGACGTGGTTGCAAACTCCGTCCCACTTGGAGCTTTGCAAAAAACATAGGTAGTTATTTACTGTTTAAAAGAGAACGCCTTAATTCAACTTGCAAATCTTTTTTTAGAGCAACAACTATCTGATATGCCTCTTCGAGTTCGGACTCTGGCACATCTGGATTTTCCATAGTAGCCTTTTCGTAAAGATTCGGGAGAAAGGTAAAAAAATCTTCAAGTTTTTTTGCAAGCGATTCATCTTCTGTCAGTAAAATCGCCTCAGAGAAAAACGCATGTGCTTTAAAAAGGTCGTCACGCGTACCCTGCGCCTGACCTAGCGACATAATTTCTGAGATAACCTTACTGTAAACGCGCAGCCGCTGTTCCCGAAGCCATTTTGATTTCTCACTTCTTTGAAGTGTTTGCTGAAGCCAAACTATATCGAGAATTTTAATTATCAGCGCACCGAGTCCGATTGTGCTTGCAAATTCAAGAATAGACATGATCGGTACCTAAGCCTAACAAGTAATTAACTAGATCTGCGTATCATGAGATTCAGGGGGAATACACAGAAAGCCTGCTCTCCGACCATGCAATACGAAGATTCCTAAGGATTGTTGAGTATAGCTCAATAGGACTAAAAACCAGCCGCGTTTTCTCAAGCTACTTCCTGTTTTGAATTTTCGTCGTTCCCGCTGGAGAATACTGAGTCCATTGGACTGAATGCAATAAAATCCAATACCAATTCCTTAGTTCTACACCATTATAAAATAGTCTCTCAAACCCACTCCGCCTTAATCCCATTCTCCTCACACCATTCCTCGGCCAAGCGCTTTAATTCCTGCTGCTCGAATGCGTACCAAACATCGCTTAATTTCGTGTGTTCGTGCAACGTGTCCTTAAACTGCCGGAACGGTTTGCGTCGATTAAGCGCATCTCTGAGTTTGCCCGCTTCCTTGGTATCGCCAAGACTGTCAACGAAATCTTCCATGATTTGGAACGACTCATGGGAGGCTAAGGGATCGATCAGGCGATAACGCGGATTGTCTTCCAGGTCTTCCGGCACATCGCCATCATCGAGGCCTTCGGTGTTGAGCAGGATGTCTCCGGTTTCGGTATCCAGGTAAAAGCCGCCTTCCACTATATCGAACCGAGTAGTCAGGGCTTGGGTCATGTCGTCTAGGTTGATTTTTAGGGAAGTCATGAGCTCACCGCCTTTTTCAATTTGAGTTTCATTAAATCCGACCAATAAGCCATTCAAGCAAATGATTTTTTTCGTGCCTTTCGTGTTTTTCGTGGACAATAAAATACTAACCATCAAAGGCGCGCACGGCGCGCCCTACAACACATCCAACTGCGCATAGGCCAATATCAACCACTTGACACCTGCTTGCTTGAAGTTGATCTGCACCCGCTCCTGTGCACCATCGCCTTCCATCTGCAACACCACGCCTTCGCCGAATTTGGCATGACTGACGCGTTGCCCCAGTTTGTATTTCCCTGCTGCTGTTTGCAAAGACTGCGCTTTCGGCTGCACGGAAGTCACCGGGCGAGTCACGGTGGCGCGCATCCTGACTTCCTGCAGGTGTTCCGGCGGGATCTCGCGCAGGAAACGCGACGGCCTGGGATACGTTTCCTTGCCGTATAAACGCCTGGATTCGGCATAGGTCAGATACAACTGCTGCATGGCGCGGGTAATACCGACATAGCAAAGCCTGCGTTCTTCCTCCAACCGCCCGACATCATCGACAGATTGTTGCGACGGGAACAAGCCTTCTTCCATGCCGACCAGGAACACCTGCTTGAACTCCAGGCCTTTGGCCGAGTGCAGCGTCATCAGTTGCACGCAGTCGTCGAAATCATCGCCTTGCAGTTCGCCGGATTCCAGTGTGGCATGCGCCAGAAACATGTCCAGCTCGCTCAGGTTTTCCGTGTCTTCCAGATCGCCGATGGCGCTCGCATCGAAAAGCCGCGCCGCATTGACCAGCTCTTCCAGGTTTTCCACTTTTTCTTCGCCTTTGTCGGCCTTGTCTTTTTGATACAGCTCGATCAGGCCGCTTTTTTCGACGACCAGTTTGGCCTTTTCAAACAACTCCAGACCTTCCGCCTGTTCTGCAAACCGCTTAATCAATTCCAAAAAGCCGATCAGGGCGTTGGTTGCCCTCGCTGACAAGGTACGCTGATTAATCAGCATGATCGCCGCCGCCCATAACGAAAGGTTTTGGTCCCTGGCAATTCCGCGAATATCGTCGATGGTTTTGGCACCGATGCCGCGCGTCGGGGTGTTGATCACCCGCTCGAACGAGGCATCGTCATCGCGGTTGGACATCAGCCGCAAATAGGCTAGCGCGTTTTTGATTTCCGCCCGCTCGAAAAATCGCAAGCCGCCATAAACGCGGTACGGCGTGCCGGTAGTCATCAAGCGTTCTTCAAACTGGCGGGATTGGGCGTTGGATCGATAAAGGATTGCGACATCCTTGCGCAGGCCGCCCTCATTGACCCAGGCCCTGATCCGCTCGACCACGAAATGCGCTTCGTCCTGTTCGTTGAATGCCGCGTACAGGGAAATCAAGTCGCCGTCGCCGGCATCGGTCCACAACTCTTTGCCCATCCGCCCGTCATTGACGCTGATGACTTTGTTCGCGGCTTTCAGGATATTGCCGGTCGAGCGGTAATTCTGCTCCAGCTTGATGACTTGGTGATTCGGGTAATGCTTTTGAAAGCTGTAGATATTCTCGATTTTCGCACCGCGCCAGCCGTAAATGGACTGATCGTCATCGCCCACGACGAAAATATTGTCCCTGCCGTCGGTCAACAGCCGCAACCACGCATATTGTATGGTGTTGGTATCCTGAAACTCGTCGACATGAACCTGCCTGAAGCGCTGCTGGTAAAAATCCAGCACATCGGGGTTGTCGCGCAGCAATTCATGCGCCCGCAGCAGCAGCTCGGCAAAATCGACCAGACCGGAGCGATCGCACAATTCTTCATAGGCTTTATAGATGATCAGCATTTGCCGCTGATACAAATCGCCGGTCTCGATCATATGCCGAGCCCTGATGCCCTCGTCTTTTTGCGCGTTGATATACCATTGCGCCTGGCGCGGCGGCCACTTGTCGGCATCAAGGTTCAGCGTAACCAACAATCGTTTGATCAGCCGCAACTGGTCGGAGGAATCCATCACCTGAAAGGTTTCCGGCAATTTGGCCTGCTTGGCATGGCGTCTTAGCAATCGGTGCGCGATGCCGTGAAAAGTCCCTATCCACATCGATTGCGCGGACATATTGAGCAAATCCTCAACCCTGCCGCGCATTTCCTTGGCCGCTTTATTGGTAAAAGTGACTGCCAGATATGCTGTGCGCCGACACACCCAGCACCTGAATTTGCCATGCGATGCGATGCACCAGAACACGGGTTTTGCCGCTACCGGCACCGGCCAAGACCAGCATGGCCTGGGACGGGGCGGTAACCGCTTGACGCTGGGCGTCATTGAGGGGATCTATTATTGAAGTAACATCCATTGGTTTTTTTCACTTGCACATTTTTTGGAGCTGTGTATATTGCAGGAGGTTCAACACTGACAAACTGAACCGTTGCCTTATTTAACGATAATAATAACTACACAGAGGATTTTAAGATGAATTTTGATTTTAAACGTATGCTTAAATTTGAACACAATGTTGGCGAGAAGGAAAAAAAATACCGCTTGTATGCAGGCGCGGCACTTCTGGTTATTTCACTTTTCATCCCTGGCGGTGAGGTTCTATTATTGTTGGTGGGCCTGGTTCTTGTTGCAACCGGTTACTCAGGCTGGTGCCCCGTCTATTCCGGGCTCAACAAAAACACTTGCGAAACTGAGGGCAGCTCTCCTTCAGAAGGCTAAGCTGCAAAGGCACGAGACAAAACCGGATTTAGCCTTGTGCCTTTTACCTGCCGCATCACTCTTCCTTACTAAACTCGCCTTCCAACACGTTATTTTCAGCCGCTTTGCCCTGCTGAAAATGCGCTCCAGCCTGAACCAGATAATTTTCAATAACGAATTGAGCAATTTTCCTGCGTAACTGCGGGATCAAGCAGGCAAAGCCGATTATATCGGTAATAAAACCCGGCGTTAGCAATAATGCCCCGCCGACCAGAATAATCGGGCCTTCAATCATTTCGTAAGCGGGAATCTCGCCCCGCGCCAAACTTTCCTGAAACCGCTGAAACGTTGCAAAACCTTGCTGTTTTAATAGCCATGCACCCAGCACTGCGGTAAACACCACCAGTAAAATAGTCGGGAAGGCACCAATAATTCCACCCACCTCTATCAGCAAATAAATTTCTGCAAACGGGATAATCAGAACGACCAGAAATAGTGTTTGAAAAATTTTCATCGAAAGTACTCTTGTTGAAATCATCGTCGTTACAATATAAGGGCAATTTGGCTTAATTTCTAGGATAATATCTGATGCTCCCGTTTTTATGGTCTGTAACATGGCTGCTAACCATCAAATAATCTTCTGCACCTGCCCCGATAAAGACACGGCGGAAAAAATAGCCCGGCTGCTGGTTGCAGGCAACAAGGCCGCCTGCGTGAATATTTTGCCCGGCATCACCTCCGTTTACTCATGGAAAGGACAGATTGAGTCCGCCGAGGAGCATTTGCTGATGATTAAGGCGCATAAGGACCATTATCAGGCGATTGAAACAACCCTGCGCGAGCACCATCCTTACGAGCTGCCTGAAATAATTGCCGTCGCCATTGAGCGCGGCTTACCCGAATACCTGCATTGGATAGATTCATGCCATTCTTTAAAATAATTTTTCTTTGCTTCCTATCGTTAGTCAGCCAACCGATATTTGCACTGGGCGCTGACGAAATCCTGCCGCCCGACCAGGCCTTCAAGGTTTCCGCCAAAGCACTTGCCGCCGACCGGATTGAAATCTCCTGGGACATCGCCGAAGGTTATTATCTTTACCGCAATAAAATGCATTTTGAGTCCAAAACCGGACAAATCCGCTTGGGCGATCCCGCTTTCCCGTCCGGGCAAACGCACCATGACGAGAATTTCGGCGATGTGATTATTTACCGCAACACGCTGAACGTTCCGGTTAACGTAACCGCCGAAAACGGCGCATCGTCACTGCAACTGCTGGTTCAATATCAAGGCTGCGCCGACCGGGGCATTTGCTATCCGCCGCAAAAAACCACATTCGAGCTGAAGCTGCCTGCGCCTGTTGCCACGGCCGACCCAATCAAGCAACTGCTAAAAAACTCCACAGGCGTAAAACTGAACTTGTTTGAAGATGAGTTGCTGCCGCCGGATCAGGCTTTCGGTTTTTTCGCCTCGGTCAAGGATGATCACACCCTGCACGTTAACTGGCCGATTGCCGAAGGCTATTACCTGTACCGGGAAAAAATTCAGCTTGAGCTGGTTAACGCCGACGGCGTAACGCTGGGCAGCTACGACATTCCCCGAGGCACGCCAAAACAGGATGAAGCCTTCGGTCAGGTTGAAATATTCCACAACGAACTCGGCTTCGACCTGCCGGTGATCCGCTCCAGCCTGGCGGCGCAAACCATCACCTTGCAGGCGAAATACCAGGGCTGCGCCGACCGCGGCGTTTGCTATCCGCCGATGAGTAAAAAAATCGACTTGGCCCTGCCCGTAGCCCAACAACTTGCCGCCGCGCCGGAACTGTCCGAACAGGATCAAATCGTGCAGTCCCTGCACAAAGACAGCTTCGGGGTAACCTTGCTCAGCTTTTTCGGCTTCGGCTTGCTGTTGTCGCTGACGCCGTGCATATTCCCGATGATCCCGATTCTATCGGGCATTATCGTCGGCCACGGCAACCGGATTACCACCGGGCGGGCCTTTTTGCTGTCCTTAAGCTACGTCGTCGCCTCGGCACTGACTTACACGATATTCGGCATACTCGCCGCGTTATTCGGCAGCAACCTGCAAACCGCTTTTCAGGAACCTTGGATTATCGGACTGTTCAGCGGCATTTTTGTGCTGCTGTCCCTGTCCATGTTCGGCTTTTATCACCTGGAAGTGCCCAAATCGCTACAGGTCAAACTGCATAACTCCAGCGAAATACACCGTGACGGCTCGCTTTGGGGCGCGGCCATCATGGGCGCGCTGTCATCGCTGATCGTCGGCCCCTGTGTCGCAGCACCCTTGGCGGGCGCACTGATTTTTATCGGCCAGACCGGCGATGCGCTGTTAGGCGGCAGCGCCTTGTTTGCTTTAGGCCTAGGCATGGGCGTACCGTTGCTGCTGCTGGGCGCGTCCGCTGGAAAACTGCTGCCCAAAGCCGGAGACTGGCTTAATTCGACCAAGGCGGTGTTCGGCGTGATCATGCTGGCGGTCGCAGTGTGGATGCTCAGCCGCATTTTGCCGGGTAACGTGATCATGATGCTGTGGGCGATGCTGCTGATATTTCCGGCCATTTACCTCAGCGCCGTCGATCCCTTGCCCGAAAACTGCTCCGGCTGGCGGAAATTATGGAAAGGCTTAGGCCTGATGATGCTGGCTTACGGCCTGTTATTGCTGATCGGCTTTAGCCTGGGCAACAGCAACCCGCTAAAACCGCTGCAAGGACTTGGCGTGAGCACAGCGCAGGCCGCAGAACCGGGCCTTAGCTTTGAACGGGTCGCTTCGATAGCTGAGCTGGAATCACGCATTAACCAAGCCGCCGCCAACCATCAGCCGGTCATGCTGGATTTTTACGCCGACTGGTGCATCTCGTGCAAGGAAATGGAAACCTATACCTTTGCCGACCCGCGCGTTAAACAGGCGCTCACGGGCTATGTGCTGCTGCAAGCCGATGTGACTAATAATTCGGATGACGATAAAGCGCTGCTGGCAAAATTCAACCTGATCGGGCCGCCGGCCATTTTGTTTTTCGGCTTGGACCGCCAGGAAAAAACCGCCAACCGGGTCATCGGCTATCAGGATGCCGAAACTATTTATCAAGTCGCTGCAACGCACCAAATCATGAAACAAACCGGCCTGATTATTATTGCCGCGCTTATTGCGCTGGGCTTGGGCATTACCGCCCGGCATCTTTTCTCACCCGCCGAAAACACCGGCCCCAGCGCCTTACCTGAATTCAACTTGCCAGACCTATCCGGCCGGCAACACAATATTTCCGAATGGCAGGGCAAGGTATTGGTGATCAATTTCTGGGCGACCTGGTGTCCGCCGTGCCTCAAAGAAATTCCCGACTTTATCGCCTTGCAACAGCAATATGCGGCCCAAGGTGTGCAATTTATCGGCATTGCGTTGGAGGATAAAGAACCGGTCGCCAAATTCGCCGCCGCAAGCAACATCAATTACCCGGTTTTATTGGGCGGCGACAACGGCATCACCCTGGCCCAGCAACTGGGCAACAATGTCGGTGCGGTTCCCTATACTCTTGTTGTCGACCGGCAGGGGCAAATCGTACACCGGCATCCGGGTGAGTTTTCCAAAGAACAATTAATGTCCGTCATCACACCGCTGTTGAACTAACAGCATCAGCTTAAGGTAAAGCCTGAGCTAAGCGCCCCTGCGCCATAATCTTAAAATTGTTGTGCATGCGAAGAATGCACAACAACTTTACCCTTGTTTTCCCCGCCTCATTTGTCTTTGCATCGTTCACGATTTTTTGTCGATGACTCATCATCCGGGCATTGCACAATTAAGCAATTTTTCTTCAGCTTTATTGATTGAGGTACCGCTTCAATCAAGCATAACCAGTAACGATATATACGATCATATAGGTATAAACGCTTAAATCGCTTAAATCGATTGACAGAGGAGGATTTGGCTATTAGACTTTTTCTAAGCTTTTTGACTGACCGTATCTCCCAGTAAATGAACATTTTTTAATCCACGACCATTCATAACTAAAAAATGTACTGTCGTTGAGAGGACTATTTATATGCGTATTTGCCAGTGTTTTGATGTTTCCAAATCGGAATTGCGGCAAGCCATTAGAAATGGCCATGATTCAATAGAAAAACTGTCTGAACATATTCAAGTCGGCAGCCATTGCGGAGGTTGTATTGAACATGTTGAGGAAATTTTAGATAAGGCAAAAAACCGCCGTTTCTTGTGGTGCTATAAAAATACTGCCGCATCAAACTTGGACCAAGATGAACGTCAATAATAAAACGAATGCTTAAGTTCGTAAGGTGAAATGAAAATGAAAATAAATATGCCTGTAACGAATCACGAAGTCCAAATGAAAAAAGGTGGATTATTGGTTACGCGAACCGATTTAAAAGGGGTTATTACTTACGTCAACGATGAGTTCATCGCTATCAGCGGTTATAGCCGTGATGAGCTGATAGGAGCGGAACATAATATTGTCCGTCATCCCGACATGCCCGCAGCCGCTTTTGAAGATTTGTGGATGACCTTGAAAGCGCTTAGGCCCTGGAATGGCGTGGTAAAAAACAGGACCAAATCCGGCGATCATTACTGGGTAGAGGCGAATGCGATGCCGGTATTTAAAAACGGCAAGGTTCATGAATACCTTTCTGTCCGGCGCGCGCCGAGCCGGGAAAAGATTGAACAAGCCGAGCAGTTATATAAACGGCTTAACGCCAAGCAAGCCACCATAAGACCGACCGGCCTCGCGGCAATGGTTAAATCGATCAAGGAAATGGATGTCTGGAAAAAAATGGCCACGGCACTGGCCATTCTACTGATCCCCGTTTTCTATTTGATGTACCGGTTGTTTTTAGAGCAGGATTACCTGCTGCTGGCCGGTGTTGCTGCGTCAGCAATGACGGCATCGGCGATAGGTTTCAGTGTCATCAAAGGCTTTACCTCACTGTTAAATAAAACCATCGGCATTTTTTATCGCCTGGCTGAAAAAAGGTTCGGCAATGTACAGGATTTAACCCGGAATGACCTGATCGGCGATTTCCAGCGCGGATTGTATTCAATGGAAGTGAATTTGAGCCTGGATTTATCGCTAGCCAGGGAAGAAGCGGCCAAAGCCCTGCGGATTAACCAAGCGCTGGATAATGTTCAATCCGGCGTGATGGTGGCTAATACCGATCTTGAAATTATTTATATAAACGACAGCGTTGAACGTATGTTCAAGGCGGCCGAGCATGATTTTCGTAAACACTTACCACATTTCGATGTCGATAAATTGATGGGCGCGAATATCGACAGTTTTCACAAGGATCCGGCTCATCAACGTCGCCTGCTGGGGAGTTTAAAGGAAGCGTACAGCTCGGAGATGGTTATTGGCGCCCAACATGTCAATGTCATCGCCAGCCCTGTTATCAATAGCGAAGGCGAACACATCGGTTTTGTTGCCGAATGGCAAAATAGAACACAGGACATTTTAATTGAGCAAGAGATTCAACAGTTAGTTCAGGACGTTAAAGCAGGCGACCTGAGCAGCCGCATTAACATGGGCGATAAGCAAGGCTTTGCCAAAATGCTGTCGTCCGGCATCAACGAGTTAACGGATGTTATAGAAAGCGCCTTTATCGATATTAACAGAGTCATGGAAAGCATGTCCCACGGCGATTTAACCAGTTCGATTACTAACGACTACCAGGGCGTTTATGCCGAATGCAAGAATAATATCAACGGCACCCTGGCGAAATTGAGCGAATTTATTATTCAAATCCGGGATGCCGCCGATTTTATAGACAGCTCGTCGCAGGAAATGGCCAGCGGCAATAACAACCTTTCCCATCGCGCCGAGCAACAGGCGGCCAGCCTGGAAGAAACCGCGGCCAGTATGGAACAGCTAGCCAGCACGGTAAGAAATAATGCCGATAACACGCAACAGGCCAATCTGGTTGTTAATTCAGCCAGCCAATTAGCGCAAAGAGGCGGCGATGTCGTTAAATCGGCCATAGAGGCGATGCAGGAAATCAATGACAGCAGCAATCAGATTGCCGAGATTATTGGCGTGATTGATGAAATTGCCTTCCAAACCAACCTGTTGGCCTTGAATGCTTCTGTGGAGGCCGCCAGGGCCGGGGAGCAAGGCCGCGGTTTCTCGGTTGTCGCAACCGAAGTCCGCAACCTGGCTCAACGCAGTGCAACTGCCGCCCAGCAAAGCAAGGACTTGATCCAGAACAGCGTGCAAAAAGTGCGCGCGGGAACAGCCTTTGTCAATGAAACAGGCGCCGCGCTAAGCGAAATTGTCGCCAGTGTCGGACAAGTAGGTGAAATAGTCTCCCAAATTGCCAGCGCCAGCGCCGAGCAGACGTCGGGTATCGACCAAGTCAATCAGGCGGTCGCCCAAATGGATGATATGACCCAGCAAAATGCAGCTTTAGCCGAACAAGCGGCAGCCGGCAGTATTGCTATGAGCGAACAGTCCACCCATATGACCAGCTTACTCAGCTTCTTTAAAGTTAACTCGAAGAAAGCTCCCGTATCGATAAACACAATTGAGTCTAATATAGTGCCGGTAGCTCTCGCTTCATTAAGTAAGCAAAATCAGGTAGCGGCTCATGAAAACAGTTTTGGTCTGAATCATAAAAAAGCGTCTTATTAGTCAGGCATGTGGGCTCCGTCGATATTTCGATAATAGCTGTTAAAAAACAGTTTGTTACGAATATAAATAAGCCTTTACTGAATATTAACAGAACCCAATCTGCAATCCGCAATTTTTATTAACGGCAAGTTAAGCGTAAATAGATTTAAGCGATATATCCGCTCGAACCGATTGACACGGCAATCTTGACATCAATACAATACCTTAATCTTTAAGTGGACTTTATCGATTTGGCCTGCCGCCTAGCAACATACGATTGAAAATCACCAACTCTGCTAAATAATCAGGGAACGAATTTGACGAACATAATTTATACATCCGTAACAAATGCCTTTCATTAACTAATACATTGATTATTACCACTGAAATCCAATCAACCAATAGGAATCTTTCCACTTATGGCAAGCAATGACAATAAGCCTTATCTAACGCCCAGCGAGGCCGCCAAACTATTAATGGTATCGCCGATCACGGTACGTGCGTGGGCTCAAAAAGGTTTGTTGCCTTCCGAAACAACGCCTGGCGGCCATCGCCGTTTTCTGCGCGAGAATATAGAACAGTTTGCCAAACAGTGTAAATCAATGCCGCCGCGCAACGATTTGCGGGTGCTGATTGTAGACGACGACAAACAGGTTGCCGGTTTCCTCGTCGAATGGCTGACCGGCCTGGATGAGCCGTTTACTGTCAGCACCGCGGCGGATGGATTCGAGACAGGCCGTAAAGTGCATACTTTCGAACCGGACATCATTCTGCTGGATCTGATGATGCCTGAACTGGATGGCTTCGCAGTCTGCCGTCAGATCAAAGCCGACCCGGACACCAGCGATATTCGCGTAATCGCCATGACGGGGCATCCGACCCCGGAAAACGAGCGGCGTATTCTTGAAGCGGGCGCTGAAGTTTGCATTTCCAAACCGCTGGATACCAAATTTCTATTTGGGTTACTGAAGGCCGGCTTGTTATGATAGCCGCCATGTAACTCCTTATATCCCAACAGCTGGACAGGTAGCTCATGGATAAGCGCATTACCCTCTCCGTATCAGGCTTGTCGGTGAATACGAATCGCTACAGCATGCTACTGGCATTATTGGCCGGCGTAGCGATTTTGTTCTTTTTAACGCCCGGCGCTTATTTTGTGATGGCGCCCCCCGATTTCTTGCCTTTACACACGTTGCTGGAGTTTTCTTCCGTTCTGGTCGCATTCATGGTCTTCGGTGTGACCTGGCACAGCGTATCTCCAACCCGTTCAGTCAACATAACATTGCTAGGCTGCGCCATGCTGGCTTCCGGCTTGCTGGATTTAGCCCACACGCTCTCTTACAAAGGGATGCCAGATTTCATTACGCCATCGTCGCCCGAAAAAGGCATTGCATTCTGGTTGGCGGCCCGATTTACCGTTGCAATGTCTCTTTGCATTACCTCCTTCCTGCCGGCGACCTCCCTCTGCAAGCCGCAATCCCGTTATGCCCTGCTAACAGGTTTTGGCCTGTACTCACTGCTAATTTATTGGGTCGTATTGTTTCATCAATCCGTACTGCCCCGCACCTTCGTTGAAGGTCAGGGTTTGACGGAATTCAAGATAGCCTGCGAATGGGGCATTATCGGTCTGTTTGTCATTGCTGCAAGCCGTTTTTGGCAATCAACCGGCAATACGGACAAACACAACCTGAAAACCTATTTCTTTACCGCCGCCGTGGTTTTCATCATGAGCGAGCTGTTTTTTACCCAGTACAAAACAACCACTGACGCTTTTAACGTGTTAGGCCATTTTTACAAAACAATTGGTTACTTGCTGCTTTACCAAGCCGTATTTGTGAGCACTGTTCAGGCGCCTTACCATGAGGTCGAGCAACAGCAAATACGATACCGTCAATTGTTCGATAACATGACTTCCTGCGGCGTGGTTTACCAAGCGGTCGATGGCGGTAATGATTTTATTTTCCTGGAAGTCAATCATGCTGCTGAGCGTACTGAAAAAATAGGCCGCGATAATTTTATCGGCCGGCGGGTAACTGAGCTTTTTCCCGCTGTCGCTGATGTTGGCTTGCTGGATGTGTTGCGCCGGGTCTGGTGCACCGGTCAGTCCGAAAATTTCCCTGTTGATTACTACCAGGATGGACGTATTTCCGGCTGGCGGGAAAACTATCTGTATCGCTTGGCCGATGGCAATATTGTTGCCATCTACGATGACATCACCGAGCGCAAATTGGCGGAACAGGCGTTACTGGAGAGCGAAAAGAACTTTCGCGCTATTTTTGAAACCGCCGCCATCGGTATGGCGGAAGCCGATCCGGTGACCGGCAAACTGCTGCGCGTGAATTTGAAGTTCTGTCAGATGACCGGCTATTCTGCGAGCGAACTTTTATCCAAGACCTTTTCGATGATCACCCACCCTGACGATCGAGAAAAGAATATGAAAGGCTGGCGACGCATGGCGCGCGGAGAAGATCCTGAATACGTTGCTGAAAAGCGCTATATTCATAAGGACGGCCATGAAGTCTGGGCGCATTTGAATGTAGTCGCCCTCCGCGATGAAAATGACGTAATCGTGCGTACTTTGGCAGCTATTTCCGACATTACCGCTCGCAGGCAGGCTAAAGCCGATCGCCGTCGCTATGACCGGGAGCTTAAGTCCATTTTCGATGCATTACCTGATTTCTATTTCCGTCTTGGACGGGACGGAACTATCCTCAGCTACTACGCCAATCCAACAGCCATGGTCGAATTGTATGTGTCGCCGGAGCAGTTTCTCGGGCGACGCATGATTGATGTTTTGCCGCCTCCTCAAGCTAAGCTGTTTGCTGCCAAGCTCAAAGAGCAACAAAGTAGCGGCAAGGTAATTACTTTTGAATATCGGCTCACAGTATCCGGCAATGAGCGCTACTACGAAGCGCGCCTAGCCAATTTTACCGATAGCGGGGATATTATTGTGCTGGTACGGGACATCGTCGAGCGTAAGCAACTGGAGCAGCAATTGCAGCAAGCCCAAAAAATGGAGGCTTTAGGACAACTGACCGGTGGAATTGCCCACGACTTTAACAATATTCTGGCCGCCATACTCGGTTACTCCAACCTTGCTCTGGAGCGATGCGTCTTCGATCCCTCGGATAAATTGGCCCGTTATCTGGGAGAAGTCATTTCGGCCAGCGAACGGGCTCGCGACCTGATTGCCAAAATGCTTGCCTACAGCCGAACTTCCTCGGTCGTGACCAGCGTTCCTTTGGACATAGGCCTGGAAGTGGAAAAAACAGTCGCCATGTTGTCAGTGGCAATTCCGGCAGGAATTGAGGTTAGCGTCCAAATTGAAGCGTCTGTTCCGTCAGTACGAATTGATCCTGTCGACATACAGCAAGCTCTGGTTAATCTCGCCGTTAATGCTCGCGACGCCATCGGCGAGCAAGGCCGCATCGACATTACGCTGGAACGCGCCGCGATTAGCCACAAAACCTGCGCCATTTGTCACGATATCATAGACGGTGACTATGTAGCCCTGGAAGTCAAAGACAGCGGCAAAGGCATTCCAGCCAATCTTCAACAACGTATCTTTGATCCCTTTTTCACCACTAAAGATATTGGCAAAGGCTCAGGGCTTGGACTTAGCATGGTGCAGGGGATAGTCATCAAAAACAATGCACATCTACTACTAGAAACCGGCCCTAACCAAGGCACTTCTTTTCGGCTGCTGTTTCCATTTGCGGATGCGGAGGCAATCACTCCGCCCTCCCCACTTTCCACTCCAGCTGCACCTCTAATTAAGCGTTGGCGCGTTTGGACGGTAGAAGACCAAGTGTCATTGGCTGCATATTATCAGGAACTGCTGCAAGATCAGGGTTATCTGGTTACCGTCTTTACCGATCCTACCGAAGCACTGCGCGCTTTTCGGCTCGATCCGACAAGTGTGGATCTGGTTATCACCGACCAGACCATGCCGCATTTAAGCGGCGGCGAATTGGCCTGCGCTATGCTTGCTGAAAGACCGGAACTACCGATCGTTCTGGTCACCGGTTATAGCGAGAGGATTAATGCCGACGAAGCAAAACGCTTGGGCATCAGATGCTATTTGAATAAACCTGTGGATGGAAAAGAACTGTTGAGCATTCTAGCAGCAGAGCTTTGCGAGGCTTAAAGCGCCCGCATCCTGACCAACTTGCGTATCCAACTGTTCCCCCTAGTGGACGCCCCGCCCTGTTTATCAACATTGTACGCATCGCCTCAGGAGCTTGAATGTCGCGCAGCATGACTGACAAGTTGGGCAAGCGATTTGTTCGCCAATATTGCACGGGCAGGGGCGTCGGATCTAAACGCTCTGGAAGCCGGCTGATAACTCCCCGTACGCTAAATTCTGTTAAAACTCCAATTCTAAATTGGCTTCGCAAAAATTAAACTTAGCTTCCTCGGACTCCGAACCGTCAGCATAGGCCGCCTTAACATATTGATTGCAGCCTTCGTTGTTGGTGCTTGAATCCCAAACCAGCGTCATGTTCCCGCCTGCAGCAATGCCCGAGCCAATATCAAAATACCCCCACTCCTTCTTGTCCTCGGATACTAATAGCTTGGTCATTTTGGTGCGGGTATTATTGTGCACTTTGAACGAATACTCCGATTCGGCAGCCGTCGCATTATTGGCCGCAAGCACTCCGGCAAACAACGATGCGATGACTGTCAGTGTGCCGGCAAAATTGTGAACTTTCATGCTGATTCTCATGGATTACGCCGCAACAACATGTTACGGATTGTGGTTTATAACCTTGCAAAAAAATCGTGTCAACGAGTAAATCGCAGCAGCCAATTGATGCGAACGATAACTTTAGGCTCGCCTGACCGAATAACGCACAAATAGCTTTTATAATCAGCCGATTTGTGCATAACGACTCCAAACAGCTTGAATTTAGCCGCTATCTTTTACTAAAAATAGAATATCTGGACAAAACGCCACAAATTGGGCAAAATTAGCCGCTTAATATGCTTTTTAACCCTAACTGATAACAGATTGATGGCGACTATTACCGTTCTTAAATGGGCCGAATTTAAACCTGTTGGGCATTCGCGAACCCGGTCTTTACGGCAATCAAACTCTCGCCGACATTAAGCATAACCTTGAACAAAAAGCAGCCGAACTTGATCATCAGCTTAACTTTCATCAAAACAACGCAGAACATCAGATTGTAGAACTGATACATGAGGCTTACCAAGCCCATGTTGATTTCATCATTATTAATCCGGCCGCCTTTACCCATACCAGCGTCGCCATTCGTGACGCGCTGCTGGCAACCAAAATTCCATTTATAGAGGTTCATTTGTCAAACGTCCACGCACGTGAACCTTTTAGAAAACATTCCTATTTCTCGGATATTGCCAAAGGCGTTATCTGCGGATTAGGCGCAACAGGGTACGAACTGGCCTTACTGGCCGCTCATCAGATATTAGCCGAGAGACACTAAAACCATGGATATTAGAAAAATAAAAAAACTCATCGAAATTATCGAAGAATCCGACATTGCCGAACTGGAAATCAAAGAGGGCGAAGAATCCATTCGCATCAGCCGTTATTCTGCCGCTCCTGCTCCCGCTGCCTATGCCCCTGCACCGGTTGCCGCAGCGCCTGCCGTAGCCGCCCTGCCAGCGGCGCCTGCCGAAGAAAAAATTACCGGACATGCGGTTAAATCACCGATGGTCGGCACTTTTTACCGCTCAGCCTCACCGGGCACCAAGGTTTTTGCTGAAGTCGGCCAATCCGTTCAAGTCGGCGACACTTTGTGCATCATTGAGGCGATGAAAATCCTTAACCAGATCGAATCCGATAAAAGCGGCACCGTCACTAAAATTCTGGTTGAAAACGCCGAACCTGTCGAATATGGCCAACCATTATTCATCATTGAATAACACCAGGGACGGAAAACTCATGTTCGATAAAATCGTTATCGCCAATCGCGGCGAAATAGCACTGCGCATTTTGCGCGCCTGCCGGGAATTAGGCGTCAAGGTCGTTGCCGTGCATTCCGAAGCGGATCGGGATCTGAAACATGTACGCCTGGCCGATGAATCCGTTTGCATCGGCCCTGCGTCATCCGTTGACAGCTACTTGAATATTCCGGCCATTATCAGCGCCGCCGAAGTGACCGATGCCGAAGCCATTCATCCCGGCTACGGTTTTTTGTCCGAAAATGCCGATTTTTCTGAAAAAGTAAAACAAAGCGGCTTTGTCTTTATCGGCCCGAATGCGGAAACCATTCGCATGATGGGCGACAAGATTTCCGCCAAGAATGCAATGGTGGCCGCCGGAGTTCCCTGCGTTCCCGGCAATAACGACCCGCTATCGGACGACAACAAAAAGAACCTGAAACTGGCGCAGGAAATCGGCTATCCGGTTATCATCAAAGCTGCCGGCGGCGGCGGCGGCCGGGGCATGCGCACAGTGCATACCGAAGCGGCCTTGTTAAACGCCATCGCGATGACCAAGGCCGAGGCCGGCACGGCTTTCGGCAATCCCACCGTATACATGGAAAAATTCCTCGAAGATCCACGGCACATCGAGTTCCAGGTCATGGCCGACTCACACGGCAACGCAATCCATTTGGGCGAACGCGACTGCTCCATGCAGCGCCGCCATCAAAAAGTGGTTGAAGAGGCGCCCGCACCCGGCATCACCGAAGCGCAACGCAAAGCCATCGGCGAACGTTGCGCCAAAGCCTGTGTCGACATCGGCTATCTGGGGGCAGGTACTTTCGAGTTTTTGTATGAAAAAGGCGAATTCTATTTCATTGAAATGAACACCCGTGTACAGGTTGAGCATCCCGTCACCGAAATGGTGACCGGCTTTGACATCGTCAAAGAGCAACTGCGCATTGCGGCCGGTGAACAGCTGTCCATTACCCAGGATCAGGTAAAAATCCAGGGCCATGCGATCGAGTGCCGTTTAAATGCTGAAGACCCCAGAACCTTCATGCCCTGCCCCGGCACCATAGACCAGTTCCACATGCCCGGCGGCCCCGGCATCCGTTGCGAAACCCATATCTACAACGGCTATAAAGTACCGCCTTATTACGACTCGATGATCGGCAAGCTGATTGCCCACGGCGAAGACCGCAAGAGCGCGATTGCCCGGATGAACACCGCGTTAAGCGAAATTATCATCGACGGCATAAAAACCAATATCCCGCTACAGCACGACATTATGAATGACAGCGCCTTTGCAGCGGGCGGGCAAAATATCCATTACCTGGAAAAAAAGCTGGGGATCTATTAAATTCAGCACACGGATGCCAAAAGTAGGCGCTTCTAAGCGACGCGGATTAGGATGAATTACACGGATTTTGTTTTCCATGCCTGCCCTAATCTGCCTCATTCAGTGCTTACCATTACATGCCCAATGGCACGCATAACGTGTCCTACATGGCTTGATTGGATATGCGGCTTTTTGCTTAGCTTGATGCGTATGGACCACCCCGGCATGAAACGTCCAAAGCCAGCTTTGGACTCCAGAAAGCGTGAATATTGGAGTTCAAAGCTAGCTTTGAACATTACGTTTCTAAACAACATGATTTATGGCGTTCGGATTCCAATGCCAACTGGATGGTTAGTTGCAAGCACAGAAAAATAAAATCCGTGCAAATCCACCCCAATCCGTGTTCCGGCCTTTTTTCCTTTTGTA
The DNA here is from genome assembly GCA_963814825.1 of uncultured Gammaproteobacteria bacterium. Taxonomy (GTDB): domain Bacteria; phylum Pseudomonadota; class Gammaproteobacteria; order Methylococcales; family Methylomonadaceae; genus Methylobacter_A. The sequence continues at coordinate 352,398 of CAWFEF010000004.1, read as the reverse complement.
AAATTTCTCTCATGCCCTGGCACCAAATTACCGTTATCACCAATGAAGACCTTGCCCCCCGGCTTGCCGACTTTTTCGACAATCTCGGCGCGGTGTCCGTTACCTATATGGATGCCGAAGACGAACCGGTTTACGAACCGGCTATCGGCGAAACCAAAATATGGAGCAACACCGAAGTCATTGCGCTGTATGAACTGGATGCCGAACCCGAGCTGATCAAAACACTGGTTTACGCGCAGTTTAAGGCCGAGCAATTGCGCAGCTGGAAGTATGAAGAAGTTGCCGACCAGGAATGGGAACGCGCCTGGATGGAATATTATAAGCCGATGAAATTTGCCGATAAGCTCTGGGTTTGCCCGACCGACCAGGAACAGTATGAATCCGGCACGGTCTGCCTGACTCTCGATCCGGGACTTGCGTTCGGCACCGGCACTCATCCGACCACCGCTTTATGCCTGGAATGGCTGGCCAGCCACGACTTGGCCGGCAAAACCGTCATCGATTACGGCTGCGGCTCCGGCATACTGGCCGTTGCGGCGATATTGTTAGGCGCTAAAGAAGCTCACGCGGTGGATATTGATCCCCAGGCAATCACCGCAACCCAAAGCAACGCGCTAAAAAACAAGGTGCAGGATAAAATTGCCTGTTATCTGCCCGAGCAGTTTACGCCGTTTCAGGCCGACATCGTGCTGGCCAATATACTGGCGAAACCCTTAATCGACATGTCCGAGCAAATTTGCAACTTGGTCGCTCCCGGCGGCCAGCTGGTTTTATCCGGCATCCTGCACGAACAGGCCGAATCGGTGATGAACGCTTATCGGCAATACATAACGTTCAACGCGCCGGTACAACAGGAAGACTGGATCAGGCTTGAAGGCATCAAGCGCTAATCAACCGAATCGCGGCGACGCTTATTGGCGATCCGGGCTGGTTATTGCCTCGCTGCTGCTTGCCGGGCAGAGCAGTGTATTTCGAAGGCACGGCCTTCAGCCGGAACCCGGCATTTCGGCCCAGCCTGGAAAAATTATGCAGGCAACTGAACTGCCGGCTGCCCGTTTACAAGAATCCGGACGAGTTCGCGGTATTACAAGGCTCATTGATCTGCCTTACCCGATCACAGCCAACTGTTCAGGGCGGTGATCCGCAATCGGGCGGCTTTTGCGCAACCTTACCCAAGCCTGGAACTGACCTTGCTCGACTACGCAGAAAACCCGTTCGCCCGACGGATTTTCAGGCCGCAAGACTATTTAGCCAAAACCCAGGCTGCAACGTCGGCCATGCTCCCTGATGCGACCGCCGCAATCAGCCTGAACATCGCCGCACCAAAAACCAAGGTCGGCGGATATACTTTTAAACTCATTTATTAATATGGCTCATCCTGAAATTTATTTAAAAAAGAACGAAGACAAGCGTCTGCGCAAAGGCCATCTATGGGTTTTCAGCAACGAAGTCGACACCAAGCGCTCGCCGCTTGAACAATTCAACGCCAGGCGATCTGGTGCAGGTAAAAAGCGACGACGGCAAGGTGCTGGGCACCGCCTACATCAATCCGCAAGCCCTGATCTGCGCCAGGCTTCTGTCCAGAAAACCCAACCTGAAATGCGGCGCCAACTTTTTTAAAGAACGCTTGACTACCGCGCTGGCTTTACGGGAAAAACTGTTCGACAAACCCTACTATCGACTGGTTTTCGGTGAAAGCGACGGCTTGCCCGGCCTGGTCATCGACCGTTTCGGCCCGGTATTGTCGGTGCAAATAACCACCGCCGGTATAGATCAGCGCAAAGAATCCCTGTTTGCCGCGCTGCATTGAATTGCTGAGCCCTGAAGCCATTATCCTGAAAAACGATAACAGCCAGCGGCAACAGGAAGGCTTAAGCCTGGAATCCGAGCTAGCCTACGGCAAGCTCCCGGAACCGCTGATCATTGAAGAAAACGGCGCTCAATTTAAAATCGACATTCTGGAAGGTCAAAAAACCGGCTGGTTTTACGATCATCGCATCAAGCCGCGCCCAACTGGCGGGCATTGCCAAAAACCAGCGGGTGCTCGATTTGTTTTCCTATACCGGGGCATGGGGCGTTCCTGCCGCGATGGCCGGAGCCTTGGAAGTCACCTGCGTAGATGCCTCGGAAAGCGCGCTGGCATTGGCCGCAGAAAACGCGGCACTGAATCAGGTTCAGGATAAAATGCACTTTGTGCGCAGTGACGTGTTCGAGTTTCTAAAGCAGGCTCGTCTGGAAAACCAGCTCTATGATATTATCGTGCTGGATCCGCCTGCGTTAATTAAACGCAAAAAAGATTTCAAGCAAGGCTACGAAGCTTATCGCCGTTTGAATCATCTGGCGTCTGCAGGTACTGTCCAAGAACGGCATCTTGGTCTCGGCATCTTGCTCGCATCACCTGAGCCGTGAAAACCTGCATGAAATTTTGCGCTCGTCAGGACGGCATATTGACCGTCATCTTGGTGTTTTTTGCGGGCGGCGGACAGGGGCCCGATCATCCGATCGACCCGGCAGCTCCTGAGACCGAATACTTGAAAACTTTTTTTTGTTCTGTCTCTTCAAGCTTGTAAAATGTGAGGCATTTTTATGGTCAATGCAAAAGATAAGGAGCCCTGCGTACTTTGCGGCCAGCCGGTAGAAATTACCGGATTTTCGCTGACCACGAGCGACGGCCTGCAAAAGTTTTGCTGCGCCGGCTGCCTGAGCATTTATCAGTTACTTAACGAGGATAATACCAAACCGACTATAACCCCCCTACTAACAACAAAAAAATGAGGATATAAGAATAATGAAAGCATGTGAGTCCTGTTCCGGCCGCGTTGAAATCGGCAAAAATCATCAAAAAGTCCCGGTAGTGCAAAGAGCCATTGGCATGGTCTTGGTCTATATGCCCATCGTCACCCTTCCGTTTGTGTTTGCCAGCGCCTATATGACTTACTGGCACTTGCTGCTGATTGGCGCCAAAAACCTCAAGACCTACTCAGACTTCCTGCCTGACCGGGCCAGCCATCGCTATACCTTAAAAAACCAAATCACCATGGACGGCTCGTTCAAAGCCAGCACGTCCCAGTCAAAACTGTTCTGGATCCTGAACTGCACCTGGTACTGCCCTTACAGCGTCGCCCTGTTCGAATGGCATGCGTATATGGTCAAGATTGTCGAGAACTGGTGGTGCCCGTTCGGCCACGACAAAAAAGAAGGCTATAACAACGCCAAGATCGATAAGTCTTTCTGGCATATCTATCCTGAAGATACTGCCAAGCTGGAACCGGAAGACCGCGACAACCCGATCTGGAATGAGGACACAGATAAGTAAATAGGTTAAAGGTTCAAGGCGAAAGAATCATCCCTTGAACCTTGCGCCTTTAACCTTGCTCCTTCTCTCATGCGAATCGGTCCTTATCAACTTGAAAACAACCTGATTCTGGCGCCTATGGCCGGCATCAGCTGACCGCCCGTTCAGGGAATTGTGCAAGCAATTCGGCGCGGGCTTGGCGGTGTCCGAAATGGTGGCCTCCAATCCGGCTTTACGCCAGCATAAAAGAACGCTGTTAAAAGCCGATCATAGCGGCGAAACCGGCATACGTTCCGTACAGATTCTGGGCACCGATCCCCAACAAATGGCCGATGCGGCAAAACTCAACGCCCAACGAGGCGCCCAGATCATCGACATTAATATGGGCTGTCCGGCAAAAAAGGTCTGTTCAGTTGCCGCAGGCTCCGCGTCTATTGAGGGATGAAGCGCTGGTAAAGCGAATACTTGACGCGGTCGTTAATGCGGTCGATATTCCGGTTACGTTAAAAATCCGTACCGGCTGGGATTTACACAGCCGCAATGCCGTTGAAATCGCCCGAATAGCCGAAAATGCAGGCATTGCCGCGCTGACCATTCACGGCCGAACCCGTGCCTGCAAATTTGACGGCCAGGCCGAACATGAAACCGTTAAAAAAGTGAAGCAATCCGTCAGCATTCCGGTTATCGCCAACGGCGATATTGATTCACCCGAACAGGCCCGGTTTGTGCTTGATTCAACCGGTGCGGACGCGATCATGATCGGCCGCGGCGCCCAAGGAAATCCGTGGTTATTTAGTCAAATAAGTCACTTTATCAACCACGGCAAACACCTTGAAAAACCAACAATTACGGACATACACAACACAATCATCACTCATTTGGACAAACTATATAGCTTCTACGGCAATGCAAGCGGTGTTAGAATAGCCCGAAAACACATAGCCTGGTATTTTAAGCATCTTGAGTCCGTAACTCAGGACACAAAAAGCAACATCAACCAGGCGCAATGTCCATCCCAACAAATAGCGCTGATTAATTCGGCATTTAATCTTTTAACAACCGACCGTGCTGCATAATATGAACGCATCCCAAAAAAGTGCTGAAATAATTAACATAGACAGCAAAAAAACCGCCGCCATTCCCTTATCCGCACATGTTAAACAGACCGTGGAGCAATATTTTTTGCACCTGAACGGTCATGATGCGGTAGATCTGCATGCGATGGTCATCGGCGAAGTCGAAAAGCCTTTATTGCAAGCGACGCTGGAACATTCCGGCTACAACCAAACCAAAGCGGCCAAAGCGCTGGGCCTAAGTCGCAGCACCTTGCGCAAAAAACTGGAATTCTACGGCCTGTCCTAATAACGTCCAAACCCGGCTGGTTTTTTACTCCCACCTAAACGCCCTTCATTCTGAGATCTGCATGAACAAAAAAGTCACCCGCGCGCTGGTCAGCGTATCCGATAAATCCGGTATCGTCGATTTTTGCCGGGAACTTAATCAATTAGGCATCGAAATCCTGTCTACCGGCGGCACCGCCAAGACACTGGCCGAACACAACATTCCGGCGACTGAAGTTTCCGATTACACCGGTTTCCCGGAAATGATGGATGGCCGGGTTAAAACCTTGCACCCCAAAGTCCACGGCGGCATTTTGGCGCGCCGTGGCATCGACGATGCGGTGATGGCCGCAAACGGCATTAACGCCGATCGATATGGTGGTAGTCAACCTGTACCCCTTCGAACAGACCATCGCCAACCCGGACTGCGATTTGGAAACCGCCATTGAAAATATCGACATCGGCGGCCCAACCATGATCCGCGCTGCTGCCAAGAATCATGCCGATGTTGCGGTGATCGTCGATCCGGCCGATTACGCAGCGATTATTAGCCGAACTGAAAAACAATAACGGCCTTTCCCAGCAAACCCGCTTCAATCTGGCGCTAAAAAGCTTTGAGCACACCGCACGTTACGACACCGCGATTGCAACCTATCTGGGCAACATTAACGGCGTCCAATTTCCCGAAACGCTGAACTTGCAGTTTTACCATAACCAAACCATGCGTTATGGCGAAAACCCGCATCAAAACGCGGCATTTTACCGGGAAAAAACACCGGCAAGCGGCACCATTGCGGCCGCCAAGCAACTGCAAGGCAAGGAGCTATCCTACAACAATATTGCCGATGCCGATGCCGCCCTGGAATGCGTCAAATCGTTTGGCGATCAGCCCACCTGCGTCATCGTCAAACATGCCAACCCCTGCGGCGTAGCCCAGGCCGACAGCCTGCTTGACGCCTACGACAAGGCTTATGCCACCGACCCGACCTCGGCATTCGGCGGCATCATCGCGTTTAACCGGGAACTGGACGAACAAACCGCCGCTGAAATCGTCAAGCGCCAATTTGTCGAAGTCATTATTGCGCCGACCATCAGCGCGAGCGCGCGCAAACCGTTTTGGCTGAAAAACAAAATGTCCGCGTGCTGGAATGCGGGCATATGGAACAGCGACAGCCAAGCCGCACTCGATTTCAAGCGCGTTGCCGGCGGCTTGCTGGTTCAGGACAAAGACATCGGCGAAATCACCGCAGCCGACATCAAAATCGTCAGCAAACGCGCCCCGACCGAACAGGAAATGGCCGATTTGCTGTTTGCCTGGAAAGTCGCCAAATTCGTCAAATCCAATGCGATTGTCTACTGCAAAAACGGCCAGACTATCGGCGTCGGCGCGGGCCAAATGAGCCGGGTTTATTCGGCCAGAATCGCCGGCATCAAAGCCGCCGATGCGGGACTGGATGTTCCGGGCTCCGCGATGGCTTCGGATGCTTTTTTCCCGTTCCGGGACGGTATCGATTCCGCCGCCGAAGCCGGCATCACCGCCGTCATCCAGCCCGGCGGTTCGATGCGCGATAACGAAGTGATTGCCGCCGCCGATGAGCATAACATCGCGATGGTCTTTACCGGCATGCGTCATTTCAGGCATTAATATTTAAAAGCATTCACAAGGCACGAAGAACACGAAGTTTTACCATTGTTTTTCTTCGTGTCCTTCGTGCCTTCGTGGTGAATTAATCTACTTAATTGAATATACGTTAAGTTATGGGTAACCAGCTGTCACCCCTACAAATACACGAGAATCACCATGAAAATCCTCATCGTCGGCAGCGGCGGCCGTGAACACGCCCTCGCCTGGAAAGCCAAGCAATCAGCCAAAGTCGAAAAAGTGTTTGTCGCGCCCGGCAATGCCGGTACCGCGCTGGAACCGTCTGTTGAAAACATCGCCATTGCTGTCGACGATATTGCCGCGCTGCTGGCATTCGCCCAGAAAGAAGCGATCGACCTGACCATCATCGGCCCCGAAGTGCCTCTGGTTTTGGGCATCGTTGACCGTTTTCAGGAAGCGGGTCTGAAATGCTTCGGCCCAACCGCAAAAGCCGCGCAACTGGAAGGCTCGAAGACTTTCTGCAAAGACTTCATGATCCGCCACAACATTCCGACGGCGAAATACCAGTCCTTCACCGACAAGCAGCAAGCCATCGCTTACATCAAGCAGCAAGGCGCGCCGATCGTGGTCAAGGCCGACGGTTTGGCCGCAGGCAAAGGCGTGATCGTCGCCCAGTCCGAACAGGAAGCGATAGCTGCCGTCGAGGACATGCTGTCCGGCAACGTGTTCGGCGAAGCCGGCAATCGCGTCGTGATCGAAGAATTTCTGACCGGCGAGGAAGCCAGCTTTATCGTCATCGCCGACGGCAAACACGCCTTGCCGATGGCGACATCGCAGGATCACAAAGCCCGCGACAATGGCGACCAAGGCCCCAACACCGGCGGCATGGGCGCTTACTCCCCGGCTCCCGTCGTCACCCCTGAAATACACGACAAGGTCATGCGCGATGTGATCGAGCCGACCTTGAAAGGCATGGCGGAAGACGGACTGCCGTATACCGGCTTTCTGTACGCCGGTTTGATGATCAGCGCCGACGGCACGATTAAAGTGCTGGAATACAACTGCCGCTTCGGCGACCCTGAAACCCAGCCGATCATGATGCGCCTGAACAGCGATCTGGTAGAACTCTTCGAAGCCGCCCTGGCTGGCAATCTCGACAAAACCAGCAGCGACTGGGACGAACGCGCCGCATTAGGCGTAGTTTTGGCGGCTGGCGGTTATCCCGATGCCTATCAAAGCGGCGCGGTCATTTCCGGCTTGCCTAACGAGGAACACGAAGACAGCAAGGTGTTTCATGCGGCCACCAAACAAGTCGGCAATGATCTGGTCACGGCGGGCGGCAGGGTATTGTGCGCTTGCGCTTTAGGCCATGATATTAAGGAAGCCCAAAGCAAAGCCTATGCGCTGGCTAACGGCATCCACTGGGATAATGTCTATTACCGTACCGATATTGGCTTTAAGGCTATAAAAGACTAAGAACATCGTTTTGCGTCTATTAGGATACCTAACATTAGTTAGATCGCTTTCTCCATTAGGTTACAGTGATCTCCAATGAAAACTTGCATCTATGCAAAGAACGAATTTGCCTCTGCTGACGGTGAGCACATATTGCAGAATTTTCTTGGCGCGAGATGGGTGTCGAATGACATCTCGTGCAATGAAGCTCAAGCATTGTTTGGCGAAACAATCGACTCCGCGCTTGAAGAGGGACTACGACAATTTCGAAATCTTCTCGGAACCAAAAGCGGACGCGGAGGCGATGGTCCTGACCTAAAGAACATTGAGGACTCCGAGGGAAATAAATACCACATACTGCCAGGAGGTATACCCCATCTCGCGCAGCCAACAATCGCCACAAACCAGCTTGAAGATGGATCGCATGTGGTTCACGTAAAGCTCGGTGATATGAAACAGCTAGACTGGGCTATTGCAAAACTTCGGAATCAATTTCCAACCGCATCGTGGAACATTGAGGAAATCAAAGGCCAGCTCACGTCGGAAAAGCAATATCTTAACGACAAAATTCGTCTCAGAGCCGGGATTGGAGGGCAAGAATATTTTCGTGGCCTTCTTAAAGCCGCCTTCAATCTGCTCGGGGTAAATGACTCCAGCATCGCATTACACCCATGCTTTGACGCCTTGCGCATCTTTATCCTTGATGGAACCGGTGAAGACAGGAACCACATACGATGGCTTACGACTACCGATAAACTGGCAATTTCCAACCTTGGACCGTTCGACCACTTTGTCGGAATATATTCGAAGGGCAACACGGTCGACGGCATTGTTCAGTTCTTCGGTGGAATTTGCCATATAGTGAGATTAACAAGCAATTACAACGGCCCAGAATTTCGCTTTGGCTATCAAGTAAATCCACTACGAAATAGCCCCCCCTGCGGAAACAATATCACCCGACTTCGTCCCCCTTCAACTTCCTCAGTTTGACGACGGACATGAGGAGCCAAGCTCTGATGTTTGGCCTATTTATACCGCCATATTTTCTAGACTATTAAAAAGCCACTCCGACATGGCAAGTAAAAGGGAAATATCAAGGATTGTAGATGAGGTACTTATTCCACATGACGGAGAAGTCTTGTCCGATAAGATTGTTGGGGAACTTGTCGAGCAAATATCAAAGTTCATCGTAACTAGGATTAAACGCAACTAGATCAGCGCATCTGCCGGAAACGCCACCTCGCGCTACTCTTGGGTGGTCTTATTCCGGCCTACATGACTTCGTGAACGAAATGCAGGTGGATCATCTTCGGCTTTTTGTCTTCATCGAAATGGCAGCGAACCGCGTCCTGGACGTTGGCGTGAAGTTCTTCAAAATTGTCCGCATCAGTGTAAATCGATTCGCCGAGCGCCTTGACCGTATAACCACCTTCCGAGGCGTCTTCTACAATAAAGAAAATTCCGTTCCTTTGTCTGCTACGGAAACCAACAAAAATCGCAATTTTATTCTCAGCTCTTCGTGATGATTCAATCCGTGTGTCTGCTTTAAATTTCAGGACATTTGGAGCCGCGACTTCAGTCGCGGTGATGACTGTTATCATCACTGCTTACGCATGAAGGCTCATGCGCGACTGAAGTCGCGGCTCCGTTTGTGGTTTTCTCTGCCTTTTAAAGTAGACATCAATTCACCTTAATCTTCCGAAACGTCAAATTAATCCGCGGCGTTTTCAATTTTTTCGTTTTCGGCACCGAATGCATCCAGTGGTGCTGCAAGGTTCCGGCCATCACCAGCAAATCGCCGTGGCCTAAAACAATATCCAGTTTGTCTTTGGTTTTTTTATGATGCAGCTTAAATAAGCGCTCGTCGCCCAGGCTCAATGACGCAATCACCGGATTTGGCCCCAGCTCTTTTTCATCATCGGCATGGCAGCCCATTGAGTCGTTACCGTCACGGTACAAATTGGCCAATACGCTGTTAAAGGCGCATTGGCATTGCTGCTCCACTTTCTCCCTGATTGCCTGTAACGCCGGAGTCCACGGCATCGGCTGATGATTAACGCCCGAATAACGATACCAGGCCTCGGGATCGCCGTACCAGCACATCAGGCGGGGCACTTTAACCCACCTGCCGTAGATAAAAATGGCTTCTTCCTGCCAGGCCAGATCGGCTTGCAGCTGTGCAAACAGCAGATCGGACTCCGGCAAACTGTAAAACTGTTTGATTAAATAAAGCTCGCCGTCAAAAGGGACTAGATTCATGTCCATCAATGTGCTGTAGAAAGAGTTGGCGACTGTCATTTTTATTTATCAGCGTCATTACTTCATTGGTAGGGCGTGCCGTGCGCGCCTTTTTAATTATGTTGCTGTCCTTTGGCGCGCACGGCACGCCCTACGCAACCTCTCGGTTTTATGCTTTACGCGGCAAAAAACCGTTTCATCACCCTGATCATGTAATCATGATCCAGCACCCCGGCGCTTTCCCTGATGCTGTGCATCGCCCACATCGGGTTGCCGACATCGATTGAGCGTATGCCCAGTTTTGCGGAGGTAATCGGCCCGATCGTGCTGCCGCAGGGCATATCGCAGCGATGCGAATATTTCTGGTACGGCACACCGGCCTGTTCGCACCAGTCGGCAAACATCGCTGCCGAGACGCTTTCCGAGCTGTAGTTATGATTGGCGTTGACTTTAATCACCGGGCCTTTGTTGACGATGACTTTATGGCCGGGATCGTAGGCATTGGGAAAATTCGGCTGATAGGCATGCGCCATATCCGCGCTGATCATGAAGCTTTTCGCCAGCGCCCTGGCATAATCCTCGCTGCCGGTTGCGGTCGCCAGAGCAATGCGGCCAAGCACATCGGGCAGAAAACTGCCGTCTGCGCCTTTGTTGCTTTGGCTGCCGATTTCTTCATGGTCGAACAACGCACATACCCGCGTGGCATCCGACTGCACAGCAGCATTATCCAGCAGCGCCTGCAATGCGGCATGACACGAAGCCAGGTTATCCAGCTGGCTGTCCGCATAAAACTCGCTTTCCGCTCCCCAGAAGGCGCCTTTTTGCGTGTCGTACACGGCCAAATCCCAGGATAAAATACGCGTAGCGGCTATGCCGGATCTGCTGTTGCAGCAACGCGGAAAAATAGGCTTGCGGCAACTGTTCTTCGGTCGATGCCGACAAGATCAACGGCAATTCGGTCTGTTTTTGCAGCTTTAGGCCTTCTTCATTAACCGTCCTGTTCATATGGATGGCCAGATTAGGCAAACGCAGCAGCGGTTGGTCGAATTTGACCAGCATGCTGGCTATCTCGTCCTGATCGTTTTTATAAGCGATTCTTCCGGCAAGGCTCAAATCCCTGTCGGTAAAAGTCGCCAGTATCGGCCCGCCGTAAACCTCGACGCCCAGCCTTACCAAGCCGTCCGCGCTGCTGGCGGCATTCGGCTTGATTCTCAAGCCGGGGGAATCGGTATGCGCGCCGATAATTTTAAAGCCGGTTTCGGCCAGCGGTTTTTGCCCCTGCACAAACAGGACGATAGACGAATCGTCGCGCACCACGTAATAACGTCCGCCCGGCTGCAATGCCCACTTGGCCGTTTCGTCGAGACGTTGCCACGCCGGCGTTTGCGCCGCAAGCTGGGCTTCGATGGTTTTAACGACATGCCAGGGACTGGGGCTGGCGTCGATAAAATCCAGTAAGTTTTGAACCTGTTGTCTTGCGCTCATGATCTTTCCTTCAAGTCTAATGCCGCGGAATTAATGCAGTAGCGCAAGTCCTGTCGGCTGCGGGCCGTCCTCAAAGACATGGCCTAAATGCGCATCGCAGGATTTGCAGATCACTTCAACCCGGCGCATGCCGTGACTGACATCGACATGTTCAGCGACGCTATTCTCCGACAACACATCCCAGAAACTCGGCCAGCCGGAGCCTGAATCATATTTAGTCGACGAATCGAACAACGGATTGCCGCAGCAAATGCAATGATAAATACCGTCCTTTTTGCAATCGACGTATTTGCCGGTAAAAGGCGGCTCGGTGGCCTTCAGCCGGCAAATATTAAACTGCTCGGGCGTTAATTTTTGTTGCCACTGTTCATTGTTGTCGTGTTCTTTATCTGTCATATTTTTACACCATAACAACCATTTATAATGCCGCATATTGTACGCGTTCAAGACCGCATAGCCAAAAGACTGCCCGTCAAATCGATATGAAAAAAACATCGATTAGTTATGAATTTTGCCTATGATACAATGCAATAGTTAAAGAATTTTAATAAGTGATCAACCATGACAGAACAAATGACTAGCGGAATCGAATTAATGTTTGCCGGGATGGGCATCGTGTTCCTGTTTTTGACCATGCTGGTAGTCGCCATCAACATCATGTCGGCACTGGTGCAACGCTATTTCCCGGAAATACCCGTATCAAAATCAGTCCCCGGCATTACCACCGACATTGACAAAAGCGTGGTTGCGGCGATAACTGCCGCCGTACACCAGTATCGCAAGAACGCATAGGATGCGGGAGGTAGAGCAACGCAGGGAGCGGTTGCCGAGAAGCATAATTAAAAATTTACTCAGGTTTCAGGAGAAACAACAAGCATGTCCACTGTTAAAAAGCAGCCCTTAGGTATCACCGAAGTCGTTCTGCGTGATGCCCATCAATCCATTTTGGCAACCCGGTTGCGCATCGAAGACATGCTGCCGATTTGCGAAAAGCTCGACCAGATCGGTTACTGGTCTATCGAGTCTTGGGGCGGCGCGACTTTTGATGCCTGTATCCGCTATCTGGGCGAAGACCCCTGGGAAAGACTGCGCCTGTTGAAAGCCGCGATGCCCAACACGCCGCAGCAAATGCTGTTTCGCGGCCAGAATATCCTGGGCTACCGGCATTATGCCGATGATGTGGTGGATAAATTCGTCGAGCGTTGCGTAATCAACGGTATCGACGTATTCCGCATTTTTGATGCGATGAACGACATGCGCAACATCGAGCACGCGGTCAAAGCCGTGCTCCGCACCGATGCTCATGCGCAAGGCACCATCTCCTACACCACCAGCCCCGTGCACACCATGGATTTATGGGTGGATCTGGGCAAACAGATCGAAGACATGGGCGCGCATTCGATTTGCATCAAGGACATGGCCGGACTGCTCAAGCCTTACGATGCCTTTGAACTGGTCAAACGCCTGAAAAAAAGCACCAAAATTCCGATTCATCTGCATTGCCATGCAACCACCGGCTTGAGCGTCGGCACGCTGATCAAGGCCGCCGAAGCGGGCGTGGACAATGTCGATACCGCCATTTCATCAATGAGCATGACTTACGGCCACAGCCCCACCGAAACCATCGTTTCCAGCCTGGAAGGCACCGGCCGCGATACCGGCCTGGATCTGGTCGAACTGGAACACATCGCCACCTATTTCCGGGACATACGCAAAAAATATGCGCAATACGAAGGCAGCCTGAAAGGCGTCGACAGCCGCATCCTGATTTCCCAAGTGCCGGGCGGCATGCTGACCAATATGGAAAGCCAGCTGAAAGAACAAGGCGCCGCCGACAAGTTCGACGAGGTCATGCTGGAAATCCCCCGCGTCCGCGAAGACTTGGGCTTTATTCCGCTGGTCACGCCGACTTCGCAAATCGTCGGCACCCAGGCCGTGATCAACGTGATGAACGGCGAACGCTACAAAAACATCACCAAGGAAACCGCCGGCGTTTTAAAAGGCGAATACGGCGCAACGCCTGCACCGGTCAACAAAGCCCTGCAAGACAAAGTGCTGAACGGCGCACAGCCGATTACCTGCCGCCCGGCCGATCTGATCGCACCGGAAATGGACAAGCTGATTGCCGAAGTGCGGGAAAAAGCCCAAGCCGAAGGCGTAACCCTCGCCGCCAACATCGAAGAAGACGCGTTGATCAACGGTTTGTTTGCGCAAGTCGGCTGGAAATTTCTGGCTAACCGGGGCAATCCGGCCGCCTTTGAAGCCGCACCGGATGCAGCAAGCCTTTGCTGCCGCCAATGCGTCCTCGGCAACTCAGCCAACGCCGGCACCCCTACGCACCCAACCGCAGACGGAAACCTATACCGTCAACGTCGATGGCAGAAATTTCAGCGTCATCGTCGGTGCCAACAACGCCGCCCTGACGATTCAGCCTGCCGCCAGCGCAACCCATGCCGCGCTGATAGCCAGCAGCGGTGCCGTGGTTGAATCGCCGATGGCCGGCAATATTTTGAAAATTCTGGTCGATGTGGGCAGCATCGTTGCCGAAGGCGATGTCGTGGTCATCATGGAAGCGATGAAAATGGAAACCGAAGTACGTTCCAAAACGGCCGGTATCGTCAGCACTGTCAATATCAAAGAAGGCAGTGCCGTTGCCGGTGGCGATGTGCTGATTTCCTTATAAAGATAAGGATAACCACAGAGGCGAATGGTCGAGAAACCTTGTCAGTACTCACAGGGCATAAAGGGCGACCATCCGGTCGCTCCTACATGATTTAATAAAGAGACATCTCATGGAAAATCTCATTTCACTCTGGCATAGCACCGGCATTTACAACTTCACCGGCGGTCAGGCCTTTATGATGCTGGTCGGCTTCTTGCTGCTGTTTCTGGCCATCAAAAAAGGCTTTGAACCCTTGCTGTTATTGCCGATAGGCTTTGGCGCCATACTCAGCAATATTCCGGTTGCCGGTATCGCCGAAGAAGGCGGTATTTTGTACTACCTGTATTACGGCATTAAAACCGGCCTGTTTCCGTTGCTGATATTTATGGGCGTCGGCGCAATGACCGATTTCGGTCCGATGCTGGCTAACCCTAAAACCTTGCTGCTGGGCGCTGCGGCGCAGTTCGGCATCTTTGCCTCACTGCTGGGAGCGCTGGCGCTCAACGCCATACCGGGACTGGAATTCAGCTTAAGAGATGCCGCCGCAATCGGCATTATCGGCGGTGCCGACGGCCCGACCGCCATTTATGTAGCCTCAAAACTGTCGCCCGACTTGTTGGGAGCCATTGCGGTCGCGGCTTACTCCTACATGGCTCTAGTGCCGCTGATACAGCCGCCGATCATGCGCGCCTTGACCACCGAAGATGAACGCAAGATCGAAATGCAGCAGCTGCGCGTCGTGGGCAAGACCGAAAAAATCGTCTTTCCGTTAATGCTGCTGGTTATTTGCACCTTGCTGTTACCGTCAGCCGCACCTTTAATCGGCATGTTCGCACTGGGTAACCTGATGAATGCCTGCGGCGTGGTTGAGCGCTTGAGCCAGACCGCACAAAACGAGCTGATCAACATCGTCACTATTTTCCTGGGCTTAGCGGTAGGCTCAAAGCTCAGCGCCGACGCTTTTTTGCAAGTCAAAACACTGGGTATTCTGGGTTTGGGCGCGATTGCCTTCAGTATCGGCACAGCGGCCGGCGTGATCATGGCGAAAATCATGAATAAATTCAGCAGCACCCCGATTAATCCGCTGATCGGCGCCGCCGGTGTTTCCGCAGTGCCGATGGCGGCACGGGTAGCCAACAAACTGGGATTGGAGAGCAACCCGCATAACTTCCTGCTGATGCATGCGATGGGGCCTAATGTCGCCGGGGTGATTGGTTCTGCGGTGGCGGCGGGGATTTTATTGAGTTTGGTTAAGTAATCACGGCAAGAATAGCCGTCGATTTGCCTCGTGATGAATGCAGGCAGGCGACCAAACCGGTCGCCTCCTTTGTGCCTGTCGCTTTAAGCCGCTTCCATCTTGCTCTTTCCATCCCAAAATTGGGATTTCTTTATTGCATCGATTGCATTTTCCAATCCCTGTTCCGCTCCCGATTTTAACTGACCCACCAAACCCTTCAGCAACACGTCCGCATTGGCGCCCAGCTCCTTGCCGATAACCGGTAAAGCCTCTATTTTCTGCATGACCGGCTCTTCCACCCACACTTGAAAAATAACCTGACCCTGGGTCGGTAACGCCTGTGTTGCGACAACGATTTTGTCGTACCACACTTTACCTGGATAAATAATTTCATGCTCGACAATATCCCGGCCGCTTCTTACATTGCTGTCGATCAATTCTACAACTGCCGCTAACCAATGATCTCGCAGGCTCAACAACCGTATTTTTCAAAATATCTTACTGCTTGATCGGGGCATTGATGCACCAAATTTGAAGTCGCATTAATGTTTTCGTGAATCAGCATTTTTTTCTTGCTGATCAGATCCTTGGCTTCAGACACTATGTCCTGAATGACCTCAATCTGTTGCTGAATTTGCGCAAATGCGGGATTGATGATTTTTTCGTCAAGTCCGATGATGATCTGGTTTCTGCATTGTTGAATGGTAAATATCGCTTTTTCCAACAGTGATTGTTGAGCGTATACCAGTTTCGATTCTAATTCATGAATCCTTAAATCGCGCTCGGTCAACGATTGTTTCAGTAAAAGGATCGTCTTTTTATTTGCTTTCAGCTGCTCGGAAAGCTTAGCAACCTCCGCTTCCAGCTGAGTTAATTTAGCCAACTTGCTCGTTTTGGTGCCGTTATCAGATGCCATACCCATCCCCCCTCTCACGTAATTGTTTATATTTATTATTATTTTTTACTAACAAGCAGGGTCATTCATAACAAACAAGCGCCTCAAAGTCAACAAAACAGACCTAAATTACTTGCGACAACGCCTACACCGGCTCTTCTTTATGCTCACTGCCGGCAATGAGTGATGACCTATCATTTCTGGATAACGGGAAAAACATAGCCACTGTGTTTTTCCCGGTTATTGGGTTCCCTGCCTCTATTTTCTGACGCTGTTGTTCCGCCGCATCCTGAACCACTTGCTCAACCTGTTTGGCCTGTTCCAAAGTTTCCCGTTGCGTCTTTAACACTCCTGAATCAGCCGTTTTAACCGGCTTGTCGTCTTGACCGCAACCGGCGATTGAAACCATCATCAGGATCGCTGCCGCTCTAATTACTAATTTCATCTTTGCGTCCTCAGGTATTCAGGATCAGATTCAGGGCAATTTACTCATTTCCGAAACCTTGCCGTAATCAACACCGACACTGATCACAAAACTGCTGGCCTCTTCGATATTCATGGCTGATTTAACCACCTTCGATTTATCGACAATCACCGTAAAACCGGAGGTCGGGTTAGGCGATGTAGGAATAAACAGCACGTATTTATCTTCGTGCCGGTTCGTCACATAAGCGGTCATCCACATGTCGTCTTTGGGATACTCGACATAAACCACTTCCTTAGCAATAGTCCGGTCATGGGTTGAAAACATATTGATGACTTTTTTAAGCACCCGGTACAGCGTATTCATCAATGGAATCCGGTCGATAACATGATCAAATGCGGCAATGACCCAGGAGCGGCCTTCTTGGACTAATTTGTGGCCGATATAGACCAGAATAAAAAAACTGATCGCAAAAACCAGGATCGTATAGAGATAATTATCCGAATAGCCGTAAACCAATTGAAACAAATCGGAAACCCGGTCTTTTACAAAAATCATAATTTGCAAAATAATAACAATAGGGATAACCGCAAGAACACCGATCAGGAAATAATTCAACAGCTTTTTAATCAACTCTTTCATTTTTCTCTCCAAGTTTTATAAGGATTTCGTTATTAACAGGATGCCTGATGCAAACAAAAACATTGCAAAAATCTTGCTGTATTTTTCATTATCGATCCCGCTATAAAGCATTTCTTCAGTCAATAAAAACATCACCACAGCAATCTGAATAAAGCTTATTTTGTCGGCAAATGACACCGTAAACTCGCTGCCGATAAACAATAACGTTGCCAACTGGCACAAGGCCACCGTCGCATAGCTGGCCGCAGCCGTCACCCGCGTTTTGTTTTTCGGGATAGTGCTTGCTGTAAATTATCACGGTTAACATCGAACCGCCTAGATTGCTGATTCCATGAACCAGCCCCATCGCCATCAGGTAAATTCTTTCATACTTGACGACGGACTGTAACGTTCTTTCAATGACCGTTGAAAAATTTTTTAACGCCACAAAAATCAGCAATGGGCCAATCACCAAGCCTGATATTGATTTTAACCGTAGTAACCACCAGCTAAAAACAGCACCACCAACGGAATACTGTAAATCAGCACATTTTTATAAAACCCGGCATCGACATCTTCATAGTGCCTTAGCACCTGCAAAGCGCTTATCGCGATAGAAACCGGCAGCAACACACCCAGCGCATCGACAAAGCCATAGCCGAGTAAAAGCAACAGCGGCGTACCGAATAATAAGACGCCTACCCCAAAAATAGACTGAATGACGGATGTTGCAACAACCGTAAGTAAAATATCGACCGGCATTGTGTTCCTCGTTGATTGAGGTTATCCCAATGCTTCATTATAACCGAGGGCGAAAGTAAGCGGATTTATGATTAATGGAAATGAACTGTACAAGCCCAAGAGAGCATTGTCGCCATGCCTTTTATGTCGTATGACGGATTGGATCTGCGGCAACAGTATCGGGATAAAGAAAGGGATCAAAGACAGGGCCGGAAACCCCCTGTCTTTGTAAATTCACCGATCAAGGCGTATGGGGAAAATTTGGCGGATCAGTTACAGGACGTAATCCAACAAGCCGAAGCAAACCCAGCCAAAGCCTACCGTAGTGGCGGCAAAACTGGCAGCCGTGTAAACCTTCCAGATTGTTTTTTCCCAAAAAGCGGGATCGAATGCGGCAATAACGAAGACACCGGGATTAGTGATGCCGCCGATCACCACCAGCCAGCAGGCGGTAACGGATAACGGCACTTTGACGGCATAAAATCCCAGGCAGAACAACGCCATTAAAGCGAAATCGATATGCGCCCTGATCAGGGTTTTATAGTCCATCAGGAATTCGCCATCAATGCCCTGAACAGGAAACCATCTTGCAAAGGTCATCAGCCATGCCGAAGCCAAAACGGCAAAAATCATCAGTACGGCGCCAATTAATAATATTTCCATCGTATTATCTCGTTTCTTATTGGTTATAAAAAATCACTATACCGGTCGGTATATTGACATCGCAGTATACCGACCGGTATAGTGACAATCAACCTGTTTTTTATTGCTCTTATGCCTTTAACTCTACAAGAAAAAATCCTGCAAGCCGCTTCAGAGCTGTTTTATAGCCAAGGCATCAGGGCGACCGGAGTCGATGGCATCGCCAAGGCGGCAAACACCACCAAAATGAGCCTGTATAAATACTTTCCTTCCAAAGACGAGCTGGTGCTCGCCTTTCTGCGCAAGCGGGATGAGGATTTTCGACTCTGGTTTGTCGATCAGGTTAGCGGCAAGGCCGATACGCCCAAGGCTAAGTTGCTGGCGATTTTTGATGTGATTGGCGAATGGATGGCTATTCCCGAATTTCGCGGTTGCGCCTTTATCAATGCCGCCGCCGAATTCCCGCTGGAAGGCAACCCTGTGCATCAGGTGTCTGCCGAGTTTTACGATCATTTCAGAAGCTATATTGCCGATCTGGCCGGACAGTGCGGTTCCAAATCCCCGGAAAACCTGGCTCAGCAATTAAGCCTGCTGGTCGAAGGCGCCATCGTCTCGGAACAGATGAAGCGTCATTCCGGCGCCGCCGAACAGGCCAAGCAAGCCGCCATTGTTCTTATCGATGGCAGCATAATTTCATCCTTACCAACCCATAATACCCAGGAGCAGCAATGAGTGAATTTTTCCATGAAGGCAGCCGCAAACTGCAAGACCGCTTCGAGACCCGCCCGATGGCCGACCGCCTAGTCGAAGCGATTATCACCGATCAGATCAGCCCGGAAGATAAGACTTTTATCGAAGAACAGAACATGTTTTTCTTCGCCACCGTCGACCGGGAAGGACGCCCCAGCTGTTCCTACAAAGGCGGCAGCGTCCGGTTTGGTCAAAGTTATCGACGAACAAACCCTGGCTTTTCCGCTCTACGACGGCAGCGGCATGTACATGTCGGCCGGCAATGTCTTGGTTAACGAGCATGTCAGCCTGTTGTTCGTCGACTTTCAGAGGCAAGCCCGTCTTCGCTTCAACGGCAGCGCCTTCATACAGGACGATGACCCGTTAATGAATCACTGGCCCGAGGCGGAAATGGTGTTGCGGGTAAAACTGCGGGAAATGTTCCCCAACTGTCCGCGTTATATCCACAAAATGACCTTGATCGAAGAGTCGGCGTTCGTGCCCAAGCAACATTGCGAAACACCGGCACCGGCCTGGAAGCGACTGGAAGTCGTCGCCGACGTATTGCCGCCCCGCGATGCGCATCTGGCCGGTAACGAGCAGGATGCTGCGGCCGCGTTAAATCGTAACTAGATCGGAGCCGCAAAGCCATGGATTCAGTTTGAAATGGGCTTCGAGCCTTAAGGCTATGTCCGGTAAAGAATATATATTTTTTATTCACCACGAAGACACGAAGTTTATGTTTTTTCTTCGTGCTCTTCGTGTCTTCGTGGTGAGAAAACAATGCGTAATTCGGGTATGTTCTTTCATGGAAATTGCCTAATAGCGCAGACGACTAACCCAATGGATTTACAGCAATCCCGCAAGCCGGATAAGCTCTGTCGTTTGTTGACGTATTTGACTAACAACCTGTTGATCCAGCTGTTTTAGCCAACGCTCCGGAATCTGTTCAACCCCATATTTAGCGCCTGCCAGCATGCCGGCCAACGCACCTGTAGTGTCGGCATCGGCACCTTGGTTAACCGTCGCAATCAGGCAGGATTCAAAGCTGTCGGTGCTAAAAAAATAATGCAAAACCGTCTGCACGGTATCGACAATATAGGCCGAAGCTTTGCCCGGATAAGGGCTATAGGCAAACTCGCCGTATTGACTGATCAACTGTTCGGCTTCCTGTTTGCAGACATCAATATCCTGCCCGTTAATCAACTGATTGACGATCCGCCCGAACGTTAAAGTAGCCGCATTGGACAACGGGTGATTATGGGTAATATGGCTCTGCTGCAAACTCCATTCGTTAAAACAGTCAGGCCGGTTTAAGGTCGCCAACGCCACCGGCAAGTTTCGCATACAAGCGCCGTTCCCTGCATCATCAGCGCGAGGCAAACCGTATAGTTCGCCGCTATCCCGATAGCGGATGATGCCGCGCCGACAGGTATTGCCTATATCCGGCGGATCGCTTTCCAGCCACGCGACAAAATTATCGGCGACAGCCTGAATGTTCCAACCCTGATGGTCGACAATGGCCTGCCCTAAGGCGAGCGACATTTGCGTGTCGTCGGTGACTTGGCCCGCTTCCAGACCCAGCCAGCCGCCGCCGATCATATCCCGATGCACGCCGTAGCGTTTTCGGATTTGTTTCGGCGTCATAAACTCCACCGTCGCCCCGAGCGCATCGCCGCAGGCAAAGCCTAAATAGGCCCCCAACGCTCTGTTTAATATCTGCTCTGTAGACATATTTCCCTCTACCGCTGCACTTTGACCCGATAATCGCCGCCGATCACCAGATATTCGGCTTCGCCGTGCAAGGCGTGGTGCGGCAACAGTTCGTTAAAAAAAATCAGCTTAACCATCGGCACTTCAACTTCCAGAATATAAGCGCCGAATTCGCTGGCAATACTGCGGCGGTCGGTAAAAGACACAATGTTATTGAAACGTACGATCTTATGGCTTTTATCCTCATCCAGAACAAGCCAGTCATCGTCCAACGAATTGACGCCACGATAGAGAGTTTTATGCGTCGCCGCCGGAAACTGAAAACGTTCGATAACCCACTGGCAATATTCGTAAAGAAGGTCGAGTTGCATGTAAATGCAGTTGTTGTGATAACGGCTGTTCATCTTTTCTTCGATATACATGACCCAGTCTTTGCTGATGAAACTGGCGATGCGTTGCTTATGATAAGTGGGAAACAGTCCGAAGCGGCTTTCAACCCAGCCTTTAAAAACCGCGCCCTGGGCATTGTTTGAATCCAGTCCCCAATCCTGGATTAACCGGAGATAACTGTTACGGTAACGCCGCCTTCCCGAATGGTCGTTGCGTAGCCGTTGCTCGGTTTCAAAGCCGAAAACGACGCACATATAATCCTGAAATATCCGGCCGCAATCATCGGGCGTTGCTTGCCTGGACAATTGCTCAAACAACCCCGAAGCCGACTCGCGGGTACCAGCAATATGCAGCGGTTGGGGGTTTTCGTTAAAAGCATGACTGGCCATGCACGCAGTCGCCAAACCGATTAAGTTGGTGCTGTGACCATATGGGGAAATATCCGGCATTTGTTGGTTAGAAAATGTTCAGGTAATAAAGGGGTTAATCAATTTTCACATCAAATTGTCCGTTTAGCCAGAATGTATTCGAAAATGACCTTTTGGCCGCAGCCATGGCTAAGACTTTTCAAAGAGGGGGCTTTCGCGCAATAATTTAAGTTTTTATGGTTCCCACGTAGCGCGTCACTGCTATTAAGTTAAGATGCCAGTCCCTTCTCCCACCGGGAGAAGGTTAGGATGAGGGGATCAAATAAAGCATGTTCCTTAACTTAATGACAGTAACGACGCAGCGCGTGGGAACAAAACAATCGAAAAGACGGCATTACGCGCCGTCTTCTTTATCAAGTTCTTCAATCAAACCTGTCAGCGAATAATTTTCAGCGATTCCGCTTTCTTCTCCTTCTATCAGCGCGGAACGTAACGCGGCCAATTTTATTTCCTGAGCCTCCAAAAGCCTAAGCCCCGCCCTGACAACCTCGCTTTTAGAACCGAAGCGCCCTTCCTCGACGATGTCGGCAATGAATTTTTCAAAATGAAGTCCAATCGAAACGCTGGTATTTTTTTGCATAATCTATAACCCCACTTTCATCTATGTACCAATTATTGTCCTCGTTCCCACGTAGCGCGCTCATCGTTATACACAAGTGTCTGGGAGACACGAGGATTTTCGTCATCCCGGCAGGGATTGCCGGGATCCAGAAGCCATGGATGGCAATATCGAAGCAGACACAGGCCTTACAACGCGGGATTGTTTAGTTAAATCAGGCATTCACATCCCTGTGCTCTGGATTCCGGCAATCCCTGCCGGAATGACGTGCTTTTAAATACTTGTAGCGCCATGGGAACGCGCCAGCTAGGCTATTTGTGCAAACATGAAGGGATTAACGACATATTTTCCGATCTGTTTTACAGACCCTCGGCTAAATATGACACAAGGAACCATCATTCACATCAATACTGAAGGCGCGCCCGAAACCAATAACGTACCGCCCATTTTCCGGACGCAATGCAAACAAATGAAAATCCGATAACGAACTCAGCACACTAACCACCTCGCCAAACTTATGCTGCAAGGCTTGTATCCGGTCAGCGTATGTTGCATCGTCACGGATTATTTCCGCGACACTGCAACTTAACACCGCCCGTTCTCTGGCAAAAAGGTTAGACGATTCGGATTCCGGACGGATAAACAATATCGATGCCTGCGGGTTATTCAGCAAATTAACCGTATGGCAAGCCATCTCGCTGACATAGATATAAAAGACTCCGGCATCGTCACGTACAAAAGGCGCGTAACTGATGTCAGGCACGCCGTTTGCTGAAGCCGTCGACAGTAATAGCGTTTGCTGCGATGCCATCAGCTCCTGATAACGTTCGGTAATGTCTTCAAGCTCTTGTTTGCTTATTTCGCTCATTGGTAATCTCAGTCAATCACGGTAAATTGGGCAAAGCGATAGCGAAGCCTAACATACAAGGTTTCAATTTGTTGGGCTTCGCTGCATTCAGTCCTAATACACTACCCACGTTTGATAAAGATTGTCCACTCTCTACTCCAGCCCTGAACAAAATGCTATGGCTCAATGCAGTTGATTTTTTATGATGTTCTGAATTGCTGTATCCACAGCGCTTTCTGGACGCGACCTGATTTGCTATAGTAGCCAGATATGACACTCGACCATGATCTCACCTCCAATCCCACTCCTATGGTTCAACTCCCTGCAAGTCTATGGAAAAGCGCTTTAGATGGCGCTAACGATGAAATATATCTTGTTGACCAGCATGGATTTATTCACTACGCCAACAACGCCGCTGTGACGTCGATGGGCTTTAATGAGACGCAGCTTGTAGGCCAACAAATTGCAAATCTGAAAGCGAACGCCGCACCTATGGACTGGACTCCCCTTTGGGCAGATCTTGTTCGAGTAGGTTTTGTGCGCCTGGAGGCCCAACGCCGAGGCGCGGACGGGAACGACTACTTGGCGGAATGGCGGATAACCCTGGTCCAGCACGAGATCGGGACGTTTGCTCTCATCATGGCCTCCAGCCTTTTGAAACGGCCCAACGTCGAGACTGCCGATAATCGCAAGACCATGGTGGCTAATGCCATCAATCAGGTATTGCAAGACACTATCAATCCTCAGACGGACAACGAGATTGGCGAGCTATGGCTCAAGATGGCCGAGGACATGACGGGTAGCAAGTATGGCTTTGTCGGAGAGATCAACGAAGAAGGAAAGTACGATGCTCTGGCGCTAAGCGATCCGGGCTGGGACGCTTGCAGGATTCCCGGCACCAATAAGACAAGGCTTATCATGAACATGGTCTTTCGGGGGTTCTGGGGTATGCCGGTCACTACGGGAGAATCGATTATCGTCAATGCGCCGGATCAACACCCACAGAGCGTTGGGCGGCCGGAAGGCCACCCGCCGTTAACCGCTTTTCTCGGTGTCCCAATGAAGCACAATGGAAAGGTTATCGGGATGTTTGCGCTTGCCAATAAGGAGGGCGGTTATGACGAAGAGGACGTGAAGTGCATTGAGCTTCTCTCCCTGTCTTTCGTCGAGGCCCTGCTAAGGCGGCGGATGATGGTTCGGGAGCAGGATCTCCATGAGGCTCGCGATGCCTCGCTCAAGGATCCCATGACAGGTCTCTATAACCGCCGCTTTTTTGACGAATTTCAGCGCAATCTAAGCTTTGAAAAGAAGACCGCTGTTCTCGCTTGCGATGTGGATCATTTCAAGGCAACCAACGATACTTATGGTCACGCTGTGGGTGACATGGTGTTGAAGGAAGTGGCTGCCATCATGATGAAGTGCGTACGGGAATCCGACTACGTGATCCGTATCGGAGGCGAAGAGTTCGCGATCCTTATTCAGGAACCATCCGACGAAGTGGCGCAGATCACGGCTGAGCGGATCCGCCAGATGCTTGCAGGGCACGTATTTCACACGGCATCCGGTGAATTCAGCAAGACCGTCTCTATCGGGATCGCCGTATTTCCTGATGATGCGGACAGCCTTGCCGGCTGTTTAGAGCTCGCAGACAAGGCACTGTATCAGGCCAAAGAGGGAGGGCGAGACCGTGTGGTGCGTTATGTTGCTCAAAATCAGGTCCTGTAGGCGCGATTCTCGGTTAGTATCAGCTTCGATAAAAACAGCGTCGTAACAGATGTAAATTTCACTAGTTCCCAAGTTCCAGTTTGGGAACCAGCGCCAATCCAAATTCAATATCCCCCAACAATCAAAACACTACTCCGCCCCCCGCCCTGCTTTTCAACCACCACCTTCGCGCCAATCCGCTCAACCAAAATCGGTACATGCGAAATCACGCCGACTTTCCTGCCCAAGGCTTGCAGGGTGTCCAGGCTGGCGATGGCGATGTCCAGCGTTTCCGGGTCCAGGCTGCCGAAGCCTTCGTCGATAAACAGCGATTCAACCTGGGTTTTGTTGGATGACAACGACGCCAAGCCCAAGGCCAGCGCCAGCGACACCAGAAAGCTTTCGCCGCCGGACAGACTGTGTACGCTGCGCACGTCGTCGGCCATGTCACGGTCTATGATTTGCAGCTCCAGGTCGCTGCCCGGTACGCGTTGCAGGGCGTAGCGTTTGGCGAAGTCTTCAAGATGCCGGTTGCTGTGCGCCAGCAATGCTTCCAGGGTCAGGCTTTGGGCAAAAGTACGGAATTTTGCGCCGCTTTTTGAGCCGATTAATTCATTCAGGCTTTCCCATTGATCCCAACGGTCTCGTTGGCTGTCCAGCTCCGCTTTCAAAGCGCGCCCGGTTTCGATTTTTTTATCGTCTTCCCGCAGCAGGATGACTTGCTCTTCTTTTTGGCTATGCACAAGTTGTCTTTGCTGCTGCAATTCGGCCGACAGTTTGTTGGCGTCTTCTTCAAGTCTATCGACAGGATTATTCCGGTGCTTAAGGCAGTCGTCCGCCTTAACTTTTAATAAGGCGGCGGACTCTTGCAAGGCGCGCTCCAGCGCCGCCATTTGGGCCTTCTGTTCAGCCAGCCAGAGCGTCGTCTTTTTCCAGCAACCGGCTTAACTGCTCAAGATCGATGGCTTGCTTTTGCAGCGACTGGTTCAGTGCGCTCAGGGCTTTTTCCAGGTTGCTGTAACGCCTGCCGGTCTCGGTTTGCCAATGCTAGCTGATTTTGTTGATGGGTTGCCAGCTCCGTTTCGGCTTGGCTGACCGTGTGACCGGCCTGCTGGTGGGCGGCTCTTGCAGTCTGTACGTTTTGATTAACGGTTTGCTCGTAACTGTCGGCAGTAACTCTTGGCAGCACGGCCTCGCGCTCGGCTGACAGTTTTTGCTGTTCTTCTGTTTGAGCCTTTAACTCAACCTGTTTAGCCCGGTGTTGTTGCCGGCATTGTTTTAGCGCCTGCTCCGCTAACCTTTCATTGTGGTTGATTGTTTCCAGCGCTTTGGCGGCGGTTTCAATCTGCTGTTCGGTACGCTGGAATTGCTGCGCTTTTGCCGCGAAATCTTGCCTGAACTCTGCTGTGGAAACCTGTAAATAAATTTGCCAGTTTTCCAATTGCCGGAACGGTATCGCCAACAAATCGACAATCGCTTGCAGTTGTTGCTCCAACTGCCGAATGCTGTTGGCGATATGTTCCAAGTCGGTTTTGTTTTTGGCGCATTGCTTATCCAGCGCGGCGTATTCGGCAGATAGTTTTTCTTTATTCCGCTGATCCGCATCGAATAAATCCTGCACCGCCTTAAGCTGTTTTTGTAATTCCAGAGCCGCTTTTTCCTGCTGCCTGATTAGCTCCAGTACGGAATTGATCTGTTCTTCGTGACTTTTAAGTGCAGGCAAAAGCCGGTCATCAGTGACTGCAAAATCCGGTTTCTCATGCATCGCTAAAGCGGCCCATTCATTGCCGCATTGAGCCAGTTTGGTCTCTGCCTCGGCCAATTTTTCGGCCAGTGCTGATTTTTGCTCTTGGTTCTGGCTGATGCTTTTGGTCAGTTCGGCGATAGCTTTAATCAATGTTTCATTTTGGCTTTCCAGCTCGGCGACCCGTGCTGATTGCGCTTCAGCATGTTCATTGCCTATGCCGGCCTGATCTTTCCAGGGATGCTCAAACGCGCCGCAAACCGGGCAAGGCTGATCGTCCTGCAATAAAGAGCGAAATTGTTCGGCGTTTTTATGCGTTGTCGCCTGTATCAGATCCAAGGCTTTTTTAGCCTCGATCAGCGCGACGCTGTTAGCGGTCTGCTGCTGATTTACCGTTTGCAGTTGCAGCGTACTGTCATTAATCGTCTGTTCGGTAGCCTGCCAGTTTGTCCACATCCTGCTTGATTATCTGTTGCAGCTCCTGTGCACTATTCGCCAGTTTCAGCGCCAAGGTGAGTTGCTCGCGCTTGATTTCAAGCTGGTCTTTTGCACGATGCAGGTTTTCAAGCGACTGTCGGCTGTCCTGTGTTTTCAGTTGCGCCAGCGTCTGTTGATGCAGCTCCAGTTTGTTGTGGCTGTCATCAATCGCCTGCTTTAGCTCTGCCAGAGCTAAGTTCGTCCTTGGTAACCGCCAGCTTTAACTGCTCGGCATTATGTTCGGCGTCTGTTTTGCGGGTGTTCAGCGTTTGATAGCGTTCCAGTTCGGCATCCCAGCGGCTCCATTCGGCGGCGATGGGTTTGATCGCCTGATTTTGTTCCAGCCATACGTTAAGCTGCTGCAGCGCCGTGGTTTGTTCGGCCTGCCGAGCCAATAAGGACTGATATTCTTTTTCGGCGCTATTCAACGCTTTAAGCAATTGGTTTTCTTCACGCGGCCAAAGTGCTGACAGTTTGCCGGATAACATCAATGCGGGTGTCCAATGCACGCGCTTTGATTAATACCGGTTGCGCTTGCTGCTGTTGCTGTTCGGCTTCGGCTAATGCAATGGCCAGGGTATTGAGCTGTTCCTTTGCCGTTTGCAACTTTGTTTCAGCGGCCAACTGCTGATCGCTGCTGTCTTTGAGCTTTTGTTGGGCATCCAGGTGTTCGGCATTTGCCGTTTGGTACTGGCTTAACAGCGGCCTTAAAGGCTGCACGGCTTCGACTTTTTGCATTAGCTGCCGCTCGGCTTCGGCCGCATCCCACGCTTGTTGGCTGCCAGCAAGATGGTCACGGGCAGCCTGTTCGGCTTCTTGCAGCTTTTTCAGTTCGGCATACCAATCGATGATTTTTTGGTTGCTTGCGATTTGCTTATCCAGATCGGCCAACTGGGCTGATGAATTGATCCCGTTGCTGTTCGAGTAGTTGACGGGCTTCTGCATCCAGCGGGATTTGATCCTGCATCCGGCTTGCAATCAGGCTTAACGCATCTTTTTCCTGTCTGGCCCGCTCGAATGCGGCGATGGACAGCTCGGAATAAAGTTCGGTGCCGGTAATGCGCTCCAGCAAACTGGAACGCTCGTCTTTTTTGGCTTTTAAAAACGCGGCAAAATCGCCCTGAGCCAATAACACCGAGCGGCGGAACTGGTCGAAGTTAAGGTCGATCAACTCACTGATCATTTCCAGCGTGTTTTTCTTGCCCTGGCCGATGCGCTGACCGTCGTCAATCTTGCTTAACGTGACTTCCTGCGCCTGCAAGCGTCCGTCCGCTTTGCCTCGGGCTTTGCTGACTTCCCAGCGCGCACGGTAGTGATGCTTGTCCTTGCCGATAAAATCCACTTCGGCATAAGCGTTGCTGGTGCCCCGGCGCAGATATCGAGCGCACGTCATTACTGGTCACGCGCAGGTTTTCATCTTCATCTTTATGGCCTACCGCAAAACCGTGACCGTCCGGCAGGCGCGGGATTTTGTCGTACAAGCGCCAGACACAAGGCATCCAGGATCGTGCTTTTACCGGCGCCGGTTTGCCCGGTAATGGCGAATAATCCGGCCTGCTCCAAGGGACCTGCATTCAGCAAAATCTCGAACGGCTCGGCCAGGCTTGCCAGGTTTTTTCCGCGTATCGCTAAAATGCGCATTATTCCGTTCCTTGCAGGCTTTCAACCAACTCATTAAACAACGCATTCATGGCTTCGGGCGCGTCCTTGTCATATTTGTTTTGATAGCAGCGCTGAAAAACATCCAGCGGTTGCAGTTCTTCCAGGCGTTCTTCGATTTTTAAATCGGCCAGGCTTTTTTCGCTGCCGCTGTAAGCGGTGGATATTTTCAATAAGCGCACCGGCAGTTTGGCGATGACTTCTTCAATCTGCTGGCGCAATCCGGGCTCCGGTTTTTCCAGCCTGATACGCAATTCAAGCAGCGGTCTTTGTTCGATCGGCAGATCGTCGAGGGTCAGGTTTTCCAATTGGCCGATCACCTCCGACAACACGGCAAAATCCTTGCCGTTGGGGATTCTTAGCAATTGAACGCTACGGGGGATTTTAACGGCGACGGTTTCAACCGGCTGACCTGCCTTCACATCGACCTGAACAACCTGATGCGGATAATCGCTTTCATCAAACGACAGCGGAATCGGCGAACCGCTGTAACGAATATGCTCATTCGCACCGACCCGTTGCGCCAGATGCAAATGGCCTAAGGCCACATAAGCAATATCGTCGGGAAATAATTCAACCGGCAGCGCATGTTGGTTGCCGCCCAGTATTTTGCGCTCGCTTAACTCGGACACCGCGCCGTTCACCATATAACAATGCCCGGTCAGGATCAGGCTTTCGGCATTGCCCGCCTTTTGTTGCAGCTGCGCGAACAATTCGGCATACAGCGTTTTCATGCCGGAGATTAACGGATCGTTGTCTTGCTCGCCTGATGATGGCAAATCGGCATTGCGCAAAAACGGCATGGCCCCGCACCAGGCTTTAATCTCGCCCGCCGCATTGGTCAGCGGCACCAGCAAGCGCTCCCAATCGATATTGCCCTGCTCGTCGCGCGGCAAACCGCCGACCACAGTAACGCCCAGCGCATTGAGAATCGGGGATGGCGCATCCAGCCGTGAAGCGGAATCGTGATTGCCGCCGATTAACACAATATCCAGATTCGGCAGCCGGGTTCTGGCTTTGACCAGAAACTCATAAAGCTGCGACTGCGCGGCAGAGGATGGATTAGCCGAATCGAAAATATCACCGGCAACAATCAATGCATCGGCCTGTTTGTTGTGCAATTCATCCAGCAACCAATCCAGAAACTGCTGATGCTCCAGTTGCCGCGAAACGCCATGCAGATGATGACCCAGATGCCAGTCTGCGGTGTGAAATATTCTTAACATGAGTTTCCTGTTTTAAAGGCTTTGATGGTAAGCAATATATCGCGGATTCAGCTGTTTGTATAAAACGTTGAGATAATTTAACGACTGCGGCGCAAAGCCAATTGTCAGTTCGAAGTTGAAATAGCTTTGCTATCCGAATATGTTTGTTGCGGCTTTCGTCCACAAACTTGCGCTGCACAAATACAGGGCTTCTTGGTAAGGGGTCAGATCGGGGATGCATGGGCAGGTTATGCTGTTTCTACTGCCCGGTTCCAATCGTTGGAGATTATTTTATCTTGAAACAAGCCATGTAAGCGGGCTACGGCTGCATGCAACTCGTAACCCGACGACTGAGTTATTGCTCAATCATTTGCTGATAAGCATCCGCATCCATCAAGGCTTCCAGTTCGCCCAAGTCGTCAGCCTTGATACAAAACAGCCAGGTTCCATAAGCGTCGTCATTGACCTGCTCGGGTTCATCCACCACGGCTTCGTTAATGGCGACCACCTCGCCGCTAACCGGACTGAACAAATCGGATGCGGTTTTAACCGATTCGACGACGGCGCATTGCTCTTGCGCTGTGACTTTGCGCCCCAGCTCCGGCAACTCGATGAAAACCAAATCGCCCAATTCTTCCTGGGCAAAATCGGTAATGCCGACCCGAACGATGTTGCCCTCTTCCACTTTTGCCCATTCGTGGGATTTTGCGTACTTCAAGTTAGCCGGTAGGTCGCTCATGATTATCTCTCAATAGTGTTAGTTACTTTGTTGTTTTTAAGGATAACGTGCAATTTTTTAAAAACAACAAAAAAATGCATTTAAGAATGGAAATCTTATAACATGAACATATCCACATACTCCTTTACTGTCCACATGAACGCTTTTTCAATAGCCTGTCTTTTTATACTCAGCATTAGCTTAAGTTTCGCCGACGATGACGACAAGCCGGTTGCCAAACCGCCGGAATCCGCTAGACCAGGGACCGTTTTCCTGTCGGCCCAATCCCAATCTTTATCGGGCTTACAGACAATAACGCTTGCTCCTGCCAGCCATCATGCCGAATTTACGGCTTACGGCAAAGCGGTCAACATACAACCCTTGATCGAGTTACGGCATCGGTATTTGCTTACGTTAACCGAGCATGGCGGCGCGGCGGCAAGGTTTAAGCAGGCCGAGCAGAACATCCAGCGCCAGCAAGACTTGTATCATGAAGGCGCGACATCTAAACGCAACCTGCAAGTCCAGCAAGCCCAATGGCAAACCGATAAAGCCCAGGTTGATGCAAGCAGCGTTCAAGGCAAGGCTATCGCCGCCGAAGCCCGGCTCAATTGGGGCGACAAGCTTGCCGAATGGGCTTTATCGACGGATTCCGACCAACTGAGCGCCTTTTTATCCGGCCGGAAAACACTGCTGCAAATTACCTTGCCGGTAAACAAACAGCTGGCGAGCGATATTTCGAGCATTGATATTGAAGCGTCAGGCAACCGCAGTGCGGCCAACAAAGCTGAGCTGATTTCACTGGCTCCGCAAACCGATACCACCGCGCAAGGCGAAAGCTATTTTTTCCAAACCGACGGCCGCCGAATCAGAGTCGGCATGCGCGTTGCGGCCTGGATACCCGAGCAAGGCGAAAACCAGTCCGGCGTTGTTATCCCGAAATCCGCATTAGTCTGGCACCTGGATCAGGCTTTCGTTTACATTAAAACCGCTGAAGAACAATTTGGCCGCCGCACGATAGATCAGTACACGGCAACAACCGGCGGCTATTTTGTCGGCAGCGGCATTCAGGCAGGCGAGCAACTGGTTGTTACCGGAGGGCAAATGCTGCTGTCGGAAGAGTTTAGGGGGCAGATTCCGAATGAGGATGATTAACTGGCTGGCGGGCAAGACAAGTGTGAGAAACCAAACTCTATTTTAAAATATAGGCTGTTTGAAAATGAGCGGCTTTTGGCCCATCAGTGATATTCGCCAAACATTTTATGCTGTTCTATTTGACTCTAAAGCAGACATTAAGCTTTGAGGCGTTACTCATTTCAGGCTAAATAGGAATTGATTCCAACTCGATTGAGGTGGCGTCTAGATATTGGCAGCATAGTTGTTTTATCGTATTGCCTTGATATTGCATCAATCTGCGAAATAGGGATAACAATTCTTGCAAAAGATGTTAAGATACAAAAATATATATTAGACAATATATATAAAGGACTTCAGTGTGCGCTTACCTTATTTTTTCGTGAAATCGGGGATGCGCCTTGCGAGATAGTCGAGGTACCTTCTTGTCGTTCCATCGACTTGGTATGATGAGCTAGACGTCCGGCCGGATTTCATGAGATCCTCCCGTTCGTGGTCGGCATACCATCAGACATTAGTGAGAATAACATTTATTCTCCGAAGCCCATGAAACAAGAATATTTTTACGTACAATGGTCAGAAAATTCTGACCATTGTACTTTCTAGGTACGCACAAAATCATTCGGCGCTATATTAAGGTGTGGTTTGCCTTCAAATGTGCTCTCACTCTCCTCATGGCAGGAACAGAATAAATCCTTTAAGTTTCCACGCATACCCTTTTTACAATCATAGTGGAATGCCGCATGAAAAGGTGCTCCTAAGCGACGATAGCTCCCAAGCAAGCAACCGACAGGATGCTCTTCCGATGAGCGATGCAAGCCATGTAAAGCGGACCCTGGCGAATGGAATTCAATTTTTCTGTCATCCAAAAAACATGGCATTTTTGTATTATCAATTCGCTTAAGAGGGTGATCATTTTTTAGTAAATCAACTATTTTTTGTATGTTCTCTGTGATAGCTGCTTCTGTTTGTGCCATTGCCAAATTTAATTGGAGCGATTGGAGTCGATTGCGTAACGTAGCTGAACGGAAATTCTTTACCGGCAGTAACAATGGAGTGCGATTTCTTCTCTCAGTAACTTCGTTATGGAGCATTTTGATAGCCATTCGTGCACGCATTGTCGCTTGCAATAGTAATTGAAATAGCTCATTTTTTGACTTGTTAATTTCCTTCGAATTGCATCCTGATAAATTCCAATCCACAGATAAAACAAGTGTAGATGGAAAAAAAGCATCTGCAAAAAGGTCGTGATTATCTTGTGCAGAACGAACATAAATTACTGCAAATCCAACCGCTGAAACAAAGCCGCTATCACCTTTGTTTTCAGAAATCTCATCAAGAGTTATTGCTTTAAATTTATTACAAAGAAAATTGATATGGGAAGAGTTGATAATTGGTGACGTTTGTTTAAGTGGAGCCGCAAAGAAAACTTCCGTATTTTTGTCACCAGAAAGCGTTTGCCCCATTTTTATGATGCTATCATACACCTCATTAGGAATACCTGCGTATCCAAATACAAAGTTAAGCATAAACTACTTCTGACGATGGAGTTTTGCAACTAAGTCAAGAGGAATTAAAATTCGCCGCAGCTCTTCTTCATTGAAGACAGCTATCATTGCTTCAAATAAACTTTCCTTTTTCGATTCACTATCTATGGTCTCGGTGCTTTGAGCCTTTACCAGCTCTAAGGGAATATTATTGTCATTAAGCCATTTATCGATGTTAATAGCTATACACCGAGATCGTTTAGCATGGATTGGTTCTTTATCTTGATCAATTATTAAATCTTCAGAAACAACTTTTTTTGTAACTACTTCCAAAGAAGAATCCTTAATATCTTCAAAATGCAGTATTGGTTCGAACCCAATCAATCGAGTACAACCTTTCTCCAACGGCTGCAAAAATGCAGCCCATAGAGCGGGATTATAACGTGGTGTATGACTTAGACTATTTACCGCATTACGTTTGGGAATAAATTGCGTCACATCATCATTGATTTGAGCGTTCGCAGGCAAAGCAATCTTAATTTTAGAGTCTTCTGGAGAATCAATAATTTTGATAGTACCCACCATTTTCTTTTCTATGAAATCGACTAGCTTAGTATTTTTCAACAACTCACGAAGTTGTGGTTTGTTGCGACTAAGTAATGTTCCAAGCTGCGAAAGAAATAGACCAGCTCCCGTAGTGGTAAAAGCTTTATCGGTCTCTTCCTGAATAAGTCTCTTTAAGTCGTCGATATTTGTTTCGTATTTTTGCTCATTCATGTGTTTTTTTCTTCTGCAAACTTGTTTAAGTGTTTAAACATCAAATAATTATCTGTTAAATTATTCCAATATGGTTATAAGCTAGAGCAAGAATGCGGTTTCTCTTGCATAATCGTCAGCTGTATTGCCCACCAAAGTAGCACCAGCATCAAATGCAAGATGTAAAAAAGCAACTCTCCCGATGACTAACCATGCGGCGGCTGTGCCAGAAGAAAGCTTACCTTCTTTAATTAGTCAGCAAAGTCTTCTGCATTGAGATGTAGACCAAGCAAAATTTCTGGCGGACAATCAATGATGATAGTTTGCTGCAAACGCACCCTACAGTAATCAATTTTCTTTAATATCATAACAGCAAAAGACGTGGCAGTCTGATAGCTATCAGCAAGTAAAAGCTACGTCTAAGTAACGCGCTTTACTTGCATGACTTGGCAAGATATTGAATAATATAATTATTTATACTTGCCGACGAGGCTATGTAACAAAAATCTGTCTTTTAATTTACAGGAGTAAATAAGAAATTAAACTGAGTGACCGCTATTAGTAATTTCAATCAAGAAATGCGTCAATTTCGACAGACAGCAATTGGCCGTAGACAGACAACCGCCGCCGTCAGAAGAATTTCGGGAACAAATCCCGAATGAGGATGATCAGTAGAGTAGGCCGGAATAAGCCGGTTCGAGCGACTGCGAGAACGGGTGTTTCCGGCAAACACCTCCCAAATTCGCCGGAAACGCCACCTCGCGCTACACGCTTGGATGGTCTTATTCCGGCCTACGTCTGTTAGCGTCGCATTCAACAACTTTGGTGCGCCTAGTATTTTTATTCATTCGCACTAACCAATACCTGATTTATAACCGCCGCTGCAATACGAAAATCAGAGCGGTGCAAAACCTCAAAAACCTCCCGCGCCGATGCAATCAGGCCTTGCTTTTTGGCTTGGTCGATAATTGCGCAGTCCCGATAATACGCAGCCCTTTTTCCTTCGTCACGGCACGGCCTGCGCGCTCATCCATAATCAACAAGACCTCGTCAACATGGCTTAAGCCCAGGTTGATACAGTCCGTTTCGCCCCTGTCCAGATCAATATCCAACAGCGGTTCTATAGATTCAGGCCAGACTTTTAACCAGCCTGCGTCGAGGGCATCAGCAATAGCCTCCTCACCTCGCGCCGCTTTGCCCGGCAACACTTCCTGTTTGACGGACTCGGGCAGAAAGACTGTCGAAAAGAGTTCCGGCAGCCATTTTAAGCCGTCCACTATCGTCAGCCCGATCAAGAGACTGGAATCAATAACAACGATGCGCGCCATACCGCTTTACGCTTGTTTCAACCATTGTTCCAGGGTATCCATATCCTGCTGCACGTCCTCAGCGGATTGATTGATGACCGGAATACCCAAACGCGAGACATGGGCGATAAAGTCGAGCAAGGGCATATCGGCCAGCTTGGCGGAACGGGCCAATGATAACACGCCGTCTTTGACTAATGCGGTTGCCAAGGCTTTACGCACACCCGGCATACCGATAATTTTGGAGGATTTGAGTCCGACCATTAAGGCGTCCGGTTCGTTTCTGTTCATCACCAACACCAAATCATCATGGGCCATCCGCAACGCCTCGCTGGGATTATTCTTTAAACCGCTGACATTCACTGTTTTCATGGCCTTGCCTCATAGGAAGATTGTATGGGCGTATCGTAGGCGTGATTGCTGCAAAACCCAATGAAGATGGCTTTTACCTATACCTCTGCTACTGATCCTGGAAAAGTCATTTCGTCCACGAAAACCAAAAGTAGACGCTTCCAGGCAACACAAAAGGCACGGAAATATTCATCGTCTTTCGCGGATCAACTGCAATCCTTAGGTTTAATGAAGGTTGCCGATTAGATCAACCGGCGCTTTCGGGTGGAGTGGGTAATGCTAGCCACCGGTTTCGATAATACTTGGCGCCCGAAATCAGGCCGGGGCTCGTAGCGCTATACGGCGGATTGGTGAAGGGAATACGCGAGCAAGGGGATTGATGCGTCTCTTGCTCGCGTATTAGTCGTTAACCCTTTCCAGGCAACATGCCGACCGAACCCGGTTTGATGCGTTTGCAGGTCACGACCATGTCTTCCAGATGGCACTGGCTTTTTCCTTTGTTGGCGCCGTCGCATGGCTTGCAGGCAGATTTGCCTTCATCTTTCACTGCTTCAACATGCCAGCCGTAACCTTGCGACTGGCAAAATGTCTTGCTGTATCTGGTGATGTTGTAGGGTTTTGATGCCGTTGCAATGGCTTCGGATTCTGTTTCACATGCCGCCGAGGGCAGCGTGTTAGCCATAAGATCCCGGTAAATGTATTCTGTTGCCGACGCGGCTCCGGAAAAGAAAGCTAACGCCGCGCACAAGCAGATCAAATTAAGTTTCATATTCTCTCCTGATTATTATTTTAAGAATTGTGTGGTCACGCTAAGGTTGGCTGACAAGAACAACCATTCGTATAAAGCCTCTTGCCATCAAGATAGTAACCTTAAGTTCAGTTCAAAACGCGGATATTCATCTGGGCCGCTTCCTCTTCCAGCTGCTGTTTGATCGGCGCGA
This sequence comes from uncultured Gammaproteobacteria bacterium, assembly GCA_963814825.1. Taxonomy (GTDB): domain Bacteria; phylum Pseudomonadota; class Gammaproteobacteria; order Methylococcales; family Methylomonadaceae; genus Methylobacter_A. The sequence continues at coordinate 315,611 of CAWFEF010000004.1, read as the reverse complement.
ATTTTTCGGTCTCGCTCTGTTTCACCATTGCAATGGTCACCAATAAAGCAAATACGGTTCCACCAACATACAGCCAGAATTTGTCTTTTGTTTGTGCTTCTTCGCTCATTTTCTTACACCTTTTGTTGTTTTAAATCATCAATGGACAACCCAGGCTGATAAAAGACATCAACATTGGGACTCATTTTCCCTGAGGGTTCACGCTGCCTCCGGTTCAACTACTTCATCTTGATATTTTGAGCCGTCTCCACGCTGCCGCGGATGAAGCAGAAAATATTTTCATGATAGTAGCGTATCAATACTATAAAAGAATCCCAAGAATACTGTCAACTAAATATCGATTCGATACGAGATACACCTGTCAAACCCATTCCGCATTGGAATAGGCTCATCCGTATGCACCCTGAAGCAAATTCTGCGATAATAGGCATATGTTTTCCGCCTATAAATGCCGGACTGAGCCGGTGTAACTATTTATTCGACAACCCATCTATGAACGAAAAAACAGCATTTAAACCTTGTGATTTGGTTATCTTTGGCGCTTTGGGCGATTTATCCCGCCGCAAGCTGCTTATTTCCCTGTATCGGCTTGAAAAAGCCAATTTGATTGAAGCCGACACCCGTATCATCGGCATAGATCAACACGAGGGCGATAATTCAGAGTTTGATCGGAATCATCCATAAAAGTTTGCAAGAGTTTTTGAATGAACCGATTGATGAACAAATATGGGCACGGTTTTCGGCGCGGCTTTCCTATCTGAAAATAGATTTAACCCAGATGGATCAATACCAGCTGTTGAATACCGTCATTGATCGGAAAATCCAGGGTTATGGTGAATTATTTTGCCGTTTCGCCGTTTCTTATTTAACAATATTTGCCAGGGACTGGCTAAATGCGGGGTTTTGACTGAAGAACTCGCGCATGGTGATGGAAAAACCGATCGGCCATGATCTTAAATCATCAAAAGAAATTAATGATGCCGTTGCCGAGGTGTTCAGCGAAAAACAGGTTTATCGTATCGATCATTATCTGGGTAAAGAAACGGTACTGAATTTATTGGCGTTGCGCTTTGCCAATTCCATTTTCACCACCAACTGGAATCACAATACCATCGATCATATTCAGATTACCGTCGCTGAAGAAGTCGGTATTGAAGGGCGCTGGGATTATTTTGATAAAACCGGACAGTTGCGCGACATGTTGCAAAATCACCTGTTGCAGATTCTGACCTTTATTGCGATGGAGCCGCCGGTCAATCTGGAAGCGGAAAGCATACACAATGAAAAAATAAAAGTCCTGAAAGCGCTACGGCCGATTACCAGAGAAAATGTCGAAGAAAAAACCGTTCGCGGACTGTACACGGCAGGAGAAATCAAGGGCAAGCCGGTACCGGGCTATCTTGAAGAAGAAGGCGCTAATACTGAAAGCACCACGGAAAGTTTTGTCGCCTTGCGAGTGGATATTGATAACTGGCGCTGGGCCGGCGTGCCGTTTTACTTGCGTACCGGCAAACGCATGAAATATAAACGCACTGAAATCGTCGTTTATTTTAAGCAACTGCCGCATAACATTTTTAAAGACAGCTTTCAGGAGCTGCCGTCGAATAAACTGATCATTCATTTGCAGCCGAATGAAGGCGTGGAAATTGAGATGCTCAATAAAATACCGGGTATTGATGAAAACATTAAGCTGCAAAAAGACCAAGCTGGATTTGAGTTTTTCTGATACCTTTAAAAAGAGCAAGATTTTCGGCGGTTATGAAAAATTGGTGCTGGAAGCCATGCGCGGCAATCCGACGCTGTTTCTTAGCCGCGAAGAAATTGAACAGGCCTGGACCTGGATTGATTCGATACAGGATGCCTGGGAGCATATCAATGCGACACCGCAACCCTATTCTGCCGGCACTTGGGGGCCTGAGGCTGCTGATGATTTAATTGCCAGGGATGGAAGAGCCTGGGAAGAATGAAGCCGATAGTAATGGGCTAATGTCTAACTTGTCGGTTACGAACCTCTGTATAGCTATGTAGTATACGCGTCATCAAAATTCGGTCATAGGTACGCAATGGTACCCTAGCCTGCTGACGATGCTCTGCATAACCGAATCTTGACTGTAAACTAGAAGGAACAACTATGCATCCCGTATTAGAAAAAGTGACTAACGAAGTCATTGAGCGCAGTCGTGAAACCCGCTCAGCCTATCTGGCACGTATTGATGCGGCTGCAAAAAAAGAGCCGCATCGCGCCGAGCTTGCTTGCGGCAATCTGGCTCACGCCTTTGCCGCTTGCGGAGCCGGTGAAAAAGTCGATTTGACCGGACATCAAAAAGCCAATATCGCGATTATCTCTTCTTATAATGACATGCTGTCGGCGCATGAACCGTATAAAGATGCGCCTGCGCTGATCAAGGCCGCCATCAAGGAAGCGGGCGGCGTTGCCCAGTTTGCAGGCGGCGTACCGGCGATGTGCGACGGCGTTACCCAAGGTCGTCCCGGCATGGAGCTGTCGTTGTTCAGCCGCGATGTGATTGCGATGGCCACCGCCGTAGGCTTAAGCCACAACATGTTTGACGGCGCGCTGTACTTGGGCGTCTGCGACAAGATTGTGCCGGGACTGCTGATCGGCGCGTTGAGTTTCGGCCATTTGCCGGCCGTATTCGTACCGGCAGGACCGATGCCCAGCGGCCTGACCAACAAAGAAAAAGTCCGCATCCGCCAGCTTTACGCCGAGGGTAAAATCGGCCGTAAAGAACTGCTGGAATCCGAGGCTGCGTCCTATCACAGCGCCGGCACCTGTACGTTTTACGGCACCGCAAACAGCAACCAGATGATGGTCGAAATTATGGGCCTGCATCTGCCCGGCAGTTCGTTCATCAACCCTTACACGCCATTGCGCGATGAACTGACCAAAGCCGCTGCCAGACAGGTTTTAAAATTTACTGCGCTGGGCGACGATTTCCGTCCGATTGGGCATATGATCGACGAAAAAGCGATTGTGAATGCCATTATCGGCTTATTGGCAACGGGCGGTTCCACCAATCACACCATCCATCTGGTCGCCATTGCCCGTGCAGCCGGTATCATTATCAACTGGGATGATTTTGACAAGCTTTCCAGAGCGATGCCGTTGTTAACCCGTATTTATCCGAACGGCCAGGCCGACATCAATCACTTCCAGGCCGCCGGCGGCATGGGCGTGTTGATTGCCGAACTGTTGAAGAACGGCCTGTTGCATGAAGATATTACTGACGGTTGCCGATCAGCGCGGCATGAACAGCTATCATCAGGAACCCAAACTGGTTGACGATAAATTGATCTGGGAGCCTTGCCCCGAAGCCTCTTTGGACGCGGAAGTTATCAGCACCGTCGCCAAGCCTTTTGCTGCCGGTGGCGGCTTGCATGTGATGCACGGCAATTTGGGACGCGGCGTATCCAAAGTTTCCGCGGTAGCGGAAAAACACCAGATCGTTGAAGCGCCTGCGATGGTATTCGATGACCAGGACGATGTGGTTGCCGCCTTTAAACGCGGCGAACTGGAGAAAGATGTTATCGTGGTGCTGCGCTTTCAGGGACCGAAATCCAACGGCATGCCCGAACTGCACAAATTGACGCCGCCTCTGGGCGTATTGCAGGATAAAGGCTTCAAGGTCGCGCTGGTCACCGATGGCCGGATGTCCGGCGCTTCGGGCAAAGTACCCTCAGCTATCCATATGTGTCCGGAATGTGAAGATGGCGGCCCGTTGGCGAAAGTACGCACCGGCGACATCATTTCCCTGAACACTGCAAACCGGCGAAGTCAATGTACTGGTTGACGAGGCTGAATTCAATGCCCGAATTCCGGCAGCCAATAGCGCCAAAGATCACCATTTCGGCATGGGCCGCGAATTGTTCGGCGGTTTCCGTCTGGGTGCGTCGTCTGCTGAAACCGGCGCCTGCAACCTGTTTGTTGTCGATTAATAACTATAAAAATTTGGTAAAAACAATGACTCAAAATAACTGGAAAATTCAACCCAACATTATTTTAAACGCCTGCCCGGTGATGCCCGTCATGGTCATCCAGAATCTGGAGGATGCCGTTCCTCTGGCGCAAGGCCTTGGTCGCAGGCGGCATTAAAGTGCTGGAAATAACGCTGCGCACCCCTATAGCGCTGGATGCGATCAGACTGATCAGCCAGGAAGTCAAAGATGCGATTGTCGGTGCGGGCACCATTACTACGCCCGAACAATTAAAAGCAGCGGAAGAGGCCGGAGCCGTTTTTGCGATTAGCCCCGGATTAACACCGAAGCTGTTGGCTGCCGCCAAAGCCGGAAATATTGCCTTGATTCCAGGCATATCGACGCTGTCGGAACTGATGCTGGGCATGGAGTACGGACTGGATCATTTCAAATTCTTTCCGGCCGAAGCGGCAGGCGGCATACCGATGCTAAAATCCATCGCAGGACCTATTCCCCAGGTGACTTTTTGCCCGACCGGCGGGATTTCACCGGAAAATTACAACAGTTATTTACAGTTAAGCAATGTCGCCTGCGTTGGCGGATCATGGCTGGCGCCTGCGGATGTGGTAAAATCAAAAAACTGGGCTAAGGTGACTGAATTGGCAAAACAAGCGATAGACAAGGCGGCTTCGTCTGAGCTTTATTGCTATCCGAATGCTACTGTCGGATTTGATGAATAATTGTTATTCCGGCAGGAATTGCCGGAATCCAGGCACCATGGACGGGTTTTGGCTTACCATCCATGACAGTGGATACCTGCTCCCGCCGGGTATGACGAGCTCATGATAATCCGACAAAGCAATCTACCGATAATGAAAGATTTTTCCGGAGTTTGTTACTTTCTAAGCAAACTCCCTTTAAAATACTAGCCAAGATTAATCATGCTAATGGTTAGCTAATCTGGAAATTTCCGATTTGTCAGGCCTTTTGATGATGCTACAGACCTGTTTCAAAACTGAGAAAAACCCATGACTAAACTGCGCAGTGTTACCTTAAATGAGAAAACTCAGTCTTTATGCGAGTTGCCTATTTTATCCGGAACTACTGGCCCCGATGTAATAGATATCCAGTCTCTGTATCAAAAGACCGGCATGTTTACTTATGATCCCGGTTTTACCTCTACGGCCAGTTGCAGTTCATCGATAACCTATATAGACGGTGAAGCAGGGATATTGCTTTATCGCGGTTACCCTATCGAACAACTGGCAGAACATTGCACTTTTCTGGAAGTTTGCTATCTGTTGCTGAATGGCGAGTTGCCCGACAACTGATGAAATGCAAGCAGTTCGAAGGCACTATAACCATGCACACGATGGTGCATGACCAACTGACCAATTTTTTCAAAGGCTTTCGTCGCGATGCGCACCCGATGGCGATTATGGTTGCTGTCGTTGGTGCATTGTCAGCGTTCTATCATGATGCGCTGGATATTAAATCCAAAAAGGATCGTGACATGAGCGCCATCCGCCTGATTGCCAAAGTGCCGACCATCGTGGCGATGTGTCATAAATACAGCACCGGCTTGCCGTTTATGTATCCGCAAAACAAGCTCAGTTACGTTGAAAACTTTATGCGCATGATGCTGAGCACGCCTTGCGACGATTTCGTGCCCAATCCGGTATTGGTCAAAGCGCTGGACAGAATTCTGATTCTGCATGCCGATCATGAACAAAACGCCTCGACATCAACCGTGCGTCTGGCAGGTTCCAGCGGCGCCAATCCATACGCCTGCATTACCTGCCGGGATTGCCTGTCTTTGGGGAGCGGCTCATGGCGGCGCCAATGAAGCCGTGCTCAATATGCTGGAAGAGATTGGTGATGTTTCGAATATTCCCAAATTTATCAACAAGGCCAAGGATAAAAACGACCCGTTCAGACTGATGGGCTTCGGTCATCGGGTTTATAAAAATTATGATCCGCGCGCCAAATTGATGCGTGAAACCTGTCATGAAGTGCTCACGGAGCTCGGTCTGCATGATGACAAAATATTTAAATTGGCTCTGGAACTGGAACGTATTGCGCTTGAAGATGAGTATTTCATCGAGAAAAAACTCTACCCGAACGTCGATTATTATTCCGGCATCGTGTTGCACGCATTAGGCATACCCACCAATATGTTTACCGCGATGTTCGCGATGGGCAGAACCGTAGGCTGGATTTCGCATTGGGATGAAATGATAGCGGATCCTGAACAAAAAATAGGCCGTCCAAGACAGCTTTATACCGGCGCAACAAAACGCGACATACCGTCGACGCACGTTAAGCGGGGTTAATGCCGCAACACCCACTCAAAAGACCGCGCCGGGGTCGACTAATTCCAAGATCCCGGAAAAACGGACATTTCGGACTCATGAATGGGTATATTTAAAAACCAAAACATTGTTTTCTATCAATATCAGCATGTAATATATCAGCGCCAAGTTAGATATTGATGCATATAATTACGATCCGGTAGTTTTTGATTGATATACTAGTTTTTTAATATTATCTATTTTTATTTTATTCCATTCTATAGATGCAGTCTCCGTCCAATATGAATGTGAGTTTAGAAAATCGAGAGTATTTTCATTCCACTGTTCTTTTGAGATATTGTAGCCGAACTCAATCAATTCACGCCATAAGCTGTTTGATATAGCACTAAAGTTATATGCGCCAAAATGGCTAAGATCGGCATCGCACATTATTTTTTCCAAAATATTATTAGCTGTTTGAGGCAGGGCTGTTGCCATGATAATAGCCTTAATTATTTCTATTTGTTTTGAAGTATAAGAAAATCTAGGTAAGAGCTCGGCAGCAATTGATGCTGCAATAACCTCATTATTAGCGTATTGCTTAATATAACCAATATCATGAAGAACAGCGGCTGTTAAAAGCAAAATTAACGATTCGCCCTCGATATTTTCTAAATAGGCTAAGCGCTCAGCAGCTGGCAACACATAATCTCTGGTATGGTGTATACCATGGTAATAAAGCCGATGATCCAATTCGGATTCTAATTTTTCAAATACGTATCCCCGCATCATCTCATATTCAGGCGTTTTCATAGAGCATTCCGATTCTGATGCACATGTTAGAAAGATTTAGAATCTAAGTGTATTTTAATGCTACAATTTTCAATGGTTATTTCAATATTCATGCGCGGCATAACTAACTAATACATAAGTTCATACCATAAAAATATCTTCTTAGTAAATTTTAAATGAGCGAAAAAGAAAAAATAGACCGGGTAAGGCAGTACCTAAAGGGAGAATTTATTTTCCAAGAAGGCCAAGCCAGCGAACACTTTTATATTCTACAAAAAGGTGAGGTCGAAGTCTCTATTAAAAGACACGAAAAGCGCTTTGTTGTAAATAGCTTAGGGCCAGGAGCATTTTTTGGCGAGATGGGATTGCTCTCCAACGAACCTCGCTCAGCTTCCTGTAAGGCCGCAACTTTTGTGGAGGTTATTCAGGTTAGCAACGATGATTTCCAAAAGCTTTTAAAAAACTCGCATCCTTTAACCGAGAAAATTATAAACATGCTATTGGGGCGCGTAAAAAGATTGACGGATATTTCAATTAAAAACTCAGTTTCAACTAATTCTTTTTATGCAGTTGCGGCTTTGCTCGATCTGAACTTTAAGGCGGCTAAGAATGATTGGCTTATTGCGGAATTGGTGATTAAACAAATTACCTCAATACTGAATATACTCCCGCATCAGGCAAAAGAAATTCTTCAACAGCTCGGTTGTTTCGGGCTGATCCGGCTAGAAAAAAAATCAAGGATTAACAGTAATTATTCGGCCTTTAAGGGTGATGAAGGGGAAACCCGGATATTTCTTACCTCACAAAATTTATTAGAAGCGGCAAAAAATATTCAAAATCAACCCGAAAAATATTTTCCGGATTCAGTTTCATCAGATTTAGAATTAATGGAAATTTGCGAAGCGCTTGAGTTATTTGATATTAATCAAAAGAAATTTTACAGTAAAATGTGCGCCGCTGATTTTCCGGATAATCTGTTTTTTATCAATAAGCCTGTTTTATTCGATTTGATGCAAAGCCAAGGGAAACAGTTCTTTGAAAAAACCAGCGCAAAAGATATTTCTGAAATAAATGCATTGGATGATTTAATCTTCATAGACAAAAAAACAATCCAAGAGGCATTGCAACAGCTAGAGCCTTATACTGTAGCCAAATTAATAAAATTAGCGTCTGATGAAACAGCGGATTTGCTTATGGGATGTTTTTCCTCGCGAATGAAAGGTATTATTGAAAACACAATAGATAAAGTAAGTATTGATGATTTGGAATCCCAAGAATTAGAAAAATCTTTTATCGATACTATAAAGCGAATTAAAAAAATGCCCCTTTCATAGAAAAGCCGCAAAGAGGTGTCTGTTGCTTCAATATCGAATATAAAATATAAAAGCTTAACTTAAATTTCAGCAAACCATTCAATCCTAATAAATTAAAACTATGAATATTGCAACATTAACAGGCGTCATTATCGGTTTATCCGTTCTAGTTGGAGCGATGCTGGAAGCTACAGAGAATATTGCTATTTTCTTTAATCCTAGAGGTCTTGCGATTGTCGTAGGAGGCGTTGTTGGCGCTAGTTTTATCTGCCATTCTTTAGAGGAAATGTTTGGCGTTTTTAAATCAATGATCAAAGTTTTTCACCGCGAAGATCAAGCTAGCCGATTATATATAGAAAGCATTTTAGATTGTGCGGAACTGACATTAACCGGCAATGATAAGGCGATCGAGGCGAGAATAGCCAAGACAAATAATGCTTTTTTACGCGAAGGACTGCAAATGGTACTTGATCAGTATCCTGAAAAGAAAATGCGCAACCTAATGCGTTTTTCTATTCAAAATGCAAAACAAAAAGTATTGAGCGAGGCTCAGTTATTACGCACTATGGCGAAATTAGCGCCGGCTTTTGGAATGGTCGGCACATTGATTGGTCTTATTGTAATGTTTCAAAGTATGGATGAAAACTTTAGCAACATGGGCAAATCTTTGGCCTTAGCCATGATGACTACATTGTATGGGATATTATTAGCCAATTTAGTTTTCTTTCCTATTGCTGTCAAATTGGAGGGGCGTATAGCCTCTCAAGTGCAACGCATGATTATCATTATGGAAGGTTGCATATTAATTTCCAAAAAAACACCTGTTGATTTAGTTAAAAGCGAATTAGAAATGATGACAAAACACGAACAATGGAAAGCGATCAATAAGTAAGCTTTTTTTTGTTTTCAATATATTTTAAAAAATTAACTTAGGTTCTATCCATGAACGACGACGATGATGAACTAACTTCAAATGATGATTTATTCATCGTAACACGAAGCAAGGATGACCAAGATGAGTGGATGCTCTCTTTCGTCGACCTCATAACTCTGCTAATGGGCTGCTTTGTAATTATGTATACGCTTAAAAGCGCGGATGTCAGTAAGCTCGAACAGATGTCCAAGTCTATACATGCGGTAATAGGGGATGACAGACCCCAAAAAAATGAAGCATTAGACTATACCAGTCTATATCAAACCATTAGTGACTATATTAAAAATCAGGGGCTTGAAAATTATGCCCAAGTTAAGCTAACTAAAGTTGGTGTAGAAGTATCGGCAGAAGGCAGCATGTTATTTGAACCGGGTAGCGCGGATTTAAATAATAACTCTCAAGAATTAATCAGTAAAATTGCTTCCTCTTTAATGCATAAGCCCTTTTTCATTCAAATTGAAGGCCATACCGACTCAGCATCTATCGCCACTTTACAATACCCAACAAATTGGGAATTATCTGCTGCAAGATCCGCACGTGTGGCTAGGTTGATGATAGATTTAGGCATTGAAGCCAATCATTTAAATGCGGTTGGCTACGCCGATACACGCTTACTCTATCCTGATCAGCCGCTTCATGCCGGCAATCGCCGTGTAATTTTTGTTATATCTAAAATTTAGGTCATACCAAAACTGACAGTGATGCAGATTGCATCACTGTCTGCGTAAGGCATTATCTGATTACTGTGCAGGAGGCGTTAAGTTAAGATTTGTCCGTTCGAGCCTCTCGAAGGATTTAATCGGTACTTCTCTACCCGGATTTCGGGAATCTTATAAGAAGTCCCCTTAAGAAAGCTCCTGCTTTAGTTGTCCATGGCAATAGCGGCTAGCTCAAAGTGCAGCATTAAGTCCCGCACCCCGACATCGAAGCAGGAATATAATTAAAAAAACCATCAGGGCTAGGCAAAACCAGATCATAGAGAGCAGAGGCGGTGAAGCTGCTTCTTGTCTGTTCATCGCTGCTTCCGCATTGCTTGTCCATAAGATTGGAAGCATCGGTAAAGTCTGTAGCCAATACTCCAATGCTGCCCGCAATATTGGAGTTAGAGCTGTTTATGGAAACCGTCCCTTGCAAGCCGAATTGCGAGGAAGCCTGGACGACACTATCGGTGCTCGCGAAGTAATACGTGGAAGTAATATTAATGTTGCCGCCGGAGCCTTGAGATGCATTTGCAATGATATTACTGTGATTTAAAATCACAAATATCGGGTCGATGGTGATATTGCCGCCATTGCCTTTGCCTGCGGCGGCGGAGGTGCTGATTGTGCTGTTCAGCAAATACAATTTATTTTTAGCAACAATATTAATATCCCCCGCATCGCCCAGAGCCGATTCTACGGAAATTTTGCTGTCCGTGAGGTATGCTGAATCGTCGGCATTGATGTTAATAGTGCCGGCTTTTCCTGAGCCGGTATTGGCTGCGGAGATAAAAGACTGGTTTTTTAACTTAAGCACGTTTGCGTCAATGGTGATGTCCCCGCCATTTGCTCTAGTACTTGAAGAGGCGCTAATGGATGAGCCGTTATCCAGGGTTAATAAAGGGCTGCTCAAGCTTACACTGCCGCCCCTGCCGGTACCATAAGATGATGAACCGATAGTGCCGTTGTCCATGGTAGTGCTTTGATTAACCGTAATGTTTATATTGCCGGCGTTACCCCTGGCATAAGTGTCGGATGAAATTTGGGCTTTATTCTTAATATCCAGAGTATTGGTATTTACTGTGACGGTACCGGCATTGCCTGTGCTGCCGGAAAGCGCGTCCGAAGCGATCAGGGTTTTTTGTTGACTGGTTTTACCGTCAAGGTAAATATTGTTTGCCGAGATGGAGATGTCGCCGCCATTACCCGAGCCTTGAGTATCCGAGGAAATTTTTCCCGCGCTCTGAACTGTCAGTGAATCGGTTTTTACGTTGATGGTTCCCGCATTTCCCGAACTGGACTTGGTGGCCTCGGAAATAATGCCTGTTTGCAGGGACTCATCGAATGCTGAACTGTCTTTGCCGGTAATGGTGATGTTTTTAGCGGTCACGGCAATATTCCCACCTTGGCCAGCCCCGAAAGTATTCGTTGAGATAACGCCATTATTAAGAAGATCCAGTGTATCGGTGTTTATCGTGATTGCCCCTGCATTACCGGTGCTACCGGTACTGGTTTCGGAAGAAATGTCGGTCAAGCTCTGGCTATTTTGCCGATCAATTTTAATAGTGTTTGCGTTGACATTGATAGCACCTGCATTGCCGGAACCGAAAGTGCTGGATGCAATTCGTCCGCCATTGACAATATCCAGGATGCCGGCCTTTACCGTAATTGTACCGGCATCGCCGTTACTGTCTGAAAGCGCGGAGGAAGAAAGGCCGGTAAATCCTGAACTGTTTTGACCATCAATAGTTAGAGTATTGGCGGTGATTCCTATATCCCCTGCTTTACCAACAGCAAAAGTATTTGAAGCAATTTGCCCGTGATTTAGAATATTCAGGGTGTCAGTGTTTACTGTTATGATTCCGGCATGGCCTTGGCTCAGTCTAAGGGCATCTGAAAAAATACCGGTTGTGCCAGCATTATTTTTCCCATCGATGGTCATCTGTCCGGCGGTCACGGTGACTTTACCCGCATTACCTTGGGCACTGGTGTCGGATGAAAGCTTACTGCCGTTCTCTATAGCCAGGGTAGTGGTTTTAATCGTGATTTCACCGGCATTACCTGAACTTCTAGCATCTGCACTAATCGCAGATTGATTTTTCAGGCTCAAATTGTTGGCGCGAACTTCAATACCTTGGGCTGAGCCGGCATTACTTGTCCCGGTATTCAAGGCGGTAACCTTTGCGCCGTTGTCGAGTGAAATAGTATTGCCCCATAAAGCCACACGCCCACCGCCATTGCCATCCGAGCTAACTGCGCTATTGGATAGGGTGATATTACCGGCATTGTCAGCCGATGGGGTTGCAGTCGGCAAGGGCGTCTTGCCGTCACTGTCTAACTGTACACTGACGCTTCCTTGGCCTTTTAACGCGACCAAGCGAATTTCTCCGGCGGGAGCCCCCAGCTTTGCGTTATTTTTAATGTCGAGCTCGCCTGCCACCAAATCCATGGTTTTGCTTGTTTTTACATTAAGCTGCGCGCCATCCACTGTAATCTTGCCATTGTTAGTTGCGGTGTTACCCAAAAAACCGAAGGCAGCAGGTGAGGAAGATGTTAAAAGTGCATCATCGGCTTTTGAAGCATTAAACTGTTTGCCGTCCGATAAGTTTATCGAATTGGCCGTGCCGGCGTGAAACGCTCCGGGCACATCGATGCTCGCATGGGAGCCAAAGGTAATGCCGTTGGGATTGATAAGATAGACATCGGCGTTGGGGATCGTCGATTTTAACAAGCCGTCAATATTGGAACCGGTATTACCTGTTACGCGGCCTAATACATTGCTGATAGAGCCGGGTGCCGCACCGGTATCTGTAAAGGTCGCGCTTTGTCCGGTGTTAATGTTAAAAGCGCTAAAGCTGTGGAACAAATTACCGCCCAGCTGTTTTCCGGAACTGGCGGGGATGGTCATATTACCGGTTAGGGTCGTGCCTTGAATGCCACCCGGTACGATGCTACTGTTGTCGAAAGTTATGTCTGCCCAGACAATCATTGGCCGTACCATAAACAGCAGCCCTAACAAACCCTTTTGTATTTTCAACATTATTCTCCTTGGCTTTTCTACGGTGGAATGACAGCCTGGGCGGTTAAAACGGCGTATAAGCCATCTGGAAATGAATTCCGGAGTCTTGTAAGTTATAACCGTTGTATTCGATTTTACGAAGCGGACGCGCCCAGTAAAATTCCATGTGTAGTTCTTTAACTGGGTCTATGTGCAAACCAACCCCTGCACTGGCTAATACATGAGGCGAAGTCGTGGTTAATTCGGTGTACCAGGCTCTGCCGTAATCCATAAAAGGCGCAAACCGTAGCACATCCTTGCCTAAATAATCATCAAGATAGGGAATAGGCATTCTAAGTTCCAGTGTGGAAGAAAAACCATTGTCACGAACCAATTGGTTTTTGCGATAACCGCGGACACTGTACATGCCGCCCAGCGCATATTGCTCCAAAGACAGCAAAGGGTCGGCAGCCAATTGGGCATTGCCCTGCAAATGCATTTCAATGCCTGTATCGAATAACTTTTGCACCCATTGGGCTTGACCCAGCCAGAAAAAATAACGGCCATCGGGTAACTTTGAGCTGCCGGGATTAATAGTCGCGTTGAAAGCATCGATACCCCAATTGAGAATTGAACGGGCAGCATATACGTGGGTATCGGTACGGTTTAACCAATCCTGACTAAAGCGCAAGACGCTGACATTACTGACGCCGTTTATCGCGCCACGCGAAAAGCTGAACGCTTCGTCCAACAAAAAAGCTTTGCTATGCCGCCATTCGCCGGTGAGGCCTAGAGTCAAGGAATTTTCCAGGGTTTGCCATACGGGCTGGGAAACGCCAATGGCGATAGAATCGGATTCGTTGAAAATGTTTAACTGGTCAAAGGGCTTTTCCACCACATCGGCCTGGGCGTGTTGATAGCCGGTGATAAAGCGGGTATCCCAAGGCGTAAAGGGGATGGCGTAGTCAAACGCATACTGGGTTTGGCCCTCGGAAATATTGAAATTTCCGTTTACCGCATCGCCAATACCGAAAAGGTTACGATGTCCTGCCCAGACTGCAACCCGCTCGGCGCCGACACTGGGCACGCCATTATTATCGCCGCCGAAAGTAAGATACCAGGGGCGGTTTTCCTGCAATCTGGCATGCAAACGCGCCTCGCCGGGTTTCAATCCTGGGCTTAAGTCCGCATTTATTTTTTGAATCAAAGCGTTTTGTTGCAGAATTTGCAGCCTGTGTTGCAGGTCATTTACGTTTAATGGCGCGTCTTCATCCCCCTGAAGCCTGGAGCGAATATAAAATTCTTTGAGATGATCCAGTCCCTCAAGCTCTATTTCACTTAAACGGCCTTCTATTATCGTGATTTCAAGTTCACCGTTTTTAATATCCTGTTCAGGCAACACCGCGCCAGAATTTATAAAGCCTTTACTTATGTAGTAAGCGGTTAAATCCTGGCGTAACTGGCGCAGTTCATCTTCATTAACCAAGCGGCCTTCATAACGTTGACTGATAGCCTGAAGCTCCGCATCGCTAATGGCAGTGTTGCCTTTTATATGGATTTTTTTTAGATAAAAACCGGGGCTTGATGATGGCTTTAAAAGCGGAAGTAATGATGGCGTAGGCTTGGGGAGTTCTATGGGCGATTGGGGAGCTTTCTTGGGCGACAGCGGTTTTTCCTGGTAACGTTGTATCGGTCTATCGGTAGTTTCTACCGAGCCGGAAACAGCCGGTTTGCTAACAGCGGTAAGCATTAAGCTCAAGCCAAGAAATTGCGTTAATAAAAATATAAATCTACGCATGAACGCAAGTATTATCCGACTTGAATTTTGGTTGACAGATGATAGGGTAAATTAAAAACGGGACAGAAGCTTTTGGGTTAAATCCAACAGGAATCATGTATCATTGAAATCAACACTACCCATAGCTCGTTTTTGGAGATACCGTGCATTTTTCCGGTTTTATTTTTCGTATTCAGGTTGCACATATTATAGCTGTAATGTTTCTCCTGATGTTCTCGGTTTCCTGTAGCACTGTTCCAATCAACACCAACAATTCCCTTAAAACCGGCGATCAACTTCTAAGTGCCGGCGATACTGCCAATGCTTTGTTAGTTTGGCAACAAGTTCAGGCTTCATCGCCCGATGAAGTCTTTGATTTGGAACTGAGAAAAAGCCGCGCCTTTCGCGAGCTCAGTTTAAATAAAAAAGCTAAGCAGTCGGCACAGCTTGCGTTGGAGCAACTGTCTGCTTCATCCGATCCCAAAAAGAAGCTTTACGCTGAATTGGAACTGGCACTCGCCGAGTTAACGTTGTCGCAACTGGACTCGGCACGGTCGAGATTGGACAAAATTCGAACTCAGGCCGAGCAATTGTTGCTCTGGACTGAATTAGCCCAAGTTGAACTGGGTTTGGCGTTATTGGACAAGGTTGATGCCCAGGATGACATAGTTTTACAGCATTACCAAAAAGCGGTGACTTATGCGCAGCGTAGCGGCGATAACTGGATGCTGGTTAATGCCGAACTGTTGCAACTTTCTTTACTGGCGAAACAAAACGCTTCTTTAGCCTCAAATATTTGGTCGGAAACAGCGGTCCAAATACAAAACCTGCCAGCGTCTAAACGGCGAACCATGGCATTAATCAGATTAGTCAGGATTGCCCAAACCTACAAACTGTTGCCGGTTTCGGATAAGCGCCTGATGGGATTTTTACAGGAAGCCGAAACATCCGCGTTAGCCCTTAAGGACGAGCATTTACACTCTTACGCTTTAGGCTATCAAGGTACTGCTTTTGAACAGCAAGGCGATTACGAAAAAGCCTTAGAGCTCACCAATAAAGCTGCCGCTGCCGCTCAACACGCTCTTGCGATGGAAAGCCTGTATCTTTGGGAATGGCAGGCGGGGCGTTTGCATCATCTGCAACATCAGGACGACTTAGCCTTATCGGCCTTCCAACGGGCGGTAGATAATCTGCAACAAATTCGCGACAGCCAAACTTTCGAGCAATCTTTTTCCAGGGAGGTGAGCCCTTTATATTCCGGTCTTGCGGATTTATTGCTGACAAAAGCCGCTTCTGAACAAGACCCAGGGCAAAAGCAGCGCTTGCTTGATAAAGCCCGCAAAACTCTTGAAAAACTTAAAACCGCCGAATTGCAGGATTATTTCCAGGATCGTTGCGTCGTACGGTTTAAGGAAAAATCCCAGGGATTGGAGCAGGTTTTACAGCAAACAGCGGTGGTCTATCCCATTTTATTGCCTGACCGGACTGAAATTATTGTCAGCTTTAATGACGGCCTGAAACAATATATCGTGCCCATCGGCAGTGAGCGGATGAATGCCGAAATTCATGATTTTCGGCAAAAGTTGGAAAAACGCAGTACTTTTTCTTATCTTAAACCCGCCAAACAACTGTATTCCTGGCTACTTGCGCCGCTGCTGGCTGATTTGGAAGCCCATCACGTCGATACCTTGGTCGTTGTCCCGGATGGCGCTTTACGCACCATTCCTTTTTCCGCTCTTTATGACGGTCAGCATTATGCGGTTGAGCGTTTTGCCTTTGCGACCACGCCGGGTTTGTCGTTAACCGATCCGAAGAAACTTCCCTTTGAAGGGATGACCATCCTGCTCAACGGTCTTACCGAGGCGGTTCAGGGTTTTTCATCGCTTCCGAATGTCGAGTATGAACTGGAAACCATACAGAAGGAGTTGGGCGGCCAGCTGTTTAAAAATCAACAGTTTCAAATAGACGATTTAACAGCGGAGATGACTAAGAATCCCTATCGAATTGTTCATATCGCCTCTCATGGGCAGTTTGATAAAGATCCCCAAAAAACATTCCTGCTGACTTATAACGGCCGGGCAACGATGGATGTTCTGGAAAAGATGCTGGGGAAAAATAAATATAAAGACAATCCTCTGGAGCTGTTGACGCTAAGCGCTTGCCAAACCGCGGCCGGCGATGACCGCGCGGCTTTAGGCATGGCGGGGGTCGCTATTAAGGCGGGAGTGCGCAGCGCTTTGGCTTCACTGTGGTTTATCAACGATCAGTCTTCTTCGGATCTGGTGGCTTATTTTTACGCGCATTTAAAAAACAACCAATCCAAAGCCCAAGCCTTGCGCATGGCTCAGTTGGAGCTCCGAAAGGATGCAAGATACCGTCATGCCACTTATTGGGCTCCATTTTTATTAATCGGTAATTGGATGTAAATCTATGAAATGGCTTAAAAACCGCTTTGTTGTAGTCAGTTTTCTCGCTCTGCTGGTGTTTGTAGTTTTGGCGGGCATCCGCTTTTCAGGCGGTTTACAGATGATGGATTTATCCATTTACGACCGATTGTTAGCGCTTAAAGCGGACAGTCAAGTTGCCTCGCCGATAGTCATCATCAAAGAAACCGAAGCCGATTTGAAACGTTTCGGCTTTCCTGTCAGCGACGGTCATTATGCGGAAGCCTTGGAAAAACTATTGGCGGCCGGCGCAAGCGTGGTCGGGGTGGATAAATATCGCGACCAGCCTGTTGCTCCCGGCTCTAAACAACTGGAACAGGTTTTAACCGGGCATGACACTGTTTTCTGGATTTTTTTTGTAGGCACTCCTGAACAGGGCAGCATTGCACCGCCTCAATTTTTACTAAACGGCTCGCAAATAGGCTTTAACAATACCCTTCCCGATACCGACGGCGTGTTTCGGCGGGGCTTGTTATTTATGGACGACAAAGATGTAACCTACAGCTCTTTTCCTTTGTTAATCGCGCAGAAATACCTGAGTGCAAAAAATATCAACCCGGAAGGCACTGAACAAGGTTTTCTACGTTTGGGACAGGCGGTTTTTTCACCGCTGCCGGATCACTTCGGGCCTTACATTCACGAAGATATGGGCGGCTATCAGCTCTTTTTGAATTACCCAAGTCTGCATCGCTCTTTTCCTGGCTTTACCCTGTCCCAATTAATCGATGGAGAAATTCCCGGCGCAAGCCTTAAGGATAAGATTGTCCTGCTGGGCTCTACCGCGCCGAGTTTGAATGACTATAAACTCCTGCCGGGGTTCAAAGAACCGCGTTTCGGAGTCGAGCTGCATGCCCATTTGATTGACCAAATACTCCAGGCCGCTTTAGGAACTTATCCGTTGCAATCCGATTGGCCGGAGATTTATGAGTACGCTTGGCTTTTTTTGTGGTGCTTACTGGGCGGTTTAGCCAGTCTCAAGCGCGGCGGTCTAACCCATATGACAGCGATCCTGTTGGCGGGTTTGACGATACTGTTTGTTATTGCGGTATTTTTCCAGGAACTGTGGATTCCCTTGTTGCCGCCCGCCCTGGGCTGGATATTAACGTTAGTCGCCTGTGTAGTCTGGTTTTCCAATCAAGAACGGAACGAGCGCCAGCAATTGCTTAAAATCTTTGAGCAGCATGTCTCGCCGCAAGTTGCCGCTAATTTGTGGGAAAACCGGGACAAGTATTTCGATGCCGGGGGAGTGCTTCCCAGTCAAATCACGGCTACCGTTTTATTCTCCGACTTGGCCGGATTTACCCCTATCTCCGAGACCATGACTCCCGTCGCCTTGATGAGCTGGCTAAACGCCTACATGGAAGAAATGAGTAATATTATTATGGATGAGAATGGTATGATCAAAGGCTATATGGGGGATGGGATCATGGCGGTATTCGGGGCGCCTGCATTTAAAGACGGTGCGGACGATATCAAGGCGGATGCCCTCAGTGCCGTAGCCAGCGGATTGCGCATGAACCAGAGGCTTAAAGAACTCAACCTGGTTTGGCAACAACAAGGACTGCCACCTGCCTATATGCGTGTAGGTATTCATACCGGGCTTGGGGTGGCAGGCACCTTAGGCTGCAAGCAACGCATGGAATATACCATAACCGGCGAAACCACCATTACCGCATCGCGGTTGGAAAGCTTCGATAAAACCATCTCCGCGCCGACGCAGGATCTTCCCTGTCGGATTCTTATTGGGGAATCCACCTGGGAGTTGGTGCGCGACCGCTATCAGACTGTGAAAGTCGGCGAGTTCCAATTGAAAGGCAAAGTCAACATGTTCAACATATACCAAGTTATTTCTTAACTACTCGACACTACATTAAAAATAAAAAGGTGAGCCTCATGAAAACAGCTGCATGTCCAACTCTACTTACCGTCTTATCAGCCTTTGTGCTGCTCCAAGCCGTTCCTGCGGTTGCCGATAATGCCGTTGTTTTCAAACCGCCCAAAATGGGGGCTCCCGCTACTCGCGTCGGTGGCGGATCGCGCGGTTCCAGCGATCATGATGCCAAGCTTGAGGTGCTGGCTCCCGAGCAAACCGCATTAACCAGTCAAGCTTCGCCAACATTGTATTGGTTTATATCCAAGGCCGGCCCGGCACAAGTGGAAATTACCCTAACCCAGGGCGAGGCCGAGCCGCTACTGGAAAAGACCATCAACGGTATTCAACAAGCCGGGATTCAAGCGATTAGTCTTCAAGATTCAGGCGTTAAATTGCAGCCCGGCCAAGAATATACTTTGACAGTCGCTTTGGTAAATAACCCCGAACAGCGTTCAGGGGATGTGGTCAGTAGCGCTATGCTTAAATACCAGGTTCCCGCTAAACCCTTGACTGATGCCGCTGAAATGGCGGGAGCAGGTTACTGGTATGATAGTTTGGACAAGTTGGTCTCTAGCAAATCACCGCAACTTGTTTCGTTATTAAAGCAGGCGGGGATTAGTCTGTAATCCAAAATCAATCAGTTAGCCACGGATTTACACAGATAAACGCTGATAATACATTTACGCAAGAATAGCGTTTCACTCAAAGGGTAGCGCAAAGAATCAATGAGCCTCTGTGTAAATCCGTGTCCATCCGTGGCTCAACTGCTCATTTCAGATTAATGCGTCAAACAAGATTCCCATCGTTAAATTTGACCTGATTGCGTCCATGTCCTTTTGCATAGTATAAGGCTTCATCGGCGCGTTTTATTAAGTCTGCGCTTGTTTCTGAAATTGTTAAGGCGGCAACGCCAATTGAAACCGTAATATTCAAGGTTTTCCCTTTTTCGTATTCGACGGCTTTTTGTTCTATAGTCTGCCTGACGCGTTCAGCAATCCTAAGCGCGTCGGCAACCTCGGTATTCAGTAAAAGCATAGCCATCTCTTCCCCACCGTAACGAACAACATAATCCATTGCTCTGGATAAGTTTTTTAATATTTCCCCTGTTTGTTGCAATACAAAATCACCTACTTGGTGTCCATGGCTATCATTGATTTTTTTGAAATGGTCAATATCAATCATTAAACAAGAAAAAGGCTCTAGGTCTTTTTTACAACGTTCCAGTAATGGTTCGAAATTTTCGTTCAGCCAGCCCCGGTTATACAATTTGGTCAGATCATCAACAATCGCCCTATGCTCGGATAAACGTTGTTTCTTTATCGAGGAAACTACTTGCGAATTAACCCCTCGAAAACGATTGGCAATAAGCTGAAGTAAATTTATTGCAAATAAATGACTTTGCTCGACAAGATTCCAAATCAATTCTTCATTAATTACAATAACTTTGCATTCACAAAGCGAAATAGCCGAAGCCGTCGCGGATTGTTGGTCTATCAGGGATATTTCTCCGATGATGTCACCTGATCGAATTATTTTTAAAGGCTTATCTTCTTCGTCTAAGTAAATTTCTACTTGTCCTTCAAGAAGCAGGTACAATGCCGTATTTTTTAAATCTTTTTTTACTAAATGCTGTCCGGCTGGGATAGTATGAACTGAATATTCCGGCAGTATTTTGTTTATTAATTCTAACGGCACATCTTTAAACAAATCAAAAGAAGTTAAATCGATAGCTTTCATTATTATTTTTTCTTTTAGTTCACTGTTTATTAAACTCTAGACCGGGTTGTTCGGCGCAAAAAACAGACGTCGGTTCAATTCCTCTTCCTTAATCTCGCCAAAGTTCATTTCACAAAGCTCGTTTATATGCTTATAGCAACGTAACTTATTTATTTGAGCAGCGCAATAAACTTTATGTGATACGCTTATTACGTACAATTAACATCAGATTACTGGTTTCGCAGCAGCTAATAACTCACGATAAATAAAGCCCAATTGACTAAAGACATTAACATCAAATGTTTTATACAGCGCAATCCGACTATCGGCATTTAAATCCAACGGCTTAATAACCTCGACCAAGGCGCTAACAAGCTTTCCCGGTAATATTGGATTTTGGCCGCTTGCAATAGCATGTTCTTCCAAAAGCTGACTATTGAGGCTAGTCAGTTCTACATAAAATAAATGTTCACACTTGCGGATAATTAAATCAAGCTCATGATTCTCTTTTACAGCGTCATCACTCATTAAAGTAGCGTTAAAAATATCTACTGGTTTTTTCTGGATAATTACTGCCTGCTGAGAACTGTTATCGAAAGTACCGCGAACTTTGATTAAATAATTTTGTTTAATATCTTTTTGAACCGAGCGAAAATACTTTAATAATTTTATATATTGCTCCGTGCTCATTTTTCCTCGGTCGGCGCCTAGTTGGAAGCCAAATTCAATTTCAATTTGCCGGCAACAATCATCAACCGATTGTTCGAAGTGCTTAAAAAAAACCGATTCAAAAGCGCTGCTCGAAGCACCGGCCAATTGCTCAGATTCACATTGCTGATGAGTATTTTGTGGGTTCTCAACAGAGGCTGTATTATCAGTATCGGGAACAGCGCTTTCATTTTTTAGCTCTAACTCAATACCTGCCATTCCACCTTTTAAAACTTTGGCCTCAAATTTATTTCCGAGCAATAAAAAGGCAGCTGCTTCGCTGATTCTGCCATCGGCACAAACTACAATGAAAGGCTTGTCACGAGTTAAAGTGTTAAGCTGCATTCTTAATGAAAAAAAAGGCTGATTGATGCTGGCATCGAGGTGGTGAGTTTTGTATTCTTCCGGTGTACGCACATCCATCAATATTGCGCCCTGCTTCACTGCCTCCTGCATCTCCATGTAATTAACAAACAGTAGAGAAGGCTCTTTTATTAAAGATAAAAATTGTTGTTTATCCAAGCGCAGCAAAGAAATATCTGTCAATGCCGTAATCGTTAAATCTCGAGGCTCTCCGGAAAGCAGTGCGTCCTCGCCAAATGTGTCACCGGCGGCAAGCTGGCGTAATTTAATCTCTTTTGCATTTTCCGATGACTTGCGGGTACACGCGCATTGTCCATTTTTGATTAAATAATAATAATCTCCTTCGTTACCTTGTTCGAGAATAACATCATCCTTTTTAAAATCGACAGCCTCCATGCTCATTATAATTTTTTGTAATTTGGTAGGAGGCAGGCCTTGGAAAATAGGTGAGCTTAGTAATGCTGTCATCCAGTCATCCGAAGGGGCTTTGGTCTTTTCTGCAAACATGTAACTGCTCTCCTAAACTTAAACAAAAATATCAACTTCAATCATAACAAAACATACTATATCATCCGTTACGTTATTGATGTTTTTCTAGCTCCCGGCAAGCCAAAGCAAGTCCGGTTAAACGCTTTGTGCGATAGTAACTTTAACAACGTGTTTTATCCTAAACTTTAGCGTTGAATATTATCTGAAAATCGAATTCATAAATGCTGAAGCGTGTTCGATTTCTTCAGCGCAAAGGCTGTGCTCCATCAAGTAATCATGCCATTCGACGCCATAGCCCATCAATTTAAGCGTATCACATGCGGCTTTGCCTGACTCAACCGCTACGACAGGATCGATGATGCCGTGAGCCATAAATATCGGCGTGGCATTATTGGCGGCTGAACGCTCGCTTTTTAACTGCTCAACGGTCGGCAAGTAAGTCGATAATGCAACAATTCCGGCCAAGGGTTGCGGATGCCTTAAGCCGGCATGGAGCGCAATCACTCCCCCTTGAGAAAATCCGGCCAGCAAAATATTGGCGGATGGAATGCCTTGGTCAATTTCCCGTTGGATCAGCGGTTCAATCAAGCCGGCCGATTGATAGATGCCGTCTATATCGACTTTGCGTTCCAGCGACATCTCCAAAATATCGTACCAGGAGCGCATAGACATTCCGCCGTTAATGGTGACAGGCTGAACCGGCGCATTGGGAAAAATGAAATGGATATTCGCTTCGGCGGTTAAATGCAGCTCGGGAACCAGTCCTTCAAAATCATGGCCATCAGCGCCCAATCCATGCAGCCATATCACGGAATATTTATGTTCTGCTTCAGGCTGGATTTCGACGATGCTAAGTTGTTTGGAATTCATAAGTTCTCCAAGATAAATAAAAATGGCAGTTAGCTTAACTCAATGCCAGGGATTGCCGTCAAATTTCGGCAAATCCGGATTCATATAGTCCCACGGCTGGGCATCGGCCACCCATATATCTTTTTGCGGCTGAAAAATACCGGGATCATCAAGGGTTGCCGCAGCGACCGGTCCTTATGTCAATAAATGTACCGTTCCTGCCGAACAGCGAGGTTCCGCATTCGGGGCAAAAAGCACGGTAAACCGTGTTGCCGCTTGCCGCAATGGTTGCATATTCTTTATAGTTGCCGGTTATGGTCAGGGCTGAGGCAGGGACAAACATTCCTGCAAAATAAGGCGCGCCAATCGCTTTTTGACAGGTTCGGCAATGACAGTTGAAGCCACCGATCGGTTTAGCCGAAATTTCATATCTGACCGATCCGCAAAGGCAACCGCCGGTAATGGGAAGTTTCATTTTTTTCTCCGTTCGACTGCATGGACAGATATTTGTTCCTCGGCAACTGCTTCTGCGTTGCTCTACTACAGATCATCCATGGCCTTATGCAGGAACAATTGCCGATAGGGCTTGTGAAGAATCTTAGTACAATAGAGTTGACTTACTTTAATCACAACCAATCATAGCCTATGCTGGACGATCTTATTTTAATAGCTTTATTGCTGGGCGCATACTTGTACTGGTTTAACGGACAGCAGGCGAAGGAAATTGCGTTTAAAGCGGTCAAACTACATTGCCTGAATCTGGAGGTACAAATGCTCGACGAGTATGTTGCCCTAAACAGCATCCGGCTAAAAAGGGAGCAAACCGGTAAAATACGATTGCAGCGAACATTTTTGTTTGAATTTTCTTCAACCGGGAATGAGCGCTATAACGGAGTTTGTATGATGCTGGGCCGGCAAGTTGAATCCATTCAGATGGAGCCGTACCGAATTGACGATTGCGTAATGGTATGGATCGCGAAGCGTATCCTGAAGAATTTTGAAATAATGTTTTTGTGGAGGATAAGTGAATAAATGTTCAGTATGCGGTCATGAACGTAATGATCGCGATATGAAATGCCCTGAATGCGGCAGTTTTTACTCGAAAATTGCCGAGATTATTGCCGAACAGGAAGCGCAGGAGGAAATGCAGACATTGCGTGGGCGATGCAAAAAAATCCTTGCATCGGATGATGTTAAGCTGGCATTACTGGCCGAATTGAAGTCGACATGGGCGGGGCTGACCAAAAAAGGCGTGTTTGCGCTTTTTGTGATTTTCGTCTTCGTGTTTGCGTTGATCGTTTCTGTTCTGTAGTCACGCTGTAGTCATTTAGGTCGGGCAGCAACAGAATAGGCGTTTGATAGCGCCCACTTTTCGTTGCCCGTTACTAACAACTAGGCTAAAAACAGCCCGCGAACGGGTTATTTTTCCAGAAGCTTAAGCTTGCCTTCTTTCCCATTCCACTCATCCGCATCGGGTAAAGCCGGTTTTACATCCGTAATAACAGGCCATTGCTTGGACAGCTCTGCATTTAACGCGATGAAAGATTCCTGTCCTTCCGGCAATTCATCTTCTGCGAAAATTGCGTTGGCAGGGCATTCAGGTTCGCATAACGTGCAATCAATGCACTCATCCGGATCGATAACCAGAAAGTTAGGGCCTTCACGAAAGCAATCTACAGGGCATACATCGACGCAATCAGTAAATTTGCATTTAATACAGTTTTCGGTGACGACAAAAGCCATAATTATTACCAGAAAGTTGATTTTTAATTTAGGGCGCTATTCTAGCAGAAAGCATTGCACGATTGAATGCCGAGTTTGCTAAAACCGTTATTTAGCCGAGAAGATAATTGCAATTTCACCAAGGGTGACAATGACTTGGTGAAACTTACTTTGCGCTTGCCGAATTAAATAAAGACAAAAACATGCCTTTTTCGCCGCTGATTTTTCGTTTTTGGGTGTTTTTTAAGGCCAGTCTTGCTTCGGCTTTAAGCTGGTTGTCGGCATAAGGTTGCTCGGTACGCACCGGAGCTGCCGCTGCCCGTTCAAAATAAAGAGCCGCATCTTTGGGCTTGTTATGTAACAGCAGGAATTCGCCGTAAAAATAGTTGGCATCAATGCCGTCAGGATTGATTTTAAGCGCAGTTTCCAGCATTTGTTTGGCGGCATTGTCATCGCCAAATGCGACAGGCCATTTCGGCACCATGTAATAAAGCGTGCCTAAAGTCACATAAGCCGATCCGCTCATGACTTCCGGGTTGATTTTGATAGCTTTGACCAGCAAGTCACGCGCCTCATGAATGGCGCCGAGCGCAGAAAACGCATCTTGGTGATCGGCATAAGTCGCCTTGACCACGGCCTGCCAAAAGATAGGTTCGGCGGCATTCGGATATTGCCGAACCAAGTCCGTGGCTTTGTCGAGCAATTGAACCAAAGCAGGCCCCTGTTTGCTTTTGGGCGTACTGTAATAAATAGACGCCCACTCAGACTCAATGTTTCTTAAAGAATCATTCAGACTCTCGGCAAAACATTGAATCGACAGTAGTAATAAAACAACAAAAATTAGTTTTCTCATGCGAGAAATATAGAACAAGACTCATAACATTTCAATATGTAACTGAAATATTTAATCTTCGCGCCATTCTGAATACGGATGCATCGCCAGATTGTTGTTGTAATAACGCAAATCGCCGGTAACTTCCACGCCTACCCAAGGCGGTTTTGAAAAAGATTGTCCTGTTTCGTCCAATTCAATTTCAGCGACTATCAAGCCCTGATTGTCGCCTTCAAACTCATCTATTTCCCAAAGATTGACCGTCATCAGTGACGAAATGACGGGTTTTTTCGATTAACGGTTTTCTGCAAAGATTATTCAATATCTCGTTTGCATCGGTCATCGGAATTTCATATTCATATTCATGCCGGTGAGTACCGATAGTCGCCGTTTTTATATTCAGCCACGCATGGTCGTCGCTGATGCGTACCCTGATTGAGCTGGTTGCCTGTGAGCTTAAATAGCCTTGCCGGTATTTTACCGAGTGACTGACGTGCTTGCGCCAGTCGTCGGTGGCGAGCAAAAATTTATGTTCTATTTCTATAGCCATAATTAAATTTCCTTACAGTGGCTGCCGCAGCAATAGCGGCTAAAATGACTGCTACCCAAAATATGCCGATTTATCAGGCCGAGTCCTATGCTTTATCCGCAATTCCTGCTTAAATACACCATCATGAATTATTAGGTCGCGCCAAAGACATCGGTTCTGCGGCTGTTATAATGTCAAAGGTCTGGGAGCGGTACCTGGGCATTAATTTTACTTTAGCCGCGACTGCTCCCGGCAGCCTTGCGGCATACACATCATCCCTGACAATAAAGAGGAACACAATGAGTGCATTAATATGTGGGTCTATGGCTTACGATACCATCATGGTTTTTCATGATAAATTCAAACATCACATTTTGCCGGAAAAAATCCACATCCTGAATGTATCATTCCTGGTGCCGGTGATGCGGCGCGAATACGGCGGCTGCGCGGGCAACATCGCCTACAACCTGAAGCTGCTGGGCGAAGAACCGTTAACCATGGCTACCGTCGGCCATGATTTTGAACCGTATGCCCAGTGGATGGCTCAAAACCAGTTATCCAGCGAGTATATTCAGATTTTGGACAACAGTTATACCGGCCAAGCCTACATCACCACCGACGAAGAAGCCAACCAGATTACCGCATTCCATCCCGGCGCAATGAATTCGTCGCATTTAAATTCGGTGCCGACCGACCGGAAAATCAGCATCGGCATCGTGTCACCGGACGGCAAGGACGGCATGCAATTGCATGCAGAGCAGTTTGCCGATCTGGATATACCATTTATTTTCGATCCGGGCCAGGGCATGCCGATGTTTAATGGCGAAGAACTGCTCAAGTTTATCGATCAGGCGACCTGGGTAACTTTGAATGACTATGAATCCGAATTAATGCAGGAACGTACCGGCTTGTCACTGGAACAAATGGCTGAGCGGGTTGATGCGTTGATCATTACTTTGGGCGGCCAAGGCTCTCAAATTTACACCAACGGCGAATGCATTACTATTCCGGCGGCAAAACCCAAAGAGATACTTGACCCGACGGGCTGCGGCGACGCCTATCGCGCAGGGCTTTTATACGGCCTGATGAACGACTTGGGCTGGGAAGTGACCGGCAGAGTTGCCTCATTAATGGGCGCGATTAAAATCGAAAATAACGGCACCCAGAACCATTCATTCGATATGGATAGTTTCAAGCAGCGATACCGCGAAAATTTCGGCTCTTCGTTTTAATTTTCAGCTAAAAGCCAGTTAAAGCAATAGAACGCTGATGACGCAGATTTTGGCGGATAGAGCCAGATAAAAAATTTTATAAAATCCGTCCAATCAGCGTCATCAGCGTTCTATTATTAAAGTCGACAACTGTTGAGCAACTGATATTCATGCTAAAAAACACCCAAAATCTCTTAGACATCATGTCGCGTCTGCGCCATCCGGAACAGGGCTGTGCGTGGGATGTTAAACAGGACTTCACCAGTTTGATTCCCTACCTAATTGAAGAAGCCTACGAAGTCGTCGATGCGATTGAGCGCAACGACCTGGATGATTTGCGCTCGGAGCTGGGCGACCTGCTGTTACAGGTGGTGTTCCATTCCCAGATCGCCGAGGAACAAGGACTGTTCACTTTTGAGCAGGTTTCAGAAGGCATTTGCGACAAACTGATCCGCCGTCATCCGCATGTTTTTTCCGATGCTGTTTTCAATACCGATGAAGAACGTCATCAAGCCTGGGAACAGGAAAAAGCCATCGAACGGCAGGAAAAAAACAAAACAGCGGAACAAGACAGCGTGTTATCCGGTGTGGCCCGCAATCTTCCGGCATTGATTGAATGCGAAAAAATACAGGATCGTGCCGCGAATCACGGCTTTGATTGGCCGGATGCGTTGCCGGTTTTCGACAAAGTCCTGGAAGAACTGGAGGAAGTTAAAGAGGCTTGGCAATCCGGCGATCAGGCGCATATCCAGGAAGAAATCGGCGATTTATTGCTGGTTGCGGTTAATTTGGCCCGCCATTTAAACGTCAATGCTGAAGTCGCGCTCAAGGAAAGCACTAAAAAATTCTCCAGACGTTTTCAACACATAGAACAACAAGTCAAAGCCTCCGGCCTGAACCTGAAAGACTGCGAACTGGCCGAATTGGATGTTTTATGGGATCAGGCAAAACAAGCTTTAAATAAAAAATAGATCTTGCAAAGTGGGGCGGCCAACTTGGCCGCCCCTGACCTTCGTTAAAACTCTTCCCACTCGTCAGCGCTTGCTGTCGCTATTTGAGGCTTCGGCTTGGCAGTAGCGCTTGCCGAAGCATTGAAATCTTTCTTCAATCGCATAATTGCAACCCCGACTGCCGTTGACGCGGCAACGAACGCGGAGCCGTTACCCAGCATTGTTTCTGCCTCATTGTATTTTTTTGCATTGATCGTATTAGCTATTCTTCCGGCCTCGATATGAAAAGCCGCATGTTTGGACACACAATCCGCATAACTCGGCTCATGAGCAAGGTGAGACTTAACGTCGTGGTGCAGCCATTTACCGAAATCACAACAATCATCTCTTGAAATCGTTGCCGCATCCATTTCTTCGCGTTTTGATATGGCGGTACGAAGCTTCACCTTCCACTCGGAATGTTTCTCAAGCGCTTTATCCAAGTCCATGCCGACATTATTGGGCATAGGCGTATTTTGGAAAGACTCTTTCCTGGCAGGAGCGCTTTTTACGCTGGCGTGGCTACTAACAGTACGCACCGGCTCAGCATTGGCAAATCCAGTAAAACTGCTCGAATTGCCGTTCAGCTTAAAGTGCGACACGGTAACCGCCAGGTTTTGCGTCTGCTCTTCCAACGATTCCGCTGCGGCAGCGGCCTGCTCTACCAAAGCGGCGTTTTGCTGGGTCACATCATCCATTTGGCCGATGGCTTGATTGACCTGTTCAATGCCGGATGTCTGTTCCATAGAGGCGGCACTGATCTCGGACATAATGGTGGTCACGCCGCGGATGGCTCCAACGATTTCTTCCATGGTTTTCCCGGCCTGGGCAACCAGTTTGGTGCCGTCTTCAACTTTTTCCACCGAATCGCCAATCAGCCCTTTGATTTCCGCTGCCGCGGCTGCGGCGCGTTGCGCCAGATTTCGCACCTCGACGGCCACAACCGCAAAGCCCCGGCCTTGTTCGCCGGCACGAGCCGCTTCTACTGCGGCATTGAGCGCGAGAATATTGGTTTGGAACGCAATGCCGTCTATCACCGAGATGATGTCCACAACCTTGCGCGAAGATTCATTAATATCTTCCATAGTCGATACCACCTGACCGACGACTTGAACTCCCTTACCTGCAATATCCGTTGCACCGACGGCAAGCTGATTGGCATGCTTGGCGTTTTGGCTATTGGCCTGCACGGTAGAGGTCAACTCTTCCATACTGGCGGCGGTTTCTTCCAAACTGGCGGCCTGCTCTTCTGTACGGTGCGACAGATCATTATTGCCTGCGGCAATTTCTTTTGCTGCCGTATTAATCGTTTCGGAAGCTTCGTGGATTTGACTGACAATCTCTTTGAGCTTTTCCACGGTGGAATTGGAATCATCTTTAAGCTGGCCGAAAGTCCCCGAATAATTATTAGTGATGGTTTCGGTCAGGTCGCCTCTGGACAATGCGCCAAGTACACGTACTACTTCATTCAAGCCGGTAGAGCTGGTCTCCATCAGTTCATTAACGCCCTCAGCCAATTGCAGGAAGAAACCTTCTTTATCTTTCTCGCTAATGCGTTGGTTGAAATCGCCTAGCACAGCACCACTCACCACTTTAGCCACTTCCTGCTCGATAGCGACTTCAGCGGTTCGGTCTTTCCATTCCACCACTGAACCGATTCTTTGTCCTTGCTCATTAGTAATGGCGTTGGCTATCAAATCAAAAGTACGGCTTCCAATTTGAATCTCGCTACGAAAAGTAGAACTTAATTTAGCCAGCAGTTCTTTCTGATACGCAGGATTCTTGTGAAAAGAATCCATGTTTGCGCCTAATAGCTTACTGGAATCGAATTTGGGTAAAGCCTTGCGTATGTCGGATTCGGCGTGTTGCATCATAGTGAACACCGCCGGATTCATATAGATAATGTTGCGATCATTGTCAGCCACCATCACGTTGGACGTCATGCTATCCAGAGCGATTTTGATGCGCAACGACTCTTCATGCTCTTTACGATCTTTTGTTATACGTGTCAGCAATTGTTGCTGCATGGTATTCATGGAGCGAAACAACTCGCCTAGCTCATCCTTTTGCGAAAGGTCGATACCAGAACTCAAATCGCCATTTGCAATGGCGCTGGCTGTCTGCTGAAGCTTATTAATCGAGCGAAGAACTCCACGGCTGATCAGGAAGGTCAATACCACAGTTATAAGAGTGGATAAGATAGTCAGCACCATGAAGAATATCGCCATGCTGCGAGCGTTACTCTCGAATTTACCGGCCGCACCAAGAAGATCGCCGGAAAGTTTATTTTCGACTTCCTTGAGCAGGTTAATTTTTTCGGTTACTGTTTTAAACCAGTAAACCGGATCAATGCCAAGCCCAGGTTCAGTACCTTTGTCCGTAGCCACTTTTTTTATTCTGGCAACTTCATCGACGGCAGGCCCGGATACTTTGGTCTTGTAAAATTCTTTTTGGCTGTCCAACGCATAAGCAAAAAACATGTCGGTATAGACATCCTGAGCAGAGACGTTTTTCAAAAACCGGCTCTGGGTGTCAGACGTAAAATGATCGGCGACAAATACCGTAGACAGCAAAGCCCGCTCTATGCCGGTACGCTCCTTGGCTTTAAGCAAGTTTGAATATGAGGAAGCCAAGCGCGAAATTTCGCTGTGACTGCTAAGCGTGGAAACTTGAGCAGGAATGTCAAGGAGTGAACTTATGGTTTTAGTGTAATAAGCGCTCGACTGCGTAGCATCCATACCGAGAGCGCTGATAATGCCGCGCTTGGCGCCAAGCTCCCCCAGATTGTTCACAGCCGTCTCCAACAGGGTTTTCAGTCCATTACTATAACTGACGGCATTAAAGCTCCCGAGTGTCGTTTGCAGCGTCTCAACGGCCTTATCTGTTTTGACACGCTGTTCCGGTAACTCGGAGGCGAATTTGACACCGTTGCTGCTAATAAAAGAAGCGCTCATACCGCGCTCTTTCTGCATTTCATGGGCCAAAGAGCCAATCTTAACGGAGACGTCAACCAGCGATTCCAGTTTAACCATTTCTTTTGAGAGTGACAGTCTCTCAAGAACTCCCGATCCGGCAAAATAAAGCAGGGCAAGAGCAGGAATTGTCGCCATCAGGATTAATTTTGACCTTAGACTCGACATGAAAGCGATATTGTTTGACATGAACAGCGGCACTCCTTGAGTGATATTTCTAAATTATTGTCGGGCATCTACCGATGCCGGGTATATACATTACCCTTTGGATAAATTCGTCTTTCAATTATTGCGTAAGCATTTAACCATACAAAAATAAAGTATAGCAGCTAAAAAACTACCCATTCGGCAATCGAATGGCCATCACATCGCATCCGGCATAATGCAGAACACTATTTGCCGTCGAGCCTAACAATAGCGCCAGACCATGCCGTCCATGGGAACCGACAACGATTAAATCGATCGACTCCCGCTCGGCAAACCGGACAATCTCTTGTTTAGGCGTTCCCCAGATCAGCCAACGATTGGCTTGGGCTATATCCAACTGATCGCCAATCTGCACAAACCGGGCTTTCTCCGCTTCAAGCAAATCATAGCCTGAATCTTCGTCTAACGGAATCACTGTTCCGTAACCGGTATCCGGCATCGGTATATTATCCAGCACATGAATAACGCTCAATTTAGCCTGATATTTTTCGGCCAAATCTTTTGCTCGTCGGGCGATCGCGCCGCTATGCACGGAGTAATCCACGGCCAGTAGAATATGTTGATAAACGACCATTGTGTTTGCCTTGCTTTTAATTCTTTGGTTTTGCTTAAGTGTATAAGACTTACTACTTAGGCCAAAGGAAAAGTCTCTTAAAATAGAGGCCGCCGAGACTAGGCGATGTAAAGCGAGGAGGGTGTAAGGTGGAACAAAAGCCCTCCCCTATTAAGAGAAGGGCTTCATATTATTAAACTTTATGATAAATATCGGCGCCTTCTTCAAGGAACTGCTTGGATTTCTCATCCATGCCCTTTAATAAAGCTTCTTCCTCTTTGAGGCCTTTTTCCGCCGCATAATCGCGCACATCCTGACTGATTTTCATCGAACAGAAATGCGGGCCGCACATCGAGCAAAAGTGCGCAACCTTGGCGGACTCTTTCGGCAAGGTTTCGTCATGGAATTCACGGGCTTTTTCCGGATCAAGGCCGATGTTGAACTGGTCTTCCCAACGGAATTCAAATCGCGCCTTGGACATCGCGTTGTCGCGCGCCTGTGCACCCGGATGGCCTTTTGCCAGATCGGCCGCATGGGCGGCGATTTTGTAAGTCACGATGCCTTCGCGCACATCCTGCTTGTTCGGCAAACCCAAGTGCTCTTTTTGGGTGACATAGCAGAGCATCGCGCAACCGTACCAGCCGATATTCGCCGCGCCGATCGCCGAGGTAATGTGGTCGTAACCGGGCGCAATGTCGGTGGTCAGCGGGCCTAAGGTGTAGAAAGGCGCTTCGCCGCATTCTTCCAGCTGCTTGTCCATATTGACCTTGATCATATGCAACGGCACGTGGCCTGGGCCTTCGATCATGGTTTGCACGTCGTGCTTCCAGGCGATTTTGGTCAATTCGCCCAATGTTTCCAGCTCGCCGAATTGCGCCGCATCGTTGGCGTCATAAATTGAACCAGGACGCAGGCCGTCGCCTAATGAGAAGGCCACATCGTAAGCTTTCATGATTTCGCAGATTTCTTCAAAATGCGTATACAAGAAGCTTTCGGTATGATGCGCCAGACACCATTTAGCCATGATCGAGCCGCCGCGCGATACGATACCGGTCATGCGTTTTGCGGTCAGCGGCACGTGGTGCAAACGCACCCCGGCATGAATGGTAAAGTAATCCACGCCCTGCTCGGCTTGCTCGATCAAGGTGTCGCGGAAGATTTCCCAGGTCAGGTCTTCGGCTTTGCCGTTAACTTTTTCCAAGGCTTGGTAGATAGGCACGGTGCCGATGGGTACCGGCGAATTGCGCAAAATCCATTCGCGGGTTTCGTGGATGTTCTTGCCGGTGGACAGATCCATGATGGTATCGCCGCCCCAACGGATGCCCCAGAGCATTTTCTCGACTTCTTCCTCAATGGACGAAGTCACCGCCGAATTGCCCAAATTGCCGTTGATTTTAACCAGGAAATTACGGCCGATAATCATCGGCTCCAGTTCAGGATGATTGATGTTGCACGGGATAATCGCCCGGCCTCTGGCCACTTCATCACGGACAAACTCAGGGGTAATCACATCGGGAATCGATGCGCCGAAAGAATCGCCGGGATGCTGGTCTTTCCACAAATGGCGCATTTCTTCCATTTTCTGGTTTTCACGGATGGCGATGTATTCCATCTCCGGCGTGATGATGCCTTGTCTTGCATAGTGCATTTGCGATACGTTTTTTCCTGCTTTGGCCCGGCGCGGCTTGCGGATATGCTCAAAACGCAACTCGGCGGTAGCCGGATCTTCAAGACGTTGACGGCCGAATTCCGAACTGGGACCGGCTAATTCTTCGGTGTCGTCTCGCTCTGCAATCCAGGCCGAACGGATAGCGCCCAGGCCTTTTTTCAAATCGACTTCGACATTGGGGTCGGTATAAACGCCTGAAGTATCGTAGACATAAAGCGGCGGATTTTTTTCCGCGCCTTTTTCCGCACCGAAATGCAGCGGGGTATCGGATAAGGTGATTTTACGCATCGGCACGCTGTATGTCGGGACGGCTGCCTTGAACATATATTTTTTCCGATGCGGGGTAGGAATCGATCTTTACGCTACTGGATTCAGTAGACGTAACTTCTTTAAGGACAGCGCTCATGTTTATCTCCAACAACAAAACAATAAGGCGCAGGGAAGTCATGGGCTTTCCTACGCCGGTATTAACCGGGGTCAGGTTCAAAGGGTTTTTCTCAGCCTTTCCTCCCCATGCAACACATGGAAACAAAAAAGCACCCCTAGCCTTTACGGATGTAGTTCTAAGTTAAAGGATAATGCCGCAGATTGCAAGCTAAGACCGCATAGCGCCAACACCGTAAACACCTTATAAAACAAATGGTTTTGATGATTCACGTCTTTTTCAAAGCCTTATTTACAGCCAACTCCCGCTCATCGACTGCCATTACGACAAAATACCTGTTCGCGGGGAATTACCTGAGATTCGTCACTCTTGAGCTTGCCTTATCTCAAAAGCCTTCAGGATCCACCCAAAAAGCAATATATCAACACTGTAAAAATGATTTTTTTTATCAGCAATGTTAGAATCAATACAATTCCTGACTAACCAGACTTAACGGATGTCAACAGACTCTCAACAGAACACTCATCACTCGCCGGTATTGGAATTTAAAAGCAGCACTTTTTCCGTGCCTGTTTTGGTTTTAGTCGGTAATGATGTCATTACTATCGAGCAGCAATTACAAGAAAAAATCCAGTCAAGCGCCTGAGTTCTTCAAGAATTCGCCGCTGGTGTTTGACTTGCAGGAACTGAATAAGCACGATCTCGACATTGATGTTACCGAGCTCACCCACATCATTCGCAAGCTGGGCTTATTGCCGATAGGGATACGCGGCGGAGCTGCACAACAGAATCAACAGGCCTTGGATCTAGGCATTCCTGTACATTCAGGCCATATCGCCAGAGATGGTATGTATGCCGCAAACCAGTCGGGAACTGGTGCGGCGAGCACAGCGGCCTCTTCGCCCGCGCCAAAACAGCAGATTCCAGAACCGGAGCCAGAACCCGAGTCCACGCCTGAACCGCAAGCCGTTGCAGCAATCACCACCATGATCACTCAACCTGTCCGCTCCGGCCAACGCATTTATGCTCAGGGCGATTTGGTCATTTTGGCTCAGGTCAGCGCCGGAGCTGAAATCCTGGCCGAGGGCAATATTCACGTCTACGGCTCGCTAAGAGGCCGCGCGCTGGCGGGAGTTCAAGGCAACACCGAAGCACGTATTTTCTGTTCCGATTTACAGGCGGAGCTTATTTCGATTGCCGGAAATTACAAGATCAGCGAAGACCTGAATGAGCGCCGTTCTCAACCAGCCCGTTCAGATCTATTTACAAAACCATACTTTAGTTATTAAAGATATTTAATTTATATCGCTCTTTGGAGGAAAAATTTGTGGCACGAATCATAGTCGTAACATCGGGCAAAGGTGGCGTTGGCAAAACAACCACAAGCGCCGCCATCGCCATGGGGCTTGCAAAAAAAGGCCACAAAACAGCGGTCATCGATTTTGATGTGGGTTTGCGCAACCTGGATTTAATCATGGGCTGCGAGCGCCGCGTTGTTTATGATTTTGTCAACGTCATCAACGGTGAAGCCACCCTTAACCAGGCATTGATACGCGATAAAAACTGCAATCAGCTTTACATTCTGCCTGCATCGCAAACCCGGGACAAAGATGCCCTGAGCCAGGAAGGTGTCGGCAAAATTTTGGATGAGCTGAAAAAAGACTTTAAATACATCGTCTGCGATTCCCCGGCCGGCATTGAAAAAGGCGCTCATTTGGCCATGTATTTTGCCGACGACGCGTTTATCGTAACCAACCCTGAAGTCTCTTCGGTACGGGACTCTGATCGCATGCTAGGCATTTTATCCAGCAAATCGCGCCGGGCCGAACAAAACGAAGAACCCATCAAGGAATACCTGCTGCTGTCACGCTACTCGCCGGATCAGGGTCAAACTAGGCGAAATGTTGAGCGTGGACGATGTACAGGAAATCTTATCGCTGCATTTACTGGGTGTTATTCCGGAATCGAAATCGGTGCTCAATGCGTCAAACTCCGGCATGCCCGTTATCCTTGACGAAAAAAGCGACGCCGGCCAAGCCTATGCGGATATTGTTGCCCGCTATTTGGGTGAAGACAGGCCACATCGATTCATCGATGATAAAAAAGGCCTGTTTGGGAAGCTGTTCGGGAGAAAATAATGAGTTTACTGGATTATTTTAGAACATCGAAAGCCAGCTCGGCATCGCTTAGCCAAAGAACGGCTGCAAATTCTGGTGGCTCACGAGCGCAGTTCCAGAAACCAACCGTCTTACCTTCCCCAATTGCAAAAAGAATTGCTGGAAGTCATCCGAAAATACGTTAACGTAGAGCAAGATGCCATCTCCGTTAATTTTGAACAAAACGATACTCAGGAAACACTGGAACTCAATATCGTGCTGCCTGACCATCAAACAAGACTTCTTAACCCAACCATCCAAGCTAAAGGTGATCACTATGTCTAATACAATCGGCGATGCAGCAGGAAAAGTCTGGAATTATCTGGACAAGAACGGACCGTCCAGCGTCAATAAAGTTACCACTGAAACCGGCATCAATAAAAATGATGTCCAGCGCGCCATCGGCTGGCTATCCAAGGAAGACAAGTTGTCTATCGAGATGATAGGCCGGGCTGAAACGCTGTCGTTGAAATAAGACTGATACAAAGATAGATGTTGGCTGGGTTTGTAACCCCCCAGCCAACTATGTTGAATTTATAAGCGAACAAAAAACTTATTGTAATTCCCGATGCCGGACAATTACATTTAAGAAAGGACCTTTAAATTGCTTGGCAAATGCATCGACCAGATAAACCGAACGATGCTGACCACCTGTACAGCCTATCGCCACGGTCAAATAACTGCGTCCTTCAGCCTCAAACCGGGGAATCCATCGTTCAAGAAACTCGGTAATATCTTTAAAAAGCTCGGCAACCAGTTCTTGTTCGCCAAGAAAATCGATGACCGGCTGGTCTTTTCCTGTTAATCCCCGCAATTCCGGTATCCAGTAAGGATTAGGCAGGCTGCGTGCATCGAACACGAAATCGGCATCCAGCGGGACGCCATGCTTGAAACCGAACGATTGGAACTGCAAGGAAATATGCCTG
Organism: uncultured Gammaproteobacteria bacterium; assembly: GCA_963814825.1. Taxonomy (GTDB): domain Bacteria; phylum Pseudomonadota; class Gammaproteobacteria; order Methylococcales; family Methylomonadaceae; genus Methylobacter_A. The sequence goes on along the minus strand of CAWFEF010000004.1, from coordinate 278,282 downwards.
ACATCCCTTTCGCCGATCTGTTCCCTGATAAGTTCGCGCAACTGGTGGAAATGCGTCCGGCTGGTATCGATGACCACGCTGGCGTGCCGGGCAACCGGTATCAGCATTTCCTTTTCGATTTTTAACGCTTCTTTTAACGGTACGTTTAAATCCGTCAGCGGATGCCGGCGCCGGGTCTCGCTGTAGCGTTTCAATAAGGTGGATTCTTCGGCCTGCATGAAGATAATTTCGCAATCGATCTGCTTATTGCGGATCAGTTCCAGGCTTTCGGAAAAATTGACCAGGCTTTCGCTCTGGTTCCTGGCATCAATGCCTATCGCCGTTTTGGCATAGGTAAGCTTATCGACCAGCATGACGTGGCTGATAAAGTCTTCCAGCAAGGTGACGGGAAGATTGTCGATGCAGTAATAGCCGCAATCCTCCAACGTATCCAAGGCGATACTTTTACCAGAACCGGAAAGACCACTGACGATTAATAGTTTCATGAAATCAGGTCCAAGGTAAAAGGTACAAGGTTCAAAAAACGCCTTTTACCTTGTACACCTTTTACCTTGCTCCTACCTTATCTATGCTGTGCAGTTTTTTCTTTATGCTTGGTAATTTGACGATCCAGTTTATCCACCATCGCATCAATGGCGGCATACATATCGTCCTGATGATCTTCGGCAAACAATTTAGCGCCACTCAATTGCAACGTTGCTTCAGCCTTTTGAACTAACTTTTCCACGCTTAAAATGACATGTACATCGGTAACATTATCAAAATGACGTGCTAATTTTTCGAATTTTGAATCGATGTGTGCTTTTAAAGCGTCGGTTACTTCAAGATGATGGCCTGTTACGATGACTTGCATGAGTTGAACTCCTTTTAATGATGAATGATTTGGTTTTTTAGGGTACAGGCTGCGCTATAAAATGCGCTTACGCTGACTTGATGATGAAATGAGCATCGCTTCGCGATACTTGGCAATTGTCCTTCTAGCAACATTGATGCCCTTTTCTTTTAAAAGCTCGGCTATTTTACTATCACTTAGCGGTTTTGCCAGATTTTCATTGCTGATTAGCTCTTTAATAAACGCCCTGATGGCCGTCGATGAGCACTCCCCTCCTCCTTCCGTTGAAACATGACTGGAAAAGAAATACTTAAATTCGACAATGCCGTTGGGGGTATGCATATATTTGTGCGTAGTCACCCTGGAGATGGTCGACTCGTGCAATTCCAGCTCTTCGGCAATATCCCTCAATACCATGGACTTCATCGCAATAGAGCCATGCTCAAGAAAACCGGTCTGCTTTTCCACGATGCAGCGGGCGACGCGCAATAAGGTATCGTTACGGCTCTGGAGACTTTTGATAAACCATCTGGCTTCCTGCAAATGATCTTTCATACAGGTATTGTCTTTGCTGTTATCCGCTCTTTTTATCATGCCGGAATAAAAGGGATTGATGCGCAATTTAGGCGCTATATCGGGATTCAGGTTGACTTGCCATTTATCGTTCCGCTTGACCACGTAGACATCGGGGATAACATACTCGGAATCCGATTCCTGTATCTGCGCTCCCGGCTTGGGATCCAGCGTTCTGATTAATGCGACCACCTCATCCAGTTGCCGCTCGGTCACGCCCAATTTACGCATCAGTTTCGACTGCTCATGGGTGGCCAGTAAATCCAGGTAACGGGTAACCAGAATCAGCGCCTCTTCTTTGATAAGGCGTGGACTCCGGCAACTGCTGTATCTGCAATCTCAAGCAATCCTTTAAATCAATCGCAGCAACCCCGGCCGGATCAAAATTTTGCACCCTGTGCAGCACCGCGTTCACTTCATCGAAATCCAGATCGTCTAACTGGCTCTGCAAACCCTGAAAAATTTCTTCGGGACTGCTGATCAGGTAGCCGTCTTCATTGATCGAATCGATGATAGCCATCGCAATGGCATGATCCCGCTCTGAAAACGAGGTCAGTTCGACTTGCCACAGCAAATGATCCAGCAAGGTTGAGGATTTGCTGCGCTGCGTTTCAAATTCAATCGGTCTCGGCGGAACTTCGCCCCGACTCCATCGCGTATTCATAAACATCGTCCCAGGATGAATCAATCGGCAGTTCATCCGGTATATCCGTTTGCGAGCCTTGACTGGTCAGCGAATCCGCATTATCGATTTTTTTCTCGGGCGTTAGTTCGGCTTCCTGAACGGCTGCTTTCTTCCTCATTAACTTCCAGCATCATATTGGACTCAAGAGCCTGTTGAATCTCCTGCTGCAACTCTAATGTCGACATCTGCAACAACTTGATCGCCTGCTGCAATTGCGGCGTCATGGACAGCTGTTGTCCCAGTCGAAGATTTAAGGATTGTTTCATTCGTCACAGGTTAATAGGGATAGTCCTTAATTGTTATTTTAGACAGATACAAGATTACAGGTACATTAAAGGCTAAAGTTATTGCCTAAATAAACTTTACGCACTTCCTCATTGGCAACGATTGCTTTCGCCCCGCCTTCTGCAATCACTCTGCCGTCGTTAAGTATATACGCACGATCGCAAATGCCTAGTGTTTCCCTGACATTATGTTCGGTAATCAATACGCCTATGCCGCGATATTTTAAATGCTCTATGATTTTTTTTATATCGTCAACCGAAATAGGGTCAACGCCGGCAAAAGGTTCATCCAGTAATATAAATTGAGGATTGGTCGCCAATGCCCTGGCAATTTCGACCCGCCGCCGTTCACCGCCCGACAGGCCCAAGGCAATTTGATCGCGCAGATGCAGAATATGAAACTCCTGCAACAATTCCTCAATCACCAATTCCGCCTGGCCTTCAGTTAAGTCATAACGGATTTGCAACACCGCGCGTAAATTATCCGCCACACTCAGTTTACGAAAAACCGAGGGCTCCTGCGGCAAATAACCTACGCCTAACTGCGCCCTCAAATGCATCGGATGATGAGTAATATCCTGTGAATCCAAAGTAATCTCGCCTTCATCGGCTTTAATCAGCCCTACCATCATATAAAAGCTGGTGGTTTTCCCCGCGCCGTTAGGGCCCAATAGACCGACGACTTCACCGGTATCAACATGCAACGAGACACCGTTAACTACATTGCGTTTATTGTAGTTTTTAATCAGCTGTTTTGCGGCTAGTCTGGTCATGTTTAAAAGCTAAAAAGTGAAAAAATAAAAAGAACATCGTTTGATATCTTGCGCCGCTGCACCTCGCACCTTCAACTCTACGCCTGATCATTTACTACCGTCCTTCGCAGCCGGCTGTCCTGCCGCTGGCGGCTGTTCTTTATCTTTCGGTTGCAACACGACATGGACGCGTTTGCTGGCTGATTCTTTTTCTCCCGCTTTAACCAGCGAAGTTTTCAGATCGTACTCAATAAAATCGCTGGAATACAGTTCCGCTCTCTCGCCAAACGGTAGCTTTATCAATCAGAATCAACAAATTCTTTTTAGGATAATACTCACCGGTTAACGCCTCGCCGGTTATATCTTTGGCCCCCACGTTAGGCGTTTGTTTAAATTTTGCCTTATTGCCGGTAAACACCATTTTGTCGGCTTCGCCGTCGACAAAATAAACCACCAGCTTATCCGAGTCCACCTTGATACTGCCCTGAATCGAGATCACATTGCCCGTATAAGTGCTGATTGCTTTTACATCGTCATACGTCGCCCGATCCGAGTCGATAATGATCGGCTGGTCAGCTGTCAGTTTCCAAGGCGTAAACACCTGCACTATAAAGCGCCAATAGCAGCAAACAGCCGAGCCCCGCGCATAACGCAAGGCCGCGAGTTTTTTTATTTTGTTTCATAGTTACCCTTTACATTAGAGAGCAATTCCAGATGAATCGGTTCCGCAAAAGTTATCTTCATTCCGACCCCTGTGGTCCAGCTTGGCAAACTGATCAGCTCCGCCCAGGCATCCGTTTCCGCATAACTGATTTCCGGTTTTACCTTTAAATTGAACGTATAGATTTTAAGTTCCCTGACACCTTCGGCCGCAGCCCTGTCGACATAAACCTGACCGGTTAACAGCAAATCCTTGCCATCGGCAGACAAAACACCGGTTTCCGACTTAATTACCCACGGCGGTGTTTCCTCGTTATAAAAATACATCAAGGGGTTAGTCAAATGCGTGATGTTGTCATCGCTGTAATGAATCATGTCATCGGCAATCAATTTACTTTTTGGCCTGCCCAGTTCACTCATTTCCCATTTCGTGTAGCCCTTGCTGAAATAATCAGGACTGTGCGCAGGGACCGCTACACGGCCAAGCTCATCCGAGCCGGTCAACTTAACCAGCCACCAGCTCATTACCGCGATAATAAGCAGGTACAGATAATTGTAGTGTCCATTTAACCGGATCATTTTAGATATGCACTCAACATTTCATCAAAATGGCCTTGCGCCTGCATAATAAAATCACAGACTTCCCTGACCGCGCCCTGGCCTCCAGGCAATGTCGTACACCAATCGGCATGTTGTTTAACGGCAAAGTTGGCATCATTAACCGCAATCGCCAGCCCTACCCTAATCATTATCGGCAAGTCCAAGCACATCATCGCCGACATGCGCCGCCTGTTCCGGCGTTATGCCCATAAGTTCAATAATCTCATTAAACGCGGCGATTTTATTTTCATGGCCCTGATAGACATGCTCGATACCCAGGTTTTTCATCCGCAATGCAACCGAGTTTCGATTTGCGCCCGGAAATCACCGCGACCTCGACGCCGGTCTGCCGCAACATCTTGATACCGTGACCGTCTCTGGGCATGAAATGACTTGTATTCGTTGCCGTCGTTATCAAAAAACAGCTTGCCGTCCGTTAACACCCCGTCCACATCCAGAATCAATAACTTGAGCTTCTTGGCTTTTTCCACAACCGACTGCATGCTGTCATCTCCGTCATCAGACGATTCCCGCACGAATCAGGTCATGCATATTCAAAGCGCCTATTGCCCTGTGCTGCTCATCGACGACGATTAACGCGTTAATCTTTTTTTGCTCCATAATTTGCATGGCTTCGGCCGCCAGAATATCCGCCGAAATCACCGCACAATTCGGGGTCATGACTTCGGTAATGGAGGTCTTGTGCACGTCAAGATTCCTGCCCAGCATCCGCCGCAAATCGCCATCGGTAAAAATGCCGGTGACGCGATTATCCGCATCGACTATCGCCGTCATGCCCAGCTTCTTCTCGGTCATTTCCAGCAAGGCATGGCTGATAAGTGCAGACTCCGGTACGGACGGCACTTGGTCATCGGCATGCATAATATCGCCGACCATCAATAACAGTCGCTTGACCTAAACTACCGCCGGGATGAGACAGGGCAAAATCATCGCGGGTAAAACCCCGCGCTTCAAGCAAGGAAACCGCCAGCGCATCGCCCATCACCAAAGCCGCCGTGGTGCTGGAGGTCGGCGCAAGACCCAGCGGGCAAGCTTCCTGCTCAACAGCCACGTTGATATGGGTGGTCGCAAACTTGGCCAGCGTTGAATTCGGGTTGCCGGTCATCGCTATTAACGGTACGCCCAGCCGTTTGATAATCGGCAGTATCGTTAAAACTTCCTCGGTTTCCCCGGAATTTGATAAGGCCAGCACCACATCGTGCCGGGTAATCATGCCCAAATCGCCATGACTGGCTTCGCCCGAATGCACAAAAAAAGCAGGCGTTCCGGTACTGGCCAAAGTCGCGGCAATTTTACCGGCAATATGCCCTGATTTGCCCATGCCGGTAACCACAACGCGGCCTTTACAGTTGAACATTAACTTGCAGGCAAGCACAAAATCATCATTAATCTGCTCGGCTAATGCGGCAATCGCCTGCGCTTCCACCTGAATAACAGCTAAGCCCAATTCGCGGAGCTTTTGATCATCTAATTTCATTTATCGGTATAAAAATGTGTTTCCCGGTCGCTTAAGTTAGCGTTTGCCATACGCTTCAACTTTAGCGATCTAACAACTCGTCTATTATACGGATTTTCTGCTTAAGCATTTATGCGCTATGGGACAGTTGAATGTAAATTTAGAGTGATTTCTGAATTATAATCGTCGCAACTCGGCAAACCTGTCGGTTGCAGCAACCAACGCATCGATCATTTCCTTGCCCTGAGCAACATGCCCGGCATTGGGCAATACGATATAGTCGGCCTTCGGCAATGCTTTATGCAGGCTGTAACCGGCCTCCATTGGGCAAACAAAATCATAACGCCCATGAATGATAACTGTTGGAATTTCAGCCAAGCTGCCACAGTTGTCCAAAATCTGGTTTTCATCTATAAAATAACGATGTTTGGCATAATGCAATTCCATGCGCACCTGCTTAATCATAAGCTCCGTCACATGCTCGCCTTTCGGGCTCGGCTGATAATCATTGCCTAATGCCACCTGCCCGCCCCAGGCCATCCACTCCTTGGCGGCCCGCCGTTGCGCCACCTCGTCCTCGCCCCATAACGCATCGCACAGCCCCGAAACCAAATTGCCCCGTCCCTGCTCCGGAATGCTTTCAAGCAAACGCTGCCATTGCTCGGGATAAATCTTGCCGGCGCCGTCTTTGGCAAACCAATCCAAATCCTGCTGCCGCACCAGAAACACACCGCGAATAATCAAGCCCATGACCTTATCTTGATGTTGCTGGGCATACAGCAAGGCCAACGCCCCGCCCCACGATCCGCCAAACACCAGCCACTGAGATATAGCCAGCTGCTTGCGGATACGCTCCATATCATCGATTAAATCCTGGGTGGTATTATTTTCCAGCTCGCCGAAAGGCAGCGACAGGCCGCAGCCGCGCTGATCAAACAGGATAATGCGATAAAGTTCGGGATTAAAAAAACGCCGATGGTCGGGTTTAGTGCCGGAACATGGGCCGCCATGCAGAAAAATTACCGGAATACCCTCAGGATTTCCGCTTTGTTCCACATAAACCGCATGCTTACTGCCGGTTTCGAGGAAAAAGCTGTGATAAGGCGGAATTTCGGAATAAAGGGTTTTCATAGCTAACGTCAGGTTTTATTTGTTTCCCGGCAAGAACCGGAAAAGATGCTATTTTACCTTGAGCCTTTATCTTGCACCTCTTTTTAATTTTTCAAGCATAAAAAAAGGGAGGGGTTTGAAGCCCTCCCTTTATTCTCTTTTCGGGTTTCGCTAAGTATTAACTTACCATTTGAAGCCGGCAGAACCGCCCAATGTGAAACCATCAGTATTAACACCGTCAATACTGTTAAAAGATTTATGATAACGACTGTCAGCACCAATAACGATGCCTTTCAACAATTCATATTCTGCACCGGCACCGAACTGCATGCCAGTATCCATAACGGTAATCGCATTAGATGGAGGACTGATAATGTTAATATCCAAACCAGCAGGGATCAGCCACGGTCTGAACTTGCTGCCATGCATGAATTTGATTTTAGGAGACACATTGATTCTTAACTGGTTTATATTTGCTGTCGCTCCTGCTAATCCATTAGGTGCGCCGTGACCTAATTGTGCATACTCAAGGCCTAATTCCATGCCGAAAGAGGTATGATCCATCAAGCCGAACAGATCATTGTTGACATTGAAATCTATAGCGCCGCCATAATAGCTGGCATCTCTATCGGTAGCGAAGGTTGGGTTCGCGCCCTCTAAAGTCTGAGTACCATTACGGTTATCATTGAAATGCGCCCAGCCGCCACGGAAGGAGATCAAGTTGTCTTTGCTTTTTGCGCTTTCTTTTGGTGCAGATTTAACCGAATTCATCCACTGATCCAGCTCCTGAACCTTGCCGGCATCGGCACCAGAACGTGAACGGTCCGCTTTCAAGCTGCGTAATTCAGCCTGCATGGCTTGCAGTTGCGCTTCCAATGCATCCACTTTGTTGTTTGCCGCTTCAGCAACGCGATCAGCTTTAGCTTTTGAATGTGCCATCGCTTGTGGAGAAACCAAAGCGCCGGTTATTGTTAATGTCGCCGCAATGCCCAGCGCCAGTTTAGTTTTATTAATCATTTATCCCCCTCATGAGGTTGTTATTTTACAAAAATTTGCTTTAATACAACAAAGCCCAACTTCCGATGTCAATAGTAGCAGTTAAACCAATTCCCTACAAGTTTTAACGCCATTTTTTAAGCATTAATTAGCCTTTATTTATCAACGACTAAAAGGCAATAGCAAGAAAGAGCACCTGTCTGTAGGCAAAAAACAACAAATTATTCAACTTAATACTTCCAAACCACAGTTAAAATTCTTCAAGCTCTTCGCGGCAAAATAAAACTGATATTTGTTGGATTGCGTACCTTTGCCGGATAGTTTTTAAAACCATAAAAACATGGTGGCATGAAAAAAAAGACACGTAACAAAAGATAGTCAATCTTTGGCGCAGTGTGAGGAATGTTATAACGCCAACCCGATTTCCGACGCCACCAACATCGATAAGAGCAACACTATCTATTTGGGCGAACCGGCAGGAAACGCGATTGGCGTCATCACACAGCCGACAGGAATTACATGGGGACGACACAAAGTTCCGGTTTTTCTGGGGCGATTCTTTCGGTTTCTGGCCGGAAGGCAAGCTGTATGCAATCGCTAACCGGCTTCACCAGTCTGCGATATTGAACGGCACTGTTATGTTGGGCTTCGCGCATCCGCAACATGATTGGCCGAGACTAATTTGACAGGAACATGTTGAAACCCCATTTCCGACTCAAAATTTTCCATCTGAACCTCATCAATTATGTATGCATAATTTTTGGTTCCCGTATACAAACGACGATCCCTGTGGCCACAAAAGCAAACAAGCCGGAGGAAATAAAGGCCTGGCTATAACTGCCTGCCAGGCTATGAATGTACCCCGCTCCATAGGCGGCAATAGCAGCGCCTATTTGATGGGCAAAGCAAATCCATCCGAATACGACACCCGACATTTTGTTTGCCAAACAAATCCGCAGTCAGCGCTGAGGTTGCCGGAACCGTTGACAACCAATTCAGCCCATAGACGACGGAAAAGGCCATCAATTGCCCGGTCGATTCGACATAAGGCAACAACATTAATGAAACACCCCGAAGCGCGTAATAAATCGCCAGCGGCCAGCGTTTACCAAAGCGATCGCATAACCAGCCGGAAAAAATAGTGCCTGCTATATCGGTCGCGCCCATTAAGCCTAATGACACTGCCATGGTCATTTCCGGGAAACCATGTTCGATGCCGTGAGAAATCAAGTGCGTCTGAAACAGGCCTGAGGTGGTAAAGCCGCAGATACCAAAGCTGAAAGCCAGCAACCAGAATTGAGGAGCTGGCCATTGCCGAACGCATCGGGTTCGGATCAGGAGGAATCTCAGATGCAGCATTCCCATTGTCGCCATAAGGCTGCAATCCCTTTAAGCCGGGATTATTAGCCATAAATATCATGACCAGAGGCAATACGACCAAACCCAGCATTAAAGCTATAAACAGCGTTACAGCCCGCCAACCCAACTGAATGTTCAGGTTCATGATAATAGGCGTGAAAATTAATTGGCCCGACGAAAAAGCCGCACCCAAAATACCCAAAGCCAGGCCGCGCCGTTGCCGAAACCAGCGATTGACAACGGCGGACCCCATCACGATTGAGGTGCCTCCCGAACCTGCGCCGATGATTACGCCCCAAAACAGATACAGCTGCCAGGGTTCCTGCATCAAAATACTACCGCCTGCTCCTAAAGTCACCAGAGTGAGCGTTATCAGTGTGATGGCTTTGGTGCCGTACAAATCCATCAGCCTGCCTAAAAAAGGACCGGCAAGCCCGAATAAAAGCAGGTTGATCGAAACGGCGCCGCTTATTGTTTCCCGGCTCCAGTTAAATTCATGTTCCAGCGACAGCATAATGATGCCCGGAACAGATCGGAGCGTCGATGCTGCAAACAAACAGGTAAAAGTAACGGCGAGTACGATCCAGGCATAATGGATGCCGACGCGTTTAATGGTTGTCATGATTAGCGACGTATTTGGAAGGGTTAAAGTAATTGTCTCATTATCTCGTTCCCACGCGCTGCGTGGGAATGCAGTCAAGGCTCGCTGCGCCGTGAGTCACGGTTAGCTTATAGAAAATGCAGACCGGACAAATCGGGACGTAGCGCGTCCTACAACGCATTCTACGCTGGTTCCCAAGCTCCTGCTTGGGAACCCAGTGAGCAAAGCTCTAGCTTTGCGAGCCGGGAAGCTAGAGCTTCCCGTACTGAATTCCCAAGCGGGAGCTTGGGAACTAGCACGCAGGAGGAGCTTTTTTCGGCAGTGACGCAGCGAGTGGGGACGAGGATGGTAACATCTATGCTCGGAGAGAGGATTCTGTGCCGCTTTGACCACTCCGTTATCCATAAATTATGGCGCATCTTCCAGATCATCAAGCAACTCAATCAAGCGAGTCACGCCCTGCAGCAAGATGCCGCCGACTCCCAACGCAAACCAGACGCCAATCACAAATCCCCAATGAATCGGCGCGGCGAAAAATTCCTCCCTGAACCAGAAAGTATGTCCCCATTCATTAAAGCCGACGCTGACCAGGATCATGAACGGCCCGAATACCGCCAGCGTCAACGGCAGCGAAATACCTTTGGCATACAGCGGCAGCCGGGTTCTGGCGTAAACCCAGGCGCTTCCGCCTAGAATCACATAGAGCGGAAAATTGAAATAAAACTCAATAATATGATTGGCCGTAAAAGGCGTGTCGCGAATGGCCACCTGATGCCAGGAATTATCCTGTTCGGCAAAATAACTGCCGGCCCAATAGACAGCAAAGGTGTAGACGCTAATCCACATGGTCAGCGTGAAATAACGGCGAATTTCCTCTTTAGGGCTGATCGAATCCAGATTGCGATCCCGTGAAACCCATAAATACCCCCATAAACCCGTCGTAAATACCGCAAGAACCACCAGCTCAATATAAAACAAACGCATCCAGTATTGTTCGAATGCGGGTTCAGAGGAATCCAGTCCGGCGGAAACTGCAAATTCGCCTTGATACAAACGCAAGCCAATGTAGATGACAGTCAGTATGCCGAAAGCCTTTAGATAAGTGGGCAAATCCTTCAAATACCAGGGCGCGTTGTCCAGTTGTTCAAGCGGGGCTTTTAATTGCTCAGGCAGCGCGGCCTTTAATTGCTCGGATGATATAGCCATGATGTTCTCCTAATGAGGTTAATCGAATTTTGGAATGACAGCGGCGGTAATGCTCGATATATAGCGTTTGCCTGTCAGGTCGTAAAGAAACAGCAGGCCACCGATTCGGCTATCCGCATCGCGAATCAAACCGTCCAGTTTTTCGGATTCCCATAAGCCATCTTTGACGATCATCGTCAGGGTGCGCTGTTCACCGGGTTTTATCGCGTCGTTATTATCCAAACTCATGCCTTCCTCGGAAACGGTCGAACTCCCGGAAAGATCTTGATGCGCTACGGGCAGATCCTTGTTTAAAAAATACACATTGGCTGTCGAAAATTCACCGATATGAAGGGGGGCATTGCTTTGGTTATCGATTTTCAAGTCAAACTTCATCGCCCGTTCCGCGACACGGTATTCGGCTTTTAAGGTATCGACATTGACGATACCGGCATTCACCTTGGCAGGAAGCGGTAAAATCTGATCTAAAGACGCCTGTAGAGGAATTGTGTTCGGAAGGTCATTGTTCGCCATCGCATTAAAAGCCAAGACCATGACAGGCACAGCGACCATCGCCGATTTGGCAATCAGCTTATCTTGCGGCGTGACCAACTCATCTTCCATACCGGCTTCCAGCATTCGATAGCGGGGTATGAATAAGGGTCTGCGCACCCACCAGAGTAACCAAGCCGTTGCCAATACGCCCCAGAACACATGCCACAAAATCCCATTGGCAAAGCCATAGCTTTCCATATCGATGACTTCGCCGTTTATGATCTTGGCCGATTGGTAAAGTCCGACGCATCACCGGCTATATCCAGCCACACGCCGGGCCCCATCACTTGTCCGGCGTCTTTCAAGTTAAAGAACGGATGGATGTGATAATGACCCGGCAAACGTCCCTTGAGCACGACCTTGAAGTCGTAATCGCCACCCGGCTGCAAGGCCACTGAATTAGTCCAGGGTTTGCCGTTCAGATAACGCTCGGTTCTGATCAGCACCGGGCCTGGCGTCGATATGTTTAAAAATGATGCTTCCGGTTTCGGTACGCCGATAGGCCAATCTTCAGCGACATGAAATTTACCGCTGACGCTGACTTCTTCATTGACGTTGAAATCTTGTTTCGACCAATGCACGTCATACCATTGTATGGTGCGCATTCTGATAAACGGCTCCAAAGCTTTTTCACCGTGAGCCATGACGGTCTGAACATCCATCAAGTACACAGAAAAGATCAGGCAGAATGCCATTAAGGTTTTGATTAAAATCGTTTTCATAAACCCTCCCTTTAGATTTTGTTAAGGTAACGAACGGTCGAGAACCACTTGCCGATATACCACCATAAGGTGTACATCAGGGTGCATAAAAGTGCCGAGCAAAATGCCGACAGCGGTGTCGCATATTGGCCGTAGGTCCGCAAAGTGCCTCGTTCAATGATGCGTAAATATTCCGGCATGCCGGTGCGGATGTACTGGAAGCCGAACAAATCGGCGACGGTCAATTGCCCGTTACCGTGCTCAACAGGCACATGAAACATGCCGAAGATCGGCCAATTACTGGGGTAAAACAGCAACGCAAAAGCGGCTCCACCAAAAATGGCCGTTATCGTCAGGCTATTGCTCAGCATCAGGATAAAGTCCAGGACCAATGCGCCCGGCAACATCGTGGCCGGCAACACCATGTTGATCGGAAAAAAATTCCAATAATGATAAGCAAAGATACGGGTAACCCAGGTGCCTATCAATAAGGCCGCAACGCACAAGGTGGCGCCCATCGGCAGACGAAATTTATTCCACATGACAGACTGCACCGCTGCCGGAAAGGTAATGCCCATCAGCGGCGTAACCAGCGGCCACCATTGCCTGTCTTTCCAGTCCACCCAGAAATCCCAGTCGCCGACGGTCAGCGCAAAATGCAGATGAAAGGAGCCGATAAATAAAAATAAGCGCCAATACCAGGATCAGATAATCGTAAGCACGGGTAATCCTGGCTTTTTCTCCGGTATAGGGTTGAAAAGATCGATTTGAAATATTTGCTGACATACTTGTTTCTCCTCAAAGAATTTTAATAACTGTTGGATAATGGCTTAAACATTCCAACAAAGAGATAAACGCATTGAAATTGTTGTCAGTTACCTTGAGGGGGATATATTTGACTCGAGCATCTCAATGCGCTTGGTCCATACAATAGTGTGAAAAAGAACCGCTGTTAAATGATTAAGATTCATCCTATCATCGACGCGTTTCATGACTGATTTAACAGCGGTTTAGTAACATGTCGCCCTTTCCTTCCGGAACACCTTGAAAACCTTATGGCAAATTTAAGAACATTCGATCTGAATTTATTGGTGACGTTTGACGTATTGCTCCGTGAATTAAACGTGACCAGAGCAGCCGAACACATGTTTATTACCCAATCGGCTATGAGTCATAGTTTGCATAGATTGCGGCAACAACTGGATGATCCCTTACTGGTAAAAACACCAACCGGCATGAAGCCCACCGAAAGGGCGCTCGCTTTAATCGGGCCTGTCAGGGCTTTATTGAGGGAGATGGAGCAGCTGATTCAGCCGCCGATGGAATTTGAACCGGCTATCAGTGAAAGGCGATTTGTACTGGCGGCCACCGATTATATGGAGCTTTTGCTGCTGCCGGACCTGTCCGCCCTGATCGAGCAATTGGCTCCCGGCGTCAATATTCATGTCAAGCGCACCGAAACATCGTTTCCTTTGGCGCAATTGGAAAACGGGAGCTTGGACGTGGTACTTGGCTTCGAGTCGGTGCTTAATCCGCCCGCACATTTAAACTGCCATGCGCCTCTTTAACGATCACATGGCCTGCGTGGTCAGACAAGACCATCCATTAATACAGGAAGCGCCTTCGTTGGATCAGTATTTGTCCATGTCGCATATGCTGATATCCCGAACCGGCAGCAATGTCGGCTTGATCGATCAAAAGTTGACTGAAATGGGCTTGGAACGGCGAATCAAATTGATCGTCCCGCACTTTCTTTCCGCGCCGATGATTGTTGCAGAAACCGATATGATCTTGTCACTACCTTATCGAATTGCCGAGCAGTTCAAGAAGATTGCCGCCTTGAATATATTTCCGGTACCGATAGATCTACCCAGTTACGACTTGGTCATGATCTGGCACCTGTTGCGCGAAAAGGATCCGGCCCATCTGTTGGCTGCGGGACAGAATCGCAACCATAGGCAGGAATATCGAGGCTTCGTAACTATTCAACACTATAAATATGGAACACGGATGGCACGGATAGAACTGATTTGCACGGACTCTTAAATCATTCTGCACTTTTAATCAGTGATTATCCGTTTAATCTGTGTCATCCGTGTTCTATTAACCATAGTTAGCATACGCTGAGCAGTTACAAGGCTTCAAACTTGCCGGATTATCATCGGCCAGCCAGACCGGCAGCCAATGGTTTTACCTCTAATAAATAATAAGGCGGTTTGGATTTTGCTACCCCGCCGTTAAGCGTTGCCGACTGATGCAGGCGATTGACGACCGCATATAATTTTCCTTCAGGCCCGAAGCTGAACGAATCGACCCAAGAAAGCCGAGGGCATTGCGCAAGCCGACGGTAGGATTTATCGGCAGCTATTACGCCGATCGCATTGGCCGCCAGTTCGCCTAAATAGATATTGTTGTTCCTGTCGATGCTAATCCCATCCGAAATGGGTTTGTCGCTATAACGCTGAACCCTGCTTGCCAAATCCTTTGCCGCCAATTTTTCATTGGCAAGATCGTCGGCTTTTATCCTGTAAAGGCTATGGCCATGCATGGGGCCGAAGTAAACCCACTCGTTGTCCAAATCTTCCGTAATCGGATTGACGCCGATATGAGGCCTAACAAGCGTACCGGATTGATCCTTAACTTGAACCGGCACCTGATCGATAATCAAATCGACATCTTCAGGAACCACGCTTGGATGTCCTTCCAGTACTCGTCGGGCAGCGCCGGTACGCAAGTTAACGTCTATCAGGGCAGCATTTTTCCCGCCGGCCGGATCGCTTATGAAAATGTGGTTATGACGAGAATCGACCGAAAAATCGTTAACAAAGGTATCTTTCGGCGTTATCGGTGCAGGCAAATAGATAAGCCTGTCGAGGCGGTCGGTCTTCGTATTCCAGCCGACCAGTTTTGGTGTGACACCGCTACGCATCCCGTTATCCAGCATCCAAACGATGCCATTGGCATCGGACCTGATACCCAGCACCGAATCGAGCTTGATCGGCGATTTGGAGTCGGCGCTTGCCAATTCAACATTCGGGAACGGAACAGTCACATTACCTTCAAGCTCCACCACCGAGTAATTGGGTTGATAGAACTGATGTTGGCTCATGATGATTCGGCCGTTATCCATCACAGTGACATTACCCGGTCCGGTATCCAAGTTGGCAACGATATTGAAATTCGATCCGGGTTCGGCGGCGGCACGAAGGGATAACATCAATAATATCGCTGTAGCTAAGCCATGAATTTTCATAAACAACTCCCAATGTAAAAGTTAAGGTATCGGGAGCTTACCGATCAGAATCCGACGGGGAAAATGATCTTTATTCATGGTGGTATTTATCTATTTTATAGTGGATCCGTTCAACCGTGCGGTTGCACGCTACAAACTGAAGCATATGTGCGGTAGTGATTTCTTTTAATACGTCCATGAAAACATGTCATTTTACGTTATCGAAATATCCGCTTAAATTATCAGCGTCGTGTCGCAGAGTATTTTCAATATCGCCCCTCATAGCTTTATAAGGCCTTTCCTCCAACTCTGCGCATGACACCCAAACATCAAAACAAATCCGATGTAGTCAGATGAAATCAACAAACAATAATTGCGCTCCATTCAAAGGCCCTCCGTTTAATTTTACCTTGCATCATGCCAGCCTGATTATTGCGGATACTGAGGCGTCGCTGACGTTTTACTGCGACATCCTCGGCTTGCAACAGACCGACAGACCCGATCTGGGCTTTCCAGGCATCTGGTTGCAGTTGGGCGAACAACAAATTCATTTATTGAAATTGGAAAACCACGATCCAATAACCGGCCGCCCCGAGCATAGCGGGCATGATCGGCATATTGCCTTAAGTGTGCCGGAGCTGTCGCCAATTCAAGACATACTTGATAAAAGCAGAATTGCCTACACATTAAGCCAGTCAGGGCGAAAAGCACTGTTTTGTCGTGACCCGGACGGAAATGCGCTGGAGATTCTTCAGCTTATAAAATAATAGATAATGAAATTCGTATAATATTTACTGCAATCCCCCACCCACCATTTATTGGAGCAACTTTTATGTCACTGACCATGTACCAAGCATCTATCCCTGGTTTTTTGCGTATGTTAGGGAATTTATCCGCAATACTCGACAAAGCTGCCGCCCATGCCGAAGCGAAGAAAATCGATCCCGCCGTTTTTATCAATGCTCGTTTAGCGCCCGATATGTTTCCGCTTAGCCGGCAAGTGCAAATCGCAACCGATATGGTTAAAGGTTGCGCAGCCCGTTTGGCAGGCATCGAAGTACCCCGTTATGAAGATAACGAAACCACTTTTGCCGATTTGCAGGCGCGTATCGCCAAGACCAAAACATTTATACAAAGCGTAAGCGCGGCGCAAATCGACGGCAGTGAAGAACGCCCAATTACCCTGAAATTCGGCAGCCGGGAACTCAATTTTTTAGGCCAAGCTTACTTGCTTGATTTTGTGCTGCCCAATTTCCATTTTCACCTCACCACCACTTACGCGATACTGCGGCATAATGGCGTGGAGATAGGTAAAATGGATTATGTAGGCAATTACTAATCTACGCTTCAGTAGTTACGAACCACTGTATCATTCGCGAAGAGCTGGTTAGCACGAAAAGCTCTGGCATGACATACAGTACCTATTCTGCTATCAGATACAATGGAACGCAGATGACGCAGATGATTATGATAAGCGCGGATAACCCCAAAATGGCGATCAACTAATTTCCTGGATAGCTCAAAAAAATCTTATTCAATCATAAACATCAGCGTCATCAGCGTTCTATTTTTTAGCAGCTGAAAGTTACAAATCATAAATATTGGACTCCAAAAATTCACGTGAATTCTAAGCGGGCAACCGATTTGCTAATAGAGGACTGGTTATAGTCGCGGTTTGTTATAATCAACCATTGATTATTTTTTGCCCTGATCTTTACATACATGACCACAACCCCTGACATCACCATCATTGGCGGCGGCATTATCGGCCTGCTAACTGCCCGCGAGTTTATTGCGGCCGGCGCTACCGTCGCGATTATTGAAAAAAATGAACTGGGGCAGGAATCGTCCTGGGCGGGCGGCGGTATTTTGCTGCCGCTTTATCCGTGGCGGCAGCCGGATGCGATTACCCGCTTGGTGATACAAAGCCTGAAGCTGTATCCGACTCTCGCCTCGCAACTGACCGCCGAAGCCCTGATAGATCCGGAATGGACTCCCTGCGGATTGCTGATCGCTAAAAATCCCGACATTGCCGCAGCCGTTAACTGGTGCGATGCTAACGGCATTTTATACCGCCCCGCCGGTGACGATTTTTTTAACATGCTTAATACAATCCCAGACCAGCCGCTTTGGCTGCCCGAGATTGCCCAAGCGCGCAATCCCCGTTTGGTTAAGTCACTAAAACAAGACCTGATCAATAAAGGCGTTACGCTGATAGAGCATTGCGAATTAACAGCGGTTACCTTCGATAAAAACCGCATTGCGGCGATCGATACCACATCCGGCCAATTCGCCGTCAACCAATTGATTATTGCTGCCGGTGCCTGGACGGGGCAGTTGTTCCGGCAGTTTTTTTCGGCCGCTGCCGGCGATGCGCCGAAAATCGCCCCCGTTAAAGGCCAAATGCTGTTATTTGACGCACAGCCGGAAACGTTGAGCTACATGGTTCTGGATGGCGACCAATACCTGATCCCGCGGCGTGACGGAAAAATACTGGCTGGCAGTACGGTAGAACAGGATGATTTCAACAAGACAACCTCAACACAAGCGCGAGACCGGCTGTACGACTTCGCATTAAATTTGTTGCCGCCGCTTGGAGATTTCCCCGTCATTAACCACTGGGCGGGATTAAGGCCGGGCACCGAACACGGGGTACCGTATATCGACAAGCATCCCGAGATCGGCAATTTGTACATTAATGCCGGTCATTTCAGAAACGGTCTCGCAATGGGCCCCGCATCGGCGCAACTGATGGTCGATCTTGTTTTGCAGCGACCTACTGCAATAGCGCCAGAGCCTTATCAATTAAACAGCGAACATTAATATACGCGATAGAACACGAATCGAACGGATTTAAACGGATTTTTAAAGCCGAAGTTAAGTTTATTTGGCGTTTTTTAATCAGTGCTTATCAGTTTAATCCGTGTCATCTGTGTTCTATTTTTCTAACTACTAAATAGCTGCCACCAATGAACCTTTATCCATTACTGCGCCCTTTGTTATTTTTCCTCGACCCTGAAACCGCTCACGAAGTGACGCTTAAACTGCTGAATGCGGCTTATATTTCGGGCTTATCCAAACTGATCTACCCGGAAATCGGCCACAAACCTGTCAATGTCATGGGACTGGACTTTAAAAACCCGGTCGGCCTTGCCGCCGGCCTGGATAAAAACGGCGATTATATTAATGCCTTGGCCGCCTTAGGTTTCGGCTTTGTGGAAATCGGCACGGTAACGCCGCGCCCGCAACCCGGCAACCCGAAGCCGCGCTTGTTCAGGCTGCCTGAGCACCAGGCGATCATCAACCGCATGGGCTTTAACAACCTGGGCATAAACCACCTGCTGGATCAGGTTAAACAAAGCCGTTACACCGGCATTCTGGGCATCAATATCGGCAAGAATTTCGACACGCCGATTGAGAATGCGGCGGACGATTATTTGATCGGCCTGCGCAAGGCTTACACGGCTGCCAGCTATATCACCATTAACATTTCTTCGCCGAATACCAAGAACCTGCGCCAGTTACAACAGGGCGATGAAATCAAAAGCCTGATAGCCGCATTAAAAGAAGAACAGCTGAAACTGCAACAGCAACACGGCAACTACGTACCTTTGGCCTTGAAAATAGCGCCCGACCTGAACGCCGATGAAGTCAGCCATATTGCCAAGCTATTGCTGGAATTTGAAATTGACGGCGTGATTGCGACCAATACCACGATCGCCAGAGACAAGATTGCAGGCCATCCGCTTGCTGCTGAAGCGGGCGGTTTAAGCGGCGCGCCGGTTAAGGAGCAATCCACTTTTGTGGTGAGGAGCTTGGCGGCCGAACTGAACGGCAAGATTCCGATTATTGCGGCAGGCGGGGTGCTATGCGCCGCCGATGCGCAGGAAAAATTAGCGGCGGGAGCGAGCTTGGTGCAGATATACAGCGGCCTTATTTATCGCGGACCGCAGCTGATCGAGGATATTGTTAAGAGTCTGTGATCCTGGAAAAATCATTTCGTCCACAAAAACCAAAAGTATAACGCCATGGAGGGCGTGTAGTAGGGTAATGCAGGAGCAATTACCGAGGCGCCTCTAGGCGACACAAAAAGCACGAAAATTTTCAACGATACACCAATTTGTCATCTGCATGGATGCAAGAGGAAGAGCAATCAGCACAATTGCGCTTAAATAAGCGAATTTGGAGGCGCGACTTTAGTCGCGCTAATAGCGGTTATCGTCACTGCCGGTGTCTGATGTCTTATGCGCGACTAAAGTCGCGCCTCCATTTACCCTAAAAGTACCAATAACCGGCATTATTTTTCCTTGAGCAAATCCCGGATTTCGGTCAACAACAGCTCTTCCCTGGAAGGCTCTGGGGCCGCTGTAGACGCCGGGGTTTCTTTTTTCTTAAGACTGTTGATGAACTTTACTGCCATGAAAATAACAAAGGCAATAATCGTAAAATCAACCAGCGCTTGAATGAAATTGCCGTAGTTAAGGGTCACGGCAGGCTCGTTTCCAGCGGCTGCCTTTAGGGTAAAAGCCAGCTTGGTAAAGTCTACGCCGCCGATTAACACGCCAATCGGCGGCATGACGACATCGGCAACAAGGGAGGAGATGATCTTGCCGAAAGCCGCGCCGACTATGATGCCTACGGCCATGTCAACCGCATTGCCCTTGACGGCGAATTCTTTGAATTCTTGTACTATGCCCATCATCCTTCTCCTTCGTTTTTGGCTGCATCCGCTCGCCGCCAGTTAGGAAACCTAGCGGCGAACGGTTGGTCAGTTCCGATTTAAATCGTCCGGCGCACTTATTTTTTATGCTCCTGCATCTTTTGCTGGCGATGTTCCATCATTTGGGAATGATGCGATTTCATCAGCTCCAATTGCTGCTTTTTTAACGCCTCTTTTTTTGCGGCATCCTTCTCTGACAAAATCTGGTTCGACAGGTCATGCATCTGCAGCATGTGTTCCTGCATGGAGCGCATATGCTCGGTTCTTTGCTCTTCAGTCATGCCGCCCATCATGCCCATGCCCTGATGCATGCCCATTTCTTTCATCGGCTCGGCGGCTTTTTGCGGTTCTGCGGCAAAACTCATCATGCTTATGGGCAGCAACAGTAACAGGGCGGCAGTTGATTTATATAAATGTTTCATCGGGATCACCTTTTGTTGGGTAGATTGGATTGAGAGCCAATTGTATGTGCAAAATCCAAGTTCTGCAGAGGAAAAAGCTTGCCCTTGGCGGACGGACAAATAACAGCGGTCATTTTAGATTTATTTGCTTGCACATCAATAAGCTAAAACACCTAGGAGCTGTCTTAACAAAATAAGATGGGGCAATATTTAGTTTTTTGTAATCGCATCTTTAGCTACATATTTGTCAGCCAAGCCGACTTTGCACGGCCAAAGCAAGCTTTGGGTTCCAAAAATCGACGATACCGGAGTTCAAAACTTGCTTTGAATATAAAATCACAGCCAATGAATCAAACTGAAAAAGAGGCTCGTGTCGTCGCGATCGAAATCGTGCTGCACCCTAAAGCTCGATTCAATGCTCTCAATGCGTGTGTGATAACCGAGCAGGCCGCTGACGCCGTCTTGCCCCGGATTCGGGCTGGTAACGCCGACACCGACAAACAGGGCGTTGATCAGGCTGTTGGTTCCCAGCAATTGGCCGGGATAAATGGCGGTTTCCAGCGTTTCCTGGCGTCCGGCGTTAGGCAAGGTTGAGTGAATATAACGAAAATTGACCAACTCTCCGACTTCCCACGCAGTAAGCCGACGGTTGAAATTGGGATTCAGGTAGCCCAACGGGTTGGAAAACTCCACGCCGGTCGGCCCCATGGCGCGGCCCAGCCGGGCCTCGTGCCCCAAGAAACCTTTGCGAAACCCCAGGCTGCCGGTCACCATCATGTCTTTAGAACCGTCGACTTTGCCTATCGTGTTATCGACATAAAACATTTCGATGGCCGGACGCAGTTCGTTGGGTCCCCGTTCAGGTGAGATGTAAGCCAAGGTGCTGCGCCATTGTTCGCCATCGCTGCCCCAGGTCGCCATCAATCGTTTGTCAAACAAGGCGACATATCCGCCGGGGGAGTCTTGCCCCTGAAAGCTCTGCCATTGCGTGGACACGATGTATTTAACGGAGCGCCACTCGTTCCGGTAGGATATTTTGGCGAATTTAATATCCTGGTTGCTGAGGTTTCTATCGACAAATCCGCCGCCAAAGCCCAGGCCTGTCGGCAAACGGTATTCGCCCTGCACCTCGGTTTGTTTGCTGTCTCCCTGTAGGACTTCTTGTGCGCCCAGAATTAAATCGCCGAGGTCGGGGCGTTTCAGCAAAGGACGCGCAAAGCCGCCGAAATAATTAGTGTCCTGCCCGCCTGTCTCGGATACCTGTACGCCGTGGCCGCCTTTAAAAACCGGCGTCCATAAAATGCTGTTGACCTGGAAATCGCCGTTATCCTTGCGGTCGTAGAAAGCGTCAATTTTGCCGCCTTTGAAGTAGGGGGAATCGGTGGCGCCTGCGTAGACGCAAGGCTGAAGAATCAGCAGCAGGACAAAAAACAGGATCTTGGCTGGCACGGTAGAGTTTTCCTTGCGCTATACGGGATGGCATTGGGGGCTGGGATGACTAAAGCCATCCCTACAGGATTAAAATAATGACGATTTTTCGGTACGTCCCGCCAACAGGCCCTGTTTGAATTGCTCCGCAGGAATCGGCCTGCCGAACAAATATCCCTGAAACACTTGGCATCCGTAATTTACCAAATGCTCGTGTTGAACCTCCGTTTCCACTCCTTCGGCAATCACATTAAGGTCAAGGTTTTTCCCCAGCGACAGTATGGTTCGGATAATGGCTGAATCGTGGTTATTAAAAGCCATATTCTTAACGAACGATTGGTCTATTTTCAGCTGTTCCAAAGGTAGTTTTTGCAGATAAGACAACGAAGAATAACCGGTACCGAAATCATCCATCGAAAAACTAACCCCCAACTCCCTGACCGCATGCATTTTAGCAATAGTGTCCTCAACATTATCCAGGATCACGGACTCGGTAATTTCCAATTTGAGCAGAGCGGGGTTGGCGCCGGTTTCAGCTAAAATCGCACTTACCTGCTCGACAAAATCGGTCTGGCTAAGCTGCCGAGAGCTGATATTGACTGCCAATTTCAGCTCACGGGTTTCAGGATAGCTTGCCCAGTCGACCAAGGTTTCGCAGCCTTGCCTCAATATCCAATGACCGATAGGCAGAATAAGGCCGGTTTCTTCAGCAAGCGGAATAAATTCGGCGGGAGAAATCATGCCCCGCTCGGCCTGATTCCAACGCACCAGCGCCTCCGCACCAACCGGCTGTCCTGCTGCATCGACCTGAACCTGATAATGTAATCCGAATTCGTTGCGGTCCAGCGCACTGCGTAAATCGGTTTCTAAAGAGGCCCGTAAATTTAAAGCTCTCCTGCATTTCCGGAACAAATGCGCGGATGACATTCCGGCCGGCTTGCTTGGCCTGATACATGGCCAAATCCGCGCGTTTAAGCAATTCCTCGCTGCTGGTTTCGTGCCCCAGGAACAGTACAAAGCCGATACTGCCGGTGGAGTAATGCTCGACTAAAGGCTGTAGTTTATTGTCAATATTGCTTTTCAACAGGTAGAATTCAGCCAAGTTACTGCGAATTTTTTCGGCAACTGTATGCGCCTGGATGGCCGCCTCAAGCTCCTGTTCATCGAGAAATTCCAGCATGACCACAAACTCGTCGCCGCCCAGCCTGGCTACGGTGTCGACTTCCCGCACACAGTTTCGCAAGCGTTGCCCGACTTCGATCAGCAATTGATCGCCCCGATCATGTCCCAGCGTATCGTTAAGCGTTTTGAAGTTATCAAGGTCGAGGAACATTAATGCCCCGTGGGTCTTATTGCGACTGCTGGCGCTCAGTGCCAAGTTGAGCCGGTCGAACAGTAGCGTGCGGTTGGGGAGTTTGGTCAGGGAATCGTAATAAGCCAGATCCCTGATCCGCTCCTCATCGGCTTTGCGCTGGCTGATGTCGGTGAAAGTGCCGACGTAGTTGGTAATTTGGCCTTCAGGATTGGCAATCGCGGTTATGCATAACCATTCAGGATAGACGACACCGTTTTTCTTTTTATTCCAGATTTCGCCTTGCCAGTATTTATCGCGGCGAATGCTTTCCCACATGACCGCATAAAACTCGCTGTCCTGCTGGCCGGATCTGAGAATACCTGCGGGTTTGCCGACAACTTCATCGGCGCTGTAGCCGGTCAGCTCAGTAAACGACTTGTTGACGCGCAGGATATTATTGTCGGCGTCGGTAACGATGATGCCTTCCTGGGATTCAAACGCCGCCGCCGCAATGCGCAGTTCATGCTCGGCCTTGAGTCGCAGCTTCTCGCGGTCGTTGTGCTCAAGCGCATAGGAAATGTCGTCAGTCAGTCCGCGCATCAGGTCAATCAGGTCGGGCGTAAAATAGCCTTGTTCATCCGAGTAAACAGCAATTGCCCCGATACAGCGACCGCCGCGCATCAGCGGGAATGCCGCCGCCGCGTTAATGTTTTCTGTAGCAGCCACGGGCTGCCAGGGCCGCGTACTGGATTCATCGAGAAAATTATTGAAAATTTTCGGCACGCCTTCCCGGATGGCGGTTCCCATCGGTCCTCGCCCCTCAGGCAATGCCTCGGCCGACGTAACTCTGATATTCTTAAGATAGCTGGAATCCGGATGACTGGCGGCAACTGTGCGCACCCAGCCATCGGGTTCAGTCATGCCCACCCAAACCAGTTTAAAGGCAACATTACTGGCAATAATACGGCATACCTCGGTCAGTAACTTAACCTCGTCCGGCTCACGTACAATAATATCCGCACTCTGGGTCCATGCCGCATATAGATGATTGATCCGTTCCCGTTGCCGCTCGGAATTGGACAACACATCAAGCATTTGATTAAAGCCGTGCGCTAGTACGCCGACTTCATCCTCGCCCGAAATACGCGCCCTGACACTGTGATCCCCGCCTTCTACCTTGGCGGCGACCTGCATCAGATGATGCAATCTTCTGGTGAGCCTTCGCGCCAATAATATTGCCGCAATCAACACGGTCAGTGCCGCAAAGACTATAAAATTGACACCCATGACCAGAACGGAGCGAAGATTGGCATTGACCCCGTTCATAGTCATTAACACTCGCGCCCATCCCACATGCCGCTGTCCTGCCATCACCGGTGCCGCAACATCAATTTGATGGGTATTGGCAAGCAACACTTGCGTTTTGGGCGGAGAACTTAACAACTTCTGATTTTGCGCGTCGGTAACGAACAACCCGGCCTCGTCAGCCCTGGTGGAGCTCAGCACTTCCCCGCGCAGAGACAGGATATAGGCCCGCTCCAGATCAGGTAAGCCGACAAAGCCCTGCAACACTTCCTTTAATCCGGCAATATCGTTGGCCAATACCCATGATGTACTGCTGCTGGCTAGTGAAGTGGTCAGCGATTGTACCCTGCTGCATCGCCGCGCTATAAAGAAAATTACGCTGCCGCTCGAATAACAACCCTGCAAGCCCAATCATCATGATCAGCGCAACTCCGCCAAATGACCACGCTAATTGACGCCGAATGGAGCCGTTAAAAAAAGCCCGCTTCGGTTTGCTTCGATTACAGTCATTCATTTACTCTAAAGGCCGTACTGTTTTAATAAAGGTCGCAATAAATGCTTGAACCGGCCCGTAACTATCATCATTAGCCGGTTCAAATCGGGTAACCGGAATACGTGCCAGCATTTCCCGGCCTTGCTGATGCTGATCAAGATTAAACAGCAGCGCCGCAAATTTGTCTGCTACCGACTGTCGGCAGGTCTTTACGCACCACCCAGCCGTTGTTTTGCAGCGGTTCGGTTTGCCATTTGACTTCGAGCTGGCTTGCCAACTGGGGGTTTTCCTTGCTGAATGTTTTCCACGGCACCGGCCAGGTTGCACCCGCCGCGACATGGCCGCGCAATACGTTGATGATCGAAGATTCCTGAGAGCCGACATAGCGATTTTCGATGTCGCGGTTAACATCAATGCCATGGGTATGCAGATAATACTGGGGCATCATGGTCGCCGCCAACGCAGTCGGCGCAGGATAGGATACGGCTTTGCCCTTGAGATCGGCGACGGTTTTAATGCCGCTGTCGCGACGCACCAGAATAATGCCGCGAAAATCATCGTCATCGGCCATCTTGCCGAACACCCGATAACCATGCTTAAGTGAGTTGACGGTTTGATAAGGATTGGGCATCGCAAAATCGAAGTGTCCACTATAAAGCTTCCTGTCAAATTCTTCATAATTGCGCGATGCTTCCAGGGTAAAATCGGCTTCAGGCATATTGGCGTTAAGAAAATCGACGATGGGACCGTAAACTTCAAACAGCCGTTTCGGATTATGCAAGGGATGGATACCGATTATATATTTGGTCACCTTAGATTTGCTTTGTGCGCTGAAACTGGGTTCATAAGTGTCATCGGATTGTTTATTCGAGCCTGTAAACAGACGGCAAATCCACTAATAATTTCCACCATTTGGTGATGCCGGTTTCTTGGTGCTCGGCATTTTCTTTCGATATTGGGGCGATTTTGGCTTGATCTGCTGCGGCGTCCAAGGGAGGCGCGTCGGCATACACAGCAAGGCTAAAATCAACAACAGCGTTATGAGGCTATATCGGCGTAAAATTTCAATCATAAAGCTGAAGCTCTGCGGCTGAGGTCGTCTGGTTATTGCTACGTTGACCTATAAACTAGGTATTGTTACGTAGGTGAGAGTGAATCGAATGATACCCGTAATAATAGGGATTTGGAATTTTTTTAAGCCTCTTTTTGCAGGCCGCGCCCTAACTTCGCCCTTACAATAAGCCAATCCTTTTTGTCATAAAAGGGTAATATGACATTTGGTAAAATGTCTCGTTTATTATTATCCTAACTTTAATTATGCCTAGTTTAACTATTCTCGTTGTTGAAGATGAAGATGCCATCAGGGAGATGTTGATGATGGTACTTGAGCAGGCCGGATTCAGGTCGATTGCGGCAGCGGATGCTCAAGACGCACAAAAAGCCTTGGAAGAAACCTTGCCTGACTTGATTCTGCTGGACTGGATGTTGCCGGGAACCAGTGGCGTCGAATGGGCCAGGCGCTTAAAGAAAGAGCCGATGTATCGGGAACTGCCTATTATTTTACTGACCGCGCGAGGCGAGGAAGAGGATAAAGTTAGAGGCCTGGAAATCGGTGCCGACGATTATATGACCAAACCTTTTTCACCCAAGGAATTGGTGGCTCGCATCCGCGCAGTTTTACGCCGTAGCGGAAAAATCAACGATCTGGCGCAAATCACTCTGGGCGACCTGGTTCTGGATACCGAGCAGCACCGGCTCAGCATCGGCGATAAACAACTGGACGTGAGTCCGACCGAGTTCCGCTTAATGCAGTTTTTTATGACTCATCCCGACAAGGTGTTCAATCGCACCCAATTACTGGATCAGGTCTGGGGTCGTAGCGTATACATCGAAGAACGCACCGTTGACGTGCATATCCGTCGATTGCGAAAAATTCTGGGCGAACACGGCCGTGAGGATCTTGTCCAAACCGTGCGCGGTTTCGGCTACCGGTTTTCCGTAACGGATGCGTCAACCACATCAACCCCCATATCCTCGTAACTGCTATGGGTGTATGGCAAAAAGAAATCATTACCGGATTACTGCTGCTTGTAGCGGTGTCGATAGCGGGCGGCATGACCGGGCTTTTCATGCCCTTGGCGCTGGTGTTGACGCTGGGCATGTTAATGCGCCAGCTGTTCCAGATTAACCGCTTTGAAAAATGGATACGAACCGGTGGCAGCGCTAAATATCCCAAGACATCCGGCGTTTGGGAAGAAATTTATTACCATGTTTACCGCATCAAAAAGAACGAAAAAAAACGCAAAAAGAAACTGGGCAAAATGGTCGACCAGTTTCGCCAGTCCACCGAAGCGTTGCCGGATGCCGCCGTCGTTTTGGGACCCCATGACGAAATTGAGTGGGCGAATAAAGCGGCCAGGGAAGTTTTCGGCTTGCAGCAATCGGATAAAGGCCAGCGCATTCCCAACCTGATTCGCTTCCCTGAATTTATCCGCTATCTGAAATCCGGAAATTATAGCGACCCCGTCATATTGCCATCGCCGGTCAACCATCGCATCACGCTGGCCGTGCGGATTATCACCTATGGCGCAGGCTTACGCCTGTTATTGGCTCAGGATGTGACAGAGCTGAAAAAAATGGAACGGATGCGCAAGGATTTTGTGGCTAATGTGTCGCATGAACTGAGAACGCCCCTGACCGTATTGAAAGGTTATCTGGAAACCTTGCAGGACATGGATGACGGCGAATCGCCGTTATTGACCACCTCGTTCCAGCAAATGCAGGGGCAGACCGAACGCATGCAGCATCTGGTCGATGACTTGCTGTTGCTGACCCGCCTGGAAACCCAGCAGAAGAAAACCGAGTGCGTTAATATCCCGGCCTTATTAAGCCAGATTTGCAAGGAAGCGGAAACCTTGCACAATAAAGCTTCCGCGCCTGATCTGCCTCTTGCGGGCAACATCCCGGCCCGGATCGAACTGAGCCTGGAAACCGATGTGCATATCACCGGCGAAGAGCAGGAATTGCGCAGCGCCTTCACCAACCTGTTGGGCAATGCGCTTAAATATTCGCCGGATGATTCCGTGGTCAAAGTGCGCTGGTATCGAGCCAACGACAGCATCGTGCTGGATGTTGAAGATCAGGGCGAAGGCATTGCGGCTGCCGACATTCCCCGTGTTACCGAGCGGTTTTACCGATCCGAAGTCAAACGCAATAAAAAGGTAGGCGGCACAGGATTAGGCCTGGCTATCGTCAAGCATGTACTAATGAGGCATGAAGCCAAGTTAAACATCGCCAGCGAATTAGGCAAAGGCAGCCTGTTCAGTTGTTACTTCCCACTCAAGCGGGTTTGCAGTTAAAGCCTACAAACTCTTAAGCTTCCAGCTTAACCTGCCCGGCTAGCCAATCCGTCCATGCTGAAAAATTATCGCCTTTGGTTGATGACAGCTGGATGATTTGTATGTCGGGATTGACCTGCCGGGCGAAATTAATACAACGCTCCACATCAAAGTCGACATAAGGCAACAAGTCGGTTTTATTGATGATCATCAAGTCCGCCGCGTGAAACATGTCGGGGTATTTAAGCGGCTTATCGTCGCCTTCGGTCACTGACAGCACCACGACTTTATGCGCTTCGCCCAGATCGAATGAAGACGGGCAGACCAGATTGCCGACATTTTCTATGGCCAAGAGGCTATTGGCTTTTACGCCCAGCTCCAGGATTGCATGACCGATGCCGTGCGCATCGAGATGACAGGCCCGGCCGGTATTGATTTGCAATGCGGGCACGCCGGTAGCCCTGATCCTATCCGCGTCATGCTCTGTTTGCTGGTCGCCTTCGATGACGGCGATAGGAAAGCGGTTTTTTAAGACTTTAATGGTTTCAACCAGCAACGTGGTTTTTCCGGCGCCGGGGCTGGAAACCAGATTCAACGTAAAAATATTTTGCTGTTGAAAATAAGTCCTGTTTTGCTCCGCGTAGGCATTGTTTTTACTGAGCAAGTCCTGCTCGACTTTGATCAGGCGTTCTGCGTCGTGATGGTGATGACCGTGATCGTGGTCATGCTGATGAACTCGCCCGCTTACGGGCTGGAGTTTGTTGATTTTTCCGGGTTGGCTGCAACCGCATATTCCGCACATAAATGGTGACCTGTAAAAATGTAAGTATTTTATTCTTGTAATTGAATGGAACACGGATGACACGGATTACAAAACGCATAACAAGCTGGACTTCGGATTATTAAAAAATCCGTTTAAATCCGTTCAATCTGTGTCATCCGTGTTCTATTAATCATAAGTAACATCTGTTGAATTTTTTGCTTGCTTAGATAACGATCAAGTCTTTAATTTTCATTTCCGCGCCCTGAATGATTTTAACGAAAGGGTTGCCGCAATGAGGGCACGGATCATGCGATGTCTCCATCTCGACTTGTAGGCCGCATTGCCTGCAAATCCCCAGTCCCGCTATATCGGAAATAATCAACTCGGCATTTTCCGCCAACGAGCCGTTCATCACCACGTCGAAACCGAAACGCAATGCATCCGGCTCCACGCTGGAAAGTTTGCCGATTTCCAGGGTCACTTGGGTGACCTTGGTAAAGTTCTGGCTCAGGGCATGATTTTCCAGAATTTCCCTGACATCTTCAAGGAGGGAGAGTTCATGCATGGCTGTCCCTGCCATACCCCCTACGGGCTAGTGCAAATCCGCTCCAAGCGGATTTGTCATGCATGAGTTACCTGTTTCAGCCAGAAATCAAGATCGGGGCTACTCAATAAGCGCCCCGCAAACGAACACGCTTCAACTAGATTGCTTTCCGCATTGGCGCTTAAACCATCGCCCAATTCAAATTGCTCGGCTTTGATGCTCAGCAGAAAACACGGCGGCGGCGTTTGCTTTTTTATCGATTGGTAGACGTCCAAGACCGCCGCAGGGCTCATTGCATGAGTCGTGTAACTTTTGTCCCTGGCCGGCTCCAGCGCAGTAAAATCGAATGCATTGGCGCAGGCTACGGAGGCGTCGACAAACAACACCAAGCGCCTGTTTTCCAGATCCAGCGCATGCTCGATTTGCAACTGGAAATCGGACAATATTTCAATCGCATCCAGATCGCAATGCGTTTCGGCATACTCCAGCAGCAACGGCCCCAATGCATCATCGCCGCGACTGAGATTGCCGTAGCCGAACAGCAATACCGGTTTAGGCATTTTCCCGCTCGATTTGACCGTCGCTGTGCTTGACCAGCTTGTCGATCAGCTTGCCTTCGGCATCGACCAACTCAAGTTGCAGCGGCATTTTGCCTACCGCATGAGTCGCACAGGACAGACAGGGATCGTAAGCGCGAATCGCCACTTCCAGATTGTTCAACAAGGGTTCGGTCAGTTCCCGGCCGGACAAATATTCCGCCGCCACTTGCCGCACCGATTCATTCATCGCCATGTTGTTGCTGGTGGTCGAGACGATCAGATTGGCTTTGGTGACGATGTCGTTTTCATCGACTTGATAGTGATGGAACAAAGTGCCGCGCGGCGCTTCAATCACGCCGATGCCTTCATAGCGTTTTTCGCCTTGCGCCACTAGATCATGGCCCATAATGTCCGGGTCGTTGAGCAACTGTTTAATGCTTTCGGCGCAATGCAGGACTTCAATCAGGCGCGTCCAGTGAAATGCCAAGGTGCTGTGCACCATCGCTTCGCCGCTGTGCGCTTTAAACTCGACGCGGGCGGCTTCCGCCAACGGCGTGTCGATGTAGTCGCAGTTATTGACCCGCGCCAACGGCCCGACACGGTACCAGCCATTTTCCTGCCCCAGCGACAACAGATAAGGGAACTTCATGTAGGTCCAGGAGCGGACTTCTTCGTGGATATAATCGTTATATTTGCAATAATCGATGTGATCCATGATGGTTTCGCCGTGCTCATTCTTGGCGCGGATGCCGCCATGATAAAGCTCCAGTGCGCCGTCCGGCTTGGTCAGACCCAGGTAATTGGTGCGTATGGTCGCAAAATCATCGTAATAAGGCAGGTTGGAGCAATGCACTTTCTTGATCAGCGCAACCGATCCCGCCGCCCAGGTTATCATCTGGTCGATATCTTCCAGCAGATAGTCGCGTTCGGCTTTGCTCAACGATTTATTCATGCCGCCGGCGATCGCGCCGGTACCGTGAATACGTTTGCCGGACACCATGCGAATGACTTCCTGGCCGTATTTGCGCAGCTTTACGCCCTGCACGCCGATGTCGGGATATTCGCCCAATACCGCAACAATCGAACGCTTGCTGATGTCGCTTTCAAAGCCGAACAGCAAATCCGGGCTGGATAGATGAAAGAAATGCAGCGCATGGGATTGCAACACTTGCCCGAAATGCAGCAGGCGTCTTAATTTGTCCGCTGAGACGGGCAGGTTTTCAGGATCGATGCCGACCAGTTGGTCGATGGCTTTGGCGGCGGCCAAATGATGACTGACCGGGCAGATGCCGCATAAACGCTGCACCAAAACCGGCAGTTCCCAATAGGGCCGGCCTTGAATAAAGCGCTCAAAGCCGCGGAATTCAACGATATGCAATCTGGCTTGCTGGACTTTATTATCCGCATCCAGCAATAAAGTGACTTTGCCGTGTCCTTCAACGCGCGAGACCGGATCGACGACAACGCGTTTTAAACTGTCCCGGTTTTCAGCTGTTTCTAAATGTTCGTACATGATGATTCTCGTATTTGCAGGTCGGGTTAACAACCCGGCATTTTATCGATAGGGTTTGTCGGATTGCGCTAACGCAATCCGACCTACGAAACTACGGAACTTAATCGTAATGAACCAACTCATAAGGCAACGAAGGCTCACGCCCTTCAATCAAATCGGTCAGGAATTTCCAGAATACGTCCGCTGACGGCGGGCAGCCGGGCAGGAAATAATCGATTTTGACGACTTCATGAATCGGATGCACCTTGTTCAACAGCAACGGCAATTCTATATCGCTGGGAATTTTCGGATTTTCCACGCCAATGCCGTCCAGATAAGCCTCATTCAGGCATTCTTCCAGCGGGATATGATTGCGCAAGGCAGGCAGTCCGCCGTTAATCGCGCAGGCGCCGACCGCAACCAGGATTTTGCAGTTGTTGCGAAACTCCCGCAACACATGCACGTTTTCGGAATTGCACACGCCGCCTTCGATCAGGCCTATATCGCAGTTGGTGCAGTGCTCTATGTCGGTAATCGGCGAGCGGTCGAACTCGACGACTTCGGCCAATTGCAGCATGCCGCTCGTCTATATCTAAAAACGACATGTGACAGCCGAAGCAGCCTGCCAGCGATGTTGTTGCTACTCTAATTTTATTCGCCATGTTTGAGATGCTCCCGTTTCCAGACTTACTTGATCGATTTCTTTATGATCGTAAATACGCTGACCTATCGGCACCTGATAGCCGGTACGTTTAATCAAAATCGCGCCGGTAGGGCAAATATGAGCAGCCCGATCCGTCGCTTCCAGATCGGTATCTTTCAACAAGCCGCTTTGAGCATTGACGATCAAATGCTTGTCGATGCCGCGCCCGCTGATCGCAAACACGTCTTTACCGTCTTTTTGCTGACTGGCGCGAACGCACAATGTGCAAAGAATGCAGCGATTCTGGTCAATCATCACATCAGGATGAGAGGCGTCCACTTCCCGATCCGGGTAAAACAGCGGAAAATGGTTGTCGAGCATATTCAAATGATAGGCAACGGCCTGCAATTGGCAATTGCCGGTTTTTTCGCAGCCTGGGCACAAATGATTGCCTTCGACAAACAGCATCTGGGTGATTTTCTTCCGGTCATTCGATCAGCTCTTCGGTTTCACTCAGCACCTCCTGACCTTCCATTGCCGGAAAGGTGCAGGCAGAACAGTTGCGTCCGTTGACGTTGACCGTACACAGCTTGCAGCTGCCGTGCGGGGTAAATTCCGGCTG
Source organism: uncultured Gammaproteobacteria bacterium (assembly GCA_963814825.1). Taxonomy (GTDB): domain Bacteria; phylum Pseudomonadota; class Gammaproteobacteria; order Methylococcales; family Methylomonadaceae; genus Methylobacter_A. The sequence goes on along the minus strand of CAWFEF010000004.1, from coordinate 245,098 downwards.
ATGGCATAAGTGCGGAATATAGACTCCGGCCGCCATCGCCGCATCCATAATGGTCTGTCCGTCTTCGAAAGGAATAACTTTTGCCGTCGATGGTAATTGTTTTACTCATGTTCGCTCTCCATCTGAGTCTGAGCCAAATGCGCACCGGCATCATCCCGATTCGCCATGCGCCGCGCCGTTTCCAGTGCGCCGTCCAAATCGAATCCCGGTTCAAAACTGATTTCTTTTAATTGGCTTTGATACAAATCAGGATAGCGTTCCAACGTTGTTAATATCGGGTTTGCTGCCGTTTGTCCCAGGCCGCAATGGCTATAGTTTTTAACCAGCTGGCACAGCTCTTCAAGCGCAACAACATCGCCCGCCGAGCCGTGACCTTCGACAATCTTATCGATCTGTTTTTTCAATAACGAGGTACCGACCCGGCAGGGCGTACAAAATCCGCAGCTTTCATGCGCGAAAAAATGCGTGAAGTTATGCACCATGTCGAGAATATTGCGGCTGGAGTTGAAAATAATGAATGATCCGCCGGTAGCCAAATCCTCAAAAGCCAGCTTGCGGTCGAACTCCTGGTTGGAAATAAAGGTTCCCGACGGCCCGCCGACCTGAACGCCCAGCACATCGTCCGCGCCGCAATCGTTTAAGAATGGTCTGAATTGTCTATGCCGAAACGGATATTCGTAAATACCGGGACGCGCACAATCGCCGCTGATGCTGAGTATTTTGGTGCCTTTCGATTTTTCGGTGCCGATGCTTGCAAACCAGTCGCCGCCATTGACCGCAATCCCGGCCGCAGCCAGAAACGTTTCCACATTATTGACGACGGTAGGTTTGCCCAAATAACCTTGGGTAACGGGATAAGGCGGACGGTTACGCGGAATACCGGGCTTTGCCTTCCAGCGATTCGATCAGCGCGGATTCTTCGCCGCAAATATAAGCGCCGGCACCGAGACGAATTTCAATATCGAAATCCAAGCCCGGCACCCAGAATGTTGTTGCCCAGCAAACCGTCTTCACGGCGCTGAGCCAAAATACTTTGCAGCTTGTCGTACAGATGCAGATACTCGCCGCGCAAATACAAAAAGCCCTGTTTGGCTCCGATAATCGCGGCGCACACGGTCATGCCCTCGAAAACCTGGTCTGCGTAAGAATTTAACAGCACCCTATCCTTGAACGTGCCGGGCTCGCCTTCGTCGGCATTACAAACTACGTAACGCTCGGCCTGCTGTTCTTCCGAACAAAATTGCCACTTGATCGCCGTTTTAAATCCGGCGCCGCCCCGTCCCCGCAAGCCCGAATGATCAATTTCCTTCAGCGTTTCCTTGATGCCTCGTTTAAAGGCCGATTTAAGCGCCGCGCCATGCTCAATCTGCCGATCCAGCAGTAAGCCGGATTTGAGAATATTGTCATCGACCTGAAACAACTCGCCCGGCCATTCGTCCAGCGGTTTTTGCTGGTTAATCAGCGCTGCGATTTTATCAATTGAGGCATGATCCAGCCGGGTCAACGCATAGCCGTTTACCAAGCCGGCAGGCCCCTGATCGCACATGCCGGTGCATGACGTGTTGTCCAGGCTGACCACACCATCTGCCCTGACCTCGCCCACGGCAACACCCAATTTATTAGCCAGATAGTCGAACAGACTTTTCTTACCCAGCATATGGTCCGTTATGGAATCGCTGATCAACAGCTCGTATTGGCCTCTGGGGGCCAAATGAAAAAAACTGTAGAACTCAATGACGCCGATGATTTGCGTCCGTGGAATGCTTAGCAACTCGGACAGCTGCTCTATCGCTGCTTCCGGGATATAATGATAACGGGATTGGATTTGCCTTAGAATTTGCAACAAATGTGTTGCCTGATAATGATTGTTTTCTGCGATACCACGAATAAACTGTCTCACTTTATCTCCCTGGCTTTATTTTTCTGGATGTTTGTGGATATGATACTGACGGATTATTACATTACAGCGACTTATTCCCTTACCGAAATCAACTATATCCCACTATGCCTGATAAACCAATAACCCGGTAAGACTTTTCGACGCGAATTGACAGACAATGACTTATGGCAAAAAAACCAACTCCCTTTAAAGCGGCTTTATCGTTCCAAAACCGCGCTATCGCACACTTTTACAGCCAGATTGATCAGCAAAAACGGGTTCTACAGCGAATTCATGAGGTGTTGCCGGCTGCGCTGGCAAAACATGCCCTGCACTGCGTTATTAACGGCAAGAAACTGCTGGTTTATACCGATACGGCCGCATGGGCTTCCCAACTGCGCTTTTACAACAGCGCAATTCTCGCGGCTATCGCCCCGGTAACCCGGGAGTCGGTTTCGATTATGCAGATTAAAGTGAGGGTAGAGGCATCGCCTACAACATCTCTACCCGGACGAATGCCGATCATTCCTTCGGCAGAAAAAATAGAACTCATCCATAAACAGAGTCTCACCGTTTCGGATGAGCAATTGAAACTGCTTAAGGCAACGCTGCAAAAACTGAAGTGCAACGCTGGCAACAGCTGTCGGCCTTATGCAGCAGACCTGGGTGACTCGGCAGAACGCATAAAGGAAATCGGGGCGTTTTCTTCATCGTCAAAGGTGACCATTTCCCAGGCGTCCTTATCATTTAATAAAGCGCGAAGTAATCTGTTGTTCAAGCCGTGACCCGATTTATAGCCGGTAAACTCGCCAATCAGGCTATGCCCTAACAGATATAAGTCGCCTATCGCATCAAGAATTTTATGCTTAACAAATTCATCCGCATAACGCAGGCCGTCTTCGTTGATGACTTTATCATCATCGACCACAATCGCATTATCAAGGCTTCCGCCCAACGCCAGATTATTTTGTCTCAGCATCTCAATATCTTTCATGAAGCCGAAGGTTCTGGCCCGGCTCACTTCCTTGACAAAAGTAGTCGATGAAAAATCCATCGTAGCGGTTTTTACATGTTCTTCAAAAGCCGGATGTTCAAAATCGATCGTAAAAGTAACCTTGAAGCCTTCAAATGGCTCAAAAGCCGCCCATTTGTCGCCATCCTCAACCCTTATGCTGCGTTTTATACGGATATACTGCTTCGGACTATCCTGCTCTTCAACTCCCGCCGACTGTAGCAGGAATACAAAAGGCCCGGCGCTGCCATCCATAATCGGAACCTCTGCGGCGCTGACATCGATAATTGCGTTGTCTATACCTAATCCGGCAAAAGCCGAAAGCAAATGTTCAATGGTTGAGATTTTGACATCGCCTGCAACCAGCGTTGTCGACAGCATGGTTTCACCAACATTTTCCGGTGTTGCATCAATGGTCACCGGAGTATCCAGATCGACTCTGCGAAATCTAATTCCGGTATTCGCCTCAGCCGGGCGTAAAGTCAAATAAACTTTATCGCCCGTGTGCAGACCTACACCTGTTGCCCTGATTGTGTTTTTTAAAGTTCGCTGTTTAATCATAAAATAAATAACGCTAAGTAAAGAGGGCAAAAAACGCAAATTTTACCACAATCAGCCCCGAAGACTGAACCACTTTGTATTACGCGCACTCACTAGTCGGCTTGACGTCTTAAAAAAGCCGGAATATCCAGATAATCTAAATCCATGTCTTTTTTCGGCTGGGCGCCAAAACGCGTTTCTCTGCCTTCGGTTTTGTTTTGACGCATGACCGTGGGTTTATCCAGGCCTTCATAACTGGTTTCACCGGCCGCATTTTGATTCATGAAGCCGACCGATGCTTTTGGCGCAAGCTTAACCACGCTGAGACGGCAAGCCCATGCCTGTAGCCACAACAGTCACTTTAATCTCATCGCCTAACTCGGGATTAATAGACATGCCGATTTTGATAACCGCATCTTCCGAAGCAAATTCGTGAACAATATTACCGACTTCGTCGAACTCGGCAATGCCCATGTCAGCGGCAGAAATATTAACCAAAATGCCGCGTGCGCCCTGTAAATTAATGTCTTCCAGCAATGGGCAGGCAATGGCTTTCTCAGCCGCTTCGCGAGCCCGGTATTCGCCTTTTGCCGAACCTGTACCCATAATCGCAGCGCCCATGCCGGACATGACCGTTCTGACATCGGCAAAATCGACGTTAATCATGCCGGGATGAACGATAAGCTCGGTAATGCCCTGCACAGCATCCAATAACACATCGTTAGCCGCTTTAAATGCATTGACCAAAGACACATCGTTGCCCAGTACCGGCAATAATTTTTGATTTGGAATGGTGATCAATGAGTCAACGAACTTTTCAAGCTCCGCTATACCTTGCTCCGCAGTTGCCAGTTTCTTTTTGCCTTCGAATGCAAACGGCTTGGTCACCACGGCAACCGTCAGAATGCCCATGCCTCTGGCAATTTCGGCAATCACCGGAATCGCACCGGTACCGGTACCGCCGCCCATGCCGGCAGTCAGGAACACCATGTCGGCGCCCTGTAAAACTTCCCTGATGCGCTCTTTGTTTTCGTCTGCGGCCATTCTTCCGACTTCAGGATTGGTGCCTGCGCCCAAACCCTTGGTTAATTCGACGCCTAACTGGATAATCGTATCAATATTCAGTTTTCTTAATGCCTGCGCATCGGTATTTGCACAGATAAACTCAACGCCTTCGACAAGACTCCCGACCATGTGACTGACCGCATTGCCGCCGCCGCCGCCGACACCAATAACCTTGATGACCGCATGTTCGTTGCTCATATCCATTAATTCATATTTCATAGCCATTATCGTTGCCCCTTAATTATTACAAAATTATTAAAAATTACCCTGAAACCAGTTCTTCATTCTTGAGAACACGCTGGGGCCGTCAGAATCAATGCTTCTGCCAACACCCTGGTGTTCTTTTCCATACATTAACAATCCGACCCCTGTAGAGTGAATCGGATTTTTTACCACCTCGGTCAACCCTGTCACATTTTGCGGTCCACCCATACGCACCGGCATATGGAAAATTTCTTCCGCCAAATCGATCAATCCCATTACCTTTGAACTGCCGCCCGTTAACACGATCCCGGCGGCAATTAATTCTTCATAACCGCTACGTCTTAGTTCCGACTGAACCAGCAGCATTAATTCTTCATAGCGAGGCTCAATAATCTCGGCCAGATTTTGCGTTGAAATCTTGCGCGGCGCTCTGTCGCCGATACTGGGCACCTCAATAACCTCATCGACATTCGCCAACTGCGTTAAGGCGCAGGCATATTTTCGCTTAATATCCTCGGCATTCAGCGTCGGCGTGCGTAGCGCGACCGCAATATCATTGGTCACCTGATCGCCGGCTATCGGAATCACTGCGGTATGCTTTATCGCGCCCTCGACAAAAATCGCAATATCCGTGGTGCCGCCGCCAATATCGATCAGGCAAACACCCAATTCTTTTTCATCATCGGTCAGCACCGAATTGCAGGACGCCAATTGCTCCAGCACAATGTCATCGACTTCCAGGCCGCAGCGCCGGATGCACTTGACGATATTTTGCGAGGCGCTGACGCTGCCGGTGACCATATGCACCTTGGCCTCCAGCCGAATGCCCGACATCCCGATAGGCTCCTTGATGCCTTCCTGAAGATCGATCACGAACTCCTGCGGCAAAATATGCAGAATTTTCTGGTCCGCAGGAATTGCCACCGCACGGGCCGAATCGATCACCCTGTCTATATCGTACTGGGTCACTTCCTTGTCCTTAATGGCCACGATGCCGTGAGAATTAAGGCTTCTGATATGACTGCCCGCAATACCCGCATAAACCGACCTGATCTGGCATCCGGCCATTAATTCAGCCTCTTCAATAGCGCGCTGTATGGATTGCACAGTCGATTCCAGATTGACCACAACGCCTTTTTTCAAGCCGCGCGATGGTGTTGAGCCAATGCCGATGATCTCTATATTGCCATCACTGGTGAGCTCACCAACTATAGCGGCGACCTTTGACGTACCGATGTCCAGTCCGACTATTAAATTACGCTCTGTTTTTTTCGCCATTTTGTTTACTCTGTATCACCTTTTACGATTAACCATCTATTTCATGTTGAGGATCGGCAATTTTCTTCCAGTCGATTTCTTCAGTTCCCGGTTTCCATGAAATCGCATATCCATTGGGATACCTCAAATCGACTATTGCCATTTTCTCAACCTGTTCTTGTCCTAGTACGTCCAGCGTTTTCAAAAAACGCTGTAATTTCTTTAACTGTTCATTTCGTCCCAACAGTATTTCCAAGCCTGTTGTTAATTTAATCTTCCATGCCCACCGATCATTAATCGTAAACTCCGCCATTTTCATGGACTGATCGGCTAATGCCGTGTTAACGCCCTTCATGATTTCCAACGTTTTTAGCTGTTGCTAATTCAGGCCCTTGCAACATCGGCAAGTTCTTAAACTGGCTCTATATTCTTCGGCGTAATGATCTCGCCCCGTGCGCTGACCAGGCTTTGTTGCCCCCAGCGCACATAGGGCTTTCTTTTCGCGTATCTTTATGTCAATCGCATCGGGCCAAACCCGTTTAACCGTAACGGTATCCACCCAAGTCAATTCCGAAACCGCCTGATGAATGGATTGCATATCGGCATCGAAAAAACCGGTCATCACCAAGGGCTGCAAAGCCGTCTTTATCTCGTCCTTGCTGAGGTACTGAAAAACCCCTTCGGTACGCACATATTTAATCGGGATGCGCTTAACGCCGTACAGCCGCCATCCAGAGCAGTCCAGCCAACAGCAATAGGCCGATCATGCTTTTTGCTACGGCTTTCACAAGTGTTCAGCCACAGATTGCCAAAAGTAGGCGCCTCCAGGCGACACCGATACACGCTGAATAAACTGCAAAAACAATCTGTTTAATCCGTGTTGATCTGTGGCTAAATAATTACCGTCATTCACCATTACCCGCAACTGGTTTCCAGAATGCGCCAGACCAATTCGTCAAAATCGATGCCCGCCTGTCTCGCCGCCATCGGCACCAAGCTGTGGTCGGTCATGCCGGGAACTGTATTCACTTCAATCAACTGATACTGGCCCAAATCGTCGATAAATACATCCACTCGCCCCCAGCCTTTAACGCCAACCACCTTGCAGGCCGTTACCGCCAAATCCCTTAGCAACTGTTCCTGCTCCTGGCTCAGGCCGCAAGGGCAATGATATTGCGTCGTCGTCGCCTGGTATTTGGCTTCGTAATCGTAAAATGCATTGGGGGTTTCCAGGCGAATAACCGGCAACGCCTCATCGTCCAATACCGCAACGGTATATTCCTTGCCGGTAACCCAGGCTTCCGCATAAACATCGCAACGATATTTGGCCGCCACGGCCAAGGCTTTTTGCAATTCGTCCCGATTGGTCGCCTTGCTCATGCCGATGCTGGAGCCTTCCTGCGCCGGTTTGACGATAACCGGGAAACCCAGCTTGGCTATGCAGGCATCAAGATCGGCTTCATTGTTCAACAAACACCATTTGGGCGTGACCAGACCGTAACCCTGCCAGCACAACTTGGTTCTCAGCTTATCCATAGTCAATGCCGACGCCATCACGCCGCTGCCGGTGTAGGGTATCCCCAGCACTTCCAGCACGCCTTGCAGCACACCGTCTTCGCCGCCGCGTCCGTGGATAATGTTAAACACCCGGTCGATCTTTAGCCCTGCCAACGCCTCAATCGGACTGCCTGTCACATCGACGGCAACCGCGTCCACGCCTTTATTTTTCAAGGCCTCGTAAACTGCCGCCCCGCTTCTTAACGAGACTTCCCTTTCCGCCGCCGAACCGCCCATCATGACCGCGACACGGCCGAACTGTTCAGGCTTATTTAACGCCAATGTTTTCATAATGCTTTGCCTATAGGATGTAGGTAAGGGGCGTGAGCAGGAGCGGAAGCTTCACCTACCACACAAACCTCAGTCTGCAAGACCACCCCGTATTGTTGCTCAACCTTGTCCCGGACATATTGAATGAGAGCCTCAATATCCGCTGCCGTTGCATTGCCGGTATTGACTAATAAAATTCGCATGTTTTTCCGACACGCACGCCCCGCCTATCGCGTAGCCTTTCAACCCGGCTTGTTCTATCAACCTTGCCGCATAGTCGCCTTCGGGATTTTTAAATACCGACCCGCAACTGGGCTGATTGGTCGGTTGCGTCGCTCCCCGTTTTTCCAATAACCCTTTAATTTTCTGCTGGCTCGCTGTCGTATCGCCCTGCTGCAAAGTCAACAGACAGGATAGAAAGCATTCATTGTCAAAGCCCTTCACAGACCGGTAACTTACATTAAAATCATCAGGCTTTCTCTGCGTGACCTTGCCCGACCTGTCCAGCATGTCCACGCTGTTGACGATAGCCCAGGTTTCTCCATCGAAGGCCCCTGCATTCATCTTTAAGGCGCCGCCCATGGTTCCGGGTATGCCCGCCAAAAACTCCGCACCGATTAAGCCCCGCTCTCCGCAAAAACGCGCCACATGCGCGCAGGGAACGCCTGCTTCAACATAAACCGAGCCGTCATCGGTCAAACTCATCTCTTTTAACCGGCCCTTGGTGTTGATCACCGTGCCGCGTATGCCGCCATCCCTGACCAGCAAATTACTGCCCAGCCCCATCCAGAACACCGGCTCGGATGCCGGCAGCGTCTTGATAAACTCGATCAGATCCTGCCGGTCGTGCGGGATATACAGCTGATCCGCAGGGCCGCCAACGCGCCAACTGGTGTACTTCGCTAGTTTTTCATGTTTTAGCAATTGACCTTTCACAGGTCATTTCCTGTTGAAGCTTTGCCCTGCAACGTTTCCGCCAACAACTGCGGTAACTGGGCGGCAATCTGTCCGACATTGCCCGCGCCCATGGTCAAAAGCACATCATCGGCTTTTACGATGCCTGCCAATATTTGCGGCAATTCTTCCCAGTTTTCGACAAATACCGGATCGACCTGTCCGCGTATACGTATCGCCCGGCTTAATGCCCGGCCGTCCGCTCCGGGAATCGCCGTTTCGCCTGCAGAATAAACATCCATCAGGATCAGCACGTCTACGGTTGACAGCACTTGCACAAAATCTTCAAACAAATCCCGGGTGCGGGTGTAACGGTGCGGCTGAAACACGATGACTTTGCGCCGGTCCGGCCAGGCCTGGCGCAAAGCTTCAAGCGTCGCGGCAATCTCGCGCGGATGATGTCCGTAATCGTCAACCAGCGTCAGTTTGCCTGCGCCCATCGGCAAGTCGCCGTTAAGCTGAAAGCGTCTGCCTACGCCTTTAAACGCGCCCAAGACTCCTGATAATAGCCGCATCATCGACCGCCAGTTTGCTGGCGACGCAAATCGCTGCCAAGCGCATTAAGCATGTTATGCCAGCCGGGCATATTCAAGGTGACATGCAACGACGGATAGTCGCCTCTGCGTAACACTTCAAACGAGGTATGCATCCCCTCTTGCTTGATATTGACCGCACGCACATCGGCATCCTCATGGACGCCATAAGTCGTTACCGGCTTGGAAATTTCCGGCAGGATCGCCCTGACGCCTTCATCGTCCAGGCACATCACCGCCAACCCGTAAAAAGGCAGATGATGCAGGAACTCGGTAAAGGTATCCTTTAAGCGCTGAAAACTGCCCTCATAGGTCGCCATATGATCCTGATCGATATTGGTGACAATGGCCATCATCGGCTGTAAATATAAAAACGACGCGTCGCTTTCATCGGCTTCGGCGACCAAGTAATTGCCCAGGCCTAATTTGGCATTGCTGCCCGCGCTGTTTAAGCGCCCGCCGATCACAAAGGTTGGGTCAAGTCCGCCTTCGGCCAGGATGCTTGCCGTCAAACTGGTGGTTGTGGTCTTGCCGTGAGTTCCGGCAACGGCGATACCGAACCGGAAACGCATCAATTCAGCCAACATTTCCGCACGCGGAATGACCGGTACTCTTTGAATATAAGCTTCGTCTATTTCTTCGTTGCTACGGTCTATGGCGCTGGAAGCGACTACCACATCGACCTTAGCTATGTTTTCCCGTTTATGCCCGATGTTGATGGCCACGCCTAAGCTTGCCAACCTTTGCGTCACCGCGCTTTCTTTGATGTCCGAACCGGAAACGTGATAACCCAGGTTCGACAACACCTCGGCAATGCCGCTCATACCGGTTCCGCCTATACCGACAAAATGTATCCGGTCAACGCCACCTAATGCCTGAGTCTGCATCTGGCTGTTAGGAAAAGTCATAGCTCCACCTCGTTCATGCAAACACCGGCAACGATTTCCGTTGCATCCAACCGTGCGTATTCTTTTGCTGTTTTACTCATTACATCCAATTGCTTCAGTACCTTTGTTATATGTTCTACCAGCGTTACTGCATTCAAATCTTTTTGCATCAACAGCAACCCGGCACCGGCATCGGTTAAATACCGGGCATTGGCTGTTTGATGATCGTCTATCGCATTCGGCAGCGGTATAAAAATGGCCGGAACCCCTGCCGCCGCCACTTCGCTGACGGTCATTGCGCCGGATCTGCAAATCACCAGATCCGCCCATTGATAGGCCGACACCATATCTTCTATAAAGGCCTGGACTTCCGCGTTCACGCCTAATTCTTTATACCGGCCCTTGACCCTATCCTGCATGGCCGCGCCGGTTTGGTGCTTTATTTGCACCATTTCGTCAGTGCGCAAGGCCGCAAGTGCTTCGGGCACGACTTCATTCAATATCTGAGCTCCCTGGCTGCCGCCAACGACTAATATGTTAATGCCTTGATGCGCTTCTCTGCGTTCGGCACTGTCTACGACCGCCAAGGATGGTGGAAGTGTCGCAATCTGTAAGGAACAGATGCGACCAAACTGTTTTCTTAGCGGATTCCCGGTAAATTTGGCGTTAATTTTTTTATCAAAGCTGCCCGGAAAGGCTTCCAACACTTGGTTGGCCATGCGCGCCAATAATCGATTGGTGGTTCCCGGCACCCGGTTTTGCTCATGAATGACCAACGGTATGCCTAATAGCTTTGCCATCAACCCTCCAGGCCCCGCAACAAATCCGCCCATGCCCAACACCACATCCGGTTTGCGCTGCCACAATATTTTCAATGCCTGAATGCAGGCCTTGATCAGCAATAACACGGCAGTTATTTTCGACAGCAAGCCTTTGCCCCGCACTCCGGCAACCGACAACCAGTCGATCTCTATGCCCTGCTCCGGTATCACGCGGCCTTCCAAGCCCTTCTGCGTGCCCAGCCAGCTGACCTGCCAGCCTTTTTCGATCAGCTCTTGCGCTACCGCCAACGCCGGAAACACATGCCCGCCGGTTCCGCCAGCCATAATAACGATACGCTTAGCCATGACGATTTCTCTTTGGTATTCCGGCATTTATTTCCGTAACTTCGCTTTGCACGCGGAACAACAGCGCAACCGCACAGCACATGATCATCATGCTGCCGCCGCCATAGCTCATCAACGGCAAGGTCAGGCCTTTGGTTGGCAATACCCCCATGTTGACGCCCATGTTGACGAATGACTGAAAGCCGAACCAAATACCCAAGCCATAGGCGATAAATGCGGAAAACCGCTGCCCCGCCTGTTCGGCGGCCAAGCCAATTGCAAAAGCGCGCCAGACCAACATCGCAAATAAACCAATCACGGTAATCACGCCCAGGAAACCCAGTTCTTCACCGATCACCGAGAACAGGAAATCCGTGTGAGCTTCGGGCAAATAAAATAATTTTTGCACGCCGCTGCCTAAGCCCACACCCAACCATTCCCCGCGCCCGAACGAAATAAGCGCCTGGACTAATTGGAATCCGCTTTTCAACGGATCTGCCCAAGGATCCATGAAGCTGGTGACCCGAACCAATCGGTAAGGCGAAAAATAAACCAGCAACATGGCCAGTACGCCAATTACCAGCAACAGCACGATAAATTGCGACAGTCTCGCCCCGGCTAAAAACATGATGCCCATCGCTATCATTATAATTACGACGGCCGAACCGAAATCCGGCTCCAACAGCAACAGCAGGCTGGCTACCGAAAACAGCCCCAGCGGTTTGAGCAAGCCAAAAGCCGCGTTTTGCACGGACTCCTGATACCGGGTCACATACCCTGCCATATAAATGACGGAAAAGAACTTAACCACTTCGGATACCTGTATCCTGACGCCACCTAGCGACAGCCAACGCACGCTGCCGTTTACCTTTACGCCCAAACCCGGAATCAAGACAATGATCAGCAACAGCAATCCGGCTAAAAACAACCGGGGGCCATTTTGTTCCCAGACCTGCATCGGAACTGACGCCACACCGCCGCCGAAAATCAACCCCAAACCGATATGCATTAATTGTCTGACCGGATAATAAAAACCGTCGCCAGCCAATTTTATTCCCAGATGCAATGATGCGGATGCCACCATCACATAGCCGATCAGTAATAAGCTGCCGCTGACGATCAGCAGCACCGGATCAAAATGAAATCGGCCGGCCCGTATTTTCATTGCTGCTCCAGGCGTTGCTGTTTGTTCATATGACCGCCATGAAGGGCGCTTTAGGCGGCGCGGCGCGGTCTACCAGCGCCAACACCGCCTTGGTAAATTTTTCGCCCCGATCCTGGTAATTCTTATATTGGTCAAGACTGGCGCAGGCAGGAGACAGCAAAACGCTCTCGCCGGCATCGGCAAGGCCCGCTGCGATCTGCACCGCTTCTACCATGTTGGCTGCCGAATAGACCGGGACGCAGCCATTCAGGGCCTGCTTTATCAGACCCGCATCTTTCCCCATCAATACCACGCTTTTTGCTTTTTCTTTGATCGCAGGCGTCAATTCGTTCATGTCGGCACCTTTCGCATCGCCGCCGGCAATCAGAATCACCTTGCGCGCATAGCCCTGCAACGCGGCAACGCAGGCGCCGATATTGGTCGCTTTTGAATCATTAACCCAGGTAACCCCGCGAATCTCCGCGACACGCTGCATCCTGTGGCTGAGCCCTTTAAATTTGCGCAAGGCATCGCACATGAGCTGTTCATCCAAGCCCACAGCCACACCCAACGCCAATGCGGCCAAAGCATTGGCCGCGTTATGCCTGCCTTCAAGCGGCAACTCCGCCAGCGGCATCAGGCACGACTCGTTGCGCATCAGATATTCCGTATCGCCTTGATAGGCAAGATGGAAATCGGCTTTTTTGTTAATCGAGAAGGTCAATGTCTTCCTGCTGTCATCCCGCATCGCATCAACAACAGGATCATCGATATTGATGATCATGGCGCCGTCGCCCCTGAAAACCCTCTGTTTTTCCCGTGCGTATTCGGCTAAATCGGCATGCCTGTCCAGATGATCGGCGCTGACATTGAGCACCGTCGCGGCCGCCGCATTCAGGGCTGACGTACGCTCCAGTTGAAAACTGGATAGCTCCAGCACGTAAAGCTGCGCATTTAACGCCAGCAAATCCAGGGCCGGTGTGCCCAGATTCCCGCCTACGCCCACTTCCATCCCCGTCGCTTTTGCCATTTCGCCGAGCATGGTGGTTACCGTGCTTTTACCGTTGGAGCCGCTAATCGCAACAATAGGCGCATCGACTGAACAGGCAAACAGGTCAATATCGCTGACTATTTTCGAACCATTGGCAACAGCTTTTATGATCGCCTGTTCATTCAGCGATACGCCGGGACTGACCACCAGATGCGTGGCCACTTTAAACGCCGCCTCATCAAAACCGCCGGTAAACACCGGCGTATCGGGCATCTGCTGAAAAAACTCATCCATCATCGGCGGCTTGGCGCGGCTATCGATAATGGCAAATTTAAAGTCTAGACTTTGCAAATAATGCGCAACCGAAATTCCCGTGTCGCCCAGACCCACAACCAATACCTTGGCCGTTTGCGGATCCAGGGCAAAATTCTTTTTCAATAATGCTGTAATCGCTGCACTATCCATTTCTTATCTCAATTTCAAAGTAGCCAAGCCAATCAACACCAGGATGACGGTAATAATCCAGAAACGCACAATAACGCGAGGCTCCGGCCAGCCTTTCAATTCAAAATGATGATGTATCGGCGCCATCCGAAACACGCGCTTTCCGGTCATTTTGAACGAGGCCACCTGAATGATCACCGACACCGTTTCCATAACGAAGACACCGCCCATGATCATCAACACGATTTCCTGCCTAACCAACACCGCCAAAACGCCTAAAGCGCCACCCAGCGCCAGCGCGCCGACATCGCCCATGAACACCATCGCGGGATAGGCGTTAAACCACAAAAAGCCCAATCCGGCACCGACCAAAGCGGCGCAAAATACGATCAATTCCCCGGCGTTGGGCAGATAGGGTATTGCCAGATATTGCGAAAAAGTCACATGGCCCGATAAATAGGCAAAAATCCCCAAACCGGTGGCGACCATCACGGTCGGCATAATCGCCAGCCCGTCCAAGCCATCAGTCAGGTTGACGGCGTTGCTGGTGCCAACAATCACAAAATAGGTCAGCACTATATATAACCAGCCCATATCCAACATGAAGTCCTTGAAAGAACGGGACTATCAATTGCGTTTCTGCCGGCAGTATTGCGGTTTTATACAAAAAAACAGCCGCCACTAAGCCTATGACCGATTGCCAGGAATATTTGGCTTTCGCCGACAAGCCGTCGCTGTTGCCCTTGACGACCTTTCTGTAATCATCGATAAAGCCGATAATGCCGTAACCCAGGGTCACCAGTAAAATAACCCAGATATAGCGGTTGCTCAGATCCGCCCACAACAGCGTGCTGAATGCAATGGCAACCAATATCAAGGTTCCGCCCATGGTAGGCGTGCCTTTCTTCTCGTAATGCGATTGGGGGCCCAGCTCGCGGATACTTTGCCCGATCTTGTTGCGGCTTAGTTTTCTGATCATGACCGGCCCGATCATAAAAGAAATCATCAGCGAGGTCAGAGCCCCAAGAATCGCGCGAAAGGTCAGGTAATGAAATACCCTGAATCCGCCGTCAAAGGTCATTAAGTAATCTGCAAAATAAAGTAACATTATTTATATCCTGAAGTTTTCAACCAGCGCTGCCACTACATTTTCCATGCGCTGAGCCCTTGACCCTTTGACCAAAATCGCTTCATCGCCTTTGAGTTCCTGCTTTAACGCTTCAATTAAATCGTTTGGGGTATCAAAAAAAGCGGCTCCTTTGCCAAAAACCTTTACAGTATTTCGGGCATCAGAACCTATAGCCAGGAGACGCACGACACCACTTGATTTAATTAGTTCACCCATTTGTTCATGTATTCTCGGGCTGTCAGGGCCCAACTCGCCAAAAGCCCCCAACACCAGCCAATGTTTCCCTTCACAGCCGGCCAGCACATCCAGTCCCGCTTTCAATGAGGCCGAATTGGCGTTATAGGTGTCATCGATAACGATATTGCCTAAACGACTTACCAATGGCTGCAATCGCCCGGTAACCGGTTTTACGCTTTCCAATCCTTGTTTAATCTGTTGCAGATCAATGCCCAGAGCCATACAAGCCGCGGTTGCCGCCAATGCGTTGACGACATTGTGCCGGCCTGCGAGCTTTAGTTTTACCGTCAACCCGCCTTCTGCGGTCACCAGTTCAAAAGTCGTCGCGAACGCATGATTAATGATTTCCGTTTTAACGGAATGCGCTTTCACGTCCGCTCGCTCATCGAGCCCAAACGACATGATCTTTCTTGTTCCGGCTACCGATTGCCAGTAGTCGAAATAGGCGTCATCGCGATTAAGCACCGCCACGCCGTCCTGTTTAAGCGTCTCGACTATTTCCCCTTTGGCTTTGGCGACGCCGTCAACGCTGCCGAAACCTTCGATATGCGCAGGCCCTACATTGGTGATGATTGCCACATCAGCCTGCGCATACCGGCTGGTGTATTCAATTTCGCCCGGATGGTTTGCCCCCATCTCGATAACGGCATACCGGTGTTGTTCGTTCAAGCGCAACAAGGTCAAGGGCACGCCGATGTCATTATTCAGGTTGCCCTGGGTAAACAAAGTGTTTCCGTTGACGCTCAATATGGCCGCGACCATTTCCTTAACGGTGGTCTTGCCATTGCTGCCGGTAATACCGACGACCGCCAGGGATGGTGGAAGTGTCGCAATCGGTATGGAACCGATGCGACCTACCGATACCGACGCTTTTTTCCGCCAGGCTCCTGCCAGTTCCGCCAAGGCCAGGCGGGTATCGTCAACCACGACATGCGGTATGGTTGCGGTAACGCCTTTATGCACGAGGACTGCCGCGGCCCCTGCTTGTTCGGCCATTCCCACGAACTCATTGCCGTCGAAATTGTGGCCTTTAATCGCCACATAAAGCTCGCCCGGCTTTATCGCCCTCGTGTCGATGCTGACCGATGAGACTTCAACATCGTTCCCGTGTAACTGCCCTTGCACAAGGCCTGCAATTTCACTCAGCATCATATTCATCGTTCGCCTTGCACCTTTAGCCTTTTACCTTGCGCCTGTCTAAAGCTTCCATTACCACCTGCTTGTCGCTAAATGGTAGTTGTACACCGTTGATTTCCTGATATTGTTCATGGCCCTTACCTGCAATCACAACACAGTCGCCTGCTGCGGCTTGCGTTATAACTTTTTGTATCGCCTGTTCTCTGTTTTGAATGACTTCAACCTTAGCTGTTCTACATCCGGCCAAAATATCATTCACTATGTCCAATCCATTTTCGTAACGCGGATTGTCATCGGTGATCACCACATGATCCGCCCACTGTTCGGCAATTTTTCCCATTTGCGGTCGTTTGCCCGTATCCCTGTTGCCGCCGCAGCCGAAAACCACCCATAAAGCCTGTTTACAATGCTTGCGCATGCTCGATAGAACCTTGTCCAAGGCATCCGGCGTATGGGCATAATCGACAAATATCAGTGGATCGGTCTTGGTTCCAAATCGTTCCATTCGTCCGTCAACCGGCTGTATGCAGCTCAGTTTTTTAGCGGCTTCCTGCAACGAAACATCCATAGCCAACATCACGGTCAAAACAGCCAGCACATTCTCTACATTAAAATCGCCGTAAAGCGGCACTTTCACCCGCTGTAGCTGATCTTGCCAACGCAGGTCAAATTCGATGCCGTCGGTTTTGTGCCGTATGCTTTCCGCATAAATGCACTCGCCCGAATCCGCTGTTTTTCCGCTGACGCTAAATTGCCATCGCTGCACTGATTCGGGCACCGCCGCAATAATCTGTTCGCTGTATGCATCATCCAAATTCACCACCGCGAAGGCTAAACCCGGTGTGCTCAGCAGCGCCAGCTTGGCCTGCACATAAGCGTCCATGGTGCCGTGATAATCGAGGTGATCGCGGCTGATATTGGTAAATACCGCGCCTTTAAACCTCACTCCGTTGACCCGGCCTTGCTCCAAACCATGCGAGGAAACTTCCATCGCCACAATGCGTTTTTTATCTTTTAATAATTCAGCCAGTATCTTCTGAATTGCCAGCGCATCGGGCGTAGTGTTCAGCGTCTTGTTGAGCTTGCCCCACTCTCCCCAGCCGAGCGTCCCGATAATCCCGCAATCATCAAGCATCTGGCTCAAAAACTGACTGCACGATGTCTTGCCATTCGTTCCGGTAATACCGATAACCGACATAGGCCGGGATGGATCGCCATAAAAACGCGCGGCCAATTCGCCCAACTTTAAGCCCAGCTTTTCCACTGCGATCATCGGCACATGGCTTGAACCGCTGCTTGGCAAAGCCTCCGCCAACTGCCGCCCACCTCCGGCCGGATCGAAAATGACTGCGCAGGCTCCATTATTGATAGCCTGTTCAACATGGACCAAGCCATGCTGTTTGGCTCCGGACAACGCAATAAATGCATCACCTTCAAGCACCGCCCGGCTATCCAAGGCCAAACCACTAATCGGCCTATCGTCCTGCTCTGGAAGCGAAACCAGCCCGCTTAATAAATCTTTCAGCCTTGCAATCGTCAAGTTATGAACCTTGCCGCGTCAATAAAATGGGCATATTGTCCTGCTGGTCGGGAGCGACTTCCAGCACCCTCAAAGCTCCCGCCATGACCTTGGAAAATACCGGTGCCGAGACTATCCCGCCGTAGTATTGTCCCGCAGAAGGCTCATCAACCATGACCACGACAATCAATCGCGGATTCTTTGCCGGAGCCATGCCGGCAAATACTGAAAAATAGCTGTTCTCGACATACCCGCCCACACCGGCTTTTTTTACCGTCCCGGTCTTGCCGGCGGCGCTGTAGCCGTCGACCCTGCCCTCGTAAGCGGTGCCGTCTTTCATTAACACGGTTTCCATCATGGCCCTGACTCGCTTGGCGGTCTTGGCGGTAAACACCCGCTGCCCGTCTACATCTTCATCCCGTCTTAGCAAGCTGACCGAATGCAAAATGCCGTCATCCGCCAATGCCGTATAGGCTCTTGCCAACTGCAACGCCGAGGTACTTACGCCATAGCCGAAGGACAATGTCGCCCTGTCGAATTCGTGCCAGCTTTGGTAATCCAGCAAGCTGCCATTGGCTTCTCCAGGAAAACCGGAACCGGCGGCAACGCCAAATCCCAACTTATTGTAAATCCCCCAAAAATATTCCGGCGGCATTCTCAATGCCATCTGGCTGACCGCAACATTGCTGGATTTTTTCAGTACGCCTGGTCAAATCCAGGGTCCCGTAATTATGCACGTCCTTAACCACATGACTTCCGACCTGATAAAACCCGTGGGTTTCAAAAACCTCATTCGGCTTGACATAGCCCCCATCCAAGGCGGCTGCAACAACAAACGGCTTAACCGTTGATCCCGGTTCGAAGACATCGGTTATCGACCTGTTCCTGTACAGACTTTCCTTTAAACTCTTTCGGGTATTCGGGTTAAATGACGGCTGATTGACTGCCGCCAGAATTTCCCCGCTTTTTGCATCCAATACCACCAGCGCCGCTGATTTCGCCTTGTTCAGGTTAACCGCCAGCTGCAACTCCCGATAAGCCAGATACTGGATGCGCTGATCAATGCTCAATTCCAGATTCTTGCCTGCAACCGGCTCTTTTATATTTTCTACATCTTCAATAATCCGACGCTGCCCATCCCTGATAACCCGCTTGCTGCCTGGAATTCCTTTTAATGATCTTTCATATCCAGACTCAAGCCCCGCCTGTCCCACATCGTCAATATCGGTAAATCCGACCAAATGAGCCGAAACCTCTCCGGCAGGATAAAAACGCTTGAATTCCCGTTCGAAATAAACGCCCGTAAGCTTCAATGCCTTTACCTGATCGGCAACCACCGGACTGATTTGACGGGCAATATAAGCAAACTGCCTGTGCGCATCACCGTTGACCAGCTCGTCGATCTTTCCCTTCGGCAAATTCAACAAGTTTTTCCACTTGCCTGATTTCGTTCTTCTTTTGTCGAGTCAACCTCTTGCGGATTCATCCAAATGGACTCGACCGGGCGTACTGATTGCCAGCGGCGCCCCATTCCTGTCTTTTATCATGCCCCGTATGCCGAAACCGACACATCGCTGACATGACGCATATCGCCCTGATCTTTAAGAAACTGCTTATTCAGCACCTGCAAATCGACAGCTCGACCCACCAGCACCGCCATACAAGCCATTATAAAAACGACTACCATTTTCCTTCGACTGCCATGGATGGTGGAAGTGTCGCCATCGGCAGAAAACCGATGCGCCCGACCTGAAAAATTGCCGCCTTTGCCGATGTGCCCTATTTCTGCCTTGAAAATGTATCATTTACGGTTTTATATAAATAATTTTTTCCCGCAACGGCATCACCAGCTTCAATTGGTTCCCGCGCCACTTGCTCCACCCGATTCTGTTCTGCCAAGGTTGTCAGCTCCAATTGCAGCTGCCCCCATTCCACTTCATACTGATCCAGCGCCCTTTCCTGCTTTTGGATCTCGATAAAAATTAATCGCGACTGGTACTTGCTGTAAATCACAGCCAGAGCCGATATCAACAACACCAATATCAGCCCCCCATCCCTAAATAGCGCTTATTGCCACTTAAACTCTCTCGGCTACTCGCATGACTGCGCTTCGCGCCCTAGGATTCTGAGCAATTTCCTGCAGCCCTGCTTTCAGAGCTTTACCTGTTTTCTTCAGGATACCCTTTGTTATATCGACTTCTTTAATAGGTAATTTGCCGGGGTTATATTTGGCGCCGGACTCAGCCCTGATAAAGCGCTTGACGATTCGATCTTCCAATGAATGGAAAGAAATAACCACCAAGCGTCCTCCTGGTTTCAAAATCTCTGGCGGACTGCTGCAAAACAGCCTTTAACTCATCCAGCTCGCTGTTAATTTCGATGCGGATCGCCTGAAAGCTTCGGGTTGCCGGATGCTTGTGCTTCTCTTTGACCGGCACTACATCTTCAATTAACTTTGCCAACTCCCTGGTTGTTGTAATTGGCGTTTCAACTCTTCGTTCAACAATCGCGCGAGCTATGCGCCGCGCAAACCGTTCCTCGCCGTATTCAAATAAAACCTTAACCAGCTCCTTTTCATCGACGCTCGGCCAACCACTGTGCGGCGGTAACACCTGCATTGCCATCCATCCGCATATCCAACGGCCCGTCGCGCAAAAAACTAAAACCTCTTTCAGGATTGTCCAGTTGCGGCGACGACACACCCAAGTCCATCAAAATACCGTCGACTTTTCCTGCCAAACCTTCACTTGCGACTATATTTTCCAGCTCAGAAAAACGTGTGTGCTTCAGCTTAAACCGTTTGTCTTCCAGCATGGCCTGCGCATAATCGGAACTAATCGCATCCAAGTCCCGGTCAAAAGCCAGCAATCGCCCGATCCGGACCCAACAAGATTTAAAATTCCCTGACTATGTCCGCCCCGACCAAAAGTACAATCCAGATAAACACCGTCTTTTTTTATAGCCAACTGCTGCAATGCTTCTGCAAACATGACGGGCAAATGTTCCACTAACAAATCTCCCGCATTAAAAGGATAAGGAGCCTAAATCTTCCAACCCTTCATTATCGTCACCATCCAGCCATTCACTTTCTTTTGCCCCCAGGCTTCTTCATTCCAGAGTTCAAATTTATTGAGCTGGCCAACCAGGACAATTTTCTTGTCCACATTTGCAAATGTTCTCAATTTTTCCGGCAGCAACAAACGGCCTTGTCCATCCATTTCACATTCGGATGCATTACCGATAACAAATCGTCTTAACTTGCCGGCCATTTTATTTAAGGTAGGTAATTTACTGATCGTTTGTTCAAGTTTTTCCCACTCAGGCATCGGATAAAGCCACAAACAACCGTTCTCGCCGACACATCGCTCATTTACAGCAACCGTCACAACCATCTGGCACTCGCAACAATCCTGTAACTCCTCCCGGTAACGGGTAGGAATTGCAAGACGTCCTTTGCCGTCTAAATTGATTGAACTAATGCCTCGAAACAAGATTCACCCCAGATTTCCCAAAAAAAACCATTTTTTTCCACTTTTTTCCACTTGTGCCCACTATAGATTTCAAACAACCCCTAGTCAAGAATGATTTCATCTTAGATTCTTTCTTTTTCGACAATGACTTACATCACAATCAGAAGGGAATATAACTGCACAAAAAATGGCAAAATAATTCCCATTCTTTATCAAAAAGTTAATTAATCTTAGTGAGAAAATACTTTAAGTATAAGAGCTATCGAAAATTTCAGCTTTTTTGATAAAAAATGAGAACTGAATCAAAGATACTGCCGCAATAATTATCGGACAGCTTTTACGCTTTTAACGATATAACGAGATACCGAGCGAAAACACTCGGAAAAAGGAAGAAAGAGTCGGCCTATAAGCCGGGTTCTGTCGAGAACAGTCATTCATCTAGGCTGCAAGTCACCCTGCAGCTCAAGCAATCTACCCAGGAACCGCGCGGGCCACGCGTCTGTCCCTCTATTTGATCTTGCTCCGGGTGGGGTTTACCATGCCACTCCTGTTACCAGTTGCGCGGTGCGCTCTTACCGCACCTTTTCACCCTTACCGGTCACAAGTGACAGGCGGTATATTTTCTGCGGCACTTTCCGTAGGCTCACGCCTCCCAGGCGTTACCTGGCACCCTGCCCAATGGAGCCCGGACTTTCCTCCATCTTATCTTGCGATAAAACAGCGACTGCTCAGCCGACTCTTTCAGCATGTAGTGTATCACATATCCATAGCAATGCGATATGCAAAGCGCATATTAATAAGCAAAAATCAGACCAAAATATGCACTCAAATCAGCATTAACGGAAATACTAAGCTCTTTGCCTTTTCCATATCCAATGCTGCCTGATACAACAGCTTTTTCCTGACGCCGGTAATTTCCACGGCCAGTGCAACTGCGGTCTTAATCGAGCATTCACCCAATAACACGCTCAGTATTTTTTCCTGTTCCGGCGTAATAATCTGCTCTTTTTTATCGATAGTGGCGCCATCGACAATAACCACAAACTCGCCTTTCCTCATATTGGCATCTTGTTCGACCAACTTAAGCGCCTCGCCCAAACTGGTTTTCACGATAGTTTCGTGCAACTTGGTCAGTTCCCTGGCAATAACGATCTGCCGATCCAACGGCAAAACCTCCGCCATATCCTGCAATGAAGCCAGAATCCGATGACTGGACTCATAAAATACCCAGGTTATCGGGCACATTAAGCGTTCGCTAAAAAAGGCTTTTCGCGCCGACGAGGTTCTCGGCGAAAAACCTTCAAACATAAACTGCGTGACCGGCAACCCCGCCGCAGACAATGCTGCAATCAACGCGCATGCGCCCGGCACCGGCACAACATCGACACCCGCATCCTTGACCATTTTCACCAGCGGCATGCCGGGATCGCTTAACAGCGGCGTTCCGGCATCGGAAACCAGCGCAATCGACAAGCCCTCGCGCAGCTTTTCCAGCAATCCTGCCGAAGCCTTGTCTTCATTATGCTGATGCAACGAAATCAGCTTATTGCTGATGCCGTAATGCTGTAGCAGCATTTTCACATGCCGGGTATCTTCTGCGGCGATCAGATCGACCTGTTTTAATATTTCAACCGCCCTGAAGGTAATATCTGCTAAATTACCTATCGGAGTAGCAACAACGTATAATTTGCCGCATTCACTTGACATTCGATACACTCACTTGAAAATCCTAAAAAGATGCAACCCAAATATAAGCCGCCATTATTATGCGCCCTGTGCTTCCCGGCCTATTGTTTTTTTCCGGTTGCGCATCCACGCCTGCCACGACTGCCACGGATGCAGGAGGTAGAGTAATGCAGGAGCAATTACCGAAAAGCGCTTGCCTGAGCAAGAAGCACTGATAACGCAACCTTTAATAAGGAACGACCAGCCGGAACAAATGGTTGAATTATACCAGCATCCCGCAACCCCATCGTCTTCAGAACAAAACCAGCAGCGCCTACAGTCCATCGAATCCTTAATTCAGGCTGGCGACGGCAATACCGCCAAACAGGCTGCCGATGCCATTAATCCTGCCGACCTGTCACCCGAACAGCGCGCTCAGCTGCGCCTTCTTTATGCCCAGATCCTGCTCAGCTTTGGCGAAGCCGAACAAGCCATTGAAAGCTTGGCGCTGATTCAACCGCAACAGCTGAACCTGGACAACCAGATTAAATACTTTCAATCGCAGGCCTTTGCCTACTCATTAACAGGCAACCTGCTCGACAGCGCCAAATCCAGAATCGAACTGCACCCGTTAATAACGTCTCCCGATGAGCTCGAAAAAAATCAGGCCGCCATTCTTGAAGCATTACGCCTGCTGCCTGACACCGCCTTGCAAAGCAACCAAACAGACGTCTTAGCTGGCTGGATGTCGTTAGCCAACATTTTAAAATATATAAACCAGCCTGATTTTAATGCTCAAATAAGCCAATGGCGCGCAACCTTTCCGACCCATCCTGCCGACTTAAGCTTCCTGAATAATCCTCAGGACGTGCCGGAAAATGCGCCTTCGCAAGCCAAAACAATCGCACTGCTGTTACCCGGATCAGGGACTTTTGCCCAGGCCGGCAAAGCCATCCGCGCCGGATTTATGGCAGCCTACAATCATGCGGACAAGGCATGCCAAACCCACGATTCGTTTTTACGACAGCGAACAATCGACGCCGCAAGCCTTATACAACCAAGCGGTCGCAGAAGGTGCGCAATTGATCATCGGCCCGCTGGCTAAAGAGCAGATCCAAAGCCTGGCCGATACGGTTACCTTTAACACGCCCGTGCTGGCATTAAATCATATTCCGGGCCTGCAAAAAAACCGACTCTACCAGTTCAGCCTCAGCCCGCTGGATGACACCGAGCAAATCACCCATAAAGCACGGGCGGACGGACACCAAAAAGCGCTGCTGCTGATTCCTGAAAACGCGCCGGGTAAACGCATCGCCAATTATTTAACGGAAGACTGGCAAAATCAGGGCGGCACTATCCTGGAAACACAAACCTATAACCCGAAAGAAACCGACTTTTCAGCGCCGATTCAAAAGCTGCTCAACCTGGATGAAAGCGAACAACGTTACAATAAAATCCTGACGTTGATACCTGGCGTAAAATACACCCCGAGAAGACGGCAGGATGCCGATGCGATATTGTTAAGCGCCTATAGCGCAGAAGCGCGCTCCATCAATCCCCAGTTGCAGTTTTATCAGGCCGGCGACCTCCCCGTTTATGCAATGCCTACCGTTTACACGCGGACAAGTCAACGCATCGCTGGATGCCGACCTCAATAAAATAACTTTTTGCGACACACCTTGGTTATTCAATAAAGCCTATCAGGGGGAACTCAGCATGGATGCGCTCAAAGAAACCTGGAAGCAATTTCCCAGCTCTTATTTGCGCCTGATTGCGATGGGCATTGATGCCTACAATCTGTCGACACGCCTGGATAATCCTTGGAAATCAATACTTATCCCGGCGCTACCGGAAATCTATCGTTGACCGCCGACCAGCGCATCCATCGCAAGCTGATCTGCGCCAAGTTCACAGCCGGACAGCCTGAACTAAGCGGAGATTACGAAAATAGCGCGCCGGCAGCCGATGATAAAGAGCAAGGCCCGATCAGCCATGCTGTTTACTAAGCTCAAGACGAAAGCGGCACATTTGATTCGCGGCGAAAGCGCCGAAGAACAAGCCCACACCTTCCTGATCGATAAAGGACTCAAACCGGTGAGCCGGAATTTCCGCTGCAAACAGGGCGAACTCGATTTAATAATGACCGACAAACAGACCCTGGTCATTATCGAAGTCCGCTTTCGCAAAACCGATAAATACGGCAGCGCCGTTGAAAGCATCACCCGCGCCAAACAATCCCGCATCATCGCAGCAACGCATATTTACCTTGCCGTCCCAAAAAACAGACTGTCCCATTCGCTTTGACGTGGTCGCCATTTCCGGCAATGGCAACATCGACTGGATACAAAATGCATTTTGACCCGATAAAACCTTCAACCCGTTAAAGTAAAAACTTTCGCAGGCGCTGGTGATAGCCTTTATAATCATTCTCCATGAGCCTACAAGATCGCATAATCAACCATTTCACAACCAGCATCCAAACCCAGCAAAATACGATGATCAGCCTCGGCGAACTGATCGAATTTGCCTCGCAACGGCTAGTCGCAACCCTGCTTAACGACAAAAAAATAGTCACCTGCGGCAATGGCCGTTCGGCGGCCGTCGCCCAGTTGCTGTCATCGGCGATGCTTAACCAATACGAACGCGACCGGCCTTCGTTGCCTGCCATCGCCCTGACCACTGACACGACCACCATCACCGCGATAGCCAACGACTATCATTGCGATGATATTTTCGCCAAACAGCTCAGGGCCTTAGGGCAAAGCGGCGATATATTGGTCGCTTACACCGACGGCAACAATTCGGCCAATATCGCCAAAGCCATTACCACCGCACACGACAAGGACATCTCTGTGATCGCGCTGACCGGCAGTAATGGCGGCATGATTGCGCCGCTGCTGCATGAAACCGACATAGAAATTCGCGTACCGTCAAATTCCAGCATACACATTCAGGAAGCACACACATTGATTACCCACTGCTTGTGCGACTTGATCGACCATCAATTATTTGGCGGTTAAGTCATGAAAAAAACTTTGTTACTGCTGATGATCCAGAGCCTTTTTATGTCCGGCTGTTCGACGATTGCGGCGGGCGGCGCGGAAATAACCGGCTTGTCATTATTAAACGACCGCCGCAGCCGCGATGCCATCTTGGCTGACGAGGCTATCGAAGATAATGCCGGCACCAAGCTGAATGCCTATTACGACTTGCGCGACAAATGCCACTTTAATATCACCGCCTACAACGGCGCGGTACTGGTCACCGGCGAGACGCCGAAAGAAGAATTTCGCGACCGGATTATCGACATCGTTCGCGTCATTCCCAATGTAAAACTGGTGCACAACAAGCTGACCATTGCCGATCCCAGCCCTTTTAATTTCCGCGCCAACGACACGCTGATTACCGGCAAGGTAAAAACCGCGCTGACTCAAATACCGGGATTCGACGCATCCTGGGTAAAAGTCGTTACCGAAAAAAGCACAGTTTACCTGATGGGGCTGGTGCATAGAAACGAAGGTGCTGCGGCCATTGACGCTGCCAGGCACCAATCCGACGTAAATCAAATCATTACGGTTTTTGAATACCTTGACTAATATTGCCCCCTTACCTACCGATTTCTTAAAGCTGCTGGCTGAGATTTTTTCTCGCGATGCCCTTTTAACCGCGCCTGAAGACTGCTGGACTTACGGCTACGACAACAGCCGCCGCCATGTGCTGCCTCAAGCCGTGGTTTTTCCGACCACGCACGAACAAGTCGTCGACGTCGTTAACGCCTGCAACCGGTTCAACGTTGCGCTGACCGCCAGAGGCCGCGGCACCGGCACAACCGGCGCCACCGACCCCGCTTAAAGGCGGACTGATTGTGTCGCTGGAACGCATGAACAAGCTGGTCGAATTTTCTCCCGATAACCGCTACATCATCGTAGAACCGGGCATGACCAACCAACAAGTGCAGGACATCGCCAAAGAAAAAGGCTTTTTCTGGCCGCCCGATCCGACCAGCGCAGCCTTTTGCAGCGTCGGCGGCAATCTGGCCTACAACTCCGCAGGGCCCAGGGCGGTAAAATACGGCACCCCCAGGGAAAACACCTTGGGACTGCGCGCCGTCACCGGTGCCGGCAAGGAAATCCGTGTCGGCGTTCATACCAGCAAAGGCGTGGTCGGTTATGACCTGACCCGGCTGATACTCGGCTCGGAAGGCACGCTGGCGATTATTACCCAGGCCACGTTAAAACTGACGCCGCTGCCGGAAGCGACCAAAACGCTCAGAGCCATCTACAATTCCGTTTTCGATGCCGCCAAAGCCGTTTCCGCGATCATGTCGCAACCGGTCATTCCCTGTGCGCTGGAATTTATCGACGGCAATGCGATCAACATGATCCGGCAATATTCGGAATCCGATCTGCCCGAACATGCAGGCGCGATGTTAATGATCGAAGTCGACGGTCAACTGGAAGGCCTGGATACGGCAGCTGAAAAAGTGGCCGCCGCCGCCAAAAATGACGGCCTTTTGGATATTAGACTGGCTCAGACCGATGCAGAAGTTAAAGCGCTCTGGCAAACCCGAAAAGCGCTGTCTCCGGCGCTACGCAAGGTGGCCCCGAAAAAAATCAATGAAGATGTGGTGGTTCCGGTTACCGAAATGCCTGCGTTGATAGCGGGACTGGGTGAGCTGTCAAAAAAATACGATTTACCGATTATTAACTTCGGTCATGCGGGCAACGGCAATATCCATGTGAATTTGTTGCTTGATCCGGATGAACCTGAGCAAGGCAAAAAAGCCCACGCTTGTCTGGATGAAATATTTTCGTTGGTGTTAACGCTAAACGGCACACTGTCCGGCGAGCATGGCGTGGGCATTGGAAAAGCGGGATTTTGTCGATCGGGAACTGGATGCGAATTCCTTGGAACTGATGCGCGACATTAAGCGCCAATTCGACCCGAACGGCATACTCAATCCAGATAAAATGTTTCCGCTGGTTGTAACTTACCAATAGAACACGAGATGACACTGATTAGACGGATTTGCACGGATTTTGTTTCTTCTATCCGTGAGTATCAGTTAGATCTGTGTCATCCGTGTTCTATTTTTCGTATAACTCGCTACTGCCGTCCATGTCGCCGGTCTGGCTATACAGCAATGGCCGTCCCTGATTAAGCGTTGCCGCAGCGACCACTTTGCAAACGGCGATTTTATGATCGCCCGCATCGGCATAATGGCTGACCTGGCAGTCAAAATAAGCCAAACTTTCGGATAAAACCGGCGCGCCGGTTTCGGCCTGTTGCCATTGAAACCCGGCCATCTTATCCGGAGCGGATCGGCCAAAATGCTCCGCTAGCGCATACTGATCCTGCCCCAGCACATTGACCGTACAAACGCCGCTTTCCTGCATCAATTGATAGGAATAATGCTCGGGATTAATGCTGATCGCCAGCAACAACGGATCGAAAGACACCTGCATCACCCAGGCCGCGGTAAAGGCATTTTGACGATCGCCCTTGCCGACGCCGATCACATAAACGCCGTGGCTGATCTGTTTGACCAATGTTTCAGCATTTTCAATCATGCTAATGCACCAGCTTAATGCGCATCGATAAATCGACCGCCCTGACATGCTTGGTTAATGCGCCGATCGAAATATAATCGACGCCTGTCTCGGCAACTACCCTGATATTGTCCAGGTCGATATTGCCGGAAGCCTCAAGCTCTATGGCCCCGGCATTAAGTTTTACCGCCGCGACCATATCTTCAAGACTGAAATTATCCAGCATAATCCGGTCAGGCTTTGCGGCGACCGCCTCCAGAAATTCCTGCATGGATTCGACCTCCACTTCCACCGGAACCGACGTCAGTTCACGTGCCGACCGGATTGCCTGGGCTATGGAACCTGCCGCTATGATGTGGTTTTCCTTGATCAAGACCCCGTCATACAAGCCGATCCGATGGTTGTAACAGCCGCCGCAGGCTACCGCATATTTTTGCGCATTTCTCAGCCCCGGAATGGTTTTGCGGGTATCCAGCACTTTGCAGCCCGTGCCGGAAACCGCATCGGCATATTGCCTGGCAACGGTTGCCGTTGCCGACAAGGTTTGCAACAAATTCAGCGCGGTGCGCTCGCCGGTCAGCAAGCCTCTGGCCGCACCGCTGAGTTTGCATAAAAGCGTATTTTTGCCGACTGCCTCGCCTTCAGCCGCCAACCAGTTGATTTTAACGCTTGCATCCAGATGCTTTAAATACCGCATCAAACCAAGCCTGACCGCAAAGCACCATGTCTTCCCGCGTAACCACTTCAGCTTCAGCGATCATCGCTTCAGGAATGATTGCAGCGGTTATATCGCCGGAACCGATGTCTTCTTCGAGAAAGGGTTTTATATCTATCGTTTTCAATTGTTCTGTCATAAGCTCATCAATTCTGAAAGCACCCGTTCGGTGATCGTTTTTTCATTAGTCTTAACAATGGCAGCCTGCCCCGTACGCAGCTTTTCTGCCAGCTCGTCCGCCTGGATTTCAAACATTTTCATGCCATTTTTCCCGACAAACAGCATGTTTTCCGCCATCTTTCCAAAGTAGTTTGCCCCATTGCTTCCCTGATTCAAAGGCGAATTCAACCCAGCTTTGCTCGGCAAGACTCTCCGCCTGCTCCGAGCTGTCGTCAGTTATCACTTCCCTTTTATTTTATCGTCCTCAACAGCAATGAGACTGTCTTCTAGCCGTTTTTTCCGTTTTTATCCATCAAGATAATATGCCATACCGCAAGATCTTTAAAAAATCGCGACTGCGCAGTTTTATCATATGAAATTTGCTTCAAACCTTTCCTTAATTCTGCAATCAGCCCCGGCAATACTTTTAATATCTGCTTTCTTTGATGGTCATCTGCCGGAGGCATCACGCTTACAATCAGATCATCCATGGCCTGCACCGATTTTTCCCAGCGCTCGGGCTGCTCTTCTTTGTCCGTATAAGCATCCAGCAAAACCTCAGACCAAACATTACGAAGAAACTCGACTATCGCTATCGGCAAAGCTTTGCCTTTCATGCTGCTTTCGATGGCTGTAACGACCGCTTTCCGGCTCGACGTCCAAGGCCTGTTGATTTATCATAAACTGCTTGGCATTCTCCTCAACGCTCTTGCTGCGACTGTTTTTGTTTGTCCAGATAAGTCGAAAACTCGCCAGCCTCTGCCGCCCAGCCGGAAAACTCGAAGCCGCCCGCCTTGGTCATTTTCTTAACAACACTTGCCACACGCTCCTGCATTAACCGGGCGTCATGGTCGTCCACATTTAAGAACATTCCGGCTGCAAACAAATCATCAAGCAACTGTCTGACGGGATTGCCTGCCATTCGTAAAAACACTGTACCTTCCCAAAGAGGCTGCCGCCAGCGGAATTTCCAGCCGCAAAACCACTGTTTTTACAGCATCCTGAATCAATTCATCCTCGGCTATTTTGTTAAAAATCAACGCCACCAAATCCAGTATATCTTCATCATCTTTGGCCAGGTTTTTGGCCTTACTGCCAAAACTCAGCTCTTCCAGTTTTTTAAGCACCCGCCATTTTAACGACTGCTTCTTTTTGTCCTGGTCCGAATCATCGCTAAATTGCTGAAGAACCTGCAAGGCATTTTTTATTTCGAAATGTTCAAAAAATGCGTTTCCGGTAACTGAAATTGAATCGTATGCGGAAGGGAATTGAGCAAATCGCCATAACTCCAGTTTTTTCTGCAACAACCTAAATTCCGCACTTGGCTGTTCGGCGTTTGCAGGAGTCGGTTCAACCTCTTCCTTGATCTCGCTCACTACATACAGCGGCTTAGGACCAGCCGTGTCGCAGCGCTTAATCAATTCGCCATAAATAAACCCCAACTGACTAAACACATTGGCCTCAAATACCTTATACAGCGCAATCCTTGCATCTGCATTTAATTTCAGCGGCTTAACGACCTCAACCAAGGCACGAACCAATTTCTTCAGGAAACATCGGATTTTGACTGTCGGCAATCGTTTGCCTGCCCGGCTGGATTGCAAGCTGAGTGTGATTAAGGCTGGTTAATTCCTCATAAAATAAATGCTCACACTGGCGGATAATTGCAGCAATCGCATGATTTTCTTTTACTGTGTCGTCGCTGATTAGCGAGACCTTAGAAAAATCCAATTGCCCACCCTGGATATTTGCAACCTTCTGATGACTGCCATCGAACATCTCGTTAACTTTTGACAAATAATTTTGCTTAATTTCTTTACGGGCTGAACGAAGATATTCGACCAGCTTTATGTATTGCTCTTTGCTCATTTTTTCGCGGTTTTTGCCTAACTGCAAGCCGAATTCAAAATCAAGCCGCATACAACAATCATCAACCACTTGTTCAAAATGCTGAAAAAAAACCTGTTTAACGTTGGCGAAAATACGGGCTTTATTCGATTGTCCCAAATTTGAATTTATGTGCGACCGATCATCCATAGCGATAGTTCTGCTGTCATTTAAAAATAAATTAGTCATGGCCTAGCCCCCAAGTAATGTTCTGGCTAATAATAGGCCCATTTACCCCTAATACTGTGCTTCGTTTCCGTTTTTACTTTTTTGACTAAGCCATGAAAATAAACCAACACCGGTTAACCGAAATTCTCCAAACTCCGTCACAAAACTTTGATGAAAGGCCTGAGCCTGCGGACATTTCATTGCTGGTTATCCACTGCATCAGTCTTCCGCCCGGCGAATTCGGCAATGATTATATAGACCGGCTGTTTTGCAATCAGCTTGATCCTGACGAACATCCCTACTTTAAAGAAATTCATCAACTCAACGTATCGGCGCATTTATTAATTAAGCGCGATGGGAGTTGTATTCAGTATGTGCCGTTCGACAAGCGCGCCTGGCATGCAGGAAAGTCGATCTATGAAGGCCGGGAACGGTGCAATGATTTTTCTATCGGTATAGAACTTGAAGGCACTGAATATATCGACTATACCGACCGGCAATATGAGCAGCTAGCCGCCGTGATTCGCGCCTTGTTTGAAGCTTATCCCAAGCTGTCGACGCAGCGCATTACCGGGCATAGCGACATTGCACCTGGACGAAAAACCGATCCCGGCGCTTCTTTTGACTGGCAGAGACTTTTGGAGCTATTAAAAAAATAGAACACGGATGACACGGATTAAACGGATAAGCACTGATTTAATAGCGCAAACAAACTTGGCCCGTAACTACTCAGCAGTTAGAAAATTCTCATAGTAGGGCTTGCCCCCTCCTGCTGGACGACTGCATGGAAGCAGGGCGGTAAAGGAACGCAGGAACCGTTGCCGAGAAGGTCAGTTTAAACAAGAAAAAGGCTTTATTTTGATTCCCCTCACCCAACCCTATCCCGCTGGAGAGCGGCTTTTCCGCATCGCTGAGTAGCCTTACCTTGGCCCATACTAAAAATCCGTTTAAAACCGCCCTATCTGTGTCATCCGTGTTCTATTATAAAACTTTGCCTCTACACTGAATCCGGCTGTTTCGGGTGCCCGAAGCCGAACGACTCCGCCAGCATTAACATCACACCCAGGGTAATCGCGGAGTCTGCGATATTAAAAGCGGGCCAGTGCCAGGCATCGTAATAAACATCGAGAAAGTCGATCACATAACCGTAAGCCAGCCGGTCGATCAAATTGCCGACTGCGCCGCCCAGGACCAGCGCCAAAGCCACCGCCAGCAAGGTCTCATGCTTTTTCAGCCGAGTTAGCCAAACCGCGATGACCGTGCTGATTGCCAGCGCCAATCCGGCAAAAAACCAGCGCTGCCAGCCGCCGGCTTCGCTGAGGAAACTGAATGCCGCGCCGGTATTGTGCACATAAGTCAGCTTAAAAAACGGCATAATCTGAATGGACTCATAAAGCTGCATGGAGCCCGCTATCGCAAGCTTGCTGGCTTGATCCAGGATTACCGCCAGCAGCGACAGCCATAGCCATTTCAACATAACAAAATCACGCATATTGCCGGTGCTCGCCATCGCCCGCCACGTTTTCCACGCAACGGCCGCACAGTTCGGGATGTTCCGCTGTTGTGCCCACGTCAGGCCGTTGATGCCAGCAACGCACGCATTTTTCATGCTCGGAAACGATGACTTTTAATTTTACGCCGTCAATTTCCGTCTGAATGGCGTCTTCTGGCGCCTTGCCTTCAGCCATGACCGATGCATTGGAGGTAATAAAGATAAAACGCAGTTCATCCGACAACCGGTTTAAGTCATCAAAAAACTCGGCATTGCAATACAATTCGATTTCCGCATTCAGCGAGGAACCGATGTCGCCTTTGGCTCTGCTTTTTTCCAGCTCCTTGCCGACAGCGGCCCGGACAGCCATCACTTTTTGCCAGAACTCGCGGTTCAACGCAGAATCGTCATCCAGCTTGAACCAAACCCTGATACCAGGTTTCCAAAAACACCGACTCGCTACGCTTGCCCGGCAGGTATTGCCAGATTTCATCGGCGGTATAACTGATGATCGGCGCCAGCCAGCGGGTCAGCGCTTCAAGCACATGATACATCGCGGTTTGCGCCGAACGCCGTGCCAAGCCGTCGGCTTTTGCGGTGTATTGACGGTCCTTGATGATATCCAGGTAAAATCCGCCCAGATCGATCACGCAAAAATGATGCACTTTCTGGTAAATATGCTGGAATTGATACGTTTCGTAAGCGGTTTTGACTTCTTCCTGCAACGTGAACGCCCTGTCCACCACCCAGCGATCCAGCGCCAGCAAATCCTTATCTTCGACCAAATGTTGCGCCGGATCGAAATCGTCCAGATTGGACAGCAAAAACCGTGCGGTATTTCTAAGACGCCGGTAGCCGTCCGAGGTGCGTTTAAGAATTTCATCCGACACGCTCATCTCGCCGCGATAATCGGTTGCTGCAACCCATAAACGCAACACATCCGCGCCCAGGTCTTTCATCACCGATTGCGGTGCGACCACATTGCCCTTGGATTTGGACATTTTCTTGCCGTCGGCATCGACGGTAAAACCGTGCGTCAACACTGCCTTGTAAGGCGCAACCTCATTCATCGCGACCGAGGCCAGCAATGACGACTGGAACCAGCCGCGATGCTGGTCGGAACCTTCCAGGTACAAATCGGCCGGAAAGTGCAGCTGTTCGCGTTTTTCCAACACGCAGGCGTGGGTCACGCCGGAGTCGAACCAGACATCCAGCGTATCGGTCATTTTTTCGTAATGCTCGGCTTCATCGCCCAACAATTCGGCCGCTTCCAGCTCAAACCAGGCTTCTATGCCTTGTTGTTCGATGCGCTGGGCCACCTGCTCAACCAATTCGGCCGTGCGCGGATGCAATTCGCCGGTTTCTTTATGGACGAAAAACGTGATCGGCACGCCCCAGGTGCGCTGACGGGAAATACACCAGTCAGGACGGCCTTCCATCATGCTTTCGATACGCGCCTGACCCCATTCGGGAATCCAGGCGACGCGCTTGACTTCATTCAGCGCCTGCTCGCGCAGTTTGTTTTTATCCATCGAGATAAACCACTGCGGCGTGGCCCGGAAAATAATCGGGGTCTTGTGCCGCCAGCAATGCGGATAGCTGTGCAGTATCGCTACGTGATGCAGCAATTTGCCTTGTTGTTCCAGCACTTCCAAAACATGGGCATTGGCGTTGAACACATGTTCACCGGCAAAGATTTCCGTGTTCGGCAGGAAAACGCCGTCGTTGCCGACCGGATTATCGACCGGCAAACCGTATTTCAAGCCGACCACATAATCGTCCTGGCCGTGTCCCGGCGCTGTATGCACCGCGCCGGTACCGGCCTCGGTGGTGACATGATCGCCCAGAATGATAGGCACTTGCCGGTCGTAAAAAGGATGCTGCAATAATTGATGCTCCAGCTCGGCGCCTTTGCAGTAGGCAATCACATGGTAGTTTTCGATGTCGTAACGCAGCATCGCATCTTTAAGCAGCGCTTCTGCAACGACCAGACGCTCTTTGTTGCCGTCTTTTTCGCATTGCACTACTGCGTATTCCAGGTCGGGATTTAACGCAACGCCCTGATTTGCCGGCAATGTCCACGGCGTGGTTGTCCAGATAACGACCGATAAAGGCCCTGCACCTTCATGCTCGGGCACATGATGGCACCGGCTCAAAAATCCGTCTTCATCAACGACTTGAAAACGCACATCGACCGCAGGCGAATGCTTGTCTTCGTACTCGACTTCCGCTTCGGCCAATGCAGAACCGCAATCGGTACACCAGTGCACCGGCTTGGCGCCTTTGGCTATGTGACCGTTTTGGCTGATTTTTCCCAACGAGCGGACGATGTCGGCTTCAAAGGCAAAATCCATCGTTAAATACGGATGATCCCAATCGCCTAAAATACCCAGCCGGATAAAGGCCTCTTTTTGTATGTTGACCTGCTTTCCGGCATATTCGCGGCAGGCTTTGCGGAAAACGGCAGGAGAAACCTTGACGCCCGCTTTGCCGATTTTTTTCTCTACCTGTAATTCAATCGGCAAACCATGACAATCCCAGCCCGGCACATAAGGCGCATCGAAACCGCTTAACGATTTCGATTTAACGATGATGTCTTTTAACACCTTATTGACCGCATGGCCGATATGAATTTCGCCATTGGCATACGGAGGGCCGTCGTGCAAAATAAATTTCGGTCTTCCGGCAAACTCCTGCCTGATTTTGTTATACAGGTCAGCTTCGTTCCATTTTTTCAGGCGTTCCGGCTCACGCTGGGCCAGATTGCCTTTCATCGGAAATGCGGTGTTGGGTAAATTCAGTGTTTTTTTATAATCCATCGTCATAACAATTTCACTCGGCAAAAATCTTTTTGGCCTCAGCCACATCTTTTACAATCTGGATCTTAAGCTCATCCAGTGTTTGAAATCGCATTTCATCCCTGATTTTTTGTTTGAAATGCACTTCCACATAACGCCCGTAAATTTCTTTATCAAAATCGAACAAATGCGCTTCCAGTATAACTTTCGATCCTCCATCAACCGTGGGCCGGGTGCCGACATTCGCAACACCTTCAAATTCGCGCCCATCAATGCCGGTCATGGTCACGGCAAACACGCCGTTAACCGGGGTATTTTTTCTAAACATCTGTATATTGGCGGTGGGATAGCCGATGGTTCGCCCGCGTTTGTCGCCATGCGCCACACGTCCGCAAACCGAATAGCAGCAACCGAGCAGTTTTTCAGCCAGTGCCAAGTCGCCATCGCCTAGTGCGTCCCTGATCAGGGTGCTGCTGACCCGAAGCCCGGCGACTTGGTAAGACCCGGTGTCTTCGACATCAAAACCGAATTTCTTGCCCTTGTCCTTGAGCATCGCAAAATTACCGCGCCTGGCCTTGCCGAAATGAAAATCATCCCCGACCACCAGATGCTTTACATTCAATTTTTTCACCAAAATATCCTCAATAAACTGCTCGGCATCGCAGTCGGCAAAATGTTGATTAAATCGCAATATCAGTAAATCATCAACGGGCAATTCAGAAAACCGGATCACTTTCTCGCGCATGCGCATCAACCGTGACGGTGCATTTTCTCCCAGAAAATACTCCAGCGGTTGCGGCTCAAAAGTCATAACAACGACTGGCAACCCTAATGTTTTGCCTCGATCAGCCAGTTTTTCTATCACGGCTTTATGGCCTAAGTGCAGAGCCGTCAAAATTTCCAATCGTCAGTACGCAACCGTTTTTCAACGGTTCTAAATGAGATAATCCTCTAACTAAACGCATGAATATGATGGATTCAAAAAGTAGTTATTCTACCATGGGTGAACGGAGCTTGGATTCAAATCCGCACAACTCAGTCATGCACTCAAAAAAAAAGCCCGGTGGAATCCCACCGGGCTTTTTATTTTTAAATCAGCGATGATTTATTTCATCATTGATTTTTTGAACATGCTGTCCAATTTGCTGTTTGTGTCTTGAGCATATTGAGCAGCACGGTTAGCAGCAGCTTCAGCAGCAGCAGCTTGTGAAGAAGCAGAATCAGCAGCGCTTTTTGCACTAGCAGCGTCAGCAGACGCTTGTGCAACAGAAGTTTTCAAGCCATCAATTTGTGATTGTAAGTTTTCAATATCAGAAGTGCTTGCACAACCAACAACCAAGCTAGCAACCAGAGCAACCATTGATAATTTCATTACTTTTTTCATCTTATTTTCCTTCTTAAAGTTATTACTACAAAAAAACGCTTACTAATTTTAATTTTGCACTGTTTTTAAATTATTTTCCAGTTTTATTTTATTTTTACTACCGTTCCCTTGTCCAGCCACTGACTTAAATGATCAATCTGGCCGTTAGTTAACGCAATACAGCCATGGGTCCAATTCATCGATTTATGAATTTTTTCATCCGCCCGTCCCAGGCCATGAATGCCGATTCGTCCGCCTAAAGGCGTATTTTGCGGCGGCACTTGATGCGAGCGATGCGCGCTTATAATACTGTTATAAGCCACCTGATTAATAACGCCCTGCTCCAGGGCTTTTTGGGCATCCTCTGCAGACGGATAAGTTAAACCGAAAAACTTCCGAAAATTACTTTTTTCGCCAACCCAACCTATCCTGTAACTTCCAAAAGGCGTGACGTTATCGCCCCGATGGTTTTTAAACCCGGCACCGCCTCGGCCAATGGCAATATCATTTAAGGTTTCAATCGTTTGCTGTCCTTTTTTTACCTCAATGGTAAGCGCTTTGGTATCCACCAAAAGCCAGACATCATCGTCCGCAATGACCGCAAAAGAAAAAAAACTGCAACACAGCAATAAATAAATTCGCAACATAATTGATCTACACTAGATAAGAGTTTTGGTGTACTTTAGTCCACCAAGTTAATTGTCGAATTAAGGACCCAACATGCAAATAGAAACTATCACAACGCAGCCATACAACGACCAAAATCCAGGAACATCCGGTCTCAGAAAAAAAGTTAAAGTATTTCAGCAACCCGGTTATCTGGAAAATTTTGTCCAATCAATTTTCGATTCGTTACATGACTTTACCGGAAAAACGCTGGTACTGGGCGGAGATGGGCGGTATTTTAACAGACCGGCCATACAAGTCATCATCAAGATGGCGGCAGCCAACGGTTTCGGTGAACTTATTATAGGTCAAGGCGGGCTGCTGTCTACCCCCGCGGCATCACATATCATCAGAAAAAATAATGCATTCGGCGGACTGATCCTTTCCGCCAGCCACAATCCGGGAGGCCCTGACGAAGATTTCGGCATTAAATACAATGTCAGCAATGGCGGTCCTGCCCCGGAAAAATACACCAACGCGTTTTATCAGCGTAGTCTTACCATCGACAACTATAAAACAACCCATATCGAAGACATAGACCTGGATCGCATCGGTACTCTCAAAATAGACGGCCTTAGCATCACTATCATCGATCCGGTGGCTGATTATGCCGAACTGATGCAGTCTATTTTCGACTTCAATTTGCTCAAGCAAAGCATCGGCTCCGGCTACATCACCCTGCTTTTCGATGCGATGCATGCCATTACCGGACCTTATGCCAAAAGAATACTGGTCGACATGTTGGGCGCAACGCCGAATTCGGTCATTAACGCCGAACCGCTGGAAGATTTCGGCGGCCATCACCCTGACCCCAATTTGGCCCATGCCCAGGAATTGGCCGAACGCATGTTCAGCCCGGCAGCACCGGTTTTCGGCGCGGCATCCGACGGCGACGGCGACCGCAACATGATTACCGGCAACAATATTTTCGTAACGCCCAGCGACAGCCTGGCGATTATGGCGGCCAACGCGCATTTAATTCCGGCTTATGCCCAAGGCTTGCGCGGCGTGGCCCGCTCCATGCCCACCAGCCAAGCGGTCGACCGCGTCGCCGCCTGTTACAACATTCCCTGCTACGAAACGCCGACCGGCTGGAAATTTTTCGGCAACCTGCTGGATGCAGGAAAAATCACCCTGTGCGGCGAAGAAAGCTTCGGCACCGGCTCGGATCATGTCCGGGAAAAAGACGGTTTATGGGCAGTGCTATTCTGGCTGAACTTAATCGCCAAAAGACGCCAGTCTGTCGCCGACATCGTGCATGAGCACTGGCAAAAATTCGGCCGGGATATTTATTGCAGACACGACTATGAAGCTGTAGAAATGGATATAGCCAACGGCATAGTCGATCACCTGCGTAACCAACTACCCGTATTACCGGGGCAAACTTTCGGCGAATACACGGTCAAATACGCCGATGAATTCAGTTATGAGGACTCGGTAGACGGCAGCGTCAGCAGCAAGCAGGGCATACGCATCGGCTTTACCAACGGCTCCCGCATTATTTTCCGCTTATCGGGAACCGGAACCGTCGGTGCAACCTTACGGATTTATCTGGAACGCTTTGAAGCGGATGCGTCAAAACATGATCAGGATGCCCAAGTGGCTTTGGCAGAATTAATCAATCTTGCCGAGCAGTTTTGTGAGGTTAAAAAGCGTACGGGCAGAACTGAACCGGATGTAGTGACTTGAAGTCAGTGTTTTTTAACATAACCGCAAATTGTTTGCGTGCTTGTATCTAGGCTGATATGTTTAACCTATGAGACCCTCCATTGCGCTTGACTTGAAACGAAATGCAGTGCGCGAAGCGGCGAACCGCTTCCACACGGCAAACCCTCGCGTGTTTGGTTCCGTCCTGCATGGAGATGACCGGGACGGCAGCGACCTTGATTTGCTGGTAGACGCATTACCCGGCACCACCTTATTCGACCTTGGCGGCCTACAAGTTGAACTGGAAGAACTGCTTGGCGTTACGGTCGATTTGCGGACGCCCGGCGATCTGCCGCCGAAGTTCCGCGATCAGGTGCTTGCCGAAGCCCGCTTGATATGAGTGAAAACCGCCTTCCCGACTATTTAGAGCATATGCTCGAAGCCGCACAGCAGGCATGCGAGTATACAGAAGGGCTGGATAAGAATGACTTCCTTGCCGATAAGCGGACTCAACAAGCGGTGATTTTAAATCTCGTCATCATTGGCGAGGCTGCCACCAAATTACTCAAAGACTACGAGCAATTCCTCGATCAGCATCCCGGCATACCTTGGCGAAGCATGAAGGGCATGCGTAATCGCATCGCGCATGGCTATTTCGAAATTAACCTTGAAGTAGTTTGGGATACGGTGCAGACGGCATTGCCGCAACTGCTGGAAAGATTGCCCGATATTCTTAAAAATGCCGACGATGAAAGAAATGATGTCCACGGCACTGATAAGCCTGAGTAATGCGGGTGCGTAGCCTACAATCGGGCAACGAAAAGAAGTTGCCCGACCTTACCGAGCTTAAAAACAGACCAAGTAGCGTAGGGTACGCTGTGCGTACCTTTTCATTACCACGAAATTTTAATAAAGGTACGCACAGCGTACCCTACAGGACTGATAAGCCTGAGTAATACAGGTGCGTAGCCTACAAGACCCAAAATATCGGGCAACTAAAAGAGATTGCCCGACCTACCGAACTTGGCTTTTTCTTCGTGTCTCCGTGGTTAATGACTTGCTTACAGCAGATTATATTTTGTGTTGGTTAAGCGTAGCCTATTAGCCCGTGCATCATAAAAACGTTAGGGGCGGGGTTGCAAGCCCCACCCCGCCTGAGATAACTGCATGTTAGTTTTTTGTCACCGTGTGAACCTCCATAAAACTTACAAGCCTCTCATCTACAGAATGAAATACCGCCTTGAAGTCAAGAGCAAAATCACTTCGCTTTATCAAATTCTTCCGCGCTTGCCTCCCAACGGCATGCATAACGAAGTCTGCTACTTCAAGGGCGGGGTCTGCTGAGGATTTTGGCATGAAATAACACTCGATAGGAATTGACTTGTCATCCTCCTTAATCTCGAACCCTTGAAACGCATTTTCTACTAGGGAGTTAGCTCTGTCAGAAGATTCAAAAATTACCCTTACCTCTTTGCACGTCGTCCACTTAAATATATCAACAATTCGGTTTTGTAGAGTTTTTGCAATAGTCTGGATACAGTCTAATTCATCAGCGAGGATTGTTGTCGTTGAAAGGATTGCTCCAAAGCGAAAAAACGGCTGAGTTTTAAAAAACTCCGCAACAATACTTATCTGTTCTGTAGTAGCCTCTTGCCCGAAGTCTGAAGCATGTAAAGGTCTGTCTGCCAAGCCAGTAACGCATCGGCGGACTTCGCGCCAAGGTTGACGAATAACGCGATCAAGATTGCAAGCCATTACAGCACATCCACCCAGGCCATAAACAGGCTGCCCTTTAACAAGGGCTTCGTGACCTGTGTCATCAACAAATACGACAAGGCAGTCGCTAGGCAATATCAAACTCATATTCGCATCTCCTTCTTGTATGCTGTTTAGTTTAGCGATTAGATTAGACATTTAGGGGCTGACTATCTAATATTCTAATCAATTGCCCTTTACCTAAACCTCCATATTATGCGCAATGCCGTGCAATGAGCATATCAACAATACACCCATAGCAATCAATGCAATCTGCTGTAATGATGTCTTCATGTCGGTCTTTTTGTGTAATGACGGAATCAAATCGGCAACCGCTATATAAATAAAGCTTGAGGCCGCCAGCGCCAGGAAATACGGCAAGCTGTCATGCAAATCTCCCAGCCCGAAATACGCCAACACCCCGCCCAAAACCGTCGTTAAACTAGCGAGCATATTGTAAAAAAGCGCTTTGCTTTTGGAATAACCGCTGTGCAGCAAGATCGCAAAATCGCCGACTTCCTGGGGAATTTCGTGCGCGGCAACCGCCAGACTGGTGACTATCCCCAAATGCACATCGGTCAAAAATGCCGCGGCTATTAAAACACCGTCGACAAAATTGTGGATACCGTCGCCGAGAATAATCAATGCGCCGGCCGACTTGGCAGTACCGTGACTGTGGCTATGCCCGTGATCATGTTCATGATCATCTTCATCGCCGTGCGCTTCGCAACTGCCTGAATGGCAATGCCGCCAGATCAGCAACTTTTCCAGCACAAAAAAACCGAGTATGCCCGCTAAAATCGTCCCGGATAAGGCTTGAAACTGTTCAGACTTAACTTGTGCAAATGCTTCGGGAATCAAGCCCCAAAAGGCGACCGCCAATAATGCGCCTATCGCAAAACTGATCCCATGCGGCAACACCGCAGCCCTGCGATGATCCGGCAGCAACAGGAAAACCGCCGCCGCCATAACGCTTAACACGCCGCCAACTGCGGTAAAGATGATAATTAATATCAGTAAACTCACTCTTTATTCTCTCCAAATCAGCGTAGCCATACGCCCTGTTTGTTTATCCCGGCGGTAGGAATAAAACCGTTCCTGTTCGGTGACGGTGCAAAAACCGCCGCCGTAAACTTTATCGATGCCCAGCATAGCCAGATCGATTCGGGCCAGCTGGTAAATGTCCGCCAGCCACTTGCCGTTGTTTTGCTGTTTAAAAGCGGCCATGAATTCGGCCGATTTCTCCAGAAAAGCATCCCGCACTTCAGCTCCTACTTCAAAGCAGTCTGGGCCGATTGCAGGTCCCAGCCAGACCAACAAATCGCTATTTTGCATTGCAGTCAGCGTATTGCCAATCACCCCGGACAACAACCCCCGCCAACCGGCATGAATGGCGGCCACTCGGCTTCCGTCAGCTCGCACAAACCAGCAACGGCAAACAGTCCGCCGTCAGCACCGCACACACAACCCCGGTCTCAGTCGTATAACTGGCATCGGCTTGTTGTAAGGGTTCGGTTGTTAGCGCAGGTACCGCCCGATTGCTGTGGATTTGATCCAGCCAAACCGGATCGCTAGGCAAATCCAGCAATTCTTTAATGAGCTGACGGTTTTGCATGACCCGATCAGCATCATCGCCCACATGCATGGCCGGATTAAGGCTGGCGTAAACGCCGCAACTGACGCCGCCGGTACGCAACGTAGTCGCGGCATGGACGTTGGCCGGTGCAGGCCAGTCCGGGGTCAGCCAATGCTTAATCCCGCTCATTGTCCGCCAACGCTTCCAGCAATCGGGTCATATCGTCGGGCAGCGGTTGCTCCCACTCGCAATATTCATCGGTAACGGGATGCTGCAAGCCCAATTTTGCCGCATGCAAGGCCTGACGTTTGAAGCTGCGCAATTCTTTTTCCAGCTGTTCGCTGCAATCCGGCGGCATTTGGAAACGTCCGCCATAAACCTGATCGCCCAACAGCGGAAAACGGATATGCGCCATATGCACCCTGATCTGATGGGTGCGGCCGGTTTCCAGCTTGACCTGAACCAGGGTATGGCGGGTAAAACGCTGAGCAACCCGGTAATGGGTCACCGCGTGTTTGCCGTTCTCCCTGACCGCATAGCGTTTGCGGTCGGTAGGATGCCTGCCGATTGGTTCATCGACGGTGCCGCCTGCGGTCATGCGGCCTCGGGTAATCGCCAGATATTCGCGGGTAATGTCCCTGTCCTGTAGCTGACTGGTCAGGCTGTTATGGGCTTGCAAGGTTTTTGCAATCATCAGCAGCCCGCTGGTTTCCTTATCGATCCGGTGCACGATGCCGGCTCTGGGCAAGGTTTCCAGATTGGGGTCATGATTCAGCAACGCGTTCAGCAGCGTTCCATTCCAATTCCCCACCGCCGGATGCACCACCAGACCTGCCGGTTTATTCACAATCAGCAGGCTTTCATCTTCAAAAATAATTTCCAAAGGGATCTGCTCAGCCTCGGCGATAACGACTATTTCCGCCTCCGCATCCAGCTCTATCGTTTCGCCGCCCTCAAGCTTGTCCTTGGGCTTAAGCGTTAAGCCGTTGACCTGAACCCGCCCGGACTTAACCCAGGTTTGCAGTTTGCTGCGCGAATAATCCGTAAACAGTTCCGCCAGCACCTGATCTAATCGCATGCCGGCCATTTCAAATGGCACTTCTGCCGATAATCTCGTCATAACAAGTTCTTCTGATTAACCCATTGTTAAGTTATACTCGCGGGATTCTCAAGCCATCTCAAGTATCGCAGTTAAATCCAGCGAGAAAAACCCCTTATATTACAGCGTGTCGTTAGCACTATGCGATTAATTTTAATTAAATTCTTATTTATCTGTTGTTTAGGCCTGTCTCTTCAAGGCTGCGAGACGCTTAAAAGCCTAGCCTCCGGCGATTCCGATACCGAAGACGAATATGCCGACTGGAATGCCGGAAAATTTCGCGATCAAGCCAAAACGGCACTGGATAACGGCAATTACGACAAGGCCATCAAACTCTACGAAGCGCTCGAATCCCGTTATCCCTTTGGTGACGATTCCGCCCAAACCCAACTGGATATTGCTTACGCTTATTACAAGAACGGCGATCCTGAAGGTGCAATTGCGGCCGCAGACCGCTTTATCAAAATCAACCCGCGCAGCTCCAGCGTCGATTATGCTTATTATTTAAAAGGCCTGGTCAACTACAATCGAGGCATAGGCTTTATCGACCGCTTCCTGCCCACCGATACGTCGCAACGCGATCCTGGAACCGCCCGTGACGCCTATGACAATTTTGCCGAACTGATCCGTAGATTCCCGCAAAGCAAATACGTAGCCGATGCCCAACAACGCATGATTGCGCTTAAAAACAATCTGGCGATGTATGAAGTCCATGTCGCCCGCTTTTACATGAAACGCAAAGCT
The DNA here is from genome assembly GCA_963814825.1 of uncultured Gammaproteobacteria bacterium. Classification (GTDB taxonomy): domain Bacteria; phylum Pseudomonadota; class Gammaproteobacteria; order Methylococcales; family Methylomonadaceae; genus Methylobacter_A. The sequence continues at coordinate 200,480 of CAWFEF010000004.1, read as the reverse complement.
TATGTTGCCGCCATCAACAGGGCGTCTACCGTCGTTGACAAATACCAGCGCACGCCGGCCGTTCCCTTTGCCTTGCAAATCATGCAGGAAGCTTACACCAAACTTGATCTGCCGGATCTTGCCAGCAGATGCCACCCGCGTCTATGAACTCAACTATCCGAACGGTCCGCCGGTGCCTGAACAAAAAGATTCAACCTTTTCACACAAGGTTTGGGATTTTATCGGGCTGGAAAAGTAGGCATGGAACGCTGATGACGCGGATAATTAGGATCAAATAAGATTTTTTATTAAATTATCAGCGTTAATCATATTCATCTGCGTTCCATTGAATTTGATGGCTGAGTAGTTACGATTTTTCTTCGTGAAAATTTCTTAATCTTCAATACAGATCCACCGGATCAACATCCAGCGACCACCGCACTTTTTTTGCCTGCTTGAGTTTTTCGATTTTCGGCATCAGCTCATTGAGCAACGCGTGCAGCTCCGGCCGCCTGCTGCTCTGGAACAGCAATTGATGGCGGTACAGCCCGGCACGCCGGGCCATCGGCGCGGCAACCGGCCCCAAAATATGGGTATGGCCTTTACCGTGCTCTCGCGCCAACTCGGCAACCGCATGCAAAAACAGCTTCGGCATCTCGGCATCCAAGGCCTGCACCCTCAACAACGCCTGATAACTGAACGGCGGCAACGAAGCATCCTTACGCTCCGCCAGCGCAGTTCTGGCAAAACTGTTATAACCCTGGGCGATCAGCGTTGTTAATAAAGGATGCTCCGGCTGCCGGGTTTGCATGATGACCCTGCCGGGCTTTTCCGCACGTCCGGCGCGGCCTGAAACCTGCACGATCATTTGCGCCAGTTTTTCGGGTGCATGAAAATCAATGCTGAACAGGCCGCTATCCACATCCAGTATCGCCACCAGCGTCACATTGGGAAAATGATGGCCTTTCGCCAGCATTTGCGTGCCCAGAATAATATCCACCTCGCCCTGATTGATTTGCTGCAAATAATTTTCCAACGAACCTTTACGCTGGGTTGAATCCCGGTCCAGGCGCACAATCGTTTTATCGGGAAACAATTCCGCCAGCACCTTTTCTACCCGCTCGGTACCCAGGCCCAGCGGCGTCAATTCCCCGGTTTTGCAGGCGGGACACTGCCTGATCAAGCGCTGTTCCTGTCCGCAATGATGACAACGCAATATCCCTTCATCGTAATGAATCACCAGATTGGCATCGCAACGCCGGCAACGCGCAACCCAGCCGCAGCCGTGACAAATCAAGGTTGGCGCAAAGCCTCGCCGGTTCAGGAACAATAATACCTGTTCGTTTTTCGCCAGGGTCTTGCGCATCTCCGTAACCAGCGCTTCAGACAGCCCTTCCTGCATTCGCTTGTTCCTGATGTCCAACAACTGCAACACCGGCGCAGTTGCAATGCCCGCCCTTTCCGGCAGGTGCAGCAAGCGGTAACGTTTGTTATCGACGTTATGCAGGCTCTCCAGCGCAGGCGTCGCGGAACCCAGCAATACCGGAATATTTAACAGCTTGCCGCGCACCACGGCGACATCGCGTGCCGAAAAACGAAAACCTTCCTGCTGCTTGAACGAGGCGTCATGTTCTTCATCGAGAATAATCAGGCCGGGATTTTTTAGCGGCGTAAACAGAGCGGATCGGGTGCCTAATAAAATCGAACATTCGCCCCGCTGCATGGTAAGCCAAGAAACGGCTCGCTGCCGGTCGGTTAATTTGGAGTGCGAAATGGCAATACTTACGTTAAATCGTTGCCTGAACCGGTCTTCAAGCTGCGGCGTCAGGGTAATTTCCGGTAACAGCACCAACACCTGCTGGCCCCGTTCCAGCACAGAGTGAATAATCTGCATATACACTTCGGTTTTGCCGCTGCCGGTCACGCCCTCCAGCAAGAAAACGCCAAACTGTCCCAAACTGCCACATACCGCATCTATCGCTGCTTGCTGCGGCGGGTTGCAGTGCAGTGCAGTGGTCCTGATGATCGGCTCAATATTTTTTCCCGCAACCCCGGATGCGGCAAATTCTAGCAGCTGTTTATCCAGCAACTGCTTGACCGAAGCGCGCCAGTTTTGATTCCATGCGGAAAGTTCCGTTTCGGACAAGCCGTTCTGGTGTGCCTGAAATTTTTCCAGCACGCTTTTTTGCTTGGGTGAGCGTTTGAGCTGCTCAGCTATCGACAGCCTTGCCCAACTCCGTCAGGGCATAGCGTTTTTCCGTCTGGATAATGGCCGATTTGCCCTGACGCAAAACCACAGGGAATGCAGCGCTGAACACTTCGCCCAGCGGATGATGGTAATAGCCGCCGGCCCAATGCAGCAGCGCCAAGTCTTTTGCTGATAATAACGGCTGTTTCGTCCAGTATCCGTTCGACGCGTTTTAACTTGCCGATGTCTATATCGCTATGCTGAACGCACTCGATTAAAAAAGCGATTTTTTTAGCTTTCCCGAAAGGCACTTCCAGGCGAATACCCGGTTTGATATGAGAGATGTTCGATATTTTCAGGGGCCAGATAATCAAACAACCGATAAACTGGAACCGCAATGGCAACCCTGAAAATCAGCTCATTCCTGTTTTGCAACTTGGCCATAATGTTTGAGTTATTTTTGATGTTTTAAGGCTAAGTGATTATACGTATTAAACTATTTGAGTTACCCACAGAATCTGTGGATAACTTTGTGGAAAAGTGGTTTTTAATAGCCCTTACTAGCGGTTTTTATTGAAGTTTTGTTAATTTGAACAATTTTTGCGCGGTAATTAATTTTATTTACATATCAATTACTTGTCGTGCTTTGCATCATAAATATCAACTATTCTGCTAAGCGCATTTTGGGTTTTTCTTAACGCCCGCCTAGTTTGTGGATTACTTCACAACTTTTAGATAGGCGCTCCTAAAATTTAGATATACACCGCATAAAAAATGCGCCTTAAATTTACCGGGGCTTGATGAACTTAATCGTCATCCGGTCGCTTTCGCCGATAGCCAGATATTTCTTTCTGTCTTTATCCTTGAGCCGTAAAGCAGGCGGCAAAGTCCAGACGCCCTCGGGATAATCCTTGGTATCCTTGCCGTTGGCATTGATTTCGGATTTCCCAAGGAACTCAAAGCCCGCGTTCCTGGCCAACGCAATCACATAGTCCTCGGTGACGTAGCCGGATGCCGCTTTGGGATCCTGCGGTTTTAAGGTTGAATTCCTATGCTCGACGACGCCTAAAATACCGCCGGGCTTTAATGCTCTGTACATCGCATTGAATACCGCTGCGGCTTGGTCGTTTTTCATCCAGTTATGCACATTGCGAAACGTTAAAACCCGGTCAGCTGAAGCCTCGGGCGCTATCTGCAAAAATTTTGGCGGCTGCAATACCGTTAACTCAACTTTGCCGTAAACTTTCGGCTGGCTTTTTATTTTTTCAACAAACTCATGCAGGTTCTTTTTGAAATAAGGCTCGTCGGCATCGGCCGAAAAATGCGCAGCATACAGTTTGCCGTGATCTTTTAGATAAGGCGCAAGAATTTCCGTGTACCAGCCTTCGCCCGGCCAGACTTCGACAACCGTCATATTGTCCTTAACCTCAAAAAATTCCAGCGTTTGCTGCGGATGCCGGTATTTATCCCGCTGCTTATGCTCTGCAGAACGCTGCTTTCCTGCGATTGCCTGATGTAAAGGAGCTTGGCTTTTCTGCAGCTTGCGACGATGAAAAACTGCTTGCCAGCAAAAGTGCCAATAAAATATTTTTCATGCTTTTATTCCAATAAGTGTTTTTGTAGAGAGATAATTCGGCGGCCCATTTATTATCCGAGCGACAATCGCCCATGCATCTAAAAGCAAGACCAGTACGTTTGATTACGCCCTCTGTCCTTAGCTTCATACAAAGCCGCATCTGCGCGATGCAACACCGCTTCGCCATTAATATCATCAGCCAATATCGCAGCGGCGCCGATACTGACGGTAATCTGTACCGGGCCTGCTTCATGATCGATAACGATTTCTGCAACTTGCTCGCGTAAGCGTTCCGCCATTGTCAAGGCATCGTTCTTGTCGGCTCCGGCCAACAAAATAGCAAATTCTTCACCGCCCAGACGCGCCGGAACATCAATCGCGCGCGAGTTATTACGTGCGATTTCGGCAAACGCCTTTAACACCGCATCGCCGGTGGCGTGACCGTAAGTGTCATTGACCCGTTTAAAAAAATCCAAATCCAGCATTAACAACACGGCTACATAATGCGGTAAACGCGCCACTTTCGCTCTTTCTTGCTCCAATCGTTCCAAAAACACACGGCGGTTGAATAATCCGGTCAAAGGATCGGTACTGGCAAGTTTTTGCAATTGCGCTTCCATCTCCTTGCGTTCGGTAATATCTTCTTTAATGCCGATAAAATGGGTGATTTCGCCTGCACCGTTTTTTACCGGATGCAATGCTGAGTTCCTCATGATACAAGCTGCCATTTTTGCGTTTATTAATCAGTTCGCCGCGCCAATGTCGACCGGCCAGAAGATCCGCCCACATATCCTGGTAAAATACTTCATCCTGCACCCCGGATTTGGTTAATTGATTCGGATTATTGCCCACCGCTTCTTCCGGGCTGTAACCGGTTAATCGGCCAAAAGCGGGATTAGCCCACATGATAGTTGCATCCTTGTCGGTGATAACAATACCATTTGCCGCCGCTTCCAATGCGGCTATCAGCAAGTTGTTACGCGCCTCCATTTCGGTTCGCAGCAGCGCGTAACGAACCACCCGCGCCAAGCCATCATAACCAAAATCACCCTTGACCATGTAGTCCAGAGCACCCGCCTCCAGCGCAGTGAGCGTAAAATCGGTATCTCCGCGTCCGCTAAGAACCACAATAGGAACGCCCCTCGCCATGGCTAGCGCACTGTGAACGGTTGCCAAACCTTCTGAATCGGGTAATGACAAGTCCAGCAGCAGCACATCAAAAGATGAGGCGCCAAACATCGTTGCGCTTCAATCAATGATTGGGCCCAAGTTACCTCAAAATGCCCGCACTGCGCTTGTCCCAATTTCATTTTTACCAAATGCGCATCACCGGCTTCATCCTCAACCAGCAACACCCGAATCGCTTCGACTCGGTTCATGGCTTGAAATCTTGCGGCAAACGCACCAGGCTAAACCAGTACTCGCCAATCTGCTGAATGGCTTTAATAAACTGCGGCATATCGACAGGCTTGGTGATATAGCTGGTCGCACCGAGCTGATAAGAACAGACAACGTCTTTTTCAACATCGGAGGTCGTCAACACCACCACGGGAATGCATTTATAACGGTCGTCAGCCTTGATAGACGATTAAAAACTCGCGGCCGTTCATGCGCGGCATATTAAGGTCGAGAAAAATCAAATCGGGACGCGGCACATCGGCGTATTTTTCGGTTCTGTTTAAAAAATCCAGTCCCTCACGCCCGTCAACCACATGATGCAAGTGCGCCAACACCTTGCCTTCTTTTAACGCCATCTTTACCAAATAGGCATCCGAGGGCTCATCTTCCAACAGTAAAATTTCAACGAAGTGAGAGTTAGAGGGTTCGTTCATGATCAATCTCTTATCAGTGTTTAGTCTGGTGCGTTACAATTTTTTATCCAGGCAAATCAAATAAAACAGTGGTACCGCCGCCCGGCGTTTCTTGCAATGTTACAGTACCGCCACAACTTTCAATAATGCGCCGGACAATTGCCAAGCCGATGCCGGTGGAATTTTGATCGTCATTCACCTGCAAACGCTCAAATACGCCAAAAACGCGCTCCCGGTATTCCGGCTGGAATGCCAATACCATTATCTGCCATGCAAAAAATCACCCGCTCCTCCTTCAATTCGCCAGTAATCCGTATATGAGGCGTAAGCTTAGGATGGCGATAGTGTAAGGAATTATCCAGCAAAATACTGAAAATGTCTTTTAGGCGGGGGCGGTCGATATAAACGGATGGAATGTCATTGTAATCTACCTGCGCACCCGTTTCACGCATTAGCGATGCCTTGTGCTTCAGCAGATTGGCAATAACGCTCGAAACGGCAACTTTTTCCATCGTACTGCGCGGCTGGTCGGCGGCGAGATACAATTGAATATCGCGTACCAGCGAGCTTTGCCGTCACTGCGCCTTGCTCAATAAAATGCAACGAGGCCACAGCGTCCTCGTTTAGCTGTTCTGTTGGTATTTGTGTTCGCAAGCGTTGCACAAAACTCACCAATCGCCGTGTCGGCTCTTGCAAATGATGTGCGGCAATATATGTAAACTGCTGCAATTCAGCATGGGCGCGCGCCAGCTTATTCTCAATTTGCTTCCGTTCGGTGATGTCGCGCACCACGGCCAAAATCCGCTGCTGGTTACCGATAAGTGCGACGCGAAGACTGATCTCAACCCAAAAAAGGCGCCCATCGCGAGTACGCGCCAGCCAATCAAAAATCTGCTGGCACCCGGCACGTGCCAGGCGGATTTTTTCGATGGCTTCGACGGAGGAATAGGGCGGTGTACCTGCACTCAGATCATCCGGCCCACAGGCAAGGGCTTGATCACGGGTAAAACCGTACATCTCGCACATACGGCGATTAACATCAATGATGCGGCCCGTTTCTGCATCGTGAATGAAGATCGCATCGCTGACGGTATCGAATATCTCGCGAAAGCGGCTCTCGCTCTCTGCCAGAGTCTGCTCTGCCTGTTTGTGCCCGCCGATTTCTGCAACGAGCTTATCCGTCATCGCATTGATGGACAGGGCGAGCTCGGCAAATTCGTCAGTGCCGCCGCATTGGATCCTGTAATCCAGGTCGCCGTCGGCAACGATTTTTGCACCATCGTGCAGCGGCTCCAAGCGTTTGCGTATTAACCGGTCGAGTTGAATCGAGGTCAGGATGGTCGTGAGTGCCAGCGTGATTGCAAACAAGCCGACAAGGAGGGTCATGTGTTCATAGCTCAATTCGACACGCTGAGTACTGATATCCTGCAAAGCTGTCGCCGTATCCCTGACGACGTTGGCCTTCATCAGCAGTTGGCTGTAGAGCCTTTTGTCGAGTTCCTCATAAACCTGACGGTTGCCGCTGGCCGTTTTCAACGCCTCGGTGTTGCTGACGATGCGATGAAAAATAGCTGCGGTGTCTTCAATGCTTTTGCGCATCCGTTCCAAAACATATTGGTCTTCTTCGTGATGGAATTGTATATTGGCTTGAAGTAACAGCTGGTCGGCTGTCTCTTTATTATTTTCCCACAGCGTCCGCGCTCGGTCTTCCCGGTACAGAAAATACTGATCCCTGAACGAGGCGCGCTCAAAAAAATTAACCTTGATCGTATCGGCAAGAATATAGTCGTTTTTTGCGTTTTTGAATTCGATCAATGACCAGACGAGTATCGGCGCCAGTACGACGAGGGCAACTATCGTAGCTGTTGAGGTGATCCTTAGCCGGGTAGTGATGCGCATTGTTTACCTGTTCATCCTGATGGCTTCGGGTTTAACCGCCTTGAGGCTATCAAGGTGGATAAAACTCAGGTAGTCGGGCATCGCAGTCTGGTCGGTCAGCTTGTTCTTCATCGCCCATCTTGTTTCATCCTCCAGCGTGAGCAGGAGCGTTTGATCGAGCACGACGTGATAATTAAAGTCATTCCAGACATCGCGGATGAGATTCTTGTCTATTTTTGTTGCCAAAGACATGATGCCCTGCGCTTCATCCGGGTTCTTGGCAACGAAATCTTCCGCCTTGACCAGGGCTCGGAGAAAGCGTTTGACCGCCTCAGGGTTCTTTTGGACAAATTCTTGCCGCACGGCAATGTTGAACGTTTCGGTATAGATTTCCCGGTCGTAAAAGATTGTTCCGTCATCCCCCAGCTGTCGGCTGATTTGTGTCAACGGATAGTTCCAGGTGGAAACCGCATCGACCTTCTTCGCCATGACGGCATCCTGCATTTCCTCGGGTTTCAGGGCCACAGGCTGGATTTCGTTCCGGGTCAAACCGTTCGCCGTCAATAGCGAATCCAGAAAGAAATCGCCGGTGGTGCCGGGCGTAAATCCGACAAGTTTTCCTTTCAAATCAGAGGGCGCAGAAATGCCGACACCCTTTCTGGCGACAACCGCGTTGTTCATGGAACTCGCTTCTATGTTGGCAATCACGAAGATTTTTTCGCCTTTAAGCACATTGAACATGATCGGGGTTTCCGCGACTGTCGCAAAATCGGCTTTATTCTCGATAACCGATTGCAGCGCTGCCTTGCCATAAGTGTGCATCAAGGGCAGGACATCGAGCCCCTCCTCGACGAAATAGCCTCTCGCCACTGCGACGTGAATTAGAGTGCTTTGCGGTTGATTGGTGTAAGCAACGGTGATTTTCTGTAGCGGCTCTGGACCCCGCCGTTCCTTGTTTTCGGACGGTGACTCTTGGCAACCCGTCAGTGCCGCAATGAACATTAAGATAATGGGGAATTCCCAAATGACGCATTTTTGTTGTTTGAGCCGTGCTCGCAAACTCCAAACGAAAAAAATCATAGAGTACCTTCCAATTCTAAAAAAATTTAACCGCCTATTAGGGCATAGAGGCATGAGGGTTGTATTTCTATTCCGAATTTACGGCATTGACAATGGGCAATTCAAACCAAAAGACACAACCTTGCCCCTCGCCTGCTGATTCTACGCCAATGCTACCGTTGTGATGCTCGACAATTTTACGGCACAAAGCCAAGCCGACACCGGAGCCCTCAAAACGGCTGCGCGCCTGCAAACGCGAAAACACCTTAAACAGTCGATCCATCTGACTCGGCTCGATGCCGATACCCTGATCGCGCACTTCTACCCGTAACGAGTCGGCAGAAACCATTCCATGGATATGAACCAGCGGGGGCCTGTGTTCTTCATGATATTTAAGCGCGTTGCCAATCAGGTTTTGCAGCAATCGCGTTAATTCATCGCGGCTGGCAAACAATTCGGGCCAATCGCCGGTCACTTTAACTTCGCCGCCGCAAGCGTCGAGCTCGGGATTAAGAAAAGCCAGCGCTTCATCTAAAGAGGCCTTGCTGCTGATCCGTGTTTTGGCTTCAAATTTGCGCCCTATTCTCGAATAATCCAGCAACGATAAAATCATCGCGTCCATACGTTTCGCGCCATCGATAGCAAAATCGAGAAACTGTTGCGTTTCCTCATTCAGCTGCCCGGCCAATGCATTTTCAATCAGGGATAAATAACTGCTCACCATGCGTAACGGTTGCCGCATATCGTGGGATACCGCGTAGGCGAATTGTTCCAGCTCAGCGTTGGAACGGGTAAGCTCGGCTTCAATTTGCTTAAGCTGGGTAATGTCATACAGTATCACCAAATGCACATCGGTAAAATCGTGATGAATCGCTGCCGCAGTCACCAACACGGTTTTAACGCTGTTGTTCTTGCAGCGAACAGCCACTTCGATAGGCGGGAAGTCGGTCTGCTCCCGTGTGGCTTTCTCCAGCGCCGTGTGCCAGGTAGTCTCGGCCCAGTGCCGATAGTCAGGATCAGGGTAAGCTTTCGGCCACCAATCAGCCACAGTGGGAATATCTTCCAAGGTGTAACCAAAGGCTTGCACAAACGCCGGATTCAGGAAGGTAATGTTCAACTGCTCGTCATTCATCGCCATCGGCACCGGGGAAACTTCAATAATCGAACGGAATTTTGCCTCGCTGGTTTTTAGCTCATTTTCCATAAGCTTGCGTTCGGTAATGTCCCGCGCTGCCGCGAACACGCCAAGGACAGTGCCATTGGCGTCACGATACACACTGGCGTTATAAAGCACATCGGTGAGCTTGCCGGACACATGGCGAATAACCAGCGGGTAATCGGTCACAAACCCCTGAGAGAATACTTGCCGGTATCCATCTCGGGCCTTGTCGGGATCAGTGAAATAATCCGCAAAGTCGCTGCCGATCAAGTTGACTCGGCCCATACCGGTCACCTGCTCTGTGGCAATGTTGACGTCGGTGATCTTACCCTCTGCGCTGATCGTCACTAATGGGTCCAAACTCGCTTCAATCAGACTACGTGCATATTGAGAAGCTGCCTGGGCCACTTCTTCCGCCTTTTTGCGTTCGGTGATGTTTTTATGACTGACCACAACGCCGCGATGTGATCCTTGCAATGGCGACACGTTCATGTAAAACCAGCGCTGCTGATTGGGCGAGTGGCACGGGTACTCTAAATGAAATGTTTCCCGCTCGCCCGCCAGCACCGCAGCAATACCGACCTGAGCAGCGCTTGCCTCATCGCCATAAGGTTGATTAAAGGCATTTTTACAGGCATCCAGATAATTAACCCCCAGCATACCCTGACTGGATTCCAGTAAACCATTTTCTTTGGCAAACCGCCGCCATGCGTCGTTGACGGCAACAATAACACCTTGCTCATCCAGCACAGCAATGTGCGAGGTCAGCGAGTTAAGTACGCTGACATTAAAGGCCTCGCTGTCGCGCAGCTTTTCCTCCATCTGCTTGCGCTCGGTAATATCGGTAGAAATACCGCACAAGCCGTAAATGCTGCCGTCTTCTCGGCGCAATGGTTGCTTAACGGTAAGATAGGTGCTGGTAATAGCGCTACCCTTCTGAATATAAGTATTCTCGGCCGCTATACGCTCACCCAGCTCAAGGACACGGCGATCATGTTCGCGCAATTTCGCCGTCGTAACCTCATCAAAAAAAGCATCGTCCAACTGGCCGACGATCTCTGCCAGCGATTTGCCCAGCACTTGCCGCGCCGATTGATTGGCGTACTGGTACTGATAGTTGCAATCCTTGATATAAATAAAGGCTTGGACATTGTCGAGAATGGTGGCGAGTTTATTTTCGCTTTCGCGCACTGCTTCTTCAATCATTCTGCGCTCGGTAATATCGGTCACGAAACCGTGCCAAAGCACTGAACCGTCTGGTTCGCGTTGCGGCAAGGCATTGCCGAACAGCCAGCGTTCCGTGCCGTCGGCAAACCTTAGGCGGTATTCATTACGCCACGGGCTTAAATCACGCGCCGAGGTTTGGATGGAAGCCAGATGGCCGTCTAAATCGTCCGGATGGACAACGGCAAACGCCTTCGTTGCATCATCGCGCACCTCTTCGGGATCAACGCGGTAAATGTCGCGCAGCACTTCACTGGCATAGGGAAGGCAGGAGCTGCCATCGGCACGCAAGCGAAATTGAAACACCACACCGGGCAACTGACCGGCTATTTTCTGTAGCCTGTCAAAAGCCTCCTGTAAGGCCGCCTCCGCCTGCTTGCGCTCGGTAATATCGCGCACATAAGCGCTGAAAAAATAGTCGTCCTTTTGTCCCAGGGCATCGATAGCCAGCTCCAGTGGGAACTCAGAACCATCGGCGCGCAGTCCCGTGACTTCCAAACGCGTACCGATAATGTGCGACACGCCCGTGGACACAAATCGTGATAAGCCTTGCAGATGGCCTTCGCGATAAGCCGGCGGAACAATTAACTCTGCTATTTTACGTCCTAATGCCTGCTCACGGGAGTAACCGAAAATGCGTTCGGCTTGGGCATTCCAGTCTATTACACTACCGTTATGATCCATGCTGACGACGCCATCCAGCGCTGAACCCAATAGTAGCTGTGTACGCGCGGCATTTTCTTGTAGCTCAACGTTGGCAACACGCAGCGCCTCTTCTGCTGATTTTCTTTGTTGTATTTCAGTTTGCAGTTGTGCTGTAGTGGGCAAAGACAAGGCTCTGGGAACAAGCCATAGCATCAGCACAGCGGTTGTCGCCGAAAGAACCGCCGTAAAGCCTTTAAACAAACCGTCCAGCCAATACAAAGGTATCCAGACCGTGATAGCCGACAGCAAATGCATGGTACCGCAGCTGACAATAAATCCGGCAAACATCAAAACCAGCCACGGATAGGGTAAATCTTGACGCTTCCTGAGAAAATGGATGAGAGTCAGCGGAATGGAATAATAGGCGAGAGTGATCAGCAGATCTGAGACGACATGCAGCCAAAGCAATACGGGGCTCCACGACAGACAATAGCCATGCGGGATCAGGTCTTTAATACCGAAAAAATCAATCAATGCTTGCATGTGTCAGGTATAAAATAAGGTGAATTTCCGGGATGGCCTTAAGCCCGTATGCTTTCATAAAAACGGGGGTATTATTTCAGCGCCAGCGCCTTACCGATCCGCCTCCGTATAATTCCAGATTTGCAGCAAACTTAAAGTCGCCAGCATTAAAAAGGCCAGCAATGTCCAGGCAGGCATACTGAAACCCAACATTGTCCAGTCCACCTTGGCGCAATCCCCGGTGCCGCTAAGCATTAATTTGACCGTTTCAAACAACGGGAAGTTTTGCAATACATACTCCAGGCCGGGTCCGCATTCCGGCACCTTATCGGCAGGCAAGTGCTGTATCCAGACATGCCGGGTTGAAATCGCCGCACCGCACAAAGCCGTCACCGTGCCTGCAATAGCATAAGCCTTAACGCCGGTCTGTCCTGGGTTATGGATCGCCGCGCTTAGAAAAACCAGGCCGGTCAGCAAAATGGCAATACGCTGGGAAATGCATAACGGGCAAGGGTCTAAGCCCTGAACAAATTGGAAATAAGCGCCCATCGACAGCAAAAAAACACAACCGAGAAAGCCCAGGAAAAACCAGATTCTCGAATTAAATTTTAACAACCTCAACATAATCAATCACCTTTTTAAAAAAGTTTATTGCTAGTTCCCAAGCTCCAGCTTGGGAATTCGGTGCCGGAAGCTCCAGCTTCCTGTCTCGCGAAGCTGGAGCTTCGCAGTCTGGGTTCCCAAGCAGGAGCTCGGGAACCAGCGCAACTTTTCTCCCTTCGCCCTTCGCCCTTCGCCTTGAACCTAGCCCTTATTTAAACGCCCTATACATCCCATCCAACACTAACGAATTCGGGCTGACCATGCCGATAATCTTGTTGTTTTCAATGACCGGTGCCCTGACCAGATTATAGTTGGCAAACAACCTTGAGCAATAGCGGATATCCATATCGGGAGATACCGAAATCACCGGCTTGCTCATGATTTCATAGACGTTAACCCGGTCCGGCGCACGGTCTTTGGCCAGCACATGGCGGGCAATGTCGCCGGAATTAATCAGGCCGTATTCATCGTCGTCATGGCGTTTATTGACGACCAGCACCGAGGTTTTAAGCGCCTTCATCTTTTTCAGCGCATCTTCTATGGTGGCAATGCCGTCGATGGTGCCGAAATCGGCTTTCATCACATCCCGGACACGAACTACAACGCGTGGCGCAATCATATTTTATCCTCAAGTTCCTGGGTTAATTTTTCAACCTGATGCATGACGCCGACGGCGTCTTCGACATCAATCTGTATAGCAATGCCGGTACCGGGTTTGTTGTCGAATTGCGCAACCTTGGCGATGGCTTCCAGTATGTGCCGGCTAAGATGCTCTTCGACCAGCATCATCAGCACATCGCGCTGGGTTTCCAGGGTCAGGCCGAAAAATGTTTTCGATTGTTTCATGCCTTCGCCGCGCGCATTGCTGACCACGGTTGCGCCTTTAGCGCCGTTTTCACGCGCGGTTTCAAGCACCAGGTCCGTCTTGTCATCTTCGACAAATGCGATAATTAATTTGAAATGCATGGTGTTCCTCAAGGTTTGGATGAAAGACTGCCTTTGTTACGCCATTGTGCGATTTGCGCGTAACCCAAGACAGCGATGATGGGGAATAAACTGGCAAAGGCGATCAAGCCAAAGCCATCCAATAATGGGTTGCGGCCGGGAACGGTAGAGGCCAGTCCCAGGCCCAATGCGGTAACCAACGGCACGGTGACCGTTGACGTCGTTACCCCGCCAGAATCGTAAGCCAATCCGATGATCAGCCTGGGGGCAAACAGGGTTTGGATCAGCACGACGACATAGCCTACGACAATATAATAGTAAAGCTCCGTTCCGGTCACAATCCGGTAAGCGCCCAGCGCAATGCCGAAAGCAACTCCGACGGAAACCGCGATGCGCAGCCCCCAAGCGCGAATTGCGCCACCGGAAATCTGTTCGGCTTTCCAGGCAACCGCCAGCAACGACGGCTCGGCCAACGTGGTCGCAAAACCGATGCTGGCGGCAAATATGTACACCCAATAATAGGCTTGCCAGCTTACATTTTGTTCGCCGGGATTAATGCCGAGAAACTCCGGCGTAGTCAGCTGGGCCGCCATCAGCTTCCCCAACGGGAACAGCGCCATTTCCAGGCCTTTCAGGAAAAACGCAATGCCGAGCAAAACGTAGACGAACCCGATCAGCATCTTTTTGGGATGCGCCAGCGGTTTGCGGATAACCAGCAACTGGAAGCCGATAATAATCGCGGCAATCGGTAAAACATCCCGGCAGGTAGCCAGCAGAACCAGCGCAAATTGACTGATCCAAGCGATCATCTGAGCATCCCGTAAGCCATTACGAAGACCATCGGCGTCAATGACGCAAAAGCGATCAAGCCAAACCCGTCAACCATCGGGTTGCGCCCCTTAATGGCCGTGGCCAAGCCGACGCCCAGCGCTGTCACCAGCGGCACGGTAATGGTCGAGGTGGTGACGCCGCCGGAGTCGTAGGCGATGCCGATGATTTCAGGCGGCGCAAACGGCGTTATCGCAATCACCCCGCAATAGCCGCCGATAATCAGGTAATACAAAGGCCAGCCCCGGATAATTCGTAATACGCCGACCAAAATAGCAAAGCCGACCGACAGTGCGACGGTAATGCGCAAACCGAACGCATAACTGTCTTTAGCATCATCGGTTTGCCCGATAATACCGCCTTTAGCCGCGATGTTAGCCGCTTCCTGGGCGATGGCGATCAGCGCCGGTTCCGCCACCGTGGTGCCAAAGCCTAAGCAAAAGGCAAAGGTCAGCAGCCAGAACAAACTGCCTTTGCGGGCAAACGCGTAGGCCATCGCCTCGCCGATCGGGAACAGGCTTTGTTCAAGCCCCTGGACAAATAGGGTAAGCCCCAGAATAACAAACAGAGTGCCGCCGATTAAACTGCCGACATCGGGAATAGGTTGCCGAATAATCAAAACCTGAAATACCAAAACAACCGCAAGGATAGGCGCTAAGTCCAGAAAACTTCCGAACAACTGTTTGATAAAAGGATTGTTAAACATTCAAGCTCATTGTCCGGGATTATTAGTCAATAGTTATAATTATCGCTGTAAATATCGCCGGGCAACAGGGTTAATGTATTTAAACGGCTCAGCCGTTAGCAAAACAACACACGAACGGCATGCATTTGACTGAATAAAACTGTTTCGTCCCTACCGGTTGCGGCACTTCTGCCATTCCTTGGCGGCCATTTCGCCCCGGACATGACGGATGTCTTTTTGGAATTGCAGGAAGAATTCCAAGCCATTGCCGCGCGCAATGCGGACATGGGGCGGACATGAAAAAAAACGACTATTTGGAACAGGCTATAAACGAACGGTTTCAACTATAAAAAGCATAAATCCTGAAGAATTCATTCATGTCAGAATAATCTTGATGACTGGGTTTTTGCCTCCGGCTTTTGCTAATTCGGTGACACCGTCAATTACTGTTTGATCCGCAATACAATGTCTAATATAGGGCACACTGCCAAAAAAAATACTTTCTACTTTCATGCCGAGTTTTAGCTGAGACAATGCAATCTCGACAATCGCGGATTTTTTTATGGCATCATTTTTCGCCCTAAGCAAGACGCCTTTCCGCCATCGTTCTGTAGCCAAAGCAATCTTTTTCTCTTTAGCGATTGCCTCTTTAAGTTCTTCAATGGATGCGCCTTTTAGCGCATTAATGAAAATGTAGACAATGTCAGGATCATAACAGCTGTTTTTCCGAATCATTAATTGGCTGAGTGCGGCATCGGCGAACATTTCCGTACCTGTCATTGATCCATCAAGAAACGCGACATAATCACTGACCACGCTGAGGATACGGGATCCTAAGGGAATATTATGTTCAACCAAGCCATCGGGGAAGCCATCGCCATCATAGTGCTCGTACTGATGCCGGATTATAAGTCGAGCACCTTCAAACTGTCTCAATCCCTCCAATAAAAGTTCGCCATCTATCGCATGCCCTAGGTAGCGGTACTTGTCGACAGTAGACATTGAATAAAAAGGCTTTACCAGCAATTTATACGGCAAATTTATCTTGCCGAGCTGCATCAACAATCCTGCATAGAGCATATCTCCCTTCTCTTCTGCACTCATCTCCAATCCACCCGCAATCAGCAAGGCTTTCTCAATGAGATATTTTGACTGTCCGCCTTTAATGCCAGGATACGTGTCAATCATATGTGAGAGTGACTTGACGAAATCAATATCCAGTTTTTTTAGACGCTCATCTGTAGGATCAATATGCTGCGTGGCATTCTTGAACTGTTCGATATATTTTTTAACTTTTTCTTCCATTACAAACATCTGCTTAAGGAGTTAAACGCATTGACGACTGGCTGAACCTTCTACATATTCCTGATGCTGCTAGACGGGCTTCTGCAATCGGCCGAGGCAATTTCACATCCCGCAGAATTTCATAGCCTGTAATGTATAGCAATTCCGGCATGAGCCCTCTTTTCCCTAATGGAAAGAGCTGAAAAGCAATGGCTCTGGGCGCCTTCTCAACATTGCTCGACCTCTTTTTTGAATGCTTTGATTTCCCTTGCCGGCCCCATCAC
Source organism: uncultured Gammaproteobacteria bacterium (assembly GCA_963814825.1). GTDB lineage: Bacteria > Pseudomonadota > Gammaproteobacteria > Methylococcales > Methylomonadaceae > Methylobacter_A. The sequence goes on along the minus strand of CAWFEF010000004.1, from coordinate 183,810 downwards.
CACCAGAATATCGCCCGCATCCAGGCGGTGCTCTTTTTCCCTGATTGCAAAATGCAATTGATCGCCCAGTTCCCTGTCAACAACTCCGATCAAAATCAGATTATGCTTTTCATTCAGCTTTAAGTCACTGATTTTAGTGTTTTCCAAACAGGAGCCTTTAGGGATTTCTATTTGCGCCATATTTAAGTCGTACCGACCAAAAACAGTATTATCCAGAATATTGGTAATATCCGGTTTGGTCAGCATTTCGTGGGTTTTCCTGCCGCAAATTTCATAAGGATCGATGATTTTGTTGGCGCCTGCCGCCAGTAACTTTTCGGCCGATTCCGGGTCGTCGACAATGGCGACAATGGTAATATCTTTATCTAGCGCCCGCGCCGAAATGGTTAAAAACACATTGTCGAAATCCCTGGGATAGAAACAAAACAGGATGTCAACATCAGCTCCGATACCGATGGATCTGAGCGCATCGTCATTGCGAAAATCGATGACTTTGGTGTCAAAGCCTTTTTCCGCAACCAGCGCGGCTTCAGCGTCGTCTTTGCCGATAAAAATAATGCTGTATTGCTCCTGATTCAATCGGCTCATCGCCTCCAAAGACATGACACTGTAACCAAATACGGCGATGCGCTTCATCGTTTTCTCCCATTTTTTAATCGGCTTTTTTCTATCTGCTCGCGAAAATAATCTATGGCATACTCCCTGCCGATAACGACCAGCAGGTCGCCGTCCCGTAATACGAAGTGCGACTCGGGATTAAAATAAAAATGCTGGTTTTTTATCGGATAGCTGTTCTTATGTTTTTGATGCGCAGGATTTGCACTGATAATACCCAACAACATTAATTTCCGTTGTTCAAAATCTATCCCGCCCACGTTCATTCCCTCGACGAAGGAGCCGGGATGCACGCATAAGGTTTCCATGATGATGTGGCTTTCCTCCCGGATGATGCCCAAAATCGCCTCAAAAGCCACCGGCTGTCCGATGTATTCGGCGACCACCATCCCCGCTATTTCAAACGGCTGAATCACGTTGCTGGCACCGGCTTGATAGAGTTTTTTGACGTTATCCTGGTTGTTCGCGCGGGAAATAATTCGGACATCCGGGTTTAAATGTCGACTGGTCAGGGTGATATAAACATTGATCACATCATCGCCGGTCGTGCAGATAACCGCAGTTGCGCCCTTGTTAATCCCCGCGTTCTGGATCACGCCGTTTTTGCTGGCGTCCTCATGAATAACCAAGTAACCCAACCGCTTTGCTTTCAACACGTTGGCTTCCTTGGTGTCAATGATGACAAAATGCAGCCGGTCTTTTTTCAACTGGGCGGCGATATGCTGCCCGACGCGGCCAAATCCGCAAATGATAATAAAACTGTCGAAGCGGTGCAGTTCCGCGTAGGTGCTGCTCTCGCGCAATTCGTCCATCTCCTCGTTAAATGCCGCGACGATGATGGAAATAAGAAAAGACAAGACGCCCAGACCGATCAGAATCAAGGCCATCGCAACGATGCGGCCACCGGTAGTCTGCGGCGTAATATCGCCATAGCCGACGGTCGCAACGGTCACAATCGCCCAGTAAAAAGCATCGAACAGGTTTTTAACCTGGCCGCCGTTAGCGGGTTTTTCAAATAAATAAATGCCGGTAGTGGCGACAAATACCAAAAATCCCAGGAAAAGCCCCAAGGTAACCAGCTCAAAACGTCTGCTGGCTATGACGTTGGCAAATAATTTAATGCTGTTGAAATAACGGAACAGCTTAAACAACCGAAAGATCAGGAAAACCCTTAATATCCGTAACGGCCTGTAACTGGGTAAAATAGCGAGTAAATCGATCAGGGCCAGGGGGCTGAAAACATACTTAATTTTTTTGCCGATGATGATTCCGGCAACCTTGCCCAGAGGAAAAGAGACATTCAAGTATTTTGCCTTTTCAAAATGTTCAAGAATGATTTTATGATTATCGCTATAGACCCAACCCCGCAACAGATACTCAACGATAAACAGGCTGATTACGCCGTGCTCGAACAGCACCTCGCTTTCTCCCAGCTTATTATCCACTTCGTAAATCAGCAGAAAAACGCTGAGCATCACCAGGCAAATCATAAAAATATCGAAATAGGACTTAAGCCGGCTGTTCGGGTTCTCCAACAAATTGTAAAAGAACAACTTGGTACATTGATAACGCCTTGATTTTTTCAGGACGTAAGCAAAATAAACAATCAGCCGCGTCAACATATGGCCGCCTGGAAATTTTGTTTAATAATCATCGATTGTGCGCCGGTATTGGCTTTCTTATAATCCAAGCCATCCCTAATATCTTGCAGATGTAGTTTATTCATTAAATTTAATTCAGGCCTAACGGTAATGTAACGTTGCTTGGGACTGGAAGGCTTGTCGGGAATGGCTAAAGCCGGTTTTCCGGATGTCATCAAGTAGGTGTAATTTTTCAGACTATATCATTACTATTTTCCGGGCGATACCCGAAAGCCATGCCGTATCCTTGATCCTAAAAAATCAGTTAGCCACGGATTTACATAAATAAACGCTGATAATACACTTTGTTACGCACGGGTTAGCGCAATGCCCAAAGAGTACCGCAAAGAATCGATATAAGCCGTTATTCATCTGTTCAAATCCGCATCCATCCGTGGCTCTATTGCCCTTTCCGGGTTAATTGCCGGTTTTTTGAGAATCTCGCTTTTTCTTGCCCACTGACAAGCATGCCCTTTTTTATGAGAAATTGATTTTGCTCAGACACTTGGCAGGACAATGCGGTAGAATATCCGCAATTTCGTTTATAGTTTTGGAACACTTATGACTACTTGGTTAGAAACCTGTCAGCAACAATTGGTCAGGCTGGAAAAAACTTCGGTGCTGGCCGACAAGCTGATTACTTTGGCTAATAAAACCGGCGTGGATATTCCTTCCGATTTACTCAGGCAACTCAATATTGAAAGGCCTCGTTTGCAGCGTTTATTGGAACGACTCCATGCCAATCGTTTTGAAGTTGCAGTCATCGGCTTGGAAAAAGCCGGCAAAAGCGCGTTGCTGAATGCTTGGTTACAGCAAGAAATCCTCCCTTCCGCACGAGAACGTTGCACCTTTACCAGTACCGAAATTTGGTCGGCACAAACCGAACAAGATCAAAAACTCTTCATTCAATATTACACCAAAGAAGAAATCAGCAAGTTACAAATACAACGTCGTGACGTGCTAAAGGGTATCTTGGGCGACCGCGAGCGCAAAGAAATTCAAGAAGATTTTGATGACACCGAAAAACATCTTAGCCAAATTTTAGAGTTCGCCAAACAAAAGAACGGCTTCAGCCAAGCATTTGTCGATATAGGTGAAGTCAGCGAGCAATTGCAATCGGCCGTATTTAAAAACCGCGCCCAATCTTTAGCGATTAAACGCATCCAGTTAAAAACAGTACGCTTGCGCAGCGACCGTGACATTGTTTTTCATGATGTGCCCGGCTTTAATTCCGGCATATTGATGCATGCCGAACAGGCCATTGAGCGGCTGAAAAACTGCGATGCCATTATTTATGCAAAGGAAATGAAGCAGCCCTCAATTACCGGCCCGGAAAAAGAAATGCTGGTCATTGCCGATTCCGAAGACCCCAGCGTCAAGGTTTCGGACAAGGTCTTTGTGGTGCTCACGCAAGCCGACGCGATGGATGACCAAATCGATTTCAAAGACACCTATGACAAGCACCGCAGCTATTGGCCTTCAGTTCCGGAACGCCGAATGATTCCGGTCTGCGCCCGCGCTCATTTAGTCGAGTTTGGCATTCCGTCCGAAGATACGCTAAGACGCGACTAAAAGCGCTGACGATAAAGCCAAGATGAAAAAACTGGGCATTACCGATGGCATGGACATCCTGAAAGAATCGATTAACTTATTACATCGACAATGAACGCGCAGGCGTGCTGGAACGACGTTGCGATGCCTTGGTCAGCGCAATCCGTCAAATTGCCAATGAAATTTTACTCAAGCTGGAACCGATTTACGGCGTATTTGATGAAACCGAATCCTCAGGAAGACGATTTGCTCGGCAAAGAGTTTAATCAATGGTGGGGACGCGAGTGGCAACGTATTAAAAAAGATTTTGATGCCTGGTATGCCGAAGTCATTCAAGGCCGACAAAGAAGCCGACGCCGCGGGTTCGGAACATGCAGAGCTGATTGCCTTGCATGCAGCCTATGATGAAAAAATTGAAGCGTTACTGTCAAATCTGACACAGCCAAACCTGACGAGCTAAAACGTATTTATACCGCGGGCGGCACTATTTCCATGCCCGATCCTCGCGAAGGCAATTATAAAATTCGTGAAGAGCTGTTTCGGGAAATTCAGAAAAAATTTGAAACCGAATTGACCGACCAATTGGCTTTAGCGCTGCAAGCCTTGATTGATCAAATTGCCCGTAAAACTCAAAGTTTGCTGTGGGAAACCGAAGAAGTACGCAAAACCTTGCTGCACTCGGATGTAGACGAATCCATTGAACAGGCGCGGATACGGCACGGTTTTCAAGTGCTGTTTTTACGCTTTAGCCGCGTTGCCGTAGAAGCGTTTATTGCCAAGCCTTTGCAGGCAAGAGAGCGCTTATTGAATGAGCGGGCGGCGGAAATTAAAACCCTGGAAGCTTTTTATCAAGGCGACGATAAAACCAAGACGCGAGGGCGGGCTAACCTATTATTTGCGTTATGGTTTTTGGGCAAAACTGACCAACGCCGACACCACGGGCCGTGCCAAAGCACGGAAAAACCGACTGCCAAAAATCAGGTGATACAAGAAATTGTCAACGCGGTGACCGCTGAAGCATGACGCCGATTAAAAAGACATCAGGATGAATCGGAAAATATGTTTAGGAGCCGGCTAATTTTGAAGCAGTGGTCGAGGAAATTAATGGCGATTTAGCGGCGCTGCAAGATTACCTGAAAAACAGCGTTTTTTATGCTGCCGGATTTATCACCTACTGTAACCAAGAACTGGAACGCATCCGCAATCGCTTTAAAGAAATGGAAGACAATGACAGGCAGTGGATCGGCATTATTCGCACGGCTGTCAAGTATGAAAAAAATCCTAATATCCCATACAACATTGCACACACGCGCCGGGATTTTCGGATGCGCAGGGAAATTGCCCTGGAACTGAAAGAAGTGCGGGAAACGTGTATTAATGTTTTTTAGGCTTTCCGATCATCGAAAGTCTTGTGCTTTTTATCTTCATGGCTCAAAGCCATGAAGATAACGTTCCGCTTAATGAAATCCGGATATAACTAAAAACCTTCTTTGCTAGGGCATGCGCAGCACGCCCTACATGACTTATCATGGCTTTTTAAACTTCACCACCTTGTTCAAAGGGCTCAAATTGATTTCATCAACCACTATCTGCGCCCGTGAATTCAGCACGTAGGACACCGCCTCGGCGACATCTTCCGGCTCGATGAAATTGCAGGACTCATCGCCCGGCTCAAAAGACAGCGGATCAAAAAAGGCCGTTTTAACCATGCCCGGATTAATCAGGCAGACCCGCACATTGCTTTTGCCGCATTCTTCGCGCAAGGCTTGAGTAAAGCCGCGCACTGCAAACTTGCTGGCGCAATACATCGCGCCTTTGCGACTACCTTTCAGAGCGGCTTCCGAACCGATAAAAATCAAATCGGCGTGCTCTTTGCGTTTTAAGGCGGGCAGCAGCGCCTTAACCAAAAAGGCTTGGCTGGTGAAGTTAAGCGTCATCAGGCCTTCGATTTGCGCATAGGAAAACTCTTCCACCGAGCCGAACTGCCCCCGCCCGGCGCAAAGAACCACCCCATCGATTCCAGGGACGGCTGTTTCCAGTTCGCGGATTTTTTGCGGTAGTTCTTTTAACCGGCTTAAATCCAGTTGCACGGGCGTAAAGTTAGCCGTCTGCCGGATAAACTTGCCGCTATCCCGGGACACGCCGATGACATGATGCCCTTGTTGCAATAAGTTCCTGGCGATGGCGCGGCCTATGCCGGAACTGGCCCCGGTCACCAAAATCGTGCGTTTAATAGAGTTCATACGTAACTTCTCAGTAAAAAATGTTCACCACGAAGACACGAAGAACACGAAGTTTTATTTCTTTTCTTCGTGTTCTTCGTGTCTTCGTGGTGAATAAAATCCACTAGCATTTCGCGCAAATTTACGTGCATGGAAAAAATTTGTCGGCTGGAATGTAGTTTAAGATTTGTTCGGAGCAGTAGTGCATCATCTCCTGCTCCAGTTCCTGTTTATACGAAACCATGCCTTGCTGGCTAACCAATGGCCCGGCGAAGAGTTTTTCTTCAGGATACAGCTTGTGCACTTTTTTAAAGAAGCTTTCCGGCAACCTGAACACGCCAAGGCTGACCGAATGCAGCCGGTTTAAATCGATACGGGAAAAAACCTGCTCGAATAATTTACTGTACTGCTGTTGGTAGCCGGATTGATATATCAAAGGATCAAAACGCAGGCCGATCTGCCAGCCCTGTTCCTGCAATTTGCACAAGGCATCCAGGCGACGCTCAACCGATGGCGCCTTGGCTTCGATTTTTTCCGCAACTTGATCCGGGGAAAGGCTGAACGCCACGATGCAGCGGGGCAGCGGTTCGCGGTTTAACAGGCTTCTGACCTGGGTGCTTTTGGTTCTTAATTCCAGCCAGGCATTGGGCAGCGTTGCAAAAAACGGCAAAAACTGTTCGGCAAAGCCGGTGACCGGCTCCAAAGCCAGGCTATCGCAATCGTAGCCGGAAAAAAAATGCAGGTTTTCATCAGGCGACTCGATACACAGTTGCCGGATGTCCTGCTGGAAATCCTCGTAATTGACAAACAGCACATAGTTGGCCGACTGGTACATGCCCTGCAAAAAACAGTACCGGCAATCGTACAGACAGTTGAGCATGTGCGAGAAATAATAATTCTTATGTGCTCCGATGCCGTAACCCAACGGCGCAGGCAGCGCAAAATTCTTATATTTTTCCGCCAATATCAGGGCGGGCTGTTGCTTTTGCAGGCGGAAGTTTTGCGCTTTGGGGTTGAACACTTCGCCGTAACGGCCGCAGGTTACTTTCCTGGCTTGCGGAAATCGCGCCACGATGTCCAAAACACGCGGGTGTTGCAGGATGGCTTCTTCTATATAAATGGTTTCGATCATATAACTTTAAAATGACGGAACACGGATGGCACGGATTAGACGGATTGAAACGGATATTAAAATGGACAAAGCGAAACTCGGTGTACACCATGTAACGTGCCTGAATAAAGGTATCTGTATATTTTCCGTTTAATCCGCGCTTATCAGTTAAATCCGTGTCATCTGTGTCCTATTTTCTAACTGTTGAATAGTTATGTATGTGTAATGTAGCACAGCTTGCCCGATCCAAAGCCTTGTGATTTATGATGCTGACCTTATATAGGGTAAAATACTTTCAACTCAACAAACACACTAAACAATCATGAAAACAAACAAGATAGGTTTTATCGGCGGCGGCAATATGGCGTCCAGCCTGATCAGCGGCTTGATTGCCAGCGGCCATGCACCGGAACAAATTTGGGTGTCGGATATTAACCCGGACACGCTGACCGCCCTAAAGCATGATCTGAAGGTCAATACGTCGGCAAACAATGATGAGGTCATCAACGCGGTCGACGTCGTAGTTTTGGCGGTCAAGCCGCAAACACTGGGCGCTGTGGCGCAAAGCATCGCCGCACTGGTTCAGCAAAAACAATCGCTGGTGGTGTCCATCGCCGCCGGCATTAACCAGAACAGCTTGAGCCGCTGGCTGGGCGCCGATACCGCCATCGTGCGCTGCATGCCCAACACCCCGGCGCTGGTATTGACCGGGGCTACCGCATTGCATGCCAACTACAAGGTCACGGCTGAGCAATGCGACCTGGCGGAAAATATTTTACGCTCAGTCGGCATTGCGCTGTGGGTTGAAGACGAAGCCGAGTTGGATGCGGTGACCGCCGTATCCGGCAGCGGCCCCGCCTATTTTTTCCTGTTGATGGAAGCGATGGAAAAAGCCGCGCTGGAACTGGGTCTGAGCCAAGAAACCGCGCGTTTGCTGGTGCAACAAACGGCATTAGGCGCGGCCAAAATAGCGCTGGAGTCGGCCGAATCGCCCGAACAGTTGCGCAAGCGCGTCACCTCGCCCGGCGGCACTACCCAACAAGCTATCGAAACTTTTGAGCAAGGTGGTTTTACCGAGCTGGTTGCAAAAGCCTTACACGCGGCACGAGACCGCTCTATTGAAATGTCTAAACAAATGGAGAATTCATAATGGATTCCAGTTACATGACCGACCCGGCGATTTTTGTCATCGACTCGCTGTTTTCACTGTATATTCTGGCGGTGCTGCTGCGCTTTTTATTGCAATGGTGCGGCGCCGATTTTTACAACCCCATCTCCCAGTTTCTGGTCAAGGCCACGCATCCGCCGTTAAAACTGCTGCGCCGCTTTGTGCCGTCTATCGGCAAAATCGACACCTCCTCGCTGGTACTGGTACTCGCCCTGCAAATGCTGGCCGATTTTTCCATACTGATGCTGAAAGGCGTCGCAATCAGCATCGGCGCATTGACCATTCTATCGCTGACCCAGCTGGTTTCGTTGCTGATCAATATCTTCATCTATTCCGTATTTGCCAGAGCCATACTCAGCTGGATGAACCCCGGCACCTTTAATGCCGCATCGTCCATCTTGCACAGCCTGACCGAGCCGGTGCTAGACCTCTGCCGCAAATTCATTCCCGATCTGGGCGGCATAGACTTGTCGCCTTTAGCCGCTTTAATGCTGCTGCAACTGGCGAAAATGGTCATACTGCCGCCGTTGCATCAACTCGCCAGTTTGATCGGTTGAACTGGTACCACTGGGAACATGGAGTTTTAACCTTGAATCTCCATGTTCAACCCAAGGCCAGCAAGGATGAATGGGCGGGGCTGCACGGCGACCGGTTGAAGCTCAGAGTCAAGGCCGCGCCGATCGACGGCAAAGCCAATCAGCATTTGATAGCGTTTATCGCCGATCAGTTTGGAGTCAGCAAGTCGTCCTGCAAGCTTGTAACCGGCGAATCCGGACGGGAAAAGCGTATCGCCGTCAGCTCGCCAAAAAAACTACCCGCCCTGCCGGATTCCCTGCAATTTGATATTTCCTTGTAGCTGAGCTGGTTGCAAGGCAATAAAATTTCCTATCTGCCATCTTTGCAATATAATTTATTTTTCTTGGAAAAATCACATATCAGCCATGCAAACACGACCTTTTTCAGTCAGTATTTTTTTAGCCTGTTTCCTTTGCCTATTCGCCAGCCAGTCTGCGTATGCCAAAAAGATGTACAAGTGGGTCGATGAGCATGGCGAAACCAAATTCTCCGATCAGGTGCCCCCGGAAGACTCACAATACCGCCGCGAATCGCTAAACGAAAAAGGCCGGGTTGTTGAAGTCACCGAAGAGGAAAAAACCAAGGAACAGCAAGCTATCGCTAGTCGGCTGGCTGCCCTGAAAAAAGCCCAGGAAAAAATCATCGCCCAGCAAGCCGCTAACGACAAAGTGCTGCTCAGCACCTTCCGTAATGCCGATGACATGCAGGCCAGCCTTTACGCAACGATGCAGTCGCTGGACGCCCAACGGAACGTGGCTCAGGGCAATCTAAAACGCGTAGAAACCCAACTGGAATCCCAACAAAAGAAAGCCGCAGAGCTCGAACGTAACGGCAAAAAAGTCCCCAAAAACCTGCTGGACGAAATCCAGCAAACCGAGGCGCAGATACAAGTCGCTTATGCCGAAATAAACAAGCAGATCGAAAAAAAGAATCGGGCCAAGGCCGAGTTTGAAGCCAATATCGAACGTTTTAAATTCTTAACCCAGGAAAATACCGATCCATCAAAAGCGGCTGAAAAAACCGCAGAAAATAAAACCATCGATGAGATCGGCCTGTATGCCTGCGAAACCGACGCACTCTGCGCAAAAGCCTGGGCGAGCGCACATGACTTTATCAAAGCCAACGCGACAACCCCGATCGATACCGATACCGACAAATTGATTTTGGGCCGCGCGCCTGCAAACGACAATGACCTGACCTTGTCGGTCTCAAAACTGGAAGATGAGAACAAGAAAACAGCAGCTTTTCCTCGACATTCACTGCCGGGAATCATCGCTGGGCACTGAACTGTGCGCCAGCCAGAAGATGCGCGATATAAGGTCGGCGTTCAGGCCGTTTATTGAGGCTGCGGTGGGTAAATAACAAGCTAAGGACTTTTCACCACGAAGGCACGAAGTTTTAACTTAGCTTTTTCCTTCATGTTCTTCGTGCCTTCGTGGTGAAAAAAAAACCTTAAAATCTACCCTTTAAGCAATAAAGTACCAACCCCCTGATCGGTAAACAGCTCCAGCAGCACCGCATGATCGACACGACCATCAATAATATGCACGCTGGTAACCCCGCCTTTTATCGCATCGGTGGCGCAGCGGGTTTTGGGGATCATGCCGCCGGAAATGGTGCCGTCAGCTATAAGTTCCTCGGTCTTTTTGATCGATAAGCCGGTCAGCAACGCTCCCTGTTTGTCCAGAATGCCCGGTATATTGGTCAGTAATATCAGTTTCTCGGCTTTTAATTGTTCGGCAATTTTTCCGGCAACCAGATCGGCATTGATGTTGTAGGAATGCCCATCTTCGCCGACCCCGATCGGTGCAATAACCGGGATAAAATCGCTGCCTCCGAGCATATCGAGCACAGCAGGATCGATGCTGTCCACTTCGCCGACATGGCCAAGGTCGATAATCTCCGGGGGCAGGTTGTCGCGGGGGGTAAGATGCAGTTTTTTGGCGCGGATGAAATTACCGTCCTTGCCGGTCAAGCCGACCGCTTTGCCGCCGTGCATGTTGATTAAATTGACGATCTCCTTGTTCACCAGTCCGCCCAGCACCATCTCAACCACGTCCATGGTTTCGCTGTCGGTGATGCGCATGCCGTCGATAAAGCCGGTGGTTTTGCCGAGTTTTTCCAGCAGCTGGCCGATTTGCGGGCCGCCGCCGTGAACCACGATCGGGTTCAAGCCGACCAGTTTCATCAGCACGATGTCACGTGCGAAGCTGTGTTTGAGTTCTTCATCAACCATGGCGTTGCCGCCGAATTTAACCACGATGGTTTTGCCTTTAAAGCGCTGGATATAGGGCAGAGCCTCAATCAGCACATCGGCGATCTGGTGAGCTGTTCTTTTTTGCATCATATTGTGATTTTCCGTTATTTAAAAATTCATCGGTAACGTTGGTGCCGATTTAGATTTGAAGCTTTAGCTTGATGAATATGCATGGCCCAAAGTAGATATTTTAATCTAGCGCCTTCAAATTAGAACAGAGCGATCGCTGCGCCTTCGGTTAAATCGGCTAAATCAGCAACCCTACGGGAAAAGCAGATGCTAAAACTTCACGTAAGTTGTTGAGCGAGAGTATGCAGCGCTAAACCAAGTAATTTAGTTAACAGCTCCCGTTTTGCTAGGCCGAGTCTTCAATAGCGCCGGTTATCCGGCCCCACAAATCGCACTTAGATGCGGATAAAAATATATCTTGAATTGATGCTTCTTTTTGCCTGTTTTCCGGAGTCTTTAATGCTGGAAAAATGATGAATAATAGAGGGGGTTGAACTACCCCGCTAAGTTCTATTCCAAATATTTTTAAGCGCTATTGCCCGCTAATAATTAAGTCGCGCCAAAGCAATTACGTACAACTACGTATATTTTATGCTAAGCTTAGCTGTTTATGGTAATTCATAAAAACATTAAGCGGCAGGAAGATTTATTTCGCTTTTTATGGTACCGCATAAAAATATTAAGCGGAAGGATGATTTACTCCGCATGCAAATTAATAAATCTGGAACTGCACAAACATCACAATGTATCACTTTTTACCGCTAGGGCCTTGGCGTCCGCTGAAAATAGCGGCTCAATATATTCATTTGTTTTAAGGCAAGAGTATGGCGAACGGATATTTTGTGATGGTGGTCGAGGACGATAAACTTTGTGCCGCTTTACTTAAGCACATGCTGTCCAGAAGCGGTTATCAGGTGATGGTGGTTGAGGATGGCCTAGACGCACAAAACAAGATAAACCGCTTGGCACAGCCACCGCATTTGTTGCTGCTGGATTTGATGCTGCCTATTATCGACGGCTATCATTTGCTTCGGCAGGTTCGTAGCAAACCAGCATGGGCCAATACACCGGTCATCGTTCTTAGTGCTAAAACGCAGGAGCAGGATATTATTAAAGCCTTCGAACTAGGAGCATCGGATTACGTAACCAAGCCTTTTCAAATAAATGAATTAATGGCAAGGATTCGTAGTCAGATAAAGGGAAAATAGCACCATGGTTGATTATCGGTGGTTTTGTTTATTGTGTATGGTCTCCGGGCCATTGTCTGCCAATGACAAACAAACTCAGATTGATAGCGCGGTGAAAGCAGGACGCTACGTTGAGGCGGAAACGCTGTTGCGCAAGCAACTTGATACCAAATCGACAGACTGGGACGCCCATTTTCGTCTGGCGAAAGTGCTGTCCTGGCAAAAAAAATTTGCTGAGGCCGAGCGTGAGTATCAAGTGCTTTTAGCCCGTGAACCCGCCAACGCCGATTATCTGCTGGGATTGGGACAAGTCCGTGCATGGCGAGGCGACGCACAGAGCGCCTTGCCTTTAATCAAAAAAGCCAAGTCGCTGACGCCCGGTGATTCCAATATTTGGCGGCTGCATATTCAAGCGCTGGTTGCCGTAAACGATGATGCATCACGCAGACAAGCTCTCATTGTCCAGCAACAGGCCGCCAAGCGGTTTCCTAAACTGACATGGGCTATTGTTATCGCTGAACAGCCAAACCAAGCAACGCCCCCTCCAGATCGCCAGCAAGTAACCGCTGAAAAACTCGACAGCAAAAACAAAGATTTTTTGCATACGGAATCTCTGATTGATACCGCCCTGAAGGCAGGACGCTATGCTGAAGCAGAAACGCTGTTGCATAAACAAATCGATGCCGAATCGACAAATTGGAATGCTCATTTTCGTCTGGCGAAAGTACTGTCGTGGCAAAAGAAATTCACAGAGGCCGAGCGCGAGTATCAAATGCTTTTAGCCCGCGAACCCGGCAACGCCGATTATCTGCTGGGATTGGGACAAGTCGGCGTATGGCGTGGCGATGCACAGAAAGCCTTGCCTTTGATCGAAAAAGCCAAGTTGGTGATGTCTAATGACCCGAATGTTTGGCGCCTGCATATTCAGGCGCTGGTTGCCGTAAACGATGACGCATCACGCCGGCAAGCCCTCATCGTCCAGAAAGAGGCTGCAAGCCGGTTTCCTGCGCAGGACTGGGCCCATCCACCGCCAGACCAGGCATCCAGCGAGGAACTCGATCACAAGTTTGATCTTGTTCATTACAATCAGGCCGAGCTGGGAGGATCGTACGATATGCTTAATAACGGCATGGGCTATTGGCGTAGTGAATACCTGAGTGTTGAGCACCGCTTCGGGTTGCAGCGACTTGTTTACGCCAACTTTTTACAAACCGAACGGTTTCGTTTAAACGACCAGCAATTTTTGCTGGGCGGCTATTATCCGTTATCGTCTAAATTAACCCTGAATATGGAAGGCAATGTCAGCCCGGCACCGAAGGTATTAGCCACCAATAGTATTATGGGGTCGCTGCAAGGCGCTCTTGGGCAGGGTTGGTTTTTAACCGGCGGTTATAGACACAGCGAATACGGTTCCGGGCCGCTACAGCAAGGCTTTGCGACTCTGGATAGCTATTTTGCCGATTTTCACGCCGCCTATACCGTTAAAGTTACCAATTCATATGATAAAAACCAGTTCGGTCACCGTTTCGATTTTGCCTATTTCTATCTGGACTCCAGTTTTATCAACTTAACCTACAGCATGGGGGCAGAAACCACTGGTTTTCAGGGCACGGTTTCCGAGACGCAGTTTTTAGGCCTTCATGGCCGGCACTGGCTCAATCAGGACTGGGCCGTAACCTGGGACTTGGGGCATACTAAACAGGGCTCCTCCTATAACCGAGAAGACATAGCCATTGGAATTCGCCGAGCTTTCTAATATTCGCGTTGTCGTCGCTTTCTGGATAAGCGCAATTTCAACGTTGTTGGCCGTAGCCTTGCTGTTAGAGGTGATCAGGATGCGGATATTCTCGATGCTCGCTGAACGGCGCAGCCTCAACTTTCGAAAAAAGGCAGAGGACTGGCTTATCCGGCTTATCGCCGGTGAAAAGTTCGAACCACCAAAAATCGCTGATCGCGATTTGCTGGATTTTCTTTATCTATGGATACATTTCCAGGAAATACTCCGGGGAGAGAGTAAACAAACGCTGAATCAAGCGCTAAGTTTTTTTGCCCTGGAGCCGAAAATCCACAAGATGCTGATCAGAGGCGGCTTTGAGGAACAATTGATTGCCGCAACCACGATGGGGCGCGCAGCTGACAAGCAAGCTTGGGATTTACTGTTGGTTTTACTCGATAAAGCCTCGCCTTTAATGTCAATGACGGCGGCGCGAGCACTGGTTTTGATTGACCCTGTTAAAGCGAGCGATATTATAGTGCCGCTCATTATTCAGCATCGCGATTGGATGCCGTCCCGCCTGGTATTGATGCTGAAACTGGCCGATCCGCTGTTTCGGCAAGCTTTTCTAATGCGTTTGGAATACGAGGTTCAACAATCGCCACCGTATCTATTGAGGTTGATGCGCCTGATTGGTGCGGTTCAGCTTAACCAGCCATTACCCTTAACTGAAAAATTCCTGACAACCAGCGACGACCCCAATCTGGTTGTGGCCAGTCTGAAACTTGTTTGCCATCCATCGGAACTGGAATTTGTTCGCGGACGGTTCAGCGATGAAAACTGGTCAGTGCAGGTGCAGATTGCCACGGTGTTGGGCAAGTTTGGTATGCCGCAGGATGTCCCTCATCTCTTGTCGTTACTCAATTCGAAGCAATGGTGGGTGCGCTATCGTGCCACTCAGGCTCTCATCGGGTTACCCTTTATTAATCGCCGAACCATTAATCGTCTGATTGAAAGCCGTTCCGATGCCTTTGCTCGGGATATTTTGTTACAGGTCATTGCGGAAAATGCACGAAAGTGAGTGAATTTCATATAGATTTTCCCCTGTTTGTCAGGTTTAGCGAATGGTTCTTTTTGGGATATTTTATCGCGATCAGCGTCGGTTACTTAACTTTAAACCTGATCTCCGTCTTCAGTCTTAGAGCCTACCTGCCCAATAAAGTACTGGAAAACATACCGCAAATTTATTCCGGACTGGAGCCGCCGGTCAGCATTTTGGTGCCTGCATATAACGAACAATTGACCATCGTCGCATCGATTCAGTCTCTGCTACAGCTCAGCTATCCTTTGTATGACGTAATTATTGTTAACGATGGCTCCAAGGACAATACCATGGAGGTTTTAAAGGAAAATTTCGGCTTGATTCCGTATCCGGAAGCTTATCGGGAACTCTTGAAAACTAAAACAGTGCGAGCTATTTACCGATCAACTCAATACTCGAATCTACGAGTGATTGACAAAGAAAACGGCGGTAAGGCTGATGCACTGAATGCCGGTATCAATGCTTCTCACTATCCGCTGTTTTGCAGCGTTGATGCCGACAGCATGTTACAGCGCAACAGTTTGCAGCGTATTACCTATCCATTTATGGAAGATCAGCGGGTAATCGCGGTTGGCGGCACGGTACGGGTGGCGAACGGCTGCACGGTGCAAGACGGCTCTCTCGTAGAAATTGGCCTGCCAAAAAATACACTGGCTCTATTTCAGGTTGTTGAATACCTGCGTGCCTTTCTGTTCGGCAGATTGGGCTGGTCGGTTCTGGATGCCTTATTGATAATTTCCGGGGCGTTCGGTGTTTTTCGTAAGGATATTGTGATGGAGGTTGGCGGTTTCCGTACCGATACGGTTGGCGAGGACATGGAATTGGTGGTGCGCCTGCATCGTATGTTACGCAAACAGAAAAGAGCTTACCGGATGGTGTTTCTGCCCGATCCTGTTTCTTGGACTGAGGTGCCGGAAGACATTAAGACATTAAAAAACCAGCGGATGCGTTGGCAACGCGGCTTATGCGAAAGCTTGTTCGGCAATTTGGATCTATTATTCAGCCGCAATGGCGGAGCCGCCGGCTGGTTAGCGTTTCCATTCATGCTGTTATTTGAATGTCTGGGGCCGATGGTAGAGGTGGTGGGCTATATTTTGATGCTGGCTTTCTGTTGGCTAGACCTTATTTCTTGGCCAGTGTTTTTGGTCTATACTTTTGCGACTATCAGTCTGGGCATGCTGTTATCGTTACTCAGTCTGCTCCTTGAAGAAATGTCGTTTCACATCTATAACCGGCCCAGCCATGTAATAGGCATGCTATTCGGGGCCATATTGGAAAACTTCGGTTATCGGCAATTGAACTCCGTGTGGAGGCTGATGGGATTCCTCCAGTGGATTTTTGGCAAAAAACACGGCTGGGGTGAAATGAAAAGAAAAGGTTCACGGTAAAATCAGCGAGGTATTAGGAATGATTTATAAATTTAATCCCACGATTTTTGTCGGATGTCATGAATAGGTATCGGTTGATCGGTAGCCGTGCCGGACTGTGTTTTTTTTGGATACTGTTAAGTGCTTCTTGTCAAAGTAATGGTGCCT
Source organism: uncultured Gammaproteobacteria bacterium (assembly GCA_963814825.1). Classification (GTDB taxonomy): domain Bacteria; phylum Pseudomonadota; class Gammaproteobacteria; order Methylococcales; family Methylomonadaceae; genus Methylobacter_A. The sequence continues at coordinate 167,123 of CAWFEF010000004.1, read as the reverse complement.
GGTTGTCGATGTGCGCCAATCAACCGTTGTCGACACTAAATAAGCACGATGATAGTTATCTTGCCCATATTCTCAATGCCGAAGAAAAAGTCACCTTATTGAGGGTTACGGCAATCCAGCCCGAGAGCCCAGGCTGTGAAACGCGGGAATTGCCGATTAACGCCGATAAGGTAAGCTGGGCTGGCTTTGTAAAAGCTGCGGTCGGTAAAGCACAACAAATCGCCTTGCAAGGCCAGGAACTAAATGGCCGCTTTGCGGTTAGTGAAATTGTTGCAACCGACGATGCCAAAGCATCGCCGCCTTTGCCCGTCGATAAGCTACAGCCGTCGGGTCAAGCCCGCCGGTTTCCGCTTCTGCGCGCCTCTTGGTTTTGGTCGCCCGCTTCCTGGATGGATACGCCGCAACGTATTTTTGATAGCCAAACTAGTCTTGCATTAAAGCGTATCTATATAACGGTGCCGGTTAGCGAAGGACGAGTGCAACATGAGGAACAATTACACCAATTCTTGCAAACCGCCCATCAACACGGTTTGCAGGTATGGGCTGTACTCGGTGACCCGTATGCGGTGCTTGATCGGGAAAAACAGAATTTTCTAGCGCGGGTCAGCGCCTATCAAGCTTTCAATAGCGGCAACGTGCAACAGCGCTTGGATGGCTTGCAACTGGATATTGAACCGTATTTGCTGCCCGGTTATCAGCTAAATTCGGCTGTCTGGTTACAAAAACAGGCGAAAATTGTCAATGCTGCCCATCAGATTGCCTCGTCTCTGGAGCTCGATATAGTACTGCCGTTTTGGTTTGACCCTATGCATGGCGACAGTGCAGCATTACTGTCCAATGTCGAAACGAGCATTGCCAGCATAACGCTGATGAATTACCGAACCGATCCCGAACAAATTCGCGAATTTGCTGAAAAGTTCCTGGGCTGGGGTGAGCGGCGGCAAAAAGCGGTTTTTATTGCACTGGAATCGCTATCCCTGCCGGAAGAAGACCTGCGCGTTTATAGACCAGCCGAAAGCGGCGAACTTTGGAGCTTCAGTTTCAAGGAAGCGCCTGTTTTGCTGTTACTACAACAAGCGCAGGGCTTGCCGGGGGGGAAGGCTTATAGTTTCTCGCATAGCCGAAAAATCGATGGCTCCAACACCAGCTTCTCCTTGCAGCCCAATAAGCTGATGGGACTGCTGCCTGTTCTGGAAAAACAATTCGGCACATGGTCTTCGTTTGCCGGCATAGCGTTGCACGGACAGGATCAGCCATAAATTGGCTTAACCGCTTGTTTGGGCGGGGATGCCCAAACAAGCAGAAAAAGCATGTTATTTATTCACAGTCCCTGATCCCAGCTGCTGGACACTATTAATGAGCGCCAAAGTGGCATTTGCTTCGGCATGTTGCGGATCGAGCTGCAATACCTTTTTAAAATAGTCGACCGCTTCAGGAAGACGGCTCTGCCGGAAACGGACCAGTCCCATGCCGTTTAGAGCTTCAACATTTGAAGCATTGCCATTGATAATCTGTGTAAATTGAGCTTCCGCAGCGGTCAGCAGGTTTTGGCTTTGGCGTACATCGCAATAGGCTAAGCCCACATGCGGCTCTGCGGATTGCGGCAACGCTGTTGCAGCTGAGCTGAAATATCTTCGGGCCGTTTCGATATTGCCGAGCTGAAAATCGACCCAGCCATGCAGTAATACGGCTGCCGGGGGCGGCGGCTTGATGGCATCCAACAGTTGTTTTGCCTGTTGGTAATTGCCTTCATAATAGCTCCTTTCAGCGGCATCCAGTTCCAAAGCCTGCTGTCCGCGCTCCCCTTGATGCAAGGTGTAATGACCGGTTTTTATTTGCTTGGCTTCCAACAGTTTTTTGACAATGCCGACACGATGAATCCCTAAATAGCAGTGCAGATAGACCTTGCCATTGGTTGCAGCAATGGCATCTGCCGCCGCACTGGCGTTTTTATCGTAATAGCTCCCCATCTTCTGCCCTAAAATACTAGCCATCGGAAAGTTCAAAAGCTGCAGTTGATATTGTTTCGCCAGCGCCGTTTCCTGCTCAAGCAATTGCTTCTCATAAGGTAGGGCCGGATCAAGCAAACTGACTATTGTCTTAATGCCGTTCTTATTTAATTGCTTCATGTCGTTTTCAACCGGATAGGGGCCGGTGATGATATTGGCGGCAACGTCCGATATTTCTCCTCGAAAAATCCGAACGACAGGATTGTCAGGGTTGATCAGCACCGCATAGCCAGCGGAACACAATAATAAGCCCCAAATTGAAAGTTTAATGAAAAGTCGGAATTGAGTAGGCATTTTCGTCGAGTCTTCTTGTTAATCCAGTTGAAAAAAGCGGGTTGTTATTTTTATTCCATTCCATGCCCGCAGGGGGCTAGCTATCGATATGCCTGAGGCTTTTGAAGCAAAGGAACCTGCGCTAAGTGCAAGGTTAGGTTAGGTTAGGTTTGACGTTGCCCAGGCTTAACGCATCCTATTGTTGGTAATGATAAGAAAGCCAGTTAATTTGAAATTCAACGTTTCTGTTTCTCATTGCCCCAAACATAAACTTTCTGCCCATCAATAACTTCCGTTGTTTCATTAAAACCTTTGCCGTTCTTGAGAAACTCAAAGGCTGATCCAGACAAATAAACAGTGTTAGGCTTCGCGTATTTTTGCATGTGTCCGGCAATATCAATTACTTGATCGGTTATTTGTTCCATAGGCATTTCATCAATAAATACAAAGCCGGCATTAATTCCGCATCGCACTTCAAAATCACGTTTGATTTGCTTTTCATTTAGGTTAAATATTTCAAGATTTTTTATCAGATCAGTTGCGGCCTTGACTGCATTATCAACCGATCTGAAACAACTCATAATACCATCGGGAGTTGTTGCATACTTGATAACCCCATTATCAAAAAGGCAGGCAGCGGCAATTTGATTATATCGATCAAAATCGAAAATGGTTAAGTGTTTATCCTCATCGGATTTCATTCCAGTTGAATCCACCACATCTACAGCCAAAAATGCGCAATGCTGTCCCATAGCATCCAGTTTACTTTTTAAAGCGATAAACTCTTGCAATAGTTCATTTCTATCTTTAGGTATCTCCATATTCAAAACTATAGCGTCATCAGGGTCGACTGTCGTGTCCTGATTTTTTTTGATGTTTTTACGTTTATAGTTGAACACTAACCCGTTTTGTATTTGCTCAAGCGCAAATAACAGGGATGACAATACATTGGACAGAGCAAATAACAGAGCAATCAAAATAGCCCCACTAAAATCCCTTCCAAAAAAGGTATGCGGAATAAAAGCTTTTATTTGCGTAATAAATAAAAACGTTATTCCGTTATTTAGAATTTTAACTATATCAACAAGATTCGATCCTACCGGAAGCCCAAAATAATTACTGATGAACAATAAAGCAGTAAGCGCAATAACAATGCTCGCGCATAATTTTATTAGTTTTATCAGCTTTATTAATATATTAGTAAAAAACAGTTTCACATTAAAGCTCCCAGCATTAAAGGCAAAATATTAACCTATTTTGTAAGACATATCCATGCCTTGTAGGGTTGTAGCCGTAGGTTGGCTGATTATAACATCTTCATTTGCTTTACTTATCCGGACATATTTTGAGAACGAGGCCCATCCACAGATACCATCGCTTCCTGAGTAAAGAGCAGGTGACCGCCCTTTTAAAACCATGATCCTAAAAGCTAACGAAAGATACGATATAGCGCCATGCTGCTTCGATTTTGCGGTTCGTCCCCATAAGACTCGGTATCTCTTTTAATATTTTCGTGGACGAAACAATTTGCCTAGGATAAACAGTGAATAATTTTACCTGCCTGCAAGGTATGAGTTACCCGGCCTTTCAGGGTTTGTCCCCAAAACGGCGTATTGACACCCTGGCTTTTCCAGTTTTCCGAATTCACCTGCCATTCGAGTTCCGGGTCGAAAATACACACATCGGCGGAAAAACCCGGCGTCAACGCACCGCTATTTAAACGCAACACCCGCGCCGGATTGGCGCTTAAACAGGCGATGCCTTGCTCCAACGTTATCGCGTGTTGGCTGACCAGTTTGAGCATTAACGGCAACAGGGTTTCCAAGGATGACATGCCCGGTTCCGTCTCAGGGAACGCGCCCAGCTTGGCATCCAGGTCATGCGGCTGATGGTCGGAACAGATGCTGTTAATCGTGCTGCCGGCCAGGCCTTGTCTCAAATACTGCTTGTCTTCCTCGGTGCGCAATGGCGGCAATACATGATAGGCGCTGTCAAACGGCGTCATGTCGTTTTCAGTCAAATGCAGCTGATGTATGGCGACATCGGCACTGACCTTCAAGCCGTATTTTTTTGCCTGGTGTATTTTAATCACCGAACGCTTGCAGCTTAACTGGCCGAAATGCACCCGGCAGCCGGTCAGCTCGGCCAGTTCCAGGCATTGCGCCAGAGCTATGGTTTCGGCGGCTTCGGGGATGCTCGGCAAACCGTAGCGGGTGGCGACCGCGCCTTCATGAGCGCAACCGTTATTACCCAGCCAAAAATCATTGGATCGGAACATCAGCAATAAGTCATGGCTGGCCGCATATTCCATGGCCCGTCTTAATATCAGCAGGTTTTTCACCGGCTGGTTGGCGTTACCGACTGCAATGCAGCCTGCCTGTTTGAGCGACAACATCGAACTGAGTTCCGCACCTTCCAGCTTCTGGGTCAGCCCGCCGACCGCATAGATTTGCGGGTAGTCGGCTTTTTCCGCCAACTCCTTAATCAGTTCGACAACAGCGGTCGTGTCGATGACCGGCACGGTATCCGGTTGCAGGCACAGGGTGGTGACTCCTGCTGCCGCCGCGGCAAGCACTTCGCTTTTAAATGTCGCTTTGCGGCTATGGCCCATATCCCGCAAACGGGTGCTTAAATCGATAAAGCCTGGGCAAACGATTTGATTTTCGGCATTGATAACGGTATCCGGCTTAAATCCGGCCGGTTCGTCAGTCACGGAAACAATCTTGCCGCCTTCGATATAAACGGAACCGACGCGGTCTATGTTGTTGGCAGGATCGATGATTCTGCCGTGGTCTATGCGTAATTTCATGCCGCCCCCGTTTTTTGCATGGCCATGGCCATGACCGCCATGCGCACGGCGACGCCGTTGCTGACTTGTTTGAGTATCACCGACTGCGGGCCGTCCGCGACTTTGGAATCGATTTCCACGCCCCGGTTAATAGGGCCGGGATGCATGACTATCGCATCGGGTTTGGCGATTTTCAGTTTCTCTTCGGTCAATCCGAAACATTTGAAATATTCGCTTTCGCTGGGCAGCAACGCCGAGCTCATGCGTTCTTTCTGCAAACGCAACATCATCACCACATCTATGTCTTTAAGCCCTTCGGTCAAATTATGCGACACAGTCACGCCCAAGCTTTCCACATGCGCCGGCAACAAGGTTTTGGGCGCAATCACCCTGACTTCGGCCGCGCCCAAGGTGTTTAAGGCCTGAATCTCCGAGCGCGCCACCCTGGAATGCAATATATCGCCGATAATGGCGACTCTGAGGCTGGAGAAATCCGGCTTGATCTGGCGTATCGTAAACATGTCCAGCATGGCCTGGGTCGGATGGGCGTGTTGCCCGTCGCCGGCATTGATGACGCTGATATGCGGCGCGGTCTGTTGGGCGATAAAATGTGCCGCGCCGCTGAGCGCATGACGCACCACAAACATATCGACAAACATGGCTTCCAGGTTGCGGATGGTGTCGAGCAGGCTTTCGCCTTTCGAAGTAGCCGAGGTGGCGATATTCATATTGATCACGTCGGCGGACAGGCGCGTGGCCGCCAGCTCGAAGGTCGTGCGGGTGCGCGTGCTGTTTTCGAAAAACAGGTTGACGATGGTCTTGCCGCGCAGCAAAGGCACTTTTTTAACTTGGTGCTCGGACATGCCGGCGAACGACTCGGCGGTATCGAGAATTTCCGTCAACAGGCTCTTATCCAGGCCCTCAATAGTCAGAAAGTGCTTAAGCTTGCCTTCCGCATTTAATTGCAGGTTATCAGTCATTGCTTATGCCGCCGCATTAATGGTTTCCAGATGAATGTCCAAGGGTTCGGGCCCGGTCAGTTTGATCCGCTGACCTCGCGGTTAATTTAATACTGGCGCCGACGCAATCAGGCTTAAGCGGAATTTGCCTGCCGTCACGCTCTATCAATACCGCCAGAACGATCTGATTCGGCCTGCCGTAATCGAAAATTTCATTCATTGCCGCGCGTATCGTTCTGCCGGTATAAAAAACGTCATCGATCAGGATAATGTCGCGGCCTTCGATGTGCGTCGGCAACTGGCTGGGCTTTACATTGGGATTGACGCCGATTTGCGAAAAATCGTCCCGGTAAAATGAAATATCCAGCAGTCCCAACGGTTCGCTGATATTTAAGCGCCGGTGCATTTGCTCGGCAATCCACACGCCGCCGGTACGAATGCCGATCATCAGCGGATTAACCAGTTTTCTTTCGTCGATAATGCGTTTTAGCTCGGCTTCCAGGTTATCTAATAATTCGGGAATTTTTAACACTTAATGATCCTGTTTGGGTAACTACTCAGCGATGCTGACTTCATAATGGAACTCGGCAATTGCTCCTGCATTGCTCTACCTCCTGCATCCATGCAGTCGACGGATGACACTGATTAGACAGATTTACACGGATTTTTTCTTTTTTGCTTATCACGAGGGAACCGGAGGAATAATTACTGTAATATGTTTAATTTTATCAGCGATTATCCGCCAAATCCGTGTCATCCGTGTTCTATTTTTTAACTAAGCGGTGTGTTCATTCAGCCAGGTTTGCAGGATAAGCTGGGCGGCGAGTTGGTCTTGCACTTCCCAAAGCTTGCCTGCGCTGACGCTGACTTCGTCAAACAACAGTTGTTTGGCTTCGAATGTCGACAGGGTCTCATCCTGCTGAAAAACCGGCAGTTGATAACGCCCTTCCAGCTGTCGGCAAAATTTTAACATGCGCGGCGTTACCGGATTGTCCGAGCCGTCGGCCTGTTTTGATATGCCGACCACCAAACCGGCTGGGCGCCATTCCTGTATCAGTTTGCCGATTATTTCCCAGTTGGGGTTTTGATTGATCGAGCGAATGGTTTGCAGCGGACTTGCGGTCGCAGTGGTGGTTTGACCGACGGCCGCGCCTATCTTTTTAGTGCCAAAATCAAAGCCCAAATAAGTATCGGCGTTGCTTTTGGCTAGTAAAGGGTCTTGCATAGTTTATATCGCCAAGGATGGTGTGTATGCCGCAGGCTTGTCTGGAACAAGCGCGGCGATCACCAGGGATGGTGTGTATGCCGCAAACCTGCCGGGAGCAGGTGCTGCGTCTGGTTTGTGTTCAAACGAATACGGCCTGGAATCAGCCATGTCCTGCCGGAGTGGTCAACAGGTTAATATCAATGCCGATCTGGTCGGCTGCCGCGCTCCAGCGCAAGTTAACCGGTGTATCAAACAAAACCTGCTTGCCGGAAGGCGTGTTAAGCCAAGCGTTATCCATGATTTCTTTTTCCAATTGGCCTGCGCCCCAACCGGCATAACCTAAAGCCACCAGATACTGCTCCGGGCCCTCGCCTGCCGCAATGGCTTCAAGCACATCACGGGACGTCGTCAGGGAAATGGTCTCTGAAACCGCCATGGTCGCATGCCAGTCTCCGCCGGAAGTATGCACCACGAAGCCGCGTTCCTGCTGCACCGGGCCGCCTGCAAAAACGGGGGTTTCAGCTGAAGCGGGCGAAGTGACTTTTATATCCATCTGTTGAAAAATTTCGCCCAGCTTCATGTCCGTCGATCTGTTAATGACGATGCCTAATGCGCCGTCTTCATTGTGTTGACACAAATAGGCAACCGTATGAAAAAAATTGGGATCCGCCAGATTGGGCATGGCGATAATAAACTGATTGGTTAAGTAAGTAGCTTGGTTCATGGGTCTTAGTATCAAAGTTTATGGTGACTTAAGCAACTGTTTATCGAGAGGTCATGCCCGATTCATCTGAAAATTTCCAAACCCGGGTAATCACCAAAACATCCAGTTCTTTCCGCAAATCTGCAGGCAACGGTGCAAAGGGCGCACTCATGCGGACAATTCTTTTAGCCGCCTCATCCAATGCCGGATTTCCCGAAGACTGGTTGATGCGTATGCTGTAAATGCTGCCGTCTGCTTTAATGCCGACATCCATGGTTAAGGTGCCGGAAAAGTTTTTCTTGGCCGCCACTTCCGGATAATTAAGATTGCCGGTACGCTCCACTTTATCTTCCCAATCTTTCATATATTGGGCGGCGACGTATTTATGGGCGCTGACCGAATCAACAAATTTTATCTTGGTTTGCTCGGCACTTTGCTGACTTGAGCCTGATTTCGGTGCCCAATTGGGCAATTTGTTGCTGCAACATCTCCGCCGACAATTGCGGGCGTTTTTCAGCATGCTGTCCAGTATCCGGCTTGCTTGCGGTAACGATCTTTTTTTCCGCCTTTTTCTGGGTAATCAGTTTTTTCGCCGCTTTGGGCTCGCTCTGTTCAGGCGCGCTCTTTTTTACCTGCTTGGCTTGGCTATCGCCTTGGCTGGGCAGTTGTTGCGGCGGCGGTTCCGGCTTTTTGCTTTGTTCGCCGGCGCCAATCTGATTTTCCTGGGCCAAAAACTGCGCCTTTTCAGGCGCTTTTTGGGTCGGCATATTGACCAGAGTAATATCAATAGACCGACTGACTTGCTCCGGCTGCGGCGCAGTGAAATTAATCCCCAGTCCAATCACAACATGAATAACGGCCGCTAAAAATAAGGCGATCAATAATGAGTCATTATTGGACAGCGGCGCAGGCGGATCAAACATTACCTGATGTGTTCTCATTATCGCCATGGATGGTGTGTATGTCGCAAACCTGCCGGGAGCAGGTGCGGCACAGGGTCGTTTCAATATGATCCATCAATTGACCGCAAATATTCAATCCAAACTGGCGATCCAATTCCTGAACGCAAGTAGGACTGGTGACATTAATTTCGGTCAGCGTATCGCCAATCACATCGATACCGACAAAAACCAGGCCTTTTTCCCGTAATGTAGGCCCGACTTGGCTCGGCAATCCAGCGATCCCGCTCGGTTAATGGTCGGCCTTCGGCCCGTCCGCCCGCCGCCAAATTGCCGCGGGTTTCGCCTTGGGCGGGGATGCGCGCCAGAGCATACGGTATGACCTCGCCGTTAACCAGCAAGATACGTTTATCGCCGTCTACAATTTGCGGCAGGTATTTTTGCGCCATCACATAGCGGCTGTTGTACTGGGTCATGGTTTCCAGAATCACGCTGAGATTGGGATCGCCCTGGCGCAAATGGAAAATAGAGGTGCCGCCCATGCCGTCCAGCGGTTTTAAAATGATTTCGCCCTGCTCCAGCAAAAAGTCTCCTGATTCTGGCAGGCTCCCTGGCAACCAGCGTTTCCGCGCAACATTGCGGAAACCACGCGGTAAAAAGCTTTTCATTGGCATCCCGCAACGACTGCGGTTTGTTGATGACATAAACGCCCATGCTTTCCGCACGTTCCAGCAAATAGGTGGCATAAATATATTCCTGGTCGAAAGGCGGATCCTTGCGCATCATGATCACATCCAGCTCATCCAGAGGAATATCCTGCTCCGCCGTAAACTCGTACCAGTTTTTTTCATCCCGCTGAACCTTAATCGTCCGCGTTCTGGCATAAGCCCTGCCGTTTCTCAGGAACAAATCATTAAGTTCCATATAATGCAGCTCCCAGCCTCTGGCCTGGGCTTCAAGTAACATTGCAAAACTGGTATCTTTCTTTATGTTGATATGGTCGATGGAGTCCATGACCATGCCGAGCTTAATGGGCATTATTTTTTCCTGATGATTATGTTAGACGAAAGGCGAAAGACAAAGGGCGAAAGGGTAAAAACCCATTGCGCCTTTTGTCTTTTGCCCTTCATCTTTCGTCTTATTTTATAGATTGTTATTTACCTTGAAAAGATTTTTTGGTATAAAGCTCGGCTAACTTTTGAATTTAGGCACGCATTAGGGGTTAATCATGTCCAGAGTATGTCAAGTAACAGGCAAACGCCCGGTTACAGGTAACAACGTTTCACACGCTAACAACAAAACTAAAAGACGCTTTTGTCCAAATCTGCAACACCACAGATTCTGGGTAGAGAGCGAAAACCGCTGGGTTCGCCTCAGAATTTCCACCAAAGGCATGCGTATCATTGACAAGAAAGGCATCGATGCTGTTCTTGCCGATTTGCGTAAAGCCGGCGACATCTCTTAAGAGGATAAAAAAATGCGCGATAAAATTAAATTGATTTCGACCGAAGGAACCGGACACTTTTATACAACAACCAAAAACAAACGGACTATGCCCGAAAAAATGGAGATCAAAAAATTTGATCCTGTTGTTCGTAAACACGTTATTTACAAAGAAGCAAAAATCAAATAATTATTTGGTTTTAAACTTCTTTCGGTTTGTGTCCTAAGCGCCTTTTGCGCTCTCGGCAACTGCTCATGGGCACAAACCGAGCATATCATAACCCGGCATCTGCATTTCTGACTGTCGGGTTACGCTGCCGCCCTTATGCCTACAAGCACCTGAGCCTACCCTCCTTTTAGCTTATCCAGCACCTGGGTTAGCTTCTCCATCTGCTTGTGCAGTATTCGACATTGCTTTTCAGCATTTTGCTTGTCAAATTCCAGTTTCATGCACTTATCATTGAGCTGTTGATTGGCATTTTTAAGCGCTTCATTTTCCAACTTAAGAGCTCTTATCTGATCTTCCAAGGGTACCGACAGCGGCAGCTTGCCGAATTATCGCAGAAGCTGTTTCCGTCAATTTTCGGCGACTCGACAACAAAGCACTTCACTGTCATCCTGGCACGGACGTGATGTCGGCTCAGCCGCAAGGCTTTCCATCCCACCTCTCAAAATCATTGCGTCAATTTTATTCCTGAGCAATAAAAATGCGGCCGCTTCACTGGTCCTGCCATCCTGGCAAACGACAACGACAGGTCTTTCATGGCTTAATGTCTTAAGCTGCATTCTTAAGGAGAAAAAAGGCGCATTAATGCTGCCGTCAAGATGACTGCTTCTCATACTCATCCGGCGAACGGACATCCAGCAAAACCGCACCCTGTTTTACCGCGTCCTGCATTCCAGCATAATCGACAAACTTTAAAGAAGGCTCTTTTATTAAGGAGATAAATTGCTTTTTATCCAAGCGCAATAAAGACAATATCCGTCAGCGCCGTAATGGTTACGTTTCTAGGCGCACCGGAAAGCAATGCATCCTCACCAAAAGTATCGCCGTTTGTCAGCTGGGCTAATTTAATCTCTTTTGCATTGGGTGACGGCTTACGCGTTAACAGGCATTGCCCATTTTTAATCAGATAATAATAATCCCCGGTGCCACCCTGTTCGAGTATGATTTCACCCTTTTTGAAATGAACGGCTTCCAGACCCATTAAGATTTTTTGCAAATTAGCGGGGGGAAGACGTTGAAAAATAGGCGACCTCAATAACGCTGTCATCCAGTCATCTGGATCGCCTTCAGTCTCGTCAATGACCATGTAACTGTTGTCCTCTTTTTATAAGCAAGGGAGGGTGGATTGTTAACAATATCCGCATTCAGCCGCAAAAAACGCACCCTTCCGTTCGCGACTGCATCGATTTTTCTTGGGATCTGGTGCGCCAGCGCAAACTTGGCGGAATCGCTGCTTGCACGCAATAACTTCAACAACCAGCCCAGCCGCCTGAAGAGTAACCTCACCACTTATCAGATAAACAAGCTCGGGGGATACATCGCCTTTTTTAAACAAAAAACCGTCTTGTATTTCTTCGACAGTCATTTCAGCGCATAACGCATTAAACCGAGCGCCCGGCAATGTTGCGAGCGGGATTAGCTTACGAATAATCAGCCCATCTTCAGAATTGACGTCTATAGTCATTTAAATATTCTAAGCAAGATAACAGTTAAATAACAATGCTGATTGTCTAAAAAATCTACTTTAACACACCTTGTATTAAACATTTTCACACATATATTGTAGACCATGCATGTTTCACAAATACCGGAAAACCATGATGAATACTAAATCAGTAAAACAGCTGTTATTTATAACTTTTTTACCCGTTTACTTTTGTATAACCCCGGCTGCACAGGCAGGCTTTACCGCCTTACGTAGAAGGACAGGCATTGCCGTCTCTGGCTCCCATGCTTGAACGCAGCATGCCGGCGGTAGTCAATATTTCAACCTCGACCAATATTCACGGTCAGTGAAAATCCGCTGATGCAGGATCCGGTTTTTCGCCAGTTTTTTAATATCCCCGACCAGCAACTGCGGCGGCAGCAAAAAAACAGCTTGGGCTCAGGCGTTATTATCGACAGCAAGCAAGGCCTGGTTCTAACCAACAACCATGTTATCGATAAAGCCGACACCATCACGGTGACCTTGAATGACGGCCGCCAGCTTGCCGCTAAATTGATCGGCACCGACCCTGAAGCTGATGTCGCTGTCATTCAGATTCCTGCCGATAACTTGACCATGCTGCCTATTGCCGATTCCAGCCAGCTGAAAGTCGGCGATTTTGTTGTCGCTATCGGCAATCCGTTCGGCTTGGGGCAGACCGTAACATCCGGCATAGTCAGCGCCTTGGGCCGTTCCGGTCTTGGCATAGAAGGCTACGAAGATTTTATCCAGACCGATGCCTCGATCAATCCCGGCAATTCAGGCGGCGCGCTGGTTAACCTGCGCGGCGAACTTGTCGGCATGAATACCGCAATCCTCGCCCCCACCGGCGGTAACGTCGGCATCGGTTTTGCGATCCCATCCAATATGATCATGACCATCAAGGAATCGCTGGTCAAGCACGGCGAGGTTCGGCGCGGCTTGCTCGGCGTAACCACGCAGGATCTGACACCTGAGCTGGTCAAGGCATTTAATTTGAAAAATATACAAGGCGCTGCGATCAGCCGGATTGAAAGCCAACTCACCCGCCGCAAAAGCCGGACTGGAGCCGGGCGACATTATTGTTTCGGCCAATGGCCGCCCCATTAAAAACAGCCATGACATACGCAATATCGTCGGCATGATGCAAATCGGCGATAAAGTTGAGCTGGAATATTATCCGCGGCAACGAGAAAAAACAGGTTACCGCAACGATCGGCAAACAGGAGTTGCCGCGACTTGGCAGGAGATAAGCTGCATCGCACGTTACAGGGCACGCTGCTAAGCACGCCGCTAAAAAATCAGGTTGAAGGCGTTTTAATCGAAAAAATCGACACGACGTCCAATGCTTGGCGCGCAGGCTTGCGTCCCGGCGATGTTATCGTGTCGGCAAATCGCTATCGCGTTCGCAATCTTGACGAATTAAAACAGGTGGTCGATCCGAACGGCGCTTTGCTGATTAATATCCAGCGAGGACAGGAAGGGTTCTTTGTTGTGTTAAAGTAGGAGCTGGCCTTGTGCCTGCCCAATGGTTTATGGCCTATCAAGGGCAACCACAAGGGATTGCCCCTATAGCAACCTCATGAGACAGCCCATGCACCTTAAAGACATTAAACAATGACTACAGAAAAACACTTCATCCCTTTAAACATCGCGATACTGGTCGTTTCCGACAGCCGCACCGATGCCGACGACGTATCCGGCAAAACGCTGGTGGAACGCGCAACCGATGCAGGGCATCAGGTTATCGAAAAGAAAATAGTGCCTGACGACATTTATCAAATCAGGGCGGCTGTTTCAAACTGGATTGCCGCAGATGATGTTAATGTCGTGATCAGCACCGGCGGCACCGGCGTAACCGGCAGGGACGGCACGCCTGAGGCGGTTGCGCCGTTGCTGGACAAAATGCTGGACGGTTTTGGCGAAGTCTTCAGGATGCTTTCCTACCAGGACATTAAAACCTCAACCATCCAGTCCAGGGCGATTGCCGGGGTCGCCAACGCGACCTATATATTTTGCCTGCCCGGCTCATCGGGAGCCTGCCGCACCGCTTGGGATGCGCTGATCAAGGAGCAACTGGATCACCGCACCCGCCCCTGCAATCTGGTGCAACTGATGCCCAGACTGATGGAAAAATAGATGAAATCGATTTTTTATTGCTCGGCGCGTTAAGCGCATTGATCGGCGTCGGCATGGGCGCATTCGGCGCTCACGGCCTGAAATCCGTCATCAGTCCGGAAATGCTGACCGTCTACCAAACCGGCGTGACGTATCAAATGTACCATGCGCTGGGCCTGATCGGCGTAGCGCTGATCCACCGCCAAGCGCCCAACTCCAAATTATTGCACTGGGCAGGATGGCTGATGTTCGCGGGCATATTGCTGTTTTCCGGCAGCCTGTATAGCTCTGGCGCTACTCAATCATAACTGGCTAGGCATGATCACCCCCTTCGGCGGCGTTTGTTTTTTAACAGCCTGGCTATTAATCACGCTGTTCGCCGCCCCAAACATCAGATCTTCCGATCACAACAGCAGGTATAAATAATGCGCGACGCTAATCCCCAAACCATCTATCTAAAAGACTACACCGTACCTGAATACCTGATCCACAGCGTTGCCTTAAATTTTGCACTGGATGACGAAAACACTCTGGTCAGTTCGCGCCTCACACTGAGTCGCAATCCTGCCAGCCAGTCCCGCGACACATCGCTGATTTTAGCGGGCGAAAACCTGAAACTGATCCGTATTAATCTCGATGACGGCACAAATCCGTCTGGAGCGGATTTGCATTTACCCGAAGGGCTCTGGGCAGGACAGCCCAGGGTGAATGACCTAACCAAGGATCAATACCTGCAAACCCAAGATGCGTTAATCATAAATGATGTTCCGCAGCAGCAACGTTTCGTGCTGACTATCGAAAACACGATCAACCCGAAAGCCAACACCGCGCTGGAAGGGCTGTATCTGTCCAACGGCATGCTGTGCACCCAGTGCGAGGCGGAAGGCTTTCGGAAAATCACTTATTTCCTGGACCGGCCCGATGTGATGACCTTGTTCACCTCGACTCTGGTCGGCGACAAAGACCGTTATCCGGTTTTATTATCCAACGGCAACAAAATCGCTGAAGGGGAGTTGCCGGACAATCGCCACTGGGTGACCTGGGAAGACCCATTCAACAAGCCGTGCTATTTGTTCGCGCTGGTGGCAGGGCAACTCGAATGCATCGCAGACCGCTTTACCACGCAATCCGGCCGCGACATCGATCTGCAAATCTTTGTCGAAAAACACGACATCGATAAATGCGACCATGCGATGCAATCCCTAAAAAACGCCATGCGCTGGGATGAACAGGTATACGGCCGCGAATACGACCTGGATTTATACATGATCGTCGCGGTGGGCCATTTCAACATGGGCGCAATGGAAAACAAGGGACTTAACGTATTCAACACCAAATTCGTGCTGGCGCGGCCCGATACCGCGACCGACTCGGATTATGAATCTATCGAGGCCGTGATCGGCCATGAATATTTCCATAACTGGACCGGCAACCGCATCACCTGCCGGGACTGGTTCCAGCTCAGCCTGAAAGAAGGCTTTACGGTGTTCCGCGACCAGGAATTTACCGGCGACCGCACCTCCAAGGCCGTTAAACGCATCGAAGACGTCAACATGCTGCGCACCCGCCAGTTTCGCCGAAGATGCCGGCCCCCTTGGCGCATCCGATACGTCCTGACGCCTACATAGAAATCAATAATTTTTATACTTTGACCGTGTACGAAAAAGGCGCGGAAGTGGTGCGAATGATCCACACCCTGGTTGGCGCAGACGGCTTCCGCAAAGGCAGCGATTTATATTTTGAGCGCCATGACGGCCAGGCGGTGACTTGCGATGATTTCGTCAGCGCCATGGAAGATGCCAACGGCGTTGACCTAAGCCAATTCCGCCGCTGGTACGCGCAGGCCGGAACGCCGGTATTAACGGTTCAGCAGCACTATGACCCATCCGCACAAACCCTGACCTTAACCCTAAGCCAAAACTGCCCGCCGACTCCGGGACAAGCGGTCAAAGAACCGCTGCATATTCCGGTCACGATGGGCTTGCTTAATAAAGACGGTTCCGTCGCGCCTTGCAAGCTGCGAGGCGGCAAGACCTGCGATGAAGTCATCCTGCAGCTCATCGAACCCGAACAAACCTTTATCTTTGAAGGCTTGGCCGAACAACCGGTCGTTTCCATCCTGAGAAGCTTTTCAGCGCCGGTTAAACTGGTGATGGAGCGCAGTCTGGACGAGCTGGCGTTCTTGTTAAGCTACGACAGCGACACCTTTAATCGCTGGGAAGCCGGTCAGCAATTGGCCGGACAAATCATTATCGGCTTGATTGCCGACCTGCAAAACGGCAGGGACATGCACGTTAACCCCATTATGGTTAATGCCTTTAAGCAGGTGCTGGAGCAACCGTGGGATGACTTGTCGTATTTTGCTTTGCTGTTAAGCCTGCCCTCGGAAACCTATCTAGCCGAACAAATGCAGGTTGTCGATGTGGATGCCATCCATGCCGCCCGCGAATTTGTCATACTGACTCTGGCCGAACAATTACAGAGCCAGTTCCAAGCTTTATACCAAAGTAATCATCGGGATGAATCAGGGCAATTCGATGCCGGCGCAATAGGCCGCAGACGCATCAAAAACACCTGCTTAAGTTACCTAAGCAAACTGGAAAACAAGGACATTCATCAACTGTCGCAACAGCAATTTAATACTGCTAAAAACATGACCGACCAAATGGCGGCGTTAGCGGTTATCGTCAATACCCCACATCCAGCCAAACAACAGTGTCTGGACAGCTTTTATCATCAATGGCAAGCGGAAGCGCTGGTTATCGACAAATGGTTCGCGCTGCAAGCCTCCGGCAGCATGCCCGACACTTTTGCGACTGTGCAGACGTTGATGCAGCACCCGGCATTCGATTTAAAAAACCCAAACCGGGTCAGGTCGTTAATCGGCGCATTCAGCCAGTCCAATCCGCTGCATTTCCATGCCGCCAACGGACAAGGTTACCGATTCCTCGCCGACCAGATTATCGCACTGAATACCCTGAATCCGCAGATTGCCTCACGCATGGTCGGTGCGTTAACATCGTGGCGCAGATACGACGAAGGCAGGCAAGCGCTGATCAAAGCGCAACTGGAACGGATTATGACGACCGAAGCGATTTCCAAAGATGTTTACGAAGTGGCGAGCAAAAGTCTGGCCGTAGGGGCGACCGGCCGGTCGCCCCTACAAAACTAATGATGGATCGCGCTAAGAACGTATTGATTACCGGCGCCGCCAAGCGCATAGGCGCGGCCTGTGCGCGGCTGTTGCATTGCGAGGGCTGTAATGTTTTTCTGCATTACCGGTCTTCGGCAACAGAGGCGCAGCAGCTTTGCGACGAACTGAACCAACTGCGGCCCGGCTCGGCAAAAATCATGCAGGCCGATTTACTGAACATGACCGAGCTGGAATCGGTTGCCAGGGAAGCTTGTATGGCCTGGGGCGGCATCGATGTGTTGGTGAATAACGCCTCCTCCTTTTATCCAACGGCAGTGGCTGATGTAACCGAACGACAGTGGGACGAGTTATTGGGCAGCAACTTAAAAGCGCCGTTTTTTCTGGCTAAAGCCTTGGCGAAAACCTTGACCGACAATAACGGCTGCATCGTCAATATTGTCGACATCCATGCCGAACGCGGACTTGAGCGACTATCCCGTGTACAGTATTTCAAAAGCGGGGCTAGCCGCCATGACCAAGATTTTAGCCAAGGAATTGGGGCCGGCCGTCAGGGTCAACGGTGTGGCTCCGGGCGCGATACTCTGGCCCGATAACGATTTATCCGAATCGGCAAAACTGGAGATACTGCAACGGGTGGCTTTAAAGCGTAGCGGTGAACCCGACGATATTGCCAAGGCAGTGCTCTTTTTGATTAAGGATGCCGACTATATCACCGGCCAGATACTGACCGTCGATGGCGGCCGCACCTTATTTTATTGAAGCCCAGACCGGTATGACACGCTTTTGCCTGAGATCGGTCTTGTCGAACTTGTCCCAAAGCTCAGCATAACTGATATGGCTGACCGGATGTTTTAGGTCCGGGGCAACTTCCGCCAAAGGCTCAAGCACAAACGCGTAATGTTCGATTTCATCCCTCGGTATCTGCAAACGGCCATCGTTGACGATCAGATCGCCGTATAGAATCAAGTCCAGATCGAGGGTGCGCGCAGCAAATTTTCGGCTGTCGCGAGTGCGGCCATTATCCAGCTCAATTTGCCTAAGCAGCTTGGCAACCGCCTTCACCTCCAAGTCGGAATCGAAACCCACCACCAGATTGTAGAAAACATCGCCGGTAAAGCCGACCGGTTCGGATTCATAAATGCTTGAAACCGTCAGCTCGCCAAAAGTTTGTTCAAGCACCCGCAGACTGGCAGGGATGTGTTCATCCTTATTTATGTTGCTGCCGATGCTGATGTAGCCTTTGGTCACGACGTTCTTTCTCCACGCTCAATGATAATGCCGACATCCCTAGCGACGCTGATAGCACCTTTTTTATTCAAGGTGACTCTGACCCAAGGTACGTTAAATTCGTTGCGTATGATATCGGCAATTTCCGAGATTAATTTTTCAACCAGCAAAAACTGGCTGGCCTCGACAAAAGAAACAATACGCTGAGAAACGGTTTTGTAATCAAGCGTATATTGAATGTCGTCGGTTTCTGCGGCTTTTTGAATATCAAACGCCATCTCAATATCAAGAATGACGGTTTGTTTGGTCACTCTTTCCCAGTCGTAAATGCCGATGATAGTTTCAATTTCCAGACCGCCTAAAAATATGATGTCCATTGTGATTTCCGGTTATGATGCGTGTTTTTTTAAAGTCGGTAAGTATCAGGGAAACGCCCTTTGCTTACAAGTTCTGATAATGAAAAGGTTACTCAATGATTGAATGGTTGTTTGTTCCGGCCGCCTATTTGATAGGCTCAATTTCCAGCGCAATTATTATTTGCCGCTTGATGGGCTTGCCCGATCCCCGCGAACAGGGCTCGGGCAACCCCGGCGCAACCAATGTGATGCGGATTGGAGGGAAAAAAGCGGCGGCGATCACCCTGCTTGGCGATTCGCTGAAAGGATTAATTCCGGTCTATACCGCGAATGTGCTGGGACTGCCCGCCGAGTTAGTTGCAGCGACCGGCTTGGCGGCGTTTATAGGGCACCTTTATCCGGTATTTTTCGGCTTTAAAGGCGGCAAGGGTGTTGCGACATCGGTCGGCGTATTGCTCGGTTTTTTCTGGGCGCTCGGTCTTGCGTTCATGGCAACCTGGTATCTGGTTTATAAGCTGGGCAAAATTTCATCCTTGTCCGCATTAGTCGCCTCGACCCTGTCGCCGGTTTTTGCTTGGTTCATCGTCGGCGACAAGGCTATCGTTGCGGCTTCCGCGGTGATGACGGTTTTCTTGTTATGGCGGCATAAGGGCAATATTCAGCGACTGCTGGCTGGGGAAGAGTCGAGCAAGGCTAAAGGCTAAAAATCAGCCGACAACCATTGTTTAGTTCTGTAGGATGCGCTTCACTTTGTTCATCACATTTAGCGGCTCTAATAGACAACAAAAAAAACTATAATTTCATAGCCTTAGTGTAAAGTCCTGATAAATTATGTTAGGCTATATAGATAGTAACTTGTTAGTCATTAGTTCATATGAAATATCGCGAAAGCAATAAAGATAAAAGTCTCAGGAAGTGGTTTATAAATGATTACTCTCGACATTTTTTGCGAAAAATCAAACTCATTAATGGAAATCTTCGAGGCATTAACTCTCTAGATATTTCCTTCACATTTCCAATTACGGCGATTGCAGGAAGGAACGGCGCTGGAAAGTCAACAATTCTTGCTTTGTCGTGTTGTGCATATCACAACAAAAAATTTGGATTCAAACTCCAGAAGAGAAAGACTACCTATTACACATTTTCAGATTTCTTTGTCCAACATATCGAGGAAACTCCACCGCAGGGAATAGATATTAGGTATTTTTTTGCGCTAGATTCATTAAAAAAGACTGAAATTAATCCTGACGGTGTTGGGCTTGCCTATCAGAGACGATGGAAAAGTCAGGGTGGAAAATGGAATGATTATGCAAGTCGCATCCAAAAGAACGTTGTATTTCTTGGGATTGATAGAATTGTTCCCCACAGTGAACGTAGCCAATCGAAATCCTATTCAAGAGCATTTATAGATGTTCCAATAAAGGGATGGGAGATCAATGTAAAAAATGCTGTTGGATATGTTCTTGGGAAATCCTATGACGAATTTCGACACCTTGAATATTCAAAATACAACCTTCCGATCGTAAAAGTAGGTGATACCGTTTACTCTGGATTCAATATGGGGGCCGGAGAAAATGCCCTATTTGAAATTTTCTCCACCATTTATTCATGTGGCAATGGTGCGTTGATTGTTATAGACGAAGTAGAGTTGGCTCTGCACTCTGAAGCTCAGAGAAGATTCATTGACAAGCTAAAAGATGTCTGCTTAGAAACGAAAACACAAGTAATCTGTACTACGCATTCAAAAGAAATTTTTGATTGCCTGCCTAATGAAGCTCGCTTTTATATAGAATCGGTTAACGGAAACACCAGAGTAACTGATTCAATTTCATCTGATTTTGCCTTCTCAAAAATGGGAGGTTCTGGTGCAACGGAGCTTGATATTTTTGTCGAAGACCCTGTAGCAAAAACCCTCATTTTGTTAGCCCTCCCGTCCATCACGCGCTCCCGTGTTAATGTAAAAGTAATTGGCTCAGCCTCCGCTATATCGCGACAGCTTGCGGCGTTATACACTCGCGGTGAAGAAAAGCCAACCTTGGCCTTATTCGACGGTGATCAGAAAAATAAAGAATCCGAAAATCTCGGGCACGCTAAAAAAATGACTGAAAATATAGCAAATGACTTCGATGATTGGTTTCATACTCATGTCGCCTATTTACCCGGAGATACTTGGCCTGAAACGTGGGTTGTTCAAAAAGCTGCCCAGAACATTCCATATCTTTCTTCTGCCATTAATTTGGATCAAGATTCACTTACGGATATTTTGGAATATGGTTTACAGGCCGGAAAGCATAACGAATTTTTCGAAATATCTAAGCATCTTGGGCTTGATAGCACTCATTGTTTACAAATATTCACATCCAATGTATGCCAGCATTTCAGTGCCGAATTTCAACCACTGATCGATAAAATAGAAAACACACTAAATCATCATGGCTAACAGCTATTTGAAAGCTATAAGGCCGATTCACTTTTCGCCCAATTTAATCCAACTCACTAATCGGCCAACGAGGCCGAGCATAAATCTCCAGCCCTTGTTGCTGTCCCGCCATTAAGCGCTGACAACCGGCATAAGCGATCATCGCGCCGTTATCGGTGCAAAATTCGAGTCGGGGAAAATAAAGCTGGGCGTTTTCCTTGGCTACCATTTGGGTCAAACTAGCGCGAATTTGCTTGTTGGCGCTGACGCCTCCGGCAATAACCAATCTTTTCAAGCCGGTTTGCTGCAAGGCCCGCTTGCATTTGATGCTCAGCGTCTCGGCAACCGCCTGCTGAAATGCGGCAGCGACATCGGCTTTGTCCTGCTCGGTTTTTCCAGAGGCGTTGATCGTATTCATCGTGAATGTTTTTAAGCCGCTGAAACTAAAATCCAAGCCGGGGCGGTCGGTCATCGGGCGGGGAAATTTAATCTGCGGCGTGCCCTGTTCTGCCAATGCGGACAGTTTTGGCCCGCCGGGATAACCCAAACCCAGCATTTTTGCGGTCTTATCAAACGCTTCACCGGCGGCATCATCGAGTGATTCGCCTAACAGTTGATAGCGGCCGATACCCTCAACCTGCACCAGCAGGGTATGCCCCCCGGAAATCAGCAACGCGACAAAAGGAAATTCCGGCGGATTTTCTTCCAGCATCGGCGCCAGCAGATGCCCTTCCATGTGATGAACGGCAATCGCCGGAACTTGCCATGCCCAAGCCAGGCTTCTGGCCGTTGCCGCGCCGACCAGCAACGCACCCATCAGCCCGGGCCCTGCGGTGTAGGCAATGCCGTTAATGTCGCTGCCGGTCAAGCCGCTTTCTTTCAGGCATTGCTTGATCAGCGGCACTAATTTCCGAATGTGGTCGCGCGATGCCAGCTCCGGAACAACGCCGCCATATTCGCTATGCATGTCAACCTGGCTGTATAAAAGATGGCTGCACAGGCCGTGTTCGGAGTGATAAATGGCGACACCGGTTTCGTCGCAAGAGGTTTCTATGCCTAAAACGTACATTGAATTTTTGAAATTTATAAAAGTAAAGGTATAATTAAGGGTTCTGTTTGTTCAGTGGATTAAAAATCCTAACTTTTTAAATATTAACATATTCGGGTCATTATAATGCCGTCAGTAAAAATCAAAGAAAACGAACCATTTGATATTGCGATTCGCCGCTTTAAACGCGCTTGTGAAAAAGCGGGTGTATTGGCTGAAGTGCGTCGCCGCGAGTTTTATGAAAAACCAACCGCAGAGCGTAAACGTAAAGGCGCTGCTGCTGTTAAGCGTCACTTGAAAAAATTAGCACGTGAGCGTTATGCGTTGAAAAACCTACGTCGCGGACGTCCTGCACTGTAAAATCAAGGTTAATACGATGGATTTGTTAACAGATCGTATCAAGGAAGAGATGAAAGCCGCCATGAAAGGCGGCGACAAAGCACGATTAGGCGTGATTCGCTTGATCTTGGCTGCCATTAAGCAGGTTGAGGTCGATGAGCGCATTGTTTTGGATAACGAGCGGGTTATCCAGGTTCTTGACAAGATGCTCAAGCAACGCCGCGAATCTATCCGCCAATATGCCGAAGCCGGTCGAGATGACTTGGTCGCCATTGAAGAAGCCGAAATTCCGGTGATTCAGGAATTTTTGCCGCAGGCTTTGACCGAATCCGAAATTGATTCAATGGTTAAAGACGCTGTTGCAGAGTCCGGCGCCGAATCCGTCAAGGACATGGGCAAAGTCATGGCTTTGCTTAAGGCAAAAATGCAGGGGCGCGCCGATATGTCGGTTGTGAGCACAAAAATCAAGGCCGCTCTAGCTGGGTAGATTATTTTTACCGGCTTTTGTCGGCAACCGTTCTTGCACTGCTCCTACTTCTCGCATCCATGTAGCCGTCGGAGCGTAGCTGTGTCCGGTAGAATTCCTCGCGAGTTTATTGATGAGCTTTTGGTGCGGGTTGATATTGTCGACTTAATCGATTCGCACGTCCCTCTAAAAAAAACGGGTAACAACTTTGTCGCCCGCTGCCCTTTTCATACCGAAAAAACCCCCAGCTTTTCCGTAAACCGAAAAAAACAATTTTTTCATTGTTTTGGCTGCGGCGCTAGCGGCAACGCCATTAGCTTTCTGATGGATTTTAGCCATCTTGATTTTGTTGAAGCCGTTGAAGACTTGGCAGGATTTGTCGGGGTCGAGGTACCCAGAGAATCAATTGAACATCAGCCAACCGGACAAAAGAAAGAAGATTTAAACAACCTGTACGCATTAATGGAGCAGGTAGCCGCCTTTTATGCGGAACAACTGCGAACCAGCGATGAAGGAAAAAAAGCCGTTGAGTATTTAAAAAACAGAGGCGTCAGCGGCGATTGCGCCGGTGATTTCATGCTGGGCTACGCGCCTGATGAATGGAAAGCCCTGGCATCCCGGTTTAACCCAAAATTATTGCTCGAAGCCGGATTGTTAGTCAGCAAAGAGGGAGGACGGACAGCCCTATGACCGCTTCCGCGGCCGAATCATGTTTCCGATCAGGGACAAGCGCGCCCGGATTATAGGCTTTGGCGGACGAGTCCTCGACGATTCTTTACCCAAATACTTGAATTCTCCGGAAACGTCCCTATTTCACAAAGGCAAAGAAGTTTACGGCTTATATGAGCTTCTGGAAAAGAATGCCAAGCCCCAAAGAATTTTGATTGTCGAGGGCTATATGGATGTTATCGCCTTGGCTCAGTTTGGCATTCATTATGCGGTTGCCGCCCTGGGAACGGCGGCATCGCAAGCGCATCTTGATTTATTATTCCGGTTCTCATCGGAACTGGTGTTTTGTTTCGATGGCGACAAGGCGGGACGGGAAGCAGCATGGAGAGCGATGGAGTCGGCTTTTTCCAGCTTAAAAGACGGACGACAGATTCGCATCATGCTGCTGCCGCAAAATCATGATCCTGATTCGCTGGTGCGTGAGGAAGGAGTTGATGGATTTATTGGCCGCGTACAGACGGCTGAAACCCTGTCGGAGTATTTTTTCGGGCATTTCTCGAATGAGCTGAATCTATCCGAAATGGAAGGACGAGCACAATTAGTCAACAAAGCCAAACCGTATCTGGAGAAATTGCCGGAGAGTATTTTTAAAGAGATGATGTTTGCACGATTAAAAGAACTTATCTGGATGGGCCGGACTGGATGTTTTGGAGAATGCAGCTACACTTGCTTCTAAACAAGCCTCCAAGCAACAGTCAGAAGACAGGCAGAAAGCGACCTCAGGATAACGGCCGATTATCGTCGGCACGTGTTGCAATCGCCTTGCTGGTTCAGAATCCCAGGCTGGCTGAGCTGATTGAACAGCGGGAGATTGACTGGAGCGAACTGGAGTTTTCAGGCGCCGCCCTTATTTAAAAATATTCTGCACATGATTGCGGATAAAAATCCGGCAAATGCAGCTGTTTTGATGGAATGCTATCGAGATACTGCCGAAGAAAAATCCATAAAAGCATTGGCCTTATTGGATTTGCAGGTTTCAGATGACAAGATAGATGCCGTGTTTTGCGATGCACTGGACAGGCTACTAACTCAAGCCAGGGAAGCTGTTTTGGCCAGATTACTGAATAAAGACAAGACCGACGGACTGGATGCACAGGAGAAAGAGCTGTTGCGTAAAATACTGACAGCCAAATAGTTTGGTGCAAAATAATAGGAATTTGTAGTATAATTTTTGGTTCGGTGAAGTCAGGCCGAACAGAGTCTTCCGTGAGTAAATGATGAATCAAGAACAGCAACAGTCCCAACTTAAACAATTGATAGCCAAAGGCAAAGTACAGGGTTACCTGACTTATGCTGAGGTTAACGATCACTTGCCCAGCGACATTGTTGATCCTGAGCAAATTGAAGATATTATTGGCATGATCAATGATATGGGGATTCAGGTTTACGAAGTTGCCCCGGACGAAGACTCCCTTATCACTGATTCAGCGGCTGTTACTACGGACGATGAAGACGCTGAAGAAGTCGCCGCTTTAGCTTCTGTTGACAGCGAGTTCGGCAGAACCACGGATCCAGTGCGCATGTACATGCGGGAAATGGGTTCGGTAGAATTGCTGACTCGCGCGGACGAATTGAAAATTGCCAAACGCATTGAAGAAGGCCAGCAGCAGCTGGTCAAAGCCATTGCCCGTTCCTGCATCGTTGTTGAAGACTTTTTGCAATCATTTGATGATATTTCCGGCGAAGAAGGCAGCATTCGCCTGACCGATTTAATTTCCGGTTTTGTGGATTTAAGCGAGCCTGAAGATTTTGTCAGCGCCCTGCCGGTCAGCGACGATGTTGAAGAAGCTCCCGCCGAAGAAGAGCCGAAGGGACTCAACTACGAAGAAGTCAAAGAAAAAGTTGATGCGCTCAGAAAGCAGTTGAAAACGGCTTCCGCTGCGATCAAAAAACATGGCTATTCAAGTGACAAAACTGAAAAAGAATTTGAGGCTTTGGCGGATTTGTTCATGGAATTTAAATGGACACCTCAATATTTAAAGAAATTGACCGGCGATTATTCCTAATGGCGTTGCCGCTGTGCGTGAACAGGAAAAGCTGATTATGGATATTTGCGTCAATCACGCAAAAATGCCGCGCAAGGAATTTATTACCTCTTTTACTGAGCATGAAGCCAGTTCAGAATGGCTTGATCAGCATTTGAATGCAGGAAGCAAGTACTCGGCAGCGTTGAAAGAACGCGAAAAAGAAGTTCGCAAAGCCCAAAAGATATTGGCCGATATAGAGGCGCGAGTATGGCTTGACCATCAGCGGACTAAAGGATATTAACCGGCGCATGTCTATCGGCGAAGCCAAAGCGAGACGCGCGAAAAAAGAAATGATCGAGGCCAACTTAAGGCTGGTCATTTCAATCGCAAAAAAATATACCAATCGCGGATTGCAATTTCTGGATTTGATTCAGGAAGGCAATATCGGTTTAATGAAAGCTGTCGATAAATTTGAATATCGTCGCGGATACAAGTTTTCGACCTATGCAACCTGGTGGATCAGACAGGCCATCACCCGATCAATTGCGGATCAGGCCAGAACTATCCGTATTCCGGTGCATATGATCGAAACGATCAATAAATTGAACCGAATTTCCAGGCAGATTCTTCAGGAATTGGGCCGGGAAGCCACGCCGGAAGAGCTGGCGGAACGCATGGAAATGCCTGAAGACAAGGTTCGCAAGGTACTGAAAATCGCCAAAGAACCTATTTCAATGGAAACGCCTATCGGCGACGATGAAGATTCTCATTTGGGAGATTTCATCGAAGATGCTAAAGTATTGTCCCCGGTTGAGGCTGCAACGATTGCCGGATTGCGTGAATCGACACAAAATGTGTTGGCGGGATTAACGGCAAGAGAAGCGAAAGTTCTGCGCATGCGTTTCGGTATCAATATGAATACCGACCATACGCTGGAAGAAGTGGGCAAGCAGTTTGATGTGACGCGCGAGCGGATTCGTCAAATTGAAGCCAAGGCATTGAGGAAACTCAGACATCCTTCAAGATCAGAGCAATTAAGGTGCTTTCTGGATGGCGAGTAAATAATACAAAGGGCCCTTAGCTCAGTTGGTTAGAGCGTCCGACTCATAATCGGCAGGTCGTAGGTTCAAGTCCTACAGGGCCCACCATACATTAGAAGGCTGCATAGGCAGCCTTTTGTACATCTGGGTTTTATATTTTAACAAGGTGGTATCGTGAGCAATAATTATACTTTTACATCAGAATCGGTTTCAGAAGGGCATCCAGACAAGGTTGCGGATCAAATTTCAGATGCGGTACTTGATGCCTTATTGGCACAAGATCCTCGCTCACGTGTCGCTTGCGAGACACTGGTAAAAACCGGCATGGTCGTTTTGGCTGGCGAAGTCACCACCAATGCCTGGGTTGACCTTGAAGCGTTGGTCCGGAAAGTCGTTTGCGACATCGGCTATGATCACGGCGATATCGGTTTCGACGGCCAAAGTTGTGCGGTTTTAAACGCTATCGGCAAACAGTCCGCTGATATTGCGATGGGTGTCGACGAAGCCGATGACCACGAACAAGGCGCAGGCGACCAGGGGTTAATGTTTGGCTACGCCAGCAATGAAACCGATGTCTTGATGCCGGCTCCGATTACTTATTCTCACCTGCTGGTCAAACGTCAGGCTGAAGTACGTAAAAATAAAACCCTGCCTTGGCTGCGTCCTGACGCCAAAAGCCAGGTCACTTTCCGCTATGAAAATAACAAACCCGTAGCGATTGATGCGGTTGTCTTGTCTACACAGCATTCACCCGAAATTGCCACAAAGGCATTGCATGAAGCGGTGATGGATGAAATTATCCTGCCGGTTCTGCCTAAAGAATGGCTGCATAAAGATACCAAATATTTTATTAACCCAACCGGCCAGTTCATCATTGGCGGCCCTGTCGGCGACTGCGGCTTAACCGGCCGTAAAATCATCGTTGACTCTTACGGCGGCATGGCAAGACACGGCGGCGGCGCGTTTTCAGGCAAGGATCCATCAAAAGTTGACCGTTCTGCTGCTTACATGGCGCGCTACGTGGCAAAAAACATTGTTGCGGCCGGGTTGGCTGAACGCTGCGAAATTCAGGTTTCTTACGCGATCGGTGTTGCGGAACCTACCTCTATCACGGTTGAAACCTTTGGTACCGGAAAAATCAGCGAAGACAGAATGGTGCAAATTATCAGGGACATTTTTGATTTAAGACCTAAAGGCTTGATTGCAATGCTGGGCTTATTAAAGCCTATCTATCAAACAACAGCTGCGTATGGTCATTTCGGTCGTACCGAAGATTCCTTTAGCTGGGAAAAAACTGACAAAGTTGACGCATTAAAAGATGCGGCCGGTCTTAACTAAATACCAAATAAAGGAAAAAATAATGAGCCAACCAGATTATAAAATTGCTGATATTGCCCTGGCAGAATGGGGCCGTAAGGAAATCAATATTGCCGAAACCGAAATGCCGGGCTTAATGGCACTGCGTGAAGAATTTGGCGCAGAACAACCATTAAAAGGCGCTCGTATCGCCGGCTGTTTGCACATGACCATACAGACAGCGGTATTGATTGAAACCCTGACTGCACTGGGCGCCGAAGTACGTTGGTCTTCTTGCAACATTTTTTCTACCCAAGATCATGCAGCGGCGGCAATAGCTGCGGCCGGTATTCCTGTTTTCGCCTGGAAAGGCGAAACCGAAGAAGAAGCCGAATGGTGTATCGCCCAAACGATTGACGGTCTTGACGGCTGGCGTCCTAACATGATCCTGGATGATGGCGGCGACTTAACTGTCATGATGCATGAGAAATATCCTGAATTGATGGCCGATATTAAAGGCTTGTCCGAAGAAACCACTACCGGCGTATTGCGTCTGTATGAAATGGTCGCCAAAGGCACGTTAAAAGTTCCTGCTTTTAATGTGAACGATTCAGTCACAAAATCAAAATTCGACAACCTGTACGGTTGCCGCGAATCGCTGGTTGACGGCATCAAGCGCGCTACCGACGTAATGATCGCCGGCAAGATTGCAGTAGTCTGCGGTTACGGCGATGTCGGCAAAGGTTGCGCGCAGTCATTGCGCGGCCTTGGTGCAACCGTATGGATTACCGAAATCGACCCGATTTGCGCATTGCAAGCCGCTATGGAAGGTTATCGTGTTGTCACCATGGAAGATGCAGCACCGCTGGCTAATATTTTTGTTACCGCGACCGGCAACTTTAATATCATTACCCATCAGCACATGGTTGCGATGAGAGACCAGGCGATTGTTTGCAATATCGGCCATTTTGATGCGGAAATTGAAATTTCCTCGTTGCGTCAATACACTTGGGAAAACATCAAGCCTCAAGTTGATCATGTGATTTTCCCTGACGGCAAACGCCTGATTATTCTGGCGGAAGGCCGTCTGGTAAACTTAGGTTGCGCCACTGGCCACCCAAGCTTTGTAATGTCTAACTCATTCTGTAACCAAGTTCTGGCGCAAATGGAACTTTGGAAGAATGCAGCGCAGTATGAAAACAAGGTTTATATCCTGCCTAAGAAATTGGACGAAAAAGTCGCAAGATCGCATCTTAAACAATTGGGCGTGAACTTGACCGTGTTGACTGAAGCGCAAGCCAAGTACATCAATGTTCCGGTTGAAGGTCCATTTAAAGCGGATCATTACCGTTATTGATTAATCATCTCTCTCACGGTTCCCGTGGGAATGCAGCCCGTATCGCAGAGCGATACGGGCTGCAATGAGTCTAACCTTGGGAACGCGAATATCCGCCCACATAGTCGTTAGATTCCCGTCAGTGAGACCACAAAATGCAATCACAAAAAAAACATCCCCAGCTATTCAGTTTCGAATTTTACCCACCGAAGACCGAAGAAGGCGCAGCAAGCCTGCAAGTTGTACATAGCCGACTGGCAAGACTCAACCCCGACTTTTTTTCAGTTACCTTTGGCGCAGGGGGCTCGACCCGCGACAAGACTTTCGCTACGGTAGTCGACATTCAATCCAAAGGCATATCCGCCGCACCGCATTTATCCTGTGTTGCCTCAACCAAAGCTAATATTCGCGCGATTCTGAAAGACTACCAGGACAACGGCATCACTAAAATTGTCGCTTTAAGAGGCGATTTGCCTTCCGGCATGATGTCAGCGGGAGAATTTCGCTATGCCAATGAGCTGGTCGAATTTATCCGTCAGGAAACCGGCGATCATTTTCAGATTCATGTTGCCGCCTACCCTGAAGTGCATCCACAGGCCGCCAACGAAGTGGAAGATTTTAAAAACTTCAAGCGCAAAGTGGCTGCGGGCGCCAATGCGGTGATTACCCAATATTTTTACAATGCCGAAGCGTATTTTTATTTTGTAGATACCTGCGAAAAAAACGGCATAACGATTCCTATTGTGCCCGGCATTATGCCGATCACCCAATATGCCCAATTATTCCGTTTTTCAGAAATGTGCGGCGCGGATATTCCCCGTTGGCTAAGAAAACGCCTGGAAAGTTTTGGCGATGACAGGGAATCAGTACAAGCATTCGGCCTGGATGTGGTCAGCAACCTTTGCCAACGTTTGCTGGAGGGCGGAGCACCAGGGCTGCATTTTTACACCATGAATCAGGCCGCACCTACCTTGGCGATTTTGGAGAATTTGCACATCAAGCCTCAAGACTAAAGCTGTCGCTAGGGCAAGGCCGTGTTGCAAATCCGCATTTGCAGTAAGCATTACAGTCGTTCCCAAGCTCCATTGGGAACGAACATCAATCTATGCCTTTAGCCCATGCCGTCCAACCAATCCCTTTCCAATCGCGACCTTTCCGTTTTGTGGCATCCCTGCACGCAAATGAAAGACCACGAGACCTTCCCGATTATTCCTATCAAAAAAGGCCAAGGCGTCTGGCTGGAAGATTTTGACGGCAATCGCTATCTTGATGCGATCAGCTCTTGGTGGGTAAATCTATTCGGCCATGCCAATCCCGCCATCAATGCGGCACTAAAAGACCAGCTCGATACCCTGGAACATGTGATTTTTGCCGGTTTCACCCATGAGTCCGCCGTCAAACTGGCCGAAAAACTGGTTGAAATAACGCCGCCAGGGCTAAACCGTTGTTTTTATGCCGACAATGGTTCTTCTGCGGTAGAAGTCGCGCTCAAAATGAGTTTTCACTATTGGCGCAACCACGGACAAACTCAAAAAACCAAATTCATCACGCTGGAAAACAGTTATCACGGCGAAACCTTGGGCGCGCTGGCCGTCGGCAATGTGCCGCTTTATAAAGAAACCTACGCGCCGTTATTAATGGACGTCATCACCGTGCCCGGCCCGGACTGTTATCACCGCGAACCCGGCGAATCATGGGCGGATTATTCCACCCGCCGCTTCACGCTGATGGAACAAACGCTGCAACAACACAGCGATACAGTTTGCGCAGTCATCATCGAGCCTTTGGTGCAATGCGCCGGCAATATGCGCATGTATGATCCAGTCTATTTGAAATTGCTGCGCGAAGCCTGCGATAAATATCATGTGCATTTAATCGCCGATGAAATCGCAGTCGGTTTCGGCCGCACCGGGACGTTATTTGCCTGTGAGCAAGCGGCCATCAGCCCCGATTTTATGTGCCTGTCCAAAGGCCTGACCGGCGGCTATTTGCCGTTGTCGGCAGTGTTGACCACCGACCAAGTATATCAAGCCTTCTATGCCGATTATCAAACGATGAGCGCATTCCTGCATTCGCACAGCTATACCGGCAATGCGCTGGCGTGCAGGGCCGCACTTGCCACCATCGATATTTTCCAGCAACACAACATCATCGAGAAAAATAAATCTTTGGCTGATATTATGGCGAAAGCGGCGGCGCGTTTCCATGACCATCCGCATGTCGCTGAAGTCCGGCAAACGGGCATGATACTGGCGATTGAACTGGTCAAAAACAAGCACACTCGCGAACCTTATCCCTGGCAGGAACGTCGCGGGCTTAAAGTCTATCAATACGCGCTGTCTAAAGGTGTATTATTACGCCCTTTGGGCAACGTCATTTATTTTATGCCGCCCTACATTGTCACCGAGGACGAGCTTTTGTTAATCGCCGAGGTCGCCTGGCAAGGCATACAACAGGCGGTTAAGGACTGATTATGCGAGATCTCCAGATTATATACGCCAACGCCGCTGGCTACAGGCAAACTCATCGAGCTGGATGACGACAACGGGCATTATGTCAGAACGGTATTGCGGCTAAAAAAAGACGCGCCCATCATTTTATTTAACGGTCACGGCGGCGAATATATTTGCACCGTTGCCGAAGTCAGCCGAAAAACCGTGCTGATTGCCGTCGAGCAATGGAATGACCGCAGCGTGGAATCGCCATTGCAGGTGACTTTAGGCTTGGGCATCTCGCGGGGCGACCGAATGGATTTGACGGTACAAAAAGCCGTAGAACTGGGCGTCAACCAAATCACGCCGTTATTGACCGAACGCTGCGTGGTGCAATTCAAAGGCGAAAAAAAACCGCAACGCTTATTGCATTGGCAGAAAATAGTTCAACATGCCGCCGAGCAAAGCGGCAGAACCGCCTTGCCCGCATTGACTGAAATTGAACAGTTACAAAACTGGGTCGGCAAGCAACAGGGACTGAAAGTATTTCTCGACCCTTATGCAGAAACCACATTAGCGGAATTAACGCCCGAAACCATGAAAGCCAGTCCTGAGCCTAGTCGAAGGGTAACTTTACTCACCGGCCCCGAAGGCGGTTTTTCCGATCAGGAACGGGACATAGCAAAAGCCGCCGGCTTTATACCCGTCCGCTTAGGCGCCCGCATACTAAGAACCGAAACCGCATCACTTGCCGCCTTAGCCTCCGTACAGCTGTTATGGGGCGATTTTGGCAAAGGAAACAGCTAATGATCAGAAATATTACTTACTCCCTGGTACCTCTTTTGGTATTGCTGGCCGCTTCATCATTAGCTTGTATCGTAGGCTATTTCATTTTTCAGGGCATAGACGGTCAGCTTCCTTTATCAAAAATAATCACCAAATCCACCCAGTTATTTTTGGTGCTGAGTATTTTTCCGGCCATGGCCTATCTGAAACTTAACAAGGGCGATTTGGGCTTTGCGGCAAAAGCGATATTTTTAAAACAAGTGTTGCTTGGGTTTGGCTTAGGGTTTGCGACCCTGATGCCGGTATTTATTGTCCAGTACGTTCTTGGCATCAATATCGTTGATGAATCGCAGCAATGGACAGTCGGCTTAGTGGCTGAAAAAATGCTTATTTCATTGCTGCTTGCGTTATTGATCTCAATGATTGAAGAGCCGCTTTTCCGGGGCATTCTATTCGCCGGTTTAAAAAAGAACTTGCCGGTCATATCGGCAATTTTGATCAGCTCAACTTACTATGCCGCATTGCATTTTTTGAACAGCAAAACCGAGATACCTTTTGAGCAGGTTCATTTCTCAAGCGGCTTTACCTTGCTGGGCGAAGCCTTTGCCAATTTACTGAATCCGAAAATTCTATCGGCATTTTTCGCGTTGTTGATGGTGGGTATTTTTCTTGGCGTACGCTCAGGTCGCAGGTAAAAGAAAGCTTAGGCCTATGTATCGGCTGCCATACCTGCTGGGTGTGGCAAATCAAGATGAGCAAGAGTTTATTTAATACCGATTCCAGTTCGGAATATCTTTATCTGGTCAGCAGCTATGATGGCGTCGTCGGGCCTTTGGTTACCGTCTGGCTCAGTCTCGCCATCATCGGCTATTTTGTTTATAAAAGGTTCAGGGATAAATCTTAATCCCTGAAATTTTCAAACTGCAACGGCATTTCCAGCTTTTCTTCCCTGAGCATTTTAATCACCCCTTGCAGATCATCCCGGTTTTTGCCGGTGACCCTGACCTGGTCGCCCTGAATGGCGGCCTGGACTTTCAGTTTTTTGTCCTTAATCAATTTAACGATTTTTTTGGCCAGCTCCTTATCCAGCCCCTGCTTCATGGTGATTTCCTGACGCATCCCCTTACCGCTTGGCTTTGCATCGCCCGTCTCCATGCAAGCTATATCAATGCCGCGTCGCGTGAGTTTTGCGCAGATGACACTGAACATTTGCTGTAACTGGAACGTCGATTGGGAAATCATGATCACGTTATCGTCATTCAATTCAAAGCTTGAGTCGGTGCCCTTAAAATCAAAGCGGGTGCTGACTTCCTTATTGGCTTGGTCAACGGCGTTAGTAAGCTCGTGTTTATCGAATTCTGAAATGATATCAAAAGAAGGCATGGTTTGTGATTACAGGGTAACAAAAGAATTTAACTATAATGATCTTTGCCGCATTATTCAACCGCTGTCCGGGGCTTTTATTCCGGTTTTATAAACTCGCTGACGGCCTTGATACGCAAACGCCGGATCGCCTCACCGATATGCGCACCTTTAAGTTCGCCGTTCAAAATAGCCGAGGTATCAACCGATGATGCCGCCCTGGCTGCATTGCTCAATAGCTCGGCTTGAGGATAGGGAATGTTTTCAAGCCCGGTTCTACCTTTGGCATCGGCCTCGCAAGCCAGCAAAAACTCGGGCAATTTATTAACCGGTTTAAACGCCCCCAGAGCCGACAGCATATCCGTTAATGTTGAAGCGCGCAATTCAGAAGCCCGGTGGCAGTGCGTATGATATTGCATAACCTGCAAGGCCAGCGCTTTAAACGAATTTGGCACGCGCAAGCGCTCGCACATTTGTTCCAGAATGGGCAGGCCGTGGCTTTCATGCCCATAGATGATGAGGCCAATTTGCTTTGGGCGACACGCCCTTGCCCAGATCGTGAACTAACGCCGCAAACCGGACTTCGGGACTGGACGACAAAAGCGCAGCCTGCTCCAGACAGAGCATCGCATGAATGCCGGTATCGATTTCCGGATGATATTTTTCCGGTTGCGGCACGCCAAATAAAGCCTGTATTTCCGGAAATATTTTATCCAGCGCCGCGCAATCTTTTAAGGTATAGAAAAATGCGCTGGGCGATTTCTCGTTAAGCGCCTTAAACAGTTCGGCCCATACCCGCTCGGGCACCAGATGATCGACTTCTCCTGCCGTCACCATGGACTGCATCAAAATTCGGGTTTCTTCAGCCAGTGTGAAACCGAGATGACTGTATCGGGCGGCAAAACGGGCGACGCGCAATATCCGCACCGGATCTTCGGCAAAGGCCGGTGAGATATGCCGGAAAATGCGTCGTTCAAGATCGGCTTGCCCGCCGTATGGATCGACAAGCTGCCCTTCCGGCGTCATTGCCATCGCATTGATGGTCAGGTCGCGGCGTATCAAATCCTGTTCCAGGGTGACATCGGGCGATGCATGCACCGTAAAACCCTTATAACCGGGCGCAGTTTTTCTTTCGGTTCTGGCCAGCGCATATTCTTCACGGGTTTTGCGGATGCAAAAACACCGGAAAATCCTTGCCTACCGGCCTAAAGCCTTGCCGCACCATGGACTCCGGAGTCTCGCCGATCACCACCCAGTCACGTTCCTTGACCGGAAGTCCAAGCAATTTATCGCGCACCGCGCCGCCAACAAGGTATATTTCCACTAACGTTAACTCAAACCGTTTAAATAATGCGCTTAGAATAGCACAGCCGAATTCAAAAAAAGGCATAATGCCAATACAGCCGATCAACAGATAACCAGGGGAACAAAGTGATAGCAATTTTTTTAGCCAGTATTTTATTGGGCACAGTCGCGGGATTAACGGCGGGACTTTTCGGGATAGGCGGCGGCCTGATTATTGTGCCGGTTTTAGCGATGTTGTTTGCGGCGCAAGGATTCCCCGCCGAACTGGTCATGATCATGTCGGTCGCGACCTCGCTGGCGACCATTATTTTTACCTCGATCTCTTCGGTGCTGGCACACCATCGACTGGATTCCGTATTGTGGAATAAAGTTCGGACCCTGGGACCGGGGATTATGATCGGCTCGGCTGTCGGAGCCGTGGTCGCGGATCATGTCAGCCGGCGGCGTATTACGCTTTTTGTTTATCATCTATTTGATAGTCGTGGGCGTACAAATGGCCTTGCAATTAAAGCCGAAACCCGGTCAACAGCAACCTTCCAAGGAGCTGGATTTGGGTGCGGCAAGCATCATGGGGCTGCTGTCGTCGCTGCTGGGAATAGGTGGAGGGACGCTCATTGTGCCTTATTTAGTGCATTTTCAAACGCCGATACGCAATGCCGTAGCCATAGCCAGCGCCTGCGGCTTACCGATAGCCGTAGTAGGAACGATAGGCTATGCCCTGTTGGGCAAGGATATGGCACAGCTGCCTGAGTGGAGTTTAGGTTATATCTATATCCCCTCTTTTCTGGGCATCGTGCTGACCAGCATGTATACCGCGCCGATCGGTGCAAAGCTGGCCCATAAACTGCCTGCGGAGGAATTGAAACGCTATTTTTCGCTGCTGCTGTTTGTGATGGCAGCCAAGTTGATCTGGTTTTGACCGCGCTCAGGACGGGCGTATTGCGCCGAATGATAATCTTGCCATGGCGGCGCAATACGCTACGCTATTGACGCCCTACAGATTGCGTCTTATCGCGTTGAATCATCTCAGCAATTGCATTACTGCTTGGGATGCATCTGCTTGATCAAACATAGGTGTCTTAAGAATTTGTAGATCTTTTATCTCAGTATGTTGAAGTGCCATTGCTTCCGGGGACAACTTAAGCGTTACCGATGGAGAGGGCTTATCCGATGGAGAGAGAGAGGACGCATCGTCGCTAGCAGCATTTATACGATTGCCACTACTTAGTCTGGTTGTTTGAACATTACTATTAGATGGTTGAACATTACCAATGGCTTTGTAAAGTAATGTTGAATTGGTGGTGTTAATTGCCATGGACATATATTTTCTCCTACTCGAGCTTTCATTATATGTGATCTTGCCTGCATTTGACAGACAGATTGCTAAGCGACTTGTTTAAGTTCAAAGGGTTAATCGGCATCTAAAATTTTCCAATTTTTGAACCAAATAGGTATTCAACTTTTTCCAAATAGTAATGCAAGCCACTATCCTGAAATAGTCTCATATAATTATCAGCTTGTCGATCACTAGCAAAAATTCAACACGTTTAATAGTCCTGCAATATGATGTGCAATATAATTTACATAATCGTCGGAGCGAGTTGCATTTTGACTTTATGTTTCGATTTTTTGGGTAAAAAATGCCCCCCCGTAAGAAAAAGGCAATTAGAGGAGCATATTAACTCGGTAACTTTAGTTTTTCTCTTAGATTCAACTCATAAGTGCAACCGGACACCATCACTGCTCAAGTAATTCGAGCTCCTGTCGATTAATGACTGCTTTGGGGGCATTAGTCTCCATACGCTAAAATAATTAATGAATGTCTGAAATTGGCCGAACTCCAGCCTGTTAACTTTTCTTATTCTGCCCTAAAAAATGTAACAGTTTGTGCGGCTATTTTTAAATGGCATTGAGTCCGTAATTTTGTAGAGGCCATTTTATGTAGAACTCGCCGCCTTTTTTACCGGCGAATTCGCCAATCTGAAACTCATAGGCGCTACCGAGTAAGTCGAGGAATTCGAAGCTTCATTGCGCAGGCGGTAAACGCATCGACATGAGCGCAGTCCAAAGGCTTTAAAATATTCCCCTGCGCCGCTTGCCCGAAATTTACTTTATTTTTACATCGCCAAATTTGCGATAATACGCAGTCATTTTATTTACAAGGTATCTGTTGCACATGTGGTTTAAAAATCTGAGTATTTTCCGTCTTACTGAAGAATTCACTTTGACTCCGGCAGAGCTGGAACTAAAACTTGAACAAATGGCTTTTCGTCCCTGCGGCAGCCATGAAGAATTTACTTTCGGTTGGACTTCGCCGCTGGGCAAATCGTCCGAACAGCTGGTGCACAGCGCAAACGGCTTTTTGATGGTCTGCGGAAAAAAGGAAGAAAGGGTCCTGCCTGCGTCTGTGGTCAATGAAATGATGCAGGAAAAAATCCTTGAAACCGAAGAACAACAGGGGCGCAAGTTAGCCAAGAAAGAACGCACCGCGATCAAGGATGAGTTGATCTTTGAGTTATTGCCGCGAGCTTTCACCTTCTCGAACAAGACTTACGCCTATATCGACCCTAAAGGCGGCTGGCTGATCGTCGATGCGGCTTCCGCCAAAAAAGCCGAAGATTTGCTGAGCAGTTTGCGCAAATGCCTGGGTTCGCTGCCGGCCGTTCCGCTCAATACCATCGAAAAACCAATCAAAGTCATGACCGAATGGCTGATCAACAACCAGGCGCCGGACGACATCACTATCGAGGACGAATGCGAGTTGCGCGCACCGGAAGAGGAAGGCGGCATTATTCGCTGCAAGCGCCACGACCTGAGCCTGCCTGAAATCAAAAATCATCTGGATACCGGCAAAGAAGTCATCAAGCTGGCCGTGAATTGGGCCGACCGCCTTGCTTTCATTATCGATGAGAATCTGGCCGTTAAGCGCCTGAAATTTCTTGATTTGATTCAGGATCAAGTGGCCGATATTGACACCGGCTCTGAAGCCGAGCAATTCGATGTGGATTTTTCAATTATGTCCCTGGAACTGGCAAACTTCCTGCCGCGCTTGCTGGAGCTATTCGGCGGCGAGAATAAGGCGTAATTCCCATCACTTCAAGTAGGGCGTGCCGTGCGCGCCTTCCTTGCGGCTTAGGATAGCTTTACATTCAACCATGACTTCATTGGCGCGCACGGCACGCCCTACGCATTTTATCGGGCTTGCAGCGAAACTATGATGCGCTTACACTGCAGTTTCAGGTTTTAACTATCCGTGAACTCGCAAGGAGATTCCCATGTTAGAAAAACACCAACAAGCCCCGCTGTTCAGCTCAAAAAATCAATTCGATGAAACAGTCAGTTTGTCCGATTACCTGGGCAAAAAGAATGTTGTTTTGTATTTTTACCCCAAGGACGACACGCCGGGCTGCACCATTGAAGCCAACCAGTTCACCCAGCTTGCCGGGGAATTTGCCAAAGCCGATACCGTGGTTATCGGCGTGAGCAAGGATTCTTGCGCGAGCCATGTCGATTTTATTAAAAAGTTCGACCTGAAAGTGGATTTATTGGCCGATGTCAGCGGCGAACTCTGCGAGAGTTACGGCGTATGGCAGGAGCGGGAAAAGAATGGCGTGAAAAGCATGGCTATTCTTCGCTCCACATTCATTATCGACAAACAAGGCGTCTTGGTTGAAGCGGCTTATGGCGTCACGCCCGAAGGACACGCTCAGGACGTATTAGAAAAAGTAAAGAGTTTATAACTCAATGCCAAACTTT
The DNA here is from genome assembly GCA_963814825.1 of uncultured Gammaproteobacteria bacterium. Lineage (GTDB taxonomy): Bacteria > Pseudomonadota > Gammaproteobacteria > Methylococcales > Methylomonadaceae > Methylobacter_A. The sequence goes on along the minus strand of CAWFEF010000004.1, from coordinate 128,015 downwards.
AATTTCATCATCCATCATGCCAGCCTCGTTGTTGCCGATACCGCCGCTTCACTGAAGTTTTACAGCGGCGTTCTCGGCATGCAGCAAACCGCCAGGCCCGACCTGGGCTTTCCAGGGGCCTGGTTACAGTTAGGCGCGCAACAAATTCATTTGCTGGAACTGGCAAACCCCGACCCGACAACAGGCCGTCCCGAACACGGCGGGCGTGACCGGCATATTGCCTTAAGTGTTTCTGACTTGGCGCCGGTTAAGGAGGTGCTGGATCAAAACGGCATCATCTACACCTTGAGCAAATCCGGGCGGCAAGCGCTGTTTTGCCGTGACCCGGACGGCAATGCGCTGGAGATTCTTCAGCAAACATAATTGCAAATCCGAAACACGGGGATGTGAAAAAAGGTTAAAAAGTGGTCAGCACGCTCTGGTGTGCCATCCGTGATTTCTGAATCGAGGCGATCCCAATGGAGATGACCCGCTGTATGGATATGTCGAGACTGTCTCCTAATCGTTTACTTCCCGACCACGCCGGAACGCTCCCGGCGAGTTGCCGAAATAACGCTTAAACGCCTTGCTGAATGCCGGTACCGAATCGTACCCGCAACGCTCCGCCACCCGTTCTACGCTCATGCCCGGCTCCATCAGCCAGCCTGCCGCAATCTGCAAGCGCCAGGCGCTAAGGTATTCAATCGGCGAGCTGCCGATCAAGTCGACGAACCTTTCCGATAACACGGTTTTGGACAATCCCGCTTTGGAACACAATTCGCTAACCGTCCAGGGTTGCCAGGGCTGCTGGTGAATCAAGCTCAACACGGTTGCCAGCCGTTTGTCCTGCATCGCCGCAAACACGCCCTCCGCGACCAAGCCTTCCTCAATACAGTAACGGATAACCAGCACGAAAAGGCTATCGCATAACCGTTCCACCACCGAATCGCTGCCAAAACGCTGACCGGAAGCCTCGCTGATAACAAGCTCGATCAGCTTGGCCAATATGTCCCCGGCTTGATTTTTCTTGATCACAATTTCGGCAGGCAGCGCCTGCCACAACAATGATCGGGACGTAGCCAGCTCAATTTCTCCGCAGACAAATCCCGATTCGCCATCCTCCCAACCCGTCAAACGATTGTCGGCAGCGTCGCAAGGCAAATGTTCGGCGCTGTATGACAAAAAGTGCTTTGGCGCATGCGGCAGGAACAAAATCAAATCGCCGCTTTCCAGCGGCAGCGGAGTTTCCCGGCTCGGCGAATGCACCCAGCCTTGGCCCTTGCTGAGCAAATGAAACCAAACCGAAGTATCGGAATTGTGATCCATCAGCCAGCGTCCGCAAACGCCGCCCGAATAAACCAGCTTGGCGCGCAAGTTCAGCGCGTTGACCAGCGCAGTTAAAGCATCCACATCGATCTCCCGGACAATCGGACAACAATCCCGGAGCCTCGGGCATGGGTTAGGCAAGCCGAATTGATTAACCTATCCCCGTCGAAATTTTTCATTGCGGAGATAACGAAATGAACGTTTGGCCGAAGCCCTTGCATAGCAAAACCTATTCAGATTAACCGAAAAAACAGGAGATACAGTATGTCCCAATTTAATATTTATTCCATCCAGAATGCGCCTCTCGCGGCCCAGCCGCTGCTTGAAGGCGCACAACAAAAATTCGGTTTTGTGCCGAATTTGTTGGGCGGCTTCGCCGAATCGCCGATAGTTTTACAAGCCTATCTCAATCTTGGCGCACTGTTCGACAAAACCTCGCTGACCCCGGTCGAACAACAAGTCGTGCTGATTGCCGCCAGTGTCGAAAACCATTGCATTTACTGCGTAGCCGTCCATTCAATGCTTGCCAAACATAAGGTCAAGGCCGATGCCGCTATCGTGAATGCATTGCGTGAACAACAGCCGTTGCCGGACAAAAAGCTCGATGCCTTGGCAACCTTCACCCGCGCAGTGGTCGAACAGCGCGGCAAGGTATCCGGCAAAGCCGTGGATAACTTTATCAGCGCAGGGTACGGCCGGTCGCAGGTGCTGGACGTAGTGCTGGGCGTAACCATGAAAACGCTCAGCAACTACGCCAATCATATCATTCATGCGCCGCTGGACAGTCAATTCCAGGCCGAGGCATGGAATGAGCCTGCTCAGTGCAACAAACAGTGCGCTTAAACGCAACCAATAACCAACTCATAGGACGCTTAAATGAATCTACTCAAATCGATATTTATCAGCAATTACATGATGCTGGTGATGGCTATTGCCGGTTATGCCGGATGGATGCTGTACCAAGGCGGCAACCCAATCGCCTGGAGCGGCGTCATGCTGACTGCCGGGCCTCTGCTGATCATGATTACCCGGCTCATGCTGTTCAAAAACGTGGCGCGCACCAGCGCCCATTTTCCGTTTATTAATTTCCTGGGCGCAGTCGGCGCCGCCCTGGCCGTTTGGGCCTGGTACGGAGAAAACACCGGCGCCATTGCCCCGGCATTGGCGCTGGCCGGATGGTTCGGTTTTTTATTGTATGCCTACTGGTTTTCAACCTATGGCGGGCGCCAACCCAGCGCAAAACTCAAGATTGGCTCCACCTTGCCCGCCTTCACCGTCAGGAACGCCAAAGGCGCAACCGTAACCTCGGCGCAGTTAACCGACAAACCGGCCATCCTGATCTTCTTTCGCGGCAATTGGTGCCCTTTGTGCGTGGCCCAGATCAAGGAACTGGCGAGCCGGTATAAAGACATCAGCGCTCTCGGCGTTAGGGTTGCCTTGATTTCTCCGCAACCGCACAGCAATACCGAGGCTCTGGCGAAAAAATTCGGCGTGGAATTCGATTTCATAACCGACGAGGGCAACGCCGCCGCCCGCGCTCTGGGCATAGCACAGGCTCACGGCCTGCCGATGGGCATGCAAATGATGGGTTACGACAGCGAAACCGTACTGCCGACAGTCGTCATTACCGATAACAACGGCAAGGTCATCTGGACGCATGAGACCGACAACTACCGTATTCGCCCTGAACCCGACGTTTACCTGGACGTGTTGCGCCGTCACCGGATAGTTCCCGATGCAGTTTGAAACGACCGTCCTAGAACAGAGTTTTTTGCACGGACGATCCATTACCCTGAAAACCGGAACTGCTCTTTAATTCATCACTGCCACGACATCGAAATATGCATTAGATGTCGTGCAATCCATCGCCGCTAGAACGCTTTCACTCTGGAGTATCTACTTGATATTTAATCACATCTCTTTTAGCCTGTGCTTTAGCCATACAGGCAATAACGACAATACGCCCCAGGCTAAAAGCCAGCAAGGTTTGCGTTGACAGCAATTGATCCAGGCGCTCGATGCTGCCCAAAGATTGCCCCAGATTGGCAAACACGAAACTGCCGGGCATGATGCCGATAAAAGTGGTCATCACATAAACCCGCAGGGATACCGGGGTAAACGCCGGCGCCAGATTCACCAACCAGAACGGAAACGCAGGCACTAGCCGCAGAAACAGCAGGTAACTAAAGGCATCGGCCTGGAAGCCATCGAGCAGCTTCTTCGCGAGTATGTTACTGCGCAAACGCTGTTCGGCCCAGTCCGCCAACAGGTAACGCGCCATCCAGAACAGCGCCGTCGCCCCTAAGGTAGCGGAAATCACGATCAACAAGGTACCCATCCAACGCCCGAACAGCAAGCCCAGCAACAGCGACAACACCGTACCACCCGGCAGGCTTAACGCGGTGGACAGGCTGTAACCGATAGCGCAAGCGATCAACATCAACAGGTAATGCCGGTCGGTAAAATCCGCCAATGCCTGCCGGTGCTCACGAATGTTGTCCAAGCTTAACAGTTGCGGGCCGCCGAACAGAAAAAAGGCTGCTATCGCTACCGGCAGCAGCCAGACCAGGTATTTTTTGTGCATAGTTACCCTCCGTTTAGCGTTGCTTGTGAATGGTTTTGTCGGCGCTTGACCGGGACATAAGCCAAAAATCGACGCTTAACCGGCCGCTGCCGCTGAACAGCAATGAACTCAGCATCAGTAAATACATCAATGGCAATTTATAATTGCCGTAACCTTGGTCGGTAACCGCATAGCCTTTCCACAGTTCGGCGAGGCCGTGCCACTCGCCGGGCCAATGTACGACGGCAATCGCCACCACGGTCAACAGCATTAACGCCAAGCTGAAAAACCGGGTTGCCAAACCAAAAATAAGCGCCGCCGGTGCGATAATTTCCAGGCCGATAGCCAATGTCCAACTGACGTCGGCAGACAGCAGGTTCACCGGAAACGGAAAGGTCAGACCGGCAAACCAGTTTTCGCCGTTAAGTTTTTCCAGCCCGGCTTCACCGAATTCATAGGCCAGCAGCAGCCTTGGAAACAGCGGCGCCATGCCTTGCGCATTGCTGTCAAACCACCGGGACAGCTTGCCGGGACAGGCGCACAGGTTGTTAATCGTCGAAGACATGGCGCAAGCCGCACAGTTATGGTCGGGTAAAGAATGATCGTTCATAGCGTATGTAGTTTTAAAACGGTTAATGGGGCTGGATGCCGATAATCGCGCCCTGCCTATGCAAATCGGCCAGAATACTTTTGCCGAACAGCAGCAAACTCGACAGTTCAGAAGGTGTTAAATCCTCGCCTAACTCTTGCAGTATTTGTGTTGCCGTGCGCTGTCTTTGCAGCCTCAACAGTAGACCGGCGGTCGCCGGGTTGAGCGCGATAAACTGCACATGGTCGTCGGTATCGCGGAAGCCGAGAATGTGCGTGGAGAAAGGCGGCGGCTCGCTGGGTTGATGCGCAGGGCTGATGTGCTGCACCGGCCAAACGTAATGCAGCAGCCTCATGGCCGGTGCAAACGCCAGCGGCGCATCCATCAATCGCGAGTCAGTCAGCGGTTCAGTCATGACCGGCTCCGCTTCGGCAATCGACAGCACCAGTTCCATCCATTCGAAATGCGCCAGTTCGGCTAGAAATGGCGGATCGCTCGTCTCCCGTCGTTCGTTTCGCAGATACAGCACGAACTCGTCGGGAATTTGCCGGTAATAAGGCGACAGGCAACGATGTTCGGCGATAAAGCCTTTCAATAATCGCTGCCAAGGCTTTCCCTCCAAAATCGCATGCGTGACGGGGAAGCACGTAGTCAGGCTATCGTTGAATTTGTTGTACAGTAAGTCAACATAAATCGCCGCATCCTGTTTGACAAACCCCGAGGGCAACGGCTGTTGTCCAGGATTGCGCAAATGCGCTAAAAACTGCCGTTGTACCTGTTGAAAATCCGTCATGCAGCTTCTCCAGCGGCTTGCACGGACATAGAAGGCGTCCTCCCGGCGGCACGAGGCGCGATGCCGGAGCCATAGCCGTAATACTGTTGCAAGTCGGCGATTCGTTCGACTTCCACCAACAAATCCGCTAACGGCGGTATATTAAAATCCCGTTCCAATAAAGTCGGGAACACGCCGAAAGTCTGATAAGCCAATTCCAATAATTGCCAAACCGGATCGCAAGCCGCTTGTCCGTGCGTGTCGATAATCATCCTCGACTTATCCAAATCATGCCCAGCAACATGTCCATAAACAATCCGTTCACCGCACAAACCTTTTAAAAAGGCGGCAGCATCGTAGTTGTGATTAAGGCTGTTGACGTAAATGTTGTTCACGTCCAAATGAAAAGAGCAATCGGCTTCCGGCAATCACCGCGTTAATGAAAGTCAATTCGTCCATTTCCGCTAACGGCGGCTTGACGTAGTAAGAGGCATTTTCCAGCGCAATCGTGCGCTCAAGAATATCTTGCGCGATATAGATCCTTTCGGCGACATGACGCACCGCTTCCTCGGTAAACGGGATAGGGTAAAGGTCGTAATGATGCCCTTCATCGCTGCAAAAACTTAAATGTTCGGTGTACAGCGCGAAATCATGCTCATCGAGAAAAGCTTTCATCCGCAGTAAAAAAGCTATATCCAACGGCGCAGGCCCGCCCAGCGATAGCGAAAGCCCATGCGCCACGAAGCTATGGCGTTCGGTATAAGCTTCGGAAAAGTCTTGCCCAACCTGCCGCCAATATCGATCCAATTTTCCGGCGACACTTCAAAAAATTTAATCACATCGGGAACGCCCGATTCCAGCGGCCGGTAAAAGCTCCCGGCGTAACCCTAACCCGCGCCATTGATAGTAAAAGTTTTCATTGTGCCCCCATTAATTCTAAAACAAGTGTAGAACCCAATGGCCGACTGCCGCTAATGCGGACACCGCCATGACGCCCATGATCATTTTTTCATGGATGCATAAACCTTTCTTAGCACAGCATTGACCGTTCATTTTGCACATTGAGAGACATTTTTCGTCTCCTTATTCGATGTTTTTTAAAGCGAAAGCCGCCGATAAGATGATCGGTCGGCTTTGGTGGGGTTATTACATTTTGCCGCTGCAACCGCCTTCTTTCATCTTGTCGCTGCATCCGCCCTCTTTCATTTTTTCTTCAGATTTTGCGGCACCGCTACACCCGCCTTCTTTCATTTTATTTTTGTTAGCTCCGCATTTGCCTTCGCCGCATTTGCCTTCGCCGCACTTGCCTTCCTTCATCTTGCCGCTGCAACCGCCTTCGTTCATTTTTTCGTCAGCTGCGGCAAGTTGTTGCGAAGTGTTGATGGAGGACATGCCAAATGGGTTTTCGCCGGCTTGAATGGCGGGCGCCATGCTTAACAAAGAAGAGGCAAGCGCGCCGCCCAAAGTCAAAGATAAGGTTTTTTTGTTCATAGTGAATACTCCAAAAGTGATTAAGAATGTTAGGAGAGTTTTAACGACAAACATCGCAAAGCCTTCCTGCTTAATCAGTCGGGGACTATCGGTATTCCTTACAAACTTTTTTGGATAACTTATAAATTTATGCCGAACCGCCGTCTAGGCAGTCGATAGATGGGTAATGCTTTGAAGTGCAAATGGGTGGAAGGTTGAAACCCGCTCATGCTTCGACAAACGCAACACAAACGGTTCCGTATGCTTCAAATGATTTTTTGGATCAGGGGCAATCGGGATCCCAAATCAGCCGGGCAATGTCCGACAGCTCGACATTTTTATCTACCGCGCAATGCGGGCAATCGCTTCTATTGGGACGGTTGGGACAGTTCTCGCAATGCCGGATCAAGCCGCGTGCGGCTTCAATATCCTGTTCCAATTTGCCGAGCTGTTCGATGCTTGCGCGAATGTCGGCTTGCAGGCCGGACAATTGCGGCAATACGGTTGCAACCGCTTGGCTACCGGTCAGGCATTCGGCGCGTACTGTCGCCAATCTGCCGATCAGCTCCAGGCCGATGCCGCTACGGCTGAGCCTGAGCGCCACTTCCATGCGCTTTAAATCCTTTCGGGCATATAGACGGGTGCCTGCTTCGGTACGCGCAGGGCCGAGCACGCCCAGTTCCTCATAAAGCCGGATAGTGCGCGGCGTGGTGGACAGCAGTTCGGCGAGCTCGCCGATTTTCAGGAAATCGCGTTGTTTACGGGGAGGTAGGCGCATGACACTATTTAACGTTAATGTTATATTTTGTTGACAGGAAGATGGCACCCAGCATATAACAAGCCTTCCTTAACTGACAAAAATAATAGAACAGGAGAGAGCATGTTTATTCCAACCGAACCCATCGGCAGCATTCCGCGTCCGCCTGAATTGCTGGCCTGTATCCGCGAGTTCCATAACGGGCAGGTTTCAGCGCAAACCCTGCAAGCCGAGTACGACGCCGCCTTGCGCGATACCGTGCAGCGTTTTGAAGCGACCGGTTCGCCGGTGATCAGCGACGGCGAGCAAAGCAAACCGAGTTTTGCCACTTATCCGTTGGCCGGCTTGCCGAACATTGCAGCGGACGGTTTGAAGATTCCCTTTTCCGACGGACACAGCCGGCAGCTGCCGCGCCTGACCGCAGGCCCGTTTCGTTACGGTGTCCATGCCGACCGTTATTTGCTCGCCGCCCGGCGCTACGCCCATGTACCGGTAAAACAGGCGGTGATTTCCGCGTCCGCCTTGAGCCTGTTGTATCCCGAAGGCGGCCTGGAAGATTACGATGAGCAGACTTTTCTCGACAATCTGGTCGAGCAGGCGGCAACCGATATTCGCGGCTGTCTTGACGCGGGCGCTCATCGCGTGCAAATCGATTTTACCGAGGGCCGTTTGGCGGTGAAGCTGGATCCCGGTAAAAATTTGCTGCGCCGTTTTATTGCGCTCAATAACCGCGTGCTTGCACAATTCGACCCGGCGCTACGACCCCGCATCGGCGTCCACACCTGTCCAGGCGGCGATTGCGATTCCACCCACAGCGCCGATGTCGATTACGCCGAACTGTTGCCGGATCTGTTTAATCTGCAAGCCGGTAATTTTTATGTGCAGCTTGCCAGCGAGAAAAATCCCGAGCGGGCGCTGGCGGTGATCAAACAGCAGCTGCGCCCCGGCCAGCGGGTTTTCGTCGGTGTGATCGACGTATTGAATTCTGACGTGGAAGAGCCTGAAACGGTACGCGACCGGGTATTGCAGGCGGCGGAATTCATTCCCTTGGAACAGCTGGGCACCACCGACGACTGCGGTTTTTCGCCGTTTGAAGACGACACTTCCACCGGGCGGGACACGGCTTTTGCCAAAATCCAGGCACGGGTGTTGGGTACGCAAATGGCGGCCAAGTTATTGGCGGGCTGAGAGAAGGTAGAGGACGAAGGCTTAAGGCCGGTCACCTGGGTTCTCTGATCGAGGATGTCGCTTCGGGCCAATGGGGCGTCGGAGACCAAGCCGTCACCACCGATGCGATACGCGCGATGAGTCAGGCGTCAGGGTAATTGCATAATTTGAGCGTTTGCAGGTGTGTAAAAACAGCGCGCTGCGCCACAGAAGAAGCGTTCTCTTGACAATAAAGGCGACCTCAATTAAGTTGGCTAGCATTAGCCAACTTAGCCCTGGTGTCCTCGATGCAAGTCAACATACTCGAAGCCAAAAACAACTTGTCCAGCCTCATCGTTGCCGCCGAAAGAGACGAAGAAGTGGCAATCGCCCGCAATGGCGTACCCGTCGCCAAACTTGTTAAATATACGGCCAACAAAGTTGCTCCTCCCGGCGCCTGGAAAGGCCGGGCCGCTTATGCTGCGGACTGGAATTCCGCCGAGACCAACGCCGAAGTAGAACAATTATTCACCGATAGCGACAATGCGCCTGCTGCTTGATACCTGTATTGTTTACGACTGGCTGATGGGCGAAATCAAGGACGGCCCGATCATCGAACGGATTCAGGCTGAAGGCGCATTGGTCAGTCCGGTAACAGTCTGGGAAATGGCAATCAAAAACGGCTTGGGTAAAATGCCCTTGCCCTCGGAACATATCGCCGAAGACATTGAAGCGCAAGGTTTTCAATGGCTGAATATCACGCCTTACCATGCCCAAACCGTTCTCGAACTGGATGATCGTCATAAAGACCTGTTCGATAGATTGTTGATCGCCCCAGCCAAGTACGAGAAGCTATGTATTGTGACTTACGATGCGGTGTTTCAGGATTATCTTGATGGTGTGCTTTTTATCAAAAAATAGATAAACTTGGTGGCCCGCACTCACCACGAATCATGAGATTAGGGAGCAAGGGGGTGAACGATGCAAAAGTTGACCCCGTTGTTGCTCCTGGGTGTTTAACCTCACCACCATCACTTTGTTTAAATAGCACGTCATACCGGCATGGACTGCCGGTATCCAGGACACATGGATGTGATCTGAGCCTTGCCTTCCCGGGCTTCTCGGCAACTGCTCCTGCGTTGCTCTACCTCCTGCATCCTTGCAGTCGTGGATTCCGGCAATCCCTGCCGGAACGACGTATTAGGCATTATCGTTAAAACTGATAGGCGTTAAGGTGTTTAACAAAACCCAACCCGATGTTTCGGCCTTGAAGCCAATCATCGAGAATTTGCTTTTTGTATTGCGGGCAAAAGCCTTGTAGTCCTTTACCGATAACGCGTGGTTGAATGAAATCCTGGTTAAAAATAGCTTTATGCAAAGAAACTCGTAACAGTTCGATAAGGATTGCGGTTTTTGTAGGCACTGTGCTGGTGTTTATTAATTATGGCGATAGGTTGCTTGAACTCGATCTGAATTTTGATGAATTGATGAGAGGAACTGCACCCATGCCAAATCTCGCAAGCATTGATTTGGGCAAGAAAGAATTGCTAAAGATAGCGTTGACCTATCTGGTGCCGTATTGCGTATCGACCTACAGCAGCGTTCAATCTTACAGACGGCACAGAAATTCATAGACCAAAGAATGAATTTGTTCATCAGACCTTTATTTATCGAGGCGGTCAGGCATCTATCGCAGAACGGGAATTCTCAACATAGCAAGAAAACAATCGCCGGACATGTGAAAATCCCTGTCAACTGGAACAATTAGCCGTCCTCGGCATTGATTTTTCACAACTCGATAAGATGCGCATCGGTCGCGATTGATGCGCCTCCTGTCGTCGGCACATCCTATGTACTGTTGACTTAAGCAGCGCAAAGCCCCCTTTCTCCCTCAGGGAGAAGGGGTACGTACTCTTAAGTCAACAGCATTGAGGCTAATGGATGCCCCCTATCCTTCCTAAACCGATCAATTCAGCGATAACTCCGCCCGCAAACGCTCTGCCATCATATCGACGAACGAACGGATTTTGGCCGACGAGTGTCGGCCTTCGCGGTGCAGGATGTGGATCGGCACCGGCGGGCTTTCGAACTCGCTGAGCACGATTTTCAGTTTGCCGGTCTGTAGCGGCTCGGCAATTTGGTAGGACAGCAAGCGAGTAATGCCTAGGCCAGCCATCGCGGCGTGGCGGCCGAGTCGTTGTCGCTGACGCTTAACATCGGTTGTAACTTGACCGTCACCGGCTGGCCGTCGCGCACGAAGCGCATCTCGTTGGCTGGATTTAAGCCCCGCGCCAGGATGATGTCGTGCGCCGCTAAATCTTCCGGCGTTTGCGGAATGCCGCGTGCCGCCAAATAGCCGGGCGACGCGCACACCACTCGCCGCACCGCGCCGACCCGTAGCGCCCGGTACGACGAATCCGGCAAATCGCCGATGCGGATCGCCATGTCCACGCCTTCTTCCAGCATGTTAACCACCCGGTCGACGAACAGTGCGTTGACTTCCACCGCCGGGTAACGGCGCAAATACTCGACGATGCCGGGCATCACGTACATGCGGCCGAACAAAACCGAGGCGGTGACGGTGAGTTGGCCGCGCGGTTCGGCGTTGATGCCCAGCGCCGCGTCGTCGGCTTCATCGGCCAAGGCGATGATGTGTTTGGCGTCCTCGTAGTATTTCTGGCCGGCCTCGGTCATCCGCACGTAGCGGGTGGTGCGGTTCAGCAATTTAACGCCCAATCGCTCTTCCAACGCCGCAACCGCTCGCGTCACGGCCGGTGGCGACATGTGTAGCTTGCGGGCGCCGCCGGCAAAGCCTTCCGCATCGACCACCGCGACATACACGCTCATTAAATGTAGACGACTCATTGATAGTTCCAGTTATCGGAATAGTAAATTGATAATTTAGGCTATTCTTTATTTTTTTGCAATACGACACACTATACCTGCCTGCTGAATTTCACCCAGGCGACTAACAAACCCTTTCATTATTTGGAGAACTATCATGAGCCGTATTACCACCGTTAGCAACGAAAGCGCCAACACCGAACAACTCAACCTGTTGAATGCGATTCAAAGCCAGTTGGGCATGGTGCCTAATTTCTTGCGGGTGTTCGCCCACTCGCCGGATGCCTTGACAGCCTTCCTCGGCTTGCATCACATCGCCAACCACGGTTCGCTGGACGCCGCCACCCGCGAACGCATCGCGCTGGCCCTGGCCCAGCAGAACGAATGCGAATACTGCCTGTCCGCACACACCGCCATCGGCCGCAAAGCCGGTTTGAACGGGGCGGAAATCGAAGCCAACCGGGCCGGCTCCAGCCAGGACGCCAAGGCGGCGGTGGCGGTTAAATTCGCCCGCGCCCTGGTCGAGCACAAGGGCGAGGTCACCAACGCCGAGTTGCAGGCCATGAGTGACGCCGGTTTCAGCGAGGCGGACATCGTCGAGGTAATCACCCACGTCGGCATGAACATAATGACCAATATCCTGGGTAAAGCCAGCCGGGTCAGCATCGACTTTCCGAAGGTGGGGCTAAAACAGGCGGCCTAATAGTGAACCGAGCGTAAGCGTTCAGTCCCCCTCTTTGAAAAAGAGGAGTTAGGGGAGATTTTTAAATAATAAATCCCCCTCGATCCCCCTTTTCCAAAGGGGGAGGTGAACGCCTACAGCCGGGCCAAGTTCAAAGACGGACTTGCTCCCGGATTCTTACGCTGAATGGAATAAACTATTGCAGATTATGGCTATTCAACGCGGCTGGCGGCTGTGTCACAGTTAACGCCAATGTTTCAATCCCAATCAGGAGCAAGATCATGGCCCGCGCTTTTGCTAAAATCAGTTTCACCCCCGACGTGCAGGCAGTACAAACCGAAATGGGCAGCCGCATGGCGTATCGGGCGGCCGAGCTCGGCGAGGCCGAAGAGGTTGTACTGGGCGCTGCCGAGCAAGCTTTTATTGCCGAGCGCGACAGCTTTTATCAAGCCACGGTGAGTCAAACCGGCTGGCCCTATGTGCAGCATCGCGGCGGGCCGGTGGGATTCTTGAAAGTGTTGGACGACCGGACCATCGGTTACGCCGATTTCAGCGGCAACCGCCAATACATTTCAGTAGGCAATTTACGCGGCGACGACCGGGTTAGTTTGCTGCTGATGGACTATCCGCAACGGCGGCGCTTGAAAATCTGGGGTCGGGCGCGAGCGGTGGACGAACGCACCGAGCCGGCATTGCTGGCGAAACTGGAATCGCCCGACTTTCGCGCTCCGGTCGAGCGCGGCATCGTTATCCGAGTCGAAGCCTTCGACTGGAATTGCCCCAAGTACATCACGCCACGCTACAGCCAGAACGAAGTCGAAGCGCTGCTGGTTCAAGCTCGCCAACAACAACCGGCGGCGCTGGCACGGCAAGCGCCCGGCGTCTTGGGTAGCGGCGCATTGCCATTAACGATTGCCGGGATTCGGCAATTGACGCCGCGCATTCGCGCTTACGAACTGCGCCATGCCGACGGCGAGCCGCTGCCTGGCTATCGGGCCGGGGCGCATATCCGCGTGCCGATTGCGCTGACCGACGGCGGCGTCACCAGCCGCGCTTATTCGCTGACCGACGCGCCGGACGATCCGGATTGCTACCGCATTGCAGTGCTAAGAATGGACGACGGCGAAGGCGGATCGTCGGCATTGCACGACGGCTGGCAACTGGGAACCCGCATCAACGTCGATGCGCCGGACAACTATTTCCCACTGCACGACGACGGCCGCCCGGCATTGTTGATCGCCGGCGGCATCGGCATCACCCCGTTAAAAGCAATGGCCGAAGCATTGAGCCGCACGAGGTGCGGATTTTCAACTGCATTACAGCGGCCGTGCGCCGCAAGAAATGGCCTTTGTCAACGACTTGCGGCGGCATTTTCCCAATCGGTGCCGGTTTTATTTCAGCCAAGCGCCAACGCCAACCCGGCTGGACGTATCGGCGCTGCTCGGTAACGCATCCGCCGATGCCGTCATTTACGTTTGCGGCCCAACCCGCCTGATCGACACCGTGCGCCAAACCGCCCGCCGGCTCGGCATCGCCGAACAGCGGGTGCAATTTGAAAGTTTTATTTAACCGAAGGAGAACATGATGATCACGCTATACGACATGCCGCTATCCGGCAACTGCCATAAAGTCCGCTTATTGCTCAGTTTTTTGGCGTTGCCCTACCAAGCGCGCCCGGTGGATTTGCTCGGCGGCGAACAGCGCAGCTCGGACTATTTGCAAATCAACCCGTTCGGCCAAGTGCCGGTGCTGGATGACGACGGCCTGATCATCCGCGACAGCCAGGCCATTTTGGTCTATCTGGCCAAACGCTACGGCGGCGAACAATGGTGGCCCGACGATGCCTACCGCTTGGCGCAAATCGCCGCCTGGCTATCGACCGCCGCCAACGAAATCTTCCAACGGTCCGGCCTTGTTGCGAGTGCACCATAAATTCGGTCGCGACATCGACATCGCCAGAGCCCAGCAAATCACCGCCAAGGTGCTGGATATTGTCGACCGCCAGTTAGCAAGTCGGGATTGGCTTGTCGGCGACAGCGTGTCGCTTGCCGATTTGGCGATCTATCCCTATTTGGCGCTGGCGCCGGAAGGCGGCATCGACATCGGCGCATTTCAAAACATTGTCAACTGGTTTCAACGCATTCAAAACTTGCCCGGATACATCGTCATGCCGGGCTTGTGGCAGGCTTAACTCACTCACCCTTCAATAACGGAGAAACATCATGACCGAAGAAATCAAAGCCCCCGTTCCGCCCTTTACCGCCGAAACCGCGGCGCAGAAAGTGCGCATGGCCGAAGACGCCTGGAACTCGCGCGATCCGGACCGCGTCGCGCTGGTCTATACCGAAGACACCCTCTGGCGCAACCGCGCCGAATTCCCGCAAGGCCGCGAGCAAGTGCGGCAATTTTTGCAACGCAAATGGGCCAAGGAACTGGATTACCGCTTAATCAAGGAACTATGGGCCTTTACCGACAACCGCATCGCCGTGCGCTTTGCCTACGAATGGCATGACGATTCCGGTCAATGGTTCCGCAGTTACGGCAACGAAAATTGGGAATTTAACCGGCAAGGCTTCATGCAACGGCGCTTTGCCAGCATCAACGATCTGCCGATCCAGCAGGAACAACGCCTGTTCCACTGGCCGCTAGGCCGCCGCCCCGACGATCACGCCGGTTTGAGCGATTTGGGGTTATAAATAGCCGCTTGGCGATGCCGGCCGCGGCGGGGATTACATCCGAGGTCGAGCTAAAGGCCATGGCTGCGACGTTCGGAGCAATAAAGGTCGTAGGATACGGTAAGGTTCCTTCATCACCGCATCCTACAGACCTGGCTTTAATGATGTTGCGGTCTTAATCTGATGGGTCAATGTTAAAGGTTGTATGACACCGTTAAGGAATGTGGATGAAAATAACTTGAACAACTCGCACCGATAAATTTTCAGCGGGAGTGCAAGCTTTACTTGCGCTTGCAGGCAAAGCTTCCGCTCCCCGCAACAGCCTGAATGCTTGCCGTGCAGTTGAACCGGAGGACAAGCGGCGCTGCCGTAGGAACAAAATACGCAGCAATCGCCGGGCTTGGGTTTTAGCAGGCTATGACAACCCTGACATTCGTAAAACCATTGGCAGGCATCGGTGGGCATTTGCTCGGTTTTGCTAAAACCGCACTCGGGGCAAACCAAGGTCGACTCCAAAATGATGTTGTTCATAACGGATTGATTTACGGTTTGTTGTCCAGCCGGCTTTGCAAATCGTCGGTATAACGGCGCGCAGCCTTGCGGATAAACCGGCTCTGAGTTTTGAAATTGCGGCAGCGGCTGCACATCATCACATGCAGCCACACTGAAAAACGCTCGCGCAAACTCAATTTTTTATCTAATCCCTGGGAAACCAGGGCGGAAATGTCTCGACAGCTACGCATGGCGTTGCTCCTGTTTTGTGTTGTTGAACCAGCGAATTTCCAGGCATTCGCGCAGCCTGAGCCGCGCCCGGTGCATGGTGACCCAGTAATTGGCTTCGCTGAGTCCGGCTTCCCGGCACACTTCGTCGGCTTCCAATCCGACCAGTTCGCGCAGCATGAACACCTTAGCCATTTTCGGCGGCAGGTTGTTTTGACAGAACTCGTAGATCGTCCAGAATTCCTGCTGCTTTAACGCCGTTTCGGGATCTGCCCAGGCTTTGGGGCCGCCGTTCCAATGGCCGCTGCTCATGAAATAATCGTCAGCTTCCGCTTCGCCATCGTCTTCGTCAGTTCGGTCAAAGGCCGGGGCGACGGCTTCACGGGCGCTGCGCCGCCAGTGATCGGCGATTTTATGTTTAAGAATGCCGATCAGCCAAGTACGCAAGCTGGCCTTGCCTTCGAAACCCGCTGCCGACTGCAAGGCAGCCAGCAGCGCCTCCTGCACGGCGTCATCGGCCAACCCGCTGTCGCGCAATTGCAGCAATGCATAACGAAACAGCACCGGCCGCTGTTCGGACAGCGTTTGTTCGGTCAATAATGTGTTTGTCATCGCTGCTGCGCTACT
The DNA here is from genome assembly GCA_963814825.1 of uncultured Gammaproteobacteria bacterium. Taxonomy (GTDB): domain Bacteria; phylum Pseudomonadota; class Gammaproteobacteria; order Methylococcales; family Methylomonadaceae; genus Methylobacter_A. The sequence continues at coordinate 111,865 of CAWFEF010000004.1, read as the reverse complement.
TAACAATGATGGCGATCCGGATTGGGGATGCCGCTGCGGGAGCTGGCCGGTAATTCGCCGGGCTGCTGAATAAAGTCGCCACACCGTTATTGGTGCGAGCCGGAAAACAGACGGTAATGAACAAAGCGTTTGCGAGCATGGGATTCTCCTTTATCGAATAGCATATAGTCGTTAAGAGAACAAAAAGCCTTACAAAAAATATCCAGCAGGCCTAACAAAAATCAAATGTTGATTATGTTTTTTTTCCGCGCACCACATCGTAAATCTTAAAGGAAAGTATCGACGCGGCCAGCAGCAGCGTTATTGCGTTGGCAATGATAATGGCCTTGTCACCGAGATGAATGCCGTAAATAAGCCAACACAACACACCCAAGGTGAAGGTGCTGTACATGCCTAAGGAAAGGGATTCGGTATCCCTGGTTTTTATCGTCAAGATGGCTTGGGGTACAAATGAGGCGGTCGTGAGTGTCGCGGCTAAAAAGCCGATAATTTCAGGCGTAATTGTCATAGCTATTTCGGCTTTACGCCATTATTTTCCTGCGGCGGCTTTCTTTAATTTTTTAAGCACGCTCTGCCCGATAGCGTTCGCAAATTCCTCAATATTTTCATAGCCCTGCTCTTGGGCAAAATCCACCGCCGCCATGACCAGCTTTTTGGTTTCCGCTATTTCCTGGTGCGTATCGGCCGCAACCTTCGCAATGCGTTCCTTCGTAGGTGCATTTATCAATACATGGACTAAATTTCATGGCATTTCCTCTAAGTGTTTATGGGCGTGTTCGTTAGGCGCTTTGCATAACAACCGGGCAGATTGTGGGCAAAAGGTGTCCTTCTGGCCTGCTGTAGGAATTTTACCATACTGAAAATAAGCCCCGTTACAATCCTTATCAATAACCAAGCCATCAAATAGAATTTTATCTCAGTGCGATCCGCTGACGCTCAGCATGGTGTTTCCAAAATCGATTACTCCGTCAATAATTTGAAAAACACCTTTGCCCCGTTCTTCGTTATTTTTCCAAATAGAATTTCCGATCTGGATTTCGGAGCCGCAATGCACGGAGTCTTCGACAATAACCTGGACATTCTCGGCAAGGGTCATTTCCGATAGAACATGGGTTCGATCGGCATGAAGACGGGCGCCATCAGTTTCAAGTTTTTCCCTGGTGTTGAGAGCTTTGTTTAACAACCCGTTTTTATCTTTTTCCGGATGCGCCAAAACGAAGGCGATAATTTTCTTGAGGTCTTCCTGTTCTTTTTCAATGACGTCGATTTCAAGCTTAAGCTTATCCAACTGCGCTTGAAGGTAGGGGTTGAATCCTGCCCTGACCTTGGTTATAAAACCCGCATTCGAACCGATTGAAGCCGCTTTTACCAGAACTGACGCACTGGTAATACCGCCGATGATGCGGCCTTTTTTTCCGCCGGATTTTCCGACCAATATTCGATTAAGCGCGGTCAAATGGTTATGCATGGAGAACTCTTCAATAATGATGTCGATGTCCGCTTCCATGAGGACATTTTCGGCAAAATGCGCACTGATTGAACCTTTACTGATAATTCTCGCACTAAAGATGGGAGCATCATTGGGATCGCCGCTATGTTCGCTATGACCGATTACGCCGCCTTTGATAACGATATTTCCACCCGCTTCAATTTCTGCGGCTTCGACAGTGCCCCCCACAAACACGTCTCCCGATGCATGAATCTTCATCCCATCCTTGACATCGCCTTTGATATTAATAGTACCGTCAAAATTCATGTTGCCGGTTGATATATCCACCCGCGGCAGATCAATGGTAGGTTCCACCATGACACCGTTAGGAACCAGTTTGGGTTGCCCGGCAATCGCAGCCAGCAGTAAGCTGTTATGATCCGGGTCAAGCTCAGCATCCAGGTCAAACTCTACGCCCTGTAGCCCCGAGGCAAACGGTATGTCTTGCCCTGGCTGAGGCATAAGGATTTGGCCGGTAATGTCACAGCCTTTTTTGCCTTCGGTGGGCGGGGTGCGGCACATCAGCGGATCGCCAGGCCTTACGACAATAAGCTGACCAAGATCGCGGTAGTTAGCGATACCGTGCTCATCTACTTGAGGTTTCCGTTCTCTTATTTGCGGGATCAGACTTTGAAATCGTGCATCGGTACCCCGCACAGGCTGTAGTCCTTTGGCAATAACGCGTTCTGCCGCATAACCTTCCTTTATGGCGGCCTCTATTTCATTTTTCATAATGCCGCTGACGACTCCTTTTTCCTGCAAGGCCAGCTGGATTTGAAATAGCGTGACCGGAGCGCCGCCGAAAGGGGGGATTAAAGTAAGGCGGGCGGCCATCTTATCGTCGTCAATTTTGAGTGTACAGACGCCATCCCGGCGCTCGCCAATTTCCAGTACAAAGCTCTCATTAGAGTTATCGTATTGCTTTACCAGATCTGACAGGGCGTTTTCATACAGAAACAGGTTGGACAGGCCTTGCTTAACCAGTGCCTCTTTGATTATTGCCGCATCCAACGGTGGCTTGCTCTCGCAGGCTTCAAATGTGGCACGCAGCTTGCCATCATCGCCCAGCTTAAATGTCAGTACATCGGCGAGTGTGGGTGACGCATCGTTCACTGCTTGCTCCTTGGAGAAATATTGCTATGTATCGGCGATGGGAATATGAAAAAACAGCCATGCTTTGTCTATCTGAGCGCTATCACCGGCAGGTGAAAACGGCGTAGTATTTAAATTAACAAGGCGACTTTATTCATTAAAGCGTAGCACATTATAAAAAAACCGCGCGACTGGCTGCCCGCATCGGACCGTTTGGTTTAGTCATTTATGGGCTTTGTTGTCTGCATGGGCAGCAGGAAATAGAACACGAAAATAGGCGATACATGAGGCGATTACTGAGACGCGGAAGTCTTGACCGGCAGATGCGGACTGACCGCATATAACGTAAGCGAGTATGCTGATATAAAAAAAGCCCCAGAGCACAGAGGAATGCTGGGGCTAAAATCGCCGGCTTGGTTGGCATACACTCCCTCCTTGGTAACATCCTGTCGAAATTGCTTAAGCCCCTTCTCCTATTTCGGCGACGAAGCCATTGTCTCAGAAAACAACCCTAAAAAAAGCCGGTTAAAGCTTAACTTAGCGTACGCCCAAAACTACACCGTTGTAGCAGTCTTAGACTTATCATATCAACCGTCTACATTTTTAAGTCAGTTTATTTCTATGGTCTACAATGAACAACAAACACTGCAAAATCTTGCTTGTCATAGTAGAATGCCGCCAATCACTCATATCAGTAATGCAAACATGGATCAACGTACTGCGGAAGTAGAGCGAAATACGCTTGAAACTCAAATCAAAATCAAAATTAACCTGGATGGATCGGGTAAATCCTCGTTTTCAACCGGCGTGCCTTTTCTTGAACACATGCTCGATCAAATTGCCAGGCACGGCTTGATTGATATGGACATTATAGCCAAAGGCGATTTGGCTATCGACGACCACCACACCGTTGAAGACATCGGCATTACCCTGGGCCAGGCGTTTGCCAAAGCCACGGTGGACAAAAAAGGCATTTACCGATACGGACATGCCTACGTGCCTTTGGATGAAGCCTTGTCGCGAGTCGTAATCGATTTTTCCGGACGCCCCGGCTTGTTTTATGAGGTCAACTACCCCAAAGCCATGATCGGCAGCTTTGACGTGGATTTGTTCCGCGAATTTTTCCAGGGCTTTGTCAACCATGCCGGTGTGACTTTGCATATCGACAGCCTGAAGGGCAGTAATGCCCATCACGTCGCCGAAACCATTTTCAAAGCCATGGGCCGGGCCATACGCATGGCGATTACCGCCGACCCGCGTATGGCGGGCATCATGCCGTCAACCAAAGGCAGTCTTTAACTTTTCACCTTAATCCTGTATTTCTTATGTCTTCTGTCGCTGTAATTGATTACGGAATGGGTAATCTGCATTCAATCGTCAAGGCGCTGCAACATGCAGCGCCTGAAGTCGATGTGGTTTGTGTTTCCGATGCTGATGCGATCCTTCGCGCTGACCGGGTGGTTTTTCCCGGCGTCGGAGCGATACGTGACTGCATGCTGGCTCTCAACCAGTCGGGGCTGTCTGAGGTTATCCAACAGGTTGCCAAAAACAAGCCTTTGCTCGGAATTTGCCTTGGCATGCAGGCTTTGTTGACCGACAGCGAGGAAAACAACGGTACGAAATGTCTGGATGTTATTGCCGGGCATGTCGTGCATTTTCCCGAAGCGTTAAAAGACAGCGACGGAAATTCACTGAAGATTCCGCATATGGGCTGGAATCAGGTTCATCAGATGCAACAACATCCGCTATGGGAAAACATCCCCCAGGACAGTCGCTTTTATTTTGTGCACAGTTATTATGCTCAGCCGGATGATGCAGCGGTAACGGCGGCGACTACGCAATACCCGGATGCATTTACCTGTGCTTTGGCGCAGGACAATGTGTTTGCCGTACAATTTCACCCTGAAAAAAGTCAGGCAGTCGGTTTGCAGCTGCTGAAGAATTTTTTGCATTGGGATGGACAAGTTTAGTCTACTATTGGCTGATTACACGCCGTTGAGGATTTTAGTGTTATGTTGTTGATACCTGCAATCGATTTAAAAGAGGGAAAATGTGTTCGTTTGCGTCAGGGACGCATGGATGATAATACGATTTTTTCCGACGACCCTGTCGCCGTAGCAGGCAAATGGGTTGCCGCCGGCGCAAAAAGAATTCATCTGGTTGACCTGGACGGCGCGTTTGCCGGAAAACCGAGAAATGCCGAAGTCATTCATGCCATTGTCGAAGCCTACCCCAATGTGCCGATACAGATAGGCGGCGGCATTCGCGATGAAGAAACGATCCAGGCTTACCTGAATGCCGGCGTCGAGTATGTCATTATCGGCACCAAAGCGGTTAACGAACCGCATTTTGTCAGGGATATGGCGCTGGAATATCCGCGTCACATCATCGTCGGGCTGGATGCAAAAGACGGTAAGGTGGCTATTGACGGCTGGTCCAAGCTGTCCAAACATGATGTGATCGATCTGGCCCAACATTTTGAGGAAGACGGCGTCGAGGCCATTATCTACACCGATATTTCCAGAGACGGCATGATGTCCGGCGTCAATGTCGAGGCGACAGCAAAACTGGCGCGCGCGATCCGGATTCCGGTTATCGCTTCCGGCGGCATTACCAATATGGATGACATCAGAGCCTTGGGCGCTGTCGCTCATGAAGGCATTATGGGCGCGATCACCGGCCGGGCGATTTATGAAGGCACGCTGGATTTTGAAGAAGCCGAAAAACTAGCGGAATCATTCGAGTAACCATGAGTTTAGCCAAACGCATTATTCCCTGCCTGGATGTCGATAATGGCCGCGTCGTTAAAGGCGTAAAATTTGTCGATATTCGCGACGCCGGCGACCCGGTAGAAATCGCCAGACGCTATGACCGCGAAGGCGCCGACGAAATCACCTTTCTGGATATTACCGCCACGCATGATAACCGGGACACCATTGTTCATGTCGTTGAGCAGGTGGCCAGCGAAGTTTTTATTCCGCTGACGGTCGGCGGCGGCATCAGAACTCTGGAAGACATTCGCCGCATGCTGAATGCGGGCGCCGATAAAGTCGGCATTAACAGCGCGGCGGTTGCAAAACCGGAATTTGTCCGCGAGGCGGCGGAGCGTTTCGGCTCGCAATGCATAGTCGTGGCCATAGACGCAAAAAAAACCAGCCTGCCCGGCGAACCCAGCCGATGGGAGATTTTTACCCACGGCGGCCGCAAACCGACAGGCATCGACGCGATTGAATGGGCAAAAAGAATGGTCAATTACGGCGCTGGAGAAATCCTGCTAACCAGCATGGACAGAGACGGCACCCGTGAAGGTTTCGATTTGCCGTTAACCCGCGCCATCAGCGAGGCGGTAACGGTGCCGGTGATCGCATCCGGCGGCGTCGGCAATCTCGATCATCTGGCCGACGGCATTATCGAAGGCAAGGCCGATGCGGTATTGGCTGCCAGTATTTTTCATTTTGCCGAATACACCATCGAGCAGGCCAAACAACATATGGCCTCGCGCGGCATAGAGGTGCGACTGTGAGCGCATCCTGGCTGGACGAAATCCGCTGGACTGACGACGGACTGGTGCCGGTTATTGCGCAACAGGCGGAAACCGGAACCGTGTTGATGTTCGCCTGGATGAACCGAGAGTCATTAGCCTTAACGGTCGCCGAAGGCTATGCGGTTTACTGGTCGAGGTCGCGCGGAAGATTATGGCGCAAAGGCGAGGAATCCGGAAACCGGCAGAAAGTGATCGGTTTATTTCTCGATTGCGATGAAGACGTTATTCTGCTAAAAGTTGAACAAGAAGGCGGCATTGCCTGCCATACCGGACGTGAAAGCTGTTTTTATCGCAGCCTGATTGACGGGCAATGGCAAACTGTCGAACCGGTTTTGAAAGATCCTGACACTATTTATAAAAAATCATGAGCGACGTATTACAACAACTGGCGCAAATCCTGGAACAGCGTAAACTGGAGTCTGCCGATAAATCCTATGTCGCCAGTCTGTATGCCAAAGGGCTGGACAGCATACTGAAAAAAATCGGCGAAGAAGCGACAGAAACCGTCATTGCCGCTAAAGACGGCGATAAAAAACAGATTATTTATGAAACTGCCGATTTGTGGTTTCATTGCATGGTGTTGCTGGCCGATCAGGGACTGGGGCCGGATGATGTATTGCAGGAACTGCAACGTCGTTTCGGCTTGTCCGGTCTGGAAGAAAAGGCGCAACGTAACAAGTAGACAGACCTTGTGCTGCAAGGTCTTCATTGGAGTTAAAATGGGTCTTAGCGTTACTCACTTATTAGTTGTATTAGCCATCGTCATTGTTGTGTTCGGCACCAAGCGTCTGCGCAATATAGGCGCCGATTTGGGCGGAGCCATCAAAGGCTTTCGTACGGCCATCAAAGAAGGCGAAGAAGAAAGCAAGCCTGCCGCAGATAAAAGCGAAGCCATCGAAGGCGAAGTCACTTCCAAAACCGATAAAGAATAACTCCTATGTTTGATGTAGGATTTTCGGAACTTTGCCTGATCGGTCTGGTCAGTTTGTTGGTGATAGGCCCTGAAAGATTGCCCAAAGTGGCCAGGCTTGTAGGGTTTTGGCTGGGTAAAACCCGCAGCATGGTGGCTGCCGTCAAGGAAGAAATAAAGCTGGAACTGCAAGCCGAAGAAATGCGCCAGATCTTTAAAGAACAGTCCGACCTGCACGGCGACGTTCAACAAATGCTCGATGAAACGTCTAACTCGATCAAATCCACGCTAGCCCCGCCGCCCAAAGACGACGCAGAACAGCATGAGCCAAAATAATTTTGACGACGGCGGAGAGCAACCCTTTATCAGCCATCTGATTGAATTGCGCAACCGGCTGTTGCGGATTGTTTTATGCGTATTAGTGGTGTTTTTGGGACTGGCGTCATACGCCAATGAAATCTACAGCTTGCTGTCTGGCCCGCTGATGCAGCACATGCCGAAAAATAGCACGATGATCGCTATTGATGTGGCTTCCCCGTTTTTCACGCCGTTTAAACTGGCGCTGATCGTCGCGATTTTTATTTCCGTCCCCTATATCCTTTACCAGTTCTGGGCGTTTGTAGCGCCGGGCCTATACAAGCGGGAGCGGCGCATGATTTTGCCGTTGCTGATTGCCAGCACCCTGCTGTTTTATTTGGGCGTCGCCTTTGCCTACTTCGTGGTTTTCCCGCTGGTATTCGGTTTTTTGACCGCCGCCGCACCCGAGGGCGTCGCGGTAATGACCGATATTGCCAAATATCTCGATTTTGTTTTGGCCCTGTTTTTCGCATTCGGCGTTTGCTTTGAGGTGCCGATATTCACCATCGTTTTGGTCTGGACCGGACTGGTAACCCCCGAAGGTCTCGCCGACAAACGCCCTTATGTGATCGTCGGCGCGTTTATCGTAGGCGCCGTTTTAACGCCCCCCGATGCCATCTCACAAACCTTATTAGCAGTACCGATGTGGATGCTGTTTGAGCTGGGCTTGTTATGTTCAAGGTTTTTTGTGCCCAAGCCTGACAGCGATTATGAAGCGCCTGATGATGCCGAAATGGAAGCCCGGCTGGATAAGATTGAACGCCAAGAAGATGAGTAATTGCGCTAACCCATAAGAACCAAAACACCTGGTTTGGCTACCCTCTCGGCTTTTTTCCATGCAGCCTTTTCCCCATTTACGTTTAAACATGACTATCAAACCTTAACCAACAAGGCCTCCCAATGCCCCGATCCGAATCTTTTTGGAACGACTTGCGTATTTTTGCCCAACAGCATAACCAATTCGGCTTACTGCTTATCCTTGCACTGATTATCGCTGCATCGCTATGGCGTTGGCGGCCTCAAGATCGCAAGACTATTGCGGCCACTTTGCTGTTTTTCATGGCCTCACTTTGCGGCCTTATGCTCAGCGGTGTGCTGGCTGCGTTGGAGATTAAATCTTTCGCAAGAGGACTGCATGAAGTCAGTGTTTTTGCCGGCGGAATGGCGGCTATTCGGCTTTTCGGCTTGTTCCTGTTTCGTTTGATACTACCGCTGTGCCGCATCAATCTCTTACGTATCCTTGAAGATCTGGCCGAGCTCGCCGGATACTGTGCATGGTTAATGATACATCTACATGCTGCAGGGCTTGATTTGTCCGGCATCGTTACCACCTCGGCGGTGATGACGGCGGTGCTGGCTTTTTCAATGCAAGACACCTTGGGCAATATCCTAGGCGGCTTGGCCCTGCAACTGGACAACTCGATCAAGGTTGACGATTGGATTAAAGTAGACGATGTCACCGGCCGGGTCGCCGATATTCGCTGGCGATACACGGCGATAGAAACGCGCAACTGGGAGACGATCATCATCCCGAACAGCTTGTTGATGAAAGGCAAGTTTTCCGTTATCGGGCGTCGTAGCGGCAAACCGTTGCAATGTCGGCGCTGGGTGTATTTTGATGTCGGTTACGAGCATTTTGCCGGGAAGGTCATCGATATTGCCCAAAATGCAGTCCGCACTGGACATATCCCCAATGTTGCCGACAGCCCGGCGGCGAATTGCTTGCTTATGGACTTCAGCCCCAGCTCATCGCGCTATGCTTTGCGCTACTGGTTAACCGATATTGAGGCGGATGATCCCACCGATTCACAAGTACGCGGCCGTATCTATGCCGCATTGCAGCGGGCCGGGATCAACTTGCCTTATCCGCAATATCATATCCACATGACCCATAAAGATGCTGAATACGAGCAAAGCAAGCAGGAGCGCCGACTCAAAGAGCGGATGGATGCGTTGCAGCAAGTGGAATTGTTCAACACCCTGCATGGCGATGAACTGGCCGAAATTGCCGAACGGCTGGTTTACACGCCATTCGTGCAAGGCGACATCATTCTGCGTCAAGGGGCGATAGCGCATTGGCTTTACATCATTATCAGCGGTACTGCCGATGTGTTCCTGGAATTGCCGGATGGCGGACATCGGCGGATCGATACCATTCATGGCGGGTGTTTTTTGGGTGAGATGGGCTTGATGACAGGCGATCCCCGTCGCGCCACCGTCATTGCCCAATCCGAAGTTTTGGCCTACCGTTTGGACAAAAATTCATTTCAAAAAGTGTTGGAGAAACGTCCCGAGCTTGCTGTAGAAATCAGTAAGTTGTTGGCGACCCGCCGCTTCGACATCGATAACGCGCAGCAACAACTGGATAACGAGTCCATTGCGCAGCTGATGGCTCAGCAACAAAATACTTTCCTGGAACAGATTCGTGGTTTTTTTGGACTTGAGATCCTTGGTAAATCGTCCAGCTGACAATCAATGATTATGCCGATTGATTTTGTTTTTCAATGGGACGCCTGTTGCATGCTCGCCGCACACCGAAATTCAATACTTTTATCCCTGCCGAATGCCCGCATGACAAACTTGAATTGTCACAATAACGTAACATGAAGCATCTAAACTAGCGAAGATACTCATGCTATTTTTTAGAACTTTTAACTTTCAAACAAGGAGCTTACATGAAAATACAGGGCGAACAATTAGACGGCGATGTCTACAAGATCAGTTTGGAAGGCCGAATGGACATTATTGGAACCCAGGAAATTGACCTTAAATTCACCGGTATGACAGCTGCGCCGCGTAAATCCATTATCGTCGATATTTCCGGAGTAGATTTTCTTGCTTCTATCGGTATTCGTACGCTTCTTGTTAATACCAAGGCGATTAATAATCGCGGCGGTAAATTGGTTATCCTTAATCCTGATGCCAACATTGAAAAGATTTTGTTAATGGCCGGCATCAATGTCCTGATTCCTATTTTTCACAATTTAGAGTCGGCACTGGCGGCAGTAAATCTGGAAGAATCCGTATAGCAAGCATTTATGATTCACGCTAATCCGAGAAGCTTTTCGCATTGACTAAAACCTGTCTCTTGCCGAGTATGAATTTTTTGCCGGAGAGCCGTGTCTTTATGCAGCTCCAAAGTTTTCCAATAACCGACGCACACCCACTTAATGCAGATTATCGATAGTTTTGAGCTGCAAATCACCAATGAGCTCATCGAACTTAGGCGCATGAGCGAATGGCTCCACAATGCCTGCGGAAGCATGGACTTGCCGGAAGCCGTCTCGATGAATTTAGATTTATGCGCGAATGAGGCCGTTGCCAACATTATCAATTATGCCTACCAAGACCATGACCGCCATGAAATCCATATGCGCCTTGAACTTTTGGAAGATCAGACGCTATGTTTAACGATTAAAGATGATGGCGTGCCTTTCAACCCTTTCGAAAGCCTTCCTCCAGTACCTTTCGATAAAATTGAAAATGCCAAAATCGGCGGCCTGGGAATTCATCTGATTCGCAGTTTAATGGACGAATGTAATTATCGCCGTTCCGAAAACAAAAATATCGTCACCTTGAGCGCCAACTTAAACCAGGCATCAACTCATTTCCTCTCTCCGCAATGCAGTGCATGACATTTATAGAAAGGAACCGTGACAATCTCCCGCAAACAGGATCGTAGAAAAACTGATCCACACAATTCTATCCCGCCTTATTCCGAGGAGTCGGGAACCAGAATAGAGCGCCGAATGAAACCGGACAGAAGACAAGTAGACCCCATTGAATTCATGGGCTTGTTCTCCGGCGTTCCAAGCCATCTGGCTTACGAGCTAATGGAGCGCTGTATGGTTGCGGAGTTTAATGACGGGGACTTGGTACTTTCGCCGGGACAAGAAAATGATTCAATCCGCGTTCTGCTGTCCGGGCGCTTGAAAGTTCTCTTAGGAAACAAGACTTCAAATGAGTTCGTCATTATCAATCGGGGCGAGTGCATCGGCGAAATGTCGATAATTGATGGCAAGCCTGTTTCCGCTTATGTCGTTGCCGAAACGGCCTGCCGCATGCTTGTGATTCACCAGAATGAATTTTGGGTATCGCTGAGCCAGATACCCGGTTTGGCCAGAAACCTACTGGCCACACTGTCCGACCGAATGAGGATGAGCAATCAATCGGTTCTTCAACGGTTGCAGGCGAAAATGGAGCTTGAGCATATCCAGAAAGAGCTGGCTATCGCCGGCAACATTCAAACGAGTTTGCTGCCCTCCCAACACCCGCTGTTCCCTGATCGCAACGAGGTGGACATATTTTCCCTGATGCACCCGGCAAAAAACATTGGCGGCGATTTTTACGATGCATTTTTCGTTGCACCGAACAAACTGTTCGTCGCCGTCGGCGATGTGTCAGGGAAAGGCATTGCCGCCGCTCTTTTTATGGTGCAAAGCATCATGCACTTGAAAACACAAGCCTTGTCAGGATTTCCTCCCAACGAAATATTGGAACGGGTCAATAATAGCCTGTGCGTAAATAACACCGCCGCCATGTTCGTTACGCTATTTTGCGGAATTCTCGATACGGAAACAGGAGAGCTTGTATACTCCAATGGCGGACACAACCCGCCGCTTACCGATGCGATTAGCGGCAAATTTGAGTTTATGCCGATCCCGCAAGGCATAGTCGTTGGCTTTATGGAGGACGTAAAATATAAATCCGCCAGTATGCAACTAAAGCCGGGAGATACTGTTTTTGTTTATACCGATGGCGTCACGGAAGCCGAGAATCGGCAAAAGGACTTATTTTCCGATGAAAAGTTAATAGAACTGCTGGCTGTTTCGGGCGGGACCGGTGCTCGGAAAATCGTAGAACGCGTAAGGGACGAAATCAACATCTTCAGTGATGGTGCCGATCAGTCGGATGACATCACCATGTTGACTGTGAGATACCTTGGCGCCAGAGGCGCTTGAGCATTTATCTCTTAATTTTTGATCATCCAAGGTCAAATTGGCAAAGCCTTAACGGCTCTGTATATCAAGTGAGCGGGCTATTCCTCAAGTGATTTAGCCCGTAACCATCGCAAAAAGCTGCAATAGAAGAAGTTCTGAAAATTCTAATTTGACGGTAATGGCCTATTCGTCGTCACGGGGCTCAAGCTGATTCAGCATTTCTTAAAAAATGCCCCAATTTCTCTAAAAGCGCATCGCAATCAACACCAATAAAGCTAACACGCTGTTGTATAAGAAAATTAAATAAATGGCAGTTTTTATGCTTTAAAAATAATGCGTCTGAACAACTTCTTTAAGGGTTCAGACCTAATCAGGCAAAATATAAAATTAACGCCTATTTCACGGTTACAAAAATGAGCGTTACCGGGATGATAGACACTTAACATTTTTGCCTTTAAAAATTAGGATGTCAGTCGACAACAGAGTTAAGGATGTTGCCGACATGACTGACAGGCATCATTCAATAGTTTAGCCATGAGGAAACCGTCATGAAAAGCATAGTCTGGATATTCAATATCATCGTTCAATTCACGCTACTGATGGCGCTGCTTTTTAACCGTAAAATGTATATACACTGTATCGACCTTGACAGCTAATTGCCAAGATATGAAGTGGTTTGCAGGCTTTCTGCTTTCTAATAAACACACGACAGTCCCTGATTTATTCAGGGACTGTTATGAAGTTTTCTCGATCTATTATCTCGGCTCGGTAGCGGTAAATGCGGATGCTTTTGGACCAGTAGTCGGACGGTAATCCGGCTTTTTGTTTTAAATGCCGCAAAAATTGCTCCGACTCCGGCAATAATTCCCATACCGACGGCAAAAAAGTGCCGCGCCGACGCCTCTCTTCCAAATATCAAGCCGTCAATGCCCGGCTGCAATTGGGATATTAAATCCTGTTCAGAACTAAACGATACCGGTTCAGCGGGTGTGAGTATCGACAGATGTATTTCCAGATCGTCCGAGTTCATCGGCTTCCAACGGCGGAAAGCGCGGATCTTTGAAAGGCGGCCGAAAACGCATTTTCGGCAATATCTTCGGCCAGCGGCCTGACCGCTTCCAGCATGCCGATACAGCCGCGCAGTTGATGGTGTTATCTGCAAGGTAACAAAAGTGGCGCGACGCTCGGTCAATTCTTCAGGATAATCGTCCAAATTAATTTTTAACGGTCGGCCTGTTTGCAAACCATGCTGAATTGAACTCTTCGCCAATTCCAGCAGACGTTGCTGATGTTCTCTTATTCAATGACATAAGCGCCGTAGCCGACCACGCTGGCTTTTATCTCCTGCGGTGTCGCCGGAGTTGCGCAGGTCGATGGTTTTAACTGATAACGATTTTTTCCGCGCCAGTTTTAACAATCCGCTGACAGGCACTTTGCCGCAGGCGGATTCGTAGGCGAGCCGCTCATATTGCAGCTGTTCTATTGCTCGGCTGGTTGATTTATCCATCTGTTTGGCGGTTGCATAATCATGGTAATGGCTCAGGTCGGAACTGATCACAATCAGCGTTTCATCGCCGCCCCACAACGCATCAAGCACCTGGCTGACTTGTTCCGGCGATGCGTCGCCGGCAACAATGGGAACGATTTTGAAGTTATCCAGCACTTCCTGTAAAAAAGGCAGATGCACTTCCAGGCTGTGCTCATAGGTGTGCGCCTGCTCGATGTATTCGACAAAAGGCAGTTTGACTATAGTCTGCTACGGCCGCCTGATCGACAAGGATGTTGCCTAAAGGCGTGGTAAACGTTTCCGCCCTGCTCACGGCCAGTCCCCTGAAAGCGACACGATGAGAAGGGCCGATAAGCACCACGCGGGTTATCCGGTCATGGGCTTTTTTTAATCGGGCATAGGCGGTTGCGGCGATCGGGGCCGGAATAAATATAGCCGGCATGAGGCACGATGATGGCTTTGGGAACTTTTCGCATCGGTTGCAGCATCATTTAAATACTGATCCAGCATCAGATGAAGTTGCTCTGGATTTGCAGGGTAAAAAGAGCCTGCTACGGCGGGTTGTCTGTTCATTAGTGTGTCCTGTTATTAATCCGTACAACTGCATGGAGCAGTACTGAAAATCTTGGGCGGTTCCGCTGTCTCAGCTCGCAAGATAGTCACATTTAATTATTACAGTGATTACAAACTGTTCAACGTGAACACGCTCTATAGCGCAAACCGTACTTTTAATGGCAGAAATGATAGAGTCAAAGCCAGCTGGCAGCTATACGTATCATTACTTAATCTACGAAAATTATTTATTTTATTCCGTCGATCAGTCATGCTAGCAACGAAATTAAATGATGCTCACTTTATTACCAGCGGTATCCAGGAGAATAATAATGACTGATTTTATTACCCATGACACCGTAAAAACCCGCTACTGGCATAGTCTGGACGATGGTCGTATACAATGTGATCTTTGTCCCGAGATTTTGCAAGCTGCACAAAGGCCAGCGCGGCCTGTGCTTTGTCAGGCAGAATCTGGACGATCAGATTGTCATGACCAGTTACGGCCGCTCCAGCGGCTTTGCCATTGATCCTATCGAAAAGAAACCGCTGAACCATTTTCTGCCCGGCACCTCGGTATTTTCTTTCGGTACCGCCGGTTGTAATCTGGCCTGCAAGTTTTGCCAGAATTGGGACATCAGCAAATCGCGGGAAATGGATACCTTGATGAGCAAGGCATCGCCCGATGCGATTGCACAGGCGGCGCTGGATAATGGCTGCGACAGTGTCGCTTATACCTATAACGATCCGGTGGTTTTCCATGAATATGCGATTGATACCGCCAAGGCCTGCCGAAGTCTGGGCATAAAATCAGTGGCGGTATCCGCAGGTTATGTTTGCGCGGAACCCAGAGCCGAATTTTATCAATGGATGGATGCCGCCAATATTGATTTAAAAGCCTTTACCGAGCGTTTTTATCATCAGATTACCGGCGGGCATCTGGAACCGGTATTGGAAACGCTTAAATACATCAAGCATGAAACATCGGTCTGGCTGGAACTGACGACCTTGATTATTCCTGACGAAAATGATTCGGAAGCGGAACTGGAAGCCATGACCCAATGGGTGGTCGAGAATCTGGGGCCGGATGTGCCGATGCACTTTACCGCATTTCACCCTGACTGGAAGATGCGCGATAAGCCGCCTACGCCGCTTGCATCGTTATTGCAGGCGCGGCAAATCGCTTTAAAAAATGGCGTGCATTATGCCTATGTGGGCAATGTTCATGATAAGTCCGCAGAGAGCACCTATTGCCACGGTTGCGGAAAGTTACTGATAGGTCGTGACTGGTACGAATTGTCCGACTGGAATCTGGATGCGTCAGGAAATTGTCGTTTTTGCGGTGAACGCTGTGCAGGAGTGTTCAATCCAAAGCCGGGAAACTGGGGGGCGAAACGGAAAGCGGTGATTATGGGGTGAGTAGCGAACCCGCATCCATCACGCGGATGCGGTTCCTATCGTCACCGCACCTGGTTTTACACTTCTATCCTTGGGTTTATCATGACTGCTCGAACAGCAATTTTCCGGGATTGACCGCGACATCCGCGTTCGCCGTTTGATCCCTGTTGCTCTGGTCAACTTCCATTGTCGTTCTCAAGATCATAATTAACTGTTTTATTAAGATCATAGGGATCGAGCCATAAAGTATGCCGGGTTGGTAGCCCCTTGTCATTAAAAAGAACCTGTCCCAGATTGCATCTCTTGGTGGTCAATGTTTTCGAGTCCTTGCTGGTAAGCAAGGTATGATCCAATTGCCAGCCACGGAGGAATTGTAAACGTCTAAATTGCCGCCTAATTTGTTGCCATGGAGTATCACCCTTCTCGAAACTTTCCAGCTCGTCCAAGGCTTTTTCCTGTGTTTCGCTAGGCTCGTTGCGCAACGATGAACTGGTCAATTGGTAACATGTCAGGGTTTCATTTTTGTCGATATAAGTTTTGCCGCTCTGATAAGTGCCTTTGACGGAGAAGGAATAATGTACGTCGCCGGATAAAAACACGCATTTTTCGATGCCCATTTTGTGTAAAACGGTATCCAGGAAATTCGTAAAACCATCCAGATTGGCCGTCCAGCCCTCGGCATCAAGAAAATCGATGAGCCACGATGTTAAAACGCCTTCCAGCTTCAATAATTTCTCTACTAACTTTACAGCCCGCGTATTTTCCACATAGCTAACCGCCCATAATGATAGGCGCACGATATGTTCAAGCGGCGCAAACCCGATGACTGGTGTTGTCGCAACCAATATCGGACAGGTATCTTTGTTAATGGGATTGGCAATGTCGTGACAGCTTTTTTTACACGTCTTCAGCTTACTCCACTCGACACGCAACCAATCCAATGCATAGCGATCCATTAAGTGTGGCGGATAGGAAGCAATGACCGATTCCCGCTGGGTTCTTGAATCCAGCGCAATAATCGGCGGGTCGGTGGCTATGGAAAACCCCCAACCCCGATGCTTCCAGGTCATTAGATCGTAACGCGCATCAACGTCCGGGTCGTAGTCGGTATGATTTAAATGCCGTGTGACCGAGTCGATCATGTCGGAATCAAAATTGTCGGGGTCGTTGCCCCAACCTTGGAAAGCCCAATAGGCCGCCAAAGCGTTGGATACGACGCGCCTGCCCAAGGGCGAGGTGCGAACTTTATCGTACCAACTGCCGGTGATATTCCAGTCGTCGGTGACATCGTGGTCATCAAAGATCATGTAAGTGGGAATATTGGCCAACAGGCGGCGGACTTTGAGCAAGGAGTCGGGGTTGCTGAAAACATTGGTTGCCGCGATATTGGCCTCAAGCACTTGTTTCTTTTTCTTCATGATGTCAGCGGACGATTTTAAATGCCAAGGGGGCAGATAATCCGTCCATTCGACCATGTCCGCTATGGGAATATGCTTGGCTTCAATAGCCTCCCAACTTTCCGGCTTTTTCCAAGCCGGGGCGTTGCCGAACACATAAATATACATGGCGGCAAATTCGCCGAAACTCATTAAATGGTTGGTTGCTTCGGTAGAACTCAAGCCTGAATGGTGTTTTTTCAATTCCGCCGTGCGTCCACCGAGCAAAATATCATCCAAAATCACAGGCTCCTGTTTAGGAGCTTTGTACTCCGTCAGTGGTAGTGTTTCGGAGTGTCCTATCAATGTTTTGGCATGCTCATGCAGCGTATCAAGTAACGTTGCTTCCACGTCGTCAGAGTAAATTTGGTCGCCGGTCAACAGCAGCAAGTCTGGGCGTTTGCCGACATTGCTATGATTAATCTCCAATAGGCTATCGCCTACGGCCAAGCAATCTTTGTCATCATCCCCATGTGGTTTACGGCAACTGCCATGCAGCACGGAGCTAAGTTTTTCGGGAATGTGGAAAATAGGATGTTTGTGCTTACCGTAAGTCAATTTCGCTTTCTTCAAATTTACCGCAGCAGCCCC
This sequence comes from uncultured Gammaproteobacteria bacterium, assembly GCA_963814825.1. Taxonomy (GTDB): domain Bacteria; phylum Pseudomonadota; class Gammaproteobacteria; order Methylococcales; family Methylomonadaceae; genus Methylobacter_A. Next base: position 94,049 of record CAWFEF010000004.1, on the reverse strand, counting down.
ATTCTTCAATTGGTAATAACAAAGCGTGCCGGTCGGATAATGATGCTGTTTGTCTATTTGACCGTTGGAGTCGAGGGGATAAGCTTGCAGCAAGTAAACGTACAAGCCTTTGCCGAGTTGAAAGCGGCTGGATTCCAGCTCATCAGGATCACTACGGCCTATGGGGTTTTCTTTTAAATCCAGAATCTCAAGCGTCAAGCCGTCTTGCGGAGAATCTAATGCCAACCACACGCAAATACGGTTTCTTGTCGTGCGACGTAGGATTGGCCCAGCCAAGATGTTGTTTAGCATTATAAATACCCCCAAAATTGTTAAGCGTGATCATTAAGGAGTTCTGATTGTACTCTGACTAAACGTTAGGTTCCAAGGAAATTGGCTGCCGGGTTGCGTTAACTACAGATGTTGCCGGTAAGTGCAGGAATAGCGGGAGACGAGGAGTTTTTAAAAGCGGGGTGAGCAATCAAGGCGCCATTGCACCGCATGCTGGGTTCTGGAAATAGCGCTGAACGTTGTGAAGTTTTAACGAGTCGTAACAATGTCTGCTTACGACTCGTTATTCAAGAAAATTATAAGACTTAGAGCCTACAGAGAATCGCCAATATATTTTTTGTAAAAAGGCCAGGTTTTAACATGCAGATGTTTTCTGATCGGGGTTTTAATGACCGATACGCATAAAGCGATGGAAAACAGGCACCAAACCGCAGCATATTCGTTGGGATCGGTGGTGGTAATGTCGGAAATAAACGGGCCGATTAAATAATGGAAGCCCACGAAACGCCACGAACCGTACATAAGCGGCAGGTAAAAAGCGACCACGATATAGGTAAACGCATGCAAGCCCCAGTTAAAGCCGAACAGCCAGCCGACAGGGTCTGACATCAGGCCGTTCAACGGCATTTGCCAGGCGATATGCCAGGAACCGGAAGTGGAACAGACACTCGGTCCGCAAAAACCTTCCACGCCGATGTTGCAGGATCCCGCCCAGGCAAAAGGGTACATCTTGATCAGCATGAACAAGCGTACCGATCGCGCAAATGGTATAAACCGTCGTTCGGATTTTTAGTTTGACGCTTTCCGGGATGAAGTACATCGCGACCATGTTGACAAAAAACGGCTGGAACGAGACATGCAAATAGCCCAACAGCGTGAGTATCTGATTGCTCGGATTGTCACATAAATCGATATAGACGTAAGTTGACTGCCTGTAATAATTCCATTAAGGCAAAATAAGTTAACGGAATCCAGAGTTCTTTCGACTCCCCTTGTTTAATCGCAACATAAGCTGCGGTACTAAGACCTGCGACGGCTAAAACGCCTGACGCTTCACCACTCCAACACATATAACTAACCTTTTTTTAATTATTAAATACTGTCTACTCATGAACCTATCAGCTGAGCTAGCAGTAATGTTTTATTAGCTATGCGGGTGTTAGAACTGATATTATCTATTGATCCTCAATAGGCAATATCGACAGCCAACACAGCTATAGCCTTGTGTTTTATAACCCGTCGGCCGGAACATTGGTGATCGAAACAAACGGTTGTAAACCTGCCCATTGTATTACAAATAGGCGGGAATTGAGAAAGGGTAATCCATTCCCAAGATATGCAGAGGCAGTTTCGCAATGGCTAACTAAATGCCCTTATAGCCGGAAGTGATCGGATAACGCCGGTCGCGGCCGAATGCCCTGCCGGTAATCTTGATTCCCGGCGGCGATTGCCTGCGTTTGTATTCGTTCCGGTCTACCAGGCTGATGGCTCTGGCTACATCTTCGCGGCTGAATCCGGCGGCGATGATTTCAGCGGCGGATTGGTCCTTCTCGATATAACGCTCCAGGATCGGATCCAACACATCGTAAGGCGGCAAGGAGTCCGCATCGACCTGGTCCGGTGCGAGTTCTGCCGAAGGCGGGCGGATAATGACCCGTTCCGGTATCACCGGGGATAAGGAATTGCGATAACGCGCCAACCGGTAAACCAACATTTTGGGTACGTCTTTGATCGGCGCAAAGCCGCCTGACATATCGCCATACAGCGTCGCATAGCCGACGCTCATCTCACTTTTATTGCCGGTGGTTAATAACAGCTTGCCCTGCTTGTTCGACAGCGCCATTAGAACCACGCCGCGGCAACGCGCCTGAATGTTTTCCTCGGTGGCGTCTTTGGCCGTACCGGCAAAAATGTCGGCCAACATGCCGGTAAACGCATTAACAGCGGGTTCTATCGGAATAATATGGTAGTGCACGCCTAAGGCTTCCGCTTCCAACACCGCATCTTCATTGCTCATGTCTTGCGTATAACGTGACGGCAGCAGCACGGCTTCAACTTTATCAGCGCCCAACGCATCGACAGCCAAAGCCAGAACCAGAGCCGAATCGATGCCGCCGGACAAGACCTAAAATGGCACCCTGAAAACCGTTTTTGCGCACATAATCTTTAATGCCCAGCACCAGAGCCTGATACTCGCTGGAGACTTCATTATAGGACGGCGCGCAGGTTGTTTTTACCGGTTTATTGCCGTCAAACTCGACCACACTGATCTGCTCTTTAAATTCCGCAGCACGGAAGACGATGTCTCCCTCAGCATCAACGACGAAAGATGCGCCGTCGAAAATCAATTCATCCTGGCCTCCGACCTGATTGACATAAACCAACGGAATCTGCGCGGCTTTGACCTGACTGCAAATAACGGCTTCGCGTTGATGGATTTTTCCCGAATTGAACGGCGATGCATTAATGGTCAGCAGCAGCTCTGCTCCCGCTTGTTTGGTATCTTCAATAATGCCCGGCCGCCAAACATCTTCGCAAATGGTCAGCCCTATAAACGTGCCGTTGAATTCGAACACGCACGGCTGGTCGCCCGCCGTAAAATAACGCTGCTCATCAAACACACCGTAATTGGGTAACGCCCGTTTGCGGTAACAGGCCAGTATCGCGCCCTGATGCAACACCACCGCGCTGTTGTAGAGCTTGTCGCCTTCATGTTCAGGAAATCCGACGACCAGCGCAATACCGGCAACGCGGTCGGCCAGTTGGTAAAGCGCGTTATTGGCGGCAGCAATAAAATCGACGCGCAATAACAGGTCCTCCGCCGGATAGCCGGTAATGGTCAGCTCGGGAAAAACGACCATATCCGCGCCCAATTCATCACGGGCATGAATTGCGGTTTGGGTGATGTTGTCAACATTGGCGGCGATGTTGCCGACCAGGAAGTTGGTTTGGGCTAGGGCTATTTTTAGGGTCATGTAGGAAAGTATTAAAGCTATTAAGCGGGCAACGATTTGTAAAAAGCCAAGTTAGTCCAATAGATGATCTGGCTTGCTGATTTTTAAATTTAACAATTTACCGCTCCTAATGAATTTTTCATCAAAGGTATAAAATTTCTCGACGCTAGTACTTGCTGAGTAATAATGAAGTGCATCGGCAAAATCCAAGCCTTTGCTATAAAGCTCACAGGCTTGAGCAACTTGCCATGCACTCTCTACAGTTAAATTGGGCAGACCACATATTGTTAAAATTGAATGCAAGATCGATTCGCGTGGCAACTTATATGCCGACCTGAGTACCCATTCAAACTCCAATAGCGTTGTTTTACTGATAAAGATTGCATCTGTATTTTTGAGCAAAGTTTTAGCTTGCTGCGATTGAACGGGCTCATCATTTACTGCGTAGCGCACTAAAATATTGGTATCAACAGCGATCATGCTTTATGCCATTGCTGCCTGATGTCATCAGCAATAGCCTGTTCCATATCGTTTAACGATTTAGTTTCCCCTGTATAGCCCGCACAACCGAGTCCTTGTTCTATATCCGTTTTTTTAAACGGCGAGGATTTAAGCGTTTTCTGCTCCAGATAGCCAATAAAATCGAGCACTTCCAGCGCAAAGGATTCGGGTAAGGCTTTGGATTTTTCATAAATGATTTCGGCGGTATTCATGACGATTCCTCTTAAACTTTTTGACGTATACCAATCTTAATCTGCGGTGTTTTTTATTTCACTTCAAGCTCTGCTGCGAATTGATGCATCTTATGTGTTTTTCTTTATTATTCGATTTCGTAAAAGGTGCGCCAAAGCGCACCTTAATATTGTCTTTATTCTTTAAAACACCTTTTCATCGCCATACCAATATCTGTAGGTGAGCTTACCACTTCTATCCCCGCCGCCTTAAGCGCGGCGACTTTGCCTTCCGCCGTACCTTTGCCTCCGGTCACAATCGCACCGGCATGGCCCATGCGTTTTCCGGGAGGTGCGGTTTGCCCGGCGATATACGCAACCACGGGCTTGGTCACATGCTCTTTGATATATTCAGCGGCCTCTTCCTCTTCGCCGCCGCCGATTTCGCCGACCATCACAATGCCTTTGGTTTGGTCATCTTCTTGAAAACGGCTCAGCACATCGACGAAATTCATGCCGTGGATAGGATCGCCGCCGATGCCGACGCAGGTGCTTTGGCCCAGGCCTTGCGCGGTGGTTTGATGCACCGATTCATAGGTCAAGGTACCGGAGCGCGATACGATGCCGATTGAGCCGGGCAGGTGAATATGGCCGGGCATGATGCCGATTTTGCATGCGCCGGGGGTGATGACGCCGGGGCAGTTGGGCCCGATCAGCAATGCGCCGGTTCCTTCCATCGCCGCCTTAACGCGCAGCATTTGCAATATGGGAATGCCTTCGGTGATGCAGACGATCAGTTTAATCCCGGCATCGACCGCTTCCAGAATGGCGTCGGCGGCATAAAAAGGCGGCACGTAAATGACGCTGGCAGTTGCGCCGGTGTCATTGACTGCGTCCTGTACGGTGTTGAACACCGGCAAGCCCAAATGGGTTTCGCCCCCGCGCTCCGGAGTAACGCCGCCGACTAATAATGTGCCGTAGTCCAGCGCTTGCTGGGAATGAAACGTGCCTTGTTTGCCGGTAAAACCCTGGCAAATCACTTTGGTGTCTTTGTCGATTAAAATGCTCATGCGGCCTCCGCCAATGCTACGACTTGTTCCGCCGCGTGCGCCAAATCGTCCGCCGCATAAAGGTTAAGTCCGGTGTTGCTTAGCAAGGCTCGGCCCTGTTCGGCATTAGTGCCCTCCAGGCGCACCACGACGGGGATAGTGACGTGAACCTGTTCGACCGCGGCTAAAATGCCCGCCGCGATAATGTCGCACTGGACGATGCCGCCGAAGATATTCACCAATACCGCCTTCACACTATGATCCGACAGGATCAGCTTGAACGCTTCGCAGACTTTTTCAACGCTGGTGCCGCCGCCGACGTCGAGGAAATTAGCCGGTAGTCCGCCTTTGAGTTTGACTAAATCCATGGTCGCCATCGCCAGCCCCGCACCGTTGACCATGCAGCCGATATTGCCTTCCAGGGTGATGTAATTGAGCCCGAATTGTTGGGCTTTGTTTTCTTTCTCGTCTTCCTGGGCGGCGTCCTTCATCGCCCTTATGTCGGGATGCGCCTCCACCGCGTTATCGTCGAAATTGATCTTGGCATCCAGCGCCATCAGCTCGCCGCTGTCGGTTTCTATCAAAGGATTAATCTCGATCTGGCTGGCGTCCTTGGCTAAGAACAGGTCGTACAAGCCCTGCATGATTTTTCCCAGCGCTTTGATCTGCGCACCCTTAAGTCCCAAGGCATAGGCGACCTTCCGACATTGATAGCCTTGCAAACCGGCAGCCGGATGCACCGGTACCGAGATAATTTTCTCAGGCGTTTCATGGGCGACGGTTTCTATGTCCATGCCGCCCGCTGCCGAGGCAATAAAAATAATGCGCTGGCTGCCGCGGTCGACCAACACGCTCAGATAAAGTTCGCGCTTGATCGGATAGGTTTTTTCTACCAGCACCGAGTTAATCGGCAAGCCTTCCGCGCCGGTCTGCTGGGTCACTAGCCGCTTGCCGAGCATGTCCCGGCTGAACTCGGCCACTTCAGCCGGACTTTTCGCCAACTTGACGCCGCCGACCTTGCCCCGTCCCCCGGCATGAACCTGCGCTTTAACCACCCAGCCGTCGCCGCCCAATTCTTCGGCAACCTGCTCGGCTCTTTCCGCCGTGATCGCCTGCTTGCCGTCAGGCACCGGTATGGCGTAATTCAAAAACAGCTGTTTAGCCTGATACTCATGAATATTCATTTATGACTCCTTGATTGACCGGTAAGGAACGGCGGGTATTTTTCACACACGAATGACAACTAAATGCTACGATTAAAGGCGTTATTGAGCATTTTAACGAAGTCCCTGCAAAACGCCATTTTAAAAACAAACATGCCGCCAAATACCAACGAAACCATCTTTCCCTTGCCCGTTCTCCAAAGGCTACGGCATTCCGGCACGACAAGCCTGGCTATTGCTGAAAGTCTTTTTAGGCTACCGGCTCATCCTGGCCGGCTTGTTTGTCTTGCTGTTTTACAGTTACACGGATGCTTCATTGCTCGGCACTTACGACAGCAAATTATTCACCTATAGTAGCCAAAGCTATTTGCTACTCTCAATCCTATCCGGTATCTGCATAGTTTGGCGGCTGACGAGCTATACCACGCAAGCGCAGCTGCTGATTTTTACCGACATACTCATTCTAACCTTGATCATGCATGCCTCCGGCGGCATCAACAGCGGCATGGGCGCACTGCTTGCTGTATCCATCGCTGCAGGCGGACTGTTGATCGGCGGCCGTTGCGCAATGCTTTTTGCCGCCCTGGCCAGTCTGGCCGTGTTGACAGAACAAATCGTTGCCGATTACAAGCATAGTTTCGACTCGACTTCTTATGCCAATGCCGGAATGCTGGGTGCCGCATTTTTCACCATTGCCCTGCTGTCGTATATCCTTGCAAAACGTAGCGAACAGATATTCCAGCTTGCCGACCAACAGAAACAAACCATCACTAAACTGGAAGATCTCAACAAGTACATTATCCAGCACCTGCAATCAGGCATCATTATCGCCAATAAACAGCAGGCCATTCAGATGGCTAATGAGTCTGCATTGCGATTGGCAAATTTATCGGTGCTGCCGGTCAAGCTAGGCGATATTTCCGCTCAACTGGCTGAAGCTTTCCAGACTTGGCTGTCCGATCCCGAACAGAATCTTGTGCTGCTCCAACTGCCGAACCAGTTCGAGATTCATAGCCGGTTCATGCCCTTACCGACAGGCCATGAGTTCTTTTACATGATTATTCTTGAGGATATTGCGCTATATAATCAGCAAGTGCAGCAAAGCAAACTCGCGTCGCTGGGCCGACTCACCGCCAGCATTGCCCATGAAATACGCAATCCGTTGGGCGCTATCAGTCACGCGGGGCAATTACTCTCGGAAAATACGCAGCTATCTGTCCAGGACCGGCGATTGACGGAAATCATCCAAAACCACTCAGTCCGCGTCAACCATATCATTGAAGATATTTTACAGCTGTCCAGAAGAACAGATTCAAGACGGGAAAAGATTCATCTAAAGCCCTGGCTGGACAATTACCTGAAAAATTTCACCCTTGAACATGCCGTTAATATCGATGCATTCAAGCTCTCATATCCTGACGAACCCTTATGTGCGCTGATAGATCCAGGTCATTTAAGGCAGATTGTGGATAATCTGTGCCGGAATGCGCTGAAATACGGAAAACCGGAAACCGGGCCGATAACTATACATGCTTTTGGCACGCAACAGGCACCCTGCATAGAAGTCATCGATAACGGTTGCGGCATCAGCCGCGAACACCAAACTCACCTGTTCGAACCCTTTTTTACCACGTCTTCCAGCGGCACCGGATTAGGGCTTTATATATCAAAAGAATTAGCCGAATTAAATCAGGCGAAATTGAGCTATTATTTAACCGACGATAACCGGAGTTGTTTCCGGCTCTGCTTGTTGAATGCGGAACAAACAATAATCGAACTATGAATAAACCACTGGCACTGATTGTAGACGACGAACCCGATATCCGTGAGCTCTTGGAAATCACCCTTAACAGGATGAATATCCAGACCTGTTGCGCTGAAAATATTGCCGGAGCCAAGACTTTATTACAGCAAAAGTCTTTCGATCTTTGCCTGACCGATATGAAACTGCCTGACGGCAACGGCCTTGAGCTGGTCGACTTTATCCAAACACTGCCCGGCCCGATACCGGTTGCCGTTATTACCGCGCACGGCAACATGGAGTCGGCCATTCTGGCGATGAAAAAAGGCGCTTTCGATTTTGTGTCCAAACCGGTTGATTTGCCCACGCTTAGACTGCTGGTTAACAACGCATTAAAACTTTCCGATGCAAACCCCACTAAAGAAAGACGGACCCGCCACACGCTGCTGGGTGACTCCTTAATCATGCAGGAGATCAGGGCAAAAATAGATAAGCTCGCCCGCAGCCAGGCACCGGTCTATATCAGCGGCGAATCCGGCTCAGGCAAGGAGCTGGTTGCAAGGCTGATTCATCAGCAAAGCTCCCGTAGCGATCATGCTTTTGTCGCGATTAACTGCGGAGCCATCCCGCACGAGCTGATGGAAAGCGAATTTTTCGGCCATAAAAAAGGCAGTTTTACCGGCGCACTCAGCGACAAAAAAGGCTTCTTCCAGGCAGCAGAAGGTGGCACATTGTTTCTCGATGAAGTCGCCGATTTGCCGCTGTCGCTGCAAGTCAAATTGCTGCGCGCCATCCAGGAAAAAAAGATCCGCCCGGTCGGCGAGCAGCAGGAAATTCCTGTCGATATTCGCTTGCTCAGCGCCACCCATAAAAACCTTAACGATATGGTTCGGGACGGCAGTTTCAGGCAGGATTTATATTACCGCATCAATGTTATCGATCTTCATGTCCCGTCCTTGCGTGAGCGATCCGGCGATATACCCGCCCTTGTCGATCACATATTAGCCAAACTGACAGGAGCCAATAAACCGGACAGGCCGAGCTTATCCGCATCGGCATTAACGGCATTGCTGCGGTACCGTTTTCCGGGCAATGTCCGTGAGCTTGAAAATATTCTCGAAAGAGCGCTCGCTCTATACGACGGCAACAGCATCGAAGTTGGTGACTTAAACCTGCCTACCGATATGCATCATGTTACCAAATCACAGGATTTTGACCCCGCGCTGGGATCGCTGGAAAGTCACCTGGAAAAAGTAGAAAAAAAAGCCATCACCGCTGCGCTGGAAGAAAATCAATGGGACCAAACGGCCGCAGCCAAACAACTGGGGCTATCGTCAAGATCGCTACGCTACCGCTTGAAAAAGCTGGATATGGAGAATTAGGTTCAAGGCGAAAAACCATACCAATACCCAATCCTCTTTGAAAGCTTATTATTTAAACGAAACGATTAGGATAAAGGGGTTTTGAAGCTCAATAAAAAGGGGAGACCACAGAGCCTCCCCTTCAATATTCCTTGAACCTTGAACCTAAGCCTTATATTTGCTCATGGCTTCCAGCTTTGCTATCGCCGTTTTGATTTTCGCATCAGTCTCTACATTCAACTCATTAGCCGTATAGACCTTATCCAATAGGCCTTCTGCAACCAATGCGTCTTTTATCCAGCGCTTGGTGAATCGGTAATTGCTATACGCCGTAGCAACTTCACCTGTCTTTGGATCTTTTAATCCTGCACTCGGTGCGGAGACAGCGGCGGCAGTCGCTTTTTTAGCCGCGGCCGGTTTAGCTTTAGTTGCCGCTGGTTTTACGGCTGCCTTAGGTGCAGCTGGCGCAGCCGCTTTGGTTGCTGCCGGCTTAGTCGGCGCTGCTTTAGTTGCAACAGTTTTAGGCGTAACCGTCTTTGCTGCAGCCGGCTTACTTGCGGCTGGCTTACTACTTGCGGCCGGTTTTTCTTTTGCAACTGCAACCTCGGGGGTTGCTTGTTTCGCGGCGGCTGCCTGTGCTTCAGGCTTTGCTGCTGGCGCTTTGGATTTAGCAGTTGTTTTTTGTTCGTCTATGATTGCATAAACAATATAGGCAACAAAAATAGTAGTTAATATAAACAACCCTTCAGTCATAATGGCTCTCCACCTCATTTAAGTTAATTTTTTCTTCACCGCTTTGAAACTAAGCGCTGCCGGCCGCAAGCAAAGCAGGAGCGAAATCTGTCCATGTAGGCAAACCTTATCGCTAAGGATGGAATATACCAGAAGCCAGTGCGCAGGGAAAATTCTAATTCGAAAAACTGCAAACCTGTCCGATACTTAAGTTAAAAATACCGACCTTTACCAGCAAATTTGCCTTTTTGCCAGCCTAGGCAAATCGTCCCGTAAGCCCATCGCATAGCGATTAAAATAAGCCTTGACCAGCGCCGAGTTATTGACCCGATTCATTCCTGCCGAACGCAAGCCAACCAAGGGCTGCGCGGTCACGCCATAGGTCTTGTTCAGCACATCCATGCTCGACATCATCACCAGGTTATCGCCTTTACGCCAGCGTTCATAACGACGCAGGAAACGTGAGCTGGATAAAGGCCTTTTATCCAGCTTGGTTTGGATGACCAGCTCCGCAATCGCTGCGGCATCCAACAGCCCGGCATTCACGCCTTGTCCGGCCAAAGGATGCATGGCATGGGCGGCATCGCCGCACAACGCCAAACGCTGGCCGATATAATTATTCGCATATTGGAAGCGCAAAGGAAATGCAGCGCGCGGGCCGACGCCCAACATCTTGCCGAGAATGCCGCCTGAAGCCTGCTCCAGAACTTGCAGGAAGTCTTGATCGGCAAGCGCCAGATAGGTTTTTGACGTTGCCGAGCTTAAGGTCCAAACAATTGAGCATTGCCCATTTTTCAGCGGCAAAAAAGCCAAGGGACCTTCTTCCAGAAACCGTTGCCACGCGGTGAACTGATGGCTTTTTTCAGTGCTTACCGTGGCGACCAAACCATCCTGATTGTACTCCCAGCCGGTCACTTCGATGCCCGCCATCGTCCTTAAGGCAGAGTCGCGCCCGTCGGCGGCAATCACCAGATCGGCCTCCAGGAGCCGACCGTCTTCCAGGCGCAACTGCCTGCCGTTTTCGTTAAGCTGCATATCGACGACTGTTGCCGGGGTAATGCAAGTCGCAGAGGGCAAGCTGTCCAGCTGATCCCAAAGTGCCGCAACGGTAACCCTGTTTTCGACCAGATGGCCTAACTCATTAAATTCAGTGTCGGCGCAATCAAAATGCAATTCGCCATCGCTGCGGGCATCCCATACCCGCATATCCCGGTATGGGCAAACGCCACGTTGCACCATGCCCGGCCAAGCACCCACCATTTCCAGTATGTTCTGGGAGGCTTTGGTTAGTGCGGAGACGCGAATATCGATAGGTTCAGGCGGCCATTGCCGTTCCGGATTAAACCGCTCAAGCAACGCCACCTTGACGCCGCCATGCGCCAACGCGCAAGCCGTTGCCGCACCCACCATGCCGCCGCCGCAGACGATCACTTCATAACGCTCGGTCATTGTCCTATCTCCTACTGCCTAAGCGCGGCAGGCGTCCGGCCAAGCCCATCGCATGACGGGTCAGCCATGTTTTTGCCGCAGGAATATGATCCAGGACCGCCAAGCCGATATTCCTGGCGGCAGCCAGCGCCAGCCAGTCATTGGAAAAAATCCGCACTACGCTATTGGTAAAGCCGATAGTTCGGTCATGATCCTTCTGCCGGGATTCGGCATAAGCCGTTAAGAAATCGGCAGCACCTATGTCCTGATTTTCCTGATGCTGCTTGATGATCATTTCGGCCAGCTGCACAACGTCGCGTAGGCCTAAGTTAAAGCCCTGCCCGGCAACCGGATGCAGCTGATGCACCGCATTGCCGATAATCACGGTCCGGCCGGCGATCATTTTTTCGGCGCGTATCAGCGACAACGGGAACGCCCGCCTCGGCGCGGCCAAACTAAATTCGCCCAGCTTATAACCGAAACACTGCTGGAGCTCGGCCAAAAAATCCGTCTCGCTGCCGGACATCAGCGCATCGGCATCTTCGCTGCTGCGCGTCCAGACTACCGCGCACTGATCGGTATCGACAGGCAGCAAAGCCAACGGCCCGGAAGCGGTAAAGCGCTCGAAGGCGGTATTATTATGGGGCAGGGATGATTTAACCGTGGTGACCAGCGCGGTCTGTCCGTACTCGGTGATGTGCTGAGGCTATTTCCAGCAGCTTGCGCACCGAGGAGTTGCCGCCGTCCGCACCGACCAGCAATTTGGCCGATATGTTTAACGGTTCATCGCCGCGCTTCAGGCTGACGTTGACGGCATCATTACCGGCCATCAAGCCGACCAAGCGGGCCGGGCAAATCAGTTCTATATCGGAGTCGGTAACCAGCTTGGCGACATGCGCTTCAATGTCCCTTGCGGTAATGACATAGCCCAGCGCTTCCACATTTTCCTTTTGCGCCGAAAGCCGGATTTTGCCGAAATGGCCTTGATCGGAAATATGGATATTTTTGATGGCTGTGGCGACTTGAGCTAATGCCCTGCCAAATGTCCAATGCCTCAAGCATTTTTACGGTACCTGCGGCTAAAGCCAAGGCCCGGTCACCGGCAGGCGAACCATGTAATTGTTCGCGGGTATTGGCTTCAATTATCGCAATTTTCAGTCCGGTTTTTTTTAACGCCAGCGCCAGACAGTTACCTGCCAAGCCGCCTCCGGCAATCACTAAGTCGTAATCATGTTGCATCAGGTCGCCTGCATTAAGCTTTCAATTTCTGCAATGGTTTTGGGCACGCCGCCGGTCAAAATCTCATGACCATTGGCGGTTACCAGCACATCGTCTTCAATGCGTATGCCTATGCCGCGCCATTGCTCGTCAACGGTCAGGCAATCCGCCGGAATATACAAGCCCGGCTCTATGGTCAACACCATGCCGGGTTCCAGCAAACGCCATTCCTTATCCAGTTTATAGTCGCCGACATCATGCACATCCATGCCTAGCCAGTGACCAATCCGGTGCATATAAAACTGTTTGTATTTTTCGTCCTTGATCAGCTTTGACACCTTGCCTTTGAGCAGCCCCAGCGACACCAAGCCTTTGGTCAGCACCTCAACCGACGCATCATGCGCCAGATGCCAGGGCAGCCCCGGCTTGATCTGTGCGATAGCCGCCGCCTGGGCATCCAGGACCAGCTGATAAAGCTGTTTTTGCGGCTCGCTAAAACGCCCGGAAACCGGAAACGTACGGGTAATATCGGCAGCGTAATGGTCGCATTCCGCACCGGCATCAATCAGCAATAAGTCGCCGCTTTTTAATTTATCGGCATTTTCAGTGTAGTGCAGTACGCAGGCGTTTTTGCCGCCGGCCACTATCGACGGATAAGCAACCGCGCGCAAGCCGTCCTGGATAAAGTTATAAATAATTTCCGCTTCTATCTGGTATTCATACAGGCCGGGCTTGCACTTTTGCATGGCTTTGACATGGGCGTTGGCGGAAACCTCAGCGGCGCGGCGCATCAATTTAAGCTCTTCAGCGCTTTTGAACAGGCGCATTTCATGCAGGATATGTTCCAGCGAAACCAGCTCGCCCGGTGCAGTGACGCCGCTTCTGGATTGGCTGCGGATATGATTTATCCAGACCAATAAATTGTGGTCGAGGTCGGAATCCCGCCCTATCGGATAATAAACCTTGCCCTTGTCTTCCAGCATGCCCGGCAAAATGTCGTCCAGGTCATCAATCGGAAAGGAATCATCAGCCTTATAATGCGTGGTGGCGCCTTCAAGACCCGCGTGCGCGCCTTCCCATAAGGCCTTTTTTTCATCGAATTCGCGGCAAAATAAAATGTATTCGCCTTGTTTGCGCCCCGGGATAAAAACGGCCAGGGAATCCGGCTCATTAAAGCCGGTCAGATAATAAAAATCGCTATCCTGCCGGAACGGATAATTCACATCCCGGTTGCGAGTACGGACTGCGGCGCTGCCTATCAGCGCAATATTGCCGATGCCGATATGTTGCATTAATTGCTTGCGACGTTTTTTAAATTCACTTTGTTTCATTTTAAAATCAGGTAAAAGGTCTAAGGTTCAAGGTAAAAGGCGACAGTTGAAAGAAGTTTTTACCTTGAATCTTTCGCCTTGAACCTTTCACCTCCGTCATTCAACTCGCTCTTCAACAATAAAACAGCCGATCTCATGTATTCGGTGATTTCCATGAAATCACCCTCATCTTCCTCGCCTTCAGCTTCCGTATCCAGCTTGGTGAATTCGGCAATGTCTTTGAGTATTTCGGTCGCTTCCCTGGACAAGTCGGAGGCGGCATGAGTAAAACCCACGCCCAACAAAAAGCCCCGGCACCACTCAGTTAAAGCCTCGACCTGCTCACTCAACAAGACGTCATCGTCCGGCAAAAGCAAATCGAATTCGAAGTCATCGCTCGCCAATAAGCTGCGTGTCTCCTCGAATAAATGCACTAACACCGCCTTATCTTCCTCAGTCACCGGCGTTGCATGCAGAAACAGCTCGGTTAACCACTCGGCACTCTGCGCCTGTTCATTGGCGCACAGCATGCCCGTCGCCATGCCGTGGGCTTGTGCCGCCGAAAGTTCGGCATCGCTTTGTACAACTATTTCATTAATTACTTGGTAAGTCATAAATTCCACATAATAATTTCACTATCGCGGACTAAAAATATCGCTTATGCTACCATTGATCATAAACTTGGATAATATTTGTTAATCTTGAATCGCCCTGAGGATACGCAATATTTTGCGTACCCTCCTTGCAACAACCTAGTTATCACCATGACACAATCAAATCATTCTTTAGAATTAAAAGAACTCGAAGATAAGCTGGATCAGCTTATCGAGCAATATGCCAGCGTAAAAAATGAAAACAACTCGCTAAAAACCAAGCAGGATTCATTAGTTCGGGAAAAAGCCAAGCTGCTGGAAAAAACCACGCTGGCCAGAACCCGTGTTGAAGCGATGATTACTCGCCTGAAAGCAATGGAAAACGGATCATGAACAAAAAACCTCAACCGGTGTCCCTGACCATTATGGGCAAGGAATACAAAATTGCCTGCGCGCCTGACGAGCAAAACGACCTGATCCAGTCGGCTCAGACAGCTTGATACTCAAATGCGCCAAATGAGAGATTCCGGTAAAGTGGCAGGCGCTGACAGAGATTGCGGTCATGGCGGCGCTCAACTTGGCGCATGAGCTGCAATTAATGAAAAGTCAAAATGCCGCACTCAGCCAAACCCTGAATGAATGCCTGGCAAAAATGACTCACAAAATAGAAAACGTTTTAGAAAATCATTAAACGCGCTAAAATATCATCTTGCATTTCCTGCAGCGTTCGAGAGTGTGCTGGGTGTTTCCTGAACCTGTTTTTACCCCGGGGGCGAATACCAGTACTGGTGAGCATGCCCGTTTCATACGGGAAGCCTGATTTACCGGCCATGTCCCCACTTGAACCTCCGGTTCAAGGACGAAAGCACATTACGGCGCAGGCGGGAGATGCACCATACCTCACTAAAACAAAATCCCCATGAACTACTGGCTAATGAAATCCGAACCCGATACCTTCGGGATTAATGATCTGTACAACAAGCCCAACCAGACCGAACATTGGGACGGCGTGCGTAATTATCAGGCCAGGAACATGATGCGGGACGACATGAAACTGGGCGATCAGGTTTTTTTCTATCATTCCAACTGCGACGTGCCCGGCATAGTCGGCATTATGGAAATCGTTAAGGAAGGCTACCCCGATTTTTTGGCTTTCGATCCGGATGACACAGCATTTCGATCCCAAAAGCGACCCCGAACATCCCCGCTGGTTCATGGTTGACGTTAAATACGTCAAGACCCTGTCCCGCACCATCACGCTTAAAGAATTGAAATGCCATGAAGAACTCGCGGACCTAGCGCTGGTAAGACGCGGCAACCGCTTATCCATCATGCCGGTCAGCAAAGACCAATGGGAGTTTATCCTCTCGCTGGAATGAATTGGGAATCGGCTAAAAGCGGCATTGCATATGGCTATTCAGAATACCGGCACCCACAAAAACAAAAACCGGCAGCCCTATCTGTTTAGGAACTGCCGGCCACTTAAAATACCTGCTAATAATCTACTTCTTGGTTTTTTCTTCTGTCTTCTTATCAGTTTTCTCGTCCGCTTTTTTATCGGTCTTTTGATCCGCGACTACGACATCGCTTAACAATATGTCATTTTTGATTTTTGCGACGGTTTTCTCGCCGATTCCATCAACATTAACCAACTCTTCGACTGTCTTGAATGGACCTTTTTCTTCCCGGTACTTAACAATCGCCTGAGCTTTTTTCAAACCTATACCCGACAAAGCCTCGCCTATGGTTTTTGCATCGGCGGTATTGATGTTGACCGGTGAAGCCATGACATTAAATGAGCAAAAGGCAGCGAATAACACAACTAATAATCTTTTCATCTTTATTTTCCTATTACAAATAGTGATTGAATTATGATTTGTGAATAGTCTTATTATCGCCAACCAAAATTATTATTAACCATTCGCCCCTAAGTTTAGATGTTTGCCCTGTAAATACAACTCTTTTTATCGCCCTATCGCGTAATAAGCCAATCCGCTACTTTTAACCCTGTCAGGCTCATACATATTACGGCCGTCAAAAATCACTTTATCCTGAAGCTGTTGACTCATCGCATCAAAATCAGGACTGCGAAATTGCTTCCATTCGGTAACAATCACTAATGCGTCGGCCTGAATTAAGGCGTCCTTGGGCGAATTGCAATAACTCAATCCCGCCTTGTCGCCGTAAAGCCGCCGTGCTTCCTCCACCGCCTCAGGGTCAAAAGCCTGGACGGTTGCGCCGGCTTCAATCAAGGCTTCCAGTACAACCTGGCTTGGCGCATCGCGCATATCATCGGTATTGGGCTTAAACGCCAGCCCCCACAAGGCGAACACCTTGCCGGTTAAATTGCCTTGATAATGTCTATTAATCTTTTCAAACAAGCGGTGTTTTTGCCGGTTATTGACATTCTCTACCGCATTCAGCAATTCGGCATGATAGCCCTGTTCCTTTGCTGTTCTTTCCAGTGCTTTTATGTCTTTAGGAAAGCAGGAGCCGCCGTAGCCGCAACCGGGATAAATAAAGCTGTAGCCGATGCGGCTATCAGAGCCTATGCCGTGCCGGACATGTTCAATATCGGCACCCAGATGCTCAGCCAGATTTGCCAACTCGTTCATGAAGCTGATTTTGGTCGCCAGCATCGCATTTGCAGCATACTTGGTTAATTCGGCCGAACGGATGTCCATGGTGATGACGCGGTCAACGCTACGGTTGAACGGCGCATAAAGGGCCTTGAGCAATTCTGCCGTCCTGGGGTTGTCGGTGCCGATAACGATCCGATCCGGTTTCATAAAATCTTCCAGTGCGGCGCCTTCTTTCAGGAATTCGGGGTTTGAAACCACATCAAACTCCAGTTCCTTGCCGCGACTGGCCAAGACCTGCTGGATGACGGCCTTGACCTTATCCGCCGTACCCACAGGCACCGTCGATTTATCAACCACCACACGGTACTCGTCCATGTTCTCGGCTATGCTTTTCGCAACCGCCAACACGTACTGCAAATCAGCCGAACCGTCGTCATCGGGCGGCGTACCGACGGCGATGAATTGAAACACGCCGTGGTCTACCGCCGCTTTAATGTCGGTGGTAAATTTCAAGCGTCCTTCCGCTTGATTTTCCCTGACCATGGCTTCGAGTCCCGGCTCATAGATCGGGATGATGCCCTGCTGCAGCTTGGCAATTTTTGCTTCATTGATATCGACGCAGATAACATCATTGCCGACTTCCGCAAGACAGGTGCCGGTTACCAGCCCTACATAACCGCTACCGAATATAGTGATTTTCATTTTTTCAACTTTAAATTATTAAAATATGACCTGTCGCTGCAACCCTTGGATTTAGCGCTGGTAACGACAGTAGCCATCCTAAATTTATCTCGCACATTTCGATGAATTAGGATGCGTATTTATATGGATATGCTTTAACAGTTTACACAAAAAAGGGGCTTTAGGCGAAGCTTCCTATCCTCGGCAACCGCTCCTACGCGTTCTACCTCCTGCATCCATATAGACAATGAATGCTTGTTACATTTACCGGCCTTAGCCTATTATAACTATCGAATTTTCAAATTATTGCCTATCGTTTGATGCAAAAAAACACCGAGCCGAATCAACAGCTTTTTAGCGGATTTTCAGCCCCCGATACCGAGCAGATAAACCGGGCGCTGGCGATTATTGCGCAAATTCCTGAGGATCCTCATTATTTCCGTCCCAAGGGCATTGAGGTGGCAGCCGTTTTAATGGATTTTAACGTCGACCTGAGCACCATCCTAGCCGCAATCTTAAGCGATCCGCGCTTAGCCAAGCTAAACCCAAAACCCAACATTAAACAACAGTTTGGCGAGACCGTTGCAACGCTGGTTGACGATGTTAACTGGCTGAATAAGTTAACCGTTTATTCCCTGGACATGACCGACCAGCCGAGTCAAACGGAAACCTTGCGCCGAATGCTGCTGTCCATGACCCGGGATGTCCGCGCCGTATTAATAAAACTGGCTTACCGGAT
Organism: uncultured Gammaproteobacteria bacterium; assembly: GCA_963814825.1. Lineage (GTDB taxonomy): Bacteria > Pseudomonadota > Gammaproteobacteria > Methylococcales > Methylomonadaceae > Methylobacter_A. The sequence goes on along the minus strand of CAWFEF010000004.1, from coordinate 75,557 downwards.
TCAACGACTTAAGGTTTTACCCAGGGAATCGTATGAGTTCAGACGCTTTATTGCCCAGGAAACGCTGGATATTTACGCTCCGATCGCCAATCGGATGGGCATTCATCAGTTAAAATGGGAACTGGAGGACATGGCCTTCCGCTACCTGAAACCCCAATCCTACCGCCGCATTGCCAAGTCGCTGACCGATAACCGCGTGCAGCGGGAAAACTGCATCAATAGCTTTATTGCGCTGTTGCAGGGCAAAGCTTGCCGAGGAGGGAATTTCTGCGGAGATTTACGGCCGCCCCAAGCATATTTACAGCATCTGGAAAAAGATGCGCCGCAAGCAACTGGATATAAACGAACTTTATGATCTGTTAGCAGTGCGCGTTATTGTCGACAACCTGACTTCCTGTTACGCCACCTTAGGTATTGTGCATAGCCTTTGGCAAACTATCCCTAAGGAATTTGACGACTACATCGCCAATCCCAAAGAGAACGGCTACCAGTCCCTGCATACGGTCATTATCGATTCCGACGGCAATCGTATCGAGGTGCAAATCCGCACCCAGCAAATGCACGACTTTGCCGAGCTGGGGGTTGCCGCGCACTGGTCTTACAAAGAAGGCGGCAAGCATGACGCCGCCATCGAAAAAAACATCGCCTCGTTGCGCAAGTTGCTGGAAGAAACCAGCAGCCGAAAGGAAGGAAGCGACGATGTGTTGGCCGAAAATTTCCGTAGCGAATTATTTAATGACCGCGTCTACGTTTTAACCCCGGCCGGAAAATTAATCGACCTGGTTAAAGGCTCCACGCCGCTGGATTTTGCCTATGCGATCCATACCGAAATAGGCCACCGCTGCCGCGGGGCAAAAGTCAACGGTCGCATTGTGCCGCTGACCTACACCTTAAAATCCGGCGAGCAGGTGAAAATTTTAACTGCAAAAGAGGGCGGCCCCAATCACAACTGGATCGATCCCAATCTAGGCTATTTAAAGACATCGGCTGCGATCGGCAAAGTCAAAAGCTGGTTTAAAAATCAGCAACAAGCCCAGAATATAGCGACCGGCAAGGCTATTCTGGACAAGGAAAGCCAGCGACTGGGTTTAAAAATGCTCAATCTGGCTGAGCTGGCTAAACATTTTCATCAGCCGGACACCGACAGGCTGCTCGAAGCCGATAGGCCGTAGCGATATTAACAGCCGCCAGCTTGCGGCATTTTTTAAGGTGCCTGAATTGGAAGTTCAGCCGGCGCCCGTTCAACGCAAAAAGCCCGAAGCCAAATCAGTCATTTCCGTAGCCGGCATTGATAATGTCATGACGTCTTTTGCCCACTGCTGCTCGCCGATTCAGGGTAATGACATTGTCGGCTATATTTCTCATAAAAAAGGCATCACCATCCATCGCCAAGACTGCGAAAATATTTTGCACCTGGATCCCGAAAAACAAGCCCAGCTGATTTCGGTTAACTGGGGGGCAAAAAAGGCCAGCTATGCAGTGCCTATTGTCATCCATGCCTTTAACTCCCATAATTTGTTGAATGACGTAACCCAGATTTTGGCCCAGGCTAAAATCCATATTTCCAATGCGGCAATGGATACGCATCCCGATTTTTCGGCGCTGCTCAATTTGACCATTCAAATTGAAAACACCGATCAGTTAAGCCAAGTGCTTAATAAAATAAGCCAACTGCCTAATATCGTCGATGTTAAGCGTAAAACCTGATGCCCAGCACCTTTAACCTGACACCTAAATCCTATGTCCCAACAACACAACCCAATCCTGAATCCAACCGAAGGGAGCGTCTGATCCTGGTTGACGGCTCGTCTTTTTTATTCCGCGCCTACCATGCCATTCCGCCGCTAACCAACGCAAACGGCGAGCCTACCAACGCCGTTTACGGCGTCAGCAATATGCTGCGCAAGCTGATCGCCGACTATCACAGCGACTACATCACGGTGGTCTTCGATGCCTCGGGTAAAACCTTTCGCAATGAGCTTTACGATCAGTACAAAGCCCATCGTCCGCCGATGCCTGACGATTTGCGGGTACAGATCGCTCCGCTGCATAATCTGATTCGCGCTATGGGTTTGCCGTTGATTATCGAATCCGGCGTGGAAGCCGACGATGTGCTGGGAGTGCTGGCACAACACGCCGAACAACAAGGCTATGACGTCATCATTTCCACCGGCGACAAAGATATGGCGCAGCTGGTCACCGAGCACATTATCCTGGAAAACACCATGTCCAACACACGCATGGATATTCAGGGCGTCATCGACAAATTCGGCGTCAGGCCGGAACAGATTATCGATTACCTGGCCTTGATCGGCGACACCGTCGACAATATTCCCGGCGTACCCAAAGTCGGCCCTAAAACGGCGGCAAAATGGCTGGAGCAATATCAGACCCTGGAAAACCTGATCGCCCACGCTAATGAGATCGGCGGCAAAATCGGCGAAAACCTGCGCGCCAGTTTGGACTACCTGCCGTTATCCAAGCAACTGACCACCATTAAATGCGATCTGGATCTGCCCTACAGCATCGAAGACCTGAAACAGCAGCCGATGGACAAAGCGGAACTGAAAAATTTATTGGCCGAACTGGGCTTTTCGTCCTGGTTAAAAACACTGGATGCTTCGCCTGATCCTGTCCTGAGCCCTTCGGCTACGCTCAGGACAGGCGTGGCCGAAGGGCTCAGCACAACCTCTGTTGAAGTTGCGCAACCCGAAGACAAGCCGGTCAAAATCGATTCCAATTATGAAACGATATTAACCGAGCAGCACTTTAACGACTGGCTAAGCCAACTGGAAAAAGCCGAATTATTTGCCTTCGACACCGAAACCACCAGCCTGGATTACAGCAAAGCACAGAGTAGTCGGCGTATCGTTTGCGGTAACGCCGGGTAAAGCCGCCTATGTGCCTTTAGCCCATGACTATCCCGGCGTTCCGGATCAGCTGAACCGCTCTGAAATACTGGAAAAACTGCGGCCTCTGCTGGAAAATCCGCATAAAGCCAAACTCGGGCAAAACCTGAAATACGATATGCATGTCCTGGCTAATCACGGCATTGCACTGCGCGGCATTGCTCACGACACCATGCTCGAATCCTACGTGTTAAACAGCACCGCAACCAAACACAATATGGATGATCTGGCGAAGGAATATCTGGGCGTTGAAACCATCCATTACGAGGATGTGGCAGGAAAAGGCGCCAAACAAATAGGCTTTCAGGAAGTGTCGATAGAACAAGCCGCGCCTTATGCCGCTGAAGACGCCGACATTACCCTGCAACTGCATCAGGTGCTGCTTGCAAAGCTGGCGCAGCAGCCAAAATTGCTTGAGTTGTATACGGAAATGGAAGTCCCGCTGATCAGCGTACTGGCCCGCATCGAAAGCAACGGCGTGTTAATCGACGCCGCGATGCTCGCGCAGCAAAGCCTTGAACTTTCCAGCCAGCTTATCTCCCTTGAACAGCACGCTCACGATCTGGCCGGACAAACCTTTAACCTGGGCTCGCCCAAACAGATCCAGGACATCCTCTACGATCAGCAAAAGCTGCCGGTATTAAAGAAAACCCCAAAAGGCCAGCCGTCAACTGAAGAATCGGTATTGCAGGAATTGGCCCTCGATTACCCGCTGCCCAAGCTGATTCTGGAATACCGCAGCTTAAGCAAGCTGAAATCGACCTATACCGACAAACTGCCGCAGCAGGTTGACGGGCAAACCGGACGGATTCATACCTCTTACCATCAGGCGATAGCCGCAACGGGCAGACTGTCTTCCTCCGACCCCAATTTGCAAAATATTCCGATACGCAGCGAAGAAGGCCGAAAAATCCGGCAGGCATTTATCGCCCCCGAAGGCAAAAAAATTGTCGCCGCCGATTATTCGCAAATCGAGCTGCGCATCATGGCGCATTTGTCGGCTGACGAAGGCTTGTTAAAAGCCTTTACCGAAGGACAAGACGTGCACCGGGCCACTGCGGCGGAAGTATTTGGCGTCGCTCCCGAGCAAGTCACCACCGATTTGCGCCGTTCCGCCAAGGCCATCAACTTCGGCCTGATTTACGGCATGTCATCCTTTGGCCTGGCACAGCAACTGGGCTTGTCGCGCAGTCAGGCGCAATCGTATATCGATCTGTATTTTGCCCGTTATCCGGGCGTCAAAAACTATATGGACAGCATCAGGGAGCAAGCCCGCGAACAAGGCTATGTTGAAACCCTGTTCGGCAGACGGCTGTATTTACCGGAGATCAACTCGCGCAACGCGGCACGTCGCCAATACGCCGAACGCACGGCCATCAATGCGCCGATGCAGGGAACTGCCGCCGACATCATTAAACGCGCGATGATTGCCGCCGACCGTTGGTTGTATAGCGACAAACCGGATGCCAAAATGATCATGCAGGTGCATGACGAGCTGGTGTTCGAGATTGCCGAAGATCATGTCGACGACTGCGCGGCGAATATCAGAACCCTGATGTGCGCGGCTGCCGATCTTGATGTGCCGCTGATTGTCGACATAGGCATTGGAAATAATTGGGACGAAGCTCATTAACTGTTAGTTATTATTTTTCGGCATTATGGCGGTATTGTATTATAGTGGCGGCATAACTTGGGTCTTACGTGACTAACAACTCACTTTTTTCTCTGCTATGTTCCACTAGTTATTATTGTTTAACGACACTACAATGCCGAACTCAAAAAACGAAAAACTCATCGTCCTCGTTGAAAAAATGCCCGCTTTTCCCAGAAGCGTTCAACAAGTTGTGCAGTTAACGTCAGACATCAACGCTTCGGCAAAAGATATTGTCCGCGTGATTGAATGCGACCCGGTCATGACCGTTAAAATCCTTAAAGCCATTAATTCATCTTTCTACGGCCTACCGCAAAAAATCACCTCGGTGCAGCGCGCGGTCGTGCATATTGGCCTTAACACCATAAAAAACATAGCCTTAGGCGTGGCCGCAATGGGCATGTTGAATGCCAACAACAAGGCCAATTTCAATACCTCCAATTTTCTGCTGCATTCTTTAACCACCGCGGCGATCAGCAAAATGCTGGCTGAACGCATCAGCCTGTCTTCAATAGAATGCGGCGATTGTTTTGTTGCCGGCTTATTGCATGACTTTGGAAAAGTCGTGTTCGCCGAATTTATGCCCGATGAATTTAAACTTGCACTGGAAAAAAGCAAAGAGCAGCAACTGCCGCTGCATCAAACCGAACTCGAATTTATCGGTCTTAGTCATTCACAAGCCGGTAAAATGCTGGCCGAAAAATGGGGCTTATCTGAAATGTTAATTGATGCCATCGCTCATCATCATGATCTCGATCATAATCAAAATGCCTTAAGGGACTGCGTTTTTGCCGCCAATCAAATCAGCAAGCACATGCAGTTCGGTGATAGCGGCAATCCATTGATAGAGGATTTCCCCGAACCCATTGTCGCCCGCTTTGGACAGGATCTCCATGGCATATGCGAGGCTTTAGGGGATTTGGAAGCCATCAAAACCGAAGCTCAATCTTTTATTAACTTGTAGTGCTCGGTTTGCACCCCCGCATTACTTCCAACTTCTACATCATGCAGTCGAAGGACGATAACAATGAAATTTAAATTCTGGGGCGTTAGAGGATCCATACCAACACCAGGCCCCAATACGCGTTAAATACGGCGGCAATACCACCTGCATTGAAATCAGAACCGATGACAATGATTTGATCATTCTTGACGCCGGCACCGGCATTCACGCGCTTGCACAAAGCCTGCTGAAAGAAATGCCCGTCAATGCGCATATCTTCATTACCCATACCCATTGGGATCATATACAGGGCCTACCCTTCTTTATCCCTATCTTCATCCCCAACAACCAGATTACTATCTACGGCGGAATTGATCCGGTCACCAACGAAACCATCAACCGCGCACTTTCCGTGCAGTTGCAATACAGTTTTTTTCCGATACGGGAAGCACAGCTGAATGCCCGGATTGAGTACACCACCGTCAAGCCGGGCGAACCGGTCAAGGTAGGCAGCGCCACCATCACCCCGATTGTGCTCAGTCATCCGGTATTAAATTTCGGCTACCGTATCGATTGCGACGGGCAATCGATTTTTTTTACCGGCGATTACGAACCGCAGCTCAACATCTATGATCCGGAAGATGATGAATATGCTGAATTCCAGTCTTTTGTCGATGCAAAATGGAACGAAGTGGTGCTGGCCATGAAAGATGTCGATGCGTTGATTGTCGACTCATCCTATACCAACGAAGAATATGTCTCCAAACAAGGTTGGGGGCATGGCACTTATGATTCGGGGATAAAGCTGGCTACTGCGGCAAACGCAAAAAAACTATTTTTTACCCACCATGAACCTACCCGTAGCGACGCAAGCCTTGATGCCATTTATCAAAACCTGCTGCAAAACATACCCGGAAACCAGCTGTGAATTATTGCTAGCTCAAGAAGGTGTCGATATTTCGCTCTGATCCTGATGCTCCTGGACAACAGGATTAAACAATTGGTCCAGTGCACTATGCACCTCATCAATACCGATTTTTTTCAACGACGAAAACAGCTGTATCGTCAATGGGAAACTGGCATCCTTTAACTCCTTTTGCACCTGCAACAAGGTCTTTTTAGCCGCGCCGTAATTCAACTTATCCGCCTTGGTCAGCAATACATGCAGCGGCAGCCCGGTATGCTCGCACCACTCTATCATCTGCCAGTCGAATTCGGTTAACGGATGGCGCACATCCATTACCAGAATAATGCCGCATAATGACTTGCGGCTGGTTAAATACGTTTCCATCAACTCATGCCATTTTTTCTTCACCGCTAAAGGCACTTTGGCATAGCCGTAACCCGGCAAATCGACAAATCGTTGCCGCTCATTAATTTCGAAAAAATTAAGCATCTGGGTTCTGCCCGGCGTTTTGCTGATTCGGGCCAATGCGTTTTGCCGCGTTAAGGTATTAATTGCACTGGATTTACCCGCATTTGAACGCCCGGCAAACGCCACTTCCATGCCCTGATCCGGAGGCGTGTCGCGAAGATGTGGCGAACTGTTAATAAATTTTGCTTGGGTGTAAATTGGGTTCATCGTTGTCTCGCTTAGAGTCGCTATTTAGAGTAGAATTCGGTTATGCACAGGCAGCCTTATGGGCGACCAGACGGTCGCCCCTACGATAAATGATTAATCATTCCGAAGGGGAATTTGATGAAGAAAAAATGGCAGATACTTTCAATTTCTCTGGCGCTGACCAGTGCTACAAGTATTTTACATGCAGAGGGCAATATTAATGCAGGAAAACAAAAAGCAGAATCCTGCGCCAGCTGTCACGGCGACAACGGCAACAGCATGGTAGCAACATTTCCCAAACTTGCACAGCAACATTCTTCCTATCTGAAAGGGCAGCTGCATGCATTCAAAGACGGCAGCCGCAGCGACCCGATGATGTCAGCTATGGCGCTGCCGTTAACTGATGAGGATATGGCGGACATTTCCGCATACTACGCAACGCAAAAGATTTCCGAAAATGCCATGCCGGTCTTGGCTGCTGACGATGAAGACGAAAAGCCGGCCGGTAACAAAGATATCCCAACCCTGATTGCCAAGGGCAGCGATCTGTACCGCAACGGCAACCTGGCCAGCGAAGTCTCCGCCTGCATCGCCTGCCACGGTCCTTTTGGCGAAGGCAACAAACCGGCTTCGTTCCCGGCATTAAAATCGCAACACGCCGACTATTTAATCAAAACGCTTACCGATTTTAAATCCGGCTCACGCAGCAATAATCCGGAAAACATCATGCACATGATTGCCAAAAAAATGACCGATGAGGAAATAAAAGCCGTTTCTTATCGCATATCAATGATGAAATAAGGCCCGCCTTACAAAACCTACAGAGACTCATAGCCATGTTAAAAAAAATCACCCAAGCCAGCTTATTAATCTTGTTGTTTTCCTGTTCGGCCTTGTTAAAAGCCGAATCGGTTGGTTATGAATCCCTGTCACCTGCACAGCCCACCCATAATCCCGACAAAATTGAAGTGATTGAGTTCTTCTGGTACGGCTGCCCCCATTGCTATAGTTTTGAACCCGTGCTGGAAAAATGGGTACAAAATCTGCCTAAAAACGTTGAGTTTATCCGTCAACCCGCTGTATTCAGCGACCTTTGGGGCAAGCATGCCAAAGCCTATTTTACCGCTGAAGCGCTGGGCGTAGTCGATAAAGTTCATGCCGACTTTTTCGATGCCATCCAAAACAAAAAACAGAAGCCTTGAAACCGAAGACCAGCTGGCAAAATTCTTTGTTGAGCACGGCGTTAAAGAAACCGACTTCCATGACGCCTACAATTCATTTCTGGTCGACTGCCAAAATGCGCCAGGCAGCCGCCACAGCTGGCCGTTACGGCGTAACCGGCGTTCCCGCCATCATTATTAACGGCAAGTATAAAACGAATGGCCCGTTGGCCGGTTCTCATGAAAAAATGATTGAAGTTATCAATCAACTGATCCAGCAGGAAAGCAAGGCAAAATAATCGAGCCCGCTGTCGGCAGATTAACTCTTCATAAATATTTTATTATTTGGACAATTGAGAAATCGATGCGGCAATTTCTGACAAAGCCGTCCACTGTACAAGCAATTACCCTTTAATCATTGACAAGGTCTATCATGAGTTTTTTTAGTAAGGCAGCCGACCCGGATAAATGGAAAGAGAAATATTTAGATCTGCTTGATGAACAGGAACAATCAGAAGCTTCTTGCAAGAAAGCAGAAGAATCTTACAGGGAAAAAGAAGACCTGCTTTGTAAAACAATAATACGCCTGACCATCGCAACGACTGGACTCGACCCTCTCCTGGATCCGCATCTGCTGGGTATCCGCGATCAATTAAAAAACGGCATCAACAGCCATGCGCTTAAAGAGGAGCTTGAAAAATTCACCAATTCCGTCGCTCAAATCAAGCACAACCACCTCAAAACCGGTCACTGGAAACTCGACTGCTATTTGACTTCCTGCTTCAGCAATATACAACTGAACAACAACAAAGCTCGCTCAGACGACTGAAGAAAAGAGCTGACGACAGCATGGATGCAGGCGACAGAACAACGTATGGCTTAGCTGCCGAGACCGTAAAATTCGAGACGCCCAATCAATTATTTATTGCCATACTTGAAGCTATCGAGCCTGACGACAATACCTCTGCGGCCAATACCATCGCCAACCACATCGATATAGAAATTGTCAGCGGGCAATTATTGCTTTTGCTGGAAAACATCGAAATTCCCAGCATCTTTGATCAACAAGCGCAAACAGCAAAACAATTGCTTGCCGCGCCTAATCAAACCGCCGCGGCGTTTGAAACCATTCTGGATAAGTCCTTTAAACTGCTGCTTAAAATCAAACAGCACAACCAATCAGAACAGCAAGACATTGATAAATTTCTCTCCCATATTACCGAGCAACTGGCGGCACTGGATGTCAGCGTGATGGGAGCCAGCACGGCAGCGATCGAATCGGCCGAGAACAGAAGCAAACTCGATCAGTCCGTTTCTGAACAGATGGAAGAATTGAAGTTAAGCTCGACCAACGCCACCAAACTGGAGCCTTTAAAAGGCATCATTAACAGCCGACTAGCGACAATTGCCAAGGAAATCCAGGAACATACCCAAAAAGAAGCTGTTCAACGCAAAAAAACCCAGCAACAACTGGATGATTTAGTTGACAAAATAAAAGACATGGAGTCGGAGTCCAGCGACCTCAAATCAAAACTGAAAATTGCCAATAACCAAGCATTGCGCGACGCCTTAACGGGCCTGCCCAATCGTAATGCCTATAACGAGCGCCTGGAAGCCGAACTGGCCCGCTGGAAACGTTACCAGTCGCCACTAAGCCTCATCGTCTGGGACATTGATCATTTCAAAAATATCAATGACAGCTATGGACATAAAGCCGGCGATAAAGTGCTGCTGTTAATCGCCAAACAATTGTCCGATCATTCCCGCGCAACCGATTTTATTTCCCGCTTTGGCGGCGAAGAATTTACCATGCTGCTGCCGAACACCGACAGCCAATCAGCGTTAACAGTAGCCAACCAACTGCGTCAAACTATCGAAAAAACGGGCTTTAATGCCAGCGGCGCCTCTGTTGCCATTACCATTTCCTGCGGCATTACCGAGTTTATCCCGAGCGACACCGATGAAACCGCCTTTGAACGCGCAGATCAGGCGCTATATCAGGCCAAAGAGCAGGGCCGCAACCGGTGCTGCATTTTATAAAGACCCAGCAAGATTTCTACCAAATCAAATCATCAGGAACCTGATACTCTGCATAAGCATCATCTACCACATCCGTGGTTTTATTTTGCCCATTAAAGACAATCACGCTAGCCGCATCGCGCTGCTGTATTTTTCTTGCCGCCTCGGCGCCCACCACTTCATAGATTGTCCCTAGCCTTACAATAGCCAGCCGTCCTTCGGCAATCTGGTCGCGCATCTCCTCCGAAACATACAGCCGCTTGACCTTATTATCATCGGTAAAGTTATAGGCCAGTCCTTCGGCATCCCTCGGCAAGCGGTTTAACTCGATTATCTGCTTTATTTGAGCCGCCAGCTGTTTTTGCTCTTCCTGCTGCTGGCGCAGCTGGTTAAGCTCCCTGTCCCTTTCGATTTTTTCAGCCTGCGCTTTTTGCGCCAGCTCTTTGGCCTCGTCAACCACCTCAACCCCATTTTTCCGCTGCTGCTGGGCTTGCTTGCGCTTGTCGGATTTGACGCTTTTGGCCTTAGCGGCACTGACTAGTGCCGGATTTTAACAATTGCTCTTGCTGTGAGAGAGTAATAAAGTTATATACTGAAACGTCTTATAAGCTACATTCTATCGTCATAAAAACCAACCTTCCAAAAATAAAGTCCTATACTAAACAAACTTATCTCCCATCCACTACAAAAAACTGAGTAATAAAGTTCTATACTGAGTCATACGAACCGGTGGTAAACCATAATTGCTTCATATTATTTCAATCGCAAATCTACCAGCTTTCTCGATTTGAAAACCGCCATCTATTTAATGCAAACCCGGCCATATTTGAATGTCCGCCACTAACGCCGAGCGATTAGAGCAATTACACAGCATTATTAAGAGGGGTAAATTCGTGAGAGCACTTCAGAGTCAGCCCCTGAAGTCCCCTGCCCGAAAAAAACTTGACCACTACGCAGCAAACATAACGCTGTTTAGCTATATTTGTATAGCATCCAGCAAATTAAAACCAATAATCTGGATTCCAATAAACGCCATATTTTTTTTCGCTTTCCTCTGGATTGGCTAAACCTCCATGACTATGAGGACCGTTAAAGTCGAGGCCGAAGCGTTTAAAGCGCATATAACCTTTATTGAGTAACTCCTTATCTAAGGTATACCGCAAAGAGGATATATTTGCCCAACGTCCCAAAGTACGATCTGCTATATCGGCAGGCTGAGTAAAGTTGGTGTCAATCCATTCCAATAAGCTTCCCGATGGCGCTGCTCCGAAGCCGTTTTCCTCTGTTGCTTCGGCATAGGGATGAAGGGAGACATTAAAAAAGCAGAAAGGTTTTTTGATCGCATCGGCAGCATTACCCAGTATTCCAACTTTATCTCTAGCGCAATTATTAGCGGACAATGTAGTTTGATTGCCCTCTTCTTGTTGTTCAACGCGCGCCTTCAGTACCCGCTGCACACTCTTGGAAAATTCTTTTATGCTGACTGCCGCCCCCATAAACACAACATTCCGGTAAGGAAGCTCAGGAAATGCATTCACTACTTCGCTGGCCACTATGGCACCCATACTGTGGCCAATAAGGGTGATTTCCTGATCCTTTAAATTTTCATTGATAGCTTTAAATAATTTATATGCAGGCCCAAATCCGCAATTTCCTTTACTCCAAACTTCTTCCTTGCATGGTTGCCGCATAGTGAAACGGGTGCGGCTGATCATACTGTTCCAATCCCTTTCGCCGAGAGGATCGATTATTGGTATTGAAATTAGTTTTAGAGGGCTCAGAAGTATATTCTTTAAGCGCCAAAAATCGCCGGCCTCTTTTGCCGACGTTTTCACGCAACTAAAGCCTTTAGGTGGATCAACCTCTTCACAAGGATCATTGGTCGGATTTCTTTCATCATCGTTCTGATTTCTTTGACCATTGGTAGGATTTATTTCGGCAAATGCCGGTTTGTTCGGATTTGGCCCACAATAAAGAGGAATAAGGCCCCGCCAAGCCTCGTTAAAGCAACTCGATCCCAACAAAAGGTTAGTTTGTTTACCATAGCTCATCAAGGAGCGGGCACCTACTTCAGTAAGGTCTGTGGCGAATCTAAAGGGAGCATTCAAAAAATATCCCGTATGATCCCAACTGCCTTGGTAATAATGGGTAATGGAATCTCCATAGGAATCAAACATCTCGCTTGGCCAAACGATAAAAATCGGATAAGTATCGCGGTCTTCCATCATCTTAGGCAAGTCCCGTTCTACACGTCCCAAACTATCCTGGTAACCGTTCATTCCTCCGTGTATGAAGATTAATAACTTTTTCTTGCTAGACTTGCGTATTGACTCAACGATTTTGTTGAGGTGATCGTCGAGTTTCGTTATTGGTTCTGGCCCATTACAATCTGGGTGAGTAAATTTGACAGGCTTGAACTTTCCCCGCCCGTTAACTGCAACTACATGCTGCGTCCAAACATCACAGGAAAGTTCGCGATTCACAGTGGTGCTGTTTGGTAAATTAGGCTGGTGCGATAATTCGTATTGCAATGTTTCTTGGTTTAGGCTGGAGCATCCTGAAAGTAGAAATAATAATGCGATGAGGTAGACTAAATTTTTCATGAGATGGCCTGTTTATTTTTTTATTATCATACTAACCCTAATTTGACTAATATAATTAGCTACTTGGTCAGCAAACGAGCAAGTTTTGATACAAAGCCTAACCTGCACCCGAAACACCTTATATCATGCTCAGCAAGAACAGCTTGAAGCTGTTCTTGCTGAAATTTAATGATTTATTATGTTCCCGAGGAAGCACTCGCTTTTTTTAACATGGACGCAACAATCCTTAATTGATTAAGCTTCGTCGCTACCGAATAATTGATTCCTGTGGCGTTGATATTGAGCTTGTCTTTGAATTCAGACGCTTTAGTATTGTTTGGTACAAGCCCTAATTCTACTGCCTTAGCTAAGATAGCGTCTTTACCAGCTGTATCAGCCTCGAACGTTTCTACAATTTCGCCAATTAAGTCGCGATTTAAGCTTTCGGCTTCGCTTTTTGCCGCATCGGGTGCCATGTTTTGAAAGGCAACTTGTCGAATAGAGGCTCTTTGGGCAAATTTAGTCGCGGCTTGACCCGTCGCAAAGAACTGCACATGATTTACCTTGGCTTTTTCAAAAATCTCTAACGCACTCGCGTTATCTATCGATGCGTAGAAAGAAGGCAATTTGACATTCCAGCGCTTTGGATCATTACCGCAACCTTGGTCAACAAAAATGTGGGGAGATGCAAATTCTTTACGGTTAAAACCTAGCTTTAAAGAATCCGGATATGGTCCGGAAGTTCCGCTCCACGCGACTTTAAGCCCATAAGCAGTATCCGTGGCAAAATAAAATGGATGTGGCTCTTTCTCATATGACTCTTTATCTGTTATTAATTTCAAAAACCAACCACGAGTATCCTCTGGTTTATTTTTTAAACAGAGCGATGAATCAACAGAAAGGCTATTATCGTCAGTAGGATCCTGGGCTAAATATACCGCCGCATCTCCCCCTGCGAACTGTCCGATGATTCTGGGTGAAAAAAAGTTGCCCTGCAAATCGAATGAGGCAAGTATAGGCAAAGCGCCTTCTTTTACGCTAGTTCGCTCATCCGGTGTTGAATTTCCATCTGGTTTATTGATAGGCATTGACTCTGCAGGTTGAGTGACAGCTTGCTTTTCAGTACTCGGTATAGCTGTTCCTTGAGATTTTGATCGGTTCTCAGGATTACTATTAGACTTACCGTCCGTTGCAGGCGATTTAGTTGACTTATTCCCACTATCAATGCCAACTGTTTCCGGAAACGTAGGCAAAATGGCAAGTTCGCGTCTGGCTATAGTAATTTCCGCTGTTGGTGGCTTTGAATCAACATCAATCCCTACATTGGTTTTGGTCATTATCAAAGCTCGATCTCCCGCGCAACCGGATACGGTGGCGCAGAATAAAACAAGTGTTAATTTGGGTGTTAATGTGAATTTCATGATTATCTCCTCCAGAAATTATTTCTTATTATTTTTTTGGAATTCCGCAGTGGGCGGTTGCGAGCCGAATTTAAACATAAAGAAATTATCGTCTTCCGGGCGTTGAATGGCGATTGCGGTATTTTCGTCATAGATTGTGATCCTCTCTCTTTGCTCCCAACCGACGCTCGTGCCAACCGCGCCCTCTTCCATGCCGAACGCGATGCCTGCCAAGGTCGCTTTGCGGATGACTGCTTGCTTACCGTCTTCAGGCACCGAAACTTTTGTAGCCAAATGGCCGACTCCCCAGATATGTTCGGCGCCGGTTTCCTCGTCTCGATAATAAATTCCGCAACTTGAAACAGAAAGAATGAGCATGATTGAAAAAACTAATTTTATTGGGTTACCCATTATTGCCGCCTTTCAGATATCCTGCTAAATGCTCTTGACCGGTTTTGTATTACCGATTTCGTACACCTGTTCGGTTATTCCGTCTTTACTCAGGGTCAGTATTGCAAACCCGTTTTTTGCCCGCGGGCTTGAATAATATAGCGCCTGTCTCTCCATGTTCGAATCTAGCGGCGAATTAGAATACCAGTCGACGTATTGCCCGCACTTTTCCATGCCCGGCGGAATTGCAAACGGCATCGCGCTGTGCCCGATACAGCGTGTTTTCATATTGCCGGAATATGCTTGGTTGCTATATACCGCACCAAGATGGGTATGCCCCCAGTACCAGTAATCGGGGGCGACAACGCTGTTAACGTCATCCCAAAGGTATTTGGATGAATGCCTACCGTCCGTGCTTAGCCCGGTGTGGTGGGACATCACAATAACCTTTTTACCACTGGCTTTGACTTGCCGCAGGAATTGGTACTGCGGGTTTTTGGTTTTGTCACCAAGCCCTCCGTCCATATAAAGGGTGGAGGGGTCGAAATATGCTGAATCGATTCCGGCGATGATCCAGTTGCCAAACTCCAGCGCAAAGTAACTACAGCCCTTTTGACCACTGAATAATGGGTTCGACAGTGCGGAACCATAGTAACCGTATGCACCGCCATACATTTCATGGTTGGAATTAAGCGTAAAACAGTGGCCGGGTTTGGCGATGCTTGGGTATAGCCTCAAGATGTCAATCAGGTGATGCGTCTCTTCCAGGGTGGGCGAACGGTTGGGTCCGGTTCCCGAGTAATACGTATCGCCCAAGTGAATAAGATAATCCGGCGGCGTGGCCAGTTTGTTGAGGGTATCCATCACCGCACAGGCTGGCCCATCCTTGTCCGCTAGACCTTGGAGATTGTATTTGCCAGCCCCCCAGTCGCCGATAATGGCTATCCTTACCTGTCCGTCACTACCCGGTTGCAGTGCAACCGGTTGTTTCCAGTCGTGTGTGATAAAATTCGCGATGCCATAGCCATTGCCACTCCATTTAGGTATGTGGTTCATCAAATCATTTTTGAGTGTCCATGCCCAGCCGTCGTCAAGCATCTCATATTTGCCGGCCCCGTAGATATCGCCCCATTCAGTGCATTTCACCATCGCTTCGGTGGGTAGCGATGCAGCCAAACTGCTAAAACTGCTTGGAGTAAATCGCGGAGGGGCGGCAACGGCGGCCATTGTATCCCAGACCACTTTTAAGTCCGGCAGGGCATCGATCTCCGCGCGCAATTCGGGTGGCGGGTTTTGTAAATAGTACAGCAGGAAAGCCAGCTCACCATGACCTTCCCAGGGTTCCGTGGGCCGTTCGTCCCGTAGGGCCAGAACGTGGGTCACGGCGCCATAATGTTGCCTCTCGAGTTCCTCAAGAATTCCCCCTAGGGTATCCGCCAACTCGTCAATGGAAAAAGCAGCTTCGGAAGGGGTGGTTAGCAGTTGAGACCTAAAGCCCTCGGATAATAACGGCAGAAGTCGCGCGCTATATTCTTGTCGTGTAGGCATAACATACTCCTTAGTGTGGATAAAACTGGTGGCAGAGCAGAGTTTTCACTCGTGAATTGTGCATAACGTTTGAGTTCACCAGCGGCTCGTCAGGGCCGCCGGTGAAAGGAATTGTTAGATAATTCTCCAGGCGCCATCTACGTACTGAGTGAGCTGCACACAATTCCACTGTTGTAAGATGCCTCTACGACGCAGAAGACGTAACGCACTCATCTACTAGAAGAGAAAAGAACTGAACACATTAATCACAGTTTTCCCCCAACTGATAACACAAATGGTACCATGCTGCTCCGAATTGCCTAATTAAGTGAATATATGGATTTATGCTTATCATCGCTGATTATCAGACTCTAAGCAACAAACTCAGTTAATTTTCTCGTAAGGCAACTGTATCTCTCCCCGTATCGGATGATGTACGTTTTCTTCTTATCTTATGTTATCCAGCACTAACCACTCACTGCTAGCGCACGATACTAGATATTTTGAAGTTGAAAAAACAAATGGGAAAAGCTACAGTCAAATTATTATGCGTTATCTAAAGATGGAATATTGGACTGAGGAGATTCTACAATGAAACTATCATTACAAGAACAATTACTAAAGTCGGGGTTAGTTAGCACAGCCCAGGCCCGGAGCATTAAAGCCGATAAACGTAAGCAAACCCAGCAGCAGCGGAAAAATGGGGTTGAAGTAGTTGACGAGGCCAAAGAACTGGCGCAAAAAGCGCAGGCTGAAAAAATCGAAAGGGACAGAGAGCTGAATCAGTTACGCCAGCAGCAGGACGAGCAAAAACAGCTGGCCGCGCAAATCAAACAGATGATCGACTTAAACCGGCTACCGCTGGATGGAGGCGACTCGGCCTATAATTTTACCGACCATAATAAGGTCAAGCGCCTGTATGTCTCTGAGACGATGCGTGATCAGATTGCCCAGGGACGGCTGGCTATTGTCAAGTACGGCCAGCAATACGACGTCGTGCCCGCCGAAGCTGCGAAAAAAATCCAGGCGCGCGATGCCGCCAGCGTAGTTGTTTTTAATGAGCCCAATAAAGCTGCCGATGCCGCGGATGACCCCTATGCGGCGTATCAGGTTCCTGATGATTTGATTTGGTAGTTGACATAAACAAATTTGCGCCCACGAATCACTAGGATTAGTTAATTATTAGCTTCTCGAACTGAAAATATTAGGGTAAGAGAGACTGTAATACACGGAAAACCACGAACTTGAAGCGTGGCTCAACGAGCTCCATAGTCTCATATTTTTTAATCATTAAATCCCTAAATGTTTCCCCCCACGCTTCCATTTTTATCCCCTCTTCGTCTTCGCAAAAGAGAGGGGGGCTAAAATCGTCCGGTAACTCCCCGTAATGTATTGCCCAGGCGTGCAGTAAAAGGTCCATGTCCTCTTCTGCGGCTTCCGCATTGGGGTACGGGTTCTTTGGCTCCAGCCCAACAGATGCGATTTTAACACGTTTTATTTGCCGCTTTCTTTGCTGTTTCGCCAGTTTGTTTTTGCGTTTCGCTACCTTGTCTTCCCGTTTCATGGGCATACCTCATAGTTATGCGCTCGATTATCCCCCGATCAATTTTTTTGCAATCGAGTAACAGCTGTTATGTAAAATTGCCTGAGGTAATGATAAATTCCGTTAGAATGCCAAGGACGGTAAACGACCCAAAACCGTCCTTGACAGCATTTATTTTAACGTCTGGTTAGTGTCGGCCAACAGTCTGTCATCGAGCAAAAGGAGATGTATATAATCCGGTATTTGGAAGATATCAGCAGGTAGTGTGTTGTGCGCTTACTGTTTTCATCTATAAATTAGCTTTATTTTTATTTGTTAGCCAATCTGAGTATTGAACCAAACTTGAAATAATTCCGTTTGCAGTTGTGATATTTCTTGGTAACCAATACAGCATAGATGGATCATTACCATCAGTTCCAATTGTTCCGCTATATAGCTGTTGAACAAAAGTTTTAAACAATTCGTGTGCGGAAGAAAATAAATTTATATTTGCACTTACATATCGAAGCAATAACTTCAGAGAAGTTATCTGTAACTCCATCCAACTTTGACTTCTGGCGTGAGCATGATCAAGAAGATATTCCATGTGAGAACTGATGATCCCTTGGTCCGTCATTAAAACAGGGATTTCCTCATACACGCCAGCATTACTTCGAAACACTTTGGCAACTAATTTGACAGTATCCATCAGTTCACTAAGCTACATCTTGATTATTTGATTACATTTTAAGTTAGCACATAAAAATATTTTTGCAAAAAAAAGCCCTGAACTCAGACTGATCAGGGCTTATTTGGTTATGTTTGATTATACGAGTTAAGTGAGTATTTCTTTATTACCCACCCACACTTGCAGTGATAATTTTGCCATAACTATTCCACCGTAACCGACTTCGCAAGATTCCTGGGCTGATCAACATCCGTGCCCTTTAAAACGGCAACATGATAAGCCAGCAGCTGCAATGGAATGGTATACACGATCGGTGAAATCTCATTGCCGACCTGCGGGACTTTTACGATCTGTACATTTTCATCATTGGCCGCAGCTAATGTTTCATCCATAAAAACAATCAATTGTCCGCCTCGGGCGCTGACTTCCTGCATATTCGATTTGAGTTTTTCCAGCAGGCTGTTGTTCGGTGCTACGGTCACCACCGGCATGTCGGCGTCGATTAATGCCAAGCGGACCGTGTTTTAACTCGCCTGCCGGATAGGCCTCGGCATGAATATAGGAAATCTCCTTTAATTTTAACGCGCCTTCCATGGCTATCGGATAATGGGTGCCGCGGCCTAAAAACAAGGCATGCTGCTTTTCGGCAAACTGCTCGGACAAAGCTTTTATTTCATCATCCAACTGCAATACTTGTTCAATTTTTCCCGGCAAGCTGAATAATTCCGAGGTGATTTTTTGCTCGACTATTTCAGTCATATGAAAGCGCCTGCCGATCGCAATGACCAACAACATTAAGGTTGCCAGTTGCGTAGTGAAGGCTTTGGTCGATGCGACACCAATTTCTGGGCCGGCGCGGGTCATTAACACCAGATCGGATTCCCTAACCAATGAACTTTCCGGCACGTTGCAGATGGCTAAAGAATATTTTGCGCCCAGCTTCTTGGCTTCCAGCAATGCCGCCAGGGTATCGGCGGTTTCGCCGGATTGCGAGATGGTGACGATCAACGTATCCGGATGCTAATACCGGACTTCTATAACGGAACTCACTGGCAACTTCGATGTTGCACGGAACGCGAGCTAGTTCTTCAAACCAGTAGCGCGCCACCAACCCGGCATGGTAACTGGTGCCGCAGGCTAAAATCTGGATGGCTTTTATATTATCGAACACTTCGGCGGCATTATGACCGAATGCGCTTTCCTGCAAGCGATTATTGATGAACCGGCCTTCCAGGGCTTGCGAAATGGCAAAAGGCTGCTCATAAATTTCTTTCAACATGTAATGGCGATACTCGCCTTTATCGACAGAATCGGCTGTCAACTGGCTTTCTATGATTGGGCGACTGACTGCCTGATCATGTTGGTCATAAATAACCAGCTTGTTGATACTGATCGCCGCGATATCGCCGTCTTCCAGAAAAATAAAGCGCTGCGTAACCGGGAGTAATGCCGCCACATCCGAGGCGATAAAATATTCGCCTATGCCGACACCGATAACCAGCGGACTGCCTTTTCTGCAGGCGATCAGCGTATCGGGATTGTCAACGCTCATGATCCCCAAAGCATAGGCGCCATCGAGTTTTTTGACAGTCTTTTTAACGGCGCTGAGCAATCCATCGCTAGACTCCAGAGCGTGATATATCTCATGCACAATCACTTCGGTATCGGTTTCCGACGTGAACTCGTAGCCCAGTTGCTGCTGGACTTCCCTTAAATGCTCATGGTTTTCAATAATGCCGTTGTGCACTACCGCCACTTTATGCCGGCAAATATGCGGATGCGCATTTGCGGTGCTGGGTTTGCCGTGAGTAGCCCAGCGGGTATGCGCTATGCCGATATGGCCTGAAATGGGATCGGCCTCCAGCAGTGCTTCCAGGCCTTTTACCTTGCCCAGCTCTCGTTTCCGGTAGATTTGCTGGTTGTTAATAACCGCCAGTCCTGCCGAATCGTAACCGCGATATTCCAGCCGCTTCAAGCCCTCCAGTAAAATGGGCACTACATTTCGTTGCGCGATACCGCCTACAATTCCACACATATTATTTCTCCTTTTTAACGGGTCGTTGCCATCCGGCAAGGGATATTTGTTTGGCCCTGCTTAAAGTCAGCTGATTCTCAGGGCTGTCTTTGGTAATCGTTGATCCGGCACCTATCGTGGCGTTTTTGCCTATCGTAACCGGGGCGACCAGCTGGCTATTCGAGCCGATAAAAGCGCCGTCTTCAATAACGGTCCTGAACTTATTCACGCCATCATAATTGCAGGTAATGGTTCCTGCACCGATATTGACCTTGCTGCCCACTGTCGTATCGCCGATATAACTTAAATGGTTTATTTTGCTGCCTGCCGCTACCGATGATTTCTTGATTTCTACAAAATTGCCGATATGGACATCGTTTGCCAAAACACTTTCCGGCCTGAGTCTGGCATAAGGGCCGATTCGGCTGCCTTGCCCTATAACCGCATCTTCGATGATGCAGTTTGCAAGAATTTCTACATTATCGCCAATGATGGAGTTTTTTATATTAGTATTGGCACCTATTTTGACATTGCTGCCGATGCTGTTTTTTCCTTCCAAGATCACATTAATATCGATTTCTATGTCTTGGCCGAGGCTTTCAATCGTGCCTCTTTGATCAAAGCGCATCGGATCATTTAAGGTGACGCCCTGTTCCATCAGGCTATTGGCTTGCTCTTGCTGGTAGACTCGCTCCAGATGGCTTAGCTGTATCCGATTATTAACGCCCAGCACTTCATCCTCGGTTTCCGGCTGGCTGGTAACGATGTTGATTTGATCGGCAACCGCCATTTCAATCACATCAGTCAAATAGTATTCGCCCTGGGCATTGCTGTTATTTAACTGGCTCAGCCATTTTTTTAATTGCTTGCCCTGCACCGCCATGATGCCGGTATTGACTTCATTGATCTGTTTTTCGCGCATCTGTCGCATCTTTTTCTTCGACAATTTTTGTGACCTGCCCGGAAGCATTTCTGACTATTCTGCCGTAACCCGTAGGATTGGCAAGATTCACGGTCAGCAAAGCCAGAGACTGGTCATTGACATTGGTTATCAGCGATTTGACGGTTGTCAATTTCAACAATGGCACATCGCCGTACAGGATCAAAACGGTATCGGCATCGGCAATTTGATCGCTGACCTGCTGCACGGCGTGGCCCGTGCCTAACTGCTGCTTTTGTTCTACCCAATCGGCATCCAAGTCTTTTAAAGCTGTCTGTAACCAGTTCGGCACCGTGGCCGACGACAATCTTGATGACATTGTTTTCCAACTGCTTGGCCGTGTCGTAGACATGCTGTCAGCAAAGGTCTATTGGCAATTTTGTGTAAAATCTTGGGCAGCTCCGAACGCATCCGCGTTCCTTTGCCCGCTGCCAGAATAATGGTCGTTATTTTCATTTGATATTCCGTTAAACCAAAAAAGCCCGATAGCGCATTAACACGTTATCGGGCTTTCTAAAAGGATTATGATGGCGTCGCGCAATATTCCCAACTACCCGCCGCGTTTTCTAAATCTATCCAATGTTCTTAATTGCATAATAGCTTCCTGCAATTGTGCCTGAGCAGTTGCAAAATCAATTTTGCCCGACTTATCCGCCAATGCTTCTTCAGCTCTGGTCTTGGCCTCAATTGCGGCTGCCTCATCAATATCTTTCGCTCTTATCGCCGTGTCAGCCAGAATGGTAATCATGATGCGGTTGTATTTCCAGCATACCGCCTGACACATAGAACGGATAAATTTCCTTATCGCTGACTTTTACCCGGACTTCGCCGGGCTTAAGTCTGGATATTAATGGCGCATGCCGAGGCGAAATGCCCACTTCGCCAAGTTCGGCAGGAGCAAATACCATTTCCGCTAATCCGGAAAATATTTCCTTTTCTGCACTAACGATGTCTACATGTACGGTCATGGTCATGATTATTACCTACACAGTTTTATAACTTATTTCATGCCTTTTGCTTTCTCAAGCGCTTCGTCTATGGTACCGACCATATAAAAAGCCTGCTCAGGAATCGCATCGTATTCACCGTCGATAATGCCTTTAAAGCCGGCAATGGTATCTTTCAGCGACACATACTTACCAGGAGAACCGGTAAATACTTCGGCAACGAAGAAAGGCTGAGACAGGAAACGTTGCATTTTACGCGCTCTTGATACGGTTAATTTATCTTCTTCAGATAATTCGTCCATACCCAAGATAGCGATAATGTCGCGTAATTCCTTGTAGCGTTGCAGGATGCCCTGAACCTTACGAGCCACGTCATAATGCTCTTGTCCGATAACCAATGGATCCAGCTGACGGCTGGTAGAATCCAGCGGATCAATCGCAGGGTAAATACCCAATTCGGCAATTTGACGAGACAATACAACGGTCGCATCCAAATGCGCAAACGTGGTTGCTGGCGATGGATCGGTCAAGTCATCCGCAGGTACGTATACCGCTTGGATAGAGGTAATAGAACCGGTCTTGGTTGAGGTAATACGCTCTTGCAACACACCCATTTCTTCAGCCAGTGTAGGCTGATAACCTACCGCAGAAGGCATACGGCCTAACAACGCCGATACTTCGGTACCCGCCAAGGTATAACGGTAAATGTTGTCAACGAAGAATAGTACGTCACGGCCTTCATCACGGAAATATTCCGCCATGGTCAAACCGGTCAACGCAACGCGCAATCTGTTTCCTGGTGGCTCGTTCATCTGGCCGTAAACCAGCGATACTTTGTCGATTACGTTTGAATCGGTCATTTCGTGATAGAAGTCGTTTCCTTCACGAGTACGCTCGCCCACACCGGCAAACACCGAGTAACCACTGTGCTCAATCGCGATATTACGGATCAGTTCCATCATGTTAACGGTTTTACCTACACCGGCACCACCGAACAAACCGACTTTACCGCCTTTGGTAAACGGGCAGACCAAATCGATAACCTTGATGCCGGTTTCCAGCAACTCAGTTGCCGCAGCCTGTTCAGCATAGCTAGGCGCTTCGCGGTGGATGCCCCATTTTACTTTTTCGCCGATTGGGCCTTTTTCGTCGATAGGCTCGCCCAGCACGTTCATAATGCGGCCTAAGGTTTCTTGGCCGACCGGTACAGCAATAGCGCGCATTGGTATTACTGACGTCCAAGCCTCGGCTTAAACCATCGGTAGAACCCATCGCAATCGTTCTGACGACACCATCGCCTAATTGCTGCTGAACTTCCAGCACCAAGCCTTTGCCTTGTACATTTAAGGCATCATATACTTTGGGCAGGTCTGCACGTGAAAATTCCACGTCAACGACCGCGCCGATAATCTGAACGATTTTACCCGAACTCATTGAGTTGTCCTCTTGTGTTGTGTCATTTTAACTTGGGTCCGTCGACTAGCTCAGGAGAGCCTTAAACAGCTGCGGCACCGGCAACAATTTCTGAAATTTCCTGAGTGATAGCGGCTTGTCGGGCTTTGTTATAGACCAGCTGTAACTCGCTGATAATATTTCCGGCATTATCCGAAGCACTCTTCATCGCCACCATTCTGGCAGCTTGTTCACAGGCATTATTTTCAACCAATCCCTGATAAACGATAGACTCGATATACCGGGTTAACAAATGATCCAAAACTTCCTTGGCATCAGGTTCATAGATATAATCCCAATGACCGTTTAGACTTTCATCAAGCTCGCCGGCTACGACCGGCAGTAATTTTTCGATGGTTGGCTTCTGGGTCATGGTATTTACGAATTCATTGCTATACAACATGCAATTCATCGATTCTACCTTCCGCATAAGCATCCAACATGATTTTAATGATGCCGATAATGTCATGCTGATGCGGCGTGTCGCCCAACTTAGAAACGTGCCCGACCAGATTTGTTTTCAGATTGCCGAAAAAGCCGAACGCCTTGGTGCCTATCGTACAAATATCTACTTCAATATTTGCTTTTTCCCATTGCGTCATTTGAATCAGCGTTTTTCTGAATAAATTTGAATTCAACCCTCCGCACAAACCCCTGTCGGAACTTATTACGATAATGCCAACTCGCTTAACCGGACGTTCGACAAGGAAAGAATGCTTATACTCCGGATTTGCATGAGCCAAATGCTTAATGATCTGACCAATCTTTATAGAGTATGGGCGTGTTGCCATCATTCTGTCTTTTGTTTTACGCATCTTACTCGCAGCAACCATTTCCATTGCACGGGTAATTTTTTGAGTGTTTTTAATACTCCCGATCTTGCTGCGTATTTCTTTACCAACAGCCATTTTAAAACCCTTCGCCTAGAGGCGCCTACTTTTGGTTACCAGCTATGAGTTTTGACGAAAGTCTGGATTGCAGCCAGCATACCCTTTCTTATGTCATCACTAAAATCGCCAGTTGCATTAATGTTGTTCATCAATTCAGCATGCTCTGACGTCATGTACGACTGTAAGGCAGCCTCAAAAGCAAGTACCTTGTTGACTTCCAGGCTATCCAGGAAACCTTCATTAGCAGCAAACAATGAAACCGCCATTTGTGCTACCGACATTGGCGAATATTGATTCTGTTTCATCAATTCGGTTACACGTTGACCGCGTTCAATTTGCTTGCGGGTATTTTCATCCAAATCGGATGCAAACTGAGCGAAAGCCGCCAACTCACGGTATTGCGCTAAGTCAAGACGAGTACCGCCACCCAATTTCTTGATGATCTTGGTTTGAGCTGCACCGCCTACACGCGATACCGATAAACCTGCATTCACCGCTGGGCGTATGCCTGAGTTAAACAAGTTACTTTCCAAAAAGATCTGACCATCGGTAATAGAAATTACGTTAGTCGGTACGAAAGCCGATACGTCGCCGCCTTGGGTTTCGATAATAGGCAATGCAGTCAATGACCCTGTTTTGCCTTTTACCTTGCCCTTGGTCAGCTTCTCAACTTCTGCCGCATTAATGCGTGATGCTCTTTCCAATAAACGGGAATGCAAATAGAAAACGTCCCCTGGATACGCTTCGCGGCCTGGCGGACGACGTAACAACAGGGAAATCTGGCGATAAGCCCAAGCTTGCTTGGTCAAGTCGTCATAAATGATCAACGCATCTTCGCCGCGGTCCCTGAAATACTCACCCATTGAGCAACCGGTATAGGGTGCGATAAATTGCAATGCCGCCGATTCCGATGCCGATGCCGAGACCACAATCGTATGAGCCATTGCACCATGCTCTTCAAGCTTACGTACTACGTTAGCAATCGATGAGCGTTTTTGGCCGATAGCGACATAGATACATTTAATGCCTGTGCCTTTTTGATTGATGATCGCATCAACCGCGATAGCAGTTTTGCCGGTTTGTCTGTCGCCGATGATCAACTCCCGTTGACCGCGGCCTACCGGAATCATCGCATCAATAGATTTCAAACCCAATTGCACAGGCTGATCAACCGATTGACGAGCAATTACACCGGGAGCAATCTTTTCAATCGGTGAAGTGTGTTTTGTTTCAATCGCACCCTTGCCGTCGATGGGATTGCCCAGCGCGTCAACAACACGGCCCAGCAATGCTTCGCCGACAGGTACTTCAAGAATTTTTCCGGTACATTTTACGGTGTCGCCTTCAGAGATGTGCTGGTATGAACCTAATACCACCACACCCACGGAATCTCTTTCCAGGTTAAGCGCCATACCAAAGGTGTTGCCGGGAAATTCCAGCATCTCGCCTTGCATCGCTTCCGAAAGGCCGTGTACGCGAACAATACCGTCAGTCACACTGACCACGGTACCTTCTGTATGAGACTCGGCACTCAGGTCGAAGTTTTCGATCTTCTTTTTAATCAGATCACTTATTTCAGATGGGTTTAATTGCATATTCTGTTTCTCGCTCTGGTTTAGAGTCGTTTTGCTAGTTGTTGAAGCTGGCCTTTAATGGATCCGTCAATCACTCTGTCGCCTGCACGTACCAGTACGCCGCCGATTAATGATTTATCCACGGTCACATTCATATGGACTTTTTTGCTTAGCGTTTTTTCCAGCGTTGAAGTAAAACTTTGCTTTTCTTCTTTGGAGAAGGCATAAGCCGTAGCTACTTCAACATCGACATAACCTTCACTTTCCGCCTTTAAGACTTCAAATAGCTCCGCAATAGTCGGTGCCAAGGTCAGTCGATTGTTTTGAACCAGTAATTTCAGAAAATTCGCACCTTCCTCATCTACCTGCCCCTGGCAAATATCAAGCATCAGCGCCGATAACCGTTCCTTACTTACTTTCGGGTTATCCACTACGGCAGAAATTTCTTTATCATTCAGGACAGCCGAGATAAACGCCAAACTTTTCGACCACTTTTCAGTCGTACCGGTCTCTTTGGATCGCTTGAACACCGCCGCTGCATAAGGCCTTGCCAATGTTGCCAGTTCGCTCATTACGCTTAACCCAATTGTTTAGAGATTTTGCTCAGGATGTCCTGATGCTTGGTTTTGTCGATTTCCGCACTCAGAATCTGTTCCGCTGCCCGCAAAGCCAAGGCCGACACTTCTTTACGCAAACTTTCTTTAGCCTGTTGTTTTTCTTGCTCAATTTGCGCCTTTGCCACAAGAATCAAACGCTCGCCTTCTTTCTTGGCGGTGTCTTTTGATGCTTCGACAAGTTCATTGGCACGTTTTTGAGCCAGATTCACAATCTCCGAAGATTGTTCTTTGGCTTCTTTTAAAACACCCTTGGCTTTTTTCTCGGCCAACTGCATTTGTTCCTGACCTTTTTCAGCCGCAGCCAAACCGTCAGCAATTTTCTTTTTACGTTCTTCTAAAGAGTCAAATAAAGGCGGCCAAATGTACTTCATGGTAAACCATACCAGAAGTGCAAAGGTTATCATTTGCCCAATCAGAGTAGCATTGATACTCACGATGCGTTCCTCTTGTTGCTAGTAAAGTTAAACAGCTTATTAACCCGCTGCCGCAGCTTGTACAGCAGACAGGAATGGGTTAGCAAAAGTAAAGAACAGCGCCAAACCAACACCGATCATCGTTACCGCGTCTAACAGACCTGCAACAACAAACATTTTTACTTGCAGCATAGGCACCATTTCAGGTTGACGAGCTGCGCCTTCCAGGAATTTTCCGCCTAACAGACCGAAGCCTATCGCTGTTCCTAAAGCGCCCATACCCAGAACCAGACCTACTGCGATAGCAGTCATGCCTTGTACGTCAGCAATTAATTTTGCAATTTCCATGAAACCTCCAAACGGTTAATTAAATATAAAAAAAGTTAAAAAAATCTTTAATGATCTTCGTGCGCCATGCTCAGGTAAACAATGGTCAACACCATGAATATGAATGCCTGTAGCGTGATAATTAAAATATGGAAAATCGCCCAAGGGAAACTCAGCACCGGCTGAATATACCAAGGCAATAAAGCAATCAAAATAAAGATCAACTCACCCGCATACAGGTTTCCGAACAAACGAAGCGCCAATGAGATCGGCTTGGCAATTTCTTCTACTAATTTCAGCAGCAGATTGAACGGTAACAACCAGGGGCCGAACGGCTGAAACATCAGCTCCTTGGCAAAACCCCAAGGGCCTTTTACCTTGATGCTGTAGAAAATAATCAAACAGAAAACGGAAATGGACATTGCAAATGTTGCATTTAAATCCGTACTTGGCACGACGCGCAGGTATTCAATACCCATCAACGAGCCGATTAACGGCAATATGTCGACCGGGAACAAGTCCATGAAGTTCCACAGGAACACCCAGCAAAAGATGGTCAATGCCAGTGGAGCAATTAATTTATTCTTGCCGTGGAAACTGTCTTTGACTTGGGTATCGACAAACTCAATCAGCATTTCTGCAAAATTTTGCACTAAGCCCGGAACGCCCGCCGTCGCTTTTTCTGCCGCCATTTTAAAGAACCAGACGAACAAAGCACCCAAGACCGCTGAGAAAAACAAAGTATCCAGGTTCAACGTCCAGAAACCCTCGCCGACTGACAGCGAAGTCAAATGGTGAATAATATAACCGGTTGCACCTTCGGCATGAGCTTCGGTAGCCATCGTTCCTCTCTAAATATTAAAAGTGTCAGCGCATCAGCAGCGCAAACCAAAAAACCGATAAAGCTGCTATATATACGACCAGCAGCGGTAATATTTCTATGTTTGGAAGTTGAAAAATCATAAAGAACAGCGCGGCCGTCAACAATAACTTGCCTGATTCCCCGGCATAAAAAGATCGTACGATCTTTCTTGCTTCCTGCCCTGCGGATCGATGCACCCGCAATGCAAAATACAGATTCGGAATAAATGCCGCCGCCCCGCCCAAAGCCGCCGACAAGGCATAGGGCCGCCCCCCAGTCAGCGCAAATCCAACTGTCATTATTATTATCATAAGAATTTGATAACTTATGATTTTACTGACAGTAGAGCGCTTTCTATCTATCACACCCAACTCCATACACAACAGCTCAAGGATTATAGCTAGCGGCCTCCATTAAATCAAGGAAGATTAAATTCAGACCGCGCCATTTATAGCGCTATATTTATCGGCGCATGACTTATCGCGTTATCCAATCTGCTCCAGAATCCCATCCAACTCTTCCAGACTGGAATAAGCGATGACCAGCTTTCCGGCGCCGTTTTCTTTATGCTCAATCAGCACTTTTGCGCCCAGTTTTGCGGTCAAGTCTTCCTGCAATCGCAGGGTGTCTTTGTCTATTTCCTTAGGCTTTGGTTATTTTGGGCTCGGCCTGACTGTCTTTCACCAGACGTTCCGCCGCCCTGACCGTTAAACCTTCCTTGACGATCTTGTTGGCCGCAGCCACCTGCTTTGGACCGTCCAACGACAGCAACGCTCGTGCATGACCCATTTCCAGCTGTCGGGTGATCAATAGTTTTTTCACGTCCGGGTGCAAATCGATCAGTCTCAATAAGTTAGTCACTGTAGCGCGCGATTTTCCGACCGCATCGGCAACTTGCTGATGAGTCATTTCAAATTCGTCCAACAGCCGCCTTAACGCTTCCGCTTCTTCCAAAGGATTCAGATCTTCCCGCTGGATATTTTCAATCAGCGCTATCGCCATTGCGGTGCGGTCGTCTATGTCCTTGATGACCACCGGCACCTGTTGCAATCCGGCTAATTGCGCGGCGCGCCAGCGACGCTCCCCGGCAATAATCTCGTATTTTTCCAGGCCGATTTTTCGCACCACGACCGGCTGGATGATGCCTTGCGCCTTGATAGAATCGGCCAGCTCCTGCAATTTCTCAGGGTTCATGTCTTTTCGTGGCTGATACTTGCCCCGCTGCATATGTTCAATCGGCAGAGTTTGCAGCTGATGACCTTCTCCGGCTTCTCCTTGATCGACCTTATCGGAAACATTACCCAATAAAGCGTCCAATCCTCGATTTAATCCGCGTTTTTTTACAGCCATAACTTTCAATTTTCTCTTTTGCTAGTTCCCAAGCTCCAGCTTGGGAATTCGGTTATGGAAGCTCTAGCTTCCCGTTTCGCGAAGCTACGACTGCACGGATGCAGGAGGTAAAGCAACGCAGGAGCAGTTGCCGAAAGCTTCGTCAACTGGGGTTCCCAAGCCGAAACTTGGGAACCAGCGTAAATGTCATTACGCCGATTTACGACAAATCATCGCCAAGCTCATCCAACAATTTTTTTAAACTCTCCGCCTCTTCCAACAAAGCATGATGCTCTTTCTGAACGCTTTTAAAAAATGCCACCACCATTGCCGTTTGTTTGTCCGCTTCCGCGCCAACCGCAGGCTGCGTTTCGCCCTGCCGCGCATCTTTGACCGGCTGATGTTTCTCCTCATTAGCGGAATCATCAGCCAACAAGGCCTCAAGCCCCCGACCTAATCCACGTTTTTTTGGATTCATGCGCTATTTTGTTTTTCTTTTCTGATCATTTCGCCCGCCAAGGCAATATAGGCCACAGAACCTCGCGAGGCTCTATCGTAGCTCAACACCGGCAAACCATGGCTCGGAGCTTCAGCCAGACGAATGTTTCTTGGCACGCAAGTCCTGAACACCTTATCGCCGAAATAGCGGATCAACTGCTCCGATACATCCTTGGTCAACCGGTTCCTGTCGTCAAACATGGTGCGTAAAATGCCTTCCAGGTGCAGGCCGGGATTAACAGTGTCCTGAATATTTTTCAGCGTACTCATCAGTGCCGACAAGCCCTCAAGCGCATAGTATTCGCACTGCATCGGCACCAATACGCTGTTGGCTGCGACCATCGCATTCAAGGTCAGCATGTTCAGTGAGGGCGGACAATCGATCAGGATGTAATCGTAATCCGGCTTGATCGGGATCAACGCATCGGCCAGCCGCCGCTCGCGATGATCGGCCTGCATCAGCTGCACTTCGGCCGCCGTCAGATCGCCATTACCGGGAATCACCGAAAAACCGATGTCCGGCAGTTTAATGACCGCTTCCGAAGCAGGCACATCTTCCATCAGCAAATCGTAGCTGGAATATTTGACCTCCTGCTTATCGATGCCGCAGCCCATCGCCGCATTGCCCTGGGGATCAAGATCCACCAGCAATACGCGCCGGTTAGCCGCAGCCAGCGAAGCTGCCAGATTGACGCTGGTGGTAGTTTTTCCTACACCACCTTTTTGATTGGTTACGGCAATTACTTTTCCCACTTACCTTACCTCGGCCTGTTCAGGCGATTGAATTCGCACCAGACATCGTTCAACATCAGATCCCGGCACGCTAACCGATATGACAGATTTTTTTGCCGTAATCTCTGCCAGTTCCGCATCCGGAGTCTGCCCCTTCATTGCCAGCAACACGCCATCCTGGGCCAGCAAATGCGCGGTCAGTTTCACTATATCGGGCAAGCCGGCAAATGCCCGAGTCAGAACCGCATCAAACGCTTTTTCTGGATGATAATTTTCCACGCGGCTGTGCAAGACTTCCACGTTTTTTAGCTTCAATTCCAACACCACCTGCTGCACAAACCGGGTTTTCTTGGCATTGCTGTCGAGCAAAGTAAAGCTGACTTCCGGCAGACAGATAGCCAATGGAATGCCCGGCAAACCCGCACCGGTGCCAATATCGATGACCCGTTGACCTGCAACATGAGGAACAATCGCCAAGCTGTCCAGTATATGCAGCCTTGCCATCTCCTCCCTGTCCCGTATCGCGGTCAGATTATAAGCTTTATTCCATTTTTCAATCAGTTTAATAAAATCAAGCAACTGCTCGACCTGATGGTCAGTGACGCTTAAATTTAACGATGCTATCCCGGAGACCAGGATTTTTCGACAGTCACTTCGGCTTTGCTCAGTACAGGCTTCCATCAGGCGCTTTTCTTCTTTAGATAAACCAGCAACAGGGAAATTGCGGCCGGCGTAATACCGGGGATACGCGACGCTTGTCCCAGTGTTTCCGGCCGCTGTTTTTTAAGTTTTTCGCTCACTTCATTGGACAGGCCGGGCACGCCGCTGTAATCGATAACCTCAGGCAAGCGCAGGTGATCGTAACGCAAAGCTTTGTCTATCTCGGTTTGCTGCCTGTCGATATAGCCTGCATATTTGGCCTGAATTTCGACCTGCTCGGCCACCTGCGGATCAATCTCCTCAGCACCGTCCATAAACGACAGCAGCTGCTGAACATCGACTTCCGGGCGGCGCAGCAAATCCATCAAATTGGCTTCCCGCATTAACGGCTTGCCCCAATATTGCTCAACTTGAACAGCCTCTTCCGTTTCCGTCCTGACCCATTTCTTTTTCAGGTCGTCCTGCAATTGGGAGACTCGCCGCCCGTTTAGTCTCGAAAGCCTGCCAGCGCTGGTCGTCAACCAAGCCCAATTCCCGGCCTTTTTCGGTCAGGCGCAAATCGGCGTTGTCTTCCCTCAGCAGCAAGCGGTATTCCGCACGGCTGGTGAACATCCGGTACGGCTCCTGGGTGCCGCGCGTAATCAGGTCGTCGATCATCACGCCGATATAAGCCTCGTCGCGTC
Organism: uncultured Gammaproteobacteria bacterium; assembly: GCA_963814825.1. Lineage (GTDB taxonomy): Bacteria > Pseudomonadota > Gammaproteobacteria > Methylococcales > Methylomonadaceae > Methylobacter_A. The sequence continues at coordinate 43,267 of CAWFEF010000004.1, read as the reverse complement.
CCGGACACCAGCTTTCCAGACCTTTAACCAAACGCGCCGCATTAAGCCCGGCGATCAAGCCTTGCGCCGCCGCTTCTTCATAACCGGTCGTGCCGTTGACTTGTCCGGCAAAAAACAGCGCATCCATGTGCTTGGTTTCCAGCGATGACTTCAAATCCCTCGGATCGAAAAAGTCGTATTCGATCGCATAACCGGGGCGCAAGATTTCGGCATTTTCAAAACCCAGCATCGAGCGCACAAGCTCATACTGCACATCGAAAGGCAGGCTGGTCGATATGCCGTTGGGATAAATCTCATGGGTATTCAAGCCTTCCGGTTCGACAAAAATCTGGTGCGAATCCCGGTCGGCAAAGCGCACGACCTTGTCTTCAATCGACGGGCAATAACGCGGCCCGACGCCCTCGATAATCCCCGAATACAGCGGCGAACGATCCAGGCCGGAGCGGATGATGTCGTGGGTTTTGTTGTTGGTGCGGGTGATATGACACGGAATCTGCCGGGGATGATGCTCGCGCTTGCCGATAAACGAAAACACCGGCACCGGATCATCGCCATGCTGCTCTTCCAGCTTGCTAAAGTCGATGGTGCGACCGTCGATACGCGGCGGCGTACCGGTTTTTAAGCGGTCGATCCTGAACGGCAATTCCCTTAAACGCTCGGCCAACGCAATCGAGGCCGGATCGCCCGCACGGCCGCCGCTGTAGTTTTCCAGACCGATATGTATTTTGCCGCCCAAGAAAGTGCCGGTGGTTAAAACCACGGCTCTTGCGGTAAAATCCAAACCCATTTGCGTTTTAACGCCGACAACCCTGCCGCCCTCGACGATCAAATCGGACGCGGTTTGCTGAAACAACGCCAGATTAGGCTGGTTTTCCAGTGCAGTTCTTACCGCCTGCTTGTAAAGCTGACGATCCGCCTGAGCACGGGTCGCCCGAACCGCCGGGCCTTTGCTGGCGTTCAAGGTGCGAAACTGGATGCCGCCATGGTCGATAGCCCGCGCCATCACCCCGCCTAATGCATCGACTTCCTTAACCAAATGCCCTTTGCCAATCCCGCCAATTGCCGGATTGCAGCTCATTTGTCCCAAGGTATCGATATTTTGCGTCAACAACAATGTGTTCGCGCCGCACCGGGCCGATGCCAACGCCGCTTCCGTACCCGCATGACCGCCGCCAACCACAATGACATCAAAGTCTTTTCTAAATTTCACTAGCGCTATGTACTCTTAAAATAATGGTATATTACTGCTGTGTGGATTCACACAAACTTGACATATTATAAGAGGTAAATGATGAAAAGACGTAAAAATCAACAAGGAACCGATGGCGTTCCCAACCAAAACCCGGTCGCGAAGTACGCGCACCTGTTTAATAAAGCGCAAACTTTTTGCGATAAAAGCAAATACAGCCGCAAAGCAAAACACCCACGGCAGGAGGCTAGTCCAATGGTTCCAGGCGGAATTATTGGACTAGCCTCTTGTTTTATCCTGCAAGCCTGAGTTCGTCGGGCCTTTTCGCGTAGCAAACTACCAACCACAACGCCCACATCAGTCTACCGAAGTTGTGGTGGGTTGCCTTCTCGGCAAATCCACCTGACAACGTTAAGATCCCGCTGTGTATCGTACTCCAGCAATTGTTTTCAGATAATGTCGGCAAGCTCCGGTAAAGCACTCAATGTTGATACAGCTATATTGAACGCACACTATTCCATATACCGTTAAAAGCCGGGTTCTACACCCAACCAAATCCTGTAAGTAATATAAACCGCGCAATCATGTCGCCAGCCAAGATTGTAAGCCGATAATTACATCACCCTGTAGAAAGGTTAATATATTAAAGATACCTCTGAATTAGCCTCCATTGGTTCCATATATTCAAGCAGCGTTTGAATACCCACAAATTCACTCCATCCAAGAACCCCGTATAGCGTGGTTTTTATGCCTAAAAAAGAACAACAATGAAAATAACAAGCGCATGCGAAGAATTCCTTAGCCACTGCCGTGTTGGCAAAAACCTTTCCGACCACACCCTGCGCGCTTACCGCATCGACCTGAACGAGTTTTCCGGCTTTTGCCTGAAAACAACCGAAATAACTGACTGCGACCGTCATTTACTGCGCAATTATTTAACCTATTTATTCGACAAAAAAAATCTGAAAGAAACCAGCATCAAGCGGCGCATGGCCTGCCTAAAAGCCATGTTCCATTGGCTGGAAAGCGAAGAGCTATTGGCGAACAATCCTTTCCACAAATTCAAAGCCCCGATCAAACTGCCGAAGCGGCTACCGCGCAGCTTGGCGGCTCACGAATTGCGCTCCCTGCTAACCGCCCCATTGGCGGAGTTGGGCATCAAAACCCCCGGCGAAGTGGAAAGCATTACCGGCAACCTGAGTCGCAAGCAATTCAACCACATCACCTGTTTGCTAACCGTTGAATTATTGTTTTACACCGGCATGCGTATCGGCGAACTGACGCAAATTCTCCTGAGCGATATAGATTTGCAGGATTCCATCATCAAAATCACCGGCAAAGGTAATAGAGAGCGGCGGGTATTTATCAACGACCCAGAGCTAACCCGCTTGATTGAAGTCTACGTCCATTTGCGTCCACGTTATAACCCCACAGACAAACACCTGCTTATCACCACCCACGGCAACCCGGCTTCCCCGCAGTTTTTACGCAAGCTCATCGCTCGGAGCGCCGAACAGGCTGATATGGAGCGCCATATCACCCCGCATATGCTACGGCACAGCACCGCTACGCATTTGCTGGAAGCCGGAGTGGATATTCGGCATGTGCAGAAATTGTTGGGGCATAACAGTATTTCCACTACCGAGATTTATACACAGGTTAGTGATAACAGTTTGAAGGAGGTGATTTGTAAGGGGCATCCTAGGAGGAAGGTGCTTATGGAGTGATAACTAAGAATTATGAGTAACTCGCTATTCATCAATCGAAAGCAAGATCTATCTACCCTTCAACGGTGGTTGAATGAGGAGCAACAGGGGCAAAGTAAAGTGTTGCTTATCACCGCACCGAGTGGTGTTGGGAAAACTGAGCTGGTAAAAAAAGCATTGACTAGTTACGTTGCAATGCCCGTTATCGACGTACAGATAGTTGATCATCCCACTTTCGTCCCCGCAGAAGGGGAATACCTTGAATATATGCTTAATGCGCTGGTTAGTACTTCAAAATCAGATAAGCGTATTGATAGCATTGAGAAATTCGTATCCACAAGAGAGGGATTGGCACTAGGTAAACGAGCTTTTTCCGCATTAATAGAATATTTAGGGAATCGTTATGCGGGAGAAGAAACGGTTAAGCAAATTAAATCAATATTAAATGCTGACGTTTCTACAGGGAAACATTTGGAGGTTAGAATTCCAGAAATTGTCAAAGATCAATTGTTGATCTATGCCTCACAGGTTTTCTCCTCTTCCCCATGCGTTATACGAATTGAAAATATACAAAAAATTGATAAATATTCGCTGGAATATTTGAAAAAATTTTTTATCCAATATCCTGGACTTGTCGGTATTCTTGAGTATACCGAACACCAGACTAATACAATTGATAGCGAGATAATTAGGGCTGCAATAGAAACGCCTGAAACTAGCTATAAAAGCTACCATTTAAAGAGAATTCCACCTGAAGAGTTAATTGATGGATTAAAGGATCGTCCTGATATTCTTTTATCAGCTCTAATAAAACACTACGATGCTCAAAATGGTAATTTGCGCGTCATTATTGATATGCAAATTATCGCAGAAAGTCACTCTGAAAATACTAATCTTGATGAAACATCCGCCGCGACCAGTCAAGTATCAAGTACCACACGCGCTTTACGCTCCATGGAAAACGATAAACATTTTTTGCTCGCTATGATTATGTCGCATGGTTCTCAAGTAGACGAGGATATTTTGATAGCCGCCTTATCAAACCAAGAGCAATCCATTGCGTTCTTGCAAAGCTTAGGAAGTCTTGATATTCGCGGTAAATTGGATGATTTATGTCAAATAGGTTACTTAAAACGCTATGATGGTAGCGTAAAAATTTCTCATGACAGCGTAACAATAGCTTATTTAAGTGACCAATCGTATAAAAAATATCAAATCATCGCTAATGATGTTTGGAAACAATTTTATCGCGCCTTCCTTGATGAGAATGATCCATTCGTACCTCGAATCGAAGCGCTCTATTGGCTAGCTATTTTCTATTTAGCAGCGGATCAAATTGAGCAACTGATTTGGGTACTTGAACAATGTGGTCATGCGGCACTAAAAAGTTTTTCTCCAAAACGTCTAGTTAGTCTATTTGAACGGATTACTCGGTATACAGTTGAATCAATAGCCCCTATATCGATAGAACGCTTAACCATACTTATTGAGAGGCAAGCAGCCATTCTATATGATGCTTGTTGGATAGATGAAACCTGTGCATGTTTAGAACAAATTAAGGTACGTAGTCTAGCTGCTGAGTTGATTTATGCGGATGCTTGCATTGCAACCAATAGATTTGAAAGAGGTTTTGAAATTCTTGATGAATTAGATGCTTTATATTCTGGGACGGATCATAAAGCGCGAAGCATCCGACTCCGAACAGGTTTAATAAGATTGCATGGGTTACGAAGCGATGGAAACCTTACCGGTTGTGAAGAATTATTTCGTTATCTTTTAAGTTGGGATGATTTTCGGGAGGACAAAGTATTTGCATGTGTTCTTAGGTATGTGGATGTGGGCCTATATAAAGATGCACATATGGAAGAATGTATCGAGTTACTATCCCAATCCATTGAATTATGTAAAAAATCTAGTCTTCTTGCTGATGAAGCTGCCGCCCGACTTGCACTTTGTCAGTACCTTGGGTACCAAGGCAATCTAATTCATGCGCGTAAAGAACTAGAGGCAGTAGCAGCTCTTGCTGACCGTGTATGGATTAGTCGTTACGCCATACTAAATAACAATGCGGTGCTTGACCTGCTGGAAGGGAATTCCTTTGTGGAAGCTGATAAAGCCTTAGCAACAGCACTTATGTTGGCTACCGAAGACGGTGACCGCATTCTACTGCTTAGCAATCAACTGGCAACTGGCAACCCTTGGGCCGCAAATCAATTATCTCGTCTTGTTGAATCTATACCCGATTTGAGTGCGGAGTTATCTAAAATTGCTCATTTCAACTTATCTGTCCATTATTCGGAACAAAGTAATCCGTTGCTTGCGGATTATCATCTTAAGAAGGCATCTACGTTACCAGATGAAATGGACGAAGAATTTTGGGAATGTGCTTTGCGAGGAAAACAGCCAGTTTCAGATGGAGTACGATTACGATTGTCTAAAAAGTATTATTTGGTTTTTATTGTTTATTGGAGATTAACTTCCGAAACGTTTCAAAGTATTAACGATTAGATGCTGGAGAAGCCCACCATAAGAATCAAATCGATTATGAAAAGAAATAGCCAACTCCCCATCGGGGCGAAGATCAATGTCAGGCGTTAACTCAAAGGCAACAAATCCTTTTTCCGTTACCCGTCCGTCAATCCTCATGACTTCAACTTTATCAAGCATCTGGAAAAGCTTATTGCAGCATATTCGCAGAGAATTGGTGAGTATATGATTGTAATCGACGGGCGAAAATTCAAGGTCTATTAAGTACTTCAATTCATAAGTAAAAAGACGATGATCCAGGAAAGCCTCATTTCCATTAATAGCCCAAGCAATGGCGCGTATATCGGGTTCAGTCTGATGATCTCCGATCAAGCAAATTGATACTTCACGGCCTGAAATAAACTCTTCACACAGAACTGGCCAGTCAAAGTGCATAGCAAGTGTTGTTACAGCGGAATAAGCAGCAGTGTAATTTGTAGCAAGATTATGCTCGCTAATCCCAAGGCTTGACCCTTGAAGGTTTGGCTTTATAACGATTGGATATTGACAACTCCTAAGGAGTTCAAGCTCATCCTCGCTCGTAATAATAAATCCTCGTGGAGTTTCCAGGCCTGCCTCTTTACAAAGAAGCTTTGATAGATGCTTATCATTACAAACAATCTTGGTGTAGGCATCCGCTCCAATGTATGGAAGGTGATAACCTTCACATATGGCGGGCACAAGGGCATGGCGATTACGTGATAATTCACCAAACCAATATGGAAAAACAACACATGAAGTATGATTCTTGAGATTGTCTGTGAATGTTTGGAGAGTTCTAAAATGGCTAACATGAGTGACAGCCTCGTTCAGTCCCTCAATAATCAGTTTTAACGATATGGGATCAGGACGATCCCCGGAGCTACTTAGAGCGTTAATATCAAGATCGTCACTTTCTATTGGATCACAGACCAGAACGACTTCTATATCTAGTGGTTGCAACTTACACTGCATAATAATTCTTAGTTATCACTTAATATTGTGGTTAATAAAATGCGGAAATCTCCGCCAAAGGGCAGTCCACATAGAATAAGTGTAGCGACCGTTTTTACAACATAATGAACTATAGTAGTCCTAAAGATACTTCTAACGTATTCAAAGGTTCTAAAAACGGTAGTCAAAAGCTTAATTTTGTGTGTATTAAGCTTAAGCCGAGGTGGTCGTAACACTTAATTATGGCGATTACCCCGCCGCAAACAGCAGGGTAATCGCTCACAGAGCTTAATGCCCAGCCATCCCCACATCCCTCTTCTTAAACTGAATCACCTGCATCATCCCCATATCCTCATGGGACAACAAATGGCAATGCAACACCGTCTTACCGTCGAAATCTTCATAACGGGTCATGATGGTTTGCGGCTGGCCGTATTTGACCAGCAGACTATCGCGCCACAGGGTTTCCGTGTTGCCTAGCGGGTCGGTGCGGGTGGTTTGGAAGTCGTTGGTGTGGATATGGAAAACATGGTTCCGGGTCGGATCGATGGAGCTGATGCTCCAACTGTCGGTGCCGGTTTGCGGGCCATTGTTGTCTTCCGGATGTTTCGCCAGTTCTTCGGCCGTTGGGCGCAGCTCCAAGTAGCGCGGTTGGTTGGCGTCGAAGACATGGCCGTTGACCTGGAAGCCTATCGGATAGCATGGGGTTTTATCCCTGTCCGGGTTGCAGGCGATGCCGCCGTCATTGCCGCCTTTGGGTTGGTCGCGGTTAAAGGTGGCGATTTGGTTGTATTTGACGTTGCTGTCCTTGATGTCGCTATACGGATACAGTTTTACCATTTCTGCGTTGGTCGGCAGGCCGGTGTCGGCGACCGGTTGTTCATCCGCGACGTCTACCCAGGCCACGATATAGTTGGTATAGCTGGCTATCGACGGGTCCAAGCGGCCGGTGATGTAGGTGTCGGCGGTCAGTGCGTAACGGCCCGGCGTTTTGCTCGCCTGCACCAGTACGTCGCTACGGCTGCCCGGTATTAATTCGACGGCCTGCCGTTTCAGCTTGAAGGTTTTTTCCTGGTCCCAGTTGCCGGTACAGCAGTAGTCTTTTTGCTCCCAATTATTCACCCAGGTGTCCACTTGGCTCAGGTAATTGCCGTCGACGGCGATTTCGTGCAGGTCGTGCTTTTCCAGGGTGAGCTGGGCGGTGCGGTTAAACGAGCTGTCGATAAAACGCCAGCGCTGGATTTCGCCGGGATGCATTTTGATGGTCGGCGCAATTTGTCCGTTGACCAGCAGGTAGCGGTTGCGGACGAATGCCCGGTCGTCGCCCAAGGCCAGGAAATCGTTGACTTTGCCGGTGTCATCGTAAGGGATGGTTTGCAGCATGAAGATTTTTTCGTTGGCATTGGCTTTCAGGATCGATTGCGGCGTTTTCGCCGGATCGTCCTCGACGATGATCGTGCCTTCCATGCCGCTGCCGACTTGCACGCCGGTCGAACCATGCACATGCGGGTGATACCAGAATGTGCCGGGAGTGTGGTTTTTCGGGATTTCGATTTTGATCTGCCGCGGGTTGGCGCTCAGGTTGCTGTTTTTATCATCGGGGCCATCGTATTCAAAAGGCGGCACCACGATCAGGATATTGTCGGCGCTGCCTTTAGGCGAGACGTGCATGCCGTGGGTGTGCAGGTTGGTGCAATTGAATTTATCGGGCAACGGCGAACCGCCGAACATATCGTGCGGGTTGTTGCAGACTTGCTCCGGGTCGGCTTTGCCGGTCGGGTCCAGTTGGTTGTTCAGCGTGATGTTCAAGGTGTCGCCGGGCTTGACGCGCAAGGTCGGGCCGACCAATTTGCCGTTATAGGAACGCAAGGTAACGCCGCAACCGGCGATTTTGGTTTTGGCCGGGTCGGTGAAAGCGACATTTAAATCGACGTTGAGCTGGCCGTTACTGGATTTGAACTCTTGCGGGGCAACATAGGCTTGGCCGCCGTAGGTTTTCAGGTCGGTTTCCCGGTAAACGCAGGCCGGATCGGGCGGCACGTCGTAGGTTTCGGCAAGCGTGGGCATTGAATATAAGCCGGCGGCTAGCGCCAGCAGGGTAGTGCGATAGATCATGGTTATCTCCTGGTTCAGTGAGGCTTGACGGGGGGCGGGCAATTAAGCTCGGCGTCGGTAGTGTCTTTAACGGTCTCTTTGGTCCGTTCACTGTGGCAGGAGGGACAGCCGGGGGCGGCGCATTTAACGCATTGCTCCGGTACGTCCTGATCATTGGCGTCGTGCTTGCCGGTAGGGCAGGCATGGATGGCGTCGTGGGGTTTCGTGGTCGTGACTGGCGATGAATCGGCCAGGACGGCAGCCATCGGTAAGACCAGCATTGCCGCTAAGGCGGCAGCCTTGATGTTGAACATTGTGTGGCGTTCCTGTTTATTATTATTGTTATAGCTAGCCGACGAAGGTAATAGATGTTTTTAAGTACCTATGTCGAAGCTCGTCGCCAAGCCGTCTTATCGGGATGGTTCTCATCCAGTAGCTTATTCGGTGCTAAGGAATATGCGCCAAATAACATCAACAACTTATCCTACGCTGCTGGAGGCCGGGCTATCAGAAAAAGCCTCGCCTCCGGCGTGTTTCAGTTGCCTAAGTTAATTTAGGCATGTTCCTAGGGATTCAGAAAGATAGAGGTTTCAACAAGCTTTTGTTTAACCCGTCCAGATGTTCCGTGGGTGAAGTGCTGCTAAGCGATGGCCTCTTTCAATATGGACACGATTCCGAAAGCGGCTCGAATTCTAACGGAATTATTGAGTCAGCAAAAGGTTTATATTTTGTTCACGCTGGAAGAATGGCCGCTGCTCGCACATTGCCTTGCCTTGTTTGAAGATTGGATAGCGAAATTGTAATCACTGGCATTCAAGGATGTATCCGGCTCAACGCCTTTCACCCAATGATTCGGATAAGCCCTGCAGAGGATACCGCTATACGTACCTTAGGAGCTGTAATGCACTTCCCTTAAGAATTAAACTTGCCGCACCGGCCCTGGGTACTTCGCCACCAAGGTGTCCGCTGTCAGCAAGGTGATTCCTTCAACGGTGGCCTGCGCAACAAGGATGCGGTCGAACGGGTCTTTATGGATGGGCGGCAAACTATCGATAAAAACGGCGTGTTCACTGCTAATAGCCAATTCCTGATAACCGTTGTCCAGCAGCCCACGGCGCAACACTCTTGCATCCACCTGAAAATCGGAACGTCCAAGGCCGCGCTTGATGGCGATTTCCCAAAGGCTGGCCGCACTGAAAAGCAGTTCGTTCGACGGGTCTTCCAGCAATGGGCGTGCTGTCGCTGACAACTGGTCAGGCGAACCGGCTGCCCATAATAACAAGTGGGTATCCAGTAGCAGCTTCATTCTTCATCGCCAAAAAGCAGCTCGATTTCCTTAGCTCCCATGCTGTCGAAATCATCAGGAACGGTGATCTGCCCCTCCATGAAACCTAGTCTTCGAATTTGTCCGGCCGTTGGAGCGTCCAGCCGAGTCACTTTGACCAGCGGCTTTCCAGCTTTGGCGATGATGAAGGAATCACCCTTTACCGCTTGCTCTATCAACCGAGACAGTTGGGTTTTGGCTTCGTGGATATTGACTGTCTGCATGACAAACCTCATTGAATTAAGTTTAGTTAGTTTAGTCTATACATATGCAATGCAAAAAACCAGCGTATCCTATGGGAGCCCAGATTGCGAAGCGCTTGGCAACCGCTCCTGCGTTGCTCTGCCTTCTTCATCCGTGCAATCGTAGCTTCGTGAGACAGGAAGCTGAGCTTCCTCCACTGAATTCCCAAGCAGGAACTTGGGATCTAGCAAATGTCCACGCTATTGCCATTGTTAAAAGCTATTGCAATCATTATATAAATCGACATACTTGTAGCGCCCGTTTTACAGGAGATCGAGCCTTGACTAAACGACCAAAGATTCAAAAAACCCAAGCTTCCGCACCTCCGTGGCATCTTCTTGAACCCTGGCAGACCACCGCGTGGCTTAAGGTCGATCCCGAAAAGGGCCTGGGGCATCAGGAAGCAAAAGAACGTCTCGAGACCTACGGCCCGAACGCCATTCAGGAGCAAAGCCGCCGGGGGCCGGTTCGGATGTTTTTCGGGCAATTCGCCGATTTCATGATCATCGTGCTGATTTTGGCCTGCATCGTCTCGGGCCTGGTCGGCGACTTGACGGATACGATCGTCATCCTCGTAATCATCGTGTTGAACGCGATCATCGGCTTCATCCAGGAATACCGCGCGGAAAAAGCCGTGGCCGCACTCAAACGCTTGTCCAGTCCCACCGCGCAGGTGCTGCGGGAGGGAAAGACCCATACCATCGCGGCACATGAGCTGGTTCCCGGCGACCTGGTCATGCTTGAAGCCGGCAATATCGTCCCGGCCGACCTCAAGCTATTGGATGTGGCGCGGCTCAAGGTGGAGGAGGCCGCGCTGACCGGCGAATCGCTGCCGGTCGAAAAATCGGGAGCGCTGATACGGGAGTTGGATTCGCCGCTCGGCGACCGGATCAACATGGCTTATAAGGGAACGATAGCGACTTACGGCCGTGGTGTCGGCATAGTCATCGCCACGGGAATGGACACCGAACTCGGTAAAATCGCCGAACTGCTGCGCCAGGGAAAAGAAACTAAAACCCCGCTGCAACAACGCCTTGCCAGTTTTGGCGTGCGCCTTGCCCTTTTGGTTTTGGCGGTCTGCGCGATCATTTTCGTGGTGGGTTTGCTGCGCGGCGAACAGCCCGTGTTGATGTTTCTAACCGCCGTCAGCCTGGCGGTGGCCGCCATTCCGGAAGCCTTGCCCGCCGTAGCCACGGTGACCTTAGCCATAGGCGCGCGCAATTTGGTCGCGAAAAACGCGCTGATCCGGCGCCTGCCCGCCGTGGAAACCTTGGGTTCGGTGACCTTCATCTGCTCGGACAAAACCGGCACGCTGACGCAAAACCGTATGCATGCCGAAGCGTTCTACGTCGGCGAGGGCTTACGGGAAGGCATAACCGCCGATTTTCCGGCCCCGCTGTTACGAGCACTGGCCCTGAACAACGACGCCCGCCGCGGCCACGACGGCCAACTGCTGGGCGATCCCACCGAAATCGCCCTATACGAAGCGGCCGAAAGCGTAGGTTATGTTGGTGCCGATCTGGCCAAGGATGCGCCGCGACTGGATGAGATCCCTTTCGATTCCGAGCGGAAACTGATGACCACGCTGCATCAAGAAAATGGCGAGTTTGTCGCTTACACCAAAGGCGCGCCGGAAAATGTGCTGCCGCGCTGCGTTAACCAATGGATCGGCGACGGCCCGCAGCCTCTGCAAACGGAAACGATACTGGCCGCCGCCGAGCAGATGGCTGAGGAAGGCCTGCGGGTGTTGGCCCTGGCGTACCGACAGTTCCCTGAACAGCCGCAAACGCTGAGCGCCGACTTTATCGAAACCGGGCTCATTTTCTTGGGCTTGGTAGGGCTGATGGATCCACCGCGCCCGGAGGCCAAGGAAGCGGTGGCGCTTTGCAAGACCGCCGGGATCACGCCGGTCATGATCACCGGCGATCACCCGGCGACGGCCCGTGCCATCGCGATCAGGCTCGGTATCGTCGATGACGGCTGCAAGGTGCTGACCGGGTCGCAACTGGCGCGCATGAGCCTTGAGGAATTCGAAAAGGAAGTCGAAGACGTCCGTGTTTATGCCCGCGTCGCGCCGGAGCAGAAGATCAAAATCGTCAAGGCGCTACAGGACAGAGGCGAATTCGTGGCGATGACCGGGGATGGCGTCAACGATGCACCGGCGTTGCGAGCCGCCAATATCGGCATCGCGATGGGCAAGGTCGGCACGGATGTGGCGCGGGAGGCATCGCACATGGTGCTGCTGGATGATAATTTCGCCACCATCGTCACCGCGGTGCGCGAAGGGCGGCGGATTTTCGACAACATCCGCAAGTTCATCAAATACGCGATGACCTGTAACTCGGCGGAAATCTGGACGCTGTTTCTGGCGCCGTTCCTGGGCTTGCCGATCCCGTTGCTGCCGATCCATATCCTCTGGATCAATCTGGTCACCGACGGCCTGCCGGGGCTGGCGCTGGCCGTCGAGCCGGAAGAAAAGGGCATCATGCAGCGGCCGCCCCGTGCGCCTCAGGAAAGCATTTTTGCGCAAGGCATGTGGCAGCATATTCTGTGGACTGGCCTGTTGATGGGCGGCGTTTCTTTGTTCGCCCAGGGCTGGGCTTATTTTACCGGTTGCGCCCATTGGCAAAGCATGGTGTTCACGGTGCTGGCCCTGTCGCAGATGGGCCATGTGTTGGCGATCCGGTCGGAGCGGGAATCGCTGTTCAGTCAGGGACTGTTTTCCAACATACCGGTCCTGGGCTCTGTGCTGTTGACCTTCGGCCTGCAAATGGCGGTTTTGTATGTGCCGGTCTTGCAGCCCATCTTCAAGACCGAGGCCTTGAGCCTTAATGAGCTATTGATCTGTCTAGTGCTTTCTTCGCTCGTGTTCTTTGTCGTGGAAATCGAAAAGTGGATGCGCCGCCGGGGCTGGATTTATCGAAACGGACAGTAAAGATTCATTTGAATGATAAGCACCGGCTACTCTTGTTGCAGGTACAGTACCGACAAATTGAGGATGTAAATAACGAACATGAACAGACTGCCCCAGCCTACCGTCTTAAACACGCGCTGATGCGGCCGATACAAGAGTCCGACAATTGCAATGCCGGTCATCATAATGGCGGACTGGCTGGTAACTAAATGTACCGATGAGACGTTTGAAAGAAGGGGGCCTTTCAGGTAAGCCATATCGTCGATGGCGATGATGACCAGATTGAACAGATTACTGCCAAACAGGTCGCTGATCGCCATGTCCAAGGCACCGATTCTCAACGCCGAAAGCGTGACCGCCACTTCGGGCAATGAAGTAGCAAAAGCCACGAACACCGTACCCACGAAACTCCGTTGCCAGCCCAGAGCTTCGGCCAGATGTTCAGCCGTTACCGGCAGCCTGCTACCCGCCAAAATCACCACGACAGCGGCCAAAGCGAAGAATATCAGCGCCTTGACCAAGCCGATTTTCGGATAGCGTTCGGCAATTTCTTCGACGACTTCCAGGCGCTGGGCCTTTTCGTAGTAAAAAACCGTGCGCATCGCAAAGATGTAAAACAACATAATGATCGGCGCGTATACGCCGATATGCCAAAAATTCAGATTAATGCCGTGTTGGTAGAGGACGAGGTTAAACGCCACGAAGCCGAGCAACACGACCCCGAATCCGGCGGAAAGTATATGCCCCTGGCTGACTCGGGTATAAACCGAAGCTCCCCGGTGCATGAAATCCAGCAGCACGATCAGCAGCAAATTGAATACGCAACTGCCCAACGCATCGCCCAACGCGATATTCGGGACATTTACATAGGTCACCGCACTGATGCCGGTAACCAGCTCGGGCAACGAGGTGACGGTGGCGATCAGCGCGAGTCCGATCCAAGTTCCTCCCAGCCCGGTTTTTTCGGCGATGACATCGCCGTAAAGCGAGAGAAAATAGCCGGACACGCCGATCACCAGAGCCAAAGCCGCAAACTCAACAAAAATTAGCCAATGTGTCATCCAATCCGCCGTTGTTTAATCATGGGAATCCTCTTGACCGGTTCGTTGCCAGTATACCCTTGTTGTTTTTCGGCGATAACGTCTAAATCATTACGAACATTTTATTGGGTGTTAGAATACGATCAGAACTGTGCGTTTGCCCCAATAGCTGTGATCTGAAAAATGCACAAACGAATCCGTTAAAAACATTTTCTATTAAGAGGACACTATGCGGAACCTGAAGCTTTTACCCGCGCTGATTGGGGCGACATTTGTCATTGTTGTCATTGCTGTCATTTTATATGTCGCCTTCTATTTCATATTTCTCGATCTGTTTGTCGATTTATGGTGGTACGAATCATTAAAGCTTGAAGCCTACTTCTGGCTCAGGCTGCTCTACAAATTCTTCCTTTCCGGCGGGGTCACGCTGGCGTTTTTTGCCATTTTCTTTTTTCATTTCTGGATCGCCTCGCGCTATCTGGGCATCAATCCGGCCGATGAGCTGCTTAGCAATGTCGATAAACGCCGACGCTTCCAGCGCTTTGCCGACACCTTTATGAATGGTTCGGCAATGGTATATACACCCATTGCCTTGATTCTGGCCATATTTGTCGCCATCCCTTTCTATAATCAATGGGAATCAACATTGCTGTATTTTTTCGGCAACGATTCGGGCGTAACCGAAACGGTTTACGGCAAGGATGTCAGCTTTTATATGCTGTCCTATCCTACCTACATGCTGATTCAGCAAGAACTGCTGACCACCGCCACGCTAATCTTCTGCATGGTCGGCATTTTATATTGGCTGGAACATGTTTTTATACCGGATGAAAACTCCGAGTTTCCCTTAGGCGCAAAGGTTCATCTAACCATTCTGATCGGCTTTGTGGTTGCTTTTGTGGTTTGGGGATTCATGCTGAATCGCTATACCCTGCTTTATACCGATACGCACGAGCCGGTTTTTTACGGCCCCGGCTTTGTTGAAATACGCTATCAATTGCCGCTGATCTGGCTGGAAATTGTTACCTTCGTGGCGACTGCAATAACGGCAGGTCTGTTTATTTTTTCAGAAAAACACCGGGTAAAAGCGCCCTTTTTAATATCGCTAGCCATCTTCCTCTGTGTCGCAGGTTTGCCGAAGATTCAATTTATTCCCGACTTAATCCAAAAATATATCGTCAACCCGAACCCGGTCAAAACCAATAAGTCGCTGATGCAGCACAATATCGATTCGACGCTGGCTGCTTACGATTTGAAGAATATCAAGACGGTTGATATGACTATTAAGCTGGATGCGACTAAGGACATTGAAACTTGGAGCACGCAAAAACATTTTGAGAATCTTCCGGTATGGGACAGGGAATTTATCATTGACGGCTATAAGCAGTTACAGGAGATCAGGCCTTATTACAAGATCCTGTCGGTCGATGAAGACCGCTATTTTATTCTTGATCATACCCGACAGGTTAATCTGGCGGCCAGGGAAGTCAATGTTTCGAAGCTGCCGCCTGAAGCGCAAAACTGGGAAAATATCCATTTGCGCTATACCCATGGTTATGGGGCCGTCGTCACCCCCGCCGCACAGGATGCCGATAATCCATTGATCTGGTATTTGCGTGATTTAAACCTGCATTCCGACGTCGGTTTCAGTGTCGCACACCCTGACATCTACTACGGCCTGGAACACTTCGACTATGCCATAGTCCCCAATAAGCTCAACGTCGTAGGCATTGCCGGCTCATCTGATCCCGGCATTGCAGAAGCGTACCACGGCGAAGGCGGCATCCCCATCCCATCTCTGTTCAGAAAAGCATTATTTTCCTTTTATTTCAAGGACGAAAAAATATTCTTTTCAACCAATATCTCTGATCAGAGTAAAGTCAAGATACGCAGGAATATAACCGAGCGTATTAAAACGCTGGCCCCATTCCTGCACCTGGATAAAGACCCTTATCTGGTTATAACCAAGGATCGGTTCTACTGGATACAGGACGCCTATACCTTATCCAACAAATATCCGGTTTCCAAGCCGGCCGAAGATAATTTCCTGGAGGGACATCGCGATTTCAACTACATCCGCAACTCAGTTAAGATTGTTGTCGATGCCTTCGATGGCGATGTTGATTTTTATATTTCAGATCCGTCGGACGCCATTATTCAGGCATACAGTAGCGCGTATCCCGGGTTATTTAAAAATCTGGAGGAAATGCCTGCCGAATTAAAGAAGCATTTACGCTATCCTCGCGATCTGTATTATCTGCAGATGAAAGTGTTCGCCAAATATCATCAACAGACTCCTGAGCTATTCTACGAACAAGCCGAAACCTGGCAATATGCCAATGTCCGTGGAGCACCGGTATTGCCTTACTATCAGACCATGGACTTTGGCAACTGTAACGATACCGAAGAGTTTGTCTTGATTAACCCGATGACGCCGATTAACAGAAGCAATCTGAGCATGATAGGCATTGCCGGAACACTGGATAAAACCAACTGCGGCGCAGACTACAAACCCGGCATCACCGTTTACAAGTTCGGCAAGGATGTTCAGGTCAACGGTCCTGCACAGGTTGAAGCCTTGATTAATCAGGACCCTGAAATATCCTCCCAATTTACCCTATGGGGCCAAGCGGGTTCCGTTGTTGAAATGGGGCGGATGATTATTCTGCCGATGGGCAATACTGTTCTGTACGTGCAACCCATTTATCTGGCATCAGAAAAGAACAAAATACCTGAATTAACCCGGGTCATTGTTTCCATTGGCAACGTGGTCGTTATGGATAAAACCTTATGGTCGGCATTTAACCGCTTGAAACAGATTTATATCAAAAGCGCCGCTGATAGCGACGGCACGGAAACCCCTAAAGCGATTATGCAGCCGGAGAAAATTAAAGAACCTAAATAGTGCGTCAGGACCGGCGGAGCGCTATCCGCCGGTCATTTATCGCTCAGCATCAAACTAACCTATTGCAATATCAACTCACAAAGCCGGTCTTCCAAATCGATTCTTTTTGCCAAACTTTCACCCAAAGCCGATAAATCCTGTTTCAGCTCATCAAGCATTGTTGCTGCGCCATTTTCATATTTATCGTTAAACGATACTGCCGCTTGGGTAGTGGATGACAGCGCCGGATAAATTTCTTTCGCGGCCGATAATGCCGGGTCCTGGCTGTCGGCATCGCTGAACAGGCACTCGCAAACACCGAAATGGCCGAGCGAAACATAATCGATCAGCATTTCAGAAAAGCGGGCCAGCTTCTTCCTGACTGTTTGATTGGCCGAAAAAGGCATCAGTTCGGCAACATGACAATACAAAGACCACACTTCTTGTCTTTCGTGTTGTAGTTCTGCTATTAATTGATAAGCCTGTTGCTGTCTTTCCGGGTTAATTTTAACTGCAATCGACATGGCACTCTCCTAGGTTTTGTTGTTGTTTTAGTTAGCGCGTTTAATTTATGTCGATTATCACGAAAGCGCAACAATTAATTAAATAATAAGGATATTTTTATGAAAATCTCAGTAGTGGTTCCCACTTATAATCGCCGGGATCTGCTGAAACGGGCGCTATTGTCCGTGTATTCCCAAACCTCATTGCCGGCAGAAGTTGCGGTAATTGATGACGGCTCGACTGACGGCACGGAAGATATGCTCCGCCGGGAATTTCCCCAGGCAAACTATTTTTATCAGGAAAACCGCGGTGTCAGCGCGGCACGCAATCTCGGCATACAGCACACAACCGGCGACTGGCTGGCTTTTTTGGATTCGGATGATGAGTGGCTGCCTGAAAAGCTGGTTAGCCAGAAAACGGCGTTGGCGGCCAACCCTGAATTCAAGGTGTGCCACACCGAAGAAAACTGGATACGCAACGGATCCCAGGTTGACGTGCCCAAAAAATACGCCAAAACCGGGGGCTGGATATTCAGCCATTGCTTGCCGCTGTGCGCGATGTCGCCGTCCACCGTATTGATACAGCGCTCGGTATTTGCAGGCGTCGGCCTGTTTGACACCCAACTGCCTGCTTGCGAAGACTACGACCTGTGGCTCAGGATCAGCGCAAACTATCCGGTTTTATTGCTTGAACAGCCGCAAATAAACAAGCACGGCGGCCATGAAGATCAGTTATCTTGTGTCTACTGGGGCATGGATCGGTTCCGGATCAGCGCCCTGCAAAAAATCATTGATGCGGGCCAATTGTCCGAACAAAACCGGCAAGCGGCGGTCAATATGTTGCTAAAGAAGGCTGGAATTTACCTGAACGGTGTTAGCAAACGCGGCAAAACCGAGGAGGCGGACTATTACCGACAGCTCATTGAGCGCTATAAAATAGATGCTATTTGATCCTAAATCGCACCTACTCGCACCTTCAAATGCAATGGAACGCTGACGACGCAGATGAATATGATGAACGCGGAGAGTTCAAGAAAAATCTTATTTAATCATAATTATCAGCGTCATCAGCGTTCTATTTTTGGCTGCTGGAAGTAACTCTAAAGCGACAGCTACAATCGCCCTTAGCCATACAGCTTAACTGCTCAACTTCCTTGTCCAGCAAAGAGGACATCAGCGCCAGATCGAACTCGCAAACCTCATGATATTTCTGCGCCAAATCGTGATAAATACAATTGCAAGCCTGTATACTCGGACTTTCAGTTTCGGCATCCATGCCTAGTTTCACCTGGAAACCCAGATCGCTCATGATCAAGGCCAACTGATCGACCCGCTCGTTTAGAGCTTTTCCCTTCGAATTTACTGCGCAGCTTATCTGCCAGCTTGCCGCCCAGTTTCTGCATATAGGCTTTAAACCGCTCAGGGCCTATTTCCTGCTGCAAATCGCTAATAATCAATTCTGAAAACCAGGCGTATTGCTTCGGAAAATAGTTGTTGCCCTTGTCGGTTATGACGTAAATCGTCACCGGACGCCCGGCCGTTTTATTGAGTGTGCTTTTTTTGATATAGCCATCGCGCTCAAGCACAACAAAGTGCTGCTGCACACCCGTTCTTGAAATATCCAGTGCTTTAGCCAGTTCATCAACACTTAAACCCTTCCTGTTTTCCAGTAAATGCTCAAGTATTTGATATTGGCGGGCACTTATCTTTTGAGGTATTAGCGGATTCATCCTTCCGCTCATGACTTTTTGTTAAGACCGATGTAGATAATAACTCATTATGACACATATAACTTGTAAAAGTTTTATATAGCATAAATTCGTCCGTTGTTATAAACTTCCATGTGAGCAAGTTTGCTTAAATAATAATAATTACCCAACACAATACTGGAGACAATAATGAGCGAATCACAAGAATCAACTTCAACCCAAACACTGTATGAAAAACTCGGCGGCGAAGCAGCTGTTAGTGCAGCCGTAGATATTTTTTACCGCAAAGTACTGGCGGATTACCGCATCAACCGTTTTTTCGACAATTCCGACATGGAAAAACAAGTTGCCAAACAAAAGGCTTTTTTGACTATGGCATTTGGTGGCCCAAATAATTACAGCGGCACAGATATGCGTACTGCTCATGCCCGTCTGGTCAAAATGGGCCTGAATGCAAGTCATTTTGATGCGGTCATGGAACATCTTGGCGCAACATTAACCGAGCTGAATGTACCTGCAGATCTGATCGCTCAAGCAGCAGCCATTGCAGAAAGCACACGCAACGACGTATTGGGCAAATAACCGAAATACCAGGTGGAGACCATGCGAAGCATAACTATTGGCGAATCAACATTTTCCTGTCAACCGGATGAGACTGTATTGGAGACCCTGTTACGGGAAAACATAAAAGTGCCTAATGGTTGCCGTCAAGGTCTTTGCCAAGCCTGCCAAATGCGCAGTCTTGATAACTCTCCACCTGTCTCGGCCCAAGTCGGCCTTAAAGATACCCTGCAAAAGCAGAACTATTTCCTGGCTTGCATCTGTCATCCCGAACAGGATATGACCGTCGCCTTACCCAACCAGCAAGGCGCTTCGATTGAAGCCTGCGTCATCAAAAAACAGCTGTTAACGCCCGATATCGTGCAGTTGGTTTTGGAATACCAAAGCCCGTTTAATTTTTTCGCCGGCCAGTTTGTTAATTTAAAACGGCCCGACGGTTTAACCCGCAGCTATTCGATTGCGAATATCCCGCATCATGAAAACATCCTGGAATTTCATATTCGCCGCTTGCCGAATGGTCAGTTCAGCAGCTGGGTGTATGACGAATTGGAAGTAGGCGAATCAATGTAACCATTTCAGAAGCGCAAGGCTCTTGCCATTATCTGCCCGGACGCGCAGAACAACCCTTGATGCTGGTCGGAACCGGCAGTGGCTTGGCACCGCTTTACGGCATTATTGCCGACGCTTTGGCCCAGGATCACTCAGGCCCTATCCACTTGTTTCATGGCAGCCGCGACCTTAACGGCCTGTATTTTATCGATGAAATGCGCGAACTTGCCGCAGAGTTTGATAATTTTCATTACACACCCTGTCTTTCTGGAGAAGATATTGAATCGGAGCATGTCCAAGGCCGCGCTCATGACATTGCCTTATCATCCACTGAATCCTTAAGCGGATGGCGCGTTTTCCTGTGCGGACACCCGGAAATGGTCAATCAGACCAAAAAAATGGCGTTTATGAAAGGAGCGTCCATGGGCGATATTTATACGGATGCCTTTCATGTCATCCAGGCGGAAAAATAAATCTCCGCTTAGCAATGATGGCGAACAGCTAATAATACGGCAATCGCTTTTTTTCAGGATTGCCCCACGAATATTAATTGTCCCAAAAGTTTTTGCACGTTTTCCATTGGAAGTTTGGCGAAACTTTTGTGGGCGGTAGAGACGCGGTTTACCGCGTCTTTTGAGGGTGCTCCGTATAATCCTAAGAATACTACGAATTCAGACGCGATAAATCGCGTCTCTACAGGTTAGACCAATTGGGAATTCCGGGTTCCCAATTGATGTGAGAATTTTTGGGACGATTAATACCATTCAAAATGGGAACGTCTGTTGCCGCGTGGTCAGTCAAGGAGACTGACTTTATCGCTAACGTGAACCCGCCCACCGGCACCACGGGTCACCATCGCAATCGCAAAAGTCGGCTTTTCCTGGCCAAAGGCACCGGTCAGCGTTTTGAGAATCGGTAAATCCCGTTTGCCGGAACTTGGATTCGCCTGCGTGGCGAGACATCGGGTCTTCGGCTTCACAACGTCGAAATCAACCTGGCCGATACGAATCTTGCGCCCCACCCAACTTTGCTCTGCCCATGCCTCCAGACCGTCGATAACAATATTTGAGCGAAAGCGGAGCTCGCTGAGATCGTTATCGCCGACAGCAACACCGACAGCCGCCAGGCTTGCGCGGCTATGCAATGTTATCTGGCCCGCCTCGTTGTCCTGATACCGGGGCGTAACCCCGTCCCCAATTAATCGCAACGGAAGCCGGTCCGGGTGAGACGCAAGCGGATTTTCGTCCGTTCGAGCACATAGTTTTCGATCGCGGCGGCAATTTTCTTACGCCCTTTCTCGTCCAGCGCGTCATTGACCAGAACGGTGCCGTCCAGGCTGACGCATAATCTAAGCGCCTTCTGATCGAACCGAAGTTGAAGGCGGGCTATGCCGGGCGTATTCACCAACGCAATAAACTCATGCTTTTTACTCCAGGCATCATCCGTCACGCCTGAATCGGCAAAACGGAAGCCGAGCACCCTGTCGCCTGCGATTCTCCCCTCAGCAAGAACATCGACAACTTCACACGGTTCAGGTGTGAAGCCTTTTACCGGATAACGGTATAAGGCAACGACTTGAGGCATACGACCCTCTCCATCGGTAAACATTTGCAGAAACAGAACAGGTCGGTAGCCGAACAATCGCCTCGAAAATCCTGCGCTGGGTTTTTATCAGGAAGACTGGCTGACATTGAACGCGTCGGCATAAATATCCTTCATCGAGGCTCCCGCCATAAAGGCTTTCATCTTGGCCGTTTTGACCATGTCCGGATGCCCGCAAAGAAACATGCGCCAGCCTTTGAGGTTCGGGATCTGCTGAAAGGCCACGTCATCGGCCCGTCCAGCCGCAAAACCGTGGGGCACATCGCCGCCGGAAAGGCAGGCTACATAATTGAAGTTCGGATATTGCTGAACCAGATCATGCAATTCGCCGGTCAGATAGAGCCCATTCAGATCGCGGCTGCCGTGAAACAAATGGATAGGCCCGGTGTGGTTCCGGCTGAGGGCGTCACGGATAATACCGTAGAGCGGCGCAAGCCCGGAGCCCGTACCGATCAGAACCAAGCCCTGTTCGGTATTGCCGGGAGTGTAAAAGCAGTCGCCGCCGGGCCCGCGAATCTCGACCGTCTCGCCGGGACGCAATTCCTCATGTATCCAGCCGCTTACCCGGCCCTGCGGCAGTCGGCGGACATGGAGGTGAAGATGGTCATCTTCATGCGGCACGCTGGCGAGCGAGTAACTGCGGCCAAGCGACTGGTCTCGAAACAGGTTGATGAATTGCCCGGCCCTGTAATCGATCGGCGCGTGACATTCGAGTTCGACATGCATGATTTCCGGATTGAGCAGTTTCAGGCTTTTGACGGTAGCCGGAATAACCGCCTGGACATCATTGTCATTCGGCATCGCAACTTCGAGGTCTGCGGTGGGATGACAAATACACGCGAGAAAATAGTTCTGGAGTTTGAGAGTATCCTTCAAGCCGTTTTGCGAACTTTCAGGAGGCGTGCCTCCAATGGCACGCATCAGACAGGTCTGACAGACCCCGCTGCGGCAGGAAAAAGGAACGGGCACACCGCGATCGGTCAAACAATCCAGAACGGATTGGTTTTCAGCCAATTCGAAATTGTCTTTTGCGTAACGAATATTAACCATGGCGGCGCACCTGTTTCAAAGATGGAAAATTAACGGCCCAGCACGTCGTTGCGTGTGCTTTCGGCGATGGCGGCAACCTGAGCGATCAGGTCCTCACCTACATTCAACTCGCGGAGGGTGGCTGCGAGGTCTTCGATCACTGCATCGACATGGGCGTCATTCAGGCCACGCTCGACCAAATGGGCATGCCCACGGCGCATATCGAGGCCGCTGTAATTATGCGGTCCGCCGAAAGCCATCGTCAAAAAAGCTTTTTGTTTTGCGGCCTGCGTCTCCATATCCACGCCCTCGAAGAAGGAGCTGATGCGGTCGTCGCTCAATACCTTGCGGTAAAAAATATCAACGGCGGCATTGACTGCGGCTTCGCCGCCCAATTGTTCGTATAAAGATGCTTGTTGTGACATATTTTTCTCCAAATGTTTAAATGTGTAAATGTTTAACTGATGTTACGCACGGACGGTACTTCTCCCGTTTGCCGCGCCGAGCACCGGAGCTTTTGTCGAGAATGGCCCGTCAGGGGTGCGGCATGGATGCCGCACGTCAGCAGAGGGGCAGGAGCCCCTTCTGCTGACCCTCGACAAAAGCGAGGAGCGCAGGAAGCAAGCGGCAACCGGGTCGCCTTTTCTTTGGTTACTTTCTTTTGGCGAAGCAAAAGAAAGTAACTCGCCCTCGGGTGCGAGAACCCGATTCAAATAATTGTCGCGGTAGCGACACTTTTCGAATAACTGCGTAACATCAGTGTTTAAGTGGAAGGGTTGCCAGCCCATTCAGGCAGGCAAGAATCTTTCACTCAGCACCTGCTTATCCGGCACGCCTTTGGCCCGCGCAGCCGCTTCGGCGCCATCGATCAGGGCAGGCGGCCCGCACAGGTAGATGTCGGGCAACACAGTCGCATCGGCCAGATCCTGAGCCAAGGCATCCACCGGCGTGCCGCAAAAGCCTTGCCAGTTATCGTCCGGTTTCCAGACGCAGTAAATCACTTGGAGCTGCGGCAGTTCCGCTTGCAGCGCTTTCAACTCGGCGTGGCAAAACAATTCCTCAGCCCGGTTTGCGCCGAAATAGAGCCGCGCCGGATGAGGTTCCTGGAACTCGGCCATCCGCCTTAACATCGACAGCATCGGCGCAAGTCCGGTTCCGCCGGCCACAAACCAGCGCGGTCTCAGGCCGCTTTCATACAAGCCGAAAGCGCCTTTTGGCCCATGAACGATCAAGGTCTGCCCGACAGCCGCCTGTTCCCCTAGCCAAGTGGAAAAAAGCCCGCCGGGTTGCAGACGGATCAAAAACTCCAGCCGACCTTCCCAGTTGCCTATATTGGCAAGCGAATAGGCACGCTTGATGTCTTGTCCCGGCACTTCCAGTTCCATGAACTGGCCGGGTTCAAATTCGGCTACGCTGCCGCCGTCTTCATTAGGCGCGAGGCTCAGTTCCAAGCGCACGGTATTTTCACCCACCGAATCAAGGGCGATGATTTCGGCATTTCTGATCTGGAGTTCACCAATCAGAATACGGTCATGATCAAAGGGCAAGGCAATGCGCAAATCGCTGTGAGGAAAGGTACAACAAAGCAGGGTGCCGCCCTGTGCTTCATCATCGACAGGCAGCGCAACGGGATTGTGTTTGCCCAAGGTAAAATCGCCGTGGGTGACATCGGCATAGCAAGTGCCGCAGTTGCCCTGTCCGCACTGGGCGGGCAATACAATACGAGCGCCGGCGGCGGCTTCCAGCAGATTCTGGTCATCGGCGCATTCGAAACGGAGCTGTTGCCCGTCGCGGGTGGTGAGTTCAATGGCGTGAGTGTTCATATTTTGTTTTGACTCCAAAAAATGCTGCCGGAAAGACTGTAAATATTCGGGCTTTCTTTGAAAAAGGGGGATTTCAAAGTGGAAGTAAGGCTGAATTGTTACGAAGTCTTAACTATTTCCGGCAGCGAGGGAGAGAGGATAAAGTTATGCTGCTTTACGCGTCAGCGATGCTTCAATGTCAGCCTGTGCGGTGGTAATGGGCATTAACCCGAACTTGTCGACCAGCACCTGCACCAGATTAGGCGTCAGGAAAGCGGGCAGGGTGGGACCAAGGCGAATGTTGCGGATGCCCAGAGCCAGCAAGGTCAGCAACACGGCGGCGGCTTTTTGCTCGAACCATGACACGACCAGAGACAACGGCAGGTCGTTGACGCCGCAATCAAAAGCACCGGCCAGCGCGGTGGCAATTTTGATCGCCGAATAGCTGTCGTTGCATTGACCGATATCCAGCAAACGCGGAATGCCGCCGATGTCGCCGAAGTCATGCTGGTTAAAGCGATATTTGGCGCAGCCCAAGGTCATCACCACAGTATCCTGCGGCGCCTGCTCTGCGAACTCGGTGTAGTAGTTGCGACCGGGCGCAGCGCCGTCACAGCCGCCGACCAGGAAGAAGTGCTTGATAGCGCCGGACTTGACCGCATCGATCACCTTGTCGGCCACGCCCAGCACCGCATCGCGGCCGAAACCGACGGTCACGGATTTTTCGCTGACATCCTCTTTGAAACCGGGCAATGCATTGGCAGCCTGGATTAACGGCGCAAAATTCTTGTCGCTGATATGGCGCACACCGGGCCAGCCTACCGGGCCTGCGGTAAAAATACGCTGACGGTATTGGGGCTGCGGCTCGATGATGCAGTTGGAGGTCATCAGAATGCGTACCCGGAAACTCGGCAAACTCTTTTTGTTGATCCTGCCAGGCGCCGCCGTAATTGCCGACCAGATGCGGATAAGCCTTGAGTTTCGGGTAAGCGTGGGCGGGCAGCATTTCGCCGTGCGTGTAAATATTGATGCCTGAGTCTTTGGTTTGCTCCAGCAATGCGGCCAGATCGCCCAGATCATGACCGGACACCAGAATGGCCTTGCCTTTGACCGGAGTGACGCGCACTTGGGTCGGCTGTTGCGCGCCAAACGTGCCGGTGTTCGCCTCATCCAATAATTCCATCACTCCGAGGTTTAAAGTACCCAGCGCCATAGACTGCCCCAGCAACGCGTCGACATCGGTAGGATCTGTGCTGAGAAAATCCAGCGCCTCTTCGATTCCGGCATAAACGGTATCGCTTTCCTTGCCCAGCACATAGGCATGGTGAGCATAGGCGCAAACGCCCTTGAGGCCGTAAAGAACCAATGAACGCAGGCCTATAATGTCCGCGCCGACTTGGTCGAGCCCTGCATTGATGCCCACTCCGGCGGCCTGTTTGAGCAAGCCGTCCATGTCGGCAGCCGGCTGCCAGGCAGCAGCGCCGGCCAGTTCTTCAGGGGTTTTGCCTGCCGCGTGCGCAGCCGCAATGTAGCTCGCCTTGACCCGGTCCCGTATCTGAGCCGCTTCCTGTATCATGGTAACGAAGCGGGTGGCGTTGAAATTCACGTTGGTCAAGGTGGTGAACATCGCGTACAGCATGAAGTCGTCGGCGGCATTATCCGGGGCATTCAGGGCACGGGCGCGTTTGGCGTACTGGGCAATGCCCTTGACGCCATGGACCAGTAAATCCTGCAAATCGGAAGTCGTGGCGTCTTTGCCGCACATGCCTTTGGCAGAAGCACAACCGCTGTCGGCATTGGAGCGGTCGGTTTGTTCGCATTGGTAACAAAACATCAGGTACTCTCCTCGAGATTGAATAACATTAAAGGTCGGACACGTTAATTCTGAATACACAGCAACTGACGTTTTTATAGGTGTCATAAGACTTGTAAGCAGTTACTGTGTTTTCCAGTTTGATTGGATTTTTCCAATCTCTAGGTATCTGCACTTACCATGCCAAGCAAAAAACCTTGTGTTTACTGGGCTAGTCAAGGTATCGTTGTGCTATTGACATCGACTTTGCGTTGTTTAATTAACATCAACGTTATCACTATGACGACAAACCTATTCCTTACCTCGCTCATTTCCATTGTGGCCGACCTGTCCACCAACATGTCGGCGGAGCAACGCTACCAACGCTTGCTGGAGCATTTGTGCCGGACTTTCCCTTGCGATGCGTCCGCGCTGCTCAAGTTTGAGAATCCTTATCTGATACCGCTGGCAGTTAGCGGCTTATCGGAAGATACCTTGGGCCGGCGTTTTGTCATCAATGAACACCCGCGTCTGGCGCAGATTTTGGCCTCCGAGCAATCGGTGCGCTTTGCCGCCGATTCCGACCTGCCCGATCCCTACGATGGATTGATTGAAACGGATCACGATCAGCTGCTGGTGCACGATTGCATGGGCGTCACGTTGTTTATCGACGGGGAACCCTGGGGCGTTTTAACCATGGACGCGCTGGCCGCCGGCACGTTTGACAATATCGACCCGTTGCAACTGAACACCTTTATCAGCCTGACTGCCGCGACGGTCAAGGCCGCGGGGCTGATTACCTCGTTGGAACAGCGGGTACGTTATGTGACCCAGGCATTGCTTAAAGATAATCCCGACCATGACATGATCGGCGACAGCGACTGTATGCGGAAATTGCGCAACGAAATTTCCATCGTCGCGCCGTCGGAACTGGCTGTGTTGATTTTGGGCGAAACGGGGGTCGGCAAGGAACTGGTTGCCCGGCGCATTCATCTGGAATCGAATCGCGCCGATCAAGTCATGGTCTATGTCAATTGCGCGGCATTGCCTGAGAGTATTGCCGAGAGCGAATTGTTCGGCCATATCAAAGGCGCGTTTTCCGGCTCCATCAGCGACCGGACCGGCAAGTTTGAGCTGGCTAACGGCGGCACGATTTTCCTGGATGAAATCGGCGAACTGCCGCTTGCCATTCAGGCCAAATTATTGCGCACCTTGCAAAATGGCGAGATACAGCGCGTCGGCAGCGATCAACAAATCAAGGTTAATGTGCGTGTCATTGCCGCAACCAACCGCAATCTGCAACAGGAAGTCGCGGCGGGACTGTTTCGGCCGGATCTATACCACCGCCTGGCCGTTTATCCGATGCACGTTCCGGCATTGCGCGAACGGGGCAAAGACGTTTTATTGCTGGCCGGCGCTTTCCTGGAAAAAAACCAGCAGCGTCTGGGCATTAAAAAACTGCGCCTGGATCAGGACGCCAAGAAAGCCTTATTGGATTACCACTGGCCAGGCAACATTCGCGAACTGGAGCATTTGCTCAGCCGGGCCGCGCTAAAATCGGCGACCCAGGAAAATCGGCTGGCGGACTTTATAACTATTTCCAAGGCCTATCTGGATATCGTGCCGGAACCGTTGAATGATCTGCGCATCAATACGGTGACCGATGCAGCGCCGCCGCCAGCCGCACCGATAGATTTTAAAAATGCCGTGGATGAATTTCAGCGCCAACTGATCCGGCAGCAACTTAGCGCCCAACAGGGCAACATGGCCGCTACGGCACGCGTGCTGGGGCTGGACAGGGGGAATTTTCATCGTTTGCTGAAACGATTGGCGGTTAAAACTGAAAGCTGATGGTTCGTTGTCTGCATGGATACGGGTAAGGGGCGTGAACAGCAGCGAATCGGCTTTTTCCAATCCCCATCTTCACCGTCCGCCTGCAAATGAAATGGCAGCCTATTCAGGCCAAATTCGATTCATCGCTTGTTTGTTGTTCGATAACGGCCAATGAACGTAAGCTATCCAGCACCTGTTGCAACACAACGGAATCACTATCGCGTGGAAAAACCATATAAGCGGGTAATCTAAATTGTGGGCTGCCGGGCACCTGGAACAATTTTTTGGCCTGGATTAAAGGCTCAGCCATGCGCATAGGCAGAAAACATGAACCGCCATTGCTGATGATTAACTGCACTCCCAACCAGCCGATATTGACCACCTGCGGAGGACGTTCCAAGTCAGGATAACTGCTATTGTGCAGTGCGTAAAATGCCGGCCCCCAGTCTACATAAATGTAATCCTCATTCGGCCAGGGTTTATCCGGATCGGTGGTCAGCAGCGCCAGTGTTTCATCAAATAAATGCTCAATCTGAAGGCCGGGATTATGTTGCGGTGTGTACATCATGCCCACATCCATCCTGCCTTCGATCAGCCCGCGCATTAAATCTTCTTCAAAGCCGATTTCGCTACGAATGGAAATATCCGGTGCCTGCTTTCGCATTGCGCCAACCCATCGAGGCAGCAATTCTTCCCATAAGGCGATCCGCGCCCCCACTGTAATGCTGGCACGAAAACGACTGGGCAAGCCGATATCATGCCGCGCCTGTTCCAGTGTTAATAACAGGGATTTGGCATGACGCAAAAAGCGATGTCCTGGGAGCGTTAACGCGGCACCGGAGCGATTGCGCACAAACAGGGTAACGCCAAGATAGGATTCCAGTCTCTGTATGCGTGTACTCACTGTCGATTGGGTAACATGCAGTCTATTGGCCGCTTCCAGAAAGCTGCCATTGGCGACTACACCCAAAAAAGTTCTGATCTGATCTATGTCCATAGCTTTAATATCGGATATATCGATACTAATGTCCAATAAATATCGTTTGTCTTATATATACGACAAGTTATTATATTAACAGATGAAGATTAATAAATCTCTTGTAGCCATGTTTTTAGCTCTGGTCGCCCTAAAATCAATAAGACAGATAAATATGGCTGTTGGCATGATTTGTCTGCTCTTAATGCCCAACTCTTAACTCTATCTGGAGGCAACATGTTTCATCTACAGCGATTTTTACCAAATATGAAAAGCTATTGCGTGTTGCTGCCACTGCTCTTTATATTGAGTGGTTGCATCGCCACGCCGATCAAACCGTCGGCCCACAAGATGGATCAGATACGCACGGTTCTTGTGGTACCGGTGGAATCGCCGCCGCTTGAGGTGATTCCTGATCTGATTGAAACCCGATTTCCGGTGTATAACCAATTTCAGTATCAATCCATGCCGTCCTCCGTGTTCCTGGAAAAAAAGATCTACAAAAATCCCGGCGGAGTGCTCATCGCCGGCCTGGTAAGCAAAGACGACAGTGTGCCAATAGCGGATATTCACCAGACATCGGCCTCAATGGAAAACATCTGCCTGCCTGGAACCTGACAGCATCGCTTTCGGAAAACTGGACACCCACCTTTCATACTGGCGCAGGAAGCGGTCTCGCAACTGAATGGTGAAAGAATCAAAGCAATACTGAGCAAGCATTATTATCACCTTCCCATTGCAAGTGGGGATCGCAACGCAAATCTCGGTAATTGGCGTAACGCCATTGAACAATGGTACGACCAGAACATGTATCATCCGTTGATTATCGGCAGCCTGGCCTGGAACATGTCGATGCTGTATTAGAAGTGGGCATCGAGACATACAGGATTTTTAATGCACAAACCTCATTGCAGGTGCTGGTCAAGCTGGTCGATCCCAACACCCGGCAAGTCATCGGAAGAATCAGCGCGAAAACCTTCTCTGTTGAGGACTCGCCACAAACCTTGCTCAATCATGAAGCCGAAAAGATTCAAGCGGCTCGTGGCCGAGATGGGCGCACAACTGGTTACTCGAGGGTTAAGCGGCCTCGGATTACCGCTGAAGATTGTCCGGCCAGCACCAGTTACTTGACACCCATGACCATCGCCTACGCCAAACGCCTGCGTG
Source organism: uncultured Gammaproteobacteria bacterium (assembly GCA_963814825.1). Classification (GTDB taxonomy): domain Bacteria; phylum Pseudomonadota; class Gammaproteobacteria; order Methylococcales; family Methylomonadaceae; genus Methylobacter_A. The sequence continues at coordinate 12,891 of CAWFEF010000004.1, read as the reverse complement.
GTTGGCGTTTCATCCTGTTTAATGTCGCGCTCGGCCTGGGACACATGGTCGTGCTGTTCAATGTCGGGGCCTATATTGCGCTGCTGCCTCATGTGGCCGGCGATCTGGGCGGCGTGTACCCGAGCTTCGGTACCTGGGGCCAGACCTACTTCATCATTGCGCTGGCGCTGGCCTTTCCTATCGCACGCTGGCTGTCCGGCAGGTTTGGCGACTATCGCTTGTTTAACGCGGCGTTTGTCGTGTATGCCTTTGCGTCCTATCTATGCGCCATCAGCCAGAGCTTATGGCTGTTTATTCCGGGGCGCATTCTGCTCGGGTTTTCAGGCGGGATTACGCTCTTTATCGGCCAGTCCCTGTTGCTGAAAGAGTACCCCGATAAGCTGAAATTGTTGGGTTTGGTAATATGGGGACTGGTCACGCTGATGCCTTTTACCATCAGCTTTCCGATAGGCGGCCTGATCGCCGACGAACTTGGCTGGCGTTATCTGTTTTATCTGAATATCCCTCTTCGCCTTGGCCATCGCCGGCATTTGCGGTGCATTGCTTGCCGGACGGGGATTCGAGCGCAATGACACGCGTTTCGACACATCGGTTTTATGCTGCTGGCTTTGGTGTTCGGCAGCATCCAGACCATCCTGAATCTGGGTAACGATTTTGACTGGCTGAATTCGCCAATCGTGTGCGGCACGATGATCGTGCTGATCGTAGCGTTGCCCTGTCTGATTATCTGGGAATTCGACTAACCCACCCGGCGTTCAACATACGGCTTTTCGCTCACCGTAATTTTACGATAGGGGTGATTTGTCTCTCGGTTGGATTCCTTTCGATGCAGGGACTGCTTTCTATGTTCATTGTCCAGCTTCAAGTATTACTGGGCTATTCTTCATTTCTGGCGGGCATGGTTTACCTGCCGATGATCCTGCTGGCGTTGCCGGTGACGCTGGCGATGCACAAGCTGCCCAAAGGTATCGACGCTCGGCTGCCGGCCTGCCTAAATCTGCTTGGTTTCGCTGTTACTTTCTATTGGATAGGCCTGTTCGATGATCGCCGGCTCATTCGAGCAAATTTTTTGGCCGATGTTGCTGCTCGGATTTTTTCTCGGTTCTTTTTTCACGCCACTGACTAGGTTGACGCTTCACGGACTGTCCGGCAATCAGGAAATACGCGCGGCCGAAGAGACCGGGTTCCTTCGCGTTGTTGCCGGATGCATTCGGCATCACCTTGCAAGGTGTCATGCTGTTTCAGCGCACCCCTTTTCATCGGCTGCAATTGGCGGATCATTTCGGGGGACGGCGCTTTGCTTCCCTGGATGTGCTGCAAGGGCTTTCTTCGAGACTGGAGGTTGCAGGCCTTGATAAAGCCATGGTCAACGGCAAGCTCCTGGCCCTGATCAAGCAACAGGCAACCATTCTGGCATTAGACGACGCCTTTCTGCTGGCCAGTTACCTGTTCATCGGCATGGCCGGGCTGGTGTGGCTGGCTTATCCGACCTATCAACCGCTGCATCCAACACCGACCAAAGAACAAGCCGACATGCAGGCGGAAGAGATCATGGTGGAACCATGATGCGCCGAATTCACGCCAAATCGATCGCCCCTTTTTGGGTTCACTATCGGGTTTATGCTGTTGTTATCAAGTTGCGCCTGGATACCTCCGGGAGACAAGCCGGCCGAATTCCTGCAGCCGCCATCCATGGAACACACGTTATCCCATGCCGGTCACGGTGAGTCTCTTGCCGCCGGGCATTGGCCGCCTGAACGCTGGTGGCGGGAATTCGGCAGCCCGGAACTCGAACGGCCTGATGGATGCCGCGCTAAAGGACAACATCGGCCTCAAGGTGGCGGCCGCCAGGCTGCGTCAGGCGCAAGCCCTGGTTCGCGTGGAAGGCGCGAGGCTGCTGCCATTCCTGGATGCGGCGGCAGGGCTGGAAACGGGACGTTTTTCGGAAAATGGTTTCAATGTGGCGCTGCGCGGTGAGGATTTTGTTTCGGCGTTTATAACGCCGTTGAGCCTGCGCTACCAGTTCGATTTCTGGGGGAAAAATCGCGCCGCAGCTGGAAGCGTGCGCTGGGCGAGGCGGCCGCAGAAGAAGCGGAACAGGCCGAAGTCCTGCTTCAGTTGACTGGCGCAATTGCCCGGTCCTACATACATGGCCTTGTCACTGCGTCAGCAGCTCGATCTGGCGCAGGACATGGCCAAGTTACGGCGCGACTTGCTCAGCATGGACGAGACCCGGTTGCGGTTGGGCCTGGATTCCGCCGATCCGGTGAAGCAAGCCGCCATTGAATTGGAGCAGCTCAATAAGCGCGAAGCCGGTATCCGGGATCAGTTGGATATTCAGCGGAACCTGCTGGCCCGGCTGATCGGTAAAGGACCCGACTCGACACAAAAGCTGTTCACCGACACCATGATTAACTCCGGAAAGAATACAATTGCCTGCGAAACTTCCGCTGGAACTGCTCAGCCAACGCCCTGATCTGGCCTCCGCCCTCCACCGTGCCGAGGCAGCAGCGCAACGAGTCAAGGTAGCCAAGGCCAGCTTTCTGCCGACCATCGATCTGACTGCATTTGCCGGCGTGAATGCCCTCAGGATTGACGAAGGGCGCGAGCTCTCTGGCCAATCTGCTGTTCTCAGGTTCCAGTTTCTCCTACGGCATCGCACCGGGTCTGCGGCTTCCTTTGTTCGAAGGCGGACGTCTGCGCGGGGAATTATCGGCGCAACGGGCGGAATACGATGGCGCCGTGGAGCTTTACAATGAAACGTTGTTACATGCCGTACAGGAGGTCGCCGATAGCCTGAGCCGTTGGCGCGAGACAAACGTTCCATACTCGAAGCGCACGGCCGCTTGCTGTCTGCGCAACATGAAAACCTGAGTCTCGCTCAGGTGCGTTTTCGCAGTGGCCTGGATGATCGCCGGGCGATGCTGACCCGCCAGCATGCCGTGCTGGACCAGGAATATGCTTTGAAGACTTTGGAAGCCGATCAGCTGCTTGCGATGGTGGATTTGATGGAAGCGTTGGGTGGCGGGTACGTCAACGATCTCCAGATTGTCCAACTGAAACCCGAACAAAAACAGTCCTGGCTGGTGGCCATGGTAGAGTTTAATGGTAGCCTTTTGGCAGATATGGTATTCGAATCGAAAATAAAAATCACGGCATTGCCGATATAAACACCTATGACAACTCATCCCAAGATTATTCGTACCCGCCGCAACCGCTATCTGTTGTTAGTTATGCTGGTACTGGTTGTAGGCGCTTTGGCTTATGCCGGTTATTGGTGGCACCACTGCCGTTTCCGGGTGGTAAGCCATAATGCCTTCGTCACCGGCAATCTTATTCCGGTGGAAGCCGATGCAACGGGTATCGTCACGCAGGTATTGGTCGAGGAAAGTCAGTATGTCAACAAGGGCGATCTGCTGGTTCGTCTCGATGAGCATCGCGCGCAGACCGCTTTAGGCCAGCGTCAGGGCGAGCTGGGGCAGGTCGTGCGCGAGATCGGAGCGGTTTTTTCCACACACCAGCAGATGTGTCAAAAACTGATTGCCCGCTCGGCCCGGCTTGCCCGTGTGCGCCATGATGTGGCTCGATTACGGCAGGCGCTGCCAAGCGGTTCAGTATCCGAGCAGGCTGTGCAAAATGCCGAAGACCAGATGACGGCCCTCGAAGCCGAGATGCGGGAGGCCGACGCAGAACTCAAATCCATAGAAGCCAAAGTGGGCGGCACCAGCAGAAATCTTGCACCCGGACGTAGAAGCGGCCAAGTATAAATTCATCGCCGCCTATCTTGAATACTCGCGGCAGCAAATCCATGCGCCCGTTTCCGGCTATGTATCCATGCGCAAGGCTCAGGTCGGAAACCGGGTTCAGCCCGGCGATCCGCTGATGACCCTTGTGCCTTTGGAGCATCTGTGGGTAGAGGCGAACTTGCGGGAGACCGAGATAGCGCGGATACGCCCCGGCCAGCCGGCAGAGAGTTAGCGTCGATCTCTACGGGAAGAGCCAGATCTATCATGGCACGGTAGAAGGGTTGGTACCCGGCACCGGCAGTGTCTTTGCTTTATTGCCGCCAGATAACGCGGTCGGAAATTTTATTCATATCGTGGAACGCATTCCGGTGCGCATCGCCTTGCAAAAAGACGAGATACTGAAAAATCCGATTCGCCCGGGACTGTCGACCGACGACCTCAATCAACGTCAAGGAATCGGAGCAGCCTCTGGGCGCTTCACTGGCGGCAGTTTCTACCCCGGAGTATCAGACCGACATCTTTGCCGATGAAATCGCCGATGCGGAAGCCAAGGCTCAAGCGATTATCATGGACAATCTGATTCGAAAAAACCGAGTCATCTAGAGCCGGATTGCAGGTCTTCCGAATCGGCAACCGCTAAAAGCCCTAACGCCTCCCGGTGATGTTGATTTTGTTATTGTGTTAGTTAATGGATAATGACGTTCAAACTTCCTATTCAATCAAATGCCACTCAACGTCTGAATGATGCCACAAAACCCGCCCCGAATTTTTATCTACGCCGCGCTGCCCTGCGAGGCCAAGCCGCTGGTCGAGCATTTCAAATTAAAGAAAGATACGACGATCCAGCCGTTTGCGGTTTATTTAAATCAGGACATCTGCCTGACGGTAACCGGGCTGGGAAAAAGCGCGATGGCGGCCGGGGTGGCTTACACCCAGGCTTTGTTTGCTGTCAGTTGAACATCCGGTGCTGGTTAATATCGGTATCGCCGGGCATATAAACCATGCGATAGGCGGCCTGTTTTTAATCGACAAAATCACCGATTTCGACAGCCAGAAAAGCTATTACCCGCCGCTGGTTTTCACGCCGCCTTGCCCCACTGCAAATATCCAAACGGTATCAAGGCCGCAGCTTGACTATGACCCGCACCATCTTTGCGACATGGAAGCGTCTGCATTTTATGAAACCGCTGTGCGATTTTCGACAGGTGAATTAATCCACTGCCTGAAAGTTATCTCGGATAATGAATCATCGCCTGCCGAAAACATCCAGCCCAAGCAGGTTGCTGCATTAATAGCCGCGCATGTCGCCGCGATTGAAACCCTGCTGGCGGAGTTGAGCCGTCTTGCGGCCCTGATAACTGCGCCTGAACCCAGGCTGTTTGAAGAACTGATACAACGTTATCATTTTACGGTCAGCGAACAGGGACAGCTGAAAAACCAGCTGTCCCGCTGGTCGGTATTAACCCACAACCAAGTCCCTGAGTTTGACGAAACCCGGTTGCACAAAGGCAAGGATGTTTTATGTTGGCTGGATCAACAACTCAGTCAAATTGAGTTTTCTTTGTAATCGTGTAGCCGTTAAAAAAATATGAAGGCATGCTTGGTGACCGCGACAACTGCGATATAAACAAAGCAGGCCAGCGCACCGGCAAACGCTTTCCAACGCAACTCGCCCTGGCTCTTGATAGCCACAATGCCCAAACCGACGTATGCCACCAAGGCGATCAGTTTAGCGATAATCCAGCCGTAATCGGCTGACAACCATGAACCTTGAAAAACCAGCGTAAAACCGGTGAGCAGCAATAAACTGTTGATGATATGCGGCCCGATTTTTATCCATTTTTGTTCCAGCATTTCCGGGCGCTTTTCCGCCAGATAAACCCTGCCGACAAAACTGGAGATGGACAATAAAATAAAGGTGAGGTGAAGAAATTTTAATCATGCTGTGCTCCTAAGGATATTAACGATAAATAAGTCTGTTGCCGATGTTGCAGTAGTATATGCCGAAAAATCAGCGGATCTTTTTGCTGGGTTATTTCGCCGGGACGAGGATAGCACTGATGCTCCAACCGGGACAGCCAGAAACGCAGCGCCGCCGCCCTGAGCAGGATCGGCCAGTGCCGTTTTTCCAACGGTTCCAGCGGCCTCAAGCTTTCATATGCGGCTAACAACGCCGTAAACTTTTCGTTATTCACCGTGCCGTTATCGCAACACCAGTCATTAGCCGTTATCGCAACATCGAGCAGCAAGGTATCGGTGCAGGCGCTGTAAAAATCCAACAAACCGCTGAGCCGGTCATCGTCAAACAACACATTATCCCTGAACAGGTCGGCATGAATGACGCCGCGCGGCAGATTGGCCGCGCTGTTTTCAGCCTGGAAAGCCAGCTCATCGTCAATCAGCTCGCGATCGGCTGCCGACAAATGAGCGCCGACCTTGTCCAGCACCGTTTTGCACCAGCTTAAATCATTGCCGCTTTTTATCGGGAAAACGTAATCCTGCGTGCAGCGATGCAAGCTTGCCAGCTGCAAGCCGATTTCCTGGCAATGCAAAACAGAAGGCGATGCCGTTGCCGCGCCGGATAAGCGCCTGAATACCGCAGCCGGTTTGCCGTTAAGCTGACGCAACGAATTGCCCTGCCGGTCGCTTTGAGGGCAGGGACAAGGCAGGCTGTTTTTGCCCAGATGCGACAGTAACTTTAAAAAATGCGGCAAATCATCGACAGTCAACGACTCAAACAGGGTCAGCACAAAACCGCCCTGCGTGGTGGTTACGAAATAATTGGTATTGTCTATGCCGTCCGTTATACCCTCAAAACTGACGACTTCACCGAGGGTATAAGCACTAAAGAATTGATCGAGTTGCGGGCGTGTTATGCGAGTATATACCGACACGGATTTAAGCGATTACCATTCCAGCAACTTCCACATATTGATGTCGGATTCTCTATCGAGATCGCTGCGGCGCACATCCATTTTGCCGTCGCCATTGGTATCCAGAAAATAATAGGGCGGGCCGACAGCCGGCACGACTTTTATCATATAAAGCCTGCCGCCGCGGCGGTATTCCTGGATGGTGTCTTTACCTTTACGAATAATGGTAATGTCCGGCTCCATGGTCTCACCGTTTTGCACCGGCAAAGGCGGTTCCGGCGCCTCCGGCACGGCCTCAAGCTCAGGCGGCCGCTCATCGACAGCATCGGCCGCGTAAACCGGAAAGGCCAGCAAACTCAGTAGGATAAAACGTCGCATAAAGTGACTCTTATTAAAAATAAAAACTGCGGCTATCTTATTACAGTTTTTACCGGCTTGCTTGACTAAAAACAGCTCAACAATCGATGCCGTCAATGATGGTTTTTGTTTCCTACCTAGCTTCCGACGTTACATTTACGGCGAACCGGATCGGCAAGGCAGCCCTGGCTTGGTCAAGCCAATTTTTCACCCAGCAGCTAGCGACCGATTATCAAACAAAAGGCCATTTATTCACACGACTAAAGCTCGATACGGATACCCAATTCAATGACACGCTCGACCGGAATCTTGAAAAACTCTATTGCGCTTGCAGCGTTGTGGAATAAAAATCTGAATAAAGGTCTGCGCCACTTGGCCATCGGACTTTTTTTCCGGAAAGAGAGGCGCTCGCTACCGATAAAAAACGATGCCTGCTTGAAATCGATGTTTAATCCTTCCTGGGCACACTGCTCTATAGCTTGCCTCACGTCAGGACTTTGCTGAAAACCATAGTAAAGTTTAACCCGATGAAAATTATTATCCTTGCCAAAGGAGCGAATTTTGATCCGGTGCGCCACATCGACATAGGGCTCATCTTTAGTGACAATGGTTAATACAACGATTTGTTCATGAAGTACATGGTTATGCTCGAAATTGTGTAAAAACACCTGTGGCACGCCATGTAAACTTTTAGCCAGATAAATGGCCGAACCTTCTACGGTTGCAGGCGGATGACTTATTATCTTTTCCTCTAATTCCTCGAATAGCACGCGCTTTTCATCCGCATGTTCCGCCAACAATGTTCGCCCTTTAATCCAGGTGGTCATGATCAGAAACAGCACCGTACCCACCGTTAACGGCAGCCAGCCGCCTTCGGGTATTTTCAGGCTGTTGGCAAGAAAAAATAAAATATCGAATGTCAAAAAGATCGAGAGAAAACCGATGCTGGTAGGCTTATTCCATTTCCACAGTTCCTGAATCACGATAAATGCCAATATCGTCGTTGAAATCATGGTGCCGGTCACCGCCAATCCATAGGCGGAAGCCAGCGCCGTCGACGATTTAAAACTCAGCACCAGGATAAACACCGCAACCATCAACAACCAGTTCACCGCGGGGATATAAATCTGCCCCATTTCTTCGCCGGAGGTATGGAGAATGTTCATCCGTGGCGAATAGCCAAGCTGAATAGCCTGCCGGGTCAGGGAAAAGGCACCGGAAATCACCGCTTGCGAGGCAATGACGGTTGCCAGCGTAGACAGGATTAACAAAGGATACAGCGCCCATGTCGGCGCCATCAAATAGAACGGATTTTCTATGGCTTCAGGATGACTGATCAATAGCGCGCCTTGGCCGAAATAATTGAGCAGCAGGGCCGGAAACACAAAGCCGAACCAGGCATAGCGTATCGGTTTTAATCCGAAATGCCCCATGTCGGCATACAGCGCTTCGGCACCGGTGATTGTTAGCACTACCGCCCCCATGATTAAAAAGCCTTTCCACCCCTGCTCAAGCAACAGATGTATCGCGTAATAAGGGTTGATTGCCATTAATACGCCGGGTTGTTCAACAATGTTGACCACCCCCATAATCGCCAACGCCGCGAACCAGATACATATGATCGGTGCAAACAGTTTGCCCATTGTCCCGGTGCCTCTGGCTTGCAAAAGAAATAGCCCGCCCAATACCGTAATTGTCGCCGGCAATACATAATGTTCCAATTTGGGGGCAATGATTTGCAACCCTTCAACCGCGCTGAGCACCGAAATGGCTGGCGTAATAATACTGTCGCCATAGAACAGCACGGCTCCGATCAGGCCGGTGGTAATGATGAACCGGGCTTTCTTCGAATCAAATTTGGCCCCTTGTAAAGCCAAAGCCAGCAAGGCCATGATTCCGCCTTCGCCCTTGTTGTCGGCCCGCATAATGAAAATCGCGTATTTTGTAGCTACAACCAAAGTCAAAGACCAAAAAATCAGCGAAAGCACGCCGAGGACGTTGGTCGTGTCTGTCGTTAATCCGCCATGAAATACCTCTTTGACGGCATATAACGGGCTGGTGCCAATATCGCCGAATACGACACCTATGGCACTGAAGGTTAAGCCGGCTAACTGTTGCTTGGAATAACTATGTTGACTTGTTGACATGATAAATATGAATTAGGTGAAAAAATTATGGGCTTAACGCGTTAAAGGCTGCCTAATGCAGCTCATAACTCAACGGATAAACCCTTCCAATTTGTCTGATAAAGCCTATCAGAATTCATCATCGGCCAGCTTCTGTTCACGGATGATTCTCCCTGTTGCCTCGTCGCACAGCACGTGCCACTCCGAGCCATCGCGCGCCTGTATCTCATATCGCCACCAAAAAACTCCGTGCCGATATAGCCTACGTTGTTCCTCAATCACTCCCGGATGCAGAAGCAGCGCCTCTTTTTGGCAGGGTTCGATGTAAACTCTTGCTGGGAGGCAACGTATAGCGGTCAGCAATGTTCGCATCCGCGCTGTCGACCTCCCTATAGATCGCCAATCCCGATAGAGTATCCGCTGAATGGACTATGTTTGAAAATGCAGCCTGAGCCACAAGACTCGACACCAAGATCAAAAAATTTTTAATACACTTGTTATTCATGAAAGCGCCTCGTAAAAACTGCAGGGAACCTGCTTGAATTAATCCCGCCCCAATCGGTGCTTTATTGATTTCAAAAACAGCCGTTCATGCAGAACCGGTCATCAAGCAATTAACTGCATGTTATATAAAACGCTGTAAAAAAATTGTAAAAATTAAGGTCAATGCTATAAATTTTTTCGGGACAAAAATGAGTTATCGTAGCCAATGATGGGGCATAAAGGAGGTAGGGCAAATCAAATTAAGGGACCACACCGATTGCCCTGGTATAGGGAAAACGGCGGCCAATCCTTTAGTGATAAACTCCACCGCGATGGATAAAATAATCAAACCAAATACGCGAGTAATCACATTCATACCGGTTGTCCCCAGCCAATCATCAATTTTTTCCGCCATCACAAACAGAGCAGCACTGCCAAAGCAACCGTAGCAAGGGCGTGTATTAGTTGGTGTGTTTGGAGTTGAGGAACATTTCTCGTTCCCTCACTGGAGTGTGGGAACGAGAAAACTTATCAAATACTTGGTAAATGTTCGGGAAGGTGTTGGCGAATATCTGCGGCACTATGCGTAGTGATATTTTTATCAAGTTCAAAACAGACCAGTTTTTTAATCTGTTCCGGCAACTGGTTGCGCAGCAGGCCAAGAAAAGAGGGCTCTGCAATAATCAGTAATTGTTTAAACTTGTTTGCGTTGTGCGCTTCTTCCAGATAATGGGCAACGCTATGCGCAAACTTTCGGCTTCGTGTTTTTTCGGGTCGGTAGGTTGCTCAAAAGTGTGGCCGCCTGCGCCGGCGCCTTTGATCTTTCCCGGCAGGTCAGTAGTCATTTCCCGGTCATGTAAACGACCTTCCGAATGAGCAAAGTCTTCGATTTCCTCTAAAGGAGAAGAGGGTGTTTCAGCAGTAAAAATGCGTGCACGACTGTTATCAGCAACGAGTATACAGGTTGATTTCATAATTAATTCCTCTGCGACAGATTTTGTTTAAAGAACACGCTACTTGCAACACCCATTGAACCTAAAAAAATTAGAAGGAGCTGTCAATTAGCGCCTTCTACCACAATATATTGTGATTACTGATAACGAGCTTAATATGTCAAACAGCACATGTAGACAGGTTCTCAAGCATTTTAAGTCAAATAGAAATGCTACAGTAGTACCAGGAGGCTCTAAGTGACTACCCACTTAAAATTAGTTGGTGTTATAAAGCTAACTACAGGATAGAGGCATCAACTCTTTAAAACAATAAGTATTAATACTAATGGGATGAAGCGTAGCGAACGGCAGCAATTGGCCGAACTGAGGCATTCACGAAAGACAGAACTCGACCCTTAGCGGACCTAAGGCTGAGGTGCTTCCGACGCTGCCCTTGGCTTTTTCATATACGGAGCATATACTATTCATATACGAATCGTACATGGAGAAACCAATGGGTATTGTAAACATAGATGATGATTTGCACGATCAGGTGCGCAGGGCGATCAAAGTATCGTGTCGTTCGATCAATGCGCAGGCCGGCTATTGGATCAGGGTCGGCATGTTATGCGAGACCAATCCGACGCTCAGTTTCAATGAGATCATCAAGCGCGAGTTTAATTCCGCAGGCGTTTCGGCTCAGCCACTGGCTGTGAGTGAAGCATGACGAAGCAACCTCAGGAGCTGGCGTTGCTGGCCGAATCCGGCCGGCTGCTGGCGTCCGTGTTCGGGCTGCTGGATAGAACCTCGCTCGCCGGCATGTCGACACTTCAGATCGATGAAATGGTCGAGCAATTTATCGTCCATGATCTCCAGGCCAGACCAGCAAGCAAGGGCCAATATGGCTATGAGTTTGCGTTAAATTCTTCGGTGAATGATGTGGTCTGCCATGGCGTTCCATCGCAATCCAACGTGCTTCGGGACGGCGACATCGTCAATTTCGACATCACGCTTGAAAAGAACGGCTATATCGCAGATTCCAGCAAAACTTATCTCGTTGGTGAGGTAAATCTAGCCGCTAAGAGATTGGTCCAGACCACCTACAAAGCCATGTGGAAGGGCATCCGGGCGGTTCGCCCGGGCGCGCGGCTCGGAGACATCGGCTGGGCGATCGAACGTCATGCCAAGCGAAATGGCTATTCTGTGGTGCGTGAATATTGTGGTCACGGCATCGGCCGGGAGATGCATGAGGAACCGCAGATTCTGCACTTCGGAAAGCCGGGAACTGGCCTCGCCCTCCGTGAGGGCATGGTTTTTACGATCGAGCCGATGCTCAATCGAGGCGGACGGAGTGTGATAACTGAGGCTGACGGTTGGACTGTTGTGACGAGAGACGGGTCGCTTTCCGCACAGTTCGAGCACACCGTTGCCGTTACAGCTTCCGGCGTGTCAGTGCTGACCTTACGGCCCGACGAACTAGGCATGATTAGTAAGTGAAGGCTGTAGCCTGAGTGACCCCTACTGGCCGAACTGCGTCATTCGCGAAAGACCGAGTTCGACCCGTTGCGGGCAGTCAAAATTGTTTTTAAAGGAAGATAAACGACCGATGAAAACATTAGACAGTCCGTATCGAAATGGGTTCTGTCGCAAATTTTATAAAAGCCCATAATTGTCTTATCAGAGGACAAAATTATCCTGCTAACACCATGAACTGCTTATAAGCCGGAATATTGTCTGTTAATCAGCTTCCAAATTTTGCCAGTTCTTTTTTAAAAAAAGCATCCAGATTTACCAGCAGAATTTCTATCTTATTGTTTTTTTTAAAATCTAATAGATTTAATGGCTGGCAATACCAACGCTGAAACTGGAAAAAATTGGACACTGATTAACATATAGGGATTTAATCATGACGCTGATTACAGGGCGTGGAGGTTAGTTAAACCAGGCAGCAAATCTCGCTTTAGCCTCGGCTTTGAATTGCTTCGACCAGCGATAGACAGCGGTTTCAGTGATTTGCTGATGAGCCCATTGCAGCCAACCAGTGATGGTGGTGTAAATAACCCGCAGGAACGTAAAGGTCAAAAGCTGCGGCTTGGTTAAAGCAAACACTCTGGCTATCAGCACAGTGCCCAATAATTTTGCCAATAGTTCCAGCAGAATGCCTTGCAGAATCAAACCGTGAGCCAGCAGTCCGAAGGCAATGAGATTGATCGGTGTGACAATCATGATCGGAATACTGAACGCCACCAGCGCTAGGGAAGGTGATGTCTGGCTGAGCCATTGTTCGAATGATTCCAGATTCAACCATCTGACGAGCGAGTGTCCAAATGCAGTCAGTAAATCCCAAAGCCACTCTTCGATGATCAGGACGACA